>CAWHBF010000028.1:0-285409 GCA_963827515.1 uncultured Acidobacteriota bacterium | reverse complement strand
CGCGCAATTGCCGGGACCCTCTCGGCCATCACGAGCACGCCGACCTAGTTGCGCGGCGCGGGCGGGGCTACCGACACGCCGCGGATGCCGCTCCCTTCGATGGCCTTCGCAACCAGACCCGAAGCTTTGGCGTCCTCGACGAACTCACGGAGGAACTGCGAGGCGGCCGCGCGGCCTTTCGGCGCTCCCACGGCCTGCGTGACGACGGTGAACCGACCGTCCAGGACACGCGTGCCCGGATGCTGTTCTGCGAGATCGACGAGCACTGGCCGAAGCGCCGCGAGGGCATCGAGCCGTTGCGTGAAGAAGAGATCGACCGAGGCGTTGGGACTTGGCGCGCGCACCAGTTGGGCGCGCTTCAGCTCGCGTGTGAGAAACAGGTCGTAAGCGCTTTTCTCCGACACGGCGATGCGAACACCGTCACGGTCGACGTCCTGCAGTGTTCGGAGCGGCGACCCGGCTGGGACGAGATACGTGGTGTCGATCTCCAGATAGGGAGCAGTGAAGGCGATCTCTCCAGCTCGGTCGGGATCGGCCGCGAGGAAGGCGACATCCCAGACGCCGACCTTCGCGCCGTCGGCCATTCTTCCTGCTGACTCGTAGCCCACGATATCCATGGGCACGCCGGCGCGGCGAGACAGCTCTTGCGCCAGACGAACCGCGATGCCCCCGGGCATGCCGTTCGCATCCTTGACGGCCAAGAGTGCGTTTCCGAAGTTGATGCCGACACGAAGCCGGCCGGTGGGCGCGAGTTCGGAACGTGCGGATGCTGACATTTGCTGGGCCCCTCCGAGCGGCGCGGTCCCCGCGACCAGGAGGCTCAGGATCGCGACTCGCCAGAGTGCCGTCATCAGCCGACCGTCACGCTCTCCGATGGCCGGAGGCGTCGGATCGCGGCATCCACGGCGTCAGCCGTGACGCGGAAGTGCGACGCGCTCCACAACACGCGGCCGTCCTGGATGAGCAGCACCTGCGGCGTTTCATGTCGAATGCCGAGCGTCTTCGCCACGGCGGTGGAGACCTCTCGGTGGGTTTGCACCGTCACGATGGCATAGCGGGCATCAGTGCCGCGCTCGTCAAGATGCTCCAGGAGTTCGTCGAGCGCCTGGGCACTCGTGCCGCACGTGCGGCTATGCTTGAAAAGTAGCAGCGGCTGGGGATCGGGCGTCCTCAGGAGGCGATCGAGGTGCGCGAGGTCCTCTACATGGACCAAACGGGGGTGCATACTCTCCAGTGTAGCAGCCGGGCTGGTATACGGTCTTTGGTCTTCAGTCGCCGGTCGCTGGTCGCTGGTTGTGCTTCGGGCTTTGAGACTAGAGACCAAAGACCGACGGCCGCACGTAGACTCGCACCATAGACGGACACCACGACTCGAGGTTTGTCCCGGGTGGGTGGCGATGCAGCTCACAGGACACAAGACCGAGGCGGTCGACGGTACGCCATCACGAGTGAAGCAGACCTGCGCGAGGGTGTGGACCGCCTCAACGGTCTAACCGGCCGCTCTGGCGTCCAGGCGCGAAACAGTCTGCCTAGCAAAGGCGCCCTAATTAGCCGCAGGAACTGCCACGGGATCTTGGGTATCTGCTAGACAACAGAGTTGGTGCTCATGTCGATGTAGGTTCCGCTGATGGCTTGCAATCCGTCGCGACCGTCTACTCCAGTGCCGGACTAGGTAGCTACTGAAACGCCATGGCGACGCGTTCAGGACGGCGCGAGATGAAAGATCGAACGCGCCGGAAACGATTGAATCGGTGAGCTACTGCTCGGGCTGAGGCGTCTCGCCGCTCGGTGTGGTGACGTATACGGCGGCGGCGTTGGGGTCAGACCTGCTGTGGGTCCATACATGCCCGCAGGGATCGCAGCGGTAGTAATCGACGGACGAGCCGAACGGATTGCTCCTGGCAACGTCAAGCAAGCGCCCAGACTGTTGACAGAGCGGGCAGAGGCGATGCGGCATCATGGGAGCGCCGAGCGTACACCTTTTGGGCCGTGCGTGCCGGTGAACTAAAGGCTCTATTTTGTGGGCATAAATTCTGAGAGTGGCCTTGGGCAAGCCGAGACAGGTGTCGCGGGGAAAGAGCGCCTATTTCCCGCGTGACCGAGGTCCTTTCCGTTCACTTCTTGTAAGGAGTGCCGAAGAAGAAGCCTGGTATTCGTTGCTGCGTTGGCCGGTTCCGTCATTTGCCCGGTGGGTGCCACGGCTCAGAGTGCTGGCATTCCAGCAGGCTCGAGCGTTTACATAGAAGACATAGGTGGATTCGGGGCCGACATTGAGCTCGAATTACAACGGCAGAAAGGTACTGCTGAAGATAGTTCTGTCCAAGGACGAGGCTCAGTTCCTCATCGTCAACGAGAGACGAAGGATACGTCGTCAGCAAAGCGGAGGGAGGTATTAGCTTTCGCGTGCGCAGAACCGGCGTTCTGAGCTTGCAGGACAAGGCGACTAATGCTGTCTTGTGGTCTGACAAGTGGGAACTGCGTTCTTACGATCCCAAGGACCAAAGAAAGGCAGCGTCTGATCTGGTCGGAAAATTGAAGAAGGTTGTACGAGCGGTTCCCCGCGGGTGAGAAATCGGCGGCGGCCTCTGAATGAGCGTCGGCTTGCCGCCTTGACAGGGACAAATCACCGGGACAAATCGGGAAAAGCAAGCGGGAGACCAGCGCAGCAAACCGCGTAAGTTGCTGATAGGATCGAGACCGTCACTCAATCGCCGGAGTGGTGAAACTGGCAGACGCGCCGGACTCAAAATCCGGTGACCGCAAGGTCGTGTGGGTTCGATTCCCTCCTCCGGCACCATTTTTTGTTAGGGAAAGTTACTGTCTCGAAGACCGTCGCAGTGGTGCGACGCGACCAGATCGAGCTCACTTGCCCTGCACTTGTCCCGCCCCGTGGTTCGCCAACTTTCCAAGCCCCTCGCGGAGGTCACCCTCACTCACAATCGCGTAGCGACGGTAGATGCTTTCCGTCTTGTGTCCGGTGATCCTTCTTGTCGGCGGAATAGCGTTTGCGCTGGCCTTGCCACAGATTATCGGGACACTCACTGGCGGAACGCCCGCATCGTCGAGCGCGATACCGCTACCGACGACTGCGAAGGACGAACCGTGCCGGGTGGAAGCTCCGGCTGCTGCGCGTGCCGCGGCGGAGAACTGGTGTCAGGATGGCGTCTTCACGCTGGTCCACGTGAACATGGATGCAAACAACGTTGTCGTGCTGCTGACGTTCTCGCAGAGGAGCGCGCTAAACTTCGCCGCGAAGAAGCTCGCGGTCTTCAATCAGTTTCGAGGGCTCGCCGATGAGATGGCCACCGCGTCGGACATGAACGTGGCGTTTTCGTTTCACGACCCAAGCGGTCAGATAGTCGGAGGCTGCGCTCGTGAGCGCAGCGCCAGCGAATCGATCTGTAGGTAGAGTGCCGATGACTGACGAAAGAAATCGGTGCCGAATGTTCCACAAAACGTGAGAACCGCCTCCGAGCCAGAGCATCGAACGCAAAGGCGAACCGTTGAAGGTGGCGTTGGACTTCTCGGATGCGAAAATCATGTGCGCGGGGGAACGACGATCCGAGGCTCCCATGCCTCGACTCTAATCAGGTCGCATACACCACGACAACCGAGTACTGGCCGCCGTAACCCCGCGGGTGGCGGTGATTCCCGTGGGCGAATGGATATTCGGCCAGAGAAATCTGTCCGCGAATGTCCGCCCTCGTACCATTCGTGACGGTGAACTGACAAGTCACATCCGCCTTGACGGTGCTAGCATCGACCCAGCCGTGCTCCCCCACTCCGAGAGTGAACGTCTGGTCAGAAAATGGGGTGGCTATGCCAAGGATTTGAACGCGAACCGTTCGCGGCGCGTCGCTGACATTCACGACGTGGCAGAGCACGGCTCCCCCAAAGGATCTGATTGGGCACAGAATTCGCCCCGGCACAGCAACGCTTCGGGGCTGTCGGGCGTCACGACCCGGACCGACGCGTCCTTCTCGAGCGGGAAGGAGAGATCGACCGGACGCTCGTCGACGATGCCCGCGAGGGCGACCCTGGCGAGGCGCGGAGAGATCGCTGTCCGCGACGTCGCGGACAGCGGTGCCCGCCGGCACGGTACGGCGGGAGCCGTCCGGAAGCGTGATTGAGACGTCGCTCATGAACTGAAAATGGCTTGCAGCCGCACCTGACGGTATGATTTGGCGCGAGCGGAAGGGTGATAGGCGCCTGCGTCGCCAGGTGCCTGCCGCTCAGGTCCTCCTCTATATGTATGGCAGGCGACGGCAGGTCGGGCAGGTCGTTCACTCTGCCGAGTGCTATCGCTGACGCTATGCGAGGTTACCAAGCGAATGCTGGTCACTGCAAGGCGGCGGGTCACAATGATAGGCGTCATAGCCGCTGTCTGCCTGCCAATCGCCGCGCGCGCCTTCGTCGGGCCGCGCGGAGCGCTCGTCCATATCCGGTGGGACTCATCGGTCGACGTGTCCGCGCGGCAGGAACTGGAGGCGCGCTTTCGTCTGGAGGACGGTGAGCGCCTCGACGACTCGACGTGGCGGTACGACCTCGTCAATCCATCTGCGGAGACCATTCGCGCTCTCGTCGGGGATTCGGCGGTAGCCGACACGCACCACATCAACCGCGAGCGCTCGACGTTGAGCGACGCCGAGCGAACGGCGCGACGGGCACGGGTGCGGCATGGAAGCGTGATCGTCGCGGTGGCCGACCGAATGGCGGCGCTGGCCGCGCTTGCGGCGCTGGTGATGGTTCTGACGCAGTGGTACGCCCGCCAAGCGGATGGCTTGTGGACATGGCGGAACGGCCTCATCTTCCGCACCGCGGAGCAGGTCCAACCCTACGTCTGGCTGGCCGTCTTGGGCCTGGCGATCTACGGGCGGGCAATCTGGTGGCCGCCGACGAACAGCGATGACCTGCAATATCTGGCGTCCGTCAGGCTTCGCAACCCCTTCTCGTATTTTGTCGGGGATCACGGCCATGACAACAACCTCTATCGCCCGCTGACGCCGGCCAGCATGTGGGTGGTATACCAGATGTTTGGCGTCTGGAACGTGCCGAATCAGATCCTCAACCAAGTCGTGCACCTGGCGAATGTGTCTCTGCTGTACGCGATCCTCCGGCGCGCGCAGCCCGACCGCAGCGTCGCCCTCCTGTTCGCAGCGATCTTCATGATTTCCGAGTACACGTGGCTTGCGGCGACCGTCACGTCGCACCGCCAGGTCGCGCAGACAGGACTGTTCCTGTTGGTGTTCGTTTACCAGTTGACGCGTCACGCGGAGCCGTCGGACACCACCGCGCCGGCGGCATCGGTTCGGCTTGGGTCGATGGCGGCGTTATCCGTGCTTGCACTTATGAGCAAGGAAAGCGGGCTGGTTGTGCCGGCGCTGGCGTTCGCGTACGCGTTCATGTCTGGACGACCGCGCGCGAGATTGGCAGCTGCCGCCGCAGCGACGATCGCCGGGTACGTCGTGTTTCGGGTCGTCATCTTCGGACCCAGTTTCGCCTCCTACGGCCCGGATGGCTATATGTTCTTTGGCCTGTTGCACTACCAGCGCAGTGACGAGCTGCCTTCCCTCCTGCGGTACATCAACTACGCTGAGAACGTCCTCAAGAACATCATCGCCCCGATGCTGCCGGTGTTCGACGAAACTGGTGCGCTGCTGTCGCGTGAGTCCTTGCCCGTGTTCGTGCCGGTGATCGTGTCGACCGCGCTTCTGACTGGGATGGCGGCGGCGCGCCGTTTGAGCCACCTCCAGTGGATTGCGCTAATCATCATTGTCGCGAATGCCGTCGCCCACTATGCGACGTTTCGGATGCGTGCTCATTACGTGTCACACGCCGCCTTCTGCATGTTCGTGGCGGGCTCGCCGTTGTTGGGACGCGGCCGGAGCCCAGGCGTCAGGGACCTTGCAGTGAAAACTCTCGGTGTGATGGCGTTGCTGGGCGGAATCGTCTTGGCCAGCAACATGATGGACCGCTACGCGCTGGCCATTAACCGGGCGCTTGACGCGCTGCCGGTTCGCGGTCTCGAGAGATATGGGCCGGTGGCGGAAGAGGTGCTGCAACGATACCGGTGAACGGCTGAAGTTCGAAGTGAGGGGCTGACGACAGTGGGCTTGATCCGATTCGGTGGACGGTTTAACTATGCTGCGTGAGTCGACCGTCGTTCGAACTCCGCTGGGCTGATCTGGCCGAGCGTGGAATGTCGACGACGTTGGTTATAGAACACCTCGATATAGTCGAACAAGGCCTCCTTTGCGTGGGCGTAGCTTTCGAAGCGCTCGCCCTCTTCACTCTTCACGGTCGCGAACCAGCTTTCCATCACCGCGTTGTCGTAGCAGTTGCCGCGACGACTCATGCTGCACGTGATGCCATGCGCCGCCAAGCGGGTCCGATAGTCCTCGCTGGCGTACGTGCAGCCCTGGTCAGAGTGATGGAGAAGGCCGGCGTCAGGACAGCGGCGCTTCACCGCCTTATCCAGCGCACTGACCGTGAGATGCCGGTCGTTGACGGCACTGACCGCCCACCCCACGATGAATCGCGAATGGAGATCCAGGATGGCCGCCAGATACAGCTTGGCGCTGCTCCCGATCACGAACTCGGTGGTGTCACCCACCCAGCACTGATTCGGGCGGGCGGCCGCGAACTGCCGATCGAGGACATTCGCCGCGATCGGCTGATCGTGATCGCTCATGGTCGTCGCCCGAAATCGCTTCCGCTCGCGAGCCCGGAGGCCCTCGGCCTGCATCAGCCGCGCGACCCGTTTGCGGCTGATGGGAATCCCTTGCTCCCGCAAATCCGCGAGCACGCGCCCGCGTACGGCACCCTGCTTCAGAGACCTGCGCTAATGAAAGAGGCATTCGATGCCAAGTGCGGTGACTATCGGAATAGTGCTGTCTGGTTACCGAGGCTCGCGTTTCTTGTCGTTCTTGAGGTTGGCGGCATGAAGCCGGAACGAATTGAATCTGCTCTGCAAGTCTTGCGTCGTACTCCGTCTCCCTCTTTCAAAGAGATTATCGAGGCCCTGATCGCCCAGTGAATACAGATCAAGCGAGCGTGACGCGCGTATGGCTTCTGTGCGACGGAGCCCGGCGTCCCATGTCCGGGCACAAGTAGCTCGCTAACGTAAAGTGCCCTGGAGCTTCTCACTCGGCGAGGACAGCACTCGACTTGAAAGACTAAGAAGAGCACCGTCCATTGAGTCAGTCCTTCGTAGGATTCAGCCGCACACAATTCTCTGCTGCCACGAAGACCGAATACATGGAACGCCTTTCAAGCGGGTCGCTTATTCGATTGACGCTGGAAACGAACTGTTCGATCTGTTCTTTAACTCGTGGAACGGCTACCGGGCGGCCTATTATCGAGGGCCATTCGAAGGGCTAGAGACGAACCGAGCCTATCTCGACATCTTGGAATCGACGCTTTTGGCCGCGCCCTGCTCAGATCTTGCAAAGGATTTCTTGAGGGAGTCGCTTCGGTGCGGCTCCGCGAAAATCTGGCTTGCAGAGCACGGTAAGGAAACGGCACCAGGCTGTGTCGGCTGTAAAGCGGAATGGCGCGCCCACGGCGCTCAAGAACCAGAGATCCTGAACGTTCGTTGGGAGCTTACCGAGCACTACAAAGCCAATTGGGGCCGGGGCGCGCCGATCCTTACGAAGCTAAAGGTATTCGGTGGGTTCCTGGACGAAATCGGGAACGAACTCATCCCGACTGACAAACGATTTCGCGCGCAGGAGCTTCACGCGTACGGCTGGTCATGACCGAAATCGGCCGAACTGAGCAACCGGGAACAACGGCCTCACGCCAGCCTTTGCAGGGGGGCATTTCCGTGCGCGCTAGGTCGTCGTCCTTGCCACTGGCTTCCATCACTTGTCCTACACTTGCCCTGTCGCCAGATAATCCAGCGTAATTCTCGTAAACGTCGCAGGAGCGAAGGACCGCGAGTTCCTGAAGGATTTCTGCAAGTTGTTGATCTGGTTGGATTGGTGCCGGAAGCGTCAATCAGACTCAAAATCCGGTGACCGCAAGGTCGTGTGGGTTCGATTCCCTCCTCCGGCACCATCCTTCGCTTCGCTCAGTCTGGTGCCGGCATCGGTCATCAGGCGCTCGGCCGTCGCCGCATGGCGGCTCGGCCTTCGGGCTCGATTCCTTCTCCAACGATCTTCGCTTCGCTCAGTCTGGTGCCGGCATCGGTCATCAGGCGCTCGGCCGTCGCCGCATGGCGGCTCGGCCTTCGGGCTCGATTCCTCTTTCAACGATCCTTCGCTGTGCTCAGTCTGGTGCCGGCATCCCCGCGCTACGTCGGCGTCAACTGGACGAGGCGCGCTCGAAGGTCAGATACAGCGGGCCAGCTCCCAGCACCGCGAGCACGGAGAACGTGCCCCAGCCTGGTCGATTCACGGCGGTGAACGCAGCGTGCTCGCCGGGCTGTAAGACGATGTCAACCGTCCGCCAGAACAGCGTATTGTGCGCGCGGAGACGATGCGGGCCTGGCGCGACCTCTCGCGTGGCGGTCTGTCCGTGGTGCAGGATCGCGAGACGCTCGCCGTCCAGATCCACATAGATCTCGCGAAGCCCGACGTCGTCCGACGACGTTCGCGCGACGATGATCGTTGATCGTTCCATGCCCGGTGGAGTGTATGGGATCCCGGGAACGCATTCCATATTGCTTGGGATGCCGCCCCGTCGTACGCTGTCGGTGCATCGTGGTTGATTCAGCGCAAAGGTCAGAGCGCCCGAAGCTGTCGAATGAGCTCAGTGAGTATCTGATCTCTCTCTCGGTCGCCTTGCAACGGCACGCGATGTACCCCGATGGCCACCCGTCCCTCGGTCCAGCAGTGGATGCGGTCCTGCGGCGGGCCCATCGCTTGCTCGAGGACCGCCCGTCGCTCGCATTTGGCGTTGCCCGCCGACAGCTCATCGTGGAGGGGGTCACCACCGATCCCGAGCACCCGGTCCTCCGGCGGCTGGCGGAGGAACTGCATCGCCATCACCTGGGTGCGGTCAGCGTCAGCCGAGGCGTCCAGGCCGCCGAGCTGAGCGAGGCGCTGCGCGTGCTGGCCTCCGAGCCGGAACGGGGCGGAGCATCCGGCCTGGCGGGTGGGCAGATGCCGGAATGGCACCACGTGAAGCTGCACCCGCTCACGTTCGATGGCCTCGCCATCGTCGGCGACGCGCCGATGGGCGGACGATCATCCAACGCAAGGAACGCTATCGGCCGAGCTGTGGGTTGGGCTCGCTCGTGCGGCGATCTCGGCCGATGCGGGGACTCCGCCGGAGGAAGTGTCGCTGGAGCCATCGGCCGTAGCCCATTCGATCGACGAACGCCAGGGGGTCGAGGCGTACGATCAGGTGATCGTCGGATACATCACGCAGATCGCGCGCGAGCTGCGCACCTCATCGGGCGCCGAGACCGAGGCCCTGCGCCGACGGGCATCGCGTCTGGTCGAGGATCTGCGTCCCGACACGTTGCGCCGAATCCTCGAGATGGGCGGCGACATCGGCCAGCGGGCCGCGTTCGTCCTCGACTCGGCTCAAGGCATGACGGCCGAGGCGGCACTCGACGTGGTGAAAGCGGCGGCCGCCGCGGGCGGACAGACGATTTCCCATAGTCTGCTGCGGATGCTCTCGAAGCTGGCGGCACATACCGACGAGGCGTCCACGACATCGCAGCCGATGGCCGGCGAAGGCCTCCGAGAGCAGATCGGGCGGCTCTTGTCGGACTGGACCCTCGAGGATCCGAATCCTGAGTCTCACCGACAGCTCCTGCAGCGGTTCGCGATCGCCGCCAGAGGCGCCGGGCGTGCGGCGGGCGGACGATCGCTCGAGGGCCATGATTCTCTGCGTATCCTGCAGATGAGCCTGGAGTCGGGTGCTCGCGGACCGCTCGTGGACCGGGCGGTGGACGAGGCCGTTGCCTTGGGGCAGACGGCCGCGCTCGTCGGACTGGTCCTCTCTCCTCCAAACGGCGCGGAAGCGGCTGCGAAGGAAGTCCTGGCTCGCCTGGTTCAGCCCTCGAACCTGAGCGTCCTGCTCACGAGCGAGCCCCTCGATATCGAAAGCCTGGATAGCCTGCTGCCCTTCATGACTCCGGAGGGATATGAGGGAGTGCTGGACGCCCTGGCCTCTGCGCAGAGCCGTGCGACAAGGCGCAAGCTGCTCGATCGGCTGGCGAAGGCGCCGTGCGACCTGAGCGCCACGGTTGGCGCGCGGCTCAACGATGAGAGGTGGTATGTCCAGCGCAACATGCTCGTGCTGCTCGAACGCTTCGGGCGGGTCCCGGAAGGCGTCTCGATCGCAGAATGGACCAATCACGATGAGCCTCGCATACGATCCGAAGCTATCCGCCTTCAACTGACGCTTCCTGCTGAACGCGAGGAAGCGATTCGGACCGCGCTTTGGGATGTCGATCCGCGTGTGGTTCGGGTGGGCCTTGCTGCCATCGCCCAGAAGTGTGAACACGACGTGGCCAACCAGGTGGCCTATCTTGCGGTCACCCGCGATCTCGACGAAGAGATTCGGCTCACGGCGGTTGCGGTGCTTGGTCGCATTTCGGAGCCCTCGGCCCTCGAGGCCCTGCTGAGTCTGGCTGACGGCGGTCGGACGCTCTTGGGACGACAGCGCCTAGCCGCGAAGACGCCCGTGCTCGTTGCGGTGATCCGAAGCCTCGCCGGGGCCTGGTCCGTGGACAAGCGAGCCGCAGCGATGGTGGCCCTCGCGGCTGCGACCTCAGACCCTGAACTCGTGGAGGCGGCGCGACCGATCAGCCGATGACCGATCCCGTCCGTTTCCTCAACGCATTTGCGCACGTCCTGGCTGTCATGACCCTCTACCCCGAGGGGCATCCGTCGCGCGAAGGCGCTGTCGATGCGGCCTTCGAAGGGCTCAGCGGCCTGCGGGCTGCCAAGGGGCATCCCACGTTCACCTTTCTCGAAGAGGAGGTCGTGTTCGGCCGCGAGCCGTTGCGGGAGTTGAAGGCGTGGGAGTTCGGCCGTCGGCTGATTGCTGCGGGCATCCAGCGCATCGAGTTCGAGCGGACGGTCACTCGTGATGAGTTCGAGGGCTTCCTCCAGGAGATCCTGGCACGTCTGACGCTGTCGTCCATCTCCACGGGCGAAGCGCGCCAGATGCGCTCCTTGGGGGTCCGCTTCGGCACCGTGGGTCTCCAGGGTGAAGCCGAAGTCCCGGTCGTCGCGGCAGAATCGACGACTTTGAAGATGGCTCTCGGCGAGGAGGCCGACGCGTTTCGGTCCATGCAGGCCGCCGTGCAGTCCGGGCAAGGGGTGCCGCTCATCGAGGCCGAAGCAGTGGTGTGGTCGCTGGCCGTGGCGATGCACGGTCAGCAGCGCATCGTGATGCCGCTGCTTCAGCTGAAGGAGTTCGATCAGTACACCACGGCGCACTCGCTCAATGTGTCGGTGCTGTCCATGGCGCTGGCCGAGTCTCTGGGGTACGGTGCGAAACAGGTACGGGCCGTCGGCGTCGCCGGCCTGCTGCACGACATCGGCAAGGTCAGCATTCCGATCGAAGTACCTCACGAAGCCGGGAAAACTGACAGACGAAGAGCGCCAGCTCATGAATCAGCATCCCGTGGAGGGCGCGCGAATCATCCTGCAGAGCGGGGATGAGATGGAACTGGCCGCGGTTGTCGCCTACGAACACCACATCATGTTGAACGGAGGCGGCTATCCCACGCTGCACTACAAACGTCCGTGTGGAGCAGTCAGTCGGCTCGTCCACGTCTGCGACGTCTACGACGCCCTGTGCACGAAGCGTCCGTATCGAGAGGCCTGGACGTCGGAGAAAGCCGTCAGCTATCTGGAATCGCTTGCCGGCCAGGAGTTCGACCCCGACATCGTGGCGACGTTCGTCCGGACGTTGCGCCAAGGGGACGCACAAGTGAAGCTGTTGACCGAAGAGTCCACTTCGACATGAGCAGCCGTGGGCCAGTTGAAGGTGCCGTTCCGACGTGGGGCTCGGCACGCGGGTCGATTCTTGTCGCCATGGTTGTGGTCGCGTTTCCGGCGCTCGCGTCTGCGGGGCAGGCGCCATTTCGCCAGGATGTGGTCGTGACCGCTGCCGCCACCCCCGTGGAATTGAGCACGGTCACGCGCACCCTCACGGTGATCACGCGCGATCAGATCGCACGGTTGCCGGTGCACACCATTGCTGATGCCTTGCGTCTGATCTCGTCGGTGGACGTTCGTGCCCGCGGCGAGCGCGGCGTGCAGACCGATTTTGCGATCCGCGGGGCGAACTTCGGCCAGATGCTGGTGCTCGTGGACGGCGTGAGGCTGAACGACGCGCAGTCTGGTCATCACAACGGCGATATCCCGGTGCCCCTCGACGCGATCGATCGAATCGAGATTCTTCACGGGCCGGGTTCGTCGCTTTTCGGCGCCGACGCCTTCGGCGGCACGATCAATGTGATTACACGGCGGGACACCGCGCCGGCGTCCGGCGTTCTGCAACTGGGCGGCGTCGGTTCCCCAGATGGCATCGATCACCCGGCGGGGGTTCTTGTAGCAGGGCGCGGGCAGGTCGGGGTCGCGCGCGGCGCCGTGCGGGAAGTCCTGGCGGCGTCAGTCGACACGTCGTCGGGCTTCATGGTCGAGCGCGGCTTCACCACGGCCGGCATCAGCTCGCACACCTCCATGGGTGAACGCACCGGCCTGCTTGCGTCGTACCTCTGGAAGGACTTCGGCGCCAACGGCTTCTACGGCAATGCGCCATCGCACGAGTGGACGAACCAGGCGCTGTTCGCCGTCGATCATCGCATCGGGATCGCCGCGGGCTGGCAGCTCCAGGCCAACACGTCGTACCGCACGCACGGCGACCACTTCATCTTCGACGTGCGGCGGCCGGGCGTTTCTGAGAATCGCCATCGCTCCCATGCGGCGATTGGTGCGATTCGCGGCTCGCGCGGTGTGGGTGACCGCGGTTCCGTCACCCTAGGCCTGGACGCCGGCTCGGACTGGATACGGTCCACCAATCTCGGCAATCACGATATCCAACGGATCAGCGGTTTCTCCGAATGGAGGCACGCGCCGGTCGCGAATGTGCAGCTTGACGCGAGTCTCCGGCTCGATCGCTACACGGAGTTCGGTACGGCGTGGAGCCCATCCCTCGGTGTCGGGTGGTGGCCATCCACCGCGATTCGACTACGTGCCTCGACGGGCAGGGCGTTCCGGGTACCAACGTTCACCGAGCGGGTACTACTCTGATCCTGCCAACCTCGCCAGACCTGACGTGGGCCCGGAACACGCCTGGGCCTGGGAGTCCGGAATAGACATCTTTCCGTCGGACAGATCGACCTTCGGAGCAACGGTCTTCGGTCGGCTCGATCATGACGTCATCGATTGGCTGCGCCCTTCGGTGGCCGATCGCTGGCAGACCTACAACATCCGCGACGTTGACACGGTCGGCATTGAGGTCACAGCCCGGCGAACCCTCACCGACGGGTCGTTCGTCCAGGCGGGCTACACAACGCTCGATGTTGATGCGGCTGCGGTGACGCAGCTATCCAAGTACGTGCTGGACTACGCGCCGCACAGCTTTGTGGCGGCAGCGTCGATTGTCTTGCCCGCGGCGCTGCGGGTGGCTCCCCGTCTCGAGTACAAGAGACGCACCCGCTCGACGGGAACCTCGGACTACGCGGTGTTCGATGTTCGAGTCAGTCGTCAGTTTGGTCTCTACGAGATACGCCTCGAAGGCACGAACCTCGGCGATGCTACCTATCAGGAAGTTCTCGGCGTCGCGATGCCCGGTCGGGGCGCGAGTATCTCGCTAGCCTATCGACCCTAGACCGCTTTACCGAGGTTCGGCGTAGAGTGCGAGGCTGTGAGGCCTCCGCGGACGCGCGCACTCTGAACCGTGCGCTCTACGGGCACATGCACACCGCTCTCAGCGCACTTCGCACCTCGCACCATCGCTTAGCCCTGTGGCGCAGGTTCCTGTTGTGTCAGGCAGTGGAGTGTCCCTAGCCCCCAGACCAAGTCCACCGCATGGATGCCGACAATGCGGTGATCGGGCAGCAGCTCGGCGAGCGTGTTGAGCGCGATGCGGTCGTTGGGATCGTTGAAAGTCGGGACGAGTACGACACCGTTCGCGATGTAGAAGTTCGCGTAGCTGGCCGGCAAGCGCTCTCCGTTCATGATCACCGGCCGCGGGAACGGCAGCCTTACGATTCGAAGCGTTCCGACACCTGTTCGCTTCGACGCGGACTCCAGTCGATGGAGGTTGTCTCGCGAACGCAGGTGGTTCTCGTCCAGGGGGTCTTCTTCGGCGGCCACTACCACCGTATCCGTGCCGACGAACCGCGCCACGTCGTCGATGTGGCCGTGGGTGTCGTCACCCACGCACCCTTCCCCGAGCCAGATCGTCTGGCGAATCCCCAGCCATTCCCGGAACAGGCGCTCGTAGTCCTCGCGGCCCAGACCGGGGTTGCGGACCTGTAGGTCGGTCAGTAGCCACTCTTCGGTCGCCAGCAGAAGCCCCTGACCATTCACCTCGATGCCGCCACCTTCGAGGACGACGCGCTCACCGGTGTCGGCACGGCGCGGCTCTTCGCGTCGCATGCCAGTAATCTCCGCCATCGCCGGTCCGACGGTTGCATCGAGATGCCAGTTGGGATACTTCGCCCATCCGTTGAACGCCCAATTCAGTAGAACCACCTGCCCGGTGGCATCAAACACGGCTGTCGGGGCGGAATCGCGAAGCCACACGCGATCCGTGGCGACCTGATGCAGCCTGACCCGTTCGCCGCCGACCCCGTGTGACCCGAGGGCGAGTCGGGCGCTCTCCATGACCTCGGAGTTATGGCAGAGGATTTCGACGGTTTCGTGACCGGCCAGCACACGGGTGATCTCGGCGTACACCCAGGGTATGGGACCCAGCTTCCCGGGCCAATCGGGCTCGTGGTGCGGCCAGCTGATCCACGTCGCCCGGTGAGGTTCCCACTCGGCGGGCATGCGGTAACGGGAGACTACCTCTGTGTCGTTCACTCTTCTGGGTTCTCCGTGCTCGGTTCGTGTTCAGGTTCGGTTCGAACTTCGAAGTTCGAGGTTCGGGGTTCGCGGGTTCGGCATCGTGGTTCACTGTTCGCTGTTCAGGCTCCGGCCCTCGAACCTTGAACCAAGAACAACGAACCGTGAACCGAACCTGAACACGAACCGAGAAGTGAGAACTCAGAAGCGTGAACGACGATTTTCAGTTCCGACGATTCCGAGTTCATCTAGTCGATATACCGATTGAGAATCGGTCCGTAGGCGTCGACCCGTCGGTCTCGCAGGAAGGGCCAGTTCCGCCGGACGGTTTCGATCAACCCGGGATCGCACTGCGCCACGAGAATCTCCTCGCCCTCGCCCGCTTCTGCCAGGTCGCGCCCGAACGGGTCCGTGATGAAGGAATGGCCGAAGAAGGTGATGCCGTTCGTTCCGGCCTCATCCTCGTGGCCGATCCGGTTTGGTGATGCCACGTACACGCCATTGGCGATCGCGTGCGATCGCTGAATCGTGCGCCAGGCGTCCACCTGCGCCCGACCCCATTCGTCTTTCTCCGCCGGATGCCAGCCGATGGCGGTTGGGTAGAACAGCACCTGCGCACCCATGAGGCTCGTGATCCGCGCCGCTTCCGGATACCACTGATCCCAGCAGATGAGGACCCCGATCGTGGCGTAACGCGTCTGCCAGACTCTGAAACCGCCCGTCTGCTCCGTGAGACCAGCCCGCTCGTCTGGCCGGCTGTCACCGGGCGTGAAGTAGTACTTCTCGTGAAACAGCGGGTCGTCCGGAATGTGCATTTTCCGGTATACGCCGAGCAGGCTGCCGTCGGCGTCGATCACGGCGGCGGTGTTCCGGTAGATCCCGGCTGCCTGACGCTCGAAGATCGGAACGATGAGGACGACGGCGAGCTCTCGAGCCAGCGCCTGCATGATGTCCGTCGTCGGCCCCGGAACCGGCTCCGCCAGGTCGAAGCGGTCCGCTCGCTGGGACTTACAGAAGTACGGAGCGTTGAAGAGCTCCTTCAGACAGATGATTTGTGCACCTCGGGCGGCCGCCGCCCGGATGAGGCGCACGGCGCGGTGGACGTTTTCAGCCGTGTCCGTGCCTGCGTGATCTTGAATGATCCCGATCGTGAACATCTAGTGGACCGTTCGGACTGATTGAGTACTAGTCACCACAAGCC
The DNA here is from genome assembly GCA_963827515.1 of uncultured Acidobacteriota bacterium. GTDB lineage: Bacteria > Acidobacteriota > Vicinamibacteria > Vicinamibacterales > UBA2999 > JABFSA01. Next base: position 269,227 of record CAWHBF010000028.1, on the reverse strand, counting down.
TTCGAGCGCGATTTTCCGGCCGCGACAACGGAGCGGCCGGTAGTGATTCAGGAAGGACATACCACTGAAGACCGTCCGTGCCGTTTGCGCAATTCTGAAAGGAGACACCACTGACCCTATGCTAGCCTTGCTGAAACGACAGATGAAGACAAAACCGCTCCGCGTTGCGCTCCTCGGCTTCGGCACTGTTGGCGGGTCCGTCGCCAGGATTCTCTGTGAACGGCCCGAGCTCTCCGATCGCCTCCAGCTGACCCACATTTTCAACCGCGACGTCGCTCGAAAACGAGCCGCGTGGGTTCCGTCATCCGTGACCTGGACCGAAGACGCTGACGTACTTTTCGGCGCCAAACCCGATGTGGTCGTCGAGGTGGTTGGAGGCGTTGATCCGGCCGGCGGCTGGGTACGGCGCGCACTGCAGCAGGGCGCAGCGGTTGTGACGGCCAACAAGATGCTGCTGGCCGCGCACGGGCCAGAGCTTCTGAACCTTGCGGTCACGCACGAGACGCAACTTCGGTTCGAGGCAGCGGTCGCCGGTGGTGTGCCGCTGATTCATGGCGTCCGAGAAGGCCTGTCCGGCGATCGCCTGATGCGGGTGGCCGGGATTCTCAACGGCACATCGAACTACGTGCTGAGCACGATGGCCGCGGGCGATCAGTCGATGACCGACGTGCTGGTCGACGCTCGTCGGCTGGGATACGCGGAGGCGGACCCGAGCGCTGACATCGACGGCGACGATGCTGGAGCGAAGCTCGTGGTCCTCGCCGGCATCGCGTTCCGGCGGCATCTGCTCTTGAAGGACATTCCAAAGCGCTCGATCCGCCCGATCTCGGCGGCCGACTTTCGGTATGCCAGCCGTCTCGGCTGCACGATTCGTCAGATCGCGATGGTCGAGACTCGCGGGGACGGTTTCGACGCTCGCGTCGGGCCTGCGTTGGTTCCGAGCGGGTCGAATTTCGGTCTCAATATGGGCGCCAACAACGTGATCGCGATCTCGGGACACTACGGCGGTGACAACAGCTTCAGCGGCGCCGGCGCCGGCGGACCGGCTACGGCTGTGGCGGTGGTCTCCGATCTGCTGTCGCTGACCGGGCGCAATCACGACCAAGGTGAGCAGTGGCTGCCGGCTAAGATCGCACCCCCGCCACCTCGGCCCTACTACCTGCGATTCGTCATCAGGGATCGACCAGGCATCGTTGCGACAATCGCCGAATCGTTGGCGCGCCGGAGTATCAACCTGGAGGCGATGCTCCAGGAACCCGGATATCCCAAGGACGGGCTGCCGTTCGTCATCACCGTCGAGGCGTGCGAGGAAGCGGCGCTCGGAGCTGCGCTCGAGGAAATCGGCCGCGCGGACTTCCATGCCGAGCCGCCGCTGGCGCTTCCCATGCTCTTGGGCGACAGCCAGAGGCCGTGATATCTTTTTTGATTCGTGTCACTTAACAGCCATTCTGACGCCTCCAAGCGGGAGGTAAGGGTGCCTGCCTCCGTCGCCAACCTCGGAGGCGGATTCGACACGCTTGCGGTCGCCGTCCAGCTCTACCTTCGCCTTCGAATCATCGAGACACGTGATGATGGAGCGGGCACGCTGACGGTCGTGAACAGCACGCCGCCGGTCAGGGGTCGGAATGCGGTCGAGCGGGCGTTCGAGGCGCTGGCTCACCGCACCGGCATCCGAGCGCCTTCCGTGTTCGTCGAGGCCGACAGCGAAATTCCGATGACGGCCGGACTGGGCAGCAGCGCGGCGGCCGCGGTGGCCGGACTGCGGATGTTCGAGCGGGTCACGCAGCCGCTGCCGGACGGTGTCCTTCTGGCGGCGGCTACTGCGCTGGAAGGACATGCGGACAATGCGGCGGCGGCACTGCACGGCGGTCTGACCTCCGTGGTCGAGCGCGAGGGCCTGGAACCTGTCGCCCTCCGATGGCAGTGGCCGGAGGAATTACGCTTGGTTGTGGCGACGCCGGCACTCGGACTGTCGACGTCCAAGGCCCGCGCCGCGCTGTCACCTACGGTGGGCAGGAAGGACGCGGTGTTCAATCTGCAGCGGGTCCTCGCGTTGGTACACGCGCTGCAGAGCGGCGAGTACGGAGGGCTGCGTGAGGCCGTCGCTGACCGTCTGCACCAGCCGGCGAGAGCGGCGCTCGTACCGCAATTGTCGGCCGTGCTCGCGCTCGAGGATCCGGACGTGCTCGGGGCCTTTCTCTCGGGAGCTGGCCCGTCGGTGGCAGTCCTCGCGCGGCGCGATTTCGGGCGCGTCGAACAGTTGCTTACGTCGTTGTACGAACGTGCTGGCAGTCCGGCGGTCGTGAGGACACTGGGTGTCCACCAGGCGGCCGACCCGGTCCCGTACACGTTCGTCGCGGCTTGCCCCGAGCCGGGTCAAGGGGCGCATGGGAGAACCGTATGAAATTCGTCGCCGGATTGACGTGTCACCTCTGCGGCGCCACGTATCCCGCGGAGGCGCTCTGGGTCTGTTCCGAGTGCCTCGGCCCCCTCGAAGTCTCGTACGACTACGGCGCCATTCGAGGCGTGATGACCCGCGCCCTGATCGAGTCGCGGCCCCGCTCGCTGTGGCGCTACCGTGAACTCCTTCCGGTCGAGGAACCCCGCACGGGCTTCCATTCGGGGTTTACACCCTTGGTGCGCGCGACGCGCCTCGCGAAGGAGTTGGGGCTCGACGAGCTCTACATCAAAGACGATTCGGTGAACCACCCGACGTTTTCCTACAAGGATCGTGTGGTATCGGTGGCGGCTACCCGTGCCGTCGAGCTCGGGTTCCCGGTGTTCGGCTGCGCATCCACGGGGAATCTCGCGGGCAGCGTGGCGGCGCACGCCGCGAGGCTCGGGCTTCCCTGTTACGTCTTCATTCCAAACGACCTCGAGCCGGCCAAGATACTCGGCGCGGCGATCTATCAGCCTCACGTTGTCGCTGTCGAAGGCAACTACGACGACGTGAACCGGCTGTGCACGCAGATTGCGGACCGGTACGGATGGGGATTCGCCAACATCAATCTGCGCGCGTACTACGCAGAGGGCGCGAAGTCGATGGGCTTCGAGATCGCCGAGCAGCTCGGTTGGCGGTACCCGGACCACGTTGTGTCGCCGGTAGCCGGGGGCACGTTGTTGCCTCGCATCTACAAGGGATTCAAGGAACTGCGTGAAGTGGGGCTCGTCAGCGGCACCCTCCCGAAGATTCATGCCGCGCAGCCGTCCGGATCGGCGCCGGTCATCAGAGCGATCGATGCCGGGCTCGAGTTTCCGGAGCCGGTGAAGCCCGACACCATCGCTAAGTCGTTGGCCATCGGCAACCCGGCCGACGGATTTCAGGTAATTCGCGTGGTCAAGGAAACCGGCGCCGCCGGGGCGATGGTTACCGACGACGAGATTCTCGATGCCGTTCGCCTGCTGGCCAGGACCGAGGGGATTTTTACGGAGGCGGCCGGAGGGACGACGTTGGCGGCGACCAAGGCGCTCGTCAAGCGCGGCGTCATCAAGCCAGGCGAATCGGTGGTCGTCTGTATCACCGGCAATGGCTTCAAGACGGCCGACGTGATGTTCGATCGCGTTGCGAAGCCCACGCAGATTGGCCGCAGTCTCGCCGACTTCGAGCGTGTGCTCGGTGCGCAGATCGAGGTTGCGACAACCGCGACCGCTCGGGTGTGAGAGCCTGAGTGCGTTTGACCTGGTGGCCGCTGGGCGATAAGATCGCGACATCGTGTTGTCCAGCAGTTGCAGGCCGTGCGCGTGTTGTTGTACGGGGACCTCGGTCCCGCCGCTCTCGGTCCGCAGCGTGGGTAGCGCATAGTCTGACCCAGCAACGCGAAGACGATCGAAAGCCCGGGACCAACATTCCCGGGCTTTTTCTTTTTGGATGACGATGTTTCCAGCTTTCCTCCATCTCAGGTCGCGCCGCGTCGTCGTGGTTGGCGGTGGCCCCGTGGCAGCGAGCAAGCTCGACGCGCTGCTGACCGTGGGCGCCGACATCACGGTGATTGCGCCGGAGGTGCGAGCGGAGATCGAGGAGCGTCCGGTCACGGTGGTGCGCAGGCGATTCGAGGCATCCGATCTCGACGGCGCCTGGTGGGTCGTTGCCGCCGCACCGCCGGAGGTCAACCGGCAGGTACTCGCGGCGGCCGACGAGAGACGGATCTTCGTCAATGCCGTCGATGATCCCGTACATGCGACGGCGTATCTCGGGGGTGTCGTGCGCCGGCACGGCGTGACCGTGGCGATTTCGACGAACGGCCGTGCGCCAGCGCTCGCGGGCCTGCTGCGCGAAGCGCTGGATGCCTGGCTGCCCGGCGAACTCGACGAGTGGTTGTTGGCCGCCGACGAGGCGCGTCGAGAGTGGAAGGCACAGAGCGTCCCCATGGAAGCCCGACGTCCCCGCCTTCTCGAGACGCTGAACAAGCTGTACCGACGATCGAGCCGAGTCCCGAACCGCGAGTCCCGAGTCGCAAGCCCCGAGTCCCCAGGCCCAGAGCCCAGAGCCCAGAGTCAATCGTCCAGGCTCCGTCGCCCTTGTCGGCGCCGGTCCAGGCGATCCTGGGCTGTGGACCGTGCGCGCCGTCCGAGTGCTCCAAGAAGCCGATCTCGTGCTCTACGACGCACTGGTTGACGTGAACGCCTTGCGGCGCGCAACGAAGGCGCAGTGCTTCTCCGTCGGCAAGCGCGCCCGTCGGGACAGCGTTCCGCAGGATACGATCAATCGGCTACTGATCCGCGCGGCCAAGCAGGGCAAGCGGGTCGTTCGGCTCAAGGGTGGCGACCCGTTCGTGTTCGGGCGTGGGGGTGAAGAGGCGCTGGCGCTCGCGATGGCAGGCATCGCGTGTGAAATCGTGCCCGGTGTGACGACTGCCGTGGCGGCGCCAGAGCTCGCGGGCATTCCAGTCACGCACCGGGGCATCGCAACTGGGTTCCTGGTGCTCGCTGGTCATACGTCTAAAGCGGTCGATGACACGCTGCAGTCGGTGCGGCCGAACAGTGTTTCCATCGTGATGCTGATGAGCATTGGGGCGCGCGCCGACCTGGCGTCGAGGTTGATGGCCCACGGCTGGTCGGCTGACACGCCGGCCGCGATCGTGTGCGCCGCATCCACGCCGGACGCCTGGACTTGGACAGGCGCGCTCGCTCAGCTCGGCGCCGCGACGCCGCCCGCTGATCTCGCTGGCGTGCTTGTCGTCGGCGAGGTTGTCCGTCTGCGCGACGTGATATGTCAGCCGGTTTCGTCTGCTACACCGGGAGAATCCGGTAATGAGGTGAATTATGGCCGTAACGGATGAGGTGGGGACGCTCGGGCGAGGACGACCGTCGTTCGCCAATGAGCGAGACGTCGACGAGTTCGTCGAAACCCTGAGCCGATACGAGAACGGCGACATCACGGCGGATGAGTGGCGCCGTTTCCGCCTGCTGCGTGGCACCTACGGCCAGCGGCAGGACGATGTGCAGATGATGCGGATCAAGATTCCGCAGGGGATCGTTAACGGCAGTCAGCTTCGAGCGCTGGGCGACGTCGCGGAGAAGTACTCCCGAGGCTTCGGTCACATCACGACGCGGCAGAACATCCAGTACCACTTCGTGCTACTGAAGGACGCCGAGCTGGCCATGCGTGACCTCGGCGCCGTAGGTATGACCACGCGCGAGGCGTGCGGCAATTCGGTGCGCAACATCACCTCCTGCCCGTATGCCGGGGTGGCTCACGACGAAGTATTCGATATCACTCCGTACGCGGAAGCCATGACGCGGTACTTCCTCGGGCATCCGCTCGCCGGGTCCTTGCCCAGGAAGTTCAAGATTGCGTTCGAGGGCTGTCCCCAGGACCATGCGCTGGCGTCGATCCATGACCTGGGGTGGTACGCGCGGATCGTCGATGGGAAGCGCGGATTCAGGCTGACGATCGCCGGCGGGACGTCGATCCTGCCGACGTCGGGCTATCTCCTCTACGAGTTCCTCCCGGTCGAGCAGATGCTCGAAGTGGCTGAAGCCATCGTTCGCGTGTACCACCGGTTTGGCGACTATCAGCATCCGTCAGCGGAACCGGATGAAGTTCCTCATACGCGAGTTGGGATGGGACGGCTGGCGGTTGAAGTTCGATGAGGCGCTGGCCGAAGTGCGAGCAGAGGGAGGAGTCCCCTTCGACGGAGCCGCCGCGGCGGCCGACGTGGAGCAGGCTCCCAGCTGGGCCTTGCCGCCGGCTCCCTCGATTGACGCGGTGAAACAAATGGCGGCGAGCGTGGACGTCCACGGACCTGGCGTGATGCCCGGGACGGTGAAGCTGCAGACGTTTGCCGACGACTATCTCACCTGGATGAAGACCAACGTGGGGCTGCAGCGGCAGCCAGGTTATGTGCACGTCACGGTCCGTCTTCTCCTGGGCGACATGACCGCGGGTCAGATGCACGTGCTGGCCGACCTCGCAGAAGCTTACAGTGACGGAACCGCGCGATTGACCGTTGGCCAGAACGTGCTGTTCCGATGGGTCAAGGTGACGGCCCTCCAGGATCTCTACCAGCACCTGCAGGCGGCTGGACTTGGATCGGCGGGCGCCAACACGGTGGCCGACGTGGTGAGCTGCCCGGGGGCGGAGAGCTGCCGCCTGGCGGTCACCCAGTCGCGTGGGCTCGGACACGTCCTCACTGAGTATTTGGACAGTCGTCCCGATTACGTCTCGCTCGTCGAGGAGGGCGACATCAAGATCAGCGGTTGCCCGAATGGTTGCGGCCAGCACCACATTGCGGCGCTCGGATTTCAGGGGAGCGTCCGCAAGCTCGGTTCCCGCGCGCTGCCACAGTATTTCGTTCTCGTCGGTGGTGGCACAACTGACACCGGGGCGAGGTTCGGGCGGGTGGTGTCGAAGATCCCGGTGCGCCGCTTGACGACGGCGATCGATCGCCTGCTGACGCTCTACAAGGAGCGCCGGGAGCCGGGTGAATCGCTAGGGGTCTTCTACAGACGTATCCCTGGTGAGACGGTCACGTTGCTGCTGAAGGATATCGCCCAGATGCTCCCCAACGAGCCCGCGACCGATGACTTCATCGATCTAGGCGAGACGCACACCTTTGAAACGGTGGTCATGGAAGGGGAGTGCGCGTCCTAGATGAGCAAACTGAAGATCGTTGTTCTCTACGATCGGATGCTCGTGGACGAAGGCGAGGAGTCGACGGGCGGCGACAAGGCGCCCGTGACGCGCACGCTCGACAAGAAAGAGGTTGAAGAAGAGGTCGCCGAAGCGATCGTCAAGCTCGGTCACGAGCCGGTGATGCACGAGCTCGACGGCACCCACAAAAGCCTTTTCGGCCTCGCCAAGGTCGAATGCGATCTCGTGTTCAACCTCGTGGAGTCGTTCGCGGGCGACGATACGGCAGACTTCAAGATTGCGGCATTCCTGGAGCTCGTCGGGAAGAAATACACCGGCGCCGGCACCAACGGGCTGCTGTTGGCGCAGGATAAGGCGGTTGCCAAGAAGATCTTCGCGTTCCACGGGATCCACACGCCAACTTTCGCGAAATGCTATCGCGGCCGGCTGGACTTCTCGCACGACCTGCAGTTTCCGGTCATCGTGAAGCCGGCCCGCGAAGATGGGTCCATCGGCATCGAATTCAGCGCCGTGGTCAACTCCATCCGTGAGCTGATGGAGCGTATGGACTGGTTGCACGCACACTTCGACTCGCCCGTGCTGATCGAGGAATACATCGAGGGACGGGAGATGTACGTAGCGGTCTTGGGGAACGACAACGCCGAGGCGCTCCCGATCGTCGAGCTGGACCTGTCGAAGCTGCCTGAGGGGACGCCCCGGATCGCGGCCGCCGAGGTGAAATGGGGCAAGGGCACCAAGGCCTACCGCGACACCAAGTCAGCGATCGCTGCCGATCTGGCAGAGGATACCGCGCAGCTTCTTCAGCAGACAGCAGTAGCGGCCTTCCAGGCGCTTGAACTGCGTGACTACGGTCGCGTGGACATGCGGCTCCAGGCGGACGGCCGGGTGCACGTCATCGAGGTGAACCCGAATCCCTGGCTCAGTTCACGCGCAGAGTTTGCGATGGCAGCCCGAAAGTCCGGCCGTACCTACACGCAGCTGATCGGCGAGCTCATCGAACTCGCCACCGTCCGAGCCTAGTACGAGCTTCGGTCCGCCGTAGAGGCGGACACTTTAGCCTCCGCGGACACGGCACGCTGAAGGAGCGCTCTACGTCGAAACGCAAGCCGCTGCAAGCGTGTGACGCAGTATTCGGCTGGTAGGCCGGAGCAAACTGAGACAGTGCCCCTGGCGGTCGTCACGGTCGCGCGACACCGTCGGCTTTCCACAGGTACAGCGTTCGCATCTGGCCGTCCACGCTCGTGAACGTGTCGACAATGTCCGCTCGCCAGTCACCCATCGCGAAGTTGTGCGAAACAATGCGGGCGCCTGCCCGAAGTTGGGTAGTCAGGCGAGCGCGGAGCTGAACATTCTGAGCTGCGAGGAGATACAGCGTCACGACGGTGGCGTCGGATACGTCGGACTCCATGGCGTCCTCGAGCTTGAAGGTCACCAGATGTTCCACGTGCGCACGGGCGGCGTTCGCTCGTGCTTCTGACACTCGAATCGGATCGATATCGATGCCGACACCGGTGGCACCGAACTTCTGCGCCGCGGCAATGACGATGCGCCCATCGCCGCTCCCCAGGTCATAGACGACGTCACCTGGCCCGACCCGCCCGAGGGTCAGCATCCGATCGACCACGTCAGGGGGGGAGGCCACGTATGGGGCACGCGCCAGCTGGGGCAGCGCCAGCCCGAGAAGGGCCGCCAAGAGCAGCAGGGGGGCCATGGGGCGATTCTAGCCGGCCCAGGAGCCAAGGCCGGCAGGGATCGGCCAACTCCAACGAGAGTCTAGGTTTACCGTCCTCTGGCGGTCGGATTTCGTGGATTCACCAACGGGGCCGAATTGCCGGATCACAAGGTTGAAATGGCGAAAACAGGCCTTTTTGGGCCATTTATCGTTGATTTCCGGCCGGCCGTCGTCTATACTCATGAGGTAGTTCCCAGCTCGAATTCGCTCCTGCCACCAGCTACCTGCAACGGGGGAAACGTGAATTTCCAGGTCGGCGACAAGGTCATCTACCCGAATCACGGTCTCGGTATCGTCGAACGTGTTGAAGAAAAAACCATCTTGGGTACCACATGTGGATTTTTCCACCTACGAATCGTCTCCAACGACACAACGGTGCTCGTTCCGGTGGCGAACGTCGACGGTGTGGGCCTTCGTAAGGCGATCACGGACGAGGAAGTTGAGCGACTCTTCGCACTGCTCAGCGACGGCCGGATCGACAATCATCAAAATTGGAAGGGACGCTTCAAGGATAACTCCGACAAGATGCGGACGGGCTCCATCTACGATATGGCGGACGTCCTCAAGAGCCTCACGTTCTTGAGCAAGTCCAAGAGCCTATCGTTCCGCGAGAAGCGCATGTTGGATCGCGCCAAGGCGCTGATCATCTCGGAAGTGTCTGAGGTCATGCGCGAAAAGGCACTGGAGATCGAGCAGCAAGTCGATCTGGCGCTCGAGAAGTGCTTCGTGGTGAAGGCGCGCACGGTCGCCCGAGCCACTGTGAGAACCAAGGTTGTCAAGCCGCCGGTCAAGGCGGTTGTCATTGCGGCGGTGGCGGCTCCGCGTCGGGCCGCTCGCGCCTCGTAGATTCCACTCGAATTGTCGTAGTCTTCTTTTCTGGCCCGGGGGCATGTCCTCCGGGCCTTTTTTGTTGATGCTGGACATCATCGTTGCCTGCAGGACCGTTTTCACCTACGTCGTCGTGCTGGCCTACATTGCCATCGTGGGTCCGATCGGCCTGGCGATTGTGCTGCTATTTAGATGGAGCAGCGGACTGTACGCGCTTGGACACGGAGGCGTGTGGCTGGCACTCACGATGGCCGGCATCCGCTATCGTGTTGCAGGGCGGGAGCACGTGCCCTCGACAGCCGTGGTTTTCTGCTCGAATCATGAGAGCAACGTCGATCCGCCGGTCCTGTTCGAAGCGTTGCACCCCCGCCTCCACGTGCTGTACAAGGCCGAGCTCCACAAGTTTCCGATCATGGGGAAGGTGTTCGATTTCGGCGGATTCGTCCCGATCGACCGTGGCGACCGTGACAAGGCGCTGGCATCGATCGCCCGTGGAGCCGAATCGCTTCGCGCCGGTAACTCCTTCCTGATTTTCCCGGAAGGGACACGAAGCCGCACGGGGCATCTGCTGCGGTTCAAGAAGGGCGGGTTCATCATGGCCATCCAGGCGCAGGTGCCGATCGTTCCGGTCGCCGTGCAGGGGGGCCGGGCCGCGATGCGGAAAGGCAGCGCCGTGGTTCGTCCCGTGCGCGTGAGCGTTCGGATTGGCAGGCCGATTCCCACCAAGGGTCTCACCATGGACGACCGGGACGCGCTGATCGATCGCGTGCGGGGTGAGGTGGAGCGGCTCCTGGCCGAGGGGTCGGTCTGGACGAAGGCGCCAGCGGCGCCGCTATCCGCCAGTTGAGAAGGTGATCGTCGACGGCGTCACAGGCGCGCCGTCGAATGCCTTGATTCCGTCCAGTAATTCCACTTTGACGGTTCGAAACCGGTCCAGTGGACTCGCGAACTTGATTTCGATGGCCCGCGTGCCCAGATCGTACGAATGCTGGAACGCCGGCGTCGATTCCGGCGCATCTGGAGCGGCGGTGCCGATGTAGGTCACCCGAATCTGTCCAGCGATCGAGGCTGGATCGAGTCCGCGTGAGAACTGGACGCGCACCGAACCGCCAAGCGCGATGTTGATGTCGCCTTCCGTCGGCGAACTGAAGATCATTTCCGCGGTCTCGAGCGGCGCGGCAGCTGCTGGCGCTTCGTCTTCCACGGGTGGTGCGGCCTCCGGCGCCGCGGTCGTTGCCACCGTAACGCCGATGACTGTCACCAGCCCGCGGTCCATCGCCACGGTTCCGCTCACCTGCAACCATCGTCCGGTATCGACCTTGGCGTCCACCGACAGATCGAACCCTCGACCTCGGGGTCGCAGGTCGGTCACCCAGATGGCAGCGTCCGCGGAACGCAGGACGAAGTCGTACCGGCTCTTGCCTGGCGCGCTGGGAAGGTCTCCAAACAGGTTGCGCCCGTGGAACTGCCCGACGACCGTCACCTTCTGCCCCTCGAACCGCCACGGCTGGAGGGCGAGCGCACGAACCGAAGGCGATGTCGCCAGCTGCGCTTCGGCTACCGCGGTCACGCTCAGGATGAGTTCTTCCCCAGGCCGCGGCCACCGCTCCGGGTCCTTCGCGCCCTCGTATGCCGCCACTCGTGGATCGGCGGGCTCGAGCCGGCCGACGTCAATCAGCTGTCCTCGCACCTCGACCAATCCCGTGGCCGAACGCTGATCGTTCAGCATGACCACAATGTCACGCTCGCCCCCGCGGAACACGGTCCTCGAGCCGTTCTCGGCGAATTCACCCTGGAGGCGGACGTTCTGAAGATGGTAGTAACCCGGATACTGGTGCAGGGAAGCGACGGTGGCGAGTCGTCGCGTGGCACCCTGGGAAGACGCGCTGCCGGACGCGGCCAGGAGCAGCAGGGTCGCCACGAGAATCCGCAGCCAACTCACGCGTTCATTCTACCGTGCGGGTCGCCATCTGAGCCAAGGCGGGGGTGGTAGCATTGAGGCTTGTGAATCGGCCGAACAAGCGGAAGCAGCCGCCCGATCAGGTATCCGAGCTCACCACCAATCGGCTCTCGGTGTACCTTCGGTGCCTGAACGAGCTGGACACCGCTGGTATCCAGACGATTTCGTCGCAAGGTCTTGCAACGCAGTTTCACCTCAATGCCGCCCAGATTCGCAAGGACCTCGCCTATTTCGGGGAGTTCGGCGTGCGCGGGGTTGGCTACTACGTCAAGGAACTGCGTCGTCACTTGCGCAAGATTCTGGGACTCGACCGTCGCTTGCGGGTCGTCATTGTCGGGGCGGGCAACCTTGGTCTGGCCTTGGCGGACTACCCCGGTTTTCGTCAGGAAGGATTCGAGATCGTCGGTCTCTTCGACGCGGCCAATGAGAAGATCGGCCACGAGTCGCGCGGCGGCGTCCCGATTCATGACATCAAGCATCTCAACAGCGTCGCGCTGCGCGAGCGGCTCGACATCGCGGTGATTGCGGTGCCGGCCCCGCATGCGCAGCCGGTGGCCGATCTGGTCGTCGCGGCGGGTATCAAGGCGATTCTGAACTTCTCGCCTGGAGCGCTCGTCATCCCGGAGGGCGTGAAGCTGAAGAGCGTGGATCTGACCGTGTCGCTCGAGAGCCTGTCTTTCTACCTGGCGCAAGGCGATGTCGATGGCTAAGACGGGAAACACGAAGGGTGCGAGGGTGCGAGGTGCCACGCTCTCTCACGTCGACCGTCAGGGCCGGGTCAAGATGGTGGATGTAGGCGGCAAGCCTGTCACGAATCGAGAAGCCGTGGCTCGCGGCGAGATCACCATGAGCGCCCTGGCGTTGAAGGCAGTTCGCACGGGAGGGGTGGCCAAGGGGGATCCGCTGCAGACGGCCCGACTCGCGGGAATCATGGCGGCCAAGCAGACGTCCGTGTTGATTCCGCTGTGCCACCCGCTTCCCTTGACGCACGTCAGCGTCGAACTGACGCCGACCCGGCGCGGCTACCGGATCACGTCGCGGGTGCGCACGGCCGCGCAGACGGGCGTCGAGATGGAAGCGCTCACGGCGGTCTCCGTGGCGGCGCTTACCATCTACGACATGGTGAAGGCCATTGACAAGACCATGACAATCGGTGATATCTGCGTGGTGGAGAAGCGCGGCGGTCGCTCGGGGCGCTACAATCAGGCGCGGACGACAGCAAGGGGGAAGAGATGACGAGACAGAACACCCGGCGTGAGATTCTCAAAGGGGGTTTGGCCGCGGCGGGATTGGGCGTCCTGGGCTTTCCGGAATGGGCCATGCCCGCTCTGGCGCAAGGTGAGACGATTGTTCCCTTCACCGACCTGCCCGACAACATCAACCTGACGCCGACGCCCGACCGCCGGATCATCGACATCCGCAAGATCTCGGGCACGCTCACCCCGAGAGACCAGTTCTTCACCACCCAACACTACGGACATCCCGACATCGACCCGGCCACCTATCGCCTGAAGATCGCGGGTCTCGTTGATCGTCCGCTGTCGTTCTCTTTGGCCGAACTCAAGCAGATGCGTAGCACCGAGATCGTGTTCGGGTTCGAGTGCTCGGGCAATCGTCGTCCTCTTCAGGGACTGTCGAGCAACGGACGCTGGACGGGCGTGCCGCTGCGGACAGTTCTGGATCGCGCTGGCATCAAGGCCGAGGCCAAAGAGTTCGTGTTCTTCGGCGCCGATCATGGCGAGGAGGACGTGGATTTTCGCGGCACGATCACGAAGGTGGACCAGCAGTTCGGCCGCAGTCTGTCACGAGAGAAGGCGTTGTCCCCCGAGCCCCTGCTGGCGTACGCGTTGAATGGCGAGCCGCTGACGAAGCACCAGGGCTTCCCGTTGCGGCTGATCGTCCCCGGATGGTACGGCGTGGCCAACGTGAAGTTTCTCTCGGAAATTCATGTCCAGGAAGATCAGTACCTCGGCAAGTACCAGGCCCGCTGGTATCGCACGTTAAGAGGCGAAATGATCAACGGCGAGATGAAGTGGAAGGAAGCAGCCATCAGCCATCTCCAGTTGAAGTCGTTCATCGCCCGAGTCAGCCGGGATGGCAGCCGGCACAACGTGTTCGGTGTGATCCTGCACGACGGAACACCGATCCGGTCAGTTGAGGTAAGCGTGGACAACGGCCCGTGGCAGCCGGCGACCCTGGACCCATCCACGAAGGAAAAGTACTCGTGGAAGTGGTTCAACTACACCTGGAACGGCGCGACGCCCGGCGAGCACACGCTCGTGTCTCGCGTCACCGACGTCACTGGGAAGGTTCAGCCGACGCTGGAAGAGCTTGCCAACAAGAAGACCTTCCTCGAGGACAACTCGCAGCATCCCCGCAAGGTGATGATCGGCTAGACCGCTTTCGATTCGGCGTAGAGCGGCAGCGCTTTAGCCTCCGCGGACACGCGCACGCTGAAGCGTGCGCTCTACGGCGAAATGCAAATCGCTCTCTAGGACTCCGCGGGCCGGTGTGCCGGGAGCTGGTCGGGCGGCGGCTCGATGTGGATGACCACATCGGCCACGTGTGGGAAGCGTCGCATCAGAAGATCCTTCACGATGTGCGAGGTGGCGTGCGCCGAGTCGAGTGATGTCCGGCCGTCCAGCCACACGTGCAGGTCCATGAACACGTGATCGGCTGAACCGCGTGTTCGGATCTGATGGCACCCGAGCACTGCCGGCACCGCGGCGACCACCGACCGGACGTCGCCCTCCGCAATGACAATCTCGTCCGCGAGGATACGAGAGGCTTCCTGGGCAATTGCCCAGCCGGCGCGACCGATGAACAGCCGCCACCACCACTGCCGCGAACGGATCGAGCAGCGGATAGCCCAACCAGACGCCAAGCAGCGCGCCGAGGACCGCGCCCGACGTCAACACATCGCTGCGGGTGTGCCTGGAGTCCGCTCGAAGCACTTCGCTCTTGAGGCGCCTCGCCTCGCGTTCCTCGTAGGCCACGACGAACAGGTTGACGATCAGTGTGACCGCCATGATGCCGATCCCTTCCGGGAAGACCCTGGGTGCGCCGCCGTGCACCAGTCTGTCGTAGGCGGCGCCCAGCACCTGCACGAGCACGAGAATCAGGAACACCAGGATGCCGAGCGAGGCGAACGTCTCGTACTTGCGATGGCCGTAGGGGTGGTCGGCGTCAGGTGGCCGGCGTGCGATGGACACACCCACGAGCGCGACCACGTTGGAGGCGGCGTCGGTCAGCGAGTGGAAGCCGTCGGAGAGGATTGAGACCGCCCCGGTGAAATACCCGAGGAGGATCTTGACGATCGCGACGCCCAGGTTCAGAAAGAGAACGCGGTAGAGGACGCGGACGACAGCCGAATATCTCTCGGCGGACGTGTCCCTCGTCAGAACACGTGGGCCGTCGGAATCGGCCACCAACGCAGCTGCACCTTGCCGATGATGTATTTCTTGGGCACGAAGCCCCAATGACGGCTGTCGGAGCTGTTGTTCCGGTGGTCACCCATCACGAAGTAGTAGCCCTCGGGAATGACCGAGGGGCCGAAGTCGTCGTGGCTGCGATACTCGGGCGCCACGAAGTCGTCCTGCATCGGCACGTCATTCACGAATACCCGACCGTCCACGATTCGAACCTGATCGCCTTCCTCGGCAATCACCCGTTTGACGAACGACTTGTCCGGGTCGACCGGGTAGTAGAGCATCACGATGTCGCCCCGCCGAGGGACGCCGATCCGATACGCCAGTTTGTTCACGATCAGGCGGTCCTGATCCTCGAGCGTTGGCGCCATGCTCAGGCCTTCCACGCGTGCCACCTGGAAGCCGAACGTGACGATGAGCGTGGCGTAGACCGCCGCGGACGCCAGGGTCTTGAACCAGGCGACGACCTCGTCCTTCCAGATGCCGACCCGGTGCATGAACGGCGGCGGCTGGACCTCAGCTGCCAGCGGCACGACAGCGACCGCTGTGACGTCGGACTCCGCCACGAGGACCTGAATCGGTTCAGTTGTCTCCAGGAGCGCTTCGTCGAGCGCCGCTGGTGGCTCCTCGTCCGAGGACCGCGTCAGAGCTTCAGGTACTCCCGCAGCCGTTTCGTCTGCGACCGGCTGACCGGAATCTCCGTGCCCTTCGTGTCCTTCATCCGAAGGATGTAGTTCCTGCTGAACCAAGGGACAATCTCCTTGATCTTGTTGATGTTGACCAGATGCGACCGGTGCACTCGCCAGAAGGTGTCCGGGTCGAGACGGGTCTGCAACTCGTCCAGGGTCCGGTAGTTGGATGTCCCCGCTACCTGCCCCGTTACTATGTTAATCGACTCGTCGGCCAGCGAGGCATAGATGATCTCCTCGGCCTGGACGAGAAGAAAACGTTCCCCTACCTTGATCGCGACCTGATCGCGTCGAATCTGGCGGTCGGCGAAGAGTTTCGTGAGCCGCTCCAGCTGGTCTCTCACCGGGTCACCGGGGGGGCCCGAGTGCTCGGCGCGCACCCGACGTCTGGCACGGGCGAGCGCCTGCTCGAGCCGGCCGGCGTCGACCGGCTTCAGCAGGTAGTCGACCGCGTTGACCTCGAACGCCTCGATGGCGTGTTCGTCGAAGGCCGTGACGAAGACGAGCACCGGCGACTGCTCCGGGCGTTCGATGAGGCGTCGGGCTACTTCGAATCCGCTGAGGCCAGGCATCTGGACGTCGAGGAACACCAGGTCCGGCTCGTGCTCCTCGACCGCTGTCAGCGCCTCCAGGCCGTTACTCGCGTGCGCCACGATCTCCACATCCTCCAGCTGCTCGAGCTGGTAGCACAACTCGTCGCGCGCCAGCTGCTCGTCGTCCACGACCATCACTCGCAGGGCGATCATGCCGTGATTTGTTCGGATGCGAGAAGCTCCGGCACCTCGATTCGTGCCGTGGTCCCACGGCCGGGCTCACTCGTGAGTGTCAGCTGGTAGGTGGCGCCGTAGATGACGCGCAGTCGCTCGCGCACGTTGGCCAGACCGATCCCGCTCGCCATCGGCGCCTCGAGACGTTCCATCAGAAAGCCCATGCCGTCGTCTTCGATTTCGATGCTCACGCGGCCGTGCTGACGCCGGCTGCGGATGACGATCAATCCGGGACCGACCTTGCGCGAGAGGCCGTGCTTGATCGAATTCTCCACGAGCGGCTGCAGAATCATGCTCGGCACGACGACGCTGATCGTGTCCGGTCCGATGTCTTTCCTGACGCGCAACTTCGGACCGAACCGCGCAACCTCGATGTCCAGATACTCGTCGATCGATTCGAGTTCCTCGCGCAGCGTGACGAAGTGCTGATGACTGCGCATCAGGCGTCGCAACAGTCCGGAGAGCTTGATGATGAGGGTGCGCGCCGTGTCCGGCTGCGACCGGATGAGCGAGGAGATCGACGCGAGCGTATTGAAAAGGAAATGCGGGTTGATCTGGCTCTTGAGCGCTTCGATCTTTGCGGCGAGGAGGAGCTTCTCCTGTTCCTGCAGCCTGTGCTCGATGCGCGCACTGTTCCAGATTCGGATCGGCGTGGCGACTGCGAGCACCGTGGCCAGCACGACGAGCGCCGTCATCCAGGGCTCCATCGGGTCGAGGTAGAAGAGCCGATGGACGCCGAAGCGTGCGCCGAGCGCTTGGCGGAGCAGCTCGAGCGCGATCGGTGGCGCCAGGAGCGCCAACTGCCAGTTGGGTTCCAGGCGGCGGAGCATCTGCCAGACGTGTTTGGGCAGGTCGATGAAGACGAACGGCGTGAACTGCCAGATGGCTTCTTTGGGGCACGCCTCGCGAAGCCCGCCACCCGCGAACCCCGCCCCCACGGCGATGATGATCGCGATGAACTCGCCGGCGATGAAGGCCGGGACGCCGACCAGCACTCCCACGGTCGCGCCGGCGTACGGCCCGGCGATCAGCCCCGCCAGAAACGCTCCCTCGAGCGTCAGGTCCGCGGCGTTGTAGTTGAGCAGGAGCCGAGCCGTGACGCCGGCCATGAGCGGAAGGCCGATCGCCAGGGCAAAGACGAGGCGGTCGGTCCAGATGCGGCGTTCGAAGATGAGGATGTGACGGAACTGACGGAAACGGGCCAGCATCGTGGCCAGGACTGCCATGACGGCCAGCTTGACGATCAGCGTCGTCACCAGAAACTGGTCGGCGGAGAGGAACTTAGGCTCTTCGAGCACCGATGGCATTGTATTATCATGGGCTTCAGATGATTGGACCCTTCCTCACCGGGCTCGCCACCACCTTCAGGCACATGTTCAAAAAGTCGGTCACCGTGAACTATCCGGACCAGAAGGTCCCGATGTTTCCGAAGTACCGCGGCAAGCAGGTGCTGATGCGCGACGAGAACGGGCTGGAGAAGTGCGTGGCGTGCGGACTCTGCTCGGTCGCGTGCCCTGCCGACGCCATCTACCTCGAGGCCGAAGAGAACGATGGCACGGTGCTCGCGGGTCCGCGTTATGCCAAGGTCTATCAGATTCACAAGACGCGCTGTATCTTCTGCGGGTTCTGCGAGGAGGCCTGTCCGGTGTCCGCAATCTTCATGGGAAAGGACTACGAGCTCGCGGTGTACAGCAAGGACGATTTCATCTGGGACAAGTCCGACCTGCTCGTCACGGCGCCTGCCGGTGCAAAGTCCCCCGCGGCGCCGCAACTATAGTCTCTAGTCTCTGGTCTCTAGGCTCTGGTCCAGTTGGCCAAGATGCCTTGGCACGTCTGTGTGGCCGCAACTAGAGACTAAAGACCAAAGACGTAAAGACCCCAATGAAACCCTTCCTCGAGGCAATCGACGAGCGCGTGCTGGTCTGCGACGGCGCGATGGGGACGATGCTCTATGCAAAGGGCGTCTTCATCAATCAGTGCTTCGACGCGCTGAACTTGACCGCACCGGGCCGCGTCGCCGAAGTGCACGCCGAGTATGCCCGTGCCGGCGCCGATGTCATCGAAACCAACACATTCGGCGCGAACCGGATCAAGCTGCGCGGGTTTGGCCTCGCCGACCGCCTGCGTGACATCAACGCCGAGGGCGCGCGCCTCGCCAGGAGTGCCGCCGGCGCTCAGGCGTATGTCGCTGGAGCCATGGGCCCGCTGGGCATCCGCATCGAGCCGTGGGGCAGGACGGGCAAAGACGAGGCGGAGGCGTATTTCCGCGAGCAGGCTGAGGGGCTCGTCGCCGGCGGAGTCGACCTGTTCATCCTCGAGACGTTTCGTGACGTGACGGAGTTGAAGGCTGCGATTGCCGCAATCCGCAGCGTCTGCGCTTTTCCGATCGTTGCGCAGATGACGATCGAAGAGGACGGCAATAGCCTCGACGGCACACCGCCAGAGCAGTTCGCGCCCGAGCTGGAATCGCACGCCGACGTGGTTGGCGTGAACTGCAGCATCGGCCCGGCGCCCATGTTCGAGACGATTGAGCGGATGTCGGCGGTCACACGCGCGCGCTTGTCCGCACAGCCAAACGCGGGACGGCCACGCGACATCGACGGACGCAACATCTACCTGTCCTCGCCCGAATACATTGCGTCGTACGCGAAGCGCTTCATGAGCCGTGGCGTGCGTCTCGTGGGGGGGTGCTGCGGGACGACGCCCGAACATATCCGTCTGATCAAGCTGGCCGTCAAGACACCCGCTCCAGACCTGACGCGGGTTGCTCGCGATCCCGGCGGGGCGCCGCACGTCACAGTCGTCAGGACGGCAGACGCCCAGGGTCCGGTGGTGCCACGCGCCCAGCGCTCTCAGTTGGCCCGTGCGCTCGCGGACGGACGGTTTGCCACGATTGTCGAACTCAGGCCGCCGAAGGGATGTCTGAGCGACGAGGTCGTCGAGCATGCCCGGTTGCTGAAGTCGCGCGGGGTGGACGTGGTGCACGTGCCGGACGGCTCGAGGGGCGCTCGCATGAGTGCCCTGTCCCTCGCGGTGCTCCTGCAGGAGCACGCGCG
Organism: uncultured Acidobacteriota bacterium; assembly: GCA_963827515.1. Taxonomy (GTDB): domain Bacteria; phylum Acidobacteriota; class Vicinamibacteria; order Vicinamibacterales; family UBA2999; genus JABFSA01. The sequence goes on along the minus strand of CAWHBF010000028.1, from coordinate 249,674 downwards.
GGTCGAGACCGTGCTGCAGTATGCGTGTCGCGATCGCAACTTGCTCGGTATGCAGTCGGACCTGCTCGGTGCGCACGCGATGGGGGTTCGAAACGTGATGCTCGTGACCGGGGACGTGCACACGGTCGGGGACTATCCGGATGCCACCGGCGTGTTCGATGTCGATTCAATCGGTCTCACGAACGTTGTGACGCGCCTCAACCAGGGCCTCGACGTCGGCGGGCAGCCGATCGGTAGCCCGACCGCGTTTCACATCGGTGTGCTCGTGAACCCAGGAGCCGAAGATCTCGATCGCGAAATCCGTCGGTTCGAGTACAAGCTCGAAGCCGGCGCCGAGTTCGCCGTGACGAGACCTGTGTTCGATGTCGGCACCTTCGAGCGATTCCGGGCACGAGTGGACTTGGCACGACTGCCGCTCCTCGTGGGATTGTGGCCGTTCGAGAGCGTCTTGAACGCGGAGTTCATGGCCAACGAGGTGCCGGGCGTGCGGGTTCCGGAGGCGGTGCTCGAGCGCATGCGTCGTGCTGGCGCCGCGGGTCTAGAAGCCGCCGCTGCGGAAGGCGTGGCCATCGCGTGCGAGATTGGGCGTGAGTTGGAGGGAGCCGTCCAGGGTATCCACATTGCAACCCCTTCGGACCGAATTGAATCCGTGATTGAGGTGATATCGGGGTTGCGTTAGGCCAGTCGCGAGAGATTCCGGGCATTCCAGACCATTGAAATCAAGGTTTTCTTCCAAGGGTGGGATTTTGGGGTCGAATGCACGATAAATGTTGTATAGTTCCCGGACCGCCCTCTCCGGGTGTCTGACCAGAAAGTCATTGTTGTCAGTGGTTTACGGCTTTGGAGGCTTGCGCATGGCGCTGTTCGAACGCGAAGACGACAAGCTGAGGACCGACTTGAGTAGCCAGGCTCTGTCGGTGATCGCGGTCGAGAACGACTTCTTCGAGGGCGTTTATCACAAGATTGCCAAGGTCTACGACGTCATGTTCGGGCCGATCCTTCATCCGGGACGGCTCCTCGCGCTCGAACGAATGGGGATCGCGTCAGGCGACCGTGTGCTCGAGGTCGGCGTCGGCACCGGTATCAACGCCGCGCTTTATCCGCGCGACTGTCAGGTCACCGGGATCGATTTTTCGCCGTCCATGCTCGAGCAGGCGCGCGCCCGCGTGGCCCGCAAGGAACTGTCGCACGTGCGCTTGATGGAAATGGACGCGGCGGACCTCAAATTCCCAGACGAGTCGTTCGATATCGTCTATGCGCCATATCTCGTGAATTGCGTGTCCGATCCGCTGAAGGTCGTCCGAGAAATGCGCCGCGTGTGCAAGCCGGGCGGCAAGATCGTGATCGTCAATCATTTTCGAAGCGCAAATCCGTTGCTCTCACGTCTCGACAGAGCCCTGTCGCCGCTCACCGTGCACATCGGATTCAAGGCGGATCTCGACCTGCCAGGCTTCCTCTCGCAGACGGGCCTCCGGCCCATCTCAATCGAGAAGGTCAGCGTTCCGTTGTGGCATCTGGTGATTTGTAGTCGGGACTAGAGGATCGTTCGAGGCGTTCGGATCGTTCGGGTCGTTCGGACGTTCTCATTCTTGCCACCGTCTGTGGCTGTGCGTGTTGTAGCTTCTGCCACGCCGCGCACCCAACCCCTCAAGCTCAACCCGTTTCTTGAACGGCACGTCGCGTGCCTCTCTTGCGCGAGATGGCGGGAGTACAGCGATTCGAGGATCTGCTCGCCTGGCAGCTTGGGCACGAACTGCATATCGAGGTATGGAAGGCGACCAGTCAGGGGCCTGCGAGTCGCGATTTCAAGTTCCGGGACCAGATTCGGGACGCGAGCGAGTCCGTCGAACGCAACGTGGCCGAAGGCTTCGGCCGCTTCAATCCCGGCCAGTTCGCGCACTTCCTGGATATCGCGAGGTCATCAGCGCTGGAGACGAAGACACTCCTGCGAAAGGGGTTGGATGTCGGCTACTGGAACGAACAGGAGTGCACCCGCCTCAATAGCCTGACTGACCGCACGGTACAAGCCATCGCGAAATTTCAGCGATACCTGCGCTCGCCGGAAGCAAAAGCGAATGCGGCCCATCGCTATCGCCGCATTGGCCAGAACGACCCGAACGACCCGAACGACCCGAACGATCCGAACGATTCGAACGATTCGAACGATTCGAACGATCTTTAGAACTTCGCCTTCGGCCTGCCGCGCGGTTTCTTTGGCGGCTTGTCGAGCGCCTTGAGCAGAATGTCGGCGGCGACGTCCGCCCCGTTGGTCTCGGGCTTCTTGTAATTCTTCGGCTTCGGTTGCGCCCGCAGCTTGTCCAGGTGGGATTCCCACTTCCCGGCGAAGAGATCCTCGTGGCTGATGAAGGCGGTGCGCAGATACTTCGGCATGTCCTCGACGAGCACCTCGTACTCGGGGAAGTGCCCGCGCGAGGTGTAGAGCACCGCGGTGTCGTTGGCAATCGACTCGGCGATGATGCTGTAGCCAGGTTTGGTGACGACCACTTCAGCCGCGCCGACGAGGTCCTCGTAGCGGACGCCGAGGTTGTACATCACTTCCTCGTTCACCGTGACCAGCGCTCCGTTTCGTTCGGTTGCCGGTGTGTCCTTGCGCGTCCGACCTCCGGGGGCGTTGGCGGTGGTGATGATCGTGTGCTTCTTGAACTTCGCCAGCATGTCCGCGTCGAGACCGGGGAGGCCATAACCGCTGAAGGACAGCAGCACGATCGGCTTCTCGGTCGGCAGTTTGAGGATCTTGCAGGTCTCTTCCCTCGTACGACTGGCATGGCGCGCGATGAACGGGATGTCCTTCACGTTCGAGAAGCTCTCGAATCCCGCGGACATTGGCAGACGCAAGGCCATCGACCCCTTGGAATACGCGGTCCGGAGCGCCGGCAGCAGCGACGGCGCCAGCCGCACGCGGGGATAGTCGGCGTAGATCCAGTCCCACGTGAAGTTGCCGATCCCAATCGAGGGGATGCCAGCCGCCGCGCCCACGGAAAAGGCGAGCGGCGGGATGTCCCCGACGATCAATCCCGCCCCGAGCTCGCGCAGGATACGCGTTTCGCTCGCGGCCCGAGTTACCAGGTCGCTGTGGAACGCCGCGGCACGCCGGATCGAGTCGGCCTCGTCCAGCGTCAACGCGTCGATCTGGACCACGCCGGTGTCGCACTCGAGCGTGCTGAAGGCAACTTTGCCTTTGACCGTCAGGTCGAAGAGCCATCTCGGCGCTGCAGTGCGGACACCGATCCGCGTTTCGGGACGTTTGGCGAGAACGGCGTTGATGACCTCGATCGTGCGTGAGGCATGCCCGAACCCGTGACCGGAGACGTAAAAGACGATCGCGGCCGCCAAGCTATCGGCCCAACTCTCGGAGCGCTGCGCTCTCGGCTAGAGTTTCCATTGTTCCAGTTGTCGCTGTTCCGCTGTTCACTGTTTCACTTTCCGGTATCGCCACCTTGATGACCTGTTCGAGCGTCTCGACCGGGACGAAGGTCATGTCACGCCTGATCTCGGCCGGCAGCTCGTCGAGATCGGGCTCGTTGAGCGCAGGCAGTATGAACGTCTTGATTCCGAACCGCCGAGCAGCCAGGGCCTTCTCACGAATCCCACCGACGGGCAGCACCAGACCGCTGAGCGTAATTTCCCCGGTCATGGCCACGTCCTGACGGACGGCCTGGTTGCGCACCGCAGACAGCATCGCCGTTGCCATGGTCACACCAGCCGAAGGTCCGTCCTTCGGAATCGCTCCGGCGGGCACATGGACGTGCAGATCGTGCTTCGCGAGGAACTCCGGCGAGATGCCCATCTCCTGAGCTCTGGAGCGCAGGTGGCTGAGTGCTGCTCGGGCCGACTCCTGCATCACGTTGCCGAGCTGGCCCGTGAGAATGATGTTCTGGTTTCCGCCTGGAAGCAAGGTCGCTTCGATGAACAGGACGTCGCCACCCGTCTCCGTCCACGCGACGCCGGTGGCCACGCCTGGACGAGAGGTCCGGAAGGCCACCTCCTTCTTGAAGCGTGCGGGGCCCAGGTAGTCGTCCACCTGGTCGCGATCGATGACCGTCGTGGGCGCCGTGGCTGCCCCTGCCGGGGTCGTCGCGACACGCGCTGCCACCTTGCGCGCGATCGTGCCCAACTGCCGCTCGACGTTCCGCACCCCCGCCTCGCGCGTGTATTCGGCGATCACGGTGCGCAACGCGGCATCAGTAATCTCCATCGCGTCTGCGGGCAGGCCATGTTCGAGGATCTGCCGCGGCAGGAGATACCGTCGCGAGATGTGGACCTTCTCCTCCTCCGTGTACCCCGACAGGGTAATGATCTCCATGCGGTCGAGCAACGCCGGGTGAATCGTCCCGAGCTGGTTCGACGTCGCGATGAACAGCACATGGGAGAGGTCAACGGGCGTTTCGAGATAGTGATCGCGGAAAGAGTGATTCTGCGCCGGGTCCAGCACTTCGAGCAGCGCCGCTGCCGGATCCCCCTGATAGCCGCCGACTGAGACCTTGTCGATTTCATCCAGCATGAACACGGGATTCATGGAGCCGGCCTGCTTGAGCGCCTGGACGATACGGCCGGGGATTGAGCCGATGTAGGTCCGTCGGTGCCCTCGGATCTCGGCCTCGTCTCGTACCCCACCCAGCGAAATCCTCACGAACTTCCGCGACATCGCTCGCGCGATCGACTGACCGAGCGAGGTCTTGCCGACGCCGGGAGGGCCGACGAAGCACAGGATCGGACCCTTCATGTCGCCCTTCAGCTTCCGGACGGCCAGATACTCGACAATCCGATCCTTGACCTTGTCCAGGTCGTAGTGGTCCTCATCGAGGACCCGGCGCGCTTCGACGGGATCGAGGCGATCGATGGTGGTGACGGCCCAGGGCACGTCGAGCAGCCAGTCGATGTAGGTCCGCACCATCTGATACTCGGGCGACGCCTGGCCCATGCGTGACAAGCGATCGAGTTCGCGCATCGCCGTGGTTGCCGCAGGTTCGGGCAGCGTCGCGTCTTCGATCCGCTTGCGCAGGTCCGCGAGCTCGGTGCCCTCGCCTTCACCCAATTCCTGCTGGATCGCCTTGAGCTGCTGCCGCAGGTAGTACTGCCGCTGCGCATCGGTCATCTCCTGCTGCGCTTGCGACTCGATCTTGCCCTTCAGCTCCAGCAGGGAGATTTCGCGTGCGAGCGCTCCCTCAATGGCCACGAGCTTCTTTTGAAGGTCGTTCTCTTCGAGAAGCGCCTGCTTGTCGATGGCCTTCATGTCCAGGAGCGTAGCCAGGACATACGCCAATCGAAGAGGATCGTCGATGTTCATGACCACCGCGCGCAATTCCTCGGACAAACCGGTCGAGAGTCCCAGCGCCTTCTCGATCAAGTCCTGGATGCGGCGGATATGCGCGTCCACTTCAATCGTCCGCTCGTGCGGTTCGGGCGCCGGAGTGATCTGGGCGCGCATCGACAGGCCATCGCGTGTGATGGAGTCAGCTCGCACACGCGCTACGCCCTCCACGATGACGTTGACGCCGGCGCTGGATTTGGCCATCTGACGGATGACCGCAGCGGTCCCGACTCGCCGAAGGTCGTCCGGCGTCGGGTCGTCCGCATCGTTGTCCTGTAGGACAAGGAGTACGAGCCGGTCGCCGCCCAAGGCCCGGTGCACGGTCTCGATCGAGACCGGCCTGTTCACCGCAAGTGGTTGCAACGTCAGGGGAAACGCGACAGTGCGTCGCAGCGGCAGGACAGGCAGTTCCGACGGCAGTGTTGGTGTGGTCGGCTCAGCCATTGCGTGCGTCCAGTCTATCAGTCCACGGGCTCCTCCACTCCGATTCGTGCCCGACTTCGTGTACTCTGCCCTCGTGGACGAACGTCAGTTCTTTACGGAGAAGCCGGAGCAGCGTCCGGCCAAGTTTCAGTGCCCGCGCTGTCGTCGCACCAGCGACTACACCATCCGCTGGTTGCGTCGCACCCGCAAGGCTCAGATCCCGTCTGGCGCGGATGCGCGGGACCGCGTGATATTTGAGAAGAGCAAGGACCATCTGATACGCGTGGACGACGACGTGACGTGCAAAGTCTGCGGCAAGCGCTTCGAGATCCCGTCTCATCGCGGGCTGGTGTTTCTCGAAGAATTGGAAGGCCTGCCGCAAGAAGACTACGACGAATAGCACCACGGCCTGGGGCCTCGTCCCAACGGGCCACAGAGTCACAGAGACACGAGTCATTGGGTTCTCTCTGTGACTCTGCGCCTCTGTGGCGCGGGGATCCTCATCGGATTGGGGAAGGAGACGATATACTGGCGAGACTCCGATGATAGCCGCGGGGGAGCAGGGGAGACCGCCGGATCGGGTAGTGACCGCGCAGCGGCTTCTGGCCGTGTGCGTGGCCCTGGTTATCGCCGTGACGACCTCCTCGTCCGGCCAGACTCCCGCCCTCAACACTCCCACCGACGCGACTCGTGCCTTCAACTCGGGCCAGTTCGATGCGGTCGAGGGGCTCTTGCGCTCTGCCACCGACGAGCGCTCCCTCGTCCTGCGCGCCAGGGCCCACATTGCGCGCGGGCGATACGCCGAGGCGGAGAAACTCCTGCAGGGGGTCGTCGCATCGGCGCCGGCGGGTGACGCGGCGCTCGAGCTCGGACAATTGCAGTTGTACCTGGGTCGGCGGCAGGAAGGCACGCGCCTCCTCCAGACGGTGCTGACCCGTGGCGCCCAGAGCTCGCCGCTCGATTTGATGCGGCTCGGTCTCGCGGCCCGCGCGCTCGGCCGCTTCCAGGACGCCAATGGTTTCCTGCGGACCGCGAGTTCCCTGGCACCCAGCGACCCAGCCATCAATACGGCGTGGGGTGAGTTGTTTCTGGAGAAGTACAACCGCGCCGACGCGGTGCGGTCGTTCCAAGTTGCGCTGAAGTCGGACGCGACCTACGTGCCGGCCCAGCTCGCCATGGCCCGCGTGACAATCGATCAGGATCCACCGGCCGCCAAGTCCGCAATCGAGGCGATCCTCAAGGCCAACCCCAACCACGTACCGGCGCACCTGCTCATCGCCGAGTTGGCGCTGGACAATCGGCAGCGGGACGACGCTCGTGCCTCCATTGCCGCGGCGCTGGAGGTCAATCCAAACAGCCTCGAAGCGCGGTCCCTCAGTGCCGCTATCGCGTTTCTCGAGGGCCGTACGAACGACTTCGCCGCCGCCGTGGCCGGCATCCTTGCCGTCAACCCCGCCTACGCTGACGCCTATCGCATCGCCGGTGACCATGTGGCGCGGAACTACCGGTTCGAGGAAGCTGTCGAGCTGACCCGCCGCGCGCTGCAGCTCGACCCGGCGAACATACAGGCGTCCGCAGATCTCGGGAGCCACCTGCTGCGAGTTGGCGATGAGCCGGGCGCTCGGCGGGCATTGGAAACCGCGTTCAAGGCCGACCCGTACGACGTGGTGACCTTCAACCAGCTCGCCATGCTGGACACTGTGGACAAGTTCCAGACGTTCCGCGACGGCGACCTTGTCGTGCGACTCCACCCGGACGAAGCCGGGGTGATGCGCGACCAGGTGGTGCCGCTCGCGCGCCTCGCCCTCGACACACTCTCAGCGAAGTACCAGTTCACACCAACCGGGCCGATTCTCGTCGAGATGTTTCCGAAGCACGACGACTTTGCCGTGCGCACGATCGGCCTTCCAGGGTTCGTCGGCGCGCTGGGCGCGTGTTTCGGGAAGGTCGTAACGCTCGATTCGCCGCGCGCTCGACCGCCGGGCACCTTCAGCTGGACTGCGACGCTCTGGCATGAGATGGCGCACGTCATCAGCCTGCAGATGTCCAACAACCGGGTGCCACGCTGGGTGTCCGAAGGCATCTCGCAGTTTGAGGAGCGGCGCGCACGTCCCGAATGGGGACGCGAAACAGAGATTCCGTTTGCGCGGGCGCTCGAGGACGGCAAGGTCCCCAAGATTCGCGACATCAACGAGAGCTTCAACGACCCGGAGTTGTGGTCCCTCCTCTACCACGAGTCGTCGCTCGTCATCGAGCATCTCGTGGCCACGTACGGCGAGCCGGCCTTGTGGCGGCTGCTCCGGGAGTACGGCAAGGGCCTCGAAACAGAGGAGGCATTCAAGGCTGCGTTCAACGCGACGATCGATGAGATACAGGTGAGCTTCGATGAGCGCCTCAATCGCGACTACGCATCGCTGCGCACCGCCCTCAAGACACCCGAGATTCCGGAGGGCGCCACCGTCGATCAGCTGAAGGCCGTGGCCACCAGCAACCCGGACAGCTTCGTGGTGTTGATGCGGCTGGCCCAGGCGCTCAACGAAGCAGGCGATGTCACGGAGGCAATCGCGGCGCTGGAGCGTGCGGGGCGTCTCGTCCCGGCGGCCAACGGAGAGGCGAATCCCAACGCGGCCATCGCCCAACTGGCCCTCAAGCAAGGCGATACGGCGCGGGCGATCCGCGCGCTCGAGGCCGTCATCAAGGTCGAATCCGCGGACGTGGAGGCAGCGAGGAAACTTGCCACGCTGGTGGCGCCGTTGGGTGATGAGGCGCGGACTGCCGCGGTGTACGCGGTCGTGGCCGAGCTCGACCCGTTCGACGGACAGGCTCAGGCGGTGGTCGGCAGGCGCGCGTTGGCGCAACGTGACGCACCCCGCGCGCAACGAGCCCTCAGCGCCGCGCTGGCCGCCGGTCCAGCCGACAAGGCCACCGCGCACGCCGACCTGGCTGAAGCGCACCTCCTGGCAGGACAACTTGGAGACGCCAGACGCGAGACGCTGGCGGCGCTCGAGATCGCACCGTCGTTCGAGCGCGCGCAGGATCTGCTGCTGAAGATCATCGAGGCGCAGCCGGCTGGAGCCACCGCACCCTGAGCGGTGGCGCTCCTATCTGCGCGACCACGTCAGCACAGACGACACTCCATAGTTCCAGACCGCACCGAGGGCAGCGCCTGCAAGCCCCGAGAGCCACCATCCGTAGTCGCGCTCGAACGCCACTGACGCGACCCCGACATTTGCTATCGCACCCACCGAGCACACGAGGTAGAACGATACGAGTCCCGTGACCAGTCTTCGTCCCCGCAACCGCCGGTCACGGTAGGTGAGAACGTTGTTTGCGAAGAAGTTGCTGGTCATGGCGACGCCCGTGGCGACGGATTGGGCGGCGGAGAATCCCCAGAACTCCAGCGCGAGTCTCAGTGCCAGGAGATGAACGGCGACTCCGATGGCACCCACGAGGCAGAACAGCATGAAGCGAACCGGAATCCGTGTCCGATCAGCTTGTCGATGAGCAGCAGGATGTACTCCCCGACGACGAAACTGTCGAGCTTGCTCTCTCCAGAAACCCGCGGGCGAAACGTGAAGCCAATCTCCTTGAACCGGAGTGGTGTCGGCGCCGAGGCAAACAGGTCGAGCAGAATCTTGAACCCTTGTCCGGACAAGCGCCGCGCGGTGCCCTCGAAGGCCGTGCGCGTCATCATGAAGTAGCCGCTCATCGGATCGGCAAGGTCCGCCGTGACGACGAGACGCGCCAAGCGAGTCGCGGCAGCGCTCATGCGAGTCCGCGACGGCGTCCAGTCGCCGAGACCGCCGCCTGCGACATGGCGACTGCCAATCACCACGTCGAGCGTCCCGCTCCGCAGTTCGTGGAGCATGCGCGGCAAGAGCGCAGGGTCGTGCTGCAGATCGCCATCGATCACCGCCACGTACGGCGCCGTACTTGCCAGGAACCCCTCGATCACCGCCGTGGATAACCCGCGCCGACCGACACGGTGCACGCAGCGGACCATGGGCAGTCGCCGCGCGAGATCCCGCACCCTCGCGGCGGTGCCGTCTGGAGAGTCGTCATCGACGAACACCACTTCCCACGCGAGCCCGTCGAGATGCGTCGCGAGGGCTGCGACCAGCGGCTCCACGTTGTCGCGCTCGTTGTAGGTGGGCACGACGACGGTCAGTTCGACCGGCGTCATTCGGGGAGGCGGGTGTGAGTCACCGGGTTCTCCTACATTGTGTACCTGTTCCCGCGCCGTCGTTCGCCTTGAAATCCTTTTGCTCCGTCCAAGGCCACGTTCACCCGTGCAGGCGAACGGGGCGGCCAGCTGGAGCAGGGGCCTTGGCGTAGGAAAATTCTTCGCGCGGGATCGGGAGTGCTGTTACCATCTGGATGGCGGTCCTTCCAACCCGCGGCGACTCCCAGGTCGCCGTCATCGAGTCGTCGGCGCAAGTGGCGGCGTGAGCGGTGCGTGCCCAACGTTACTGCGGCCCCGCGAGCTGATGCTCGATGGTGAATCCCGAGAGTGTGTTCATCAGATTGGAGAAAAGGTATGGCACGGTATCGTGCTGGTCTTGAAATGCGTCATGTTGCCTTGGTGGCCGCGGCTGGGCTGTTTACAGCCGCATGTGGTGGAACGATCCCGCCTGATGGTACGAACGCCATGCTGACCACACCCTCTGTGGTGATCCCGGCGGCAGAGGGAATCGCAAGGGGCGGCGTCTCGCGAACGCTGGCCCAGGACGTGGTGACGTTCTCGTTGGTCAATGGAAGGTTCAAGTTCACGACCGGGAGAGGAGATCTGGCGGGGACCTATGGCGGTTTCGTGACCGTACCGACACGCGATCGCTCGACCGTGGCAATGACGCTTCAGGTCACGGAGGGTTCCGCGGCGCTTGCCGGCGCCACGGGCACTCTTGTCGGCGACGGTGGCGGCGCATTCGTGACAGGTGGGCGCTTTGTTCTGACGCTGGCGGGCGAGCTCCGAACGTCGGCAGAACCCCAGGGCTTCGAAGTTTCATGCGACGGTCGTGGGCGAAGCGACGTTGCCGATCACGTGTAGCGCCAACAATCACCTCATCTCGAGGCTACGAGGCGAGGGAACGATCAAGTCGATCGGCCGATCCCTGATGGAACTCGACAGCGAGATCTTCGAGACCGAGTGTTTCAATTGACACGTGCAGGCCAATGCCTGAGCGCTGAACGCTATTGCCTGACTGCCCTGGCGTGGTACGGCACGAAATCGTTTGTCAGTCGCAGGATGTTCGCGTCGAGGGCCGTGGAGTCGTCTGACTGCAGGAGGAGCTCAATCAAGGTGCGCAGCGAAGGGTCGTTCGTGTCCGACAGGTACGTGAGCGCACCGGAACGCTGATCCCAGTGCATCGCGATCACCGGCGACTGGCGTGGACGTGACAGCCAAGATTCGCAAGCGCTCCCGCGTATACGCATCCCACTGGTCGGGGGCGCAGCAGTGGAGCGATGAGCCCGAGATGACCGATACGCGCTGGGTCAGATCGCTATGCGCGAATGGGGGAGTGGCGGCGAATGGCAGCGCGTACGTCCAGGCGCGTGGAGATACCCCGGCCACGATGAGCGTACCGGCAGGAGCATCCGTGGCGATGCGTTCGAGATCCGTAACCGCCTTCCGCGACATCACGGCGCGGGCATTCCAATCCATCACAATCGGACGGAGTTGAACAGCGTACGCAAAGAGCAGTGCGGCGGCCCCGACACACGCCGCGACACTGACGACCCGCTTCGCTCGTACTCGCCACATCGCGTCAAAAGCAATGCCGACCGTGAGCGCCCATCCGAGCGACGCGAGATAGGCGTGCCTCGGTGAAATGTAGGTCGATACGATGGTGGGCAGGATGCCGAGAGCCGTCCACACAATCCCGAAATAGAGGGCGCTCCATCTGTAGCGTGGATGCTCCGGGCCTAGACGGAACGCGCCGACGGCCCAGGCCAGGACGAACGCCGCGACCGCGATCGCGACGGCCTGCCCACCGATGCCACCAAGTTCCTCGGCACCCATGACGATGCGCATCGTGTGATTGGCGGCGTTTTCAATGAAGAAGTTCATTCGCTCCGTCGTCAGCGAGCTTTCCCGAGCGATCTCACCGAAGAGCACGTAGCGGAGTCCCAGGTATCCCATCGTGAGGACCGCGAACGGGAGGTAGGGCCGCAGCCACTGCCACGTGAACGCGATGGGCCGCCGCGCGACCATGACGTCGTACAGCACGAACGCGGGCCCGAGAGTGATCGCGGTTTGCTTCGAGAGCAGCGCGACGAAACACCAGAAGACCGACCACGCGTAGAGTCGAGCCCCGCCACTCCTTTGCCAGCGTACATACGTGACGAACGAGGCGACATAGAAGAGTGCGGGCATCGAATCGACGCGTCCAGTGATCCACGCCGCGGACTCAGCCTGATTCGGAAGCAGTACGAAGATGATGCCTGCCAGGGTCGCGGCCGGGAGGCCGAGGCCCGCCGCATGCAGCGCGACCTGGACCACCAGGAGCGCGGTGCCCGCATGGAAGGCGATGTTGAGGATGTGGTTGGCGAACGGGACTCCGGCGCCGAAGAGCGCCGCGATCTGATACGAGACGGCGGGGAAGGGCCGCACCTCGTCCGGCGTGTATCCCCAGATGTTGTCCATCCATGTGCTGACAAACCACTGTGGGAAGTACGTGGCAGGTTTCTGAGAGAGCAGCCAGACGACACCGAAGTCGTCTTGGATGAAGTAGTTGTTGGCGGTGCTGCCGTAGGCTATGACCGCCAGCGCGATTACCACGCCGTTGGCAATAGTCGCCGGTCGCGTCACGACAGACGGCGCCCGAGGATGAGCCGAATCATGTTCGTACCGGTACGCAGCGTGCCCTTGAGGCTCCCGGTGATCTTGGACTCGCCCACCCGTCCGCGATAGTTCACGGGCACCTCGATGACCTTGAGTCCCCGCTTCAGACCGGCGATGACCATCTCGGGCAGAAAGTGCGAGCCGCCGACCGTGAGATCGTCCGCGATCCGCGCAAGGGCTGTCCGATGGATCAATCGCATTGTGCAGCCGCAATCCGTCAACGAGGGCCCGCCGTAGAGGACCTGTACCATCTTGGCGACGGCCCAGTTGCCCACGCGCAGGAACCAGCCCATGTTGGCCTGCTCCCAGATGAGCTCCCGCGTGGTGCGGGTGCCGCACACCATGTCGAAATCGTCTGCATAGGCGAGCAGTTTCACGATGTCTCGGCCGACGAATGTGCCGTCAGGCTCGGCCAGGATGATCAGGTCACTGGATGCTTCCCTGAGGCCGCGCCGCAGCGCATGCCCGTAGCCCTGCGCGGTCTCGCGGACGATCCGCGCCGGCGTGCGCCCCGCCTCCTCTGCCGTGCGGTCCCGCGAGTTGTTGTCCACCACGACGACCTCGTCGACCATGCCGGTGCTCAGAAAGTCTTCGACGGCTGCACGGATGTATTGCTCCTCGTTGTACGCCGGTAGCACGACGCTGATGGTTCTCGAACCGTACATCTAGCGCCTCGTGGCCACGATCAGCATCTGGCCGGCCATCGGCTTCAACGGGGATTTCAGATATAAGGCTGACGAGCCAACTCGTGATCGGGAGCCGGGAATCGCGCATGGAGTACGGCATGAAGCGCGGCTGCACCAGGTCGATCGAGAAGCCCTGGGCTCGCAGGAGCGCGGGCAGGGAGACGTCCGTGAAGATCGACCGGTGTGTGTAGTCATCGAAGTACGCACGCCAGGCCAGCCGGAAGTTCGGCTGCACGATCAGGAGTCGCCCGCCGGGTTTCAACATCCGCGCAACGCCGGTGAGGACGATCGGCACCGTATCGGGGGCGAAGTGTTCGAAGACATTCGAGGCCAGCACGGTGTCGAAGCTGCCGGCGTTCAGCGGTGCCCAAGTCTCTCGCGATGTCGAGGACGATGGGCTCGACCCCAGCGGCGGTGTGGTGCGGCAGCTCGGGCCAGATATCAATCGCGACGCGGCGAGCGGCCCTGACGTTGTTGATCCAATCGCAGTATCCGGCGCCGATCTCGAGCACGGCTGCCTGGGCGGGTATCCACGACTGAAGATGCCTGGCGATGGCCTGCCACACGATTCTTCGCGCGGGTTCTGCCACCAGGTGGGCCTCGTGATAGTTCGACGTCACTTCGTCAGCCACACCGCCGGCAGGTTGCGCGTGATCTCGATGCCTTCGAACACGGTGCTCGCGCGCGCGCCGTGCGTGCGCACCCACGCCGCCATGCGCCCGAGCCCCTCGTCCAGGGAGGTCTGAGGTCGCGGACCGAACACGCGCAGCGCCTTGTCGTGTGACGCGTGAGCGTGCTGCACCTCTCGTCTCGCCGGGAGATGCACCACGTTGGCGGACACGCCCATCGCACGGGCGACGGCCGCGGCAAGCTCGCCCAGCGAATAGGGCTGGTCGGCGCCGACGTTGAAGATCTGGTTCCGGCATTCGGGAACATCAATGGCCTCTGCCATCAGCGGCGCCACCGCGTCGATGTAGCTGAAGGCTCGCGTCTGTGTGCCATCCCCGAAAATGGTCATCGGCTGGCCCTGCAGGATCTGGTTCATGAAGATCCCGATCACGTTGCGATACCGATCGGCGATGTTCTGATGCGGGCCGTACACGTTGTGCGGCCGAAAGATGATGAAGTCCAGCTCGAAGAGGTCACGGCAGGCGCTCAGTTCGAGCTCGATGGCCTGTTTGGCGATGCCGTACGAATCCTCGGGATGTGCCGGCGTCTCCTCGGTCATGGGCAGATCCGGACTCGAGCCGTAGACGGCGATAGACGAGGTGAAGACGAAGGTCTGCACGCCGGTATTCACCGCCGCGTTGAGCAGGTTCACGCTGCCGACCACGTTGTTCGTGTAGTTGAACCGCTTGATGAAGTGGCTCAGTCCTTCAGCCGCATAGGCGGCCAGGTGATAGATCGCCGTGAAGCGCTGTTCGTGGCAGAGCCGGTCGACCAGCGGGGCGTCGACGATGCTGCCGTGGACAAAGGCTGCGGCCGGAGGGACGTTGTCGCGATACCCGCCGCTCAGGTCGTCGAGTACGGTCACCTCGTGCCCGCGGCGGATCAAGGCGTCCGCCACATGGGAGCCGATGAAGCCGGCCCCACCGGTCACCAGGATTCGACTCATCGGGAAGCGCCATGCTACCACGCGGACACGGCAGCGACCGCTGACGTGTCACCTGCCTTCGTGAGCCCACTGATTCACGAGGTCAATCGGCGTCGCGATCCGGCAAAACCGTTCCGAGCGGAGGCATCTGCGAGGTCGGACGTCGCGACCGCATGCGAAAGATCAGTGCACCGTGCTCAGGCATTGCACGGTCGATCACTGTTGTCGTTTCGGGAACCGCGCCGGGACGATCCCATTTCGTTTTGCGCTCCAAGCTTGGCCCGATCACGACCAGCCCTCCGCCATAAGCCGGCTGACGGAATGTCAGCCGGAGCGAAGCCAGACTGCCGCTCGTGTTGTGGCAGCTCCCGCAGTTGGTCGACAGATAGCCGAGAGCCGACCGCTCGCGCGGCGACGCCGAGGGAATCCGTGGCGGCGTCGAGACGAGCTCAGGCCGGGCCGGGTACAGGAGCCTTTCGTCCACGAGGCCGCGCAGGGTCAGCATGCCGTTGGCGAGCGGCTCTGCGTGCGGCGCGCCGGTGTCGCGGTCGTCCGACAACTGGAGTGCCGTGAAACCGAGTATCTCGGTGCGCGCTGAATCGTGACAGGCGCGGCAGTCTTCGACAGACGGAATGCTGTGCTGTTTTCCGGGTGCGACTTCTGCGACGTTACGCAGCCCGCTCGACGGCACGAGATCCGCGTCGGTCTGAGCCTCGTTCCAGAGGTAGCTCGCAAAGCTCCAGGCGGTGTCGCTCGATTTCACCAGCAGACGTGTCTCGACGCGGCGGCCCCCGAACGAGAACTCCTTCCAGAAACGCGTGCCGGCGGGGAAGTCCCACGCGTCCACGTCGCTGACGTCGATCGTCGTCCCCGCCGGTAGCGACACCCACCGGCGTTTCTGTGCCGCGTCCGTCCAGAGGGGATATTGCGGCGAGAACGCGCGATGGCGTGGGTCGACGGTGAGCGACGCAACATCGCTGAAGAGCCCGGTCTCCGAGAGCCGCTGGGGAAGGTGCGACGGCCCTGAGGCCGTCGCGCCCGTTCGAGCGGAGGCGATGCTCATCGCCAACGCCAGGCACAACATCACCGCCGAGCAGGTCCGACAAAACACCGGGGTCGTCATGACCTTCGACCTATTCCTCTGGCTCGATCGGCGTGGGGACCTTGTTGCGGGTCGGCGGGATCGATTGCAGGTATCGGAAGATATCCTTCAAGTCCTCGTCAGTGGCCGTCTTGTACGCCGAGATGGGCATAGGCGGCAGGATTGCCCGGCCCTTCCCCTGGTGCCGACCCGTACGAATCGTCGCCAGGAACATCGCCTCGGTCCATTCGCCGAGACCCGTGTCGTTGTCGGGCGTCAGATTGGCCGTGAAGCTCACGCCCCAGGGGCCCGCCCAAGCCGTGTTGGTGGCAGCGACATGCCCGATCCAGGGACCGGTTGGTCCAGGCGCCGGGGGGAGCGCCATTTGTGATGGATGCCCGGAGAGCATCCGAGTCATGTCAGCTTCCGGCCCGTTCGGTCCGACTACCCATGGCGTGTGACAGTCGTGGCAGCCCATGATGCCCACGAGGTACTCGCCCCGCTTCACCCCCGCGGCATTCGTCGGGCTGGCCGTGCGGACCTGCGGGGCGCCCGCCTGGCCGACCATCGTTCCCAGCAGGGCCAGCGCCGTTGTTGTCATCAGCAGTGTCGAGATTTTCTGTGTCATGTCGGTCACCTCAATGTGTGTGGTGACCACTCTAGCGACGCCGTCGAGTGATGAACGCTAAACCTTTCCTACGCGAACCTTAAGCTCCTTACAGACACCTTAAAAGAATCCTAAGTCGCTATAATCGAACTCCGTCAAGTCATGTTGTCGCCAGAAATCGTCGCCTTTATCGAAGGCGGCCAGTGCACCTACATCGGTACTCGAAACGACGAGCTCGAATCGACCGGCGTGATCGTCATCGCTGCCGTCGTCGATCCCGATCGCACCCACGTGACTGCGTTTCTGCCGAAGGCCGGCTCCGAGGAGGTGTTGGCGAACCTCGAGGCCAACGGTCAGGCGGCGCTCTGTTTCGGTCGGCCGGTGGACGACCACGCCTGTCAGGTGAAGGGGGTCTTCGTCAGCGCGCGTCCGGCAACGAAGAAGGAGCGGCTCATCGTCGAGGCGCAATGGGAGCAGAGCCTGCGGCAGCTCGAACACATCAGCATCCCTCGTGTGCTGTGGGCTGGTTACCGTGTGTGGCCGTGCGTGGCCGTGTGTGTGCGCGCGACGGCCTCGTTCGACCAGACGCCGGGCCCTGGCGCTGGCGCACCCGTGACATGACACCTTCACTCGACACGCTCACCGCGTGCTTCCAGGGACTGATCCCCTCGGTGCTCTTCACCTGCTCGGCGGATGGCACGCCCAACGCCGCGTATCTCAGTCATGTGGACTACGTGGATTCGACTCACGTGGCCCTGTCCTTCCAGTTCTTCAACAAGAGTCGTCGCAACATCGCCGAGAACCCGAAGGCCACGGTGAAGGTCATCGACCCGGACACTGGGAAGAGATGGATGCTGAGCCTTCGGTTCGTGCGGTCGGAGACGTCGGGACCACTGTTCGAACGCATGGCGCTGCGTATCGAGTCGATTGCGTCCTACTGCGGGCTCAAGGGCATTTTCAAGCTGCTCGCGGCCGACGTGTACGAGGTCACGCGGGTCCGTCCGGCGGAGGATTGTGCGGCGACGCCACAGGCGGCGACGGCATCCGGCCGCGTACCGGCCGACCCTGTGT
Source organism: uncultured Acidobacteriota bacterium (assembly GCA_963827515.1). Classification (GTDB taxonomy): domain Bacteria; phylum Acidobacteriota; class Vicinamibacteria; order Vicinamibacterales; family UBA2999; genus JABFSA01. The sequence goes on along the minus strand of CAWHBF010000028.1, from coordinate 232,039 downwards.
TCACGATGCAGGCTCTGCAGCACATGTCCACGCGCATCCATGCGGCCGAGTCTCTCGAGCAACTGCTCGATTCGATCCTTGCGGGGCTGGCCGAGGTATACGGCTTCACGAACTCGATGTTGGCGTTGGCCGGCGAGGAACCCAACATGTTGGTGACGGTTGCCAGCCGCGGGTATTCCGAGAACGGCGCTGGAGCGGAAGTGCGGTTCGGCGAAGGGATCATGGGCATGGTGGCCGAGGCGCGCAAGCCCATTCGTATTTCCGGCTTGCTTCGCGGCATGCTGTACGCGCTGGCCGTGCAGAAGCGAGCTCACGAAACCGGCGTGCGCGCTTTCGATGCCCGCGTGCCGCTGCCTGGGCTGCCGAATCCCGAAAGCCAACTGGGAATACCTCTGCTCGTGCGCGGCGAGATCGTGGGCGTCCTCTGTATCGAGAGCGAGACTCCATACCGTTTTCACGAGGACGACAAGACGTCAATCGAGCTGCTCGGTAGCTACCTCGCGATCGCGATTCAGCACATGCAGCTGCAAGAGCGCGCCGAAGCGGCCGCGGCGGCGAATGTCGCCGAGCCTGCTGTGCCGAAGACTCTCACGGCCAGTCCGTTACCCGGGCGTGCTGTTCGCGAAGTGGTGTTCTACAGCGCGGACGAGTGCATTCTGGTGGACGGTGAGTATCTCATCAGGAGCCTGCCCGCGCGGATTCTGTGGAAGCTGCTCTCGGCTCGCACCCGTGAGGGTCGCGCGGAGTTCACCAATCGCGAGCTTCGCCTCGACAAGTCGCTCAATCTGCCCGAGTGGAAGGACAACCTCGAGACACGGCTCCTACTCCTTCGCCGACGGCTCGAACAGAAGTGCCCTGACATCCGGGTCGTCCCGCGCGGCCGTGGCCGCTTCGGCGTCGAGCTGGGCTGTCAGTTGGCGCTCAGTGAGAGGCCGTAGAGACGGTGAATCGTGAAGTCTACGTGATCGTTCACGCTTCTGGGTTCTCGCTTCTCGGTTCGTGTTCAGGTTCGGTTCGAAGTTCGAACTTCAGGCTTCTAGGTTCAAGTTCGGTAGAGCTCAGCTTCCCTCGCGCAAAGTCTCAGTGTACGGTAGCCTTGGCGAGGCTTCAGCCTGCGCGTCGGTGGCAGGGCTGAGGCCCCCCGCGCTAAAATCGAACCTGAACCTCCCGAACCCCGAACCCGAACTTCGAACTTCGAACTTCGAACCGAACCTGAACACGAACCGAGCACCAAGAACCCAGAAGCGTGAACGACAAGTCTCAATCGTGAGGTCCCGCTGAAATGTGCCGCAACATCAAGACACTCGCCAACTTCCAGCCGCCGGCCACCGACGATGAAATCCGGGCGTCGGCGCTTCAGTTCGTGCGGAAGCTGAGCGGCATGAATCGTCCCTCGCAGGTCAATCAAGCCGCGTTCGATCGTGCCGTTGACGAGGTGACGGCGGCCGCACAGGACCTCGTGCGGTCGCTCAGGACGAGTGCACCGCCGCGCAATCGGGAGGAAGAGATGCGCAAAGCTAAGGAGCGATCGCAGCAAAGGTTTGCGCGACCCTCATTGACGTGAGACCATACTTCCCATCGCAGATGGGTACAAGAGATCGGTCGCGGCGCTAGCACGCCGCGACCGCCGGCTCTGAGTGCGAACGAACGTTAGGAGGCTTTCTTCTGGACTTCGATCTGGCTCGCGAGGTTGGTCTGTCCCTGCTTGGCGTAATGCACCGTGACTTGGCTGCCGGACATCGTGGCCAGACCAGCCACGTCACCGGCACCGCTCACCTTCGTGGCGTCGTTGTAGGTGAACACCAGGGGGTCGCCCTTTTCGGGGCGAACCGAGATCGTCTTTGCGGTGGTGTCCACACGCACCAACTCGCCCATCGCCACCTCGGCCTTCGGCGCGGGAGGGGCCTGCGCAGCCCTCGGCGCAGGCGCAGGGCTTTCCTGAGCGAACGTTGGCGCGACCCAGCTCATCGATACAACAGCGATTACAGCGACGACTACGTGTTTCATGGCAGATCTCCTTCGGGGGGCGGTCTCCTCGAAGAAATCGTCCAAGTCTCGTGCCACGGACGCACAGCCGTATTTGCGCCTGCGATCCGGCCCCGCTCCGGTTCGCATGGCCATCCCCGTGCCTCCACCGCCCAAAAGTTCCTACCTCACGAAGTTCTTACGCGACGAGGAGGACGCATGGTAACTGCTCCCAACCGCACAGTCCTGGCTTCCGAGGGACCAACTGAGAGCGAGATGATATGACTTCGAAGAACTCAGATCTGGCGCCTTCCCCCGTAACCCGCCGACGCTATCTGCCACGTTTCCGGGTTGCCCTCCTGGTGGGCCTCTCCCTGGCACTGATTCCCACGTTGCTCACGCGCAAGGTGCTCGCGAAACGGGCCCATGAGCCCGCATCGACGGCTTTGCCGAAGCGTGGCGTGGCGCTCGAGCGCCAGGCCAGTATTCAGGCCGTGACTGATGCTTTGAGGGAGCGGTTGTCGATTCCAAACGTGGTTGTGGTGTCGCTCGTGCGCTCGCAGAGGCTCGTGGTGGCCGTGGAGCGCATGAGAGGTCAGGACGGGGCGTTCTCGTTGGTGATCGAGGAAGGCTTCCTCGAGGGTCTGAGCGAGGATGAGATCGCCGCCATCGTCGCCCACGAGCTTGGCCACGTGTGGATCTTCACGCATCATCCTTTCCTGCAGACCGAAGAATTGGCCAACGATATCGCGATGCAGGCGGTCAGCCGCGAAACGCTCGAAGAGGTTTACGCCAAGGTGTGGAACTACACCGGAGAGAAAGGGACGCTGACCTACCTTTCCGAAAAATAGCCCTCTTCGAATCATCCCGCTCCCGCGATCGAACCTCGGCCCTTGTAGCCGCGGTGCACTGGTCTTGTAACTCCTACCGCACGTCGCGCGATCTCTCGACGCCCACGCGGCACATCCATTGAGTGCTGGGCGGCGTTCGCAGGTCCGCCCGCCTCTGAACAACCCTCGGCGACGTTCTTGCACCGACGGCTGAAGGTGCATCGGCACGAGGCGGATGCCAGAGGCCGGGGAGAACGCAGGATGGCCCGCGCGGCACGATCGAGAACGACGGGCTCGGCCAGAGCATCGGCCCAGCGTCGTGATCGAGGCTCAGTTCGGTATGCGGTTGTCGGGCTCGGCCACATTGCTCAGGCCGCGATTCTCCCGGCCTTTGCGCACGCCCGCCGCAATTCGATCCTGACCGCCCTCGTCAGCGACGACCCTTCCAAGCTCAAGGCGCTCGGCCGCAAATACAAGGTGGCAGGTACGTACAGCTACGACGAGTACGACAAGGCGCTCGCCGAGGTCGATGCCGTCTTCATCGCTCTTCCCAATTCGATGCACGCGGAGTACACCGTGCGGGCGGCACAGCGGGGAGTGCACGTGCTGTGTGAGAAGCCCATGGCCGTCACGGTGGAGGAATGCGAGCGGATGATCGAGGCGTGCGAGATGGGCGACGTGAAGTTGATGATCGCGTATCGCCTGCACTTCGAGCCTCTCAATCTTGCTGCGGTCGCGGCCGCGCGCCGCGGCGCCCTCGGCGACCTCAAGTACTTCATCTCGGACTTTTCCATGCGGGTGAGGGAGGGGAACATCCGGACGGATCCGGCCCTTGGCGGCGGCACGCTCTACGACATCGGCGTCTACTGCATCAACGCCGCGCGGTATCTCTTTGGCGCCGATCCTCTCGAGGTGAGTGCCGTTTCTGTCAACAGCGGCGCGGCCGCAACCAGGGACATCGATGAGTCCACTGCCGCCATTCTGCGGTTCGAGGGCGGCCGTGTCGCGACGTTCGTCACCAGCTTCAATGCCGCCGACGTCGCGTCCTATCGCATCGTCGGGACGAAGGGACACATGAGGCTGGACCCCGCGTACCAGGTACTCCGAACCCCTCGGCGCGACTTTGACCGTCGGCGAGCGCACAACCAGGATGCGTGGCAAGAAGCACGATCAGTTCGCTGCTGAACTGCTGTATTTCTCCGATTGCATCCTTCGCAACCGCCAACCCGAACCCTCGGGACTCGAAGGTCTGCAGGATGTGGCCATTGTCCAGGCGCTTGTCGAGTCGGCTGACACAGGGCGCGTCGTGAGGATTCCTGAGCGGCCATCCGACCCACGACCCCAGCCGGATCAGCGCATCGTCCGTCCGCCGGTCGGCAAGGTCAAGCTCGTCAAGGCTCGATCGGCTCACAGGGAGTGACATATGGCACGACCGCCATGGAAGGGCTATACATGGGGAATTACAGCCATGAAGATCTTCATGATTACGGCCGGACTGGCGGTCGCCTTCTGCGTCGCCTTGAATGCCTCCTCGCGACAGGCTCCAACCACTCAGCCCCAGACATCGGCTCCCACGCAGCCCGCGCAGCGGGTCATGCCGGCTCCAAGGCCGTCAATGTCGCTGACGGGTTGTCTCTACCTGGAGCGGGACGTCCCCGCGCGCAACACAGCGGAGAGAGTCGGGGTGATCGAAGGCTACATCGTGGCCGCGCGCGCGCATCGTCGGTCAGGGTTCGTCCGCACCTGGGCATGTGGGAGGTACGGGCGGTAGAACGTACAGAGTCGAGGGCATCCCTGGCGCGCAACTGCAGGCGCTTGTCGGCAAGCGCGTCGAGATCGCAGGACGTGTCGAAACCGATGACGAGGATGGCTCGCGGCCCGACCGAAACCAGGTGTCGCGCGACCTGATCGACTTCTCGGATTTCGTGGCGTCGTCGATTCGCGAGGTGGCCGGGGGAACGGCGTGTTCGCCGAAGCCGGCCGTAGTGCCCATCGCCCCTCGCTAGTTCGACCGCTCGACGGGTCTGGCCGCGGGGTGGCTATGGCTGTTCAACCCGTTGCCGGGTTTCTGACGCGACAGACGCCGCGACGCGAATGACGCGCACGCTAAAGCGTGCGCTCTACACTCCGAACGACGCGCAGGTCTCGCTCAGCCGAGACGCGATGGCCGCCTCTAAGGCGGACACTCGCCATAGTGGAGCCTGCTCAGCGCTGTGATGTGCCGTAGGCGCACGCTCAGCGTGCGCACTGACCGCAGGCTAGCCTCGCTCAACCCGGACTGACGCCGCCTCTCGACTCCAAGTCATGTAGAGCGCATCTAGCGTGCGCGTCTACACCCCGGTGAACCCTGCGCGATGCCCGGGTTCGAGCAACTCGAGGGCCGCCGGCTCGATATGGATGGCGACTGGCTCTTCGGATGTCGCATCGAGCACGTCATCGTCCACGTGCAGCTTGTGCATGCCGCGGATCTCAACGCGCCGTGCCTGATACGTCTGGAGGGTCACGCGGCCGTCGTCATTCAGGATCCGGCGTTCCAGGTAGTCTTGCAGGGCCTCTCGCTCGTTCTCACCGGCCACAACCACCGAAAGCACGCCGTCAGATGGGTCCGTCTCGGGCGATAGGTTGAAGCTCGGTCCGATCCATGGGGTGTTGAGCACCTCGACCAGCAGGAACTCGCCCTTCAGGGGCGTGCTGTCGAGGAGCAGGGTGCATGGACGGGGTTCCAATCGCGAGATGATCTCGTAGTATCCGCGCAGGGCGCGCTCCGTTCTGGCTTCGGCCGACTCCAGCGGCTTTGCCACCCGTCGGGCTCGCATCGCTTCGATGCCTGCCGCGATCATTCCCCCGCCGACACCCTCGACGATGGTGCGTGACCCCCACGGCCCGCGAGCTGTCCCAAGGTCCATCACGCGGCGCCGATCGTAACGCAGGCCGCCAACCAGATCCTCGATCGAGCCGACATATCCGACGCTCCTTGCGATGTTGTTCGCGGTGCCGAGAGGCAGAATGGCGAGCGGAATCGCGCGCCCTGCCACGGTGCGGGCGGCGTTCGCCGCCGTGCCATCGCCACCTGCCGAGACGACCAGGTCCACGGGTGGGTCGATGAGACGCTCGAAATCCGTGCGATCCGTGATCACGCGCACCAAGTCGTGACCGTGTGCAGTGAATGCGCTGCGGATCCGCTCGAGTGACGCACTGCCACCTGCGCGGTCGTTGTACAGGAGCGAGACTTTCACGGGCGCGTCACTCGCCGAGCAGCTCTCCGAGTGGCTTGAGGGCCTCGACGTGGTCGGAGGTCGTCTTGATCACCACGATGATGGGATACGCCAGTAGCATCCCCCACGCCCCCCAGATCCAGCCCCAGAAGAGCAGGCCGATGAAGACGGCGACGTTGTTCATGCGTCCAACTCGACCGAGCAGCTTCGGCGTGAGCCAGGAGCTCTCGATTGTGGAGATCACAAGGAACGAGCCGCCGGCGAGGAGAGCGAGGTCGAGGCGATCGAACTGAAGGAGACCGGCGAGGAAGAACACCGCGGTGGCGACGGCCGAGCCGAAGTAGGGGATCGTGTTCAGGATGCCGCCGACGAGCGCCCACGTGATCGCATGGTTGAGCCCGAGCATTGAAAAGCTCAGCCATGACAGCACGGCGACAACGGTGCTCGTCGACGCGATCACCACCAGGAAACGCTCGACGCTTGTCCGCACGTTGCCGATGATGTCCACCGTCGTCCGGCGGTCAGAGAGTGACGGACCAGCGATGCGGACCAGTTTCCGTTTGAACAGGTCTCCCGACGCGAGCACGAAGTAGACCAGGAACGAGAACATCACGAGGTTACCGGTAAAGCCGACCAGCGTCATGGTGCCGACAACGAGCGACTCCCGCAGTCGCAGGGCGGGTTCCGGGCGCGCCGGCGCTGCGGCTCGTCCTCCAGCCGCCTCCGACGCGACCGCGTCGATGTTGTCGGCCGCGCGCTCGAGCGCGCGAATCGGTCCCGCCGCCTGGCCACGGAGACGCCTGAACTCCTGCTGGAGGCGGCTCGTGGCCCGAGGGAGTTGGTTGATGGCCGCGGTAAGGTCGTCGCTGAGCGCGTAGGTCCCGCCGCCGAGCGCTGCGATTAGGCCCACCACCGCGATCGCCGAGGCCAACCATCGAGGTACTCCGATGCGCTCGACACCTCGCACGAACGGTTCGAGCGCCGCTGTGACGAGCAGGGTCAGCACAATCGGAATGAACAGCCCAGACGCCAGGTAGAGCGCTGTGACACCGGCCACTACGGCGATGATCGTCAGCGCAACGCTCTCGACCTTCAGCCCGTTCCGGCTGGGCAAGGTGCGAACCGGAGCCTCGTCTGGCTCAGTGCGTGCCGTGTCTGGTTCGGGGGAAGGTTCCGGTTCAACGACGGCACGGAGGGACATCACGGACGCTCCTCCGCAAATCGCGTGCCTCCTCGCGTTGCCCAACGGAACGGCTCGGTGGGCGAGCGGTGGACCCGCTGGGCCGTGCCATTTCACGCACGTCCGGACGGGAATTTGCAGGCCTACGTGTAGAACTTGCCGGCCCGCCTTGTGTCAACCAGTCACAAGCGTCCCCGGGCAGCCACACGACGCCGCGCGGGCGCTGGCACCCCCGATGCATCCTCGACTATCAAGGAGGGTCGCAACATGCGTAAAGCCATCACCACGTTTATTGCAGCTGCCGTCCTCGCCGTGATGCCCGTGTACGGGCACCACCCGTTTGAAGCCCAGTTCGACTGGAAGAAACCCACGACGCTGCTGGGGTCCGTGACCAAATTCGAATGGGCGCAACCCCACGCGCAGGTGGCCGTAGAGGCAAAGGATGGTTCCGGCGTCACCGGGACATGGACGGTGGAAATGGGCAGTCCAACCGACCTCACGCGATACGGCTGGACCCAGAACCTCATGAAGGTGGGCGAGAAGATATCGATAGATGGCTGGGTCGCTAAGGACGGAAGCAAGCGAATAAGTGCGAAATCCGTGACCCTGTCGAATGGCCGGGAGCTGTTCGCCGGATCGTCGTTTTTCGATATGCCAAAAACGTTTGACGACGATGGCAGCTAAGGTCGAGGTGGGGGACTGGCTCGACGAGGTACTCAAATGACCGACAACGGCCGCACGACGTCCGTCTGGATGGGCGCGACTGAGACGCGCGACGAGTCGCCCCTGCTCTTGGACGCACATGCGGACGTCTGCATCGTGGGCGCAGGCATCGCGGGCCTCACGACCGCGTACCTGCTCGCGCAGGAGGGCAAGCGGGCGATCGTCGTGGATGACGGTCCCACGGCTGGTGGCGAGACGTGCCGGACAACGGCGCATCTCGTCAGCGCGCTGGACGATCGTTTCTATCAGCTCGAACGCTTGCATGGCGAGCAGGGCGCCCGTCTGGCGGCGCAAAGCCATGAGTCGGCCATCGACCAGATCGAACGCATCGTGCGGGACGAGAAGATCGACTGCGACTTCGCCCGGGTGGACGGGTACCTGTTCGTCCCCCCGGGCGATGACCTCGCGCAACTCGATCGTGAGCTCGCTGCCGCGCACAGGGCGGGACTGACGGGGGTGTCGCGCGTCGATCGCGCGCCTGTCGCGTCATTCGACACCGGCCCTGCGCTTCGATTCCCCTACCAGGGCCAGTTTCACGTGATGAAGTACCTGCGTGCCGTTGCGGACGCCGCCAAGCGGGACGGGGCCCAGATCTACAACGGGACACGCGTCACCCGGATTGAAGGCGGCAAGGCCGCGCTCGTCGAGACGAATCGAGGCGTCATTCACGCCGGCGCCATCGTCGTGGCTACCAACAGCCCCATCAACGACCTCGTCGCGATTCATACCAAGCAGGCGGCCTACCGCACCTTCGTGGTGGGCGCCCGCGTCCGGCGCAACAGCCTTCCCCAAATCCTCCTGTGGGACACACCGGACCCGTACCACTACGTCCGGGTTCACCAGGTGAGACCCGGAGAGCGGGTTGACCGGAGGAGGCCAGCGCAGCCGGAGGGGTATGACGTGCTGATTGTCGGCGGGGAGGATCACAAGACGGGTCAGGCGAATGACGCTGACGAGCGGTTTCAAAGGCTGGAAGCCTGGACGCGGGAGCGATTCGGGGAGATAGACGAGTTCGAGTATCGATGGTCGGGCCAGGTGATGGAACCCGTTGACGGCCTGGCGCTGATCGGCCGGAATCCTCTGGACCACGACAACGTCTACATCGCGACGGGAGACTCGGGCAACGGCATGACACACGGCACGATTGCCGGCATGCTCCTCACGGATCTGATCATGGGTCGCGAGAATCCTTGGGCCGGTCTCTACGATCCCACCCGGAAGTCGCTTGGAGCCATCAAGGAGTTCGCGAAGGAAAACCTGAACGTCGCGGTTCAATACGCCGACCTCGTCACACCGGGTGAAGTGAACGACGTTGGAGAGGTCAAGCCTGGCGAAGGCGCGATTCTCCGCCGGGGCGCCGCTAAAGTGGCCGTGTACCGCGACGAACACGGTGAGCTTCACGAGCGATCCGCGTTCTGCACGCATCTGGGCTGTGTGGTGCGGTGGAACTCCCTGGAAAAAACGTGGGACTGTCCGTGTCACGGATCGCGGTTTCAGATCGACGGGCACGCGGTCAACGGCCCGGCGATTGTGGGGCTCAAGGCCATGGGCGACACTGTCGAGCACCATCACGGCCGGGAGGATTTCTCCCCTGCGGAACACACCGCCGCAGACTCGCGTGAGGCTCGCCGGCGCGATTGACCGCCGCAACGTGGCCTGCATGAGAATCCTCGTCTCCAACGATGACGGTATCCATAGCCCGGGCCTCGCGGCGCTCGCGGAGGTGGCATCCGAGTTTGGAACGGTGCGCGTCGTGGCGCCCGAAGTCGAGCGGTCGTCCACGGGCCACGCCATCACCGCGTCGCGGCCCCTGTCGTATCGCGCGACACGAATTGGGAGCCTGAGCGCCTATCGTGTGAACGGCACGCCGGCCGACTGCGTCGCACTTGGCGCCCACCAGTGGGGGAAGGTCGACGTCGTCCTGTCAGGGTTGAACCTCGGCTTCAACCTGGGCAATGCAATCTGGCACTCCGGAACGGTTGCGGCGGCGAAGCAAGCCACGCTGCTCGGGCTCCGCGCCATTGCGCTCAGCGGGCCGGCAGGGGCCGAGGACTTCGAGCCCTTCAAGCCGTGGATCCGGCAGGTGCTCCGTACCGTGCTGGCCGATCAGACGTCCACGCTCTTGAATGTGAATATCCCGCACAACCCTCGCGGTCTCGTGTGGACCCGCGTGTCGGTGCGGCACTATGACGGCCGGATCGTGCCCACCAAGGATCCGCTCGGGCGCGACATGTTTTGGTTCACCGTGGCGCCCGTCAAGGGAACAGACGAGGGGACCGACCGCTGGGCGGTAGAGCAGGGCTGGGTGTCTCTCACTCCCCTGAGGCTCGACCTGACTGACGAAGACCAGCTCGAGAACGTGCGTGCGCGCGTCCCGCTGGACGAACAGGTTGCGGCCGTCATTTCGCCCGGTCCGGCGCCGGTCGAAGCCGCTAAAGCCGTACAGGACGACGAGGCGCCCCATGCGATGACGGGGGCGGTTCATTCCCCGGCTGCAGGCGATTCGAAAGTCTAGATCCCCGTAGCGCGGGGGCTTCCGCCTTCGCATGAAGCTTCGGCGGACCACCGTAGCCTTGGCGGAGGTGGTCAGCCCCCGCGTTGCCGTTCACGCGCAGGCTGAAGCCTGCGCTCTCCATACGGATGGCGTCACAGTCCGAAGTGGAGACCTACGCCGACGTAAGAGATGTCGTCCTGGAAGAACTGTCCATACGGCGAGGGACCCTGGTAGAACTCCACCATCAACGTCACGAGCCGCGCCGGATGGCCTTCTGGCCCGGAGCGGGCCATCTCCAGTCCGACTCGTCCGCTGAGCGCCGGTGACCAGTCGTGAAGGTCCGTCGTCTTCACGTCCATGCCGCCCACCAATTGGAACGCACCCGCCCGTCCACTGCGAAGCTCGGCGCCTCCGTGAAACAGCTCCGACGGCAGAGTATCGGGCTCGCGCCGGAAGATTCGCTCCCCGCCGATGTACACCCGTAGTGGACCCACTTCCTGCGAAACGAGAAGCTCGACCGACTCGAACGAAAGATTCTCGCGGTCGATCTCATCGCTTCGAAGAAGGTACTCATCGCCCAGATGTGAACTCTGATGGTAGAGCCTCACGCGCGTGCTGAAGCCGCTGCGCCGGAAGGTGAGGGGCAGGCCGATGAGGTAGTCCGCGTTGATCAGGTCGTTCGAGGGCGCTCCGAGATCGAACTGCGCGAAGATGCTTCCGAACACATCGAGCTGTACGCCGTCGTTCAACGAAGGACCTCTCCAGGCGATCAGGCCGAAGCTGTCTCCTAGACCCACGGACGCAATGGTGGTGCCCTTGCCAGACGGATCGTCAAGCGAGCGAAACGTGCCGCGCAGCAGACTCACGAACGAACGGGCTTCCTTGGGATCCGCGAAGATCGGGCAGAAAATCTGGTCTTGCGGGAAGGGCACTGCACCCAGGCCCTCTGACTCGTGGACGCCGGACCCGCAACGCGGCGCGTCGATCGTTTGCGTCGCCCCGTCGGACGCGATGAGTGCGAAAGCGATTGCAGCGACTGCCGGGATCAGACGTGAGGCATTCGTCATCGTTTACGTCCAGTACGTATCATCAATCCGCGCTGATTCCGACGCAAAACCGATGGAATGCTAAGATCTGCGCACCGTGGGGCAGCCTCAGCGCCGGTACGTCCCATTGCTGGGTCTGTTGACTGCGGTGTACTTCGTCGCGGGCCGAGTGGGCCTTTCGCTCGCGTTCGTGAACGCGAGCACCAGTGCCGTGTGGCCGCCGACCGGCATTGCCGTCGCAGCCCTGCTGATGTTTGGCACGCGTACGTGGCCGGCCGTAACCGCCGGCGCTTTCCTGGTCAATCTCAGCACGTCTGGCGCGATCGCCGCGTCGGCGGCCATCGCATTCGGCAACACGCTCGAGGCTCTCGCGGCGGCGTGGCTTGTGAGCCGCTACGCGAACGGCGTCGCCGCGTTCAATCGCACCCCCGATATCGTTCGCTTTACTCTCTCGGCTGCCGGTGCCACCGCTATCGCCGCCACCATCGGTGTGTCGGCGCTGGTGGCGACGGACCTCGCGGCGATCGGCGATGCACGCCAGATCTGGTTCACGTGGTGGCTCGGCGATGCCGTGGGGGCATTGATCGTCACGCCGTTGATCCTCCTATGGGCGCGGCCGTTCCGTCACTCCTGGCGGCACCCTCGAGCTGCCGAGGTCGTGGCCTTGGCCGCCTGCCATGTGGCGGTCTCCTGGCTCGTGTTCGGGGTCTCGCCAGGAGGCATGGCCAACTATCCGGTCGGATTTCTGGTGATGCCAGGCTTGCTGTGGACCGCGTTCCGTTTCGGCGCGCGCGCGACGGCCGCCGCGACGATGCTCGTCGCCATCATCGCCATTGACGGCACCCTTCGCGGCCTGGGTCCCTTCGCGCGTGGTTCCGCGAACGAATCGTTGCTGCTGCTACAAGCGTTCATCGGTGTCACCTCGATGATGATGTTGTCGGTTGCCGCCGAAGTGAAACGGCGGCGGGCGAGTGACGCCCAGTTGCGCTCGCTCAACCAGGCACTCGAAGGGCGGGTCGCGGCCAGAACCGAAGAGCTACGCAGGGCCAACGAACGCCTGCTCGAAGCCCAGCAAGTCGCCCACGTGGGCAGCTGGGAATGGGATGTTGCCTCCAACGCGCTGTGGTGGTCCGAGGAGCTGTACCGAATCTATGGCGTGGGCAAGGATGACGTGCCAGGGTACGAGGCGTTCCTGGCCCGCGTGCATCCCGAGGATCGGGATCTCGTCGATACGACCGTCCGTCAGGCGATGGTCGATGGACGATCGTTCACCTTCGATCATCGCATCGTCCGTCCGGACGGCACCACGAGAGTCCTCTACGCCGCCGGCCGTGTCGTCGTCGACTTCGGATGGGCGTCCGATCCGCTTGACGGGCATCGGGCTCGATGTCACCGGACGCAAGAAGGCCGAAGAGGCGCGCGCCGCCCTCATTCTCGAGCAGGCCGCACGGCACGAGGCCGAAGAGGTGAGTCGCGCCAAGGACACGTTCCTGGCCGTGCTCTCGCACGAGCTGCGCACGCCACTGAACGCCGCGTTCGGCTGGGCGCAGATTCTTCGGGCCTTGCCCCCGGGTGATCCCCGGCACGTGCAGGCCGCGGACGCGATCGCTCGCAACCTCGGCGTCCAGGCCCGACTCGTATCGGACATCATGGACGTGTCGCGGCTTTCAAAGGGAACGTTCTTCCTGGAGAAAGAACAAGTCGTCCTGTCGCCGCTCATCCAAGAAGCGATCGAGATGGTCGAGGAGGCCGCAACGACGCGGCGGATCACCATCGAGACGGATACGACCTCCGGCCCTCTGCATCTCGTCGCCGATGCGAAGCGGCTCCAACAGGTGCTGTGGAACCTTCTCTCCAATGCCGTCACCTTCGGGCGCGAAGGGGGACGAGTGCGAGTCGTCGTGACGGCGGCTCCGGATGCAGTCAACATCGCCGTCGAGGATGATGGCCCAGGAATCGATCCGGAGTTCCTACCGTATGTCTTCGAGCAGTTTCGTCAAGCCGACGCCTCCTCCTCACGTCGTCACAACGGCCTTGGGCTTGGTCTTTCGATTGCCCGGCAGATCATCGAGCAGCACGGCGGGACGATCGTCGCGGCGAACAATCCCGGCGGCGGCTGTTCGTTCACGATTCGATTGTCGGTTCAGTGATCTGTGAGGCAGCTGTCACGCGCTTCAGGCGGACCGTAACACGCGCAGGTGTGATCGTTACGCGCGCATGTCACGCGCACGCTAAAGCATGCGCTCTACTTTGCACTTTGAACTTTCGACTTTGCACTTGGCCTGATGTCGTTGTAATCGGGCATGTGGGCGGTCAAGCCCCGGTTCGGCAGCGTCTTCGAGTAGCCCGCCACGAGCTGTGCATCCCAGTCGTCAACCGAAAAGTCGAACGGGTCCGCAGGGTCCATGTCGATGAGCTCGAGGTCGGTGTCCGTCATGGTCAGCTTTCCGAAGGAGAGCTGGCCGCCACGCCAGTAGATGTGATTGCGTGACAGCGGGCGTCCGGCGATCGGTGCTCCGACGCTGGACCCGAACGTCTGGACCAGCTGATTACGCTCGATGCGTACGGCCGTCATGCGGCCCTGTACCGACGGCGCGGACATCAATCGGCCGGGATCCAGCAGAAGATCGTTGCCATCCGTCACGACGCCCCGGCCGGGAGCGATGGTCACCAGATCGTCCATCTTCAGCCCGAACAGGTTCATGACCGGTCGCATGGGGATGCCAAGACTTCGGACAGATCGCGGACTCACACGGATACGACCGTCCGGGGTCGTCGAGACGACAGCGTTCGCGGAAAATGGAAGGTTGACCTTCGAATCGATCACGCCACGCTGCGCGAGCGTCCCATCCTTTTCGAACGACACCCGAAGGTTGTCCAGGTTCGAGCCGTCTCCGCCCAGACTGCGAGCCAGCAACGCGTTGAGTGATGTGAGGTCGAGCGAGATTTCGCCCGTATCGATCGCGACGAGATAGGAGTGTGTGTCATCGAGGTACGGCATCTGCCGCGCCACGGGTACGAAGCGGCCTCTCAAGTGCCTGACGTGCAACGTGACATCGGTCGCGACGTGCAGATCCACGTTGCTCATCTCGACCTGAACAGACTGAGGCGCCGCGTTAACCCTGACACACGCAGTCGCGGTCGCGCTGAGCAGCGCGGCGCTCAGGATCTTCCGCACGAGACCTGCCGGAGTCATCGACCCGGACCAGTGTTGCGCGCGGGTGGACTTGCGGCGGCGTCCCGCGCGACAGGAACGGCCGCGGTAGCGGCATTGAGTGCCGTCAGATGGCGCATCGCCTTCTCTTGCTGCTTCCTGGCCTTGCGATCCTGCGTCTGCGCGTCCTTCGGGGCGGCATAGTACCGATTGAGATCGGCGCGTAAATCCGCAGAGACACCGGCGAAGTCATCTTTCGCGAGTTGCTCCAACAGTTTCGCGTAGGTCTCTATCGCTAAGGGATTGTCGCTGTGCTCCGAGGGCTGTCCAGTATCGAAATCCGTGTCCGGCAGAACCAGCTTCCCGGACCTGAGGCCCTGCAATGACCTGCGATACATGTTTCGCGAGGCCAAGAGGCTATCCAGAAGCACCTTTTCGGCCTCCGGCGTCAGCGGCTCGAACGCGAGCGGACGAAAAGGCCCCACTTTCGGGACGATCTTCGCGACGAACATCACGAAGCGCGCGAGCATTCCCGGTTTTTGATACATCGTCCCGAATTCCTCGTCGTACTCCACGGGTGAGAGCGGGTACACAAAGTCCGACCGCTGAATCTTCGGGTTGAGTTTCAGGATCTCGTCCTGCTTCTCACGCCAGGCAAGTTCGGTCAGTTGAGGAATCGTGGTGCCTACGGCACGTCGGTACGAGCCGATGGCGAGGTCCTCGTCGAGAAAGAGGTCTTTGACCTCGAGACCGTAGGTTTGCCTGAACGCGTCGTCCAGCAGGCGCTTGGCGACTTCGAACCCGATGAAGTCGCGATAGGCGGAAGAGACATATGTTCCCCGCGCCACCTGTGACACATCGAACGCGAACTCGACCATCACGTGTCGCGCCCGCGACCTCACGTACAAGACCTCGTCCCCGTATTGCGCCCGTACCTTCGGATACATGAGCGGCACGACTCGGTTGACCGCATGCGGGTGGCCCGAGTTGTCGCTCGCGTAGTGCGCTAGAGCACCGATCGCAAAGGCGTACTCGTTGACGTCACGGGCATTGCGGAGCAGCGCCGCGACGAAGTCGCCTGACCGCACGTAATGCACCAGGTTTGTGAACAGCTGGTTTCCGAAGGGGTAGTAGCCCAGGTCCTGGATGACCGAGCCGCCGTAGGCATACGCTCTCGCCTCACGCAACTGCTCGGGCGATGTGTCTGGAAAGCGTTGCTTCAGAACTGGAACGATGACGTCACTCCAGAGCGCATCGACGGCGGCTTCGTGTGCCAGGACGGATACGCCGGCGCCGAGCGAGGCGTCAGGAGCATTCCCGCGCTCAGCGCGATCGAAAGTGCCATTCTCGACCAGAAGTTCCTCATGGGAACATTCAGGTGCAATGGGCGTGCCCATTGCCGGCCGGCTACTTCGCGGATTTCTTGTCGTCGCGCCCAGCGCCGAGCAATCGCGACCAGAAGCCGCGCTTCTTTTGGACCGACGGAGCCGTTTCGACGTTGGCCGTCGCAGCATTCACCTGACGCGTGGAGGCGGGCTCAGGCGCTGGTGTCTGCTCATACGCCACCGCGGCTTGCGCGGTCGACGCGGCGGACGTGGACGGCACGACGGGCGCGGTATTGAGCACTTGCATTCCACCGAAGGTGTGCAGAGGACACAAATCGATCGGCTCTGTCCCGCTCGCGAAATACTCGATACCGACGTGGCCCGCTCGGCGGCACGCCTCGGTGGCACGACGGCCGCTGGTGCGATCGACTTCCACGCCGACCACATCCGACGGCGCTCCGAACCACTCGGCCTTGTCGTCCTTGGTAGCCGTCACCATGAACCGGGTCCAGAGCGGGACCGCAATCTGTGCGGCATAACCTCCGGCGACGATCGTCCGTGGCTTGTCGTAGCCGACCCACACACCGGTCACGAGCTTCGGCGTGTACCCGACGAACCACGCGTCGCGGTATTCACTCGTTGTGCCGGTCTTTCCCGCCGCCGGCAACCGGAATCCCAGCTCCCTCACTTGCCAAGCCGTGCCGGCGTTGATCACGTCCTGCAGCATGGAGGTGATGAGAAACGCTGTTGTCGGGCTCACGGCGTGCGTCGTCTCGACCATGGACTCGTACAGCACCTCGCCCTCGCTCGATGTGACGCGGCGAATCAGCGAAGGAGCGGCGAGCTCACCCTTGTTCGCAAAGGCGCCGAAGCCTGACGTCAGCGAGAGCAGCGTCACTTCACCTGAGCCGAGGGCGAGCGATGCGACGTGCGGCATGTTGCCGAGCCCGAGCTGGTGGGCGTACTGCACGGCCGCCGGCACACCGATGGTCTGCAGCATCTGCACCGCGGCGCGATTGCTCGACGTGCGCAGCGCCGCCCGCATCGTGATGGCGTCGCCATCCGTATGCTCGTCGGAGGGTAGCCAGGCGCCTTGAAACGTCATGATCGGCTCGCTCAGCCCCGAGATGAGCGTGGCGGGCGAGAAGCCCGCTTCGAGCGCCGCGGCGTAGACGAACGGCTTGAAGGCCGATCCCGGCTGTCGTCGCGACTGCGTGACCCGATTAAAGCGGCTTTCCTCGAAGCCCCGGCCACCCACCATGGCCCGAACCTCTCCGGTGACCGGGTCGAGCGCCACGAGCGCCGCCTGCAGTGGATCCTTCGTGGGTGCTGGCCCGCGTCGGCGCCGCGCCTGCAGCTTTTCGATGTCGACGAGTGCCCGCGCAACCTCAGCCTCGGCTGCCTTCTGCAGGTCGAGGTCGAGCGTCGTCTCCACCTTCAAGCCTTCGCGATACACGCGGTCCCACCCAAACAACTCGACGAGCTGCTGCCGGACTTCCTCCTTGAAGTACCGCCCGTACGCCTCTTCGTGCCGCAGCATGTCATTGAGTTGAACCGGGGCGCGCACGGCCGACTCGAAGGTGGGCTCGTCGATTGCGCCGGCGCCGTGCATCGCTCCAAGGACGACATTCCGCCGCGCCGTGGCTCGGGTAGCGTCAGATGCCAGGGCGTACGCAGAAGGCGACTTCACGAGGCCCGCGATCAGCGCTGCCTCCGGCACATCCAGTTCCGCCGCGTGTTTGCCGAGGTAACCCAGCGAGGCCGCCTCGACGCCGTACAGGCCGTCGCCGAAATACGCCTTGTTGAGATACAGCTCGAGGATCTCATCCTTGCTGAACGTGCGTTCGAGACGCATGGCGAGGATGGCCTCCTGCAGCTTGCGGTGAATCGTCTTCTCCGGCTTCAGGAACGTCAGGCGAGCCACCTGCTGCGTGATGGTGCTTCCACCCTGGTCGGCGCGCCACTTGATTACGTTGTTCATCGCGGCGCCGGCGATACGAATCACGTCGACGCCCCCGTGGTCGTAAAACCGCTGATCCTCGATCGCGAGCATCGCGCGCACGAGGTTCGGTGAGACGCGAGAGAGCGGTATCTGCAGCCGCTGTTCCTTGAAGATCGTGAAGGCGTGCCTTCCCTTGACGTCGACGATGGTCGTGGCGCGGTCCATCGATCCGGCGGCGCGCACGGCGGTGGCGTCGGGAAGGCCCCTGAACGCCGTATACACGTACCAACCCGAGAAGCCGATCGCCATCGACAGACCGAAACACGCGACGAGCATTCCCCTGAAAAGCAGGGAGTAATGAGCTTTGATGAACGCGTCGATTTGCTTGCGGTCCGTAAGGTCCACTGGGTGCTCGACTTCCAGGGGAGCAACGGTTGTGCCAACCCATGCAAGCGCGCCAGCGGCCTCGCGCCCATGAGCACTAGGTATGGTGGTGCTCAGAGGGCTGGCCGGCAGGTAAGAACTGCTCCTCTGGCGCCTTGCCGTCAAACTTCTGTGGCGCGGGGGCTTAGCCCCCGCGTGCCGATTCACGCGCAGGCAAGACCTGCGCGCTACATCAGACTGACTTCCCAGAGCGCGGGGTCGGGTACGCTAACCTCGTCAGGATGCCTGTGTCTGGTCCCCCGCTCGCCGAACTGGACCCCGCGACGCTCCGTGAGCGTCTGCGCGAGGTCACCGATCTCCTGGAAGTCATTGCGGCCGACCGGCGCGTGCTCGAGAGCGTGCCGGAGAACGAGAAGAAGCGGTTGTTGAAGGCCGTGACCAGGGTCAACGCTCCGGACGGCCGGACACGGCGGCGACAGCTGAAGGCCCACGCCCGTCTCGCGCGCATCGAGAAGGTGCGGCGCGAAGACAGCGTCCTGCACGAGACCGGGATCCGCACGCTGCGGCGCAAGCCGGTGTTCAACACGCCGAACGTCTTCCCACCACCCGACTTCGAGCCGGCCGACGTCCACGCCGACCGCGAAGCGCGGGAGCCGATTGAACCGCAGCACTGCTACGTCTGCAAAGAGCAGTATTCCGTCATCCACCACTTCTACGATCAACTCTGCCCCGGGTGCGCGGAGTTCAACTTCGCGAAGCGCACCGAGCTCGCTGACCTGCATGGCCGCGTGGCGCTCCTGACCGGCGGTCGCGTGAAGATCGGCTATCAGACGGGGCTGAAGCTGCTGCGCTCGGGCGCCCAGCTGATTGTCACCACTCGTTTTCCGAGAGACTCGGCTGTTCGCTACGCGCAGGAGCCAGACTTCGACGAGTGGCGCGACCGTCTCGAGATTTTCGGCCTCGACCTGCGCCACACGCCAAGCGTGGAGGCGTTTTGCCGCGAGCTGCTCGCGACCCGCACCCGCCTCGACATCATTGTCAACAACGCGTGTCAGACCGTGCGGCGTCCGCCGGATTTCTACGCGCACATGATGGCGGGGGAGAACGCGACCCTGAAGGACCTGCCGGAACACGCACGCAAGCTTCTCGGCGCCTACGAAGGATTGCGCGGCTACCACATGCTCCCGGAGGCCGGCGACACCGGCGGAGCCGGCGAGGTCACGCGTCTTGCCGACGTCGCCGGGCTGACGCACGCGGCGCAGCTCTCACAGGTGCCGCTCCTGCCCGAGGAGCGCCAGGCGCAAAGCGCACTATTCCCTCAGGGCAGGCTCGACCAGGATCTGCAGCAGATCGACCTGCGCGATCGCAACTCCTGGCGTCTGCTCCTGGCCGAGGTCTCGACCGTCGAACTGCTCGAGGTACAGCTCGTGAACGCTGTCGCGCCGTTCATCCTCAACGCCCGTCTCAAGCCGTTGATGACGCGCACCCCCGAGCGCGACAAGCACATCGTCAATGTGTCGGCCGTCGAAGGGCAGTTCTACCGAAACTTCAAGACCACGCGGCACCCCCACACGAACATGGCCAAAGCTGCGCTCAACATGATGACGCGCACTGCCGCCACCGACTACTACAACGACGGGATTCACATGAACAGCGTCGACACCGGATGGGTGACCGACGAAGACGCCGCCGAGATCGCGGCTCGCAAAGTCGTGGAGCAGCGTTTTCATCCCCCGCTCGATATCGTGGACGGCGCCGCCCGCATCGTCGATCCGATCATCAGCGGCTTCAACACCGGCAATCACATCTGGGGGAAGTTCCTGAAGGATTACCGGTCGACCGACTGGTAACGTCAGGCCAACGCGCAGGACGCGCACGCTAAAGCATGCGCTCTACGCTCATGGATCCCGACGCCCACGCTACACCATGCGCTCGACATACGGTGCAGTACGTCCCGACGCGCACGCTAAACCGTGCGCTCTACATACAGTGCAGTACGTAGTGTCCGCCTTTAGGCGGACCGTGGCGCCAACGTCATTCGCCCAATAAGCTGTCGAACGTCCACGTGACCCCTCCCTTCACGCCCGATCGGTGGTCGGAGGCCGTGACCCCAGCGTAATAGCCGCCATCGAGCCTGGCCTGGCCTATGGGGTATCGGAGCCCGAACGTCGCCGTGCCGCGCGTGTCGGTCCCCGGCGGTGGCGTGCCCCGTCGGGTGCTGTACCACCCGTTCACGTCGGCGACGACGGCGAGCATGCCGAGTCGATGAGCGAGCGAGAAGCCATAGCTCAGGACGTCGTTCTGGCTATTGCCGTTAGTTGGGTCGGAGAGGATGGCCCAGCCGAAGTTCGCCACGACGCGTGTCGATCTAATTGACTTGCCGATGAGAAGCGACTGAAAGAAGTCCATCGTGTCCAGGCCGATGCCCTTCTCGTCCCCCGCAGTGGGCAGGCGAGTGGCGAAGCGAAACCCAAACGACGGCCGCCTCGCTGTTTCGCGCAGGATCCGGAGCTTCGTTCCGACCACGATATCTTCGGCGCTTGACGTGCTGTCCCCAGTGAGGTCGCGCATCGGTGCGGGTGGTGCATCGAAACGTTCCTGAATAGCGAGACGACTCCAGGACAGCCCGTCCAGTTGCAGCTCGGCGGATGGGCCCACGCCGGTACTGATCCCCAGCAGTGGACCACGCAGGAGGTTGCCTTTCAAACCAGAGACAGGGAACTGTTGCGTCCAGGTGTGGTCGATGCCCGCCTCGATGAGCATCTTGCCTTCACCGACCGGATCCGGATCTTCAGTCAGCAGCGGTCGTTGCTGCGCCAGTGCCGGGGTCGCCGCTATGAGCCACACGCAGACCAGACACAAAACGACCGACCAAGGGGCAGGGGAGGTTCGAAGCATTCGAGATCGTAACGACCGGGAAGCGTCACTGCAAGGAATCGTGTTCGAGCAGCGCCAGTCTGTCGCGCCGCGCGATCGCGGCTCCGATGTTGATCCCGTTTTGCTCTTGCATAACACTCCCGTCGGGCTGATGATTCGCGGAAGGTAGAGCCAGCCGAGCACGAAGGAGCTTTGCAGCAGTCGCACGAGAGTTCAGCGCCAAGGACACGATGAGTAGGACCTACGACGCAATCGTGGTCGGCGCCCGTTGCGCCGGCTCACCGACCGCAATGTTGCTGGCTCGAAAGGGCTACAGGGTATTGGTGGTCGATCGCGCGACCTTTCCGAGCGACACGGTGTCCACGCACGTGGTGCAACCGCTCGCGGCTGACGCGCTCGCGAGGTGGGGACTGCTCGATACCCTCATCGCGACCGGATGCCCGCCGATCCACACGTACGCCTTTGACTTCGGCCCCCTCGCGCTCACGGGCGCGCCTGGCCTGACCCCTGCCTCGGTGGCCTACTGTCCTCGACGAATCGTGCTGGACAAGCTGCTCGTGGACGCTGCGTCAGCGGCGGGAGCGGAGATTCGCGAAGGCTTCAAGGTCGAGGACGTGCTTTTCGATGATGGACGTGTCGTCGGTATCAGCGGCCGGTCACCGGGCGGTGACGTAGTGACCGAACACGCCAGTATTGTCATTGGTGCTGACGGTTGGCACTCGAAGGTGGCCGAAGCCGTTCGGCCCGAGCGGTACCATGAGAGGCCTCCGCTGCTCGCCGCGTACTACAGTTATTGGACCGGACTCCCCGTCGATGGGCGTTTCGAGACCTACATCCGCGAACACCGGGGGTTCGCGGCGGCTCCCACCCACGACGGCCTGACGCTCGTCGTCGGGGGCTGGCCGCAGTCGGAGTTCGCGGCCAACAAGCAGGACGTGGAGGGCAATTTCTCGAAGATGCTGGAGCTCGTGCCGGAGTTTGCCGACCGGATGTCAGGCGCACGACGCGAAGTGCGGTTCGCCGGCGCAAGCCTGCCGAACTACTTTCACAAGCCCTACGGCCCTGGGTGGGTGCTCGTCGGCGACGCCGGTTACATCAAGGACGCCATCACGGCGCAGGGGATCAACGACGCATTTCGCGACGCCGAGCATTGCGCTGCCGCGTTGGATCAGGTGTTCACCAACACTCGATCGTTGGACGAGGCGATGGGGCAGTACCAGCGGGAGCGCGACACACATGCGCTGCCGATGTACGAGTTCACGTGCCAGCTGGCGGCGATGAAGCCCCCGCCCCCCGAGATGCAGCAACTGTTTGGCGCGATATCCCGCAGCCAGAAGAGCATGGACGGCTTCGTGCAGATGAATGCCGGGACAATCTCGCCGGCCGAATTCTTCTCGCCGGAGAGCGTCGGTCGAATCATGGCCGCTGCGCAATCGGCGAACTGATAAGCACGGGTCGCTCGCGATGTCGCAAAGCGCGCCACCTTTGTCTTCCCGTCGATGATCTTTTCAGACGGCATCCTGCGGTTTCCGGGAGAAAAGTGCCCGACAACCTGGTATCCCCCTTGCCTTCGGATCAGGAGTGTCCGAGACCCCCACCCCGTTGATGTATGACGAGCCGACTGTCATGTGGCGCATGCGGCGCGCCGATGGCCTGTCGTCTCATGCCGTGATTGGACCGCGCTCCGAAGGAGCCGTAGTCGTATGGTTCATCAATGGCCGCCCGCTGGGGTTCAAGGACTTCGACGACTGGGCGAGCGCGGTCCGCTGGAGCGACCAGATGCAAGCCCAGAACTGGGCGGTGGGCTGGCGCCTCAGCCCTGACTACGATTAGATCCCAAGCCCAGCGCCTGGAGCCTAGACACCGGCATCCCTACCTGTCCGGCGTCGCGGCCGCGACGATGAATCGCTGCGCACCCTGCCAGAGCGTCAGACGGCCGAGCTCGCGCAGATGCTCGACGCCCGAGACGATCGTCAGGAAATGATTCCCGGCTAGCTGCCCGGCCTTGCTTGCGAAATTACTGCGCCCGTACGGCATGAGAATCTCTGTTTCACTCACGCCACCCGGATAGAAGAGCAGCTCGCCTGGCTGTGCATAGCTGGTGGCGTTCTCCGGAGGCACGTTCGTGGTGAGGTCACCAAGCGGCGCCCACAAAGCCTCTCCGCTCCAGCGCACGTGCAGCAGGTTGGCCTCGAGCGGCAGGAGCTTGCGAAACGCGGCGCAGGTGAGGGGCGCCGTCGCTGACTCGAACTGCGCGGTGAGTGTGAACGGCCCAGCCGTGATGATGACATCTGACATGGGGAACTCCGATCAAGTGCAAAGTGCAAAGTTCAAAGTGCAAAGTGCGAAAGTTGACGCGCTCTAGCTTGGGCGCACGAGTCGGCCGGAGCTTTGGGCCGTGATTCGTCCGCCCATGAAGATTGTTTCTCCCCTTCGAATCGTGCGGCGCACGTGGGCGCGAAAGGATAGCCCAAGGTACGGGCTCATCTTGTGGCGCTGGTGTAGATCGTCTACCCCGAGTGTGAACATGGCATTGGGGTCGATCAGCGTGAGATCCGCATCTTGCCCAGGCGCCAGCGAGCCTTTGCTTCGAATTCTGAATCGACGAGCGGGCTCGGTGGCGGTGAGGGCGGCGATGCGCTCGAGCGGCAGTTGGCGTTCGTGCCATCCTCGCTCGACCAAGACGGCCAGCGTTGACTGCACACCTGCGATGCCGCCCCAGGCCGACATGAAATCACCATTCTTCATCTCGGGCCGTGCCGGCGAATGATCCGACGCAATGATGTCGATCTGTCCACGCACGAGCGCGTCCCACAGTTCCCGTTGTTCGGCGGCCACCCGCAGGGGCGGCGCACACTTGGCCACCGCGCCGAGACGTTCCACGTCCTCCTCCGTGAAGTAGAGATAGTGCGGACAGGTCTCGATCGAGACGTCCACACCACGCGCCCGTGCCTCGGCGGCCATGGCGACACCGCGGCCAGAGCTCACATGGACGATGTGCAGCCGCGCCTGCGCTTCGCCTGCGAGGAGGCACGCACGTTGGATCGCTTCGACCTCGGCGATCACCGGCCGCGAATCGAGGAAGGCACGTGCGGTGTGGGCCGTGGTGCGCTCGGCGAGCCCGCGCGTCAGTTCCTCGCTTTCGGCATGCACGGCAACGGGCAGGTCGAGGCGCGCGGCCTCCCGCAAACCCTCGAACAACGTCGCATCGTCGGCGCGTGGAAACTCGGGCAAGCCCGAGTGCGACATGAAGGCCTTGAATCCGACGACGCCCTGGGCAGCCATCTCGGCCATGTCGCCGACCGACCCCGGGACAAGTCCGCCCCATAATGCGAAATCCGTGATCGAGGACGCCGCGAGCGCGGTGTGTTTGCGGTCGAACTCGCGCGCATTGACGGTGCACGGCGTCGAGTTGAGCGGCATGTCGAAGAAGACGGTGCCGCCGCCGGCAGCAAGCGCACGGCTGCCCGTCGCGGCGCCCTCCCATTCCGTTCGGCCGGGCTCGTTGAAGTGCACGTGGACGTCGATGACGCCTGGCAAGACGAAGAGTCCGTGTGCGTCGACCTCATCCCGTCCGCCCGAGAGGTCCGGCGACACCTCCACAATCCGTCCGTCTTCGATTGCCAGGTCCACCCGGGTCTGTCCGTTGGTCGTGACGACCGTGCCCCCGCGCACGACTAGGTCGACCAAGAGCCGCTCCGCGCCACGTCCTCGAGAAACTGCTGACCCGCCGCCAGCGCGGCGGCCACGTCGTCCTCGATCACGGTTTCGTCCGGGTGATGGCTGATCCCGAGCGGGCTGCGGACGAACAGCATCGCTACGGGCATCCGGCGGGCCATGATCATCGCGTCATGTCCGGCGCCGCTCGGCATGTGATGCACGGATGAACCGCTCCGGCTGACAGCCCGCTCGAGCGTCGCCACGAGGACCGGGTCCATTGGGGTCGATGGCTGGTCGAGCCGAGTCTCCCACCGCACGTCGAGACCACGACGCGCCGCAATGACCTTCGCCAATTCGATGAGGGTCGCGACGGCCGCCCCGCGTGCCGCATCCTCACGATGCCGGACGTCGAGGCTGGTCAGGCAGCGGCCGGGGATGACGTTGGTGGCTCCTGGTAGCGCCTCGATGTGTCCCACTGTCGCCACGAGACCCAGCGTGTCGCGAGCGAGGCTCTCGACGGCTCCAACCCATTCGGCGGCGCCTGCGAGCGCATCCCTGCGCGCGGCCATGGGGGTCGTGCCGGCATGATTGGCCGCACCGGTGAAGCTCACCGCAAGGCGGCTCTGTCCGACGATGCTGTCAACGATGGCGAGAGGCAGGCCGAGATCGTCGAGCACCGGCCCCTCCTCGATGTGGAATTCGAGATAGCCGACCGCGCCGGCCTCAACCTGCGCCTCGCCGATACGCGAGGGGTCGAGGCCGTAGTTGCGAATCGCGTCGCCGACGCTCACGCCGCCCGTGTCGCGTCGCTCCAGGAGCTCCGCGTCCACCGAGCCGACGAGTGCCCGACTGCCGATGAACGGCACACCGAAGCGCACGCCCTCTTCCTCGGAAAACCCCACGACCTCGATCGCGAAGGGAAAGTGCTGACCCTTGAGGATCTCGACGATCGCCACGCCAAACACGACACCGAGAATCCCGTCAAACGCGCCGGCCTCAATCACCGTATCGAGATGCGAACCGATGAAGAAGCGAGGTGCGGTCGGAGAAGAGGCAGGGTAGACGCCGCGCAGGTTGCCGGCATGGTCGAGGGACACGGTCATGCCGCTGTCCTGCATCCAGCGGGTGAGATGAGCGTGGACGTCGCGCATCGGCGCCGACAGGAACGTCCGCGTCGTGAATCCCGGCTGTTCGGAGCACGCGGCCAGCAATCGGCAACGGTGGATGACCTCGCGTGC
Organism: uncultured Acidobacteriota bacterium; assembly: GCA_963827515.1. Lineage (GTDB taxonomy): Bacteria > Acidobacteriota > Vicinamibacteria > Vicinamibacterales > UBA2999 > JABFSA01. Next base: position 206,006 of record CAWHBF010000028.1, on the reverse strand, counting down.
CTTCTCTCCGAGCATCACGAACCCTTGTAGACGCTGTACCCGTACGGCGAAAGCAGGAGCGGAACGTGGTAGTTGCCGGCCGAATCGGCGATGCCGATGCGGACGACGACATCGTCGAGGAACGGCGGGTCGGAGACTGCAGCAGCCGTGCGTCGAAGGTAGTCACCCACACGAAATATCAGTTCGTAGATGCCCACCTCGAGCTGGTCCGCGGCCAGCAGCGGACTATCCGTCCGGCCGTCGTCGTTCGTCACCGACGTGGCGAGCAGCCGTCGCTCTTCGCTGTCGATGAAATAGAGGTCGATGACGATCCCGTCGGCGGGGGCGCCGAGGGAGGTGTCGAGTACGTGAGTAGAGAAGCGCGCCATGTTATCGCTTGAGGTTCAGTCCGAGGCACCCGTACGGCGGGCGGGCGTCCGTATAGACGCCGAATTCGTCTCCACGTTCGGCAATCGTATCCCACGTGCGATTGTTCGCCTCGAGATGCACCTCGCTGATCGTTGGACTCTCGTCGAGCAGCCGCGTTCCGATGCGGTGGATCAACTGCTGGATGCTGCCCGACTCGAACGACACGAACACGTCATGCACGATGCGCCTGGCCAGGGCCACCTTCTGGCCGCTGTTGAACGCCGCCTCAGGCTCGGTGTATCGCCACTCGAGGTCGAGCCACATGTGCAGCGGTCGATTCATCAGGTCCGGCAGCGTCGTGTATTCGTCGCGCACGAAGCCATGAAACGCGCTGCCGCCGAGGCGCAGGAGCTTGAAGCCGCGGAGTCCAGAGATCGCTTCGATGAGTCGATCGCGGCCGAACTCGACCCGGGCAATCGCGCGCTCTGGTCCTGAAGGGGTGAAGGCCGGACCGCCTGGAAGCTGCGAGTAGGGGATCTCCGAGGCCGACACCTGGACACCTTCAACTTTCGGATAAGTGGCGAGGAACTTGACTGCAAGAAACTGACAGTAACCCTCGAAGTCATATCCCTCGAAGTTCATCGTCTCCCGCTGGATGAAGTTCTTCATGGAGTCCGTCGCGATGATCTCGGTGTTGTCCCCCGCCGCGTATGTGGGCCAGAACGCGTCGCCATAGGTGAGCATCAGCACGTTCGCGCCAAACACCGGACACTGACCCGCCGGCGTCTTGCAATCGCGATTCAGGCGATACGCGCTCACGTCGCCCTTGCCGTAGTAGCTGCGCTTCCAACCGCTGGTGAAGTACTCCACGAGATCTCCTGTCAATTGGCTGTCCGCGCACGCTAACCACCTCCGCCAAGGCTACGGTGGTCCGCCGAAGCTTCACGCGAAGGCGGAAGCGTGCGCTCTACATCGGAACGCGGCACCGTCACTCGTATGTAGTGTCCGCCTTCAGGCGGACCGGCAAGGCCGGCTAAAGCCGGCCACTACTGCTGTCACGCGCCTGCGCTCTACCATCTCCTCGTACGTAGTGTCCGCCTTTAGGCGGACCGGGCCAGTCCTGCGCTTTACACTCTACGGCGGAGACGATGACGCGACGGCGTCCTGCAGCCGAAACTGCGCGATTCGGAATACTTGCCGTAGCGCTTCCGCGAACTCTGCATCAGGCGTCGCGGACAGCCGCGCGGCCAGCGCTGTCGAGGATGTCGTGCTTTGTGCTCCCTTTCACCGCGAAGAGAAACGGGAAACCGAATCGCGCGCGGTAGGCAGCGTTGAGCTGCTGCAGTCGCTCGAACTCCGTCGCAGTGAGACTGTCGAGACCGGCGCCGGACTGCTCGCCCAATGAGGCGTCGCTCATGCGGGCGCGCGCCCCAAGGTCGGGGTGCGCGCGGAGCAGCGCCAACTGTTCCGCCGGGTCAGCCGCAGCCACCTCGGCCACCATCGCTTCATGAAGTGCGGCGACGGAGGCAAACGGCCGCCGGGTCCAGGCGCGTTCGGCCACCCAGGGAGACTCCTCGAAGATCCAGCCAAGCGCGTCGACGAAGCGATTGCGTTCGGCCGCGTTCACTTCGGCGAGTGTCATAATGCTCGCGCGCTTCGGTCGTTGTCGGATGCCCGGTGCCTTCGCTCGTGGTCCGACGCCCTATAGACAGTCTCACCAGCCACGCGAACCTCGTGCACGCTTTCCGCACCGGCGAGCGTGAAGATCGCGGTCAGCGCCTCTTCCGGGCTCTTCACACGCTCGAGGACCGCCGCCAGCGGACTACCGGCTGGCGGACGCAGGTAAACCAGATCTGCCGCCTTGCCGTCGCGAAAGTCGCCGATCTCGTCCCCGAGTCCCAACGCCACGGCGCCGGCCAGCGTGGCCAGATAGCACAGTCGCGCCGCATCGAGAGTCATGCCGTCTGGCGCCACGCGCTGCATGAGGTACGCCTGCAACCCCTCCTTCAACATGCCAAACCCGGTGCCGCCGCCCACGTCGGTACCGAGTGAGCACCGGACGCCGGCATCGAGATGACGCCGGAGCGGGAAGATCCCGCTGCCGAGCGCCGCGTTGCTGCACGGGCAGTGCGCGATGGCGGTGCGCGTCGCGGCGAGCCTCTCGAGCTCGGCGTCGGACGCGTGGACGTTGTGAGCCAATACCGCGTGTGAGCCCGTCAGCGAGTACCGCTCGTAGACTGCCAGATAGTCCGCCGCCCATGGAAACGCGCGCGCCACCTCGGCCACCTCGCTCGGGTTTTCGTTGATGTGCGACTGCATGCGAAGGCCTTCGTGTTCGGCGAGCAATGTCTGGCAGACCTCGAGCATCGCCTCCGACGTCGACAGCGCAAAGCGTGGCGTCACGGCGTACAGGAGCCGCCCCCTCCCGTGAAAGCGATGAATCAATGCCGTGCTGTCGCGGTAGGCGTCTGCCGGTGATTGGTGCAGCTCAGGTCGCAAGTGCCGATCGGACACGACCAGCCCGCTGATCAACCGAAGCCCCGACCCCTCGGCAGCCTCGAAGAATGCCGTTGTCGCGGACGCGAAATGTGCGCCGAAGACCAGGGCGGTCGTCGTCCCATGGCTGGCGAGCGCGTTGAGAAACGCGTCGCCGTGCTGGCGGCATAGGCGCCGTCCGCCATGCGCGCTTCTTCAGGCAGTGCGACCTGGTGCAGCCAGTCCAGCAGCGACCGGCCCAGGCCGCCGATGATGCGCGTCTGCGGGAAATGCACGTGCGTGTCAACGAAGCCCGGCAAGAGGAAGCCCCCGCGCCAGTCGAGCGTAGCCGCCTCGGGATGCATGGCCCTGAGCGTGGAGTAGTCGCCGCTTGCCGCGATGCGCCCGTCGCGGATCAAGAGCCCGCCATCCTCGTGACAGACGAGGGCCCGTTCCTCATGGAACGGGTTGGCGGGAGTGTGAAACAGGGGAGCTCTGATGAGCTCGGCGCCGGTCATCGGAACGCCGGATGCTCGGCGCGCGCGTGCCGGACGGCAAAGAACACACGCTCAGGCGTCGCGGGACTCGGGAAGGTGACCGCTGCCGAGCCATCGCCGAATGCCCCCACCGCATCCCGGATCGCTTCGCGCACGGAGATGGCCAGCATCAGCGGCGGTTCTCCGACGGCCTTGCTGCCCAGGATCACGCCCGGCTGCGCGGCGCGTTCGAGAAAGTTGACCTCGAAGGTCTCGGGCACTTCGGACCACGAGGGTAGCTTGTATGTCGAGGCGCCGCCGGTCGAGACGCGCCCTTGTGAATCCCAGAGCAGTTCCTCGATCGTCAGCCAGCCCACGCCCTGAAGAAATCCACCTTCGATCTGACCGCGATCGATGATGGGCGACGCCGAGTCGCCGACGTCCTCGAGGATGTCCACGCGCAGCAATCGGTAGTTGCCCGTGAAGCCGTCGATCTCGACTTCCGACACGGCAGCGCCGTAGACGAAGTAGTAGAACGGTTGTCCCTGGCCCGTGCTCGGACTGAAGTGGATGTCAGGCGTCCGGTAGAACCCCTGCGCGAAGAGCGGCACGCGCCGCAGGTAGGCGGCCTCGCATACCGCCGCGAACGACGTGGACTTGCCGTCGGCGGAACCAACAGCGTCGCTCTCGAACCGAACAGCCGAGGCATCGCAGTCGAGGATCTCCGCCGCCACCGCGCGGAGCCTGGCTCGGAGCTGTGCGCACGCATCGGCCACGGCCGCGCCGTTGAGGTCCGTGCCGGCCGATGCGGCTGTCGCCGACGTATTGGGCACCTTGTCGGTGCGCGTGGACATCAGGCGCACGCGTTCGAGTGTGACGCCAAGGCTCTCGGCCGCGATCTGCTGGACCTTCGTGAAAAGGCCCTGGCCCATCTCCGTGCCGCCGTGGTTCACCTGGACGCTGCCATCGCGATAGATGAGGACGAGCGCGCCTCCCTGATTGAAGAACGTGGTCGTGAACGAGATACCAAACTTCACGGGCGTGATGGCAAGGCCGCGCTTGTGGTGTGGATGCGCGGCGTTGAAGCGCGCCACCTCCTGGCGCCGGTCTTCGAATCCGCTGGTCTGTTTGAGCTGCGTCCAGATCGTCTCGATGCGGTCTGCCTGTTCGACGCGCTGCCCGTAGGGGGTCGCATCACCATCGCGATAGAAATTGCGCTCGCGAACAACGTCAGCGGGCAGCGAGAGCTGCTGCGCCGCACGGGACATGATCTCTTCGATCACGATCATCGCCTGCGGTCCACCGAAGCCGCGAAACGCCGTCTGCGACGTCTTGTGCGTCCGGCAAACGCGGCCCGTCACGTCTACCGCGGGCAGCCGATACGCGTTGTCGCAATGGAAAAGCGACCGCCACATGATCGCTTCTGAGAGGTCGAGACTCCAGCCGCCGTCCGAGTAGAGCGCCAACCTGAGCGCGTCAAGCCGGCCGTCTCCGCTGAAGCCAGCTGTGTATCGCGCCAGGTACGGGTGCCGCTTTCCCGTGAGCGCCATGTCGAGTTCCCGGGTCAGGCGGACACGTACGGGCCGACGCGTCTTCCACGCCCCGAGCGCGGCGATGGCCGCCCAGGCGTTCGCCTGGACCTCCTTCCCGCCGAACGCGCCGCCCATACGCAAACACTCAACCGTCACCTGGTGCCGGGCGAGGCCGAGCACCCGCGCCACCACGGTTTGCGTCTCCGAGGGGTGTTGAGTGGACGCATGCACCGACATACAGCCACTCTCATCAATCCAGGCGATCGATGCCTGCGTCTCGAGATAGAAGTGCTCCTGGCCGCCGATCGCGATCTCGCCGTCGAAGCGGACGCGGCTCGACGCGAGAACGGACATGTCTCCGCTCGCGAGGTGCAGCGGGTCGGTGAGGTAAGACGAGGCGGCCATCGCCTCCTCGATCGTGAGGATGGCCGGCAGGGGTTGGTACTCGGCACGGACGCGGGCCGCACCCCGTCGTGCGGCGTCGAGCGTCTCCCCCAGCACCCACGCGACGGGCTGGTGGTAGAACATCACCTCGAGCGGAAACAGCGGTTCGTCGTGACGCACAGGTCCGGTATCGCCCTCACCAGGCACGTCGTCGCCCGTCAACGTCGTGACGACCCCAGGCTCCTGAAGGGCTGGGGTGGCGTCGAGCAGGGTGACCCGAGCATGTGCATGCGGCGCGAGGACGGGCCATGCGTGCAACAGGTTCGGGAACCGTCCGATCAGATCGTCGGTGTAGAGCGCGGCGCCCGTGACGTGGCCGTGCGCACTTTCGTGCGGGACGGATCGACCGGCGATCGTCATCGCCGAGACTCCCACCAGAATTTGTCCACCAGGCTCTTCGACACTTGCAAGCGGTACTCCCGAGATCCGCGGGCGTCGGTGATCGGCGTAAGCGCCCGATCCAGGATCCGCTGCACACGTTCCACGGCGGTTTCATTCCAGAGCTGTCCGGTGACCGCTTCCTCGGCCTCTGTCACACGCACGGGCGTTTCAGCCACGCCGCCAAACGCGAAGCGCGCACGCTGGACGCGGCCGCCCGCGTCGCAATCCATCGCGATGGCTGCTGAGACGGTACTGATGTCGTCCAGGCGCCGCTTCGACACCTTGTAGAAGCGGAGGCGCTGCGGAAACGGCTTCGGGATTTCAATCGTCGTGAGGATTTCGCCAGGCTGAAGGGCCGTGCGCCGGTACCCAACGAAGAACGACGCGAGCGGAATCTCGCGGCGGCCCGTGGGCCCGGCCACGTGCACCACGCTGTCGAGGGCGGTCAGCAGGGGAGCCGCGTCGCCAATTGGAGATGCCGTCGCGAGGTTGCCTCCGAGCGTGGCGCGGTTCCGAATAGGCGGCGAGGCGAAGAGCTCCAGCCACTCCGCGAAGGCATCAGGGGCCGCGCGCCAGACACGTTCGATGTCCGCTAAAGGCAACGCCGCGCCAAGTCTGACGGCAGTGGCGGTCTCGCTGAAGTCGCGCAGCTCGTCAATCGCTTCGAGGCTGATCAGGTGCGACCAGCGTTTTCCACGAAGGTTCGATTCCACGCCGAGGTCCGACCCCCCCGCGATAATCGTCGCTCCCGGACGGGAGGCCAGTGTGTCGAGACACTCGGCGATCGTTGTCGGACGCGAGAAGGAATCCAGCTCGACGCGATCGATCCGTGGAGCTGGTCGGCCGAGGCGATCCAGAAAGGCCCCGGCAGGCGCCGGCCCAAGGGCGAGCGCCGCGTCGCGAATCGGACGATAGCCCGTGCACCGGCACAGGTTGCCCGCCATCGCCATCGGATCGCACGGTCCGACGCGGCCCTGGCGGTAGTGCTCGGCGAAGAGGCTCATCACGAAACCGGGCGTGCAGTAGCCGCACTGCGATCCGCCGCCGGCGGCCATCACGCGCTGCGCCTCCGTGAGTTCGCCTCGCTCGGCCAGCGACTCCACCGTATAGATCTCGTGGTCCGCAGCGCAGGGCAGCGGGACCAGGCAGCTGTTCGCCACGCGATACGCGCTCGCCCCCTCGTCTTGCGGGACGACAAAGGCGACCGCGCACGCGCCGCATTCGCCCTCGGCACACCCCTCCTTGGCGCCCGTGAGCCCCTGGGCGCGAATGAAATCCAGGAGCGTCGCGTCAGTCGAGGGCGCGTGGACTCGCACCTGGTTGCCGTTCAGGAGGAACGCTATGTCACGCGAAGTGGCGGTGGTCATGACGCAGGTCGGTGAGGACATGGTGCGCCACCCGGCGGCTTCTCACAACCCCCGACATGCACCGATCAGATGCATTGAGACAAGCCTGTGCCGCGCGGGCTCTCGCTCGTGCGCGAGCGGCGTCCGGACCTCGTCCTCCTCGACCTGCACCTGCCCGCCATTCCCGGGGAAGAGGTGCTGCGACAGATCTCGTGGTCCGCGCTCGCCCCCTCCTTCCCTTCGCACCCGTAAGTCCTTGAGCACGAATGAAATCCAGTAGTGTGACGTCCGTCGTCGGCTGGTCGACGCGGATTTGGCCTGCAGGTGCCGGCCCGAGCTTTCTCACAACCCCTGATCGATGTCGCGTCCGCTGCCGATACACAGAAGGACACAGGACTTCCGCTCTCTGCGGAAGTTGTTCTCGGAGGCCGAGAAAGATGGCGGACGCCATGTCATGAAGACCACCGGAACCGTCGTCGTGGCCGACGATACCCCGATGAGCCGGGATCTGTTGGCGATGATCCTCAGGCAAGACGGGTACACCGTTCACACCGCTGGAGATGGCGCCGAAGCCCTCAGGCTCACTCTCTCGGAATGTCCCGACGTGGTGGTGACCGACGTCATGATGCCGAAGCTCACCGGTTTCGAGGTCTGCCGGCGGATCAAGGACGACAAAGCCACCCGGCTCATTTCGGTCGTGCTCGTCACCGGCCTCGATGGCACCAAGGAGCGGATCGAGGGTATCAACGCCGGCGCCGACGACTTCCTGACCAAGCCGTTCAGCGAACACGAGCTGCGAGCGCGGGTTCGGTCGCTCGTGCGCCTCAAGCGATTCACCGACGAGCTCGACTCGGCGGAGTCGGTCATCATGAGTCTCGCCAACACCGTGGAGGCGCGCGATCCGTACACAGGTGGTCACTGCGCGCGGATGGCGTCCTATGCGAGCCTCTTCGGGACACGCCTCGGCCTGCCTGACGAGGATGTCTGCGCGCTGTCTCGCGGTGGCTATCTGCACGATGTCGGGAAGGTGGGAATTCCGGACGTCATCCTGCTGAAGAAAGGCACGCTGACACCGGACGAGTATCAGGTCATGAAAGGTCACGCCGCTACCGGGGACCGGCTGTGCGGAGATCTCAAGCTTCTTCGGTTGGTACGGCCGATCGTCCGATTTCACCACGAGCGCATCGACGGCAGCGGGTATCCCGACGGACTGACGGGCGATGCGATTCCTCTTCTGGCTCAGATCATGGGGATCGTGGACGTCTACGACGCGCTCACGACCGATCGCCCGTACCGAGGGGCAGTGTCCTCCGAGGCAGCCCTGGTCGAGCTGGAGTCCGAGGCCCAGCGAGGGCTGCGCCGCACCGACCTCGTGCGGGAGTTTGTATCAGCCTGCCGCCACGGCGAGATCGCCCAGCACCTGCCGTAGAGCGCAGTCCTCGCCTACGCGTGACAGCTTTAGCTGGACCAGATCGTAGAGCGCACGCTTTAGCGTGCGCGTGACTAGCGTGACGAGGGCGAATGTTTGGCGGACCTCGCCTGTCATCCCTAACCTTATTACGCGATTACGCGCTCGCGTCGAGGAGATTGGCCGGCCTGCCTTTTCTGCCCTGTCGAAGCCGTGGATACGCGTGGTACGGCTTGTGCGAACGATATTTTCTGACCGCTCCCCCCACGACAGCCTGACACTCCGGAGGGAATAACGATGGCTACAGCTACCAAGACGAAGTCTGCCCTAAAAGCGAAGACGGTCATGGCGAACCTTACCGTGAATGACGTGCAGCAAAGCATCAGGTTCTTCGAGGGACTGGGCTTTGCGGTGGACGAGCAGTGGGAAGACCAGGGCAAGGTGCTCGGCGTGACGCTACGCGCGGGCGACGCGCAAATTGGGCTCATGCAGGATGACTGGCGGAAGGGGCGCAACCGCCTGAAGGGTATCGGCATGCGGGTCTTCATCGGCACGGCGCAGGATATTGATGAGATAGCGGCCCGCGCCGAAGAAGCCGGCATTCCCCTGGACTCGAAGCCCCACGATACCGAATGGGGCAGCCGGGCATTCGATCTCACTGAGCCCAGCGGATTCAAGCTCACCATCTCCTCTGACGTCTGAACGGCATCCCGCGATTGTTCCTGTGACGCCGCAAGCGGGGCCCCTCAATCAGGGGTCCCGCGACCTGTCCGCGCACGCTAAAGCGTTTTTTGATTCGGCGTAGAGCGGAGGCTTTAGCCTCCGCGGACACGCGCACGCTGAAGCGTGCGTACGGTAACGCGTAGAAGACCTGTAGAGCGCAGGCTAGCCTGCGCGGACTTAGCGTGCGCGGACAGCGACACTGGTGGGAGCCCAGGTGTCACGCGCAGCTAAGCCTGCGCTCTACCAATCCGCGGACACCCTATTGCACCGTGGTGTTGACCCGACCGTCACGGGTAATGATCCGCGGGGTGCCCAGGCCGAGGGACCGCAGGCGACCCTGCTGGGTGGCCGCGTCGCCGACGACCAGCCAGATCATGCTCTCCGGACGCAGGTATCGCCCCGCGAGCTCTCGGACGCGATCGATGCTCATGTCGCGCACGACCGCCTCGCGTCGCAGCACGTAGTCCGCTGGAAACCCGAACATGCTCATGTCCCGAAGGATTCCGACCTTGTCCCCGAGCGTCTCGAAGGCCATCGCGTTGTTCTTCAGGAGGAACGTCCTGGTCGCCCCAAGATCCTCATCGTCGAAGGTAGGCCCGTACCGCTCCATGAGGTCCTTGACCAGCGCGAGAGCTTCGAGCGTCACGTTCGAGCGGACCGACGACGAGATCCTGAACGGTCCCTGGAGATCGGTGCCGGAGAAGCCGGACCGAATGCCGTAGGTGTAGCCCTTCTGCTCGCGGAGCAGTTGTGTCAGGTCCGACGCAAAGCCGCCGCCTCCAAGTCGGAAGTTCATGACCGTCGCCGGATAGAACTCCGGATCGGTCTGCGGCAGAGCCAACTTGCCGATGACCAGGACGGACTGCGCCGAGTTCGGCACGTCGAGAAAATAGAGGCCGGCGCGCTGGTCTGACCACACCGGGGCGTCAGGAAAGGCGACGTCCCGTGCGCCCCAGCGGGAGACGATGCCCTGGACCGAGGTCCGGATGTCTTCCAGGCCGACCGCGCCGGCCACGTGGAATGCCGCCACGCCGGGCACGACGGCACGCTTGTAGTAATCCTGGAGGTCCTGAAGGCTCAGGGCGTCAACCGACGTGAGGTCCCCGAGCGGGTTACGTGCGAGCACGTGGTTGCCGTAAAGAAGCTTTGCGAAGACATCCTCAGCCAGCGCGGTCGGATTCGATTGACGCTGGCGGAGGGTGTTCTGAACGCGCTGCTTGGCCAGGCCGAACTCAACAGGATCCCAGCGGGGCTCGAGCAGGATCTCTTCGACGAGCGCCATCGTGGCGGAAAAATTCCGCGACAGCGCCGTGCCGATGATGGAGAGGCTTTCGCGACCCGCAAACACGTCGATTGAGGCGCCAAGAAGGTCAATGGCCTGCTCCAATTCCTCGGGCGTCTTCTCGAGCGTTCCCTGAGTCATCGTCTCGGCGAGCAGGTTCGCGGCGCCGAAGTCGCTCGCATTCTCGAGGAGCAGGCCTCCCTTGAGACGCAGCTCGAACTGTACGAGCGGAAGCTCGCGATCCTCGATAGAGAACACGCGGAGGCCGTTCGCAAGCGTGTCACTACGGACCGACGGCGCGCGCAGGGACGGCGCCGCGCCAAGGGGCGGCTCCACGCTGCGGTCAAATGCGGAAGGCGTGCGGACCACCTGCTCTCGCACCGGCGTCGTGAACTCGCCCTCGCCAGACACGATCGGCTCCTCGACAACCTCGGCCCTCTCCGACCGAGCGAGAGCGAGTTCTGCCTGCCCACGTGGCACGAAGCTCGTGGCCACGCTCGAACGGCCCTTGATGTACGCCTCGTAGACTCGCCGCACGTCCGCTTCCGTCACCGCCAGAGTGCGCGCGAGGTCATCGGCCATGTATCCGGGGGAGGGCGCGAAGATGTTGTACTGCGCGAGTTGGAACGCCTTCCCGAGAACACTCGAAAGGTCGTCGTAGAAAGACGCTTCGTAGCCGGCCTTCACGCGCAGCAACTCCTCCGGTGGAATCCCCTCCCGTTCGAAGCGGGTGAAGGCCGTATCGACGGCGGCCATCACCGTGTCGAGGTCCATGTTCGGGAACGCCTGGATCTGGATGCTGAAGCGCCCACCGAGCTCCTGCGATTCGTTCTCGGCCTCGACCGCCGGAGCGGCCATCTTCTCCTTCACGATGACCTCGTAAAACGGGGACGCTTTTCCGTCCGTGAGGAGGCTTGCGAGCACCTGAAGGGCGTACGAGTCCGGGTGGTAAATCGGAACCGTGGGCCAGGCGAGTGTGAGTAAAGGGAGCTCGGCGAAAGTGTCCTCGTGGAACAGACGGCGGGGCTCTGTGAGCTGGACCGGTGCCGGCTTCGATACGTCAGGCCTCGGGCGTGACGGGATTTCCCCGAAGTACTTCTCGATCCAGGCCCTGGTCTGCGCGACATCGATGTCGCCTGCGACCACGAGGGTCGCGTTGCTCGGCGCGTACCAGCGCTCGTGAAACGCCTTCACGTCGGCGAGGCTCGCCCTGTCGAGGTCCTGGAGCGCCCCAATGACCTGCCAGCGATATGGATGCCCCTCCGGGTAGAGCGCCCGGTCGAGGACGAAGTCATTGTGGCCGTACGGCTGGTTGTCCACGCTCTGCCGCTTCTCGTTCTTCACGACCTGGCGCTCCTTCGCCACCACGGCTTCGCTCACCGTGTTGATGAAGAAGCCCAGCTTGTCCGCCTCGGCCCAGAGGGCCTTCTCGAGCGCGTCGTTGGGCAGGACCTCGAAGTAGTTGGTGCGGTCGCGGTTGGTGGACCCGTTGGTGGAGCTTCCCACTCGCGTCATGAGCCGGTCGAGACCGCCGTACCCAAGGTTCTCCGAATCGAGGAAGAAGAGGTGCTCGAAGAGATGCGCGAAGCCGGTTCGGCCCTCCACCTCGCGCGAGGACCCCACGTGGAAGGTCATGACGACGGCCGCGACCGGATCCGAGCGGTCTACGTGGAGGATGACATCCAGACCGTTGGCGAGCTCGTACTTTTCGTATGGCAGCGAGATGCGGCGGATTCGGTCGTGGGGTCTTCGGTTGCGGGGCCGCGGCGTAAGAGCGCGAGCCCAAGGCCAAGGGCCAGCACTACTGCCAGGCCAACCCTCATCGTTCCCTTCGTCATCCTTGCCCTCCGGCGCGTGAGTCAGACCGCGGAGCGCCTGATCCTACTTCGCCGGAACGAGCGATGCACGAGGGGTGCTGTTGGCGACGCGGTGGGGTTGCCCCCACCGCGTCTGTTGCGCGCGACTACTTGATGTCGACTCTTCGACCGCGCCTCACGTCACTCGGGGGCGCCTGCAACGTCACCTCGAGCACGCCGTCCTTGAAACGGGCTTCCGCGCTGTCGGTGATGGTGCCCTCGGGTAGCGGGATGGCACGGTAGAAGCTGCCATACGAACGTTCGGTGTGGTAGAAGCCCTCGCGGTTTTCCTCCTGTTCAGTCTTGCGCTGTCCTTCGAGGATGATCGCCTGGTCCGTGACGTTCACGTTGACGTCCTCTTTCTTCAAGCCAGGCAGTTCAGCTCGGACGACGAAGCGACTGTCGTTCTGGAACGCCTCGATCCGCGGCGACCAGAGCGCCTGCTGTGGGGTGTGTGCATCACCGAAATCGCTGGCTCGCGCACTCCGGCGCAACCCGGCGAAATCACCGAAGACGCGGTCGAAGACCCGGTCCATTTCCTCGGTCATGCGTCGCATGAAGTGAGAGGGGCTATGGAGCGGGTTGCCGAACGTGTCACGGCGTTGCACGTCCCACATGCCTTGTGGGTTCCTGGTGATCGCGTGGAATCCCTGCGTGCTTGCGTTTCCTTTGGACTCTGCCATCGTTCTTGCCTCCAATCCGATGGGTGGGCTCACAGTGGATCGTGAGCCCCAGAGCAAAGGGAAGCAGGTCATGTACCACCAACGCGAGCAGCCAGGCATGCACTGAACGTCCGACGCGCGCGTCAGCTCCCGCTCGGTGTGAAGGACATGGTGGAAGAACTACCGGTCTGGCTTCGCGGGGGACTCGGGGTTTGGGACTCCTGGTCCGGAACGGCGGAGCTTGTACCTCTTCGGCACGAGCGGCCTCCACGATCTCGAGGCGAACATGGAGCGTATGACCTGCTCCGTCGCGCCCTCCTTATTCTGCTTGTGTCGAGGATGAGTAACGGCCTGAACCGAAGCCGTAGAGCGCAGCCTTTAGGCTGCGCGGACAGAGGGTTGGTCCAAGCCAAGGCCGTGCTCGAGGTCCCGGGATTCCGTTGACGACCGGCCAAGAGCTTACAGGAGAGGGGACCGAATCTACTTCGTTGCGACCTTACTTCGAGGCAGCCGGCTGCGGTGAGATGTTCTTGATGCGCAGCGTCGTCACCATGCTGCCGTACACCTCGTTGCTGTGCACGACGTTCAGCATCAGCAGGCCCGCCGGGTCTGTTGCTGTTTATTGCCGTTCTCCTGTGTGATGGTGAGGACCTCGGCGCCCGAAGGATCCGTGAGCGCCGCGTACACCGGATCGCAGTACGCGAACGCGGCAGTGACGGCCTTCACGAACTCCGCCTTCGTCTTCAGCTCTTTCTCGAGCGCACGGCCGGCGTTCGGATTGGCCTCGCCCTTGGCCTGCGAGCACCACAGGTAGTTGAAGTGCGCGATGTGGGCGACGTGCTGCCCGAAGGTGCGGACCTCCTCCTGCGTGCCCGGGCGCATCCCGTAGAACTCTTCGGGCATGCGATCCGCGACGCGAAGGACGTTGCCCTTGTTCCCGTTGTAGAGGTTACGCAGAAACCCGGTGACCGTCGGCGGCCCCTGCGGCGCGGCCTGCTGGGCAGCGGCCGGGACGGCAATCGCGACGAGTAGCAGGACGGTCGAGAGGACGCGATTAATCATCATGCGCACGATTGTATCCCTGGTTTCCGCTCGCCGCTATGACGTCAGTTTGCGTTGGGCGCCTGCGCGTCAACGTGTTGGGAAACCACGACGTATGTAGAGGACAGGCTTCAGCCTGCGCGCGACAACGAACCGCCTGCAGGTGTAGAGTCGCAGGCTTCCGCCTTCGAGAAAAACGTGCCACAGGAAAGCCACATCGTATGTAGACGCAGTTTTAGCCTGCGCGGACGTGCTTAGCCGGAGCCTTGGCGGAGGCGGTTAGCGTGCGCGGACAGATGCCCAGCATGCGCGAGCCTGCTCAGCGGCTCGGGATGTCCTGCAGCTGAATGCTCGTGATCACTCGTCCCTCGGCGTCGTAGCAGCTGCAGGTGCGGTCGCCGGAGTCCTGCGGCGGCATGCCGCTTCCCTGTGCGCCGGCGGCCAGGCAGTGGTCCGCACAGATGAGGCTGTCGGGACGGCTTCCAAACCCCACGCCAGACATTCGCAGGGCAATCAGGACCGCAAGCGTCACTGTCGCGCCGACGGATATCAGCACGTGTGTTCTGTTCAGCGATGGTTGGGTCTCTTCGCGCTTGCCGACGGCGTAGGCGACCGAGAGCTGCGCGATCCAGAACGCGGCGCCGCCCAGTACGAAGACGCTGGTGAGCAGTGTGTCTGCTTCTGACGGCCACGAATCGTCACCGAGGACGAACAGCCATAGTGCGCCTGCGGCGGCACCGAGCAGCATCGCGCCGGCTATCAGGGCAAGAAGGAAGGTCGGCGCCGCGAAGAGGAGGACGTAGAGGTACCGCCGCTTTCGCATCGCTACCGTCGAGGCACGACTTCGATTTCGTAGAGTTTCGGCCAGAGCTTGCCGGTAACAAACAATCGACCCCGAACGGCGTCGAACGCAATCCCGTTGAGGACCGCCTCAGGGTCGCGTTGATACACCGTAGACAGGAGTCCTGTTAGGTCGATCCAGCCGACCACGCGGCCAGACGCTGAGATCCGGGCAATCCGGTCCGTGTGCCACACGTTGGCGTAGACTTCGCCCCGCACGTATTCCAGTTCGTTCAGATCTCTGATGGCCGCGTTCCCGTCTCTCACGTTGACCTGGCGGAGCTCCTGAAACGTGACGGGGTCGAGAAAGCGCAGCGTCGCGCTCCCGTCGCTCATGATCAGGCGGGTGTCGTCGCTCGTCAGACCCCACCCCTCTCCTCGGTAGCGGAACGTCTTACGGGGCTGGAACGTTGTCAGGTCGTAAACAAACCCGAGACCGGACTTCCACGTCAACTGAATCAGCTGCCCGTTCCAGTCCGCCAGGCCTTCGGCGAAATACTGGGAATCGACGCGGTGCTGTTGCACGACGTCTCCAGTTTCCAATCGGACCTTTCTAAGGGTTGAGCGCCCGTTGAGCCCAGTGCTCTCGAAGAGAAACCCGTCACGGTAGACCAGGCCTTGTGTGTACGCGTCTGGATCATGCGGATAGACGTTCACGACACGGTAGCCGTCGATCGCCGCGCTGTTCTGTGCGGTGTTCTGTGCGACCACAGCTGCTGGTGTTGGGGCCAGACCCCACGCCGCAGCCGCGAGCACGAGTGCGACAACCAGGCGCCACGTGTCTGCAGGCATCGACTTGCGAATGGTAGACCGAATTGATGGCTGTTGTGCCTGCGACGCGGGCGTCTGCGGGTGGATAATGGGTTGGTCTTCGTCAGAGTCAATGAGCCAGGTGCTGGCGTACCCAGCACCGCTGTCTGGTACTCAACGTGCGAATCGCTCTCGCGAATATTCCGTTCCCGGCGACGCCCGAGCAGTCGGTCGCACTCGCCGAACAGGCCATCGCTGCGGCGTCAGCAAAGGGTGCGGAGATTCTCTGCTTTCCGGAGTGCTACGTTCCGGGCTATCGCGGTCTAGGCAAGCAGGTGCCGCCGCCTGATGCGGTCTTTCTCGAACGAGCGTGGTCAGCGATCGCTCGAGCGGCCGCGAACGCGAACGTCGCGGTGGTGCTCGGAACGGAACGCGTTGTCGGCGATGCTCTGCGCATCACGGCCCTCGTGATCAATCGGGACGGGACTATCGCCGGCTTTCAGGACAAGGTGCAGCTGGACCCATCCGAGGAACCTACTTATTCGGCAGGGTCGGAGCGGCGTGTGTTCCAGTGCGGCCCGGTAACGTTTGGCATCGCCATCTGCCACGAAGGGCTGCGGTATCCCGAGACGGTCCGCTGGGCTGTTCGACAGGGCGCTCATATCGTGTTCCACCCGGTGTTCGACGAGGCCGGGCCCGGAAGCTACCGTCCCGTGCGGTTTGCCGATCCAGCGAACTCGTTCCACGAAAAGGCATCGCTCTGTCGAGCCGCCGAGAACACCTGTTTCTTCGCCACAGTGAACTGCGCCAGCGTGGGGTCGCCAATCACGTCGGTGGTGGTACGTCCTGATGGGACCGTGCTCAGTTATCAGCCCTACGGCGATTCGGGGTTGCTGGTCGCGGACATCGATGTGTCTGCGGCGACTGGCCTACTCGCGTCGCGCTTGAAACCGTGTCGATGACCGACGACGTTTCCAGCCCAATCGATTTCCGGCTCGCGAGCGACGCCCGAGAGTGGGAAGCGACGGCGATGCCCAGATTGCCGCGCCCGCTAAAGCATGCGCTCTACGAGGCGAGTAACCTCAAGCCCCCGCGCGCGAGCGGGCAACCATGACTCAACCGGGCACGCTCGTCTTCGATCTTGACGGGACCATCAGCGACAACTCCGTTGGCATCCTGCGCTCGATCAACTATGCGCTGTCGGCTTTCGGCTATCAGGACGTGGCTGAAGACGCGGTTGCTCAGTACATCGGGCCGCCTCTGGACTCCGTGTTCAGTCGAATCACGCGGACCGACTCTCCCGATCATGTTCGCGACCTGGTACTGAAGTTTCGTGAGCGCTACTCCGACGTCGGCTATGCGGAGAACACCATGTACGTCGGGATCCCGGAAGTCCTGCAGTTCCTGGCGTCACGCGGCATCCAGATGGGCATCTGCACAGGCAAGCGGTCAGATTTCGCTGAACGGATTCTGACGATGTTCGGGCTGCGGGATCATTTCGCGTTCGTGCGCGGCGGTGATCTGGGTATCCGAAAGGAAGACCAGTTACGCGGCCTGCTTATCGAGCGCGCGATTGGGCCCAGGTCGATCATGATCGGCGACCGAGCCGTGGATATCACCGCCGCGCGGAGCAACGGTCTGTGTTCAGTGGGCGTCCTGTGGGGTCACGGGAGCAAACAGGAGTTGGATGACGCGGCTCCGGATCGTGTGATTGAAGTGCCCCATCAGCTGAAAGATCTGTTGTAGGGAGGCTGTTGTCGGCCCGGCGGGACGATGGTAACGTCGTCGGCACCCACTTCGCATTTGTCTGTCCGTTCAACGCGCGCGTCGAGGTCGAGCGCCGCGTGACAACGGAGGAGCGATGCCGGATGAATTGCTGTCAGATCGCGTAGAACGCCTGGAGAATACCGTGGAAGGGCTCCAAACACTGCCCGCGGACGTGGCTGCCCTCGGTGAGCGGGTGGGTTCTGTAGAAACGCAGATTCTGCAACTCCGCACTGAAATGCGCAGTGAATTTTCTGACGTACGCAGCGAGATGCGGACCGAGTTCGCAGCCGTGCGGAGCGAGATGCGGACCGAGTTCGCAGCCGTGCGGAGCGAGATGCAGACCGGCCTGGCCAGCGTCAAGACCGAGCTTCGGCAGGAAATCGTGGGGCTCCGAGCGGAGATGTATGAGGGTTTTGCCTCAGCCAGGAATGACATGCTGGTTGGCCTGGCGAACGTCACGAGCGAGCTTGGGAAGCAGATTCGAGAGACCGCAGAAGAGGGGAAACGCCATTCGCAAATGCTGTTCGAGGAAGCCCTAGGCCGAATCGCCACTCTTCGCGAGCACCGCGACGCGTCGCCCGGCCGCAAGGCGCCGGCGCCTCGGCGCAAGCGGTAGCGCAGTTCTCAGCCAAGCAGTTGCGGGAGCTGATCCCCTGATCAAGACGCGGCGCAAGCCATTGCGTTCGGAGCCTACGCAGGCCACAGAGACACAGAGTCACAGAGCGAACCAGAATGCAGCCCGCTCTGCGCATGCATTGTGGGACTAGAGGCGCTGAGTGTCACGGCGAGGGGCTGAAGCCTGCGCTCTACGGCGCGGGGACGTGGGTCGCTCCGTGTGGCGGCGCGTAGGATAGTCAGCATGAACGAACGAGAGGATGTGCACGAAACCTTCATGCGACGCTGCCTGGAGTTGGCTGCACGGGCAGCCGCCGACGGTGAAACCGCCGTCGGAGCGCTGGTCGTGCGTGGCGAATCGGTGCTCGGCGAAGGAGCGGAAGGCAGCCGTCGGCTTCTCGATCCGAGCGCGCATGCGGAAGTGCTGGCCCTCCGCGCAGCCTGCCATCACGAGGGCTCGCTCGACCTCTCGGGCTGTGAGTTGTATACGACCGTCGAGCCATGCGTGCTGTGTTCGCTCGCGATCAGGCGAACAGGAATCGTCCGAGTGACCTACGGAGTCGCCGCGGGTCAGATCGGCGGAGCTACGTCTCAATATCGCCTTCTCACGGATGGAGAGCTGGCAGGCTACCCGGCCCCGCCCGAGATCGTGTCAGGAGTCCTTGCGCTGGAGTGCCTCGAGGTGCTTCAGCGGCGCGTGCGGTGACGAGATCAGATCCAACATTCCCTGTCTGACCGACAGGTCGGATTGCCTGTCCGCGCACTGTCCGCGCACGCTAAAGCGTGCGCTCTACGGACGACGCGAGGCTGTCACGCGCACGCTAAAGCGTGCGCTCTACGATGGCTAGAGGACGCGGACGACGGCGCGCGGCTGTCAGTCCGGACCGCCTAAAGGTCGTGACGGTCTCGGACCCTGTCGATCCTCCCAAACCACCAGGTGCTAACCTCCTGGCAGTGGCACCTCGCTTGCCTGCTGGTCGGGTTGGCACGATGATCCGACGAACGAGCCTCGTTCTTGCCATGCTCATCATGACGGCTGGCGGCCTTCAGGCCGCACAGGAGCTGCAGGTGCGCGCGGGCGACACACAGGCAGCCGAACCGCGGCTGCCGGCGGAAACGGTCGACGTGTTCGATGTGTGGCGGGCGTTTCGGCAGAAGCAAGCGGACTCCGTGGCGGAGGAGTGGGACTATCGCAAGTCCATGAAAGCGTTCGCGCCGGTCATCGGCGCGAAACCTTCGGCGGGGGTCCTGCTGGGGGTGGCGGGCAACATCGCGTTCTATCGGGGCGAGCCTTCGACGACTCACATCTCCTCGGCCGTGGCGAGCGTGACCGTGTCCACCGAAGGCCAGATCGCAGTGACCGATCGCTTTACGATGTTCGCCAATGGCGACCGGTGGCGCCTCGACGGGGATCAGCGGTTTCAGTGGACCTCACAGGAGACCCACGGTTTGGGCACGAGCGCGGACACACGTGCGGGCGTTGAGGCCAACTTCGACTTCTTCCGCTTGCACCATACGGCCTTCTACCGCCTGCATCCGGGTCTCTTCGTCGGCGGGGGTCTCTACTTCGACAATCACACCGACGTTGGACCGGCCGAGGGTGAGGAAGCCAGCTGGGACGAGTCACCCTACGTGCAGTACAGCGAGGCACATGGTCTCCCGCTCGATTCTCAGTCATCGGCGGGTACGAGTCTGGATGTGCTCTGGGACACCCGGGACAGCTTCATCAGCGCCGACCGCGGCTGGCTCGCGAAGGCCAGCTACCGCACGTTGTTCGAGGGGTTTCTCGGTGCGGATTCCAGCTGGCAGAAGGTCAACCTGGACGTGAGAACCTACGCGCACGTCTCGCGCGACGGCCGCCACAAGCTGGCCTTCTGGGCGTTGGCCGATCTCGTCGTCGGGGGAGTGGCGCCGTACCTGGACCTGCCAGCCACGGCTCTGGACACCTACGGTCGCACAGCTCGTGGATACAGTGAAGGACAGTTCCGTGGCGAACGGCTCGCTTACGGGGAGATCGAATATCGCGGGACGCTCACCCGGAATGGGCTCCTGGGCATGGTCGCGTTTCTCAACACGACGACGATCACCAATCGTCAGGATGGTGAGGAGCTCTTCGACAGTTTTGCCACAGCGGGTGGGGCCGGGCTCCGGTTGCTCATCAACAAGCGATCGAAAACGAACTTGTGCTTCGACGTCGGCGTCGGCAAGCAGGGTTCCAAGGGCGTGTATCTGGCGATCCAGGAAGCGTTCTGACCACCGGGCCACAGAGACGCGCAGGCTGAAGCCTGCGCTCTACGTCGAAACGCAGACCGCTCTAGGCTAATAGCGAAGAACCAGTCCCACCATCACCTCGACTTGTTGCAGGGCGCCCTGACAGAAGCCAAACGGGTCACAGAAGTCAGCGCTCGACTCGTCATCGAGCCACGTGGGCGTGGAGCGCAGATGCAGCCTGAAGCCGACGTTCGAGCGAGGGAAGTACTTGACACCCCCGCCGAAGCCGGACGACAGCTTTGTTTCGGACTGGAGGTCTCGGGCGCTGAAGAACGTCGTGCCGAGGCCGGCGAATAGAAAGGGCCGCACGCGCGCGTCGTTGGATCCAAATTGATAAACGAGGTTCCCGTGGAGCTTCGCGGCCTTCATGTGGAAGAGGTCGGCGCGGCCGGCCGACGTGCTGATTTCCACCGCTGTTTCCTGCCGTGTCAGCAAGGCATCCGCGCCCCAATGGGTCGAAAAGAAATATCCGACCTGACCACCCCACGTCGTCCCCCCTCTGATTCTCAGCCCGTCGATCTCCGGAGCTGTCGGCGTGATTTCGGTGGCCATCGTGAAGCCAATCGCGGTCAGGGGAACGACCTCAACCCGCTGGGCTTGGACAGGTGAACTCGCGAGAAGCACCAGGCACATACTCAACTTGACGAGGCGCGCCTTCATGGCCGCGCCTCGCTCGAGGGTCGGGAAGGCAGGCTATCGAGGATAACCACGTAACCCTGGAAGTCTCTCGGTCCCGCTCCCTGGCCCGCGATCATGCGACCGTCGGGCGAAACGGCGTTGACAAAGCCGGTATTGATCCAACCGTTGAAGGCATCCGGTACGCCGTTGTTCCGGAGGTAGTCCCGCAGGTAGATCGCCTCCCCGTCGAGCCACAGGACCGCCTCGCTGTCGAGGCCGAAGCTGTGAAAGCCTCCAATCACCCGCCCATCGTCGCTCGTGGCGGCCATCCCGGCGATGTAGCGGAGGGGTACGCGCACGCGTGGCGCCGGATGGCACCGTACACCGGTGGACGCCGTCCAGCTCCAAGCGCTTTGATCGAGGACGTTCGAGAAGTTGCAGTTCTGGCCGACCACCAGCGACCCATCGGCGTTCGTGGCGAGCGCCTCGCCCACGACCCCATGCGGGCCCATGAAGAGCTCCTGCCGGCCGTCAACCCAGCGCGCCCCCTGTCGAAGACCCGTGGGCGCGTCCTGCCAGCCCACGGTCATGCGCCCCTCGTTCGACACCGCGTTCGCGCGAGTCGAACGGCCTGGCACGCTCGTACCGAGATCCGCCATTCCGGTTGACTCCCGCCAGCTGAAGCCATGTGCGTAGTTACAGCCGTCCCAGCCGAGGCCCACAATGATGCTGGCGTCGGGGCTCGCGCCGAACGAGCCGCTCAAGAGGTCGTCGCACGCGGCGGCGTTGGCCGTGAAGGAGCCAAGCAATCGCCATTCGGCTGCGCGTTGCCAAATCGCCGCGTTCTCTCTGCCACGGGCGTCGCGTGCTCGGCCGACGATCGTGCGGCCGTCCCGGCTCACCGCAGTGCCCTGCGTGCCGCCGATGTAGATGACGCCGGTTGTCGGCATCCAGTAGAACGCCCCTCCTGTGGTCAGGGTGCCCACCACGATGCCCCCGCCGCCCACGCCCGCAGGCAGCGCCCCGCGCGGAAGTTCGATGAACAGCGGCGTGTCCTCCGCGCGCGTTGTGGTCGCCGCGACGAGGAGGATGATCGTTAGCGCGAGTTGCTTCAATTCCAGTTACTCCGCGAAATCGGCTCGTTTGCGCTCGCATTGAAGTCACGATCCGTGCCACCTCCAATCCTCCGTCCGCTCATGCGGCTAATCCCGGCGATCACCGCAGGCTGAGATATGTCACGACCGCTGGTAATGAAATCAGGCCGTCCCCGACAGTAAGGGCCTGTACTCGATGGCCCACTTTCTGCAGCCGCTGTCGCATCCTGACGTGTCGGGGACGCCATGGCCGCTTACCGGCAGTCGGTGCGGTGGCAGGCGCCGTCGAGTTCAGGCCCGTTAATTCAGGAGATGTATGAACCCACGAGCCCGGGGGGCTTTCAACGGCCGCTGCGTGGTCATTGATGAGTTCGCCAGGTCTGGCCCAGGCCCCCGACGCGCCGGCGTCCGAAGTCACGGCACGTTCGATCGGGGCAGTCGGCTACGAGGTGGACGGGTGGCGACACAACTGTGGGCTTCGGCAAGGCCATGTCGGTCGCGGACAACGCAACCGCCGAAGGACGACAGAAGAATCGTCGCGTAGAGGCTCGTCGTGTCGGGTGAGGTCATCGGCGTCAGGATCGGCAACTAACGCGATTGGATCCCGCCGGCGCAGGCGGCAATCGAGGAGTTCGACAATGATTCGTACAACGGTAGCAGCGGTGCTCCTGATGGGGCTGATAGGTAGCGGGTCGGCGTGGGCGCAGGACCCACCCGCCCCTCGGGATGTTCGTCCGGCCATCACCACGTTCTGGGGCGATACGGGGCTCTGGTTTGTCCCGACCGGCGAGGTCCTCAAGACGCGTGGATGGGCGTTCGGTGCGTACCGCACGGAGCTGGACTTCAAGCAGGGGGCCAGCGATGTGTCATTTTTCCCCGCCACCTTTGCGATTGGCACCGGTAGTCGCACAGAGATATTTGGTGCCCTTCGCACCGTGACGGCGATCGATCGCGACACACGTCCGCTCTTTACTCCAACAGGTGCGATCGACAGCGGGGTCCTCAACGAGTATCCGTTTGTGCGAGAGGAATGGACGGGGAGTGATTTCGGGGACCTGTACCTCGGGACGAAGATCAACCTGCTCTCGGAGCACCGTCTGCAGCCGCTCGCGATGGCGCTTCGAGGGACGGTCAAGCTGCCGACGGCCGATAAGGACGGCGTCGGCTCCGGTGAGTGGGACTACTTTGCCGATGCCATTGTCAGCAAGGAGGTGGGTCGTGCGGTCGAGTTGAGCGGTTTCGGCGGTTTCGCGTTCCGCGGAGATCCTACTGGCATCAGTTTGTCAGATGGGGTGCGCTGGGGCCTCGGGGCGGCGTTCGCCGCGCGGTCGAGTGTGCGATTCACGGCTGAGCTCCATGGGGAAGTGCCATCCGATGGGGACGTGCTCACCGCGCCGGGCGTGCTGACCGGAACTGACGGGTCGAGCGCACCCGCCCTCACCGAGCTCGACTCACGCGTCAATGCCGCCGCAGGCATCACGTGGCAGCATCCGAACGGGATGTTGCTTGGTGTCGGGTTGAACTATCGTTTCGGCGTCGAGGATACCGATTCCGCAGTGGGCTTGCAGCTTCGATTGGGCTTCCACAGTGGCGTGAGGATCTTCGTGCCGCCGCCGCCGCCACCTCGAATCGTGGAGGCGCCGCCGCCTCCTCCAGTCGCGCCTCCGCCGCCCCCGCCGGCACCCGCTCCGGCGCCCAACCGCCAGCCGACCGTGAAGGCGGAGTGCGACCCGTGTAAGGTCGAAGTCGGCCAGTCGGTGACGCTGCGCGCGATCAGTCAGGATCCGGATGGTGATGCTCTGAGTGCGCGTTGGACGGTTCCCGCGGGCACAATCGCTGACGCGCGCGCGGCAACAACACAGTGGCGTGCGGAAACGGCACCGGGAACGCTCACGTTCACCGTCACCGCCGAGGACAGCCGTGGCGGAACGGCATCGAGCAATGTGACGGTTGAAGTGATTGGCGCTTCCGTGCAGGCGTTGGGCGACATCCAGTTCGATCTCGACCAGAGCGTGTTGCGCCCAGATGCCATGAGTATCCTGGCGATCGCCCTGAAAGCGTTGAACGACGCGCCCGCGCGTCGCCTTCACATCGAAGGGTATGCCAGTGACGACGGGGACGCCGAGTACAACAGGCAGCTTGGGGAGAGGCGCGCGGGAGCGGTTCGAGACTACCTGGTGAGCCAAGGCATCAACGCGGCGCGTATCACGACTTTCAGCTTTGGCGAGGAGCGTCCCAAGTACGACACCTCGCAGGAAGCCACCCGTCGCCTCAACCGCCGCGCGGCGCTCGTCCTCCGCTAGAGCCTCCACGGGCCGGGGTACGTGTCCGCCTTCAGGCGGACACGTACCCCGGTCCACCTAGCCTAGCTAGAGCGGTTTGCGTTTCGGCGTAGAGCGGAGGCTTCCGCCTTCGCGTAAAGCTTAGGCGGACCGCCGTAGCCATGGCGGAGGCGGTTAGCCTCCGCGGACACGCGCACGCTGAAGCGTGCGCTCTACGGCGAATCGCAAACCGCTCAGTAGTTTTCCACAAACGGCGTAGTGTCCGCCTTGAGGCGGACATCCCGCTGGTCCGGCTGAAGCCGGACACTACGTACAACAGGAAAACGCTCTAAGGGTGAACACTACGTACCCTGGTTTACACGGGGATGCGATAGCGCGCCACGAGCGCCGTCGCATCCTCACGTCCGCCCGCATCCATCGCGAGATCCACCAGTGTTTGACACTGGGTGTCCGGTGAGGTGGGCAGACGGAGCACGTCGGCGATGCGTTCTTCATCGATCATGTCGGTCAGCCCGTTCGTGCACATGAAGATGGTGTCGCCGTCCAAGAGACCAAGCCGCTCGACGTCGATTCTTGGGCCATGTATGCCTGCTGGCGCTTCGACCGACTCCGTCACGCCGCGCAGGTCTTCCGGGCCGGCGGCGAGAGTGATGTTCGGCGCTCCACCCAGGTGCTCGCGGGTGAACGTGTGGTCGTGCGTCAACCGCATCAGCTTGTCGTCTCGAAATAGATACGCGCGCGAGTCCCCGACGTGGGCGAAAAACAGGTCGTTGCCGACCGTGAAAACAGCCGTCAGCGTCGACTCCAGTGCCAGCCCGCCGTGCCGACCCGCCTGCAACAGCGCCGAATCTATAGCCCGGTAGAATCGCTCTCCGCGGTCCATCACTTCCCAGGCGATCGGCTCCTCGATTCTCAGGTGCCACTTCCCGAAGTAAACCACCAGGTGCACGAGCGTCGTGACGGCGATCCGGCTGGCAGCTTCGCCGTTGACACCCATGCCATTCGCCACGAGCATCCCGTATCCGAATTCATCGAAGCGCTGTGGTATCACGTGACTCGGCAGGCTCGTCAGGAGCGTGTCCTGGTACCTTCCGAGCCGCATGACGAGGTAGTGGTCGTCATTGGCGAATCGCTGCGGAGCCCGGCGCGATCGTGCACCGAACTCGACCTCCACATTGACGGCCGGGGGTGGAGAATCGAGGGGTCCAGGGAGGAGGGGCGACGCCCTGAACCAGCGAGGCACGTTGTCGGGGATCGGTTCGTCAGAACTCATGGATGTGTCCTCACGTCGGGGGGAGTACCTGGGTGTAGGCGATGACGATACGACAATAGGCTGCACTAGCAAAGGGCGATCCAGATCGGTGTCTGTGTCAGCGGGCTGTCCACTCGGCGAGCACACCGGTCCACGGAATCTCGGAGTAGAGGACGATCAAGAGGAACACCGAGAGGTAGGCGCCGCGCAGCCACTGCTGATTCGAATGGCACTGCGCGAGACCGAGGGTCGCAATCAGCCATCCGAACCCGGCTACCGGCGCCAGCGCGTACGTGGTGATGCAGAAAACGAGCAGGGCCGCGTGCCGGGCCGCCTGCATGGGTCCCACCGCCGGGATCACGCACAACAGCGCGACCAATGCTTCGAGCACCAGTCCGCCCCAGGTGGCGACCGTCGCGAACGCGCGGAGACGTGGGGGCTCTATGAACGCTGGAGGATTGAGGAGGACGGCGCCCTCCGGCAAGGGTTTCAGGAACTTGCGGTTTTCGGCCATCTGGTCACGCTCCAGCCCGCCGAACACCAGTGATGCGTCGGCGAATCGCTCGTCGGTCAGGAGCGTCACCCTGAAGAAGCGCCCGTCCAGGTAGTCTGGCGACGCGACCTTCCACAGGACCGCCATGGCAAAGGCGGCGCCGAGCAGCCATCGACCGCTCCTCGCCAGCGTCGCGGCAGGTGCAGGACCCGAGAGGGCCAGCCCAAGCGCCAGGCACCAGTAGCCAAGGAGGTAGATGTGGTTGTCCGAGAGCGGCCAGACGACGACAATCCTGGCTGCCACGAGCACCGCGAGCACAAGCCATGTAATCGGCGCTCGTCTGACCGCTCGGAGCACGAGCGACAGGCAGGCCGCCACAAGGACGAACGGAGTAACCCACCAGACGTCGAATGGCCGCAACAGAAGGATGATTGACGTCAGCGTCAAGACGGGGTCGGCGATGCCGTCCTCGTCAGGGGCGGGATGCAGCAGCCGCGTCCACACGGTAGGCGAAATGGCGGATGAGGCGCTGGGTCGCCGCCAGCGTGTCGGGCGCGTACTCGATGCGCCACGCTTCGATACGGACTTCGTCCACGGGGCGGCGATTCCGCTGCTCGCGTTCGACCACCAGACGCGCCAGTCGCGAGAGCGCACCATTGCTCGGCAGCACGGCCGCGCGTGACGCTGCGTCTTCGAGGGACGGCGTGATGGTGATCTCCTCTGAGCGCGCCGCCGCGCTCACAAACACTCGCACGTGCCGACGACCGGCGTCGTCAGTGGTCGAGAACATCCCGAAGCCGCCGCCCTTCCATGGACTCAGGTTTGCGGTTCGGGCAAGCGCGACTTGCGCGCACGCGACGCCGAGCAAAAGGGCGACAGGCAGGATCGCACGCCAAGCGGTCGGGCTGTCCGTCCCCTTGCCGCTGAGGTTCACCGTCACTTCAGCACGACGACCTGGTATCCATTCGAGACGCGCTGGTAGTGCGTGGTGCCGCACTGGGAGTACGCCACGCCACCGACGGTCACGCTCGTGCAGCTTGCCGGGAGCGTCGTGATGATCGCCCCTGCCGGAGGCTCGACCGCCTGGTAGACGACCGTTCCGCTGCTCATCACGCGCGTGTAGAACACGTTGTCGTGGTAGTAGTACGAGGATTCCGCCACCACGACGGTCGTCGCGGCGGCCGGTGGCTTGGCCAGCATCGTACCGATGGCGATGCCAGCGCCGACCGCGGCCACCGCGCGCCAGGCCTCGTAGCTTTCATAACGCTGGCCCACCACGACGCCCCCGTAACGGCCGACGGCAGCGGCGCCTTCTTCGCCGACCACGACGGCGCCACGACGGCCGACGGCGACGTCGGCGTCAATATCGTCGCCGGTGACGACATTGCCGTTCCGTCCAACCGCGGCGTAACCTTCTTCACCGCTGACGACCGCACCCCGCTGTCCCGCGGCGGCGTAGCCCTCTTCACCCTTGACGGCAGCGCCCCGCGGTCCGGCGGCGACGGCCCCGTCGTCGCCCTTGGCCACGGCGCCCCGCCGGGCCGTTCGCACTTGCGCGAACGGTTCTGTCACGCCTATCGCGGTGACCAGCACGGCCACCACGAACAGGTAGCCGAGTTGTCGTGTCGTGCTCTGTGGCGCCATGATTCAGGTCTCCTTATCAACCGTGGACGCTACTTCTTTGCGGCCGGCGCAGGTTCGGCCGTCGCGGTGTGTTTGACCGCCGCGGCCCGTCTGCAAGATCGCGATGCCTTCGTAGTCCGCAGGCACCTTGGGGACGAATGTGGCATCGCTCGATTGAGCCGCGAGGTCCCATGTTGCGAATGTCACGTCCACCATCGGCTTTCCCGTACGCCGTTTTTGCACGACCCTGAACCGCTTCGGGAGCGGCTCACCCTCCAGCGGGAGCCAGATCTCCCAGTCCGCGCCCACGTCTTGAAACTCCAGGTGATGGCAGGGGGTATTGCCGACATTCTCAGTGCCGACGTATCCACCGGTCGTCGTGTCGGACAGCAACGCTTTTTGAGCGGAGCTGTAAAACAGATCGCCCATCGGCATCGCCAGGTCGTACCGCTCGGCAATCGCATCAAGGGTGCGGTCGATGGTTTCAGGCATCGGCGCCTGGGCGAACACTTTGGCCTGCTCGACGGCGACGGTCAGTCGAGCACCGTCGTACCACGTTTCGAGCCCTCGGGCGCCTGTCACCTTGGCGTGGAAGCGATCGGGACGCCGGACGGTGTACACGCCCGTCAGCGATACCGATTCCTTGGCACCAGACATGCGTACCATGTCGCGCACTTCGGTGGTCGTCGACGTTCACGTTGTGTCGCTGCGGCGAGTCGCTCGCTCATCTGTTGCACGAGCTCCCGACCGCGAGCCAGTCGCTCGGCATCGGTCGCTGGTTCTGATCGGCCGCACGCGACGAGGCCGATTGCGGCGAGACCTGCGAGCGCTGATCGAAAGCACAACGCCGACCACTGGTGCACTGTCATAAAACGCCTTTCTCGGTGTACGACGGCGGGCACGGTGAGACCTATTGTTTCGGCGGGTAGCGTCGAAGTAGATCTCGTACTCCCTCGCGGAGGAGTGCCTCCCGCTTTTTGATGTCCGTGCCGATCTCGATCTTCGCTTCGGCCAAACCGCGCCACACGACCGTGCCCTTGGCGCTCAGATCGAGGACGAGCGATCCCTGATTCATGACCTTGAGTGACTGGGTCGCCGGTGCGAACGGTGGGATGCCCCACATAACTGTCGCAGGCAGAAACTGACCCATGGTTTGTGAGGACATGTTCGTGGTCAGTAGAACGTAGTAGGTGACCATGAGGTCCGGCTCGGATGTCGCCTGCTGCAGACTGCGGCGTGTCATCTCGGTCATGACGGCATCCAGAATCACCGGCTCGAACCGCTGTTTCATGGCGGCCGGGTCGTCGTCCTTGGTGCGTGCCATGATCACGTCGCCGGCACCCTTGGGGTTCCACGCCCACGTTTTCATCGGGCGGAAGTCGAAGGCCTTGTCGTGCTCGACCCGCACGTCCACCCCTTCGAGAGTCACGTGAAGCGTGAGCGCGATGACGATCGTTGCGGCGACGACGACGATTCTCGAATTTACTTTGTGCATCACTCTGACCTGAAGCTGGTGAGGTTACGGGATCCTCTCGAGACCCACGAGGCTCCATCCACCGGCGGTTCGCCGAAAGTAGGCATCGACAGGCCGGGTCCACTCCACGGGCGCTGGCTCGATCGCCGAGACCTGCACTCTAACGTATGACCCGATTGGTGACGGCAACGGCTGTGGCGCACCCATCTCGGTCGACGCGGACGTGGTGGCCGGCCCGAGTGATGGCCCCTGTCCCGTGGCGTTGTCGAACTCGAACCAGCTCGCACGGTAGCCGCCTGGAGGCGCCGGAGCGACGCCCGCGTCGACGGCGGCATTACGAAAGACGAGACGGCCCTCGCCGGAGAGCGCGAAGTCCACGAGCGGGTTGATCGCCGGGAGATAGGCCTGCGCAATCTTCTGGCGACGTTTGATCAACACATCGCCGAGCAACTGTGCGGCGGCGGGATCGGAGTAGCGCCCCTCCCGTGCCGCGCTTCGAATCATCTCGTCGCTGAAGGCCGCGACGCGCCGTGCCGCCCAAAACGTGTCGTCGGCTCGTGCGCGCAGGAAGGCGGCGGTCGGGACGCGCGGCCGCCATGCCTGAGGCTCGAACTCGTCGCCTTCGAATCGCCCGATGGCGGGCTGCTCGACGTACGGCACGGTCTGCCATGGCTCGAAGAAGAAGCCGAGACGCGCGAGGCGCTTTCGGGTCAGCGTACCGTCATACAGATATTCCCACCCCTCGTCGTACTCACGAGGGCCGTTGGCGCCGGTCCCGAACGTGGAGCCGACGTCCTGCAGGTAGTGCCGCACCACGCTGCGACCGTTTTCGGCCACCACGGTGTCGAGGGTGTTGCCCGCCTTCATGTCCACCAGGTTGGTCCACGCGCCGAACACCTTGAGCGCTCTCAGCTCGCGGCGATGCTCGTGAGGGACAACGTCGTTCGGGTCGTCGGGCCGCGTGCCGTGGTAGCGAAACCCGCCGATCGGGCGCCCAGCCACGGCGCGCGCGGCAACAGCGCGATATGTGCCATCCGTGCTCTGGTGCGAACGCGCGAAGACATCATCCAGATCGCGCGCCCGCATCCGGCGCTCGCGTCCCGAGGGTGGGGTGAAGGTGGCCGTCTCAGCGATGGCAATCTGATCGGGCCTGACCGCGATCAGGTAGTTCTCCACCTGCCAGTACCCGAGCGCCCAGAACAGCTTGTTCGCGACCATGATCGCCCCGGTGGCGGCTTCGGGATGCCCGGCCGCGTCGAAGGACACGAACCAGATCTCGCCACCAGCGTCTCGCATCGTGAACCCCGGGGCGACTCCGGCCAGCTTTCGAGAGACCACGCTCCAGGTGCCCGGTGCCGGTCCGCTGCCTGTGAGCGGCCCGCGGGCAACATCGTCCGGTGTCAGGGCCCGCGCCAGGATGCGGTTGGTGAACCAGTTCGAATCCGGTACTTCGTCGATCGTGTTGACATTGCGCGCGCGCACGTCCGGTGTCGGGTCACCCGGCCTGGAAAAGAGGTTGGTCGCCAGATCGATGAACAGATCGATCGTCCACTCCTGCACTCCCGACGCATCCTGCGTCTCGGGCTCGCGAGTCAGCGGGTCGTCGTCGAGGAACCGGCGTTCGTCGCCGAGAAGCAATGCTGGCGCAACCGCCAGGAGGCAGCACAGTCCGAGTCGTGTCGCCCATCGTGTCGTCACGCTCAGAATGCCGCGCTCGCGGCGAACACGACCCGCACGCCTTCGTCGCCTTTCGCGAGCTCGACGCGCAGCGGTGTCCGTGCCAACCCATGAAACCGAATACCCACGCCAAAGTCGCTCGCAAACGAATTGAGCGCGATCGCATCGAAGCGGGGGGCCACCATGCCCGTGTCGTAGAAGAACGCCATGTCCAGGGCCATTCGATTGGGGATCCATCGCCACTCGCCCGACAGGAGCATCGCGTGGCGATCGCGGAAGCGCCAGCTGCTGTAGCCGCGCAACGAGCTGCCGCTGCCGAGCGCTGGAAGCATGAAGTACGGAACCTGATCGTCATCACCGAGCGTGGACTCGAGT
The DNA here is from genome assembly GCA_963827515.1 of uncultured Acidobacteriota bacterium. Classification (GTDB taxonomy): domain Bacteria; phylum Acidobacteriota; class Vicinamibacteria; order Vicinamibacterales; family UBA2999; genus JABFSA01. Next base: position 174,901 of record CAWHBF010000028.1, on the reverse strand, counting down.
CGGCCACGCAGCGAGACCACCCAGGTCTCGCGCAGGATCGGAATGTGCTGCACGAGCTCGGTGTCGAGACGGTCGAAGGTATAGGTGCTGTCCCGGTCGGCGTAGTGATGGCGGCCGACGCGGTACAGTCCCCCCGCCGCGCATAGTCGGCGGCGGGTCGCCAGTCGAAGGCCGCGGCGGCCGACGTGTGCACGAAGGTGGGATCGACCCCGACACCGGGGGCGGTCTCGGGAGTGAATACGTCCTCGACCGGGATTTGGCTGCCCGTGGGATCCTTCAGCGCGTAGTCCTCAACCGAGGCAGCCGCCGTGAGCCGCACCCACCGGTGCGGCCTGGCGGTGACATCCCCGCCCACCTGGGTCTGCTGCATGCGATAAGCCGTGTCGATGTCGGCGGGGCTGGCCTGTCCCAAGCCGTGATAGGACACCTGCGTGGCGTCCCGCCATAACGCGGTGCCGCCAAAATCGAGATGACCGGACAGGTGACCAGGCGAGATCGCAGCCGCCTGGATCAACTTGTACCCCTTGACCGAATACAACCCCGCCACGGTCCACTGCGTACGATCGCCCGTGAACTGGCGGTAGCCGGCGCCAAGCGTGAACCCGCCGCCGCTGTAGACACTGTCGAAATACGCATAGACGCCCGAAGGCTGCAAGATGAGCGCCTCGCGCGCGCCCGAGAGAAGGTTCTCGACCCAGTGTGGTTCGTACGGGGCCAGACGCGCGGCCTTGTCGGATTGCTCGGCGGCAATCGATGCGGCACGCGTGTCTTGCGCCAGAGCCATGGCGGGCAGGGCACACAACACCGACACAAGCAGCAGGCGTGCCATAGCCGGGCCTCGTGCAAGACATGGTCCGCCACGTTCAGGTGTCACGTGATGTCTCAAGGGCGCGCGACGAGGGCCGTTCTCACCGTATGTTGTCAGCGCGCTATCGGCGGTTTGCGAGACACATCGCTTTGCGCTCTGCGGGGGTCCGAGACAGGCCAACCTCGCCCTGGAGAAATACCGGCGCCCTTAACGATCCGTGCCCACGTGGCTTGACTCTTGCTCCGAGCACCGGCAGGAGGCAGTTGACATCATGCGCATTAGAGTTCTCGTGTTCATCGCCGCTACCGTTTTCGCACTGACACCGGCGGTCAGCGGCGCCCAGGAGAAGCGGATTCATGTGAACCTGGGTGGCGGGCCCACTTTTATCGCCGGTGATCTCGGGGAACGCTTCGGAACCGGCTGGGGTCCGGCCGTCGGCGTCACCTTTGAAAACGCCAGCAACCGGCTGGGATTCCAGTTTGAATACGCCTACCGCTGGTTCGACATCAAGGACGACGCCCCGTTCTTCGGGGCGAGCAGGTTCTCGGCCAACCACCAGACCCACCAGTTGGACTTCAACCTCGTTGCGAACTTGGCGCCGCCGGAGGCCGCCCTTCGTCCGTACCATCGTCCTCGGCCCCGGCATGTACCATCGCGAGGTAGAGATCACTGAGTACATCGGCAGTGGCGTCATCTGCGATCCCTACTACTACATATGCGGCACGTATCCGGTCACCGACGTCGTCGGATCGCGCGGAGGCTGGGATTTCGGGTTCAACGTCGGCGGCGGCGTCGGGTTTGGTATTGGTGAGTCTGCCGAGTTCTATCGTCGAGACGCGGTATCACTACGTGGCTGGGCCAGAGATTCGAGCCGGAGACCGCGGCGGGCGCCAGCCGCAGGAACGGGTGGCAGCACCACTGGCACTTACTTCCCGCTCACGTTCGGATTTCGCTTCTAGAAGAGCGTCGTGAAGTCGACCGACTTCTCGACGTTCAAGAGCAACACACTCGACGGCGGCGAAGTACCGTCGAGAAACAATCGACTGTCACGAGGCCTCGCGGGCGCCTGCCACAGCGGGCAGCCGCGAGGACGTCGACCCGCCTGGGCCACGTCGTAGCTGCCGTAACGAGCCGAGCGAATTCACGATGATTGAGGTGGGATTGGCTCAGCCGCGGTCGTGCCGCCTGGCGGTCACGTTCTCGCTGGCCCTGGCTGCCAGCCAATGACGTTCTCTCGAAAAATCCTCACCGGACTCTCGCTTGGCATTCTCACCGGGTTGTTCTTCGGCGAACGGGCGGCCGCGCTGAAGTGGGCGGCCGACGGATTCGTCAAGCTGCTCCAGATGACGGTGTTGCCGTACATCACCGTCTCCATCGTCGCCAGTCTCGGCTCCCTCCGGTCGGCCGAGCTCCGGACACTGGGTGTTCGAGCCGCGGCGGTGATTGGTGGCTTGTGGCTCGTGGGGCTCTCGTTCGCGTTCCTGATCCCCCTGACGTTTCCCTCGGTGCAAAGCGCATCGTTCTTCAGCGCGAGCCTCGTCGAGCGGCAACCCGCGTTCGACTTCATCGACCTGTATATTCCCGCCAACCCGTTCAATTCGCTGGCGAACAATGTCGTCCCGGCCGTCGTCCTGTTCTCCCTCATTCTGGGCATCGCCGTCGTGGGTGTCGAACGCAGGGAGCGCCTGCTCGACGTCCTACTGGTCGCCAGGGACGCCATTTCGGCGGCAACTCGTTTCGTCACGCGGCTGACGCCCTATGGACTGTTTGCGATCGCGGCCCACGCCGCGGGGACGCTGGATCTGGAACAGGTGGGTCGTCTGCAGATCTACCTGGTGGCCTACGTGGTGGTGGCCTTGATGGTCAGTCTGTGGGTGCTCCCGGGACTGGTCGCCGCGCTCACCCCCATTCGAGCGAGGGACGTCCTGGGCGAGTCACGCGATTCGCTCATCACCGCGTTCATGGCCGGCGATCTCTTCATCGTGCTGCCGGGCCTCATGCAGGCCAGCCGCACACTCCTGGGTCGGCTCCATCCTGGCAACGAGGATCCTGGACGGCTGACGGAGGTCATCGTGCCGGCGTCCTTCAACTTTCCGCACACGGGAAAGCTGCTCTCCCTCAGCTTTATCCTCTTCGCGGGATGGTTCGCTGATGTGCCCGTGACGCCGTCGGAATATCCGCAGTTGGCGCTTGCAGGGATGGTGACCTTCTTTGGCAGTCTCACCGCCGCCGTGCCGTTTCTGCTCGATCAATTTCGGATTCCAGCCGACACGTTTCAGCTGTTCCTTGCGACGGGCGTCATCAACTCGCGTGTGGGGTCGCTCGTCGCGGCGGTGCACACGCTCACGGTGGCCCTCCTCGTCACCTGCGCCGTCACCGGGCACCTTCACTGGCGGCGCGGGCGGGTCGCGTCGTACGCAGGCGTCACCGTGGCCCTCGTCATCCTGGTTCTCGGCGGCACGCGCCTGCTCTTCGCCACCGAGATCTCCCAGGCGTATTCGAAGGACACTGTCCTGGCGTCGATGCACTTGCTGCACCAGCCGGTCGACGCGATCGTGGCACGCTCGTCGTCGCCGCCACCTGTCACGAACCTGCCGCCGCTCGAGACAATCGATGCGCGCAGGGTGCTGCGCGTCGGGTACCTCGCCGACTCGCTCCCGTTTGCGTTCTTCAATCGGGCGGGCGACCTGGTGGGCTTCGATATCGAGCTGGCGCACCGTCTGGCGCGCGAGATGGGCGTCACCCTCGCCTTCGTGCCCGTGGATCGTGAACGGATGGCGGCGCAACTCGAGGAGGGGTACTGCGACCTCGTGATGTCGGGTGTTATCGTGACGACGGGCCGGGCGAGGGAAGTCCTCTTCTCGGATTCGTATCTGGACGAAACCCTCGCGTTCGTCGTTGCGGACGACCAGCGTGATCAGTACGCGACCTGGGACGCCATTCGCGATCGAGGTGCCGTGACGATCGCCATTCCCGATGTGCCGTACTACGTCCGCGCGGTCCGCGACCTCCTGCCGCGTGCAGTCATCCAGGTGCACGCTGACGGCCTCGAGCGGCTGTTCGATCGAGCCTCCTCCACGCACGACGCGCTCGTCCTGCCCGCCGAGCGCGGGTCGGCGTGGACCTTGATGTATCCGGCCTACTCGGTGGTCGTGCCAGGCCCCGATCCGATCCGAGTGCCGCTCGCGTATCCGATTGGCAAACGCGATCAGTCCCTGGCGGCCTTCGTGAACACCTGGATTGCGTTGAAGCGCAAGGACGGCACGCTCGACGCGACCTACAAATACTGGATTCTCGGACAGGAGACCGCGCGGCGCCAGCCGCGCTGGTCAATCGTCCGCAACGTCCTGCATTGGGTGGAGTGACGGCGTGACCGGGCGATCGACTCGTTCTTCGTCCGGATGGGGGACGTGCTCTCGGCGGCGCTCGTCTTCATCGGGTCCACGTATCTCCTGCTGCCGTCCCGCGGCTTTGCGGCGGTGAATGCCGTGCTCGCGTTCGTGGCACTGATGCTGGCGTGGCGTGTCGGGCGCTACTATAAGACGCTGACCGCTCCGGATGCTGTTCAGTCGGCCGCCGCTTAGAGCGCTTTTCGATTCGGCGTAGAGCATCCGCCTTCGCGTAAAGCTTCGGCGGACCGCCGTAGCCTGGCGAGGCGGTTACTCCGCGGACACGCGCCGCTGAAGCGTGCGCTCTACGACGAAATGCAAACCGCACTAGAGTGGTGTCATCTGGATGAGCGCGCAGGCTTCAGCCTGCGCGGAATCGGAACGCGGGCTCGAGCCCGCCATCTGAGAGAGATCGAAGGGAGATGAGGTCATGAGGCTACGCCCCGTTCAGGCAGTATTGGTCGACGCTCGCGTTTGGAGCGGCCGCGACAGCGACGATCTCGGCGGCGATTACGTTCACGTCAACTTTCAAGTCGCTGGACGCAGGCTCCGTCAGCTTTGCGGGCAAGAAGGTTGCCGCGCTCGTGGTCTCGAACGACACCTCTCTCCGGGTCGCCGGCGAAGAGTCGCTCGTGCGCGAGCTAAACGCGCGCGGGATGCAGGCGGTCGCCACCTACCGGATCGCGCCGAAGGAGGAGCTGCAGCGCGCCGAGACGGCCAGGCCCTGGTTCGAGAGAGCCAACGTAGACGGAGTCGTGGTGGTTCGGCCCGTCAGCGCCGAAACCCGGCAAACATACGTACCGAGCCTATGGGTGAGTCCGAGCTACGGCACGTTCTGGGGCTACTACGGCTACAGCTGGAGCGCTGTGTATGTACCAGGCAGCGGCGGGGTGCAAACCGAGACGGCGGTCGTTGTCGAAACCACGATCTACAGCGTGCCGCGCGACCAGCTCTTGTGGGCGGCCGTCAGCGAAACGAAGAACGCACGCGACCTGGGCGCGTTCGTCCAGGAGCTCGTGAAGGAGACGGTCGAGCAGATGCAGAAGCAAGGGCTGGCCAAGAGCCAGCCACGATAGCTGTCAGCCCTGCCGGCGCCGACGCGTGCTCGCGAGGTTCAGCGCGATGGTGCGCTCGCAGGAGGTGCCGCAACCATCGGTTGGCGAACGACGTTGGTCAGCGTGATGGGCTGCTCGGCATAGTCGTCGAGCAGCACGCCGCCGTCGCCGTCAGGGCGCACGCGTGCGGCAGCCGCCATCGTCCCGCGTCCCTGTCCTGTTCCGTCCAGCCGTATCTCGACCACGGCCACTTCATATCCGGCCCGCGGCTTCGTGTCGGCCGCGCGTCCGCCGCTGACGAAGAATACAGGCCGGTCGGTGACCACGACGATCGTTCGATTGCCTGCCTCGACCTTCACGCGTGCATACCGGATCGCGTATGGCTGGCCGCCGCCGAGCACGAGCTGCCCGACCTCCGGGGCGTTCCGAAGGGTCGTGACAAACCGCGGGTAGCCACCTAGACGGAGCGCCTCCTCCACGGTCTTGCGATCGAAATCCGGCGTGTAGCGGCTGACGCGAACCTCAAGCGTGCCCGAGATGGCACCCGAGGCATTCTTCGCATTCGCCGTGGCATTGAAGACTTCTGGCGCGCCAGTCGCTGGAGGGGCCGCCTGCGCCGCGATCCACGCCGGAGCACCAAGGAGCAGTACGGTTATCAGGATTGTCGCAGTGCGCACGGCGTCTCCTTCATTCGGTCTAGTTGCTTCTCTTCCACCGGCCGATCGAGAGCGGCATGCCGGCGTCGTCACGGGTCGTTAGGGTGAGTATGTCGCCGGTGACCTCCCAGTGTCGGGGCCGGTTCGTGGCCAGCGGGCCCCCACCGGTGGCCGTCGAGGAGGGCTGGCCCTCGAGGAAGTAGGTGAGAGTGCGGTTCTGCATATCGATCGTGGTTCGTCCATCGGTCGAGAGGACGCCATCACGGATGTCGATCCCTGCGACGCGAAGCAGATCCGACGTGGCCTGGTCGGTCCGGATCTCCATGCGCAAGTTGCCGAAGTCGTCGTAGGTCAGGACGCCGGAGCCCTTCGGGAAGATCGGCGCCTTCCCAGGCGGACGCACTTCGAATGACTCGAGGGCCCAACGGCCCTCGAGGAATTTTCGCGCCTCGGTCGTCGTCCCTGGACCGCTCGCAATGGGTGATGTGGGAAGGGGCTTTGAGCGCGGTCCTGCCGCGCAGGCCGTTGTCGCCGCCAGCAGCGCCAGCAAAGCCATCGGTTTCCAGCAGTCGGTGATTCGCATCCGCATACCCTTGGCAAGGAGCAGGCCAGTGAACCAACAGAGACCGGCGCCACAATGACCGGAAAACCGAAGAAAATCAGCGACTCTCGGGCCCAGGGTGACGAGCTTCACCAACGGTCACAGCATGCCGTGAGCCCGCCGCCGCATTACGGTTCGCTGGACCTGCGTCTCGGCCTCGATGGGTTCCTACTGGACCAGCGGAATGTTGGCGGCCAGTTCCCAGCGCACAGCCGCCCGAATCTTGTTTTCGACCTGAATGTAGCGCGCCGCCTTGGTCGCTGGGAGAACGGCAAGAATCTTTGGGGCCGATGAGCTCTTCAACTTCGCCTCGGCGTCATCGATCGCAAGGGCTTCGTCGATAAGCTTCTTCGCCACGTCGTTGGCAACCGGCCCCTTGTTGTACGCATCGGCATACGCGAGGATCATGTTGGTCAGGCGCTGGTTGATCTGCTGCAAGTCTTTCTGGTACGCGTCGTACACCGGCCAGAACACCTTTCCTTCCGCGTCGGTCAGCTGCAGGTTCTGGGCGACCACCAGCTTCTTGTCGGCCCTGATCTTCTGGAGAAGGATCTCCATGTTGGTGGTATCCGTGGTCTGAGCCATCCCAGGTGCCGCAAGACCAGCAGTCATCACAAGTGCAAGTGCAGTCACGAGTCGGGTCATCATCACCATCCTCCGCGTGTCCTAGGCAGAGCAGCCTTATGCCGCCCTGGACGAACCGCAAAGCGGTACCATCCGGCAAGGAGCACGCCAGTCAGGCCGACGGAAGCGGTCGCCACGATGACAGGAATTCCGAAGGAATTAACGAGTGGTCGGCAAGACGCGCTCGAACGCGGCCGGTCGGTCACGAGATACCGTGAGCACACCGCCCTGCTATCGTCGAACCGCTGAGCGTCGGGGCCGAAGTAGGTCAGGCCCGCAGGCTATGCCACTCGGACAGGACGGGCGGCGGCTTTGCCGTCCGTGTGGGGGAGCGGCACCCGCGCGGTGATCGTGGTGCCCTGGCTCAGCTGCGAGGCGACGGTGAGATCACCGTCAACCAGTCGCAGGCGCTCGCGCATGCTCGCGAGCCCCAGCCCGTCCTGAACCGCTGCACCTGCCTGCTTGAACCCACGGCCACAGTCTGCGATTGTCAGCACGAGCACGGTTCCCGTCCCTCGAAGCGTCACATGGGCCTCGCGCGCGCCACTGTGCTTGACGACGTTGTTCAACGCTTCCTGGACGATGCGAAAGAGGCAGAGCGCCAGATCGTGTGGCAGGCTTTGAGGTACGTGCTCAGCGTGAAAACTCGCGTGGACACCTTGTGCGAGGAGCTCATGGCAGTGCCCACGGAGTGCCTCCACGAGGCCGAGCGCCTCGAGCCTCGACGAGTGCAGCCGGTGCGAGAGGTTGTGGATCTCGGTGGCAATGTCCACGGTCCGTTGGCTCAGCTCGCGAATCGAACGTGCCACCGGTTCCGCGGTTTCACCCATCCTCTTCGCCATCTGCGTGATCCCGAGGGCGAGTAACGCCATCTGCTGGCTCAGGTTGTCGTGCAGTTCCCGCGCAATCCGGCGTCGCTCGTCCTCCTGAGCCGACAGCAGTCGTCCGCTCAGATCGCGAATGGCCACCTCGGCGCGTTGGCGGCGCTGGCCCTGCACGAGAAGGCCGCCGATCAGGAGGAACTGACCAAACAGCGCCGCAACCACGAAGAGAATCGTTGTTCTGTATGCGTCCCAGAGGCTGACCTGGCGGTTTGCCACCCTGGCCCCGGTCGGAAGCGTGGCTTCATCGATGCTGAAGCGGTCGAGCTCGCGCCAATCGAAGGCGAGGCTGTTCGGCGACCTCACGGGCACGAGTTCGGTCGCCGGAACGCCGGACAGGATCTGTCGGGCGCGCTGAGCCACGTCCCTCCCGTGACTGTCCACATCGAACAGCATGCCGCCGACGATGCCACGACCAAGGAGGTTTGCTGACATGCCGTAGATGGGAACCGTGGCCACGCGTCGCAAGGCCGCAAGGACCTCGGGTCCCGTTCGCGCCACGCCATCGCCGTCGGACTGCATGCTCAGAAACAGCACGAGTGCGTCATCGCGAAGCGCAGCCACGGCGGCGACCACCTTGCTCAACGGTGTGTCCGTTATGTAGGTGATGTCAGCCGTTGTGGCGACGCCACGCAGGTCTTGACGGACGACATCGACATACCCGCGGTCGAGCCGAGATGCTCCCCCAACGACGACGACGTGCCGCGTGCGCGGATGAAGCGTGAGCGCCGCCTCGACCGTGGTCCGCGCGTCATAGTGCTGGAACACGCCTGTCACGTTTCCGTCGATAGGGCGACCGCGAATCGCGCGCTCATCCACGGCTCCGAACAGTATTGCGGCGTGTGGAAACAGCTCGTCTCGATGACGCAGGGCGAAATCGAGCGCCGGCTCCGTGATCGTGATGATGAGGCTGGGCGCCGCCGCGTCGACGTACTTGGACTTGTACAACGCCAAGAGCTGCCGCTCGTACTTGACGCTGTCGAATTGGATTCTGTCGATCGATTCCTCGTAGATGTTCGGGGGTTCTGGGCTATCGCGGTGCAGACCCACGACGATGTTGTTGATCAGCTGGAGGCTGTACGGCAGGACAGGCCCTTCGGACAGAATGAGGACGCTCTTCGGCGCGGCGGTCGCGGACGGCACCATGGCTCCCACCAGACAGAAGCCCGTGACAAGCAACCACGCCATGAAGCGCTGCCGGCACACATCCATCGTCACCGGTCCAATCGTTGGACGAACCTGCATGAGGAAGGGGACATTCTACTGCTCTGCTGCCTGCGCGCGACCTCGAAAATGCGTTAAGTGTGTGTAAACTCGACCATCCGCAACCTGTTCAAATCGCTACAGATCTGGCATCTGGCTCCGCCGTCGCTGCACGATGAACAAGCGCCAGGGGTTCGCACACCCGATTCGAGGCCAGTGCCTACGGTCCTGGAGGTGGCGGGCCGGACCGGTCGGTCACACGATCGCCCTGTCGCCCTGCGTACAACCGCGCCCCGGGTCCCCGATGGACGTGTCACCGCCGTTGGTCGTCGTGCCCGCGTGGCTCGGGACCCGCACCCGCACCTGCGTTCCAATGTTCAACGCCGTGATGACACTGGTGGTTCCCCCGAGCAGTCTGGCTTGCTCGGTGACGCTGACGAGACCCGTAACGCTATCCCTCGTTGCGGAGTCGAAGCCTTTGCCGTCATCGGCGACTATGAGCTCGACGCTATCAGCCCGACGGAGCAGCCGAACCCTGACCTGGCGTGCCTCAGCATGACTGGCGACGTTGTGGAGCGCCTCCTGAGCGATCCGGTACAGGCCGAGCGCGATCTCGGGGTCCACGGACTCGAAGTCCCCTTGCGTGTGGCAGGTGATCGCGGCCGAATGTGGAAGTGAGAGTTCGTTGCAGTAGGCGGTCAGGGAAGCGGCCAGTCCAACGTGCGTGAGCACGTCTGAGCGCAGGTTCTGGGAGGGGTTTCCGACGCCCTCCGCGAGGGGACTGGTGGCCCGATCGAGTGACGGCGACAGGGCTTCCTCCGCAACCGAGGTTGCCGAAGGCCGCTCCGGCTGTTCGTGCGCTCCAAGGGGAACATGGATCCACAACTCAGTGCCGCGCTGTGGCTGCGTGTTGATCCGCAAGCTCCCGCCGACCAGGCGCACTCGCTCCTCACAGCTAATCAGCCCGAGCCCGCCTCGACGTCGCTCCTCGGAGAGATCGAATCCGCGCCCGTCGTCAGCGACGATCATCTCCACACCGTCCGCAGCGGGTCTCAGGGTGATGTGCACCTGGCGTGCGCCGGCATGCGCGGAGACGTTGCGCAGCGCCTCCTGGGCGACGCGGTACAGGCACAGCGCAACGTCCGGCGTAATGGCATCGAGGCCGGCTCCGGCGGACAGCGTGACATCCATGGCGTGCAGGCGCTCAACCTCGGCGCAATGTGCCTTCAACGCAGCGACCAGGCCCACGTGTTCGAGCACTCCCGGATGCAACTCATGTGACCAGCGACCGATCGTGTCAACGAGAATGACCGTGCGCTGCTGCAGCCAGGCGAGCTTGTCAGCCACGGCCGTGGGGTCTGCGTGGAGCTGGCGTTTGAGAGCGCTGAGATCGATCGATACGGCCGCCAACTGCTGGCTGATGTCGTCGTGCAGCTCGCGGGCGATCCGCATGCGCTCGATCTCCTGGGCATTGACCAGGCGTGCGAGGAGGTCATGGACGTGCTCGTCGCTGGCACGGAGCGCCACGGTGCTTCGAAGTAGAGCGCTCCCGTTGTTCTGCCGCTCTTCGACGAGTACTGCCAGGAACATGAGAGGCAGAGAGAGCGCTATCAGAAAAATCTGCAACGCTCCCCCAGACGGTGACGACGAGGCGAAAGGCCCTGGCTCGACCATCAGGTGTGAAGCGGACAGCAACGCGACCGTGAGCAGGGACAGACACAATCCGCCCAGGCCGAAGCGAACAGCAGCCCACAGCAAGAAGGGCAGCGGCGCATAGTACAGCGCCATGCGCTCCGGCGGGCTCGCTGCGTCCACGTCCCACCCGAGGATCCCGACGGCAAGAAGGCCGAGCGCGAGCACCCCAAATTCCGCGTGGTATCGGAGCGGCGCACCCCGAAGTCCAGTCATGCCTCGGGTGACCACCAGCAGAACCAGCGGAGTGACCGTGAGCGTTGGGAGCGCATCCGAGAGAAACCACAATCGCCATGCGATCCAGAAATTGCTCACCCAGCCCGTGAGGAGGAAAAGGGAGGCGACCAGGGTCGCGATGACACTGGGAACGGCGATGACCGCGAGGAGGACGAACGTGATCAGGCTCCGAAGACTGTCGAACGCAGGTGGCCCGCCGGCGACCCGGCGTACGGCGAACGCGGCGATGACGACCTGAACAGCGCTGCCGAACACCTGGCCCAGCATCGCCACCAGCGGTAACTCTGGCTGGAAAGTCGTGATCGCATATTGATGGGTGGCCGTGGCTGCGAGCAGGTACACCCACCACGTTCGGCTCGGCGCGAGCAACAACGCGGCCAGGAGGATTGCGCTGGGCGACCAGACGATGGCGATTGGGGACGCCGGATGCGTGTCCGCGATCCCGCCGAGATAGTAGGTCGCCGAGACCAGGAGCGTCGTCAACGCCGTGCGGACATGACGGTGCATGCGATGAGCCTCTGGTGGCTTCGGCGGATCAGGGCTCACCAGGGTCACGGTCACTCATACGTGCGTTGGCTCCGCAGATTGCCGTCTATCCGCCTGCCGCAAGCACTGAAGCGCGCCACCGCGGGCCGGATCCTGAGACGTGCCCACCGGGCCGGATCAAGGGTTGCGGGCTGCCGGCTTCCTGGGACGGAGGCGACGGGTGAGGAAAGTGTAGTCCGAGCCGTCACGAAATTCGGGAACTTGCCAGGCTGGTTTGCACACTACTTGACACCTGTGGGCATCGACGCCACCAGCGGCCGTGACCGCTCACAGTATCCGGTAACGGGGTGTGTCCTCGCGGGCGAGGGGCCCACGAGCACCGTCAGCGGTTTGGCGGAGGGGGATACTTCTCGAACATCGCGGTCACAGAGGCATTGATGACCGGCTCGAGCGCGGTTAAGTCCTTCGCGATCGGAGTGTCCACCCTCACGCGAAAGAGCAGCTCACGACTGGTGGGGTCGGTCAGATCGACGACGAGCGTGCCCACGGAGGACTCGTTCGCCAGGCCCTCCTTCGGCGACGTTTTCAGGTCGAGGTCGGTTCTGCTGACGGAGGAATACGTCACGGTTACGTCGCTTCGCCCAGAAGGAAGCTTCGTGAAACCGCGCGCGCTCAGTTCGCGATCCACCGCAGCGACAACGAGGGCGTCGATCTTCTTGTCGAACGACGGACGGGTGACCGTCCACACGTAGGTCTTGGCCTTCGCCAACGCCGCCGGCTTGACTGTCTGTACCGTCACGCCGTACTTCATCTGCGCGCCGGCCGCGAGCACGGGACTCGTGCCGATGAGCAGACACGCGAGAATGAACCAGGAGTTCGTGAGTCTCATTTTGCGTTCTTCGAGCAAGGAGCGGGCCAGTGTCACCCTTTTGCTTTCGCCGCTTCGCGTCGCGCTTCCAGATCGGCGAGCAGGCGGTAGGAGATGTAGTACTTGAAGATGTTGCTCACGTACGTGACCGTTTCGCGGCCGATCCGCTCCGACGCCACGCGTTCGACGTTGCCGAACCACACATTGGGGTTGAGCCCTTTCTTTTCCGTCTCGCGGCGGAGCTGTCTGAGGCGTCCCGGCCCTGCATTGTAAGCCGCGAAGGCCATCAGCCCCTTGTTCAGATTGTCCATGGGCTCGTTGGCGAAGTACTCGTCGATCATGAACCGCATGTATTTCACGCCGGCGTGGATGTTGGCATCGACTTTGGTGATGTCGCCGACGTTCAGCTCCTTCCCGGTTGCCGGCATGACCTGCATGACGCCAATCGCACCCACGGGGCTCCTTGTGCTGTGGTCCAGCGTTGATTCCTGGTAGCCCTGCGCCAGCATCAGCAGGTAGTCCATGTCGTACTGCGCTCCGTATTTCTTGAAGAGCTCGACCACTCCCAGCAGTTTGCGGCGCTCGGTATCGGCCGCAGCGTTCTTGGCGTATTTGCCGTCCGTGAGATAGCGGCGTTCGATCACGTTTCGAAATGCGTCACCCTTGCCGTGCTTCCGGATCCACGTGTCGACGACCGCTTTCAGCTTGGGGTTCTCTTTGCGAAACGCGACTGCCAAGATGCCGTTGGTCCGCACCGTGACGTCCTTGTGCACGGTGATGTTGGTGAACACCGTGCTCCAAAACTCGGCCAGATAGTCGTCGACGACGGTGATTGGGGCCAGGCCAGCATTGACCATCTCGAGTATGTCATCGTCTTCGAGGACGTCGGGGGCTATGGTGATCACGACTGGCGGCTTGCCCCGCGCCGTCAGTTGTGTGTTCAGCCTGGCGAGGCTCTCGTCGTAGATGCTCCCCTTGCGGACGAACACCTCCTGACCGGCAAGATCGTCCACAGTGGAGATCGACGGCGCTCCTGGCCCGGTCACCACGACCTGACTTACGTTGGTACGCGTCGGCTCCGAGAAGGCGACCAGTGCCTCCCGCTCGGGTGTGACGGTCACCATCGCCGCCACCATGTCCACTTTGCCACTTGCGAGCGCGGGGTACAGCTGATCGCGCGACGTCGGCAGGAGCACCACGTTGACCTTGAGGTTGCCGGTTTTCAAGTCGGCGTTCAGGTCGTTCTCGAAGCTCTTCAGCGACTCGAACGTCAGTCCGCGTTCCTGTCCCTTGTCGATGAAGTAGTGCGTGCGGTTATAGGTCACGGCCACTCGAATCGCGCGACGCTCGACCAGCGCGTCGAGATCGCCCGTGAACGGCTTGTCCAGCACCAGTCGCACGCTTTCGGGCAGCGCGTCGTACGGCGAAGCCGTGGCCGGTATCGGCGCCTCGTCCGCAGACGGGGCCGTCGATGTTGACGCCGGCGTCGCCTCCTGTTGTCCAGAGCAGCCAGCGGCCAGGACGACCAGTAGAACGAGAGCGTATCTCAACCTGGTTCCCCCTGTCTTTGTCAGAAAAAGCAGCAATTGACATGCCATAATTGCGTCAACAAGTAAAGGCTGGGCGGCCGAGCCTGCTCTGTCGGTGCCGGACTCATGTTTCCGTTGCAAGAGATGGCTCGAGCGATGGATAGTGGCGCACGAAAACATGCCTCTATGCGGACGATTGCAGCCCTCGTTGAGCCCGACCTTTGTCACGATCACCAGGACTCGTCTGCCCATCGGCGAGGCGGGTTCCTCCCGCCAGGTTCAGTTGGCGGCGAAGCTGTCGTTCTGATGGCTTGGCGACCCCGTCCGCGCCTGCTGGTCACCGTCGCGCTCGCGTGTCTGACGCTGGTGTGCGCAGGGCAGACAGCCTGGGCTCAACCGCGCTCGCCCGGTACGGTGCTCGCCGTGTTTTGGAGTTCCGAGGACGATCCGGCGAATCAAGTCCACGATGCTGGCATTCGGGAGGGCCTCCGATCGCGCCCTGATGCACCAATCGATTACCACGCCGAATACCTGGAGTCCGACCGTTTCCCAGGGGAAGAGGCGTCACTGGCGTTTCGCGATTACCTGCACCGGAAGTATCGGGACAGGCGAATCGACGTGGTGATCGCAGTGACTGACGTCGCGCTGGAATTCATGCTCCGCTATCGTGGAGAACTGTTTCCCGATGCACCGATCGTGTTCTTTGGATCCAAGGCGGTGGATCCGAACAGCAGCCATGACGGTGCAGGACTGACTGGAATCGTGGTCAGCGGCGTATACCGCCAGACTCTCCAACTCGCGCTGGCACTGCACCCATCGACCGAGCGGACGTTCGTGGTGATGCAGACACCCGACGCCGCGCAGCAGCACTTGGTACAATCGACGATTGGAGAAATCTCGCCGGCGGCGACCACCTTCATCGTCGAGGAATCGCTTCCGCGCCTGATCGCCGCCGTGGCGGCGGTTCCCCCACGGAGCGTCATTGTCTACGTTCAGTACACGCAGGAGGTTCCCGGGAGGAGCTTGCTTTCTTCCGAGGTCGCGCGACTCGTATCGACGGCCTCGCCGGTGCCGGTCTACGGCGTTTCGGACTCGGACATCGGTTCCGGCGTTGTGGGCGGTGTGGTATTCGTCACACGCGCGATAGGAGTACGCCTCGGAGAGATGGCGCGTCAGACTCTCGATGGCGCCCGAGCGCAGGACATTCCGATTGAATCCGCGACGCCCGTGCCCACGTTCGACTGGCGTCAACTCCAGCGCTGGGGCATCGGCGAGAGCTTGCTGCCTGTGGGCAGCAGGATCCTGTACAAGCAGTCTGGCGTCTGGGATCTGTATCGACCTCAGATCATGGTCGGGGGTCTGCTCGTGCTGGTCCAGAGCGTGCTCATTGGCGCGCTGCTCGTCCAACGAACACGCCGCAGGCGCGTCGAGCGGTCCTTGCGCGAGAGCGAAGAGCGTTTCCGCCTCATGGCGGATACCGCTCCGGTCCTGATCTGGAGGGCCGGTCCTGACAAGCTGTGCGACTTCGTCAATCGCCCATGGCTGGAGTTCACGGGCCGGACCCTCGAGCAGGAGCTCGGCAACGGCTGGTTGGAAGGCGTCTGCCCGGAGGATGTGGACAGATGCCGGCAGACATACGTGTCGGCATTCGATGCACGCGAGCCCTTCCAAATGGAGTATCGTCTCCGCCGAGCCGACGGCGTGTACCGATGGCTCCTCGACACGGGCGTTCCCAGATACGGATCGGACGGCAGTTTCGCCGGCTACATCGGCTCCTGTCTCGATATCACCGATCGCAAGGCATCGGAGGATGCGCTCCGAGAAAGTCAGCAGCGCTACACGATGGCGAGCGCCGCGGGCGCCGTCGGCGTCTGGGACTGGAACTTCGAGACAAACCAGCTCTTCGTGGACACGGGGCTGAAATCTCTTCTGGGGTTCGAAGACGCGGAGATCAGCACTCGTCCCGACGACTGGGGATCACGGGTACACCCGGAAGACTTGCCGGCGGCGGCAACCGCGGTGAAGGCCGTCGTCGACGGCGATACCGACATTTACGAAATCGAGCATCGGATGCTTCACAAGGATGGCAGCTCGAGGTGGTTCCTCTCCCGCGGATCGGCGGTGAGAGGGGTGGATGGCACGCTGCACCGCCTCGTCGGAACCAAGGTGGACATCACGGAACGCAGGCGCGCGGAAGAGAGGATTCGCGACAACGAAACCGCTCTGCAGGCGAGCTACGCCGAGATTCAGCGCCTGGCCGGGTCGCTCATCGCTGCGCAGGACACCGAGCGGGCACGCATTGCACGCGACCTGCACGACGACGTGAGCCAGCAGCTCGCCGCGCTATCCATCACGCTCAGCGGTCTCAGGCGACGAGTGGGGGCGGTGTCATACGACGTCGATCTGCACGACAGCATGGCGTCGATCCAACAGCGCGTCGCCGCCCTTGCGGACAGCGTGCGAGGACTGTCACACGGTTTGCATCCCGACGTGCTCAAGCACGCCGGACTGATGGGTACTCTGGCCACGCACTGCGCCGGCATCTCGCGCCAACACGCCATCACCGTAACCTGCAGCGCCGAGGGTGACGTCGTGTCGATCGACCTGGGGTCGGCTCTTTGCCTGTACCGAATCGCCCAGGAAGCGCTGCACAACGTCGTCAAACACGCGCAAGCCCGCCACGCCGAGATCCGAGTGCTCCGTACCGATGACAGCGCCGAGCTCACGGTCACAGACGACGGCCAGGGGTTCGACCTCGGCAAGACGCGGAGAGGCGGTAAAGGGCTCGGCCTCGTCAATATCAGCGAGCGCGTCAGAATCGCTGGGGGCACTCTCACCCTCGTGACAGAATGTGACAAGGGCACACAGCTGCGTGTGCGCCTACCATTGAGCTCGCACGAGCCCGAGGTCGGCGATGTGCCTGGATGGTACCAATCAACCTGACAGTTGATACTGACTACGTATGCCTATGCGTCAATACAGCGTGCTGGTGGCCGACGACCATGCGATTGTCAAGGAGGGCCTTGTCAGTCTCCTGAAGGAGCACGACTTCAACGTGGTCGGTGCGGTGGGAAATGGCCTTGAGCTCATGGAGGCGGCGAAGCGCCTTCGACCGGACGTGATTGTGACCGACCTGTCGATGCCCGGGCTGAGCGGCATCGAGGTGCTGACCCGCCTGCAAGCCGAGCAGGTCGAGAGCAAGGTCATCGTGCTCACGATGCACCACGATTCAGAGCTGGCCACACGAGCCCTTCGCGCGGGAGCGTCCGGATTCCTGCTGAAACACTCAGCCGGGGAAGAGCTGTTGAACGCCATTCGGCAGGCCTTGGGCGGGCGGGTGTACTTGACCCCGGCGCTGACAAGGGAAGTCATGGAGCGGATGGCGGTTGCTCCCAATAAGCCCGAGCCTCAGTTGACACCCCGACAGCTCGATGTCTTGCGCCTCATCTTGGAAGGGCGGCGCATGAAAGAGATTGGGGACACCCTCAACCTGTCGGCCCGCACGGTCGAGACGCACAAGTATCAAATGATGCAAGTCCTCGGCGTGGACTCTACGCCGGAACTGGTCAAGTACGCGATCGAGCATCGACTAATCGTGGACTGACGTGTCAGCCCCAGCAAAATCCCACACGCGCGGTGAGGTCCCGATGGTCACCGAGAAGGAAGTCAGCCAGGGCGCCCTGGTGCCCGCCGACTTGGCACTCCGGCTCCAACGTCAGCTCGATGCGGCCCAGCAGATCACCCATATCGGCAGCTGGGACTGGGACCTGGCCACGGGTCAGGTGACATGGTCGGACGAGTTGTACCGTATCTACGGACTGGAACCCCGCCAGGTGGAGATTTGCCTCGAGGGCTTCCTCGCGCGTGTCCATCCTGACGATCGCGAACGCGTGCGGCGCGACGTGTCCGCCGCGGTGCAGCGAGGTGGGCGGTTTGCCCACCGCGAACGCATCGTCCGGCCGGATGGTTCGGTGCGCGAGCTCGACACCGTCGGTGACGTGCTGGTCGACGCGCAAGGCCGCCCTGTTTCGGTGATCGGCACCTGCCACGACATTACGGACGATCCGCGCGAGCGCGCTCAGCGGCTGCAGGCGGGTGAGCGGAGGGCGTTGGAGATGCTCGCTGCCGGCGCGCCGTTGCCCGAGATCCTGGCCGAGCTCGCCCGGCTCATCGAGGAGGTGGTGCCCGGGACCATCACCTCGATTCTGTTGATGGACTCCGGGACCCGCATCAAGAATGACAACACGCCGTCTCTGCCGGACCCGTCCAAGCTAGCCGTCCACGGCATTTTTCTCGGGTCCCCGGCCAGCTCCTCGGATACCGCGTTGTTCCGACGCGAGCCGGTGTTCATCGCCGATATCGAGACCGATCCTCGATGGGAGCCGTATCGCGACATGGCTCGCTTCCATGGGTTGCGCGCCTGCTGGTCGTATCCAATCCTGGCCGCCGATGGCCATCCTCTGGGTGCCTGCGCGGTCTACTGTCTGCAGCCGCGGCCCCCTGACCCGACGACGACCGAACTGGTGGCGCGGGTCGCCCACGTAACCGGTATCGCCATCGAGCGTCGTCAGCTGGACGAACGGCTGCGAGCGCTCTCCGAACGGACCGAGGCGATGCGCGAGGACGAGCGCACCCGTATCGCCCAAGAGCTCCACGGCCAGCTGGGCCAGGAACTGGCCGTGCTGAAGTTCCACATCGCCTGGGTGGCCAGGCGGCTCGCCGACAACGCGGCGGTGGGCGAACGGCTCAGGAGGATGAAGGAGACCACCGACGCCACCATTCTGTCGGTGGAACGCATCTCGGCCGAACTCCGCCCGGGCATCCTCGACGTCCTCGGGTTGCAGGCGGCGATTGAGTCGCAGGCGGGGGAGTTCACGACGCGGACCGGGATCGCCTGCGAATTGCGCGCCCGGCTCCACGACTTGGAGCTGGATCCAAGCTTGGCGACCGCGGTGTTCCGCATTTTCCAGGAGGCCCTGGGCAACGTCAGCCGTCACGCCGGTGCTTCGCGGGTCACCGTGGACCTCTACCTCGAAGGAACGATGCTCGTGCTCGAGGTGGCCGACGACGGGATTGGACTGTCCGTCGCTGTGCCCAGGGGCCGCGCGCTTGGGCTTTTCGGCATGGGTGAGCGTGCCCGCCGGCTGGGTGGCGAATGTGTGGTCCGGCGGCGGGAGCAGACCGGCACAGTGGTGTCCTTGCGGGTTCCATTGGCGTCGTCGCCGAATGCAGGCGGCCCATCGGCATCTGCGTAGCGCGGGGGCTTCCGCCCCGCGTGCCGCTTCACGCAGGCTAGATAGTTTTTTGATTCGGCGTAGAGCGGAGGCTTTAGCCTCCGCGGACACGCGCACGCTGAAGCGTGCGCTCTACGTCGAAACGCAAACCGCTCCAAAGCCTGCGCGCTACATTTAGACGAAACCCTGGACGCGGCGGTGTCAGTGCGGCGCGGCAGTGGCAATCCAGTGGTCCACGCGGCTCGCCAGATAGGGAAAGAACGGGTTCCACGTCACGCGCATCAACACATCGGCGGGGATGATGAGCGCACCTTTCTCCCCGCGCAGGCTGAGGCGGCCGAGCGAAATACTTCCGGATTCCCGCCCCGTGCCCGCGCCGCCATAAATCGGGTCGTCTGCCGGGAACGGCAGAGCGATGTGTGACAGCGAATACATCGCGTCCGGCCAGGACAGTCCCAGCGGCTCTGTCGTTATCGCGGCGGCGCCGGCTGCTACCGATTTGGCCGAGACCTCCTGCGTCTGCGCATCCGTATTGGTGACGAGGGTGACGGTGTACGGGCGGGGTTTGTCGCCTATCAGAAGCGGAAGGACGGCCTCAGGCCTCGTGAACGCATCGATGCCCGCCTGGCGATTGAGATCGAACAGGACCAGTTCGTTCCGGCCCGCCGGCAGACGATCGAGCAACTCCAGGGCGACCGCGGGCGTGCTCACCGTTGTGTCCACCACCGACTGGAGCGCCAGCACAGGGGGCATGCGATCGAGCACGCCGTCCCGTGCGGCCTGTGCGAGCTGGCTGGCGATTGCGCGGGTCAGGCGCGATGTTTGTGCGCCAGCGTTCGCCGGAAACGAGTTGTACTTGAACGGGTTGTATTCGGGCACCACGTCGATCCAGCGCGCCTTTTCGACGATCGGACCCAGCAGGCTGATCGTCCCGGCCAGTCGCGCCGCCGGCGACACGCCGATCATGGGCGAGAGGAGAATCAGCTTCGAAGGCGGCGGCAACGAGGTGTCGTCGAGCGCGTCCAACGCGTACTTCGTCACGAGCGCCCCGCCGTTCGAATAGCCGAAGAGCACCAGCGGGAGGTCAGGACCGATCGCCTGACGCACGTGGCGCGCACCCATGCGGACCGTCGCGCTCCAGTCCTCCCATGTCGCGTTGACGAGCCCCCCGGGTACGGTGCCGTGACCCTGCATGCGCAGCGAGAGTGTGTAATAGCCGGCGGCGTGCATCCGCTCGGCCAGCGCACGCATGCTGTACGGTGAATCGGTCAACCCGTGAACCATCAGTGCGCCGCCGCGCGGCGCGGGCACCGTCAGTAGGCTCGTGCGGTTCCACGGCGATCCGAGTCTGTCTGGATGGCTTCGGCTGGCCGTGACATAGCGGTTGGGTACCACCGGGTTCGCGCCCTTGGTCACGACCGCATCGACCTGGTCGCGCATCTCGCGAAAGACCGCCTCTTCGCGTTCGAGGTACGCCTCGAGGGTGAAGCTCGGCGTGATCTCGCTGGCGCGCGGTTCGAGATCCGACACGAGGTGATGCCAGGGCTGCAGGTCTGGCAGGCTGCTCACCGCATTTGCCGCTCCACCCAGCGCCAGTACCCCGAGCGCAATCGGGACCGCCAGCAGTCCGCGAATCAACCACTTTTTCGCTCTCATCGCGATGCGCGGCGACTCAACGGAACAACCGGCCGATGCCGAGGTAGGTTCGCCACCGGCCGTCGAATCCCGCGCTGCCCGCAAGGATCATCGGGCCCACGAGCGTCTCGAGGATGAGGCCGCCGCTCACTTGACTCCGCAACGTCGCGTCGTCCCAGTCGTCAAAGGCATCGCCGTTTTCGACCCAGGCACCGGCGAAGATGGGGCCTCCGATGAAATCCGGCATCCGGCTCAGCTCCCGCAGGATGCCAGCCGTGGCGATGGCGTAGTGATCGCCGCGCACCTCGCCCAGGTTGTAGGCGCCCAGGTGAAACGGCCTTCCCATCGGAAACTGATCCACCGCGAGTGGTTGTTTGTCGAAGGACGTGCCGCCGCCGCCGAGCACGAACAGGCGGTGGCGCTCGCCCTTCCGCCAGAACCAGTTGGCCTCTCCGGACAGCTGCGACAACTCGACGCTGCTGCGCGTTGTCGTGAAGTCGGCATCATCCACCGTGATATCCGGGCCGTCGAAGACGTAGCTGAAACTTGCCTCCGCGCGGGTGCCCCGCGACGGAACAATGGCGCTGTCCTGCGTGTCCAGGCGCCATGTGAGGTGGCCCAGCGTCTCCTTGCCGGTCACCGCCGGCAGACCTGGATCACCAATCTTGACACTCGCATCGAGCCGGCCGATCGTTGCGCCCAGTCGCAGATCGCTGTCGCGACCGAGGTTGACGCCGATCTGCGCGCCACCGTTCGCGACGGTTCGGCTGTACCGGGCGACGATCGCTTCCTCGTCAATCAAGTTGAACGTGCGATTGCTGATGCCGGCGTAGGGACTGACGAACAGCGCGCGCCAGATCGGCTGGTAGAGCGCGGCAGCCAGGCCCGGGTCCGCGCCGACGATGGCGTCGAGGCGCAGCTCCGAGCCGGAACCGAGCACGTCGAATCGCAGGTAGCGGCCCGTAAGGCTGAGTTGGAATTGGTCTGACGTGGTGTTCTCGAGGTTGAGACCGAGCATCAGGAACGGCGGGGCGTAGCGCTTCTCGATCGCGCTGACGGCCAGTCCGACGGCGCCGGTGTCGTTTGTGGTGAAACGCCACGTGATGGACTCGTAGCGGTCGAGGCCGGACAACTCTTCGAGGTCGCGTTCGAGCACGGGCACGTCGATCGGCCGGCCGACGTGCTTCAGCAGCAGTTCGTTGATCCGCCGCTCGTCGACCGTGCCGACACCGTCGAGCGTGACGAAGGTGGGCTGCGGCAGCATCGATTTGCGCGCCGCGGTGCGACGTGCCTGCCATACCCGCCACTCCTCCTCGCTGACCGCGTGGGGAAGGAGGACGTCCCTCATCGCCTCGGCGGCCTTGTAGCCTTCTTCGATGAGGGCGTCACTCCTGCGCCAGTCGAGCGAACCAAAGTCCACGAGCGGCAGAGTCAGAACGATATCCGCCGCGGTGAGGGCCTTCTTGGTATTGGCGCGCATCATCGCGTCGATGGTGGCGCCGGCGAGGCCGAGAATCGAATAGTTGATGTCCTCCTTGTCGTTCAGGTCGCCCACGTTGATCGCGATCACCGTCCGTGCCCCCATGGCCCGCACGACATCGGCAGGCACGTTGTTCATCGCGCCGCCATCAACCAGCACCTGGCCGTCGATTTCGACGGGCGGGAAGACGGCTGGGAGCGACATCGTGGCGCGCATCGCGCGCGCCAGCGATCCGCGGTCCAGCACGACTGCTTCGGCCGTGCGCAGGTCCACGGCCACCACCTTGAAGGGCGTGGGCAGTGTCGCGAACGTGGGTTCGGCGTAATAGGCCGCGGTAATCCTCGTGATGAGCAGGTCCACCTGATGGCCGCTGTTCAGCGAGGGAGGGAGCACGATGCCTCTTTTGACGCCGAACTCCAGGCGCGACGGGTAGGCTTGGGCGTCGGCCTTGCGACGGATGTTCTTGAACGCATAGTTCGAGAACCCGAACATCTGATCCCAGTCGATGTCCTGCAACATCGCCTGAATGGCGTCGGCGTCCATGCCGGTGGCGAAGGAGCCGCCTATCAGGCCGCCCATGCTCGTGCCGGCCGCCACGTCGATGGGAATGCGGTGTTCCTCGAACCAGCGGATCACGCCGACGTGCGCGATGCCGCGCGCGCTGCCGCCGCCGAACGCGACGCCGATCGTGGGCCGCTCCTGTCCGAACGCGGAAGAACTTGTGATCGTCAGTGCGAGGGCGAGTAGAAGACGAAAGGGTAGGAGGCGCCTAGCGCGCCCCGTGGATGGCTGCATGGTTCTTGCGTGAGGGCAAAAGGTGGACCGTTCCGCGGCCAGGCGTCTTGCGCGAAACGTGCCGACGAACGTCAATTCTCGTGGGTGCCGGCGACAGGTCCTCACCCGCTGCGAGGGTATTCACCGCCGGCTGTGAGCCTCCCCTCACCGCCGCTTGGAACCAGAGCCTTCGGCGATGCGCGCGAAGCGGGAATTCCCCGGAAGAAAACGCGGACCGTCTCTCAACGAACTGATTCAACTCATCGAGTGCCGGTTTCCGCCAGACATTCGACCAGCGCTTTGGCGTCCACGAGGTCCGGCGTCGTGAACCCTTCCGTGTACGTGCCGTAGATGGCCGCCAGCGCATCGCGGGCCTCGTCGCGTCGGCCCTGCCGTTGCCAGAGCCGGGCGAGACTCATCGTCGCCCGCAGCTCCCACGCCTTGCTCTGCTGGCGCCGGGCCGTCTCGATGGCCCGGCGAAAGCAGTCCTCGGCGGCGGTCTCGTCGCGCGACTCGGCCAGCAGCAATTCGCCCTTGAGGCGGTACAGCTCGGCCTCGTGGCAACGGTCGTCGTTCTTCTCGGCAACGCCAGCCCTTCGTCCAGCGCCTTGTGCGCGTCCTCGAAGCGCGCGGACTGCGTGTAGGCATCGCCCAACAGAGCCGAGGTAGGACGGAACGCGGACTTCCGCCCCGGTGGCCCGGAAGGCGCCGAACCCCTTGAGAAGAAGTGGCAGCGATTCCTCCCGCCGGCCCTGCAAGAGCAACCCCGCCCCCTTGTGCAGCGTGCCCAGCGCGTGCCAGAACGGAAAGCCCTGCTCGGTCGCAATTGCCATCTCTTCCTCGGCCATCGCTTCGGACCTCGGTTCCGAGCCGGCAGTAATGGTAGAGAAACGCCGCAAAGTCCACGGCATGAGCGAGGCTGAACGCGTGGCCAATCGTTCGCGCCAGCTCGCACATCTCGCCAGCAAGCTTGAGGGCCTGGTCCGGGTAGCCGAGGTGCCACAAGGCCAGCGCGAGGTAGCAACGGTGGGTCACGCCGGCGTCGTGCCCGGAATAAGCGGTCCAGAACTTCGTGCGCTCGCGGTCGTCGTAGGCACCCAACGCGTTCTCGTAGCAGGCACGGGCACCCGCGAACTGGGCACGGTAGAACATCGTGACGCCCGGCATGAACAGCGCTTCCATCAGCATGCCGGGGTCGTTCAGACGTTCGGCGAGCGCCATCCCGTCGGCAGCCAGGTCCACACACACCCGCAGGTCGCCGCGCACGATGTGCCACTCCCACATGCCCAGCATGATCCCGAATTGCTGCTGCGGCTCCCCGATCCGTTGGCACAGTTCGCGCGCCCGGACCAGGATCGGCCCGACTTCGGGTGCGGCGTAACCGCGGGCCGCGATGTAGGCCGGGGCCAGTGTGGTGAGGAACTGCAACTCCCGGTCGTCGCGAGCACGCGACTCCTCGAGCGTGTCCAACAACGCGAGGCCTTTCGTCAAATGGCCGATCGCTTCGCAGACATCGCCGATCGCTCCCGCGACCGCTGCCCCGCCTTGAGCCAGTAGCCGACGGCCTTCTCGGTCAGGCCCGCCTCGGTGAAGTGGTGGGCCAGCAACTCCGGCTGCGTCTGGCGGTCTGCGGGAACTGCGCTTCCAGCACCTCGCCGATCCGCCGGTGGAACTGCTGCCGCTTACCCTTGACCAGCGCGTTGTACAGCGCGTCTTCAAGCAGGGCGTGCTTGAAGATGTACGTGCAACGAGGAGGCCGGCCCTTCGGGTACAGGATCTCTGCCTGCGCCAGTTGGGCCAGCTCCGCCTGGAGAGTCGGCTCGTCCACGGTCGCAACGGCAGAGAGCAACTCGTGGCTGAACTCCCGGCCGAGGACCGCGGCGAGTTGGGCCAACTCCCGGCCGCCCTCCATCCGGTCCAGGCGGGCCATCACCAGGTCCTGGAGCGTGCTGGGGATCTCGTGCCCGAGCAGGGTCGAGCCGCGGACCCCGCCTGCCCCCTGCTGCTCGAGGACGGCCGATTCCTGCACCATCTTCGTGAATTCCTCGACGAACAGCGGCACGCCGCCGGCCCGGTCGTACACCTGCTCGATCACCGCTTCCGGCAGGCCGTCCGCCGCCTTCTTCCGCATCAGGTCGCCGACCTGACGCCGGGTCAGGCGGGTCAGGGCCAGGCTGGTCTGGTGATCCACGGCGGTCCACGGCGGCTTGAACTCGGGGCGGAAGGTGAGCAAGGTCAGGATTCGGTCGTGCGGGAACTCGGCGAGGAATTGTCCCAGGAATTCCAGGGTGGACGCGTCCACCCAGTGCAGGTCCTCGACGATGAAGAGGACCGGCGCTGCGGGCGGCGCGCACGTGCAGCCACTCCAGCATGAGCCGGAACGTCTCCTCCCTCTGGCGGGCTGGCGGCAACGAGAGCGGCGGAAACCGGTCCGGGGTCGGCAGGGACAGGAGCGACGCCCACAGCGGCACGACCTCCGGCCGGGCCAGGTCGTACTGCGCCAGGCGACGGAGCAGGCGGTCGAACCGGTCCTGCGGCGGCTCCTCGGGGCGGAAGCCGAGAGCCCGCTCGTAGAAGTCGATGGCCGGGTGCAGCCCCGTGTTCTGGTAGTGCGGCGAACAGCGCCATTCGATGACGGGCGCGTCCACTTCTCCTTCAACCATCTGACCCAGGACGTGCTCTTTCAAGCGTGTGCACCAGGCGCGACTTGCCCAGGCCCGGCTCGCCGACCAGCAGGACGACCTGGCCCATCCCCTCCTGGGCCTGCTCCCATCGGTCCTTGAGCAGGCTGATCTCGTGGTCACGGCCCGTCAGCGGCGATAGCTCAGCCGTTGCCACTGCCTCGATCAAGCTCCCGGCCACCGCGATCCGCTCCACACGGAAGAGCTGGACGGGTTGGGCCACGCCCTTGATCTTCCGGGGGCCGAGGCTTGCGCACTGGAACCGGCCCTGGAACAGCCGGTGGGTGGCCTCGGTGCAGATGACCTGGCCGGGCGCGGCCACCTCCTCCAGCCGGACGGCGACGTTTCGGGCGTCCCCCACCAGCGAGACCGCATCCTCCTTCACCTCCACGATTGCGGGGCCGGTGTGGAGGCCGACCCACGGTGACAGCTCGAAGTTGTGTGCCTTGCGGAGTTGCCCCGCGAGGGCATGTCACTTCGTCGAGGAGCCTGAGGCCCGCCTGTGCCGCGCGGCGCGCCGCGTCCTCGTAGGCCACCGGGTAGCCGAAGCACGCCAGCAGCCCCTGCTCGTTGCACTGCACGACCGTCCCGTCGAAGTGCCGAACCGCCTGCTCGCACGCCTGCTGGAAGGCCCGCAGGACCTGGGCCTGGTCCTCCGTTTCGAGCCCCAAGTACGCCTCGGACTCGAACAGGTCGCACCCGCAGACCAGGACGGTCACCTGGCGGCGCTCGGCCTCGCGAGCGCGGCGCCGGGACGAAGGCGGCGTCAACGGGTTTATCCCGAGATGGGGCCGGCGTTGCCGCCTGCGGCTCACCAGCCGGTGACTCGCCGGCATCTGCCGGGAGGCCGTCGCCGTCGGCCGCCGTCGGGAGAACGCGGCGCAGATCCTCGGCGAAATCCGCCGCGGTGGTGTAGCGGTCCTGCTGCCGCTTCGCCAGCGCCTTCAGGCAGGCCCTTTCCAGCTCGGGCGGGATGTCCCGGACGAGCTGCCGAGGAGGCTGCGGCTCGTCGTCGCGCACCTGCCGCAGCAGCTCCCGGAATGCGGTCGCCCGGAACGGCACGCGGCCGGTGAGCAACTCGTAGAGCACGACGCCCAGGCTGTAGATGTCGGTGCGGCCGTCGATGCGGTGGGCCGTGCCCGTCGGCTTGCTCCGGCGACATGTACCACGGGGTGCCGGAGACGATGCCCTTCTCGTCGCCGCCCGCCCGGACCTCGTCGAGGGCGAGGCCGAAGTCCACCAGCACTGGTTCGCGGTCGGCAGTGAGGATGATGTTCGCCGGCTTGACGTCGCGGTGGACGATGAGCCGGGCATGGGCGTGCGCCAAGGCGTCGGCCACGGCGGCCACGATCCGGGCTGCCTCCGGCCAGGCCGGGCGGTTGTCCTTCAGCCACTGGCCAAGGTCGGGGCCGTCGAGGTAATCGGAGACGATGTACCGTTGCCCGTCCTGCACGCCGACGTCGTGGACCGCCACGATGCCGGGGTGACGCAGCTGGGCGAGCCGTCGTGCCTCCTGCAGGAACCGTTCGCCTTCGGCCTGCGACGCCGCCGAGCCGGCGTGCAGCACTTTGATGGCCACGGGCCGGTCGAGTTGGCTGTCGTGGCCGAGGTACACCGCGCCGAAGCCGCCCGTCCCCAAGGCGTGGCGAACCTGGTAGCGTCCGAACGCGGCTGGCGCTGCGGTGTCGGCTCGGGACGCGGACGCGGGCGGCGGGGTCTCCGCTGGATCGACTGTGAGATCCATGCTCAGCGGGCCAGCGGTGGCGCCGCTTTCCGTACCGCGAGGCAGATCCGGCGACACACCCTCCCATCGCTCGGCGGTCATATCTCGCCTTCTTCCAGAGCGGGGATCGCTTTGTTCGGGAGCCCGGCCATCCAGGGCGGATCAAACCCTCGCCACTCGAGAACTACGGTCCGTTATGAGCGCTCACGAAGCGCCTCACGATCCTCAAGTCCGCGGCATCGTAAGCCGCGTCGAGGCGCTGCTCGTGGATGCCCGGCCGTTGGCCATCCCGTCATGCGGTGCCCCGACGCCGGCTGGAGACCGGACGCGAGCGTGTCGTCAGTCCTACTTCTTGAAGGTGTCTTCGACCTGCCGGCGGATATCCTTGTAGTTCTTCGACAGCAGCTGGTCTTCTTCCTTGGTCAGGATTCTGAACGGCACGCGCACGACACTGTTCTGAAACTTCACGTTGAGCCAGTGCTGACCGTACGCGATGCCGCCGGGTATTTTGAAGAAGAGCTGGCCCACACAGGCGCGGTTGTTACTCAGCTCGACCTCCTCATATGCCATCGCGCGATTGGTCAACTCGGAGTAGAAACCAATTCGGCACGCCTGATTCGCCATGGGGGGAAAGTAGTTGATCGAGTCGCGCTGCACCTTCATCCGGTTCTGGAGTGCGGTCAGGTTGGCCGCCCGGTAATCCACGACCGACGCCATGGGAATCGTCTTGCCGTCAGGTGTCTCCAGGGACAGCGCGTCGCGGGTCAACTTGTAGCGCGGCACGCGATCGCGAAGTGTCGTCCCGAACTCGAGGAGCATCCACTCTTCTCCGATGGACAGATTCGCGATGCGATATCCAAGGATGGCATAGCCTTCGTTGTTGTACGCGACGCGGATATACGCCCCCTCCAGCGTCATGATCTGTGGCACCCCAGGCTTGGGTATTTCGATCTGTGGGGCCTGGGTGTCGCCGGGGGCCGCCAACGGCCGCGTCGAAATCACGGAGACCAGGGCCAGTAACAATAGAGTCATCGTTCTCATGAGACCTCCTCGGAAACGCTCTCAACGTGTGACACGGCCCCCAGACACACTGGCCAATGGAGCGGGATAAGCACTATTCGCGCCAGCATCCCACCAGCAACCCTTGGCCGGTAACTGATTGACTGGCTTGCCTGAGTCGTTCGACCAGCCGATTTCGCTCCCCACGGGTGGTCTCCGCTGCTTGCGATCGGCCACGGCATGTTGTGAGCACGACCATGCGTTTCGCCTGCGTTCAGGGTCGTGACGTGCAGGGCTGCCGGACGCTGCAGGACAGCACGTCGGTTGGGAGGATTCGCCTCCCGGCCATGCTCGCATGGGATTTGCAGCCCGGCTTGAAACGCACGACACGCCTAGTCGGACAGACAGGAGCATCGATATGACGCGCATGCTGATGACGTGGATCGGGGCGGGTACGCTGGCAGCGACGGCGATCGATCATGCCCGCCTGGGCACAGTCGAACGTCCCAAGCGCCACCGACAAGGTGAGAATCACCGGATGGGCGCTGAACATGAGCAACATCGCCACTGGCGCGAACGACACGATCCAAATCACCATCGACGGATGGTCGAGCCTCGCACAGCGTCAGCACCTCATCGACACCTTTCTCGAGAAGAAGCAGAACGGGCTGCTCCGCGAGCTCGAAGATCAGCCCGAAGTGGGGCGGTTCAACTTCCCCGGCTATTTCGGCCCCGACCCGAACAACACCATGCGTCTTGGCACCGACATCCGCTATGCCATGAACTTCCCGGGAGAAGACGGTGGTCGGCGCATCGTCATCATGACACCGCGCGTCATGGGCTTCGCCGAGTTGCGCAACCAGCCGCGAACGGTTGACTATCCCTTCACGCTGTTCGAGATGCGGTTCGACCGCGCCGGCAAGGGCGAAGGCAAGATGGCCTACTCGACGCAGATCATGTTCGATAAGAAGACGAGCACGATCGAACTCGAGAACTACTCGACCGAACCCGTACGCCTGAACAACCTGGAGCTCGAGGTCAGGAAGTAGAAAGCGTTCGCGCTCCTCACCACCCGGTCCACGCATAGTTGTATCCGGCCGCGACCGACGTGAAATCGGCGCCGATCGTCGTGAAGGCGCCGCGATTCACTGATATTCGGACCGCGTGGCCGCGACCGAGCGCTGACGAAAACGTGGCGCCGATGCGCGAGTTTTTCTGGAGATCGAGGTTCTCCTTACCGCCGATCGTCGTCCGCCCGCCGGTGAAGTAGTTGCCGTCCGCGGCCAGCCACATGGTGGGCTTGAACCTGAAAGTGACGTGGAGCTGCGTCGCGACAATCGGGTCCTGCTCGCGCGTGCGTCCTCCGAGGAAGTCCGCGTTGTCCGTAAACAGCCAGACCCCCGCCATCGCCTCCACGACCCACCGGTCAAAGGCGTGCGACACACCAACCTCCGGTTTGACGGACCACCGATGGGTGCCGAGGTTAATCAGTTTGGTTGAGTCGTATTGGCCAAGCGGCGGTGCCACGGTGACGCTGACGCCGAGGATGCTTCGCTGGCGGTACGGGGCAAATGCCTGGGGCGTGACCGCTGGGGCTCCGTACAGATTGATCGCCAGTCGCAGTCTCGGATCACCCTGCCCGAACCGGCCGACCTCCGCGGGTTCACCGAGATACAGACCTTCCAGATGACCACCGATCACGGGCAGCATCACTCCCGCATTGGCCGATCGTCCGGCCAGACTGAACGTCCTCGTATAGGCGAGCGCCGTCATGTCGATAACGGCGTTCGCTTCGTCGATCGGAGCGGACGGATCGAAGGCCAGGTCGCCCCAACTGAAATTGTTGGCGATGGTGACGATGTTGAGCCCGATGGGAAGGGGCCAGTACGCGCCGGGCTCGAGTTCCTGCGACGAGGCGGAGACCGGCATCAACAACAACGCGAGTGCTGCGGCCGTACGGATCGATACGGACGCGGCATTAGTGCGCGTGTGCTGTAGCAATCGTCCCGCCGTTTCCCTCGACACTCCCACTTCGGCCGCGCGCCGTTCTTCGCTGATCACCGGTCAGGATTTGAGGCAAGTTATCACCTGCTGCCAGGGGCTTCACCGCCGGCTGTGAGATCTGGCCATTCCCGCTCCGATCCAGGAGCACGAACGGTTGATGTATCCCATCTTTACAGCAATTCCTCTACCGTTTTCCCCGCGGTCGACCGGCCCTCACTTTGCTACGAGGGCCTGGGCCGACTGCACTGCCTGCTGGGATCGATGTCTGCCACCTGAGTCGGTTCAGAGGCAGGGTGCGTCGGAGAAGAGGAGCGAGCGGTGAAGAAGAACGGGGGGAGGCAAGGCACGAGCCCTACAGTGGATGTCACCGAGCAGAAGCGGCTGAACGAGGCGCGCGAGGCACATATTCCCTGGAAGAAGTGGGGACCCTACCTCAGCGAACGACAGTGGGGTACGGTTCGCGAGGATTACAGTGAAAATGGCGACGCGTGGAACTACTTCACCCATGACCAGTCGCGCTCACGCGCATACCGGTGGGGCGAGGACGGGCTCGGGGGACTTTCCGACGACAAGCAACAGCTCTGCTTTGCCCTGGCCTTGTGGAACGAGCGGGATCCTATTCTGAAAGAGCGCCTGTTCGGGCTCACCAACAACGAGGCGAATCACGGCGAGGACGTCAAGGAGTACTACTTCTACGTCGACAGCACGCCCACGCACTCGTACATGAAATATCTCTACAAGTACCCGCAGCGGGAGTATCCCTACCGGGACTTGATCGAGACGAACCGGGGCCGATCGCGAACCGAGTTCGAATACGAACTGCTGGATACCGGCACCTTCGACGACGACCGGTACTTCGACGTGTTCGTGGAATACGCGAAGGCCGGCCCCGAAGACATCTTCGTCCGCATCACCGTGCACAATCGCGGGCCGGAAGCGGCCCGGCTTCGTGTCGTGCCGACGCTCTGGTTCCGTAATACCTGGTCGTGGGACGCGGATCAGCCGAAGCCGTCGCTCCACGAGGTGGGACCTGGCGTCGTGCAGGCCACGCACCGTGAGCTTGGCGAGTATTGGCTGTTTTGCGAGGGAGCCCCGGAGCTGCTCTTCACCGAGAACGAGAGCAACGCCTCCCGTCTGTGGGGCCAGCCCAATGCGTCTCCCTACGTCAAGGATGCGTTCCACGAATACATCGTCTCGGGCCACCGCCACGCGGTCAACCCCGCGAAAGCCGGGACCAAGGCTGCGGCCCACTATGTCCTCGACGTGCCCGCTCGCGGAAGCAAGACCGTGAGTCTGCGGCTGGCGGCCGCGTGGACCGACGAAGGCGTTGGCGGATTCAAGGTCGGCGATGCCTTCGACGGGTTCGACAAGACATTCAAGGACCGGATCGCGGACGCCGACGAATTCTACAATCGGATTTCGCCGAAGTCGCTGACCGACGATGAACGGCGCGTGCATCGCCAGGCGCTGGCGGGCATGTTGTGGAGCAAGCAGTTCTACCATTACGACCTCGAGCAATGGCTGACCGAACACAAGAGCCATCCGCTGCTCGAATCCTCCCGGCACGGCGTGCGGAACACCGAATGGTTCCACATGCTCAATGCCGACGTCATCTCCATGCCGGACAAGTGGGAGTATCCCTGGTACGCCGCCTGGGACCTGGCGTTCCACACGATTCCGCTGGCGCTGGTGGATTTCGATTTCGCCAAGGATCAGCTGCTGTTGATGCTGCGCAATCTCTATGCTCACCCCAACGGGCAGATTCCCGCCTACGAGTGGAACTTCGGCGATGTGAATCCTCCGGTGCACGCCTGGGCGACGCTTTATCTCTACAAGGTAGAGCGGAACCTTGGCCGCGCGGACCGTCGTTTCCTGGAAAAGGCGTTTCAGGGGTTGATGCTCAACTTCAACTGGTGGGTGAACCGGAAGGATCCGGCCGGGCGCAACGTGTTTGCCGGGGGGTTTCTGGGTCTCGACAACATCGGCATCTTCGACCGCAGCGCTCCGCTCCCCACGGGCGGCACTCTCGAGCAGGCCGACGGGACGGCGTGGATGGCGTTCTACTGCCAGAACATGCTGCAGATCGCACTCGAGCTCGCCGAGGACGACGACAAGTACGAAGAGGTCGCCTACAAGTTCGTCACGCATTTCCTGTGGATTGCCTATGCGATGGACCGCCGGGGCGAGCATCACGACGAGATGTGGGATGAGCAGGACGGATTCTTCTACGACCTGCTGCGGCTCCCCGACGGTCAGGCGATGCGGTTGAAGGTACGGTCGATGGTGGGACTCCTTCCCTTGTGCGCATCAACAGTGTTCGATGCGGGCATCGCCGAGCGGCACCCGAAGCTGCTGGAAATGATCGAGCTCTTCCGCAAGCGCCATCCCGAGTTGTTGTCCCAGGTGGCTCCGACCAAGGAAGGGTTCATCGGCTACAAGGGACGGCGCCTGCTGTCGATCCTCAACAAGCAGAAACTGGAGCGAGTACTGGCCTACATGCTGGACGAGAACGAGTTTCTCGGGCCATACGGTATTCGCGCGCTCTCTCGATACCATCAGGACCATCCGTTCATATTCCACGTCGGTGGTCAGGAATACAGAGTCAATTACCTGCCTGGCGAATCCGATACCGGCATGTTCGGCGGCAACTCCAACTGGCGAGGCCCGGTCTGGATGCCCGTCAACGTGCTCCTGATCCGGGCACTCCTGAACCTGTACGCCTTCTACGGGAATGAGTTCAAGGTGCAGTGTCCGACCGGTTCGGGGCAATACATGACGCTGTTCGAGGTGGCACAGGAGATCACCCGCCGGCTCGCAAAGACGTTCCTGCGTGACGCCAACGGGCGGCGGCCAGTCTACGGAGGCACCACGAAGTTCCAGGACGATCCGCACTGGCGCGATCTGATCCTCTTCTACGAATACTTCCACGGCGATAACGGAGCTGGGATTGGCGCGAGCCATCAGACGGGATGGACCGGTTCGATCGCCGCGCTTCTCGACCTCTTTGGCCGTCTCGACGCCAAAGTGGTCGAGCTGGAACCCAATCAAATCAGGGCACACCTCGTGAAGGAGCAGGTCGGCGGATCGTAACGGTAAGGGGCGACGCCTGCGTCGCCCTTATCGCGAGAGAGCGTTCGCGAGGGGCGGTAGTGTGAGGGCAGGAGCCGCGATTGACGCGCCGCTGCTGTCGATCGTGTCGATGATGCCGAGCAGAAGGTCTTCCTGAATGGCCAGGAACGCCGGCTGCTGGCTCTCGAGCACGTAGGCGAAGACCTCGAGGTCCAGCGAGGCGGCGCTGAACCTGATGAACCGCGTGCGTGCGGAGGCGGCGTCCACCTTGGGATGTGCAGCGAGCAGCCCCTGGATCTGCGCCAGGACGTCGCGCAGCTGCTCCGCGGTCGTCTGATGTCCCAGTCCGATCGTGTGATGAAACAGCATGCGGTCACGCTCGGCGAAGTTCTCCAGGATCATGCTTGCCAGTTGGCCGTTGGGAACCGACACCACGGTTCGATCCAACGTGCGGATACGCGTCGAACGGATGCCGATATCTTCGACGGTTCCCATGTATTCGCCCACCTTGCAGATGTCCCCAACGTTGACCGGCTTGTCGGAAATCACCATGATGCCCCCGAACAGGTTCTCAATCGTCTTCTGGGCGCCGAAGCCAATCGCTATTCCACCGACGCCGAGCCCGGTGAGCGCGGCGGTGAGCTCGACATTCGCAAGATAGAGAAGAACCAGACCGGTGACGATGACGACCCCCGCCTTCGACAGGCGGCTGATCAAGCGGAGCAGGGCCGTATCCGCCGACCGGTTTTTCCGTGCCAGGCGCCCGAGGCTCAACTCTGCCAGAACATCCACGAGGCGCAACGAGAACCAGGACACGGCCAGGATCATCAGGACCCCGGCCACGCGACTCCAGAAAAGCCGAGACGTGAGATCGAGGCCGAGGAATGAGCCACCGTAGAAGAGCAGGGCGAGAATCAGCAGGTGCAGAGGCCCAAGACGCATCAGCTCGCGAACGGCAGTGTCCTGCCCGAGGCGGCCGAACACCGGTCGGAGTAAGACGTTCAGCACGCGGATGCACAGCGTTGCGAGACCCAAGACCAAAGGGATGAAAAGGAGCAAGCCGATCCATCGATAGAGTGGGAGTGACAGCCATCGAGTGGTTCGGAGCGAGTCCGGCACGTACTGTTCTATCCGGGCGGGCTCGAGTTCGTCGTAGACTCGGGGGATTTCCTGCAACGTAATGGAGGAGAACAACCACAGGGGGGCGCCACGACCCCGTTGTACGCGGTCCAGGAATACTTCCACGCTGCCGGACGAACTTTCCACGACGCCGATCCGATCGCGATCGGTGAGCCCATCGCCAGCGTCGCCGTCAGGCTCGTCACTGAGGCTATCGAGGCTCGTGAGGAGCTTGCGGTCGAGAACGGCGCCCAGCTTCCGGGCCAGCTCCCGTCGACCTGAAGGACTCAGCCCAGACTCCAGATATTCGGCGGCGCGTGCGAGGTTCTCCTGGTCAACAGCCGTGATGAGACCGACGACGGTCCCGTGTGGGGTCGTGCGCCCCAGTGAATCCTCGGCGGGCTGCGCTTGTGGAGTGGCCGCACCCTGCGGTGGCTCCGCCTGCCGGGTCTGGACGTGCACCGAATGAAGGAGAAGCAGGGCGAGCAGAATCAGACCGAGATTGATGGTCTTCGTCATGGTCATGACCTGTGTTCGTTAAAGACGGTATTCACGTCCCTCAAGTGGTGCAATTGCGCCTCCAACTCCAGAACCAGTCTTTGTTGCTTGGTGCTCGAGGGATCCCGCGACCGTGTTCGTGTGACGCGGCCCTGAACTTGCTTCATTACGCCACCATCACGGGTTCGCGGCATCGAAGCTGGGGAAATGCCATCGAAGACTCACCACCAGCGGTGATCGCCGTGCCACACATGGTCAGAACCTGATCAAGGCGGCCAAACCCAGTCAATACCCGACGTGCGGGCGGGACATGGAGGTGACCTTTGAGAATGACAACGATGCGCTCACGCACGAATCCAACCAGCCGGCGGCGCCGATCGCCTCTCGTGTTGATGTCGACCCTCGCGGGCGCAGCTCTTGTTGCGGTCGCCTGCTCCGCGCCCGAGTCTCAAGAGCCCGCGGCGTCGCTTTCAAGCGCGGACCCTTCTGCGCAGAGCCAGCCCTCGGAGGGTGCACCACCCGCCCAGGCACCCTCTTCGGGCGCCGTTCAGCAACCGGCGTCCCGGCTCCGGCGGCAGCGCCAGCCCCGGCTCCGGTGGCGGCGCCAGCTCCGGCTCCGGCTCCGGTGGCAGCGCCAGCCCCGCCGAAGCCCAGGGTCGCCCGCTTGAATGCGGGTCAGGTGCTGACGATCAGAACAACCCGTCAATTGTCGACATCGACCATGAAGAGCGGAGACGTGTTCGCCGCGGTTCTGGAGGAGCCGATCGTCGTCAATAATTGGACCGTCGCAGCCGCGGGCGCCAAGGTCGACGGCCGCATTGTCGAGGCGGACAAGGGCGGGCGCGTCGCGGGAAAGGCGAACCTCTCCATCGAGCTCACGGGTCTGACCATCGGCGACGGCCGAAAGATTGAAGTCGTGACGTCTCCGGTCGGCTACGAGGCTGCAGCTAACAGGGGCAAGGACGCGGCGAAGGTGGGCGTTGGCGCCGGCGCGGGTGCCGCGATCGGCGCGATCGCCGGTGGCGGAACGGGCGCCGCCGTGGGTGCGCTGATCGGCGGTGGTGCGGGCGCGGCGATGCGCGGCGAAGCCGCCGAAATTCCCGCGGAGACAGTGGTGGCGTTCGAGCTTCGCTCGCCGATTACGATCGAGGAACAGACCAGGCGCTGATGACCGGCAGCCCGGAAGGGCCGCCGGCCTTCGCCGGCGACTGACTAGCGGCGTCGCCCGCCGCCACCCCGGCTCGCACCGCCGCCTGCGCGATAGCTGCCGGAACGCGTGGACGCGCCGCTGCGCACCTGGCTGGAGTCGCGCGTCCGCTGGGTGCCCTCGGCGCGCGCGGCGGAGTCGCGCGTCACCTGGGTCGCCGTCGCCGAATCCCAGCCTGACCCGGTCCCGCCGCCCTGCGCCGCGCGGCCGTCCTGCGCCTGCTGTCTCTGCTGTGGCGTCGGTTGGTCGACGCCGCTCCAGCCACCTTCGCCGTACTGCTGCCAACTGTCGCCCTGCTTGCGATAGACGTTGCCGTTGCGACCGGCGTATATGTCGCCACTTCCAGACTCGCCGACCGTCGTACGACCTCCAACCCCCGTCCGGCTGACAGCGGTGCCCCCACCGCTCGTCTCGGTCCTGCGCGTCGTCGCGCCCGTGACATTGTTCGTGTAGCGCGAGGTCGTGGCCCACTGGTCGCCGCGCTGGACGCCCGTCTGTCCCCAACTGCCGTACACGTTCGAGCCCTGTCGCGTTGCGCCGTAGGCGCCGGTGCGGGGGTTGTAGGCCGACGCGGCGCCCCTCGAGCCGTACGGACCGTGGGCCACGGCGCCGCGCGAGTATGTGCCGGTTCGGGGGTTGTAGCGGGCGGCCACCCCGGCGCCACCGTAGGGACCGTAGGCCACGGCGCCGCGAGTGTAGGCCCCGGTCCAGGGGTTGTACGACGCGCCGTACCCGTAGGTGGGATAGTGGGGGTAATAGTAGGGGTAGAAGCCCCCGTACCCATAGTACGGGGGATAGTAGTAGCCGGTGCCCCACACCGCGCAGCCCCACCCGATCATGACTCCCGTGAAAGCCGCTGCCGTGGCGTACACCACCGCAGTCGTCGTCGTCGTCCTCAACCGTGACGTGTGTGACGTTGTACGACGGCGAGCTCACGGGGATCTCGTAAATCTGCTTCGGCACCTCTCCGGTGACGGCCCACGGCCCCGTCGCTGTCGTCGACATGAACCACACGCCCTGGAAGCACATGTAGTAGAGGTCACCGACCTTCAGGATGTCCTTGTCCGTGTTGACCGCGCGCTGCACGGTGGTCGGCTCGATTGGCTCGAACTGGGGCGTGCCGCCCTGATACGCGACCTCGGGCGCTGCCACGGTCTTGCTGACGCGCGCGGTCTGTGGAATCTGCGCGAGCAGGATGGCCTCGGCGGCCTGCGGCGTGCCGGGCACGGACGCCAGCACGCGCGACCGTTCGTGCTCGAGCGAGATTTGCTTGAAGGCGGCCGGCAGGCTTGGTGTGGCGAATGTCCATGGGCCGGTGAAATCTGGTGCCGAGAACCATCGGCCCGCGACGAGGAAGTAGACAGGACCCTTGAGTCCCATCCGGAACACATCGCTGTCGGTGTTGCTGACCCAGAGGAGTTGCGGCGCACCCTCGACCGCAAGGTAGCTCGGTTCGCCTCGCAGCAGGATCAGTTCCGCGGGTGTCAGACTCACGAACACCGTGGGCGCCTGGCTGGCGCTCACCCTGGCGCCAGGGAGACTCGTCTTCACCTCTTTCCAGTTGTCGTCCGCAGGCAGCTTTGCGAAGCTCCCCGGCAACGTGCCCGCTGGAGCCCACGGTCCTTTCACATCGGTCGCCTTCAGCCAGACCTTCTCGTGGCGCAGGTAATAGGTCTTGGTTGGACTGTGTTCGAACAGATCCCAGTTGGTGTTGACCGCCGAGGTCAGGTCGTTCTGTGGAATGGGCGTCCAAATGGGGTCGCCGTCGATATTGACAAGGACGGCGGGAGCCTTACTGAAGAAGATCGGCGGCGGATCCGCCTTCAAGCCGTCCACGTTCTTCGGGACGATCTGGCTCATGTCGACGTTCGCCAGCACGCGATCGAGCGCGATCACACGCTCCTCGAGCGGCACCGAAGCCTCGATCTCCGCGA
This sequence comes from uncultured Acidobacteriota bacterium, assembly GCA_963827515.1. Classification (GTDB taxonomy): domain Bacteria; phylum Acidobacteriota; class Vicinamibacteria; order Vicinamibacterales; family UBA2999; genus JABFSA01. The sequence goes on along the minus strand of CAWHBF010000028.1, from coordinate 136,515 downwards.
CGAGGGATCGAAGCTGATCGCGCTGGAGCGTGGGGAAGCTGGACTCGGTGATTTTGAACTCCGAGAAGCTCACGAGCCGCTCGTCCAGGGCGACGCTCGTATCGGATTCCACCTTGATCGTGCCGATCGAGGGTGTCTTGGCACCCTTCGCCGTGTGGGACACCGCCGCATAGAGGACGGCATGCTTCTGATCGGCCCAACTCGCGACCTGCGGTTGATAGATCGTGAGCGCCGCGCCGCTGGCAGTCAGGTAGGCACGCGGCCAGTCCTCCAGTTCGGTTGGGGGGACGGCGGCAGCGGCGGGGCGAGCGGCGGCTGGCGCCTGTGCCGCAACGAGCGGCGCGGTCGGCGATGCGAGGAGGCTGACGATGGTGAGCATCGCGACGCCGGGTCTGTTGCGAGCGTGTCGTGCGTAACGGGTCAACATGTCTGCTGTTCTCCTGTCGTAGGGCCGCAGGGGTAGCGCCATCGCCTCGGACGCGAATTCCCAAGGCAAGTAGCGCGCCAGTCGCCCCCTGGCGTGGACGGCCAGAGTGCGCAGAGATCTGGCGGGAATTGGCGCCACGGGTCCGGATCTGGTTGGTAAGACGCAAGGGGGCTCACAATTGGCGGTGAGCGTCGCGCGAACAGCCAGCGTCCAGGTTGCCTTGGAGCCAGCGCGGCGGGCGTGCCCCAATCGATGGGCAGGAGCGATCAGGACTGTTTTTTCGATGGGCCGGACGTGCGTCCCTCCAGTTCGCGCCGGGCGGCGGCCAGCCGCTGTTGCTGCTCGGCCGACACCCGTGGAAACTTCACGCCGAGCTTGTCGATCGAGCGCGTCATGATGCCGGCTACCAGCGCGCGCGTGATCCACTTGTTGTCCGCCGGGATAACCCACCACGGTGCCCATGGCGTGCTCGTCTGTTTCAGCATGTTCTCAAAGGCCGCCTGGTACTCTGACCAGTGCTTGCGTTCCTCGAGGTCTCCGAGGTTGAACTTCCAGTTCTTTTCGGGCGTGTCGAGACGGTCCAGGAAACGTCGCCGTTGCTCCTTCTTCGACAGGTTGAGGAAGAATTTGAGGACGAGGGTCCCGTTGCGGGCCAGATGTCGTTCGAACTGGTTGATGTCGTCGTATCGGTCCTGCCAGAACTCCTTCCCGCGATCCTTGCCTGGGAGGTTGTCGAGTAGTTCCGGGTGGACTCGTACCACGAGGACGTCTTCGTAGTACGAGCGGTTGAAGATGCCGATGCGTCCGCGTTCCGGCAGTGCTTTCGTGTACCGCCAGAGAAAGTTGTGGTCACGTTCTTCGCTCGACGGCTTCTTGAACGAGAACACCTGACAACCCTGTGGGTTCACGCCGGACATGACGTGTTTAATGGTGCCGTCTTTTCCCGCCGCGTCGGAGGCCTGCAGCACGACGAGCACTGCATGCGTGTCGGAGGCGTAGAGTCGCTCCTGCGCGTCCGCGAGCTCGGTGACGTTCTGCCGCAGAAACTCCGCGGCACGCGTCTTCAACTCCGTTTTGGTCAGATCCGCAAAGTGCTTCTCCGCCGCCCAACCCGGGTCGTAGTCGCTCAGCCGTATTCGACCGTGAGTAGGTACCTGGAACAGTTTGCGAACGTCTTTGAATGTGAGGGCCAACCATGACTCCTGGGGAAGCAGGTGAACGAACGAGATGTGCGCGCCGCAATCCCCGAGCCATCGCGCGCCCTCCGCGAGTTGGCTTCAGATGTCGCCGTCTTTTCGCGGTGTTCGCCGTGCGGCACCCGAGGTCGGCTCCCTCCTAATAACCATATATGGTGAGCGCGGTCTCGGTCGGCTAGGAGCCCTGTTACACGCCAGGGGATCAGGGTCGGGGGCCCAGGCGGAGTCGTCATCACGAGGGTCCGGGACTTGCAGGCCGACCCGACCGAGACGCGCATGATCCATCGACACTCAGTCCCTCGACAGTGGTCGGCGTAGCCATAGGGGCGCGCGCACGCGTGCCATGCTTCGTTGCCGCGCTCGTCGCCGTCGCGTCGTTGGTGCCTTGCCTGTCGTCAACAGCGCTGGCCGGCGATCGCCAGGTGGTGGCGCCAGCTGGTCACCGGACCCGGGCGCTCTGGCCTGGCGACCCATGTCCTCGAACCCGAGGTAGCGGTCGTCGCGCTCGAGAGAAATGTTCCTCCCGAGGTGCGCCGGTTCTCAGAACTGCAACTGGACGACTCGATTCACGGGCGTCACACCAGGCGTGAGAAGACGACACGCCGAGCGACGGTGCCGCCGAGTCGTGAGCCCGTCCGAGCTAGTACGCGATTATCCTGAACGTTGATCCCGACACCCGCCTGGTATGCCTCAAAGGGCGCAGCCGCATTCGATGCGACTGACCGAATCCTTCAACGTGTTGAGACTTGTTGACGGTCTGCCGTGATCTACGGCCGTGCCATCGCGGCTCCGGGCCATTCCCCGGGCACAACCTGCGGGAGTGCAGGGCTTCTCGACGTCAACCGTCTTGGCTCCGATATTGCGTCTAGGGACGTCCGTGGATTGTTGGATCGGCGTTGTTCAGGAAGTTGACTACCGCGTCGTGCGGCTGGCGGGGCAGTTGAGCGGTGCTCAGGTGCCCGAGTTGCTCAAAGCGTGCGCCGATGCCGACCATGTCCGACTCGACCTGTCGGATCTCGTGTCTGCGGACATGGCGGGCATTGACGCGCTGCGGCGAGTACGCGCCGCCGGCGCGGATCTGGTTGGTGTCCCCGGGTACATCCAATTGAAGATCGACTCGGAGGCGGCTCGGCCGACGAACTTGCCGTTGAAGGGGCCGCGGCGGATCTGACGTCCACGTGGCGAGCGGCCGACCTCCCTCAACGGAGGCGCCACTTCCACGTCACGTGCTACCTTCGGGTCGGCACCCGTGGCGCGACCGACACCGTGGCGAGAGCCCCATGCTCGACAGTTCGTGCACAGCAGCTCAAGCCAACGGCCGCGCCACTGGCCGGCGAAGATCTCGCGACCTGCCCCTGGGAGTCTGGACACCCAGCTTCTTCATGCGGAATCGGAGCGTGTTCGGGTGGATGCCCAGGCGCTCTGCGGCATTGCCGGTCCCGTTGATCCGCCAACCACATAATTCGAGAATGTTCTCGATGTGCGCGCGCTGAACGGCGTCGAGGTCGTCCGGTGATGTTGACGCGACGATGCACCGCCCGCTGAAGGGCAGGGCGTCATCGAGTTGGAGCGTATCTCCCATGGACGCGATCATGGCGCGCTCGACGACGTTCTCGAGCTCGCGGACGTTGCCGGGCCACGAGTAGTTCGTGAGGGCGTCCATCACAGACGGCGGCACCTTCGTGATTCGTCGTCCAAGTTCGCGCTGGTTGCGGTGAATGAAAAACCACACGAGCTGCGGGATGTCTTCGGCACGATCGCGCAGGGATGGCACGTGAATCGGAAACACGCTCAAACGATAGTACAGGTCGGCTCGGAAGCGCCCCGCGGCGACGTCAGCTTCGAGGTTGCGATGGGTGGCGGCAATCACGCGAACGTCCACGTGCTTGGTGCGTGAGGACCCCACGCGCTCGAATTCACCTTCTTGGAGAACGCGAAGAAACTTCACCTGCACCTCGGGCGTCAGGTCGCCGATCTCGTCCAGGAAAATCGTACCGCCATCGGCCAGTTCGAATCGTCCCTGCCGCATCGCCACCGCACCGGTGAACGCGCCCTTCTCATGGCCGAACAGTTCGCTTTCGACGAGCGTCGGCGGAAGTGCCGCGCAATTGACCCTTACCAGCGGGCGCCCGTGCCGTCGGCTCCGTTCGTGCAGGGCTCGGGCAAATAGTTCCTTGCCCGTGCCCGTCGGGCCTAGCAGCAGGACGCTGGAGTTCATTGGGGCGACCTGGGCCACGCGCGTGAGTGCGCCTCGAAGTATGGCACTCTCACCAACGATCTCGTCGAAGTCGTGATAGCTCTTGAGCTCTTCCTTGAGGTACGCATTGTCGGCCTCGAGCCGGGTGTTCAATCGTTCGATCACGTCGTCGCCGGAGCGGCGAGCGATCTCCGGCCTCGTACGATGCAGCCCCGCGCCAATGATCTCCGACAGGAGCTGCGTGCGCTCGACCAACAGTTGTGACCAGCGTCGCGGTCCTCGAGCGTTGCGGATGACCAGGCCACAGGTTGTCTGCCCGGCGAACACCCCCGGCACTCCCAGGATGGAGCAGAATCCCGTCACGAGCGCCTGCTCGCGCGCGGCGATCGCCTCCCGCGGCAGTTCATCCGGTTGCGAGACGACCACGAGCTCGCCTCGCGAGAGGCGTTCGACGAGCCACGCGTCCGGAAGCTGGTTCTGGACCTGCCGGTTCGCCGCGTCTGCGGCTCTCGGTGGGACGTGCACACGCGCTAACGCGCCCGACTCGGTGAACTCGAGAACCTGACAGACATCGACCTGTGTCACCGCGGCAATCTGCTCGAGCGCCTCAGCAATCGCCGATTCGATCTCGCCGACGTGGGCATGGGTCAACCGTCTCGAAAGTGAGACGGCGAGCTGCGAGATCTGCTCGAGCTCGTTGTCAGGAAGGGTTCGCGACGGAGCTATGTTCACGACGGGCATAAAAACCTCATTCATGGTGCGTTCACGTCAGAGGGAGTTCGCGACGGAGCTATGTTCACGACGGGCATAAAAACCTTGTTCATGTCCGGTTCACGTCAGAGTGGTTGCCGCTGGGGACCACGCGCACCAATCGTTGGTCGCGTCGCGGGGCAAGATTCGTTCGTCGTCTCGCGGGGGAAGAGTGAGAGTGCGACTGGCGTAACGTTCGCCTCGGAGTGCCGCGTGCACGGCCGGCAGCAGTTCGTCGCCGGCCGTTCCTTTCAGGACGTATCCCAGTGCGCCACTCGATAGGCCACGGTCGATCAGGCTGGCATCACTATGAACGGTGACCAGGACGATCCGAGCTGTCGGATCCCTGCAGGAGTATCGTCGTCGCGGCCGTGATCCCGTCGACGCCCGGCATCGAGATGTCCGTGACGATGACGTCAGGCGACAGTCGCCTGGCGGCGGTGATGAGCGCTTGACCATCGGCCACGTCCGCGACGACGTGGAATTCCGGCTCCAGGAGAGAACGCAGCAGGTTCCTGGTCCCTGGGTGATCGTCGGCCAGAAGGAGGCGTGGGAGATTCATAGGCTCTCGGGTTGGCCGGAGTCTACCGCGGGTATATGGTGTGCGCGCGAGAGGAGGTATACGGGGGTGCGGTAGGAGAAGTTACTGGTGGCGGCCAGGAAAAATACTGATCCGAAGCGACAACCGTGTAACCGTCGCTCGCTTCAGGGTGCCTGTCGCCAGCGCTCTTTCACGACGTCTGGCTGCTTACGTCCCCACAGCTGGCTGTGCCAGTCGCAGGCGCTGGCTGCGACGGCACAGTAACAGCCCGCCGTGATCGAGCTACTGCGGGCGGCGCGTGAGGGGTCCCGGACGTATCGGTCGTCGTTGGGCCGGGCGGCGAAGGGCGGGGCGGCAATACCCTGCCCGCCCCGAAGGCGATCACGTGAAACGTCAGCGCCGGAAGCGCAGTGAGCCGCGAGCAGAGGTCAGCGTGAGCGTATCGCCGTCGATCCGCGTAGCGCTCTCGCCCGCAAGGATCGCGAGGTACGCGCTCTCGAACGCCATCGTCGGACACGCCGCACGCGTGCAGGCGAGTAGCGGACCGACGGTCATCGTCGAGGGGCCAACCGCCAGATTCCCACCACAGACGTTGCAATCAACTCTCGTCGAGACTCGACCGTCGGCGAGCGCCAGCTCGTATGACGCACCACCCGGTACGGTCACTTCGGTCTGGCCTGCGGGTTGAACAGAGGCAAGGATCCATGTTCCTGAGACTTGCTCGGGAGCGATTGATCGTAGTGACACCGCCCGCCGCCGAGGGGCTGGTGGGACTCAGGTCGCTGCCACACCCGACGGCGACAGCAGCGACCACGATGATGGAGACAAACGACGCGACTGAATTATTCATGGTCTGAACCCAGGCAAGTGTCGTTCCACGATTTACCTACCTGTAAGGCCAATGAAAAGCCACTTTTCCTAGAATCCGACGTCGCGTTCTCCTCTGGATGGAGCGCCGGTGACCTGAACTTGGAACAGTGATTGGGCGCACGCCAGACCTGCCGTCGCATCCGGCACGGTGATTGCTCAAGGGACGCCGATCGACCCAATCCACTGGAGACCACCCGTGATCGATTCGGACGCTGACAGCACGACGACCCGAGCGGATGGACTCACCCAGACAGACCGACGCGTTGCGCGAGCGGGTTCGCGGTGAGTACCCTGGAAATGCCGGGATTGCGCCTGACGCTGGCGCAGGCCGCACGCCTGTTCGACTTGGAGCTGAGGCTGTGCTCGCAGGTTCTCGAGACGCTCGTGACGGACGGGATGTTATGGACGAACGGTCGCGAGTTTCTTGGTAACAACGTCGGGCGGCGTTGCATCTGACTGGCTCAGTGACGCCGACCGCAATCGAAAGGTGCCGCTCTGGGGTCACCGCAGGCGGACGACCTGTCGCCATCACGTTAGGCGTCTAGGGTCGCTTCGTCGCAGGAAACGCTGGAAGGGCAGCCTACATCGATGGAGATCAATCGTCCGGATACGCCAAGCTCACCCCCAGAGCCAGCCGACTTTTCCCTGGTGCTGGGCGGCCCGCTGTTTCAGCTTCTTCGCCGGTCGCGCCTCTCCGACGATGCCCTGACGCTGGTCCATCGCCGTATCTTCGCCGGCATCGTGATCACGTGGCTCCCGCTGCTGCTGCTCTCGATGTGGGAGGGACGCGCATGGGGAAGAAACGACACGTTCATTCCCTTTCTGCTCAACGTGGACGTCCAAGCGCGGTTTCTCCTGGCCCTGCCACTTCTCGTCGCGGCGGAGCTCGTCGTCCACATGCGCATGCGGCGGGCTCTCGGCCAGTTCCATGCGCGCCACTTGATCTCCGACTCCGATCGGACTCGCTTCGACGCGGCCATCAGCTCGGCGGTGCGTCTACGAAATTCGGTGGTCGCCGAAGTCGTGCTCGTTGGCCTTGTCTATACCGTGGGTGTCGTATCGCGGGACTATGTCGTTGTCGACGCGAACACGTGGGCGGCGGGATCGGCGGGGACCGGTCTGTCGCTCGCCGGCTGGTGGCACACCCTGGTCAGCGTACCTATCTTCCAGTTCTTGCTCCTTCGCTGGTATTTCCGCGTCTTCATCTGGGCGCGCTTTCTCTGGCAGGTGTCACGCATCCAGCTTCAGCTCATGCCGACGCATCCCGACCGCGCCGGGGGACTGGGCTTCCTCTCCAACATCGTCCACTCATTCGCTCCGGTGCTGGTCGCACATGGGGTCCTGCTCTCGGCGCTGATTGCCGATCGCATCTTCTTTGGAGGCGCCACGCTTCCACAATTCACGGTGGAGATCATCATTGGCGTGGGCGCACTCGTGTTCCTGGTGCTCGGCCCGCTCATCGTCTTCACGGGTCAGCTGGCACGCGCCAAGCGCGTGGGGCTCGGCGAGTACGGCGTCCTTGCGCAGCGCTATGTCAGAGAGTTCGACGCGAAGTGGGTACGCGGCGTCCGAGATCCGGACGAGCCCTTCGTGGGCAGTGGCGACATCCAGTCGCTTGCGGATCTGGGCAACAGCTACGAGGTGATCAAGACCATGCGGTACGTGCCGTTCTCGAAGGAGACCGTCCTTCAGTTGGCCGTCGTGACGCTCGTCCCAGTGGCGCCGCTGCTGCTGACGATGATCTCGCTCGAAGAGCTGCTGAAGCGTCTGCTCACTGCCGTGTTCTGACGGGGTCTGCGTTTCAGCTGGAGGGATACACAAACATGTCCTCTCGCCCGGATCTCCCTCGCGCCACCCTGGGTGTATTGCTCATCGTGACGCTGCTGGCGTCAACGGTCTGGATCCTCCGACCCTTCCTCGGCGCGATCATCTGGGCCTCCATGATCGTCGTGGCGACGTGGCCCATGATGCGACAGGTCCAGGGGTGGCTCTGGGACAGCCGGAGGTTGGCCGTTGCGGTCATGACCACGGTATGGCTGCTCGTGCTGGTTCTGCCGTTGTCGCTTGCCGCCGGCACGATCGTCTCCAACGCCGGTGAGATCGGGGCGTGGGCCGCGAGCTGGCGGTCGTTCACCATGCCCCCACCACCCGAGTGGCTGGGCACTCTGCCCCTCGTCGGGACGAAGGCAGTGGAGCTGTGGCAGAGACTCGCGGCCAGTCCCGTCGGCGACATCGCGTCGGCAGCGGCGCCATACGCGGCCACAGGCGTGACGTGGACGATGGGCACGCTGGGAAGTCTGGGTGGGTTGCTCGTACAGTTCGTGCTCACGCTCGCCATCGCGGCTGTCATGTATGCAAAAGGCGAAGGCGCAGCCGACGGAGTAATTCGCTTCGGCCGGCATCTTGCGGGAGAGCCTGGCGACGAAGTGGTCCGGCTCGCCGCGCGTGCCATCCGGAGCGTCGCTCTTGGCGTGGTCGTCACAGCGATGGTGCAGGCCGCCCTCGGCAGCGTCGGCTTGGTGACAGCCGGCGTGCCCTTTGCGGCCCTGCTCACGGTGCTGACGTTCGTGTTGTGCATCGCTCAGCTTGGGCCGGCCCTCGTGCTCTTTCCCAGCGTGGCATGGCTCTACTGGCAGGGTGCTACCGGAACCGCGACCGTGCTGCTGTTCTGGTCGCTGGTGGTCGTCTTGCTCGACAACATTCTGCGCCCGCTACTGATGACCAGAGGCGCGAACCTGCCGTTGCTACTGATGTTCGCAGGCGTGATTGGCGGTCTGCTTGCGTTTGGTCTGATCGGTATCTTCGTGGGTCCCGTGGTGCTTGCCGTGAGCTATACCTTGCTGCTCGCCTGGATGGGCGACCGTCCGGACGCGTTGCCCAGAAGCGAGGTTCAGTGATCCGTTTCAGGGCGTCGGTGCGGTACCGGCGGGAGCTGGGGCGGGCGGCGATGGCGGGAGTTCGAAGCTGCCACCGAGCGCAAGATGGAGGTTCACGCGCTGCACGCGCTGCTCGGCCTGCACCTGGATGAGGGCGGAGCGCGTGGCCGTCACCGCAACCTGCCGCTGCTCGACGAACCTGAGATCCGTGCTCCCCACTTTGAACTGCGTCTGCACTACGTTGAGCGCCTGCTGATTGTCGGAGAGCGTCTGCGCCAGGATCTGCTCACGCTCGCGCGCGGCGATCTCGGCGGACAGTGCACCCTCCACCTCGCCAAAGGCACGTAGTCCGACCGCGGCATATTCGGCGACGGCCTGTTTCTGCTCGGCCGTCCGAATCTCGACCTGCGTCCTGAGTGCGCCGCCCCTGAAGAGAGGCGCGAGCAGGCTGGCCCCGACACTCCACACCGGATTGTCGTGATCCTGCAGCACGAACAATTCGCTCGAGATCGCGCTGAGGCCGGTCGTCAGCGAGATCACTGGCAGCCTGGCCGCCTTTGCCTCACCAATCCTATTGAACGCGACGGCCACGCGCCTCTCTGCGGCGATCACATCCGGTCGCCGCTCCAAGAGCTCCGAGGGCAGTCCCGTCGGCACCGCGCCAGGGTACCCGGGCAGCTCCGGCGCGGTGATCGCAGCGGCCGAGGGGTATCGGCCGAGGAGGAGCTCGAGCGCTCGAATCGCCTGCTCACGTCCCAGCTCGAGCTGGCGCAGGACATCGCGATAGGTCCCGACGCCGGCACGCGCGACGAACACCTCTTCTTGACTACCAACCCCTACGCGTGCTCGGTCATCAGCGAGGCGCACCAGTTCCTCGCTCGCGCGAATGGATTCACTTGCGGCCTGGATCTGCAACCCGGCCTCGGTCGCGAGGAACCAGCTCTTGGCCACGAGCGCAGCGATCGACTCTCTGGCGTACAAGAAGTCCGCCTGCGCCGATGCCGCTTCAGCCGCGCTTGCCGCGCGGCCGTACCGCACGCGCCCCCAGAGATCGACCTCCCAGGCCACGGAGAGGACACCGCCTTGCAAGCCAGAGCCGTCCCCGGACAACTTCCCGCCGCCACGTGCGAGGAGATCGGCCGACGGGTACAGCTTCGCTCCCGCAAGTTTGGCGTGGAGCCGTGCCTGCTCGACTCGCGTCGCGCCCACGCGCAGGTCGGCATTGTGGGCGATGGCTTCGGCGACCGCTGCTGTCAGCTGATCGTCGCGGAACCCCGCGAGCCAGCCGTCGGACACGATGCCACCGCCAGCCCCTGCCGCCGTCCACTCCGCAGGCGTCTGCAATGCGGGCAACGCCATTTCCTTAAGGGCCGCCGTATCGGGCGGGCTGTTCAGCACACAACCCGCCACCGTCGTCGTCGCCAGCCCGGCAATGAGCAGAGCGATGGTCGTCTGAAAACGGCTCGGAGCGCTCAACGAAGGATAGGGGGGCATCGAGTCTTCCTTCAATGGAGTTTGGGGATGATGTAGCCGAGGTACGACGACACCCGCAGTATGACTTTTCGGACGAGGTGAATCAGCGTGAGGCGTTCTGTGTAGATCGCCGCGCTGCCGCGGGCGCCCGCCGCCAGGGCGAGCGTGTCCTCGCCGTCGGCGACGATGAGCTTGACTGGAAACCGGCCAGGAGGCGCGGTGAAGGTCGTCCGAGGAAGATCGCCGGACGCATCCACCTGCCCCTGTCCCTGCGCCCAGATGATCGAGTCCACGTGCGCTTTGACGATCGCGCCTGGATGCGTGGTCAGAAAGATTTCCGCTTCGTTTCCCGGCGCGACCTGGTGCAGTTCGTTCTGGGCGTACAGCGCGAACACCTGGTACTCGTCATCCACGAAGGTCATGACCTCGTTGAACGCAATGCCGGTGACCATGAAGCCCGGTCGGAGCATCACGTTCACCATGATGCCGTTACCGGGAGCGACCACGGTCGTCTGCTCCAGGTTCCAACGGGCGTTCCCGAGCTGGGCGCGCGTCGTGTCGGCCTGCGCCTGGGCGACCAGTACCTGCGCCTGCGCTGTTGTCGTCTGCGCCTTGGCCCCCGCCACGGTCGCGAGGTCCCCGTTTATTCGTCCGGACAGCTTTTCCCTGATCTGCTGCTCGGCCGCGCGCGCCGCGGCGATCTGCGAGGTGAGCTCGTTGACGGTCGTCTGAGCCTGCTCCAGGTCGAAGCGATTCCCAGCGCCGGCCTTCGCAAGTTCGGTGTTCTGCGCAACGCGCGTCCTCGCCAGTTCCAGCGAGGCTTGCAGTGCCGCGACCTGGCTCGTCGCCTGGTTGAGCTGCTCGCCGAGCTCGCGCTCGCCGGCCTCGGCGTCGGGCAAGCGTGTCTGCACTTCGCCGACCTTGGCCTGCTCGGCCCGAACCCTTGCCTCGTCCGCCACCAGCTGCGCCTCGAGCGAACGAACGTCGTTCTCATACGGGGTCGGGTCCACCCGGAACAGCACGTCGCCTTTCTTGACGGGCCGGTTGTTTTCCACCGGCACTTCGATCACCCGCCCCTTGACCTGCGACACGATGGGCACGACGTATTTCACGACCCTGACGTCGGAGGTCGTCGGCGCGAAGATATTCAGTAGAAGGATCATTGCCGTCAGGGCGACCACTGGGACGATGCAGACCCCGACCTTCCATGGCGTCGTCCACGGCAGCCACTTGAACTTGATGAAAATCAGCCAGACGAAAAACGAATAGATGGCGAGAAGTATCGCCTCCACTAGACCCCCTCACTCCGTGTCAGGTTCGAGGCCAGACGTGACTCGATCGCCGCCAGGTCGGCGCGAATGGCATCGATCTCACTGGTTGGGACGCCGCGTTCCTGCAGAGCGGTCACGCGTTGGCGGATATCGGCGGTGGCGCTGTCCGGCTCTGGCAGGCCGTGCTCCTTGTAGTAGTCGGGATGCTTGTCGGTTCCATAGGCCAGTTTGTAGCCGACCGGCTTCGTGTACGCCCAGATCCAGGCCAGCGGCCAGAGAAGGCCTCCGAAAACGAGCGACAACAGGCACAGGGTCCGGATGGCTTCGAACTGCGGATGGTGATTTTTGTGCGCGATCTGCTCCGGGAGGATGTGCACCAGCCAGAACAGGACGATGGCCAGAACCGGGACGAAGAAGATGATGAAGACGGCGAGGTAGCTCGCCACCGTGTCTTCGAGCTCGGGGGACATTAAGGAGGCATGCGCGGCCGACGGGCAGGCAAGCGCACAGACGACTGCGAACAGTCCAACGATGACGGCCCGCAACGTGCGGCGCGCCCGTATCGCGGAGTCCAGAACGAGGGAATTCGACGTCATCAAAACCATCCTGTCAAAAAAAACACTACCGGTTCAGGTGCCTGAGCACGCGGCGTGCCAGTCCGGCATGCGATGCGAGTGAGGCGGATTCGCGGCCGGACAGCCTTGCCGGTTGCGCTGCTCACGGCCGATGGTGACGCCGAGCATCAATTTCCCGTCCTTCGTGACCTTCCGCAGGTCCGCAGGTTCTCGGGTGTGTTGAGCGCGGCGCCGGAACCCAGGGTGTCCCGGCTCATGAGAGTGGGTGAGTTCGGTGCCGAAGACGCCGGTGCCGACCGTGCCACCCACCGCGTGGCAGCTGATGCACGACGTCGTGCCAGTCGCCCAGATTCCCGACCCAGACGAGGTCATGACGCTGGGGGATTCGAGTTGGAGCGGCGCCAGTCGGCTGGCGGACCGAACGACATCGACGTCGCCCCCCGGAATAGCGGAGCCAACCCCAGATGCCGTAGGCACTGAGCGTGCGTTGTGCCAATCGAGGCCACTTGCGGGCCTGCGGCCGACGGAACGTGGGTTGCTAGTGTTCGACGCTCCTAATAACCGCGTACTCGAGAGGGGTATTGACCGTGATGAACAAGATACTTGGTGCGACGGCGCTGCTGGGCGCCTTTGTGATGATTCCTGCGTCCACGTACGGGCAGTCGGCAGCTGAGGTCTTCACCGCAACGGCGGTGGTCAAGACCGCCGATGGCAAATCGGCGAGCGCTCCGTTGACCATCACGGTCGACCGCAAGATGTCCGAGAGCGAAGCCGGGTCTTTGGCGAATGCGTTCAAGGCCGGCGGGGCGGCCGCACTCCGGAAGGGGCTCGAGGGCGTCAAACCAACCGGCACGGTGCGGATCGGCACCGGCAACGCCACGCCGACGCGCTTCACGATCGAACGACCTGTCGGCGCCGGCAGGCTGCTGACGATCCTCACCGATCAGCCGCTGTTGTTCGTCGGTGCAGCCGCGCCTGGGGCCAAACCACGCGAGGGCTACGACTTTGCCGTGATCGACATCGAGGTCGATGCCCAAGGGAACGGCTCCGGGACACTCGCGCCCGCGGCGAGGCTCAGGTTGAATCAGAGTGCGTTCGTCGTGGAGGACTACGGTGCCGAGGTCGTCCGGCTGACGGCGGTCAAGAAGACCAAGTAGAGCCGGACGCGGACTGACGGAGGCCCTGCCGCCGCCTGGTCCACGCGTGCAACCGCGACCGGCACCGCTGCGATGTCGGCCGCGTATGCTCCCTGTATTCGGTTGTGGCTGTAGGAGCGAACATGCGACGAACGCTCTGACGGGACTTCTCTCACCGAGGCGGTCACATCCGTTCTGCCCACCCGCCGCGCTCAGCGCGGTAACGGAAATCTGCCCTGTCACCAGATTTCGGAAGGCGCCACCATAGACGGTGATCCCAGACCCTCGCCTGCCGGAGAGGACTCCACCAGACCACCTGAATCCTGCTCATTACAAACCTCTTACCGGCCTTCTTGCCACGCGGTTGGGGACGGCACGACCTGTGATGAAGCTCGTGCATCCCAATGCTGTGTCCAATTCCAACTGAAGGCGAGGTCGCCCTGCCCCCAACCGCAGAGCGGTTTGGTGGCGAGGGTTCACGCGGATTGGAGTTGCGTCCACCGGACGGAACAGCCGCCGAAGCACAAGGGAACGGTGCGCGTCGTCGAACCGTTCACGACCGGAGCAGACCCCGCAATCTGCGAGGCTCAACGCTGCGTCGTGGAAGCGCTCGATCTGGACGGGAGCACGCTGTTCGAGCTCGGTGCTGATGCCGACCTGATATGCACACACGCCTGGTGGCGCCCCGAGGTTCCGGCGCCCCCTGCGCGCCTGTCGATCAGGGAGAGCTTCCCGCGGATTCTGGAGAGGCTGAAGGCCGGCGAGCTGGTATCCCTTTCGAGCCCGGACGAATTGCCGGATGGCACCGACCGCGCAAGTTTGTATCGTTTCCACCTCAAGTCGACCGTTCTGCTCCCGCTCTCGGTGGGGGAGCGGATCGTCGGGGTAGTGAGCTTCGGCGTGACGCGCCGCGCGCGGAAGTGGTCTCCTGAGGTCCTTCAGCGCCTGCGTCTTGCGGCGGGCACCATCACCGGTCTGCTCGGCCGTCGGCTCAGTGAGGAGGCCCTTCGCTCGGCGCTGGCCGAGGTGGAACGCCTGGGCGACCAGCTCCGGTCGGAGAACGCGTGTCCGCGGCGTGACGTCGAAAGAACTCTCGACACCTCGGGCGTCGGCCAGAGCGCCGCCATTCGTCGCGTGGAGGAGCAGGTGCGCCAGGTGGCCGAGACCGACGCGACGGTCCTCCTCCTGGGCGAGACCGGCTCAGGGAAAGAGGTGTTTGCGTCGCAGATTCATGAGCTGAGCCGGCGCCGCGGCCGCGCCATGGTTCGCGTCAACTGTGCTGCCATTCCGGCCACGCTGATTGAAAGCGAACTGTTTGGCCGCGAAAAGGGCGCCTATACGGGGGCACTGTCCCGCCAGGTCGGGCGCTTCGAGCTCGCCGACAAATCGACGATCTTCCTGGACGAGATTGGCGACCTGCCGGCCGACGCCCAGGTCAAGCTCCTTCGCGTGCTCGAGGACAGGCAGATCGAGCGTCTCGGCAGTTCGAAGCCAACCAAGATCGACACTCGAATCATCGCCGCCACGCATCGGGATCTCGAGAAACGAATCGAGGCCGACACGTTCCGTGAAGACCTGTATTACCGCTTGAATGTCTTTCCGATTCGGGTGCCGCCCCTGCGCGAGCGGACCGAAGACATTCCGATGCTGCTCTGGCGTTTCGTGGAGGACTTCTCGGCGGCGTTCGGCAAGCGCGTGGAGTCGATCGCCAAAGACAACATCGAAATGCTGCAACGATATCCCTGGCCGGGCAACGTCCGCGAGTTGCGGAATCTGGTGGAGCGCGCGGTCATCGGCGCCAACGGCCCACGTTTGACCGTGGCGATACCGCACCAGAGCTCGACCGCCGTCGCGCGACGGAGCGTGAGGCTCGCCGACGTGGAGCGTGAGCATATCAGGAGCGTGCTCGACAATACCAGGTGGCGGATTCGCGGCGCCGGCGGCGCCGCCGATCAGCTTGGGCTCAAGGCCACGACGCTCGAGACGCGCATGGCGAAGCTGGGACTCCAACGTCCGCAGCGCTGACTCCGACATCCCGGGGTTCCCTCCGTGATTCTGGGGGATGTACGCGCGTCCGCGGCCGTTGTCGAGCACTCGTCGATCGACGACAACTCGAACGTTTGCAGTGACATAGAAGCTGGGCCCGCAGGCCTTTTTCGCCTGGAACGCGTACTGCTCATAGCTCCCGCTTGGTGCGTCTAGCTGTTGCGCTCGTAGTGCCGGCGGGTGGAACGGATCAACTCCTTCACGCCTTGCGTTTGCTGGCTTCGGCCACCCGCATCGAGCCGGGTTGCCTCGGGTGCCGTGTGTGGACCGAGGAGAGCGACGGGTCCACCGTGCGGTACGTGGAAGAGTGGTCCAGCGAGGGCGCGATGCGTCGGCGTGTCCGCTCGGGCCGGTTCACGCGGCTTCTCGAAGTGCTGGAGTCCGCAGAGCGGCCGCCCTCCGTCCAGTTCGATTTCGTCACGGAAACGCGCGGTCTGGACTACGTCGCGGAGGTGCGTCACATCGATGGTCCGCTCGAGACTCCGCCCCGACACAATCCGGAATGACACGAGCGCAGTGCCGCAGGGATCGCCCTACGGCATTCCGGGTGTCCTACGCGATGCTGGGGGCTCTGGCAGCATCCAGCCGGCAAGGGCTGACAGCCTACACCTCCCTTCACAGGTCAGAACGACCCTAACTGGTACGGCTGCTGCTCTCTGACTCAGAGTAGCTTTCCACACATGAGAGGAACACCATGGGCAACGTCGAAGGGCGCGGTCAGATAGCCCACCCAATCTCCGCGGTGCTGGCCGACGTAGACGGCACGCTTGTCAACAAGGAGAAGGCGCTGACCGAGCGCGCGATCCAGGCGGTGGGCCTCTTGCGGGAGCGCGGGGTCGTTTTCACGATCTGCAGCGGCCGTCCACCCCGAGGCCTCCGGATGTTGGTCAAGCCTCTCGGCCTGACGATGCCGATGGCGGCCTTCAACGGCGGCGTCATCCTGCTCCCCGACCTGTCGGTGCTCGACGAACGGGCACTGCCCGATTACGTGGTCCCTGCGATTGTGGAGGCGATTGAGGGACACGGTCTCGACGTGTGGGTCTACACCGCCACAGACTGGTACATCCGTTCCCAGAAGGCGCCGCGTGTCGATCGCGAGTCGTCGACCACTCAGAGCAAGCCGACCGTGGTCGCCTCATTCGAGGGTATGCTCAGCGGCGTTGTCAAGATCGTCGGCGTCAGTGAGGACTACGACAAGGTCGCCAGATGTGAAGCGGAACTTCAGAACGCGTTCGGCACTCAGGTTTCCGCTGGCCGATCGCAACCGTACTACCTCGATGTGACACACCCCACCGCCAACAAGGGCACGGTCATCGATCGGCTGGCGCGATATCTGAAGATTCCGCCGGAGGCCATTGCGACGCTCGGCGACCAGGCCACTGACGTGCTGATGTTTCAGCGCAGCGGCCTGAGTGTCGCGATGGGCAATGCGAATGCGGACGTGCAGCGGCAAGCCACGCACGTCAGCACGTCTTGCGAAGATGAGGGCTTCGCCAACGCCGTGAATCAGTTCATCCTGCCCAGGACCGACCCGGCCGGGGCTGACGTGATGAAGGCGACGGGACAGCTTCATCGACTGGGCCAGAGTCTGTGGCTCGATAACATCACACGTGATCTGCTGTCGCGTGGAACGCTGCAGCACTACATCGACAACCTCTCGGTCACCGGCCTCACGTCAAACCCGACGATCTTCGAGCAGGCGATCAAGAACAGCGTCGCATATGACGGCGCGATCGCTGCAAAGCTCGGACAGGGCAAAGCGGGTGAATCGCTGTTCTTCGAGCTGGCCATCGACGACCTCACGCGTGCCGCCGAGCTCTTTCGACCCATTCACGACCGAACCGACGGCATAGACGGATGGGTGTCGCTCGAGGTATCACCGCTGCTCGCCTACGACACGGCTGCAACGATCGCGGCCGCGAAGAGTCTCTTCGCCCGCGCCGCGTGTTCGAACCTGATGATCAAGATCCCGGGCACCGTCGAAGGGCTGCCCGCAATCGAAGAGGCCATCTTCGCCGGCATCCCGATCAACGTCACTCTGCTGTTCTCGCGCGAACACTACTTCGCCGCCGCTGAAGCGTTCTTGCGCGGGATCGAACGCCGCATCGATGCCGGATTGAAGCCTGACATCGCATCGGTGGCCTCGGTCTTCGTCAGTCGCTGGGACTCCGCCGTTGCCGCGACGGCGTCAGATGCGCTGCGCAATCAGCTCGGCATCGCCATGGCCAAGCGCACCTACAAGGCGTACCGATCGGTGCTCAGCTCGCCGCGGTGGCAGCGTGTGTACAACGCCGGCGCCCGGCCGCAGCGGCTCCTGTGGGCCAGTACGGGCACCAAGGACCCGAAGGTCTCTGCCGACCTGTACATCAAGGCGCTGGCCGCACCATTCACGGTCAACACCATCCCCGAAGCGACGTTGAAGGCGCTTGCCGATCACGGCGAAATCTCCGGGCTTCTGCGAGCCGACGGAGGGAACTGTGAGGAGATCTTGGCGAAGTTTGTCAACGGCGGCGTGGATCTGCAGGGCCTTGCGGCGCGGCTCCAGAGAGACGGCGCAGCATCGTTTGTTCAATCGTGGCACTCGTTGATGGCGGTGATCGCGTCGAAGAGCGCCACGCTCACGAACGCGTCGTAGACGTTTGGCGACATTTGTCATGGAGAGACCAGGCATGCGCGTGCTCGTTGTGGACATCGGCGGGACGAACGTGAAGATTCTCGCCACCGGACAGAAGACGTTTCGCAAGGTTCCATCCGGTCGGGAGTTGACCCCCCAAAAGATGGTCTCGGAGGTCGCGCGGCTCGCGGGAGATTGGGAGTACGACGTCGTCGCGATCGGCTACCCGGGGCGGGTCGTCGACGGTCGCATCGCGGTCGAACCTCGCAACCTTGGACACGGGTGGGTTGGATTCGACTTCAACGCCGCCTTCGGCCACCGAGTGAAGATCGTCAACGACGCGGCGATGCAGGCGCTGGGAAGCTACAAGAGCGGCCTGCTGCTGTTCCTCGGTCTCGGCACCGGCCTTGGCGCCGCGCTCGTAGCCGACGGCGTTGTCATTCCCCTGGAGCTGGGCCATCTGCCATTCAAAAACGGCACGTATCAGGAGTACCTCGGCGTACGGGCGTTGAAGCGACTGGGCAGGAAGAGATGGCAGAAGCATGTCGAGTTCACGGCGGAGCGACTGCGCGACGCCCTGCAGCCAGACGACGTGGTCATCGGCGGAGGCAACGCCAAGAAACTGAAGAGCCTTCCACCCGGGTGCCGCGCAGGCACGAACGCCTACGCGTTCATCGGCGGCTTCCGGTTGTGGGAGAAGGAGCCGACCCGACGACGGCCCGCCCGAACACAGCCTCCTCGCGCCGCGTGACAACCATGATGATCCTCAGGAGCATTCCATGACCACTGGCACCGTGACGCCTGTTGGCCCGGGACCGCTCACCGAACAACCGGCGTGGAAGGCCCTCGAACAGCACCACCGGCGCATTCGCTCCGTGCATCTCCGCGACCTGTTCGCCCGTGATTCTGGACGCGGCGAACGGCTCACGGTAGAGGCCGCCGGCGTCTATCTCGACTACTCGAAGAATCGGATCACCGACGAGACGGTGTCCCTGCTCGTCCGCCTCGCGGAGGACTGCGGCCTGCGCGCTCGTATCAACGCCATGTTCCGTGGCGAGCCGATCAACGTGTCAGAGAACCGAGCCGTGCTCCACGTGGCGTTGCGCGCTCCCCGTGAGGCGTCGATTCTCGTCGATGGCAAGAACGTGGTGCCGGACGTGCACTCAGTGCTCGACCGGATGGTGGAGTTTGCGAACCTCGTGCGCAGCGGGGCGTGGACCGGGTATACAGGCAAGCGGATCCGCAACGTCGTCAACATTGGCATCGGCGGCTCCGATCTCGGCCCAGTCATGGCCTATGAGGCGCTCAAGTACTACAGCGACCGAAGCCTCACCTTCCGGTTTGTCTCGAACATCGATGGGACTGACTTCGTCGAAGGGGTTCAGGATCTCGATCCGGCGACGACGCTCTTTATCGTGTCGTCCAAGACCTTCACGACGCTGGAAACCATGACGAACGCCCGCACTGCGCGCGCCTGGTCGGTGGCAGCGTTCCGGGGTGACGAGGCGTCGGTCGCCAAGCACTTCGTCGCGGTTTCGACCAATGCGGCTGAAGTGGCGAAGTTCGGTATCGACACCACCAACATGTTCGGATTCTGGGACTGGGTCGGGGGGCGCTACTCCATGGAGTCGGCCATCGGCCTCTCGACCATGCTGGCGATTGGCCCCGAACACTTTCGCGCGCTGCTCGGCGGCTCGCACGAGATGGACGAACACTTCCGCA
Organism: uncultured Acidobacteriota bacterium; assembly: GCA_963827515.1. GTDB lineage: Bacteria > Acidobacteriota > Vicinamibacteria > Vicinamibacterales > UBA2999 > JABFSA01. The sequence continues at coordinate 116,821 of CAWHBF010000028.1, read as the reverse complement.
CCGCGTCCTTCGCGGAAAACGTGCCGGCGCTCATGGGACTCCTGGGTGTCTGGAACACCAATTTTTTCGGGGCGCACACGGTTGCGGTGCTGCCGTATGAGCAGTATCTCAAGCGCTTTCCCGCCTATCTCCAGCAGTTGACGATGGAGAGCAACGGCAAGCAGGTGACGCTCAGTGGTGCTGAGGTCTCGTACGACACCGGTCCGATCTACTGGGGAGAGCCGGGCACCAACGGCCAGCACTCGTTCTATCAGCTGATTCACCAGGGGACGCGGTTCATACCGTGCGACTTTGTCGCGTTCGGCGAGACGCTCAACCCGATCGGTCAGCACCACGACATTCTTCTCGCCAACGTCTTCGCGCAGGGTGAAGCCCTGGCCTTCGGCAAGACACCCGAGGAAGTACGAAACGAAGGCTCACCCGACTGGCTGGTCCCCCACCGCACGTTCCAGGGAAACCGGCCGTCCAACACCCTGCTGCTCCCGCGTCTCACGCCCGCGGCATTGGGCAGGCTGGTCGCACTCTACGAGCACATCGTATTCACGCAGGGCGTGATCTGGAATCTCGGCTCGTTCGACCAGTGGGGCGTGGAACTGGGGAAAGTGCTGGCGCAACGAATCATGCCGGAGCTCGACCTCGGCGCGCAGGCTCCGCTCAGTCACGACAGCTCGACGAACGCGCTCATCCGGCGCTATCGGAGAACCAAAGGGGCGACGTCGTGACACCGTCGCATAGGTTGGTCTGACAAGGAGAGTGTGATGCAGCTCGGAATGATTGGTCTCGGTCGGATGGGCGCGAACATGGTACGCCGTCTTCAGCGTAACGGCCACACCTGCGTCGTGCACGACCGCAATCCCGGCGCGATCGCGGAGCTCGTATCGGAAGGCGCGCAGGGCGCGGCATCGCTCAAGGAGCTGGTACAGAAGCTCAGCAAACCTCGCGCGATTTGGCTCATGGTCCCGGCGGCCGTCGTGGATGCGAGTATCAACGATTTGCTGCCGCTCCTCGATCCAGACGACATCGTGATCGACGGTGGCAACTGGTACTACGTGGACGACATCCGGCGCGCGAAGGAGCTCGCGGCGAAGGGTATCCATTATGCGGACGTGGGGACGAGCGGAGGTGTCTGGGGCCTCGAGCGCGGCTACTGCATGATGATCGGCGGCGAACCGGCGGTTGTGAAGCACCTCGATCCGCTGTTTGCGGCGCTCGCACCGGGCATAGGCAATATTCCACGCACACCCGGTCGTGACAAGGCGAAGGGTACCGCCGAGCAGGGCTATCTGCACTGCGGGTCGAATGGGGCCGGGCACTTCGTGAAGATGGTGCACAACGGTATCGAGTACGGCCTCATGGCGGCCTACGCCGAAGGCATGGGCATTCTGCGCGCCGCCAACATCGGCAAAGACACCCATGCGATCGATGCCGAGACGACGCCGCTTCGTGACGCCGAGCACTACCAGTACGACTTCGATCTCGGCGAGGTGGCCGAGGTGTGGCGGCGGGGAAGCGTGATCGCGTCGTGGCTCCTCGACCTCACCGCCATTTCGCTGCTCGAGGATCCGTCGCTGTCGAAGTTCGGCGGCCGCGTGTCCGACTCCGGCGAGGGACGCTGGACGATTCTCGCGGCGGTCGACGAGGCGGTTCCGGCACCAGTGCCTGACGGCCGCGCTGTACGCGCGCTTCAGCTCGCGCGGGGAAGCGGACTTCCAGAACCAGCTGCTGTCGGCGATGCGCTATCAGTTCGGTGGACACATCGAAAAGCCCGACCACAAAGCGACAGCTTGAGAACGAGTACGGAAATGGGCAACACACAATCCGACGCGCTCGTGTTTTTCGGGGCCACGGGCGACCTGGCGTACAAGAAGATCTTTCCCGCGCTACAGGCGATGGCTAGCCGCGGCACCCTCACGGTGCCGGTGATCGGGGTCGCCAAGGCCGGCTGGACGCTCGACCAGTTGCGTGCCCGCGCGCAAGACAGTGTCGAGAAGTACGGCGGCCTCGACCGCGCTGCGTTCGACAAGCTGTGCGGCCTGCTCCGTTACGTCGACGGCGATTACAAGGATCCGGCGACCTTCGAGGTGCTGCGGCGTGAGCTCGGCGACACCAAACACCCTGCGCACTACCTGGCGATCCCGCCGCCGCTGTTCGGACTGGTCGTGGAACAACTGGCGCGATCGGGCTGCGCGGCGGGTGCCCGCGTCATTGTGGAGAAGCCCTTCGGGGAGGATCTGGCTTCGGCGCGCGACCTGAATCGGATTCTGCTCGGCTCGTTCGTGGAGGCGAACATCTTCAGGATCGATCATTACCTCGGCAAGCGGCCTGTTCACAACATGCTGTTCTCTCGTTTCTCGAATCCGATCCTGGAGGCGTTCTGGAATCGGACCTTCGTCGAGAGCGTCCAGATGACGATGGCGGAGGACTTCGGTATCCAGGGGCGTGGTGGTTTCTACGATGCCACGGGCGCTATTCGCGACGTCATCCAGAACCACCTGTTCCAGATCGTGAGCAATCTCGCGATGGAGCCGCCCGCGCGAATGGACAGCGAGTCCCTGAGGGACGAGAAAGTCAAGGTCCTGAAGGCCACGCGAGCGCTGAGGGCCGAGGATGTCATTCTTGGACAGTTCCGCGGCTACCGCCAGGAGAGCGGCGTCGCCGCCGATTCACAGGTCGAGACGTACGCGGCTGTCCGGCTCCACATCGATTCACCGCGATGGCAGGGCGTCCCGTTCTACATCCGCGCCGGAAAGTCGCTCCCGGTCACGCGCACCGAGATCGTCGTCCGCCTGCAGCAGCCTCGTCGGCTGTTCCCGTCGGCTATCCCGTTGCCGAACTACTTCCGGTTTCTGATCATGCCCAACGTGACGATCGCGTTTGGCCTGACGGCGATGGACGACACCGACAAGATGATCGGTCAGCGCGTCGAGCTCGTGGCGAGTCGAGAGTCGGGCGATGACGAGTTGGCCGCCTACGAGCGTGTCCTGACGGACGGGCTCGCTGGCGATGCCGCTCTGTTTGCCCGGATGGACTACGTCGAAGAGGCCTGGCGCATCGTCGATCCCGTGCGGACGATGAACGCGCCGGTACGCGAGTATGAGCCGGGTACCTGGGGTCCCCTCGAGCGTCCCGGCGACATCGCGCCGCCGGGTGGGTGGGCGAATCCCACCGCGGAGACGGACCCGTCGTATGCCTGACGTCCGCCGCAAGACGTCGCGGCCGTCCACCGAGCTCGCACGCCTGGCAGCGGGGCCCGAGTGGGATGCGCCTTGGAGGCGGTGGGGGCCGTACCTTAGCGAGCGGCAGTGGGGAACGGTCCGTGAGGACTACAGCGAGAGCGGTGAGGCGTGGGAGTACTTTCCTCACGACCACGCCCGATCACGCGCCTACCACTGGGGAGAGGATGGGCTTGCCGGCTTCTCCGATCTGAAGCAGCGGCTGTGTTTCGCGGTGGCGCTCTGGAACGGAAAGGACCCGATTCTCAAGGAGCGGCTCTTCGGTCTGAGCAATGCCGAGGGCAACCACGGCGAGGACGTGAAGGAGTACTACTTCTACCTCGACTCCACGCCGACCCACTCGTACATGAAGTGGCTGTACAAGTATCCCCAGACCGCCTTCCCGTACGACGACATCGTACGGACGAATGGCAGCCGCACGTGCCTGGACTTCGAATACGAGCTCGTCGACACCGGCGTCTTCAACGAAGACCGCTACTTCGACGTGTTCGTCGAATATGCCAAGTCGTCTCCGGAGGAATGTTTCATCCTGGTCACGGTTGTGAATCGGGGCCCCGAGGCTGCGACGATTCATCTGCTGCCAACGCTCTGGTTCCGTAATACGTGGTCCTGGTGGCCCGCCGCCGAAAAACCTCACCTGGCAACGGCGAAACGATACACCGGCGCGAGCGTCGTGACGGCTTCGCACCCGGAGCTCGGCGATCGATGGCTCTACTGCGACGGATCGCCGTCGCTGCTGTTCACCGAGAACGACACGAATACCGAGCGGCTCTTTGACAAGCCAAACACGACCCCCTACGTCAAGGACGCCTTTCACGCGTTCGTCATGCACGGGAAAACCGACGCCGTCAACCCAGCGGAGGTCGGTACGAAGGCCGCCGCCCACTATCGTCTCGACGTCGGCGCCGGCGAGTCGATGACGGTCAGGCTGTGTCTCACTGACACGCCGCGCGCTGCCCGTCCGTTTGCGACCTTCGAGAAGACATTCGAGGCCAGGCGTCGCGAGGCTGACGAGTTCTACCGATCCTGCACGCCACCGTTCGCTGGCAAGGACTCCGCGGACGTGATTCGACAAGCCTTCGGAGGCCTCTTCTGGACGAAGCAGTACTACTTCTTCGACGTCCACACGTGGCTTCGTGAGCACGGCGTGCATCCGTTGAAGTCGCCGGCGTCAGTTCCGGTCAGGAACCGTCAGTGGTTCCACATGTTCAACGACGACATCATTTCGATGCCGGACAAGTGGGAGTACCCGTGGTATGCCACCTGGGATCTCGCGTTTCACGCCGTCGCGTTGGCGGGCGTGGACCCGGACTTCTCGAAGCACCAGCTCAATCTGATGTTGAAGCCACGGTATCAGCATCCCAACGGTCAGCTACCGGCCTACGAGTGGAACTTCGGCGACGTCAACCCGCCGGTTCATGCGTGGGCGACGATGTTCCAGTACCGCATGGAGCGGGTGGTGCGCGGCCAAGGCGATCTCGAGTTCCTCAAGCGCGCTTTCAGCAAGCTCCTCGTCAACTTCAACTGGTGGGTCAATCGTAAGGACCGCCTCGGGAAAAATGTGTTCGAGGGGGGCTTTCTCGGTCTCGACAATATCGGCGTCTTCGATCGCAGTGCCGAGTTGCCCACCGGCGGCCACCTCGAACAGGCCGACGGCACCGCGTGGATGGCGATGTTCTGCCAGAACATGTTCGAGATCGCGATCGAGCTGGCGGCTCATGAACCCACCTATGACGACCTCGCGTTCAAGTTTGCCGAACACTTCCTGTGGATTGGCGCCGCCATGAACCATGGCGGCCCTGACGGCATGTGGGACGAGGACGACGGTTTCTATTACGACGTCCTGCGCCTGCCGGACGGCACGGCCGCGCGCCTCAAGGTGCGTTCCCTTGTCGGACTCTTGCCGCTGTGCGCGACGACCGTCATCGAACCGTGGCAGCGCGAGCGCGTGCCGCGGGTCGCCAGGGGACTCGAAATGCGCTTCGGTCAGATTCCGGAGCTTCGTGGCGGTGTCCATCCGTTTGGTCCGGAGCACACGAGCGCCACAGGCCGGACGATTGCATCGCTCATCGATCCGGACCGGTTACGGCGGATCCTGAACCGCATGCTGGACGAGCAGGAGTTTCTGAGCCCGTACGGCATCCGCTCGGTATCGAAGTGTCACGAGCGGGAGCCGTACGTCGTGCGAGTCAGCGGGAGGGAGTATGACGTCTCCTACCAGCCTGCTGAGTCGGAGAGCCGGATGTTCGGCGGGAACTCCAACTGGCGCGGACCTGTGTGGTTCCCCATAAACGTCCTCCTCATCCGGGCGCTGTTCCAGTTCTATGCGTACTACGGCGACTCCTTCCGCGTGGAGTGCCCCACCGGTTCCGGCACGCTGATGACGCTCTTCGAGGTCGGTAAGGAGATTGCCGATCGTCTGCAACGCATCTTCCTGCGCGATGCGGCGGGCCGGCGTCCGGTGTTCGGCGGGACGGAGAAATTCCAGAGTGACCCACACTGGCGCGATTGCATTCCTTTCCATGAGTACTTCCACGGTGACAACGGTGCCGGCCTCGGCGCCAGCCACCAGACCGGGTGGACGGCCCTTGTCGCCGTACTCGCACAGATGGACGGCACCGTCGATGCTCACACCGTGACCGAGTTCGGCAGAGCAGGCGCGATCGCTCCGCCCGGGTTTCTGAATCGTGCTCCGCGGTCGGGAGACCACGTGGCCGTGACCGAAGCGTCATGACCGTCGAAGTGTTGGCCGACGTCGAATCCGTGGCGCGCCACGCGGCCGAGATGATCGCGGGCGAGGCGCGTGCGGCGGTGAAGGCCCGCGGCCGCTTTACCGTCGCCGTGAGCGGCGGACGAACCCCGTGGGCGATGCTGCGGGCGTTGCGCGCTCTGGACGTGCCGTGGAGGGACGTCCACGTGCTGCAAGTGGATGAACGGATAGCCCCCGCGAACCACGCGGACCGGAATCTGACCCACCTGTACGCGAGTCTGCTCGCACCGGCTCAGTCCGGTGCGGCGCAGATACACGCGATGCCCGTGGAGTCGGTCGACCTCGATCAAGCGGCCGTGCGGTATGCGCAGACCCTCGTCGACGTCGCAGGATCGCCGCCGATCCTCGATCTCATCCACCTCGGTCTGGGTCTGGACGGGCACACCGCTTCTCTGATGCCTGGCGATTCGGTGCTCGACGTCAGGGACGCTGACGTGGCGCTGACTGAAGCGTACCAGGGCCGCCGGCGGATGACGTTGACCTATCCAGTTCTCGATCGGGCGCGACGCGTGCTCTGGCTGGTCACCGGCGAGGACAAGGCGGACATGCTCGTCCGGCTGCGGCATGGCGATCCGGCCATTCCCGCCGGACGGGTGCGGCAGGACCACGCCGTGGTGCTCGCCGATCGAGCGGCGGCACGACCATCCGAGATCGCCGTCCCATCACGCCGTGAGGGCTGAAAGAAGGAATGACCATGACCACCACCACAGCCACACCGACGGCCGCCATCACCAACATGCAGATGGAGCAGCTCGCAATCAATACCATTCGGACGTTATCGATGGACGCGGTGCAAGCGGCCCACTCGGGGCACCCTGGAACACCGATGGCGCTTGCGCCGCTGGTCTACACGCTTTGGAATCGCGTCATGCGCTTCGATCCGCAAGATCCGATCTGGCCCAACCGTGACCGTTTCGTGCTCTCGAACGGGCACGCGTCGATGTTGCTCTGGTCGATGCTCCACCTGACTGGGACGAAGGCCGTGAATGCGGACTACGAACGGTTGGGCGAGCCGTCGGTCACGCTCGAAGACATCCGCAGGTTTCGTCAGCTTGGCAGCAAAGCGCCCGGGCACCCTGAGTACCGCATGGTGTCCGGTGTGGAGACGACCACCGGGCCTCTGGGACAGGGCGTCGCGACCAGCGTCGGCATGGCCATCGCCGAACGATGGCTCGCAGACCGCTACAACCGACCGGGCTTCGAGGTGTTCGACTACGACACCTATGCGATCTGCGGCGACGGCTGCCTGATGGAGGGCGTCAGCGCCGAGGCTGCGTCGTTCGCCGGCCACCTGGGCCTGGATCGCCTCTGCTGGATCTGGGACAACAACCGCATCACCATCGAAGGCGGCACCGACCTGACGTTCACGGAGGACGTCGCGGCCAGGTTCCTCTCCTATGGCTGGAATGTGCTGCGCGTGGGCGACGCCAACGACGTGGAGCGCATCGAACACGCGCTGCGGGTCTTTCGGGGGACCAAGGGCCGGCCCACGTTCATCGTGCTCGACAGCAGCATCGGGTACGGCTCGCCCAACCGACAGGGCACCGCCGCTGCCCACGGCGAGCCGCTCGGGGACGAGGAGATCCGTCTCACGAAGCGCGTGTACGGCTGGCCGGAGGAGGCGACGTTCCTCGTTCCGGACGGTGTTCCCGAGCACTTTGCGGCGGGCATCGGGAAACGGGGCGCCGATGCGCATCGCGCCTGGACACAGCTCTTTGGCTCTTACCGCTCCACCTATCCGGAATTGGCGACGGAGATCGATCAGATGCAGCGTCGTCAGCTGCCGGCAGGCTGGGATCGCAACCTCCCCGTGTTCCCGGCGGATCCGAAGGGCATCGCGGGACGGGAGGCTTCGGGCAAGGTGCTGAACGTACTCGCGCAGAACGTGCCGTGGTTCCTCGGCGGCTCGGCCGACCTGGGGCCCTCGAACAAGACCACGCTCACCTTCGCCGGCGCCGGCCATCTCCAGGCCACCAGCCCCGGCGGCAGGAATGTGCACTTCGGCGTTCGCGAACATGCGATGGGCTCGATCATGAACGGGCTGTCGCTGTCGAAGGTGCGGCCCTTTGGCGCGACGTTCTTCATTTTCAGCGACTACGCGAGGCCCGCCATCCGGCTCTCTGCTCTGATGGAGCTCCCGACGGTCTTTGTGTTCACGCACGACGCCATGGGCGACGGCGAGGACGGACCGACCCATCAGCCGGTCGAGCATCTGGCATCGCTACGCGCGATTCCAGGTCTCGTCACACTGCGTCCTGGCGACGCCAACGAGGTCGTGGAGGCCTACCGCTACCTGATGCCGTTGCGTCACGAGCCTGCGGTGGTGGTTCTGTCGCGACAGCCGCTGCCGACGATCGACCGGAGCAAGTACGCCTCGGCCGCCGGTCTCGCCCGCGGCGCCTACGTCCTGGGTGACGCGCCCAACGGGAAGCCCGATGTGCTGCTGATCGCCACTGGCAGTGAGATCGCCCTGGCCCTGGAAGCGCACGAGAGGCTTCTCGGCGAGGGTGTGCACTCACGCGTCGTCTCGATGCCGTCATGGGACGTCTTCGAGCACCAGTCAAAGGAATACCGCGACAGCGTCTTGCCACCAGCGGTGAGGGCGCGCGTCGCGATCGAGCAGGCCTCCGCGTTCGGCTGGGAGCGCTACGTTGGCCAGAGCGGCCGTATCATCGGTATGCAAACCTTCGGCGCCTCCGCCCCGTTGAAGGCGCTGATGACGGAATACGGTTTCACGGTTGACAACGTCGTCGCAGCGGCCAGGGACCAGCTCGCCTTGGCGCCACAATCGTGACCGCCGTGTGCCACGCTCAGGCAAATGGTGACCGGTCCCCTTGCGGTCGGTATTTGACGCTGAAGATTCGTAGGCCTTCGGAGTAAATTATGGTGCACGCCTTGCATCGGACAGTCGTTCAAGCACCGTAAACACCAAGGAGCACCACAAACATGATGGCAAGAAGAACTCTCACTGCCGGCATAGTCGTCTCGATGCTGATCGGGGCAAGTTCAATCGCACACGCCCAGGACCCCGCCCCGCTCAGCTCACCATGGAGTGTGGACCTTGGGTTCGGGATGGACAACAGCATCAGCGGCAACATCAACTCGAGCGCGATCGGCCGCATCAACAACCAAGCCGTCGTCATTCTCAAGAACTCGTACGAGGACGTGTACGGTACCGGGCTCCACTTCCGGTTGGGCGGGGGCTACATGCTCGACGACACGACGGAGGTGAGAGCCACCTTTACGCTCCAGTCGCTCGACGCCGATCTGACGGACATGGGCGATATCGGGGTCTCCAGGCTGTACGGGCAATACGCTGATTACCAGAGCCTCGCGATAGACGTCGGGCTTCGGGAGTACATGAACGCGACCGAGACGCTCCGCGCCTACGGTGAGGCGACGATCGGACTGGCGTTCATCGACGAGACCGACGTGATCCTCGTGGCGCCCGCCGCCAATCTCGGGGGAAATGCCACCGATTTCTACGACAAGACGACAGCGTTTGCCTTTGCGATCAATGTCGGTATCATCCTCCCGATTGCGGAGCAGTTTGGGTTATTCGGACAGCTGGGCTTCCGGTACGTGACAGGGATGTCCGAGATCGATGACATCGTGGGCACCGGCCTGGAGACCATCAACGACAATAGCTCGCGGTGGACGTTGCCACTCGTCATCGGTGTTCGGGCTCGATTCTAAAGACGACACACGGAGCGCAGCATGTCTTACCGACTAGACCGCTTTTCGATTCGGCGTAGAGCGGAGGCTTTAGCCTCCGCGGACACGCGCACGCTGAAGCGTGCGCTCTACGGAGAAACGCAAATCACTCTAAAGCCGAGCCAAGGGTGAAGCCCGCCTGAACGGACTGCCTGCGATCGGCCCAGACACGGCCAACCTGACGGTCTCCCCCGGAACGCACCCAGAAGAAGGATGGCGATAGCCGCCGAGTCTCGAGACTCCCGCTCAACTCCCTTTCAGGAGTTCTTTCGAACTGAAGCGGCCGGAGGGGCGTTACTCGTCGCGTGCGCGTCCGCGGCGCTCGTCGTGGCCAATTCTCCATGGGCGGATCCCTACCACCGCTTGTTGGCGACGAGGGTCGCCGTCACCCCAGGAGGGTATGAGCTGTCGCTCACTGTGCACCAGTGGATCAACGACGGGCTCATGGCGGTGTTTTTCCTTCTTGTCGGGCTGGAGATCAAACGTGAGGTGCTGGCGGGTGAACTGGCATCTCCGCGTCAGGCCGCGTTGCCGATCGCTGCGGCGATCGGCGGCATGGTGGTGCCGGCTCTCATCTATGCCCTGACTCACGGCGGAGGCATGGAGTCGCGCGGCTGGGCGATTCCGATGGCGACCGACATCGCCTTTGCGCTCGGCGTCCTCGCGCTTGTCGCACCGCGCGCGCCAACCGGGCTCAAGATCTTCCTGGCCGCCCTGGCCATCGTGGATGACATGGGAGCCGTGCTGGTGATCGCGCTCTTCTACACGAGCGCCATCGCCTGGGGCGCCCTCGGAGCCGCGGCGTTGATTCTGCTGTTGCTCATCGCCCTGAATGCCTGGGGTCTGCGATCCCTGACGCCTTATCTGGTGCTGGGCGTCGGACTCTGGTTCTTCGTGCACGAATCGGGCGTTCATGCCACGGTTGCCGGCGTCTTGCTCGCCTTCACGATTCCGACACGGACACGCATCGATGCGGCGGAATTCTCGGCCCAGGCTCGACGCCTGCTGGACGACTTCGATCGGACCGAGACCGGCGATCGTCTCGTGTTGACCAGCAGGGGACAGCAGGACGCTATCGTTGAACTCGGTCGAGCGAGCGAAGAGGTGACGGCTCCATTCTTTCGCATGCAGCACGCGCTTCATGGGTTCTCGGCGTTCGTGATCATGCCGCTTTTTGCGTTCTCGAACGCCGGCGTGAGCCTGACGGGATCGCCAGGAGGAAGCGTGGCCCTTGCGGTGATTCTGGGACTTGTCGTCGGGAAACCCCTTGGGGTCACCTGTGCCGCGCTGGCCGCGGTCGGGCTACGTGTGGCCTCGCTTCCGGACGGTGTCACGTGGTCGGCGGTGCACGGATGCGCGTGGCTGGCCGGTATCGGCTTCACCATGTCGCTGTTCATTGCGGCGCTGGCCTTTGACGGGACCACCTTGCTCGACTCCGCCAAGATCGGGATCCTGGCCGCGTCGATCGTGTCCGGCCTCGTCGGAGGGGTGATCGTTCACCGCAGTACCCCGCGCCTCACGCGAGACTAGAGCGTTTTTCGATTCGGCGTAGAGCGGAGGCTTCCGCCTTCGCGGACACGCGCACGCTGAAGCGTGCGCTCTACGGCGAAACGCAAACCGCTCGAGCAGTCTCCACAACGGCGTAGTGTCCGCCTTGAGGCGGACATCCCGCTGGTCCGGCTGAAGCCGGACAGCTCTACGGGCAGAAATGCAAATCGCTCTAGATCGGCTCGACGCCGGCGCGCGCGCAGAAATACTCCCACGCGCGGTCGAGGGCGAGCGGCGAAAACTGCGTCTCGCGCGACAGCGCGACCTCGCGATCGGACAGCCCTCGTGGCATCCCGATGCCCATCGCCTGCATCTGCACCTCCGCATTGATCTTGAGATAGATCGCGATCATCACCGCCTGCTTGAGCGACGCGGCCGCCACCACGGCACCGTGCCCGCGCATGAGCGCGCACGCGTTGCGGCCGAGCGTGGTGGCGAGATCGCGCCCCTGGTCCATCGTGCGCACCAGCATGTCCGTGTCGCCGAACTTGGTGGCGATATCCCAAATCGGCACGTCGGCTCCGATGACCGACGCGGCGTGGACCATCGGCTCGAGCGCGCGCCCCGTGATGCTGAAGGGCAGCAGGGGATAGGCATGATTGTGGACGACGGAGTTGACGTCGTTGCGGGCCTCGTAGATCGCCCCATGAATCATGCGTTCGCCGTAGGGTGTGCGCGCGCCTGGATCGAGCGACCGGCCGTCCTGCTCGAACCGGATCAGGTCGGCGTGCTCGACGAGCTCCGGGCTGCGTGACCGCGCCATGACATAGCGTCTCGGGTTCTCCGGGTCTCGGATGCTGACATGCCCGAACGCGTCCACGATCTCTTCACGCGCCAGGATGCGGTTGGCCGCGACGAGACGCTTGAACTCAATGCTGTCTGTCAGGGCACCGCTGCCTTGCGCGAAGACGCCTGCGGTGAATGGCGCGGCCGCAAGTGCGCCAAGCGTGGCGCGAACAAACTCACGCCGGGCGATAGGTGGGTTCGATGACATGGCGCCTCCTGGCGAGGATTCTCCGCTTGGGACACCGGCAGTACCCGCGAGCGGGCATCGTGCCGAGCCGCACGAGGGTATCACGACCCCAGACTTGGATTCCTACGTGGCGCTCAACGCTGGAGACGCGAAGATCTCCGCCAAGGAAGCCCCGTCGGCAGGCTTGGTGAGGTGCGCGTCGAATCCTGCACGAGTCGCCTCTTCCTTGTCCTCTTCCTTGCCGAAACCTGTCAACGCGACAAGCCGGACCCGGTCGCCCAGCACACGACGTATCCGTTGACACGTTTCGTATCCATCGAGACCTCGCATGCCGATGTCGAGCAGGACCACCTCAGGTTGGTACTCCTGGAGCATCGCGAGAGCGCTTTCGCCGTCGTAGGCTGCTCGAGCGTGTCCACCCATGTCCTCGATGAGCATGACCGTCGCATTTGCCGCGTCTTCGTTGTCGTCGATGACCAGAATTCTTCGTTCGAGCCGGCCTCGATCGACGTGCGGCTTGATAGCAGGGACCGACAGGGTCGTCGCCAGTGGGAGTCGGATGACGAACTCGCTGCCCAGCCCATCTCCTTCACTGCGTGCGTCGAGGCGTCCGTCATGAAGTTCGACGAGCTGACGTGCGAGCGCGAGGCCGATGCCCAGTCCAGGTTGCGACGAGCGCGACTCTCCTTGTGTGAAGAGGTCGAACACACGAGGCAGCAACTCCGGTGAAATCCCAATTCCTGAATCGACGACCGAGATGGACATGTGTGATGTCACATCGCCATCCGGCTGCGTGATCCGCGCGGTGATGCCCACAGAACCGCCGTCGGTCGTGAACTTCGCCGCATTGTGGAGCAGGTTTGACAGGATCTGAACGAACCGTGTCTGGTCCACATCGAGGACGCACTCGTCCTGTGGAAGATCGACGCGTAGTTCGATGCCTTTGGCGGTCATGGCGGCCCGATTGGCTTCCACGGCGCTGTGAACCAGGCCAGCCAGCGATGTTGGCTCGCGTTGGAGCACGATCTTGCCCGACGTGATTCTCGACACGTCCAGGAGGTCGTCGATCAACCGGACCATGTGACCGACCTGACGCTCCATGATCCCGCGTACGCGTTCGACCGCCACCACCGTGTCGCCGCCGCGTCGAATCAGTTCGAGGCCGGTTCGTATAGGGGCGAGCGGATTTCTGAGCTCGTGCGCGAGCATCGCCAGGAACTCATCCTTCCGAGTATTGGCTTCCCGCAGCTGCTCCTCGGCGCGAGCTCGTTGGATGGCCTCCCAGGTGCGTTCGGCGGTATCTCTGATGAGTTCGACTTCCTCTGGAGACCAGGCACGCGGCGAAAGGTGGCTCACGCACAGCGCCGCGATCAGCCGTCCGTCCCGGACCAACGGCGCTGCCACGAACGCACCGACCTCGAGCGCGGCCATCGCCGCGCGATCCCCGTCGGGAATCAACGGCGAGGTTTGAGTGTCGGCAACGACGACCGACCTGCCCTTGCGAAATGTCGGACCCACCCACGTGAAATCGGACAGGGAATATCGTCCGACCCTGCTCGGGACCCCGGCGCGAACGAAGTTTCGGTCGATCCGGAGGAAGCCCTGCGCTTCGTCGATCTCTGCATAGTAGGCACGGTCTGTCAGCAGCCGTTCGCCGAGAAGCCGGCTCGCCTCTGCGTGAATCGCCATTGGATCGACCAGGGGCCGCACGGCATCGCCAAGCCGGAGCAGGAACGCGTGCCGTGACTCACTGTCCTGTAACGCCACCTCGACGCGCTTGAGCTCATCGAGGGTCGCCCGAAGCCGCATGGCGCCTTGCATGCGCTCGGCCTCCGACGTGTCGAGCAGCAAGTCCGCGAGCGCTCCATGGCCGCGCAGGATGTCCGCCATGTCGGGCTCGTACGTCAGCTCCGGGTGCATCTCCGTCCAGTAGTGAGCCGTACGAATGAAGGCGAGATAGGCAACCAGGAGCTCAAACGTGGTGTCGCCCACGGCGGTGCGAACCGCGGCACTCGCGCGGACGCTATGGCGCGGTGACAAGAAGAGGATCGTCAGCGCGTCGAAGAGGTCCGCCTCGGACTCCGTGCGAGGCTCCGGTAAGCGACCTCCGAGTGACACACGCTCGAGGCGCTCGAGGATCTTCGCGATCGCCGGGCCCTCGGGAACCGGTCGCCGCAACATCTCGATCACCTGCTCGACGGTTTCGGGTCGCGCGTCGGCGTCTCCGGCCGGCCGTCCCTGGCCAATGAGAAACCCGACGTGCCGGACGATGCAGTAGCGGGTCTCGCAGAATCGCGAGAGATGGACGAAGAGCCGCTCTTTGAAGAGTGAAGGCAGAGGGCTGTCGAGATAGGCCGACTTGGCGAACTTCCAGAGCTCTTCGATCAGCCCCGGCGCCGCATCGGCTGAACAGAAAAAGTTGGGGAGGACGCCGAAACGCTCCGCCACCTCGCTCTTGAAGCGAAGCGCGTTCGTTTGCTCTTGCGTCAATTCACTGCAGCCAGTCCGGTCATGTTCAGGGGGAGACGGGATCGCAGTGTACCCCCGAATCGAGATTGGCTTCCTTCTCCTTGCCCGCGGGAACGTCCGGCATCAGCGGTGTCAGCCCACCGTTGCAGGAGCGACCAACCCTCGCGCAACCAACGGTATTTGGGAGTCCCCACGACATGCCGTGTGCGCCCTCTGTCCAGTCAGCCGCGAGGCCACGGAGATGATCTGGCTAAGTCCATTCATGCCACCACTTGCATGAATCTCTCGGCGCGCCGCTGACTCGGAGCGACTCGTGCTGTCACGTGGAGGGCGGCGCGTAGCCTCTCGCTCGTTCATTCGTTCATGACTGCAACATCGGAGTTATCAGTGACAAACGGACTTCAAGCTGGACAAGAGACCGAACCGAGTCGATTGCCACGTTCAACGAACCTACAGACGCGGCTCGCCAGCGTCACGGCTGCCGTACTCTTGGGTGTCTGTGGCTCAGGAGCAGCGTGGGCCCAGACGCCTCTGACAACCCTCACTGACGCGCCCATCGAAACGGCGGAGCCGCGGCTGGGCAGACTGGATGTGGCAGCGCTGCCAACCCTTGTGCTCGCCCAGACCGCTCAAGCACCGGCCCAGGTTACGGTGACGGCGACCTCCAGCGACAACGACATGAAGTTTTCGGTCTACCCCATTCTCTTGTGGGCGCCGGTCGCTTCCGTCACGACAGTCGTTCCGGCATTTCCCAACTTTCCGGGCGGACCCGACCTGCCGGGCGGGTCCGGAACGTCAACGGCGTCGTTCGACGGCGCGGCGCTCGCGGGCATGTCGATCGAGAAGGGCTTCTGGCGCGTCGACGCTGACGGCATCTGGGCGTCGTTGCTGACAACGCGCGATCTGCCGTTGCTCGAGGTCGACCTGGACCTCATCTACGGGCACGTCTCCGGCGGCGTGAAGGTCTACAAGGATCTCTACGTGACGGGTGGTGTGCGGAGAGTCGCTCTCAAGTACGACATCCAAATAGCTGACCGGCCGGTGCACTTCGAGCGGAAACCCGGCATTTGGGACCCGCTCGTCGGAGCCGGGTGGCACAGCGCACTCGGTTCCAGGTGGATCATGCACGTCATCGGGGAAGGTGGAGGATTTGGAGTCGGCGCGGACGTGGATCTCGTTGGTAGCGTTCGCACCGACTTCAAGATCGCGACTCACGTCGGGCTGACTTTCGGGTACACCGTGCTGTATTTGAAACTCAGCGAGACCGTGCTCCAGCGAACGCTCGAAGTCAAGCAGACGCTCCACGGACCCTTGGTGGGACTGGGCATCTACTTCTGACGTCCGGATCTCGCTCCGTGGTTGGGGCGAGGTCCAGACCGATCCCCTTCGGCCGCACGGCTACACACCAACGGAACCGGCAGATCGTAGACTAACCACACCCGTTTTTACCGACCGCCGTCTCTCGGTTCGCAGTCGCCTCGTGTCAACTCACCGCTTGTTACGCTTACTGAGCGATCCAGGCTTCACTCATCTTGACGAACACCGTTCGTCAACACCGGCTCCAACCGACCCGGCAGCGCTCTTGCACCTTTCCCCGACGGCGCACTAATGCGCAGATTGGGGGCACCTTTGGATCATCCTCTTCCATGGCTGCGGTATGTAGAGGTCGATGAGCTAGACGATCAGGTTGTGGACTTCGATGAAATGGATGTCGAAAGCCCCACAGGAGATCGTCTCGGAGAACTTGAAGGATTTGTGGTCGATTCGGTTTCGGGCCGGCCGTACTATCTTGCGGTTGACTCGGGCGGCTGGTTCAAATCGAAGCTTTTTCTGCTGCCGGTCGGCCATGCGCAGCTCGACCGCGAACGCGATGTCATCGTTGCGGATCTCACTCGCGAACGCGTTGAACAGTTCCCAGGCTTCGACAAGGACGAGTTTCAAGAGTTTGGTCAAGAAGAGCTCGGGCGATTCAACACCGAGACGTCGCGGGCCTGCAACATTGCCGGCGCCGAGTACCTGGTACTCCGCAAACAAGCCATGGGCGGCGGCGTGGGACGGCCCTGACTTCCGCCATCCGGATTGGTGGAGGGGCACCGCGGAGCCGGTCGGGCGCGCGGCTGAGGACAGTCCCCACCCCGGTGGGCGGGCACAACCCGGCGACGTGATTGGTGTGGAAACTGGCGGCGAGCAGACGCACGTGGGTGAGACAACCGAAGACGAGAACAAGCGCCGCCGAGATGCAGAAGAAGAGGCCGCCCAAAGGCGCAACTAGGCCAGAGCCAGAGCCTCGAGCTTCTGAAGCTACTGAGAGAACCCTACCAAGGCTGACCCCGAGCACTCGGGGTCGGCTTTCCATTGTCGTCGCACTCCCCGCCTTCGCTCCTCAAACACGTGAGATCTGAGTAGGCGGGCACCCACAGCCCGGTCCGGGATAATCCAGGATAATTGTGCTAGCATCGGCGCCGTTTAGGCGCCATCATTCCCAGGTCGTCACGAGGAAAGAGGAGGCACGATGCGCATAAGGCTCATGTTCGCCGTTGGAACAATGGCAGCGCTGCTTTCAGCAGCTGGGCCGGCTCAGGCCCATCACTCGTTTTCGGCTGTTTATGATGGCAACAAGCCCGTCACGCTCAGGGGCGTCGTGAGCAAGCTCGGCTGGCAGAATCCGCACGCCCATATCTACATCGACGTGAAGAACCCGACCACCGGCCAGATGGTGACGTGGGAAGTCGAGAGTGCGGGCGCGAGCAACCTGCTCCGCGCGGGCCTGCGTCGCGAGGACTTCATCGGCGCCGAGGTGATCGTCAAGGGCTTTCTGGCGAAGGACGGCACGCCGGCGCTCAACGCCAGCAGTTTCACGCTGGTCGAGGCCAAGAAGGAATTCACGAGCGACGAAGCCGCGCCGGGCGCGAACTGAGCCGTACTGACGCGGCTCCCAGGAATTCTTGCGGTTCCTATTGCCTGTACGGAAAGAGAAGGTGTTTATGCCGCGATGTTTGCCAGCTGTATTTGGGCTGGGACTGCTGATTCTCGCCGGGTCTGACCGGGTCGCAGGCCAGGGCCAGGGTGGACCAGCGACGCCCCCGCCTCCGCGGCAGGAGCCGCAGAGGTCGCTCGAGAACAGTAATCCTCCGTTGTTTTTCCGAGAAGACTGGAAGCTGGATCCGAATGCTCCCAATGTGAACAACGAGCGCGAGCCGGAGCATCCGATCGTTCAAGGGGACGTCGCGAACCCAAATCTGGAAGTGCGCTTGTACGGCCACAAGGCCGGCACCCGGATGGTCGACCAGACCTTCAATAACCACCTCCTGTATGTCATGACGCTGCTGTGCGAATCGAACTGTGCGATTACGCTCAGGGACAAGAACAACAATGTCGATTTGAGCGGATTGGCGACCATCAAGTGGCGCACCAGAATCAGCGGATTCCACTACCTCCGTCCCATTCTGAAGCTCGCCAGCGGACAATGGCTCGTGGGCGACAAGTTTACCGCCGGCCCCGCCACGAGCTGGGTGGACACAGAAATCCAGCTCATTGATGTGCGCTGGCGGAACCTCGACATCGAAAATGTCGTTGAGTCGCGGGACGGCTACTGGGTGGATTGGCCGGACCTGAGAAATGTCGAGGAGATCGGCTTTACCGACCTGATGAGGGGATCCGGTCACGGATCTGGCGGAGGTTCCCGTCTCGATTGGATTGAAGTCCGCGGTAAGCCCGTTCCGCGAGCGGGCGGCACGAACACCAGCCGGTAGCGTCACAACAGGGGAGTTCCATGATGGTGGATCGCTTTCGGGTGTTGCTCGTCGGCCTGTCGAGCGCTGCGTGTCGTCTTTTCCCTGAACGCATTCGCTCAGAACAGCTCGACCGCAGACCTGGCCTGATCCGATACCCAATCGACAGCCAGTCGCGGAGAAAGACAAGAAGCCGGCTCCGCGGCGCGCCTTGGCGGGGATGTGGGGCTCGAGGTTGGGAAACCAGGCGAAAGGCGTGCAGTTGAGGCCCAACGACGGGAATCCGGCGAATGAACTGCCGTACACGCCCCATGGGCGGGCACTCTACCAGGCGAACAAGGCCATGGAAGGTGCCGACGCCGTTCCGCCGGCGCGAACGAACGACCCGAGGGTGGCCTGCGAACCACTGGGGTTCCCCCGTTACAACCACTACGATCTCGGCGTTCAGATCTTCCAGGACGAGTACAAGGTCTCGATTCTGTACCACTACGACAACCGGTGGCGCGTCATCTGGACTGACGGACGGTCGATGCCCGAAGCTGGTGGACGGCGGGGTGGAAATAGACGGCCAGTATCGAGAACCGCGGTGGTTCGGATACTCCGTCGGTCGATGGGTGGACGATTACACGCTGGAGGTCCAGACGGTCGGCACAATGCCGGAAGACCGCGTGTGGCTCGACAATACTGGCCGGCCCATCAGCGACCAGGCACGCGTCACTGAGACCTTCCGCCGTTTGGACTCGGACACCCTGGAGTGGTCAGAGACGATTGACGACCCGAAAGTCTACACGCGGCCGTGGCAGACCATGAAGATTCCCATGACGCTGCAGGATCCTCGAACCGACGTCCTGACGCGGTACTGCTCGCCCTACGAAATCGATGCCTACAACAAGGCGTATGGCGATTCCGCCAGCGGCAAGTAGCCCGCGGGAGGAGCGATCACGATGCGGGTTGGCGTTGTAGAACACACAGAACAAAGAGACGCAGATGAGACATAGGCTGTTGATCGTCTTTGGTGTGGCTGTTGGACTCGTGGCTGCGACCGTTCCGTCGAGCGCACATCACACGGGCGCCACCGTTTTGGCTGACAAAACCGTTACGCAGACAGGCGTGGTCAAGTCCTGGCTGTGGTCCAATCCCCATTGTCTATTGAGGCTCGAGGTCAAAGGCGCGGACGGCCAGGTCGTCGAATGGGTGATGGAAACTCAGGCTCCGAACAGCATCTATAGCGAGGGCTATCGCAAGAATTCCTTCAAGCCAGGCGACCAAGTGAGTGTCACCGTAAACCCGGTCGCGAATGGCGGTCCATACGGTCGTATCGCGTCTGTCGTGCTTGCTGATGGTACGAAGATCGGCGGGGATGGAGTTCGCGGCCGCGGCGCGGCACCTCAATAGACCGCAAAAACAAGGAAACCACGAAGACACGAAGGAACGTTTCTTCCGTACCCTCGTGTTCTTCGTGCCCTTCGTGGTTCGTCCGATCGATCGCTAAAAATCGAACTGCACGCTGAACTTGAAGAACCGGGCGACCAGGATCTCGGTGGGAGTCTGCCAGGCGCCCTAGGTGTCGTTCTGCAACAGCACGGCGCTCGAGTTGAGGGCGTTGTAGATATCGATGTTCAACCGCGAACGGGTGCCGCCGAACTGCAGGAGCTTCGAGATCCGGAAGTCGACCTGGTGGAGCCGTTCGCCGTGCATTGGTCCGGAACCGCCATTCGTGGTGGTGTAAGGTCCGGGCGCCAACAGATGGACGTCCACGGATGGCGCGCCGCCTGACAGATTGCGGCCGAGACTCGGCGCGACTTCGGCGTTGGTGGCGGTGTAGAGCGCGAGGACCAGAGGTCCTGGCTTGGTCTGGTAGGTGCCGCTGACCTGCACCTCGATGCGCGGAATCGTGTACGAGCCGTATCCCTTGACGAACGTGAGCCACGGCTCCACACGATGGCAGTACCAAGGATTGGGGTTGTCAACCTTCACGATGACATCGCAATTGTCCTCGACCCGTTTTCCCGTACTGACGCCTCCCTGGAAGAACAGGCCCGGTCGCGGTCGCGCGTTCACGGTGGCGTCAAAGCCGTTCCAGTAGTCCTCCTGCTTGCCGTAGTTGCGTGAGAGCGTCACGAACGGCTGCGCCGCGACGCCGAACTTGGCCGGCTTGATGTCGTACCCCTGGACCGGGTATCCGCCGCCGTCCGGCAGCCGTGGATCGATCGGCGCGGTGATGGTGAACGGATCGAAGTCGGCCGGCCCGATCGCGAGATCGTCGACCAGGACGAAGTTGCCGTACCAGCGCCGGAAGTACATGACGTCGGCCGAGATGCCCGGCGCCAGTTCGTGTTGCACGCCCGCCGAAACCTCCCAGTTGAAATTCCGCTTTCCCCACCCGGTCAACGTGTCCGTGTCGTAGGTGAGGTTGGTGACCACCGTGCCGAAATTCTCGTTTGAGAGCGCGCTGCACTCCCCGTTGGCCCGGACGTTGACCAGGTCGCACTCGGGGACGTAGTTGCGGTTGGCGTCATTCCATGTACGGGTCGCGCTCGTGACCAGGTTTCGAGACGGGTTGGCCAACTGGATGAAGCTGACATCCGGACCCATCGCGAGCACGTACCGATTGATGCTTGCCTTCAGTGCGGTCTTGCCATTGCCGCGGAGATCGTAGACGGCTCCGAACCTCGGCGAAAAATCGTGAAGCGCTCCAAGCCCAGGTTGCGCCGGGAACGTGATGTTCCGGTTCGGCGCGAGAGTGGTCGGACCGATCTGCTGCTCAGGGTAGCTGCTGCTGAAATAGTCGTATCGGAGCCCGTAATTGAGCGTGAGCTTGTTCCGTGTCCACCGGTCCTGAACGAAGGCCCCGAGATCGGCATCGACGTTCGCCCGCCATTCCCCGAGGGCCCGTTGCGTGATCCGATTGGGCGAGCCAGCTCTGAGACGGTAGCTGACGGGCACCATGTCGTACTCCAACTGTCCGAGATTGCCGCTCCGATTTGACACTCCTATCCTGAGCGCGTGAGCCCCGGTCACGTACGAGAAAGTGCCCCGAAGGGTGTACACGCTCTGATCCTGAGTGCGGTATATCTCGGCCGCGCGGTACCGCATGCCCGTGTTCTGCTCCTGCACGGGGATCATGCCGTCCGCAAGACCGTCCCACGGAATGCGATTGCTCTCCGACTTGTACACCTGACCGCTCACGTCGAGCAGGAGGCGGCTGCTGAGAGGCGCCGTCCAGTCGCCCGCGATCAATCGCTGGTACGGGTATTCTGCTCGCTGACCGGCTTCCCATGAGAGAGTGGACGACGCGTCGGTCGGGCAAAAGCAGTAGCTCGTGTTGTAGTACGTGCCCCCCACCTTGTTGCGAGGTGTCGCCTGCCAGCTGACGCGAAGCTGCGTGTCCGGCTGCTTCTGTTCATTCCACACGCGGCGGGTGGTATCGGGCTCGTAGGTCCACGCGTTGGGGTTGTTGACGTTCTGGTTCCAATACAGTCCGGCCACGTAGTCGGACGCGACGTTGTATCGCGCCGCGGCGAAAAACCAGACGCGGTCGCGCACGATGGGGCCGCCGAATGCCGGATTGATGTCCCAGTTCGCCTTGATGTTGTTCGGCTCGCTGAGGCCACGGGCCTTCAGCTCATCGGTCAAATTGTCCGACTGCCACTCGCCCGGCGCGTAGGCCCCGAACACGACCCCTCTGAAGGTGTTGCCGCCTTCGCGGAGCGTGTAGTTGGTGCGCACGCCGCCGGCGTGCAACTCGGCGTCGTTGGAACCTGTGGTGATCGTCATCTCCTCCAGGCCCATCGGGTTCAGGAAGATTGTCGCAGTCGCCGCCCCGGTCCCGAACGTGGCGATCGTCATCCCGTTCAGGGTGGTCCCGGCATCTTCCGACCTGGCGCCGTGGGCCACCATGTTGCCGGTGACGGCCCTGACCCCAGCGCCGCCGACGTCCTGGCGCCGGAAGTCCACGGCGGGAATCAGCACACCGAGCCCGGTCCTGAGGCCTGAGTTGGGCAGCGCATCCAGGATTTCGCGATCCATCACCCGCTGCTGGAGGGTGCTGGACACGTCGACCACCGGCGTCTCGCCAGTGACCGTGATTGTTTCTTCGATCGTACCGACGCGGAGGTCGGCGTTGATGCGAGCGGTGAAGGTGCCCGACAGTTCGACGCCTTCGCGCTGCACGGTGGCGAAACCGGGCAGGGTAAACGTGACCGTGTAGACACCCGGCCGCAGATTTTCGATGGCGTACTGTCCGGTGCCGTCCGTCACGGTCGTCCGAACCTTCTCAATCAGCGCCGGGCTGGCCGCTTCGACCGTCACTCCCGGAAGCACGGCGCCAGACGCGTCCCGCACCACGCCGCTGACCACAGCCTGCGCGGACGCGATCACCGGCAACAACACCGCGAATCCGAACACCGCTGCAATCTTTCGAAATCTGACCACGGCTCACCCTCCGGTTATCCTGTTGCCGACCGTCCGTCCCTGCTCCACGTGCGCCCGCCCACGCATCGGGGCCGCCGAGCGCAGTGCATGTTCAGGAATTCAAGGCGTTTCCCGCTTCAGATGCCTGTCGTTGCGACACACACGGGAGGCCGCGTTTGTCACGGCGGCAGGGTAAAGGTAACGACGTGCTATTCCGCGGCATAGTTAGCTCCAGATCGGGACCGATGTCAATGTTTTCTGGTGGCCTGCCCGAACCGTGTCGCATGGCCGGAGAAAGGGCGCGGTGCGGTCCGGGAGTGTCAATCGCTGTCCGGTGTAGACTGCCACGCAGGAGGCCCCCATGAACAGAAAGCCGGTCCGGGCGACCGTTTTCTTCGCGGCAGCATGGCTTGCGTTCGCGGTCACGCCGGCATCCGCGCAATCGATGCCGAGCCTTTCCGGGACGTGGAAGCTCAACTTCGACAAGAGCGGTGATCGCATCGCGGGCAACGGGGCAGCCGTGGCCTTTCCGAGCGAGATGATCATCACGCAGTCGCCGACCGAGTTGTCGGTCGAGCGCACGAGCGTTCGCCAGGCTCCGTTCAAGGCTGCCTACAAGCTCGATGGCAGCCGGGTCAACGTGGCGGCGCCGGCGGGGATCTCCGAGACCGCCGAGGCCAAGTTCGACGGCGCGACGCTCGTAATTACGTCGCGGCGATCGTTTTCTTCGCCTGCCGGAGACGTCGTGACCGAATTCCGGGAGGTCTGGACCGTCACCGGCAACCTGCTCACCGTCAGGAAAACGGTCACGCAGGAAGGTGACTCCGAGACCGAAACGGCCGTATACGACAAGGCGTAGCCGCCGCCCGCACGGCGGCGACTGCGTCTTGTCAGCGTGCGGGGGCGGGAACTGACCCCGGGGTGACCTGTGGACGAGGCTTGTTCCCGTAGGTCTGCTCGTAGAGGTTCCTCATGTGACGCAGCACCACATTGCCTTCATGGCAGTCGTGCTCCCACGCCGGATCGAGGAGACGGAGGGCGCGGTTCCAGTCGTTGCTGCCTTCCACCTGCCGGGTCATCGGCGCTGCGGTCGTGAACGTCCACGGCCGGGTGAACACCGTAGGATCCGTGATCGTCATCGTCCACCTGATGGTGTTTGAGTCGGTCATCGTGAAGCGTTCGACCACGTGGGCGTTCACGCTGTAGAAGTCGCCGCCGAGCGCCATCCGCGTCTTGCCGTTGAAATTGGTGCTGTCCACGACCAGCGTATCG
Organism: uncultured Acidobacteriota bacterium; assembly: GCA_963827515.1. Taxonomy (GTDB): domain Bacteria; phylum Acidobacteriota; class Vicinamibacteria; order Vicinamibacterales; family UBA2999; genus JABFSA01. Next base: position 92,698 of record CAWHBF010000028.1, on the reverse strand, counting down.
CCTTCCCACCAGCCAATCGGGTCTCCCAGCCAGAGGCGGATGCTCGCGGGTAAGTGCTGGCGCCGGTTCATGTCGACGATGCGGACGATCTGCTCCTGCCCGGCGATGGCAATGTTGCCTCCGGTGTAGAAGAACCGCTGCGCGAACGAGTGCAGCCGCCCGATGTCGTAGAACTCGCAGTGGCCGACGGGATCCTCGTAGGCATTCACGTCCTCCCGGCGAAGGTTACGCTCCTCGAGCGCCCAGGGCTGGTACGGAATGACGCCGTCCTTCGGGTCGATGATCAGGCTCTTGCCTCCGCGAATGCCGAACCCCGACGTGTGGTCCTCGAGAATCACGGTGTGGGTGAGTCCCGAGCCCATCCCGCTGAAGACGCCTCTGAGGTCCGGCTTGCCATCCGGCATCCGGGGCATCGGCCCTGCCGGCGGGAGCGCCGGCGCGACCCGGGCCGCCCCACCCCCGCGTCCCCCCACCCCCGCGTCCCTGGGCTGAGGCGGGAACAGACGTGACCGCGAGCCCGACCAGGAACACCGCGATCGACAGCACGACGGACCCTCGAGTATGCATGACGCTCCTCGCCCTCACTGTCTTACTGAACATCGAAGTCTCTCGGCCACGTGTGATGAATGCCGAGGTCATCCAGCATCGCGGTGCACTCGTAATCGAGCAGGCCAACGTCTTTCTGGCGCTGGAGCACCATGCGAATCGTCCACGGGCGAGTGAACACCTTCGGATCTTCCATCGTCGCCTCGTACTGCAAGGTGTCCGGGCCGACCAGGGTGTAGCGCTCGACGACCTTCAGCGCGTCGCTATGGTAGTTGCCAGCCATGTCAAACCAGGCATAGCCGTTGAAATTGCCCAGCGCGACGACCAGCGAGTTGCCCTCGTATCGTCCGCGGGCCATGCCGTTCCACCGCGAGTTCAGGCCGCCGTCCGGATCCGGCAGGGGGCTCGTGTCGCCGATCGGGACGATCCGCTTCTTGTGACTCCACTCGTACGTGAAATTCACATCCTGCTTGTCCTGGATGATCTGAAATGGCCAGCCGAGATAGGTGAGCCGGGGAACGCCGGGCAGGTAGCACTTCGCCAAGGGATCCGTATTCGCGATCGGATCCGCTGTCTTGGTGCCCTCGTAGTTCTTCTGGCGACGTTCCAGTGCCTCGGGCCGGTAAGGGATCTTGCCGTCAGCGGGGTCCACCACAAATCCGCGTCCCGCGGGAACACCGGGCTTGGCGCCGTGATCTTCGAGATCGAACTTCGCCAGGTTCCAGGCGCGCCACACGCCCTGCAGGTCGGGATGACCGTCAGGGGTTCGCGCGGGCGTGTAGGCGGGCGCTGCTGGCGTCTGCGCCGCCACGGATGGCGCCATCGAAGACGCGACGGCCGCCGTTGCGGCCGCGAGAACTACGAGCCGCGTGAAACCCATAAGCGCCCCAAAGTGTAACCGAACTGTCAGGGGACCGCACGCGTATCGCGCGCGCTCAGCACTGGGTGCGGCGGCATGTGCGATGGCATTGACAGGCCCCCCCTGGAGTTCTAAGCTGCGCCCACGACGCTTCCGCAGCCGCGAGGAGAGCACGTGTGAGAAACCTCAATCGAGCACGAACCTGCGCCGTCGCCATCGCGGCCGGGATCTGCCTCCTGTTCCTGCATACGGGAACCTCGGCGCAGAACGACGCCGCGCCGCGCTACAAGTTCGATCCCGACTTTCCAAGGCCGCTGCCCAACAAATGGAAGATCGGTGGCGTCATGGGCATTTCCATCATGGCGGACGACAGCCTCTGGGTCTACAACCGCCCGAACGATCTGACGGCCCTCGAGCTTGGCGCCGAGACGACGCCGCCGCTTGCCGAGTGCTGTGTGCGGCCCCCCTCGATGATCCACTTCGACCCGCGAGGCAATGTCATCGGCTCGTTCGTCGCCCCGCAGGGGCACGGGATGGATACCGACAGCAAGGGCTTCGCGTACCTTGGGCAGGACACCGTCCGGAAGTACGACGTGAGGACCGGCGCGATGGTCGCGGAGGTCCCGCGCGCTCCCGAGAGGGAGGGCGGCGGTCCGAATCGGCCGGCGGCCCTTCCGCAGGTGGTGCCGGGCCAGGGCGGCCAGGGTCCGATCGCGGGGTTTCTCCCGCCTCCTCCCGGCGCGACCGGACGCGGCGGACGCGGCGGACGCGGCAACGCAGCGCCGGGAGATGAGGCGGCGGCGACCGCCGCCTTCCGCGCGAAGTACCCACCGACGACGCCGATGATCGTGGGCGGCATCGAGGAAGTGCGCGTCGACGAAGTGGGCCGTGAGCTCTACGTCGCCGACAGCTACCTGGGCGGGCGCATCATGGTGTTCGACCTCGACACGTTCGCGTTCAAGCGCGGCTGGGGCGCCCATGGCAAGAGGCTGGCGGACATCAGCACCAACGATGCGGACCACGTCTACATCCCGGGCGGACCGCCGCCGAAAGACTACGTCGGCCATCTCACGCTGGCGGTCTCGAATGACGGGCTCGTCTACGCGGCCGATCGGCGCGCGAACCGCATCGACGTCACCACGAAAGACGGCAAGCTGGTTCGCGAATTCATGATCTCGCCGATGACGCCTTCAGACCGCGGCGCCGCCGGCGGCGTGGCGTTCTCGGCCGACAAGGAGCAGCGGTACCTGATCATTTCCGACATGGCGAACAGCCACGTCTGGTTCCTCAACCGGACCGACGGCAAGGTCCTGGGAAACTTCGGCACGATGGGCGATCAGGGCGGCCTGTTTTACGGCCTCCACATGGTGGAAGTCGATTCCCGCAACTACGTCTACACCGGTGAGGTCTTTGCCGGCGAGCGGATTCAGCGTTTCGTTCCCGCCGCCAGCCCCCGGGGCAAGTTGCTCGAGCAGTTGTCCGCGATGCCGTGAGCGCAACTAGACCGCTTTTCGATTGGGCGTAGAGCGGAGGCTTCTGGTAGCAGGGTTAGCCTCCGCGGACACGCGCACGCTGAAGCGTGCGCTCTACGGCGAAACGCAAATCGCTCTAATGTTCATTTCGACCAAAGTCAGGACGCTATATGAACAGCAGCCAGAAACCCGTACCGCACGTTCCTCCGACGGACTCTGAGCCGCACGCGGTCCAGCCGCCGTCGACAGCTGCCGGGCCCGTCTCGCGGAGGGACTTTCTCACCGCTACCGCCGCGACTGGCATCGCGCTCGGCGCGGGAACCTCGGTCTCCTCGCTCGCCCAGGAGAGCGCCGGGTCGACACCGGCGACGGCTGGCGCGCCGCAGGCCGCCGTGTCCAGCGCGTTGCCGAACGGCGAGTCGTTCGAGATGTATGACGGGACAGCCGCCGGTGCCGTGCTCGCGCAACTCCGCGCTGCCGGCGTTCGAATGATTTTCCATACGAACACGAGCGGGTTCGGCCCGTTCTGGGAAGCGATCGACCGCGCGGGCGACGTCCAGGTGATCAACGTCACGCACGAGGGCCACGCCGTGTCCGCGGCCCAGGGGTACGCGATGGCGAGTCGGAGCCTCGGGTTCTTCTTCGGCAGTGGCGCAGGCGTCGGCAATTCGATGAGCAGCCTCTACTGCGCCTGGAAGGACCGCGTTCCGATGCTCGTCACGTACTCGGGTGGAGAGCTGGCCGCACAAGGGAAGGACGAGTTCGAGAGTTGGGACGATCAGCTCAGGCCGACCGAACCCTTCACGATGTGGACGGCCAGCCTGCTGACCGACGAGATGCCCGACATTATCCGCCGGGCGATCCGGTTTGCGTGCGGGCCGCCCAGCGGACCGGTCACGCTGGCCTGGGGAAATGCGCAGCCGGGCGAGCGCGTGCGCACCCGCATCGACAAGATCGACATGGCGAGCGCGCGGCACAAGTTCCGCGCTGCGCCGGATGCCATCCAGCAGGCCGCGCGCTGGCTGGTCGACGCGCAGCATCCCATGTTCGTCGTCGGACCCGAGGTAACCGAGGACGGCGCGAATGCCGATCTGCTCGCCCTCGCGGAAAAGCTGTCGGTGCCAGTCACGGACACCGAAGACGATCTCTACGCGAATTTCCCGACGGATCACCCGCTGTATATGGGGCAGCTTCGCGCGTTGCGGTATCCCCGGCAGACGGACCTGGTGATCGGGTTCGGCGAGAGCTTCAAGCGCCGCCGCCCGCAACCGGGCACGCCGACGGTGCACGTCAGTCACGATCCCGACCTCCTCGGACGCGTGTACCCGGTGGACATGGCGATCGCCTCCGATGTCCGGCTGGCCATACGCGACCTGTCCGACGCGATCGACGGTCTTCTCACCAGGGATCGGATCGCGCGGATTCGTGCGAGCCGGAAGGCGGAGGTCTCGGCGGTCACCGCGCAGTTGAACAAGTCCATGGAGATCGCGCGGGACGCCTTCTTCAACCGCAGCCCGCTCAGCTGGGAGCGCGTCGGCTTCGAACTGGAGCGGGTGCTCGACAAGAATGCGGTGATCGTCCCGGAGCTGGGGACGCAGTGCTACAAGCTGCTTCGACAGCTAAAGTTCGGCGGCGACAACAAGCTGAAGTTCGGCCGCACGATAGGGTCGGCGCTCGGCTGGGGTGTTGCGGCGTCGTTCGGCGTCAACCTGGCGCTGCCTGAGCGGCAGGTCGTTGCGTTGCAGGGTGATGGCGGCTTCCTCTTCGGCCAGTCCGAGGCGCTTTGGAGCATCTCACGATACGAGGCGCCCATGCTGCTCGTGGTGATGAACAACCACCTCTATAACGAAACGCGGGCGCGCAACATGAACGGCGGCGGACGGCTGTTCGAGGCAGGCCGCGATTACAACGGCTATCTCGGCGACCCCAACGTGGATTTCGCGAAGATCGCCGAAGCCTACAACCTGAGAGGCGAGAAGGTGAGAACCGCCGGCGAGCTGGCGCCGGCGCTCGAGCGGGCGCTGCGCAGCATGCGCGACGGCAAGGCTGTGCTCCTCGACGTCGAGGTCGAAGAAGACGGGCCGTCTCTCACCGATGCCACGTGGTACCAGCGGCACTCGATCGCCGAGATCCAGCGCAAGGCGAGGGCCGTGTAACGCCAACACGCGAACAGGAGAACCCGCATGAACGCACGTCGCGGCGTCCGACGCCTCGCGCCCATATGCCTTGCACTGTGGATGGTCGTCGTGTGGATGGCTGCAGGTGTCGAAGGCACGGCGATGTCTCCGCGTGTGGCGGGTGCCGCACAGGTCTCGACGGCAGCTGACGTCGAGAAGGGCAGGGTTGCGCTGACCCAGGTGTGCCAGGGATGCCACGGCGGCGGCATCATGCGGATGCTGGAGGTTCGGAAGAAGTCTGCGGACGAATGGCGGGAGACGGTCTACCGCATGATCGGCCGCGGCGCGCAGGTGTTCCCGGACGAGATCGAGCCGATGACCGCGTACCTGGTGGCGACTGCCGGTCAGGGCCGGCGACCGGCGACGTCAGCGGTGCCTGCGGCGGCGGGGCAGGAACCGCGGGACGCGGAGGCGACCGCCATCCTGGCGCGGCGGTGCCAGCTCTGTCACGATCTCGCGAAGGCGACGACAAAGCCGGCTTCTGACGAGAGCTGGGATGCGATCATCGATCGCATGGCGATCCTGGGGGCTTCCGTGACCCCCGCCGAACACCAGACGCTGATCGCGTATCTCGGTGGACTGAAAAAGTAGAGCCGGATTCAGTCGCCCCCTTCGCGTCCAGCGCCGCCGGTACGACCACCACGCCCGCCGCGTCCACCGCGGCCGGCCGCGGGTTCCCGGTTTGCCAGTTCGGGATTGCAGAACCCGGCTTTGGCGCACGCATCATGTTTCCACAGGTCCCACTGACGCCCGAAGTCGCTGCGCGAGCCGGTGGCCCTGAGCTCACCGGCCGCCTCGTAATAGGTGACCTGGCCGCCTCGCAGGATCGCGTTCGTTTGCACTTCCGCGTTGATCTCCATGTAGATGCTGCGGCCCACCGCCTCCGTGATCGTCGATCCGACCACGACCGCGCCATGGTTTACCAGCAGCAGCGCGGGGCTCGAGCCAAGCGTCTTGGCGACCATCGCGCCGCGGGCGGCAGTGTGGATCAGGTTGGTCTCCTCCCAGCCCTTATCGCCCGCGATGCGGTTGGTATCGCGGTAGTCGAAGAAAGGTACCCCGTCCAGCATCCAGCGGGAACTCTGGTTCATCGGCTGCATCGGGATCTTGCCCAGACCGAACGACACGGTGCCCGGCGCGTGATGATGGATCACGGCCATGACATCGGGGCGCGCCTTGTAGATTTCCGCGTGAATGTGGACCTCTTGGTAGCTCCGTGCGTTCGCGTCGACAGGGCGCGAGTCGAGGTCGAGCTCCATGATGTGGCCCGGGGTCACGAGCCCCGTCGCTTCATTGCGGGACACAAGATACCGGTTGGGATTCCCAGGATGCCGAATGCTGGCGTGGCCGAGCCCGTCCATGATCCCCTTGTCCGTGAGGATGCGATAGGACAGGGCCAGATCTTCGAGGAGTAGAGGATCCACCGGGCCTCCGGTGACCGGCCGCGCCTGCGTCTGCGCCCACAGGCTCGCGGTGCCGAGCAGAAGCGCCGCTGCACTCGCGATCTTCAGTTGCCTCATGAGTTTCATAGTGATCTCCCGTCAGGCGCGTCGGCGCTCCAGCCTCGACGCGCGCGGCGACATGATACGGTATTGCGGGTTTCGCGCGATTTCCTGCTTCCCCAAACAGCGGGAATCTAACACGGATCGCGAGCCGCCCGTCGACATCGCGCCGCTCACCAGACGTATGGCGCCGGAGCGCTGATCTTCCGGCGCACAGCGGATGCGGGCAAGCCGTCAAACCGCGGCCCTCGGCCGGGGGATTCGATTGACAGATAACGCGGCCGGCAGTAGCTTAGGCAGCGCAATATCCAGCGTATTTCCGGACCGCCTTCCGGGGGAGACACTTCTAATGAGACTTAAGTTCGCCGGCCTTGTTACAGCGGTGTTGCTTCTGTTCGGCGCGACGAATTCTACGCTTGCGCATCATTCATTCACGGTGGAGTTCGACCCGAACAAGTGTATGGACCTGACAGGACCCCTCACGGGTATCGAGTGGGAAAACCCACACGCGTGGGTGCGACTGGACGTGAAAGATGCCAGCGGTAAAGTGGTCCCGTGGCGCTTGGAAATGATCACGCCGAACGCGCTCAGGCGAAACGGCACGCACGAGGACGGACTTCGAGAGCAACATCGGCAAGCCGATGCACGCGAGGGCTTGCGCGGCCCGCGAGGGTGCCTTCGTGTCTGACGGTGCGAACAGAGGCGCGGCGGAGTTTATCAAGCTCGCGGACGGTGTCATTCGTATCGTCGGACAGGTTGTCGAGCGGGACCTCACCCCCGAGCAACTCAGTTTCTGGAAATAACATGATTCTTGCGCCGACGTGACCGGTATCGGCACTCATGTAATGGATGGAGGGTCGGAGATGCAAGGAATGAAGCGGCGGCTGGGGTACGGCGGGTCTTGGGTGCGCGCGGGACTCGTCCTTGCGGGCGTGGGCGCGCTGTTGATGCCCGTATTCGCCCAGAATGCCCAGAATGCTCAGGATGAGCAGGCCAAGGATTGGTCGCGCATCGCCGGCAACTTCGGCGATGTGAAGGTGTTGCCGAATGGCGGCCCCGCTCCGCGCGCAGCTGACGGGCGCCCGGACCTCACCGGACGGTATTATCCGAACCGGGCGGGGCGAATGCTCCAGGGCGGGTACCGGCTTGGGGACGACATCATGGACCAGTTCGACCCCAAGGTGACGCCTCAGGAACCCCCGGCCTTCAAGCCCGAAACGCGAAAGAAGTACCAATATCCGACGCCCTACGGCATATGCGCTCCCGGTGGCACACCCACGTCGATTACGACGCAGGCCACCGAGCATGGCCCGATGGAGTTGATTCAGAAACCGGGCGTCGTCTGGATTCTGACTGAGTTCCCGCAAACCATTCGCTGGATTCCCACTGATGGGCGTCCCCATTCGCCGAATCCGGACGTGACATTCAACGGCGAGTCCGTCGGCCATTGGGAAGGCGATACGCTGGTCGTTGATACGATCGCCATCGATGTACGGATGCGGAACATCTCGGTGGGGACAGCGGGGAGACGCGAACGCCTGGACGCACAGTCCCCGAGGAGCGCGTGATCGAGCGCTTCACGCGTAACTCTCAGAACTATCTCACCTACCAGGTCACGGTCATCGATCCGGTGGTGCTCGAGAAGCCGTTCGTGTCGGTGCCGCACACGTGGACCCTGGCGCAGGATCCGAAGGATGTGTGGTCGGAGTATCTCTGCACAGCGAACGAGGATGCGTTCCACTACGAGAAGATGACCCCGGAGGCGAAGAAGGAGTACGAGTCTCGGCAGGCCCCCCAATAGGTCGAGCGCATCGACATCTCGAGCGCATTTCCGGGCGCGATGCTGTCGCCAGCCCGGGAATGCGCTCCGCCGTGTGACGCTTCCCCTTCTAAATCTAGCGCGCACGAAATTCATCGGCTCGGGATAACCGTCGAGGGCAGCTCACCCGCGCTCGGGTGCCTTGATCAGTTTCAGCAGCTCTATCGGAAGCGGAAAGATGATGGTCGAGTTCTTTTCCGCGGCGATCTCCGTCAGGGTCTGAAGGTATCGCAGGGTGATCGCCACCGGCTCTGTGGCGATCACGTTGGCGGCCTGCGACAACTTTTCCGACGCCTCCAGTTCGCCCGCCGCGTGAATGATCTTCGCGCGTTTCTCCCGCTCGGCTTCGGCTTGCCGCGCCATCGCGCGCTGCATGTTCTCCGGCAAATCCACGTGTTTGACTTCGACCGCCGACACCTTGATTCCCCATGGATCGGTGCGCTGATCGAGAATTTCCTGCAATTCGCGATTCAGCCGCTCTCGCTCGGACAGCAGGTCGTCCAGTTCCACCTGTCCCAGCACGCTTCTGAGCGTCGTCTGTGCGAGCTGCGATGTGGCGTAGTGGAAGTTCTCGACCTCCACGATGGCGCGCCGCGGATCGATGACTCGGTAGTACAGGACCGCGTTCACCTTGACCGAGACGTTGTCCTTCGTGATTACGTCCTGAGGCGGCACGTCGAGGACGACCGTGCGCAGACTCACCTTGACCATGCGGTCAATTGGGGCGAAGACCAGTGCCACGCCAGGTCCCTTCGGCTGCGGGAGCAGCTTGCCAAGGCGGAAGATGACGGCGCGCTCGTACTCGGCCAGGATCTTGATGGAACTGATGAGATAGATGACGACGAATGAACGCGATGATGAGGGCCGGGGACATACTTTCCATATCAAGACCTCAGTCCTTGCGGACGACCAACGTTAACCCTTCGATGTTCGTGACATGGACTCGCGCGCCTTCCGGGATCGCCTCCCCCGCGGTCGCCTGCCAGTTCTCGCCGTGTATGAGCACTCGACCGGGCAGGTCGGGCTCGATGGCCGTCAGCGCGCTGAGCGGTCTGTCCGACCAACCCGGCGATGCCGGTGACCGCCGCGCGCCGCTGCGACGGCGAGTCCGAGCCTCACCAGCAAGATGCCGATGCTGCCGAATCCGAACACGACGGGAAACACCACGCTGAAGCTCACCTGTAGCTCCGGCGCGCCGGAGTCCATGAGAATCATCGAGCCGAACAGCAAGCTGACCAGTCCACCGGCGGTCAGCAGGCCGATAACTCGTGACCTTGATTTCCAGCGCGAGGAGCAACAGGCCCAGCAGGATGAGTAGCAGCCCTGCGAAGTTCACCGGCAGCAGCTGCAGCGCAAAGAAGGCCAGCAGCAGCGACACGCCTCCGACGACCCCTGGGAGGATGGCCCCGGGAGACCACAACTCGATCGTCAGTCCGAGCATCCCAAGACTGAGGAGGAGATAGGCGATGTTGGGATGGGCGATCGCGCTCAGCACCCGCTGGCGCAGGGTCATCGCCACGGGTACGATGCGGGCGCCGGCCGTTCTCAGCACGACGGTCTGGCCGTTGAATCGACGAATCGTCCGGCCGTCGAGCGCCGTCAGGAGACTCCGGCACATCCGACGCAATCAGATCGATCAGCGGGGGTGACGCGTTCGCCGCCTCAGTCTCGGTGAAGGCACGGCTGTTTCGCACCGGCTTCGGTCGCGAGCTCCACATTTCGACGACGCGCGGAGGCGAGCGTGCGCGCGTAGGCTGACACGTCCTCCTCCGCCTTTTTCGCCATCGTCTCGGTCATTTGTTCGCCGCCGCCTGCCACCGGATGCGCGGCGCCGATGTGGGTGCCTGGAGCCATCGCGGCGACGTCCGCGGCCATCATGAGGAGGAAGCCCGCGGATGCGGCGCGTGAACCTGACGGCGTGACGAACATCGCGACCGGCGTCGCCGCCGCGATCACGCCCGAGACAATGTCGCGCGTGGAGTCCACGAGACCCCCAGGCGTTCGAAGCGTGAACACCACGAGCGTGGCGTTGGCCCGGTCGGCTTCCGCGAGCGTCGCGATCATGTACTCGGCGGAGACCGGGTGGATGATGCTGTCCACCTCGGCCACGTACACGACCGGCGCGGATACCTCAGGGGACTGAGCTGCAAGGGCCACAGCCGTGAGCGCGGCACCGGCGCTGACGAGGACGATGACGACGGCGAGGCTGCGAGCGACAGGAACCGTCATGGCAGAACCCCTTCGCAGTATAGATGCCGTCCTATGAGGGGGTGGGGAGAAACGACGCGGCCGATCGGTGGCGACCCACCTCGTCAGCCTTGGGTAGTCGAGACTTGCTCGGTTGAGTCTATTCTTGTCGAGATCATGACGGACCCGATGCGGCCGCACGAGCGGCTGCCCTATTCGCCGATCACCGAACGGCCGGCGCTCACGCTTCCTGGCGGGGCACGGGTCGCGGTGTGGACGGTGGTCAACCTCGAAGTCTGGGACATCGCGCGGCCAATGCCGCGGACCGCGCTGACGCCGCCGATGGGCCTGCCCCAGCTTCCGGACGTGCCGAACTGGGCCTGGCACGAGTACGGGATGCGAGTCGGCGTCTGGCGTTTCTTCGAGCTCTTCCGTTCGCTCCGTGTCACGCCAACGGCGGCGATCAACGGGCAACTGTGCGAGGTCTATCCGCAGATTGTCGCGGCCGCGAAGGCCGACGGATGGGAATTCATCGCCCACGGTCATGAGCAGCGCCCGATGCAGACGGTTGCCGACCAGCCGGCGTCAATCAAGAAGGCCCTGGACACGATCGAGGCGGCGGCGGGCACGCGGCCGATCGGGTGGCTCGCACCGGGTATGACGCAGACCTTCGAAACACCCGACTACCTGGCGGCGGCCGGGCTCAAGTACACGGGCGATTATGTCCATGACGACGAGCCGTCCTGGATCAAAACGACGCACGGCGACATGGTCACCCTGCCGTACACCTTCGACATGAACGACATCACGGTGATGGCGCTCGACCACCACGAGGCGAAGCACTTCTATGAGCGCGGTGTCGACCAGTTTGCGCAGCTCCACAAGGAAGGCGCGAAGCGAGCCAAGATCATGTCGGTCCCCCTCCATCCTTACCTTTCGGGACAGCCCCACCGCTTCGTCCATCTCGAAAGGCTCTATCGTTACCTCGCCGCCCAGCCGGGCGTGGTGTTCATGACCGGCGCCGAGATATACGAGTGGTTCGTCGGCGTGAGCCGCACGGCGGAGAAAAGGTGACACCGGTGGATTTCTGGTGCGACCTTTCGCAACAGGGAACCACGCTTGCGCACTCTTGGGAGCACACTGTTGGCAGCTGCCATGCGCCGCTCGCCCTTCGAGCCGATTGGCAGCAACAACTTCGCCGTTGCCAGTCCGAGTTGGGATTTCGCTACGTGCGCTTCCACGGTCTGCTGTCGGATGACGTGGGAACGGTCGTCACACATGACGACGAGCTCCTGTACTCCTTTTTCAATGCGGACCAAATCATCGACTTCCTTGTGTCGATTGGCATGAGGCCGTTCGTGGAACTGAGCTTCATGCCGGCGGCGCTCGCATCCGGGTCGAAGACAGTCTTCCACTACCGCGGCAATGTCACACCTCCCAAGGATTACAAACAGTGGGCAACCTTGATTCACACGCTCGTGACCCATTGGGTCGACCGGTACGGTCTCCAGGAAGTGGGGGAGTGGTTTTTCGAGGTGTGGAACGAACCGAATCTGAAGGCCTTTTGGACTGGCACCCAGAAGGAGTATTTCAAGCTGTACCGCGCCACTGCGGTCGCCATCAAGCAGGTCGACTCGTCGCTGAAAGTCGGCGGACCGGCGACAGCGCGGGATGGATGGATTGAAGAGTTTCTCGAGTTCTGCGAGAGGGGCAGCGTACCGGTCGATTTTGTGAGCACGCACCACTACCCGACCGACGCGCTGGGTCATGAGGACGATGACACCGAAACGCAGTTGGCCAACAGTCAGCGGGGAGTCCTTCGCGAATGGACGCAGGACACGCGGCGCCGGGCGGGAAAGCTCCCCGTGTTCTATACCGAATGGAATTCTTCGTCCAATCCTCGAGATCCGAGGCATGACGAGCCGTACGCCGCAGCCTTTGTGGCCAAGACGGCCCTGGAGGCCAGCGACCTGGTCGAGGGATACAGTTTCTGGACCTTCTCGGACATTTTTGAAGAGAACTATTTCCCGTCCGTGCCGTTTCACGGAGGATTCGGTCTGCTCAATTTGCATGGCATCGCCAAGCCCACGTACCGTGCGTTCGAGCTCTTGCACAAGCTGGGATCCGAACGCCTGTTGGTTGACGGTCTGCATCCGACGGTCAACGCCTGGGTCACGCGTGAAGACGCCAATATCAGGACGTTGCTCGTGAATCACGCGCTGCCGCGCCACCCGATCGCGGCTGCGCGGGTGCGCGTGCACCTTGCGCATGCGCCTGAACCCTCTGGTGCCTGGTTGGAGCGAATCGACGAGCATCACGCGAACGCCAAGCGTCGATGGCGGGCGTTGGGCGAGCCCGAATATCTCGACCGTCCGGCCGTCGGGCAGCTTCATGAAGCGTCCAAAATGGTACGGGAGGCGTGTCCATGGACGTGGCACGACGGACAGCTCGCTCTCGAAATCGAACTGCCCCCGCACGCCGTCGCCGCCCTCACGGTGGAGTTCGCGTCAGCATGAGCACGCAGAAGCGCACGGCCAGGGGGCGGGCGCCCACATACGGCGATAAGGAGCTTCACACCCTTCAGCGGAATACGTTCCGATACTTCTGGGAGGAAACCAACCCGTCGAATGGGCTGATTCCCGACAACACCTCATCCGGCGGTATTCCGGCCAGCATCGCCGGTGTGGGACTGGCGCTCTCCAGTTATCCCGTCGGCGTCGAGCGATCGTTCGTGACCCGCTCACGGGCGGTGGAGCGTACGCTGACGACGCTGCGTTTCTTCTGGAACGCTCCACAAGGCAAGACGCCGGACGCGACTGGGTACCGCGGCTTCTTCTACCACTTCCTCGACGTCACGACCGGCCGCCGTGCGTGGCGTTCCGAGCTGTCGACCATCGACACGACCATCTTGATCGCCGGCGCGTTAACCGCTGCGGCCTACTTCGATCGGCAGACCGAGGATGAGCGCGAGGTGCGGAGGCTTGCAGACGCCTTGTACCGGCGGGTGGATTGGCGATGGGCGCAAAACGGTCACGCGACCGTCTCACACGGGTGGAAGCCGGAAGCCGGCTTCCTGCGGTATCACTGGGAGGGATATAACGAAGCGTTGATTCTGTACGTGCTCGGCCTTGGCTCGCCGACACACCCCTTGCCCAAGACGAGCTATCAAGCCTGGACGTCCACCTATCGCTGGAAGAAGCTATACGGCCATGAATTTCTGTACGGCGCCCCGCTGTTCATGCATCAGCTGTCCCACCTGTGGATTGACTTCCGCGATATACAGGATGCCTTCATGCGCCGGCAGGCGATCGACTACTTCGAGAACAGCCGGCGCGCCACCTACGTGAACCAACAGTACGCCATTCGGAATCCGAAGGGCTTTCGCGACTATGGACAGCACGCCTGGGGCATCACGGCGAGCAACGGCCCTGGGCCGATGACGCGTCGGGTGAGAGGCGTCACGCGACGCTTTCTCGGATACGTCGCACGAGGCGTGCCGTACGGCCCTGACGACGGCACGCTGGCGCCATGGGCGGTCGTCGCATCGCTGCCGTTCGCCCCTGAAATCGTGCTTCCAACCTTACAGCACTATTACGAGACGTACCCGCCCATTGCACAACAAGTACGGGCTCGTCTGCAGTTTCAATCCGACGCTTCCGAGTCGTGGTTCCGGAGGGTCCTGTTGGATTTCCGAGAACCATTTCGCGCTCGATCAGGGGCCGGTCATTCTCATGATCGAGAACTATCGTTCAGGTTTGCCCTGGCGGCTCATGCGAAGCTGTCCAGCGGTCGCCGTGGGGCTGCGCCGTGCGGGGTTTGAAGGCGGCTGGCTGTAGTCCTGCCGCGCCCGTGAGGTCCGAGTCTGGACCTCGGTTGCGTACATTTTCGACCTGTTACAGATCCGTCGCAGAATGACGGTAGGCTGGCCACCCGGAAACGCCAATATGCGTCGTTCATCCCGTCGCGACTTTCTGGCCACGTCCTCGTTGTCTCTCGGGGCAGCGTCATTGATACGGTTGACGGGAGTCGCTCAGTCGCGTCCCGAAGAGAACGCTGTCTTCCGTCATGGCGTCGCCAGCGGAGATCCGCTCGCCGATCGCGTCATCCTCTGGACCCGTGTGACGACGGGCGCCGCCGAGTGGGCCGATGTGCGCTGGACCGTTGCGACCGATCCAGGCATGAGCCGAATCGTGGCCCGCGGTGAGGGACGGACCGGCGTTGTCCGCGATTTCACGGTCAAGGTCGATGTCACCGGGTTGACGCCCGCGACGACGTACTACTTCCGGTTCGAAACCGAGGGCGCGAGATCAGCGATTGGCCGCACGCGCACGTTGCCGCAGGGCGCGACATCACACGTGCGCCTCGGTGTAGTGTCCTGCTCGAACTATCCCTTCGGGTATTTCAATGCGTATGCGGCGCTCGCGGCGCGAACGGACCTGGATGCGGTGATCCACCTCGGTGACTATATCTACGAGTACGCCAACGCCACCTATGGCGACGGCACCCCGTACGGCCGCATTGCCGCGCCGAACAAGGAGATGGTTGCGCTCGCCGATTACCGTGAGCGGCACGCACAGTACAAAGCCGATCCCGATGCTCGAGAAGTCCATCGCCAGCATCCGTTCATCGTCGTGTGGGACGATCATGAGCTGACGAACAACGCCTGGCGAGAGGGCGCCGAGAATCACAACCCGGATCAGGGCGAAGGAGACTGGTTCGTGCGACGCGACGCGGCGGTTCGGGCCTTCTTCGAGTGGATGCCGATTCGTGAGGATGCACAGGCGCTGAGCCCACGCATCTACCGCTCGCTGCGGTTCGGCGACCTCGCCGATCTGATGCTGCTCGACACGCGGCTGGTCGGGCGGGATGAGCAGCGATCGCGCGAGGACGTGTTGGAGATCGAGGCGCCGGAGCGTTCACTACTGGGCCTCGCACAGGAGCGCTGGCTGCATGGCGAACTCTGGGAATCGAAGCGGTCCCGCCAGCGCTGGCAGATTCTCGGACAGCAGGTGATGTTTGCGCCGCAGACTGAGCCAGGGAACCCCGCCAACAATCCAGATTCATGGGAGGGATACCGTGCTGCGCGCGATCGGGTGTTCGACATGATCGAGCAACTGAAGATCGACAGCTTCGCCGTGCTGACCGGCGACGTGCACAGTAACTGGGTCTTTGATCTGCCGAGGCGCCCCTTCGACGGGTTCGATCAGGCGACTGGCCGCGGCTCGTTGGGCATCGAGTTCGCGGGCACGTCGGTCACGTCACCCAGCCCCGTCGGCGCGGGAGTGGACGGGGAGCGGCAGCTGATCGCCCTTCGCGCCGCGCGGCCCCACCTGCACTATGTCGACGGTCGAGTCCGGGGATATTACGTCCTCGACCTATCGCATGCTCGCTTGCAGGCGGACTTCTACGCTGTGAAGACGATCGAGCGGCGGACGAGCGACGAGGGATTCCTGAAAGGATACGCGGCGCCCGCCGGGCAGATGCATGTCACCGAACAGGCCTCACCCGCGACACCCAAGGCGTCGGCTCCGGATCCGGCGCCCTGATTCCATGCGGGTCTGCGTCGAGCAGGGTTTGAAGGCGGCTGGCTGTAGTCCCTTCGCGACCCAATCCCGAATATTTTTATCTCTTCTGCGTCGAGGCCGATAGCGATAATAGGGCTCGAATCCCCCCGAGGTTCGAGATGAGCAGCATCACCAACTACGACGGCGCGATCGTCACGACGCCGAAGGCACACGCCCACCCGAAGAGCGTCGAGGAGCTACAGGAGATCCTGCGTCAGCCGGATCGCTACCCGTCGCCGGTGCGGGCCATGGGCAGCAATCACTCGCTCACCCCGTGCGCCGCCTCGACTGGCACGATCATCGACATGTCGGGCCTGAAGGCGATCGTCAAGATCGACCCGGCGGCCATGACCCTCACGGCACAGGCCGGACTCCAGTTGGTTGACGCCGCGGCCGCGCTTCGGAAGCAGAAGCTGCAGTTTCTGCTCAACATCGAAATCGGCAACATCACGCTCGGCTCGGCCGCGTGCTGCCAGACGAAGGACAGCCTGGACGGTGTCGACCTTGGTCAGCTGAATTCCTATGTGACGTCGATCAAGTGGGTGAGTCCGTCAGGAACCCTGGAAGAAGCCTCCACCGACAAGAACCCGGAGCTGTTGCCGCTCATCCGGGCCAGTTACGGCCTCGCCGGCGTCGTCTACGAGGTCACGTTCAAGATCAAGCCGCTCGAGATCATCAAGTTCGACTACGACATCCACAAGGTGAACGAGCTGACCGACGACATCATCGCAAGTGCCATCGCCTCGAATCAGAGCTTCGTGATGTGGACAGTCGGTGACGAGATCGTGATTCAGTCGCGCAACAGTGCATCGGAGCTGAAGCATGAGTGGCTGGCGAACGCGCGGCAGTTTGGCTGGAACTTTCTGGGGGCGTTCGTCGGACGCGGGCTGCGGGAGCACCTGGGCGGCACGAAGCACGAAGACCTCGAGGAGCGTCTCAGTTCCGGCATCGAGCTCGGCTTCTATCGTCTGCTCAGCGCCGGAGGCGGCTTCACGCTCAACGCACCCGACAAGACCATCAACTACTCGAAGACCCCGCAATCCGCGCGCTATGCCTTCACCTTCTGGGCGTTTCCGCGTGCGGACTACGTGAAGCACCTGCAGGACTATCTGAAGTGGGCCGACGCCTACTACCAGCAGCACGGCTTCCGCTGCAATATGCCCCTGGGGTCGTACTACATTCACAAGGACAGGAGTTCGTTGCTGTCGTACACGTGGGACGGCGACATCATCTCGCTCGATCCCATTCACGCGCCGGGTCAGAAGGAGCAGGAGGCCTGGGCGAACTTCCTGAAGGCGTTCAACGAGTGGGCCTACGAGCGCGGCGGCATCCCACTCTTGAACCAGAGTCCCTTCGTGCGCAAGGAACACGTGGCCGCGGCCTACGGTGCGCGCTGGACGCAGCTCGCGGACTGGCTGAAGACCGTCGATCCAGGCCGGCGCATGGTGAACGAGTTCTTCGGCGCGCTCCTGCCGTAGCGCCAGAACACGAGCACTGGGAAGATTGAGGCAGTAGTGGCCTTCATCGTCCGGCGCGCCACCGACGCGGACGCACCTGCTCTGGGACGCCTCGGGGGAATGCTGCTGCGGGCGCACCACGCGTTCGACCCGCAGCGCTTCATCGCCCCCGGCGCCGATCCCGAGGGCGGTTACCAATGGTTCCTGCAGACCCAGCTCAAGGAAGAGGACGCGGCAGTGTTCGTGGCTGAGCAGCAGAGCGCGGTGATCGGGTACGTGTTCGCCGCGCTCGAACCCATCTCCTGGAAAGAGCTGCGCGATGCCTGCGGCTTCATCCACGATATCGCGGTCGACGAGGCGGGGCGCCGCAGCGGCGTCGCCACGGCGCTCATGGCGGCGGCGGTGGACTGGCTGCGCAGTCGCGGCGCGCCCAGGGTGGTGCTCGGCACCGCCGAGCAGAACGCGGCCGCGCAGCGTCTTTTCGAAAAGCTCGGCTTCCGCCGGACCATGATCGAAATGACGCGCGAGCTGTCCTAGTGCGCGGAAGTGCGGCTGGTCATACCCAGGTCGGGCCGAGGAACGAGTCGCACCGGAGACCTCGTATGTGCTGTTCGCGCGAACAGAGATGGGAGCCAGAACGTGTCGACCATCACGATCAAAGATGAACAGGGAAAAGAGCTTCTGACCGCCGACGTATCGGGCGAGGGCCTGGGGAAATACTTGAGAGCGGCAGCCTCGCTCAGGTCAGTGGTACCCATCGCACGGATGTTCTCGAAGCCACTCGCCGACCGCGATGGCGCCCGCACCCTCGGATTGACTCTCGACACGGACGTACCCGTTGGGACGAAAGGCGAGCTGTCGATCAATGGCGGCGCCAACATGGGCATAGGCCTGCACGAGTCCGGCGGCGCGATCTTCGTCGGGTCCGACCTTCAGGCGCCCGTGACGGTGCCGCACGGTACGTCGTACGCCTCGCTGACGCTCGAAGCGTTGCTCGAGGCAGGACTTGCCGGGACCCGGGGATCCGTTGGCTTCGGGTTCGAGGCCGGCACGGCGCTTCGCTATTCGTATTTCCATCCTTTCGACATCGTCGGCAACTCCCAAACGGTGGGCGATGCGGTGGGGAGGATGCTATCGGCAGCCGTGTTTCCCGCCGATGCCGACGATCTGGCGCGGCTATCGGTGGGGGCCTTCGCATCACTGGCCGGCGAGGGCGAGATTTCGTTCCGCGGCAAGGCTACTCTCAGCTCGACGGCGAACCTGTTGGCCACTCCCGGCCTCCCGCTGGCCGGGAGCCTCGCCCTGACGCACGGCGCGAACGTCGATGTCGAGGCCGCCTGGACGGCCAGCGGCGAATTCGAGCTGCGCGTGTCCAAGCCGGACGCCTCCCACGTGCTGGTCTCCTTCTACCGACGGAAGGGACGATCGCTGGCGGTCTCCGCGAAAGCGATGGCCGGCCTATCGGTAACCGTCAGGGGCAAGGAACTGCTGGCGACGCTCATGACCGCCATCAGCCCCAATCCAGAGGTAGACCTGCTGGCCCTCGTCAACGCCGGTCTCGACGACGAGCCGATCGAGGCGATCCAGGAGGCCATCGCCGCCAGCATCGACCGATCGCTGACGCTGGCCGCACAGCTTCAGGTGTCGGCGCTCCGTGACGACGAAGCGCTCTTCGCGTATGACATCGATCTGACAAGAATTGGCGAACACGAGAAGGCGGTCATCGGCGGCGCGCTGCACGGCCAGCTCGCGTCGATCGACGAGGTGGCCGCCCGTCCCGGCGGCCCCATCCGCCTCGTGGCCAGCGCGACAAGGCAGCTGAACGAGCGGAAGACATCCTGGCGAATCAACGTGCTCGGGATTCTGAACGTCGCCAATTTTGTCGAGCTGGTGCGCGAAGGCAGTGTGACCTTCGACCCGGTGAGCGGGGCGCTCACAGCAGCCGACCGGATCAGCTCACGCCGTATCCGCGTCACGAGCCGGCCGCTCGAATCCGACACCGAGAAGCTACGGAAGGTACTACTCGAGTCGCTGCTGGTGACGGCTGCCTATCAAGCCAGTCGTGCACTCGGCTCGACGGTGTCGCTGACGGCCGAGCAGCTCTACGTGGAGCAGCACGGCCGGACCAAGCGTCGCGACCTCGAGGATCACTATCGCACGCTCATTGCGCTGGGCCTGTGCGACGAAGCTGAACGCGATGCGCAGCTCGGCGCCGGCACGGAATTCGGGAGCTCGACGTTCACCATTCGGAACCGTTTCGACTCGGCCGCCTGCGACGTATTGTTCCTTGATTCCAGCGGCCAGGCACGTCCGATGGCCCATTACGAAGTCCTCGCCCGACAGGCATTCCTCGCGCTGTTGCCCGCTGACGATCCGGAACGGGCGTTTCGGCGGCTGCCTCTCGCGTCCGATGAAATGTGGCCTCGGGTACGGGAGCTCGGTGGTGCCATTGCCGCGGCTCTTCCCCGTCAGATCACCCAGGACGCGCTGAAGCTCAATCTCGTGCGAGGGGACGTGTTCACCATCATGTGGTGGGCGCGGGCGATGCACAAGGCCGCGAAGGAACTGGTCGCGATGCGCACGTTCCTCGGCCAGAGAGATGCGACCACGCTGTCGGCGGATAAAGACTTCCTTCATGCGCGGGCGAAACTCTCGGAGGCGCTTGCCGGGGTCGTCGCAACCACTGATTCACGGTTCGACGATCCATGGGATGTCCTCGCGATGGACGCGGCGGCGGCTCGCCAGGGCACGCTCGAAAGCATGATCGTGGCGACGCGGTTCGCTGTGCGGTATGCGGATACGGCCGGCGCTCCCGCGGTGGTTGCCGCGGCACCGTCATTACGTGCGGCCCGCGCTCCATTGGCGACGGCTTCGGCCAGCACTGAACGCAACTGGACCGTCGAGGAGCGCGACATTTTCGATCGTCATGTCGTGAACCTTCGTGACGGGAAGCTGTCGACCGAGGGTAGCTTCATCTCGTCTGCCGAACAGGTGCAGCAGATCTTCAGAGAGAGCATTCCCGAGTATGTGAAACAGCAGAGAGCCCTCGGCCGCCCTGCGCGCGTGATGTTCTACGCGCACGGTGGGCTCGTGGAAGAGCACGAAGGATTGATGCCGGTGCTTGCCAGACGCCGCTTCTGGGAGCTGAACGGCGTCTATCCCGTCTATTTTGTATGGGAGACCGGGCTGCTGGAGACACTCACGGTTATCGCCCGTGACGCCATCCCGAGACGCGCAGCGCGCGGACCGATCTCGGATATGGCCATCGAGCGGGCGGCGCGGCCTGGCGGCAAGCTGGTGTGGGGTCGCATGAAGAGCGGCGCGGAGAAGGCGTCGGCATCCGACGGCGGCGCGGCACTGGTCGCCACGCTCGCGGGTGCGCTGTGGAAGGAGCTAAACGGGGAGATCGAGTTCCACGCGCTGGGCCATAGTGCCGGAGCGATTTTTCATGCGTTCTTCCTGCCGCTGCTCGTCGGACAGCGACCACCGGGCGTACCGCCGGTGGACGTCCGCACGTTACATCTGCTGGCTCCGGCCCTGACAACGGAGCTGTTTAAAGCGCGTCTGCAGAAGCTGACTGGTCAGGGACAGCCGATCACCAGTGTGACGACCTATACGATGACTGACGAGCTCGAGCAGAGCGACGACTCGCTCAGGCCTTACGGAAAGTCGCTGCTGTACCTCGTGAGTCAGGCATTCGAGGACGAGGTGCCGACTGGTATTCTCGGTCTGCAGAAGAGCCTCACATCCGATCTCCAGCTCATCCGCTTCTTCGGGCTCGCCGGCACCGAGAAAGTTGGCCACGTCACGTTCTCACAGTCGCCGGCCGGCACGTCGCTCAACGCGCGGACCGAATCGGTCACGCATGGTGGATTCGACAACGACATTCCCACCATGACCAGCGTGATCCGGCGGGTGCTCGACGTCCCCGACAGTGGCACCGTCGTCGACTACTTCGAAGAGTCGATATCTGGATTCGAACGTGCCGCGGTCGGAACGGCTCGTTCGGGGCGCTCATTGCCGTCGCTGCGGAGCCTGGCCAGACGGAAGCGCATTCCCCACTAACCCTTTGGAGGCTCCGCGTTCTCCGCCCTGCCCGTTCCGATCTCCGTTGTCGGGGTTGCTCTGTCCTTGGACGGTTGCTCGCGGCTCTTCTCAGACGGCTTCACCGTCGAGCGGACGACCATGAACTTGTTGAGCACATCGAACCAGAACGGCGCGCCCTGCGAAATCGCGAAGCCTGTCACGAGAAGCCCCACCAGTTTGAGAAGGAAGTCCCCAAACGTGTCCGGCACACGCCGCCGATCATTGGTGTTGGTGGGTGTCGCCCAGGTCCACCCGAGCGGCAGCCCCAGCGCGTTCAGCGAGTCATAGGTACTTTGAAGGTTCTTGGTCGCCTGGGCGTCGGCTTCCTCTGGCGTGCCCCCCGGCGTTGTGATCGGCAATGGGGTCCTGATGCGCTGTTCGGCCGCGGCGACCAGCGAGGACCTCAGCGCGCCGTCGCGCGCCAGGGTGTTGGCCATGTTGATGGTGTCGGCGTTCACGACGGCGGCCACGACGAACCCGAGGAGCAACATCAGCACGGTCGTGCGTCGCTTGTACCAGCCGGAAACCCGATCCATCATCCCGTCATACCAGTCCTCGATATTTCTGCGCGCCCTTTCGACGTCCCCCTGCGCTTCGTCGATGAGCGTCAACAGCGCGGTACGCAACTCGCGATTTGGGAGATGAGCGGCCACGGCTGCGCGAACCGCTTTCAAGTCGGTCGTCACTCCGGCGGCGCCGCTGCCCGCAGCGCCACTGGACGCGTCCTCGGCCGCCGCCGTCGACGCCATGTTCCACAAGGCCAGCGCGAATGTGCGAGAGGGGATATAGGAGGGAAGCTTGCTGCCATCTCGATAGAACGGCCTCACCAGTCCGTGCGCGTAGAGTTGGGAGGCCAGGTCGACTCCGCCACCTGCGGTGTCATTGAGAAGTAATGTGATGCCTTCCTTCAGGTACTTCGCGCGGTTGTTGAACTTGGCTTCGATGTATTCGCCGACCGCCGAGCACAACAAGCTCAAGAGCAGGTAGACGAACAGCAGTCCGATTGCCACTTCAAGTATGGTGGACCCGAACATCATGGCCATAGTCCTCTGGACACGTGCGATCGTTGGCTGAAGCGCGGATGTGCGCACTCTACACGCGGAAGCGGACGATGGAAACCGCTAATTTATTGGGAGGACGCTCATGCAGCTCAACACGTACCTGAAGTATGGCGGCAACTGTGAGGAGGCGTTCAAATTCTACGAGCAGCACCTCGGCGGAAAGATCACATCGAGAGCGAGCGCTCGGTCTCGCCGTGTCGGTCGAACAGATCCACCCTCCCTTGTGACGGAAAAGCGTTGATCGCGGCACGAGTATCTGGCATAAACCAGGCCTGTCGGTCCTCATGAAGGACGGGTTGGTCGGTTCGGATGTCGATCCTTTACCAAGGAGATAGCTCGTGGGATCTTACGCAGCCAGAGTTCGGAGCACGGCTGTTTTTGTCTTGGTCGGCCTGCTTGCCGTCAGTTGTCGTTCCGAATCGCCCTCCAGTGAAAGCGCCGCCCCAGCTGAAAGCCCGTCCCAGGCGGTGGCGCAGCATCCCGAACAGGCACTGATCGAAGGCCTCGTCCTTTCGAGCCGGATGCTGGCTCGACCGGAGTTAAATGTCATGGGCGCTCAAGGTCATGTGAGCGTCCGCAGTCAGAGAAACCCGAACCACTACTACATAGCGCGCTATGTGTCCGCCGGCATTGTAGGCATCAGCGACATCATCGAGAACGACCTCGACAGCAAACCGGTCAGCGGCCCGAGAGCGGATGAGTTCGAGGAAGTGCACATTCATGGCCAGATCTACAAGGCCCGGCCTGATGTCATGGCTGTCGTTCACGCTCACCCGCCGGAGTCGATCGCGTTCTCCGTCAGCTCCGTCCCGCTGATCGACGGGGACAACCCCGTGCCGGTGTGGGATATTCGCCCGGTGAACAACGGCCAGGCCGGCATCGTGAACACCCCTGAGTTGGGACGGTCGATGGCCCAGGCGCTGGGTTCGAACGAATCTATTCTCCTGTTGGGACACGGCATGGTCGTGACCAGTCGTACGCTCAACGGCGTAGTCTCGAGCGCGAGCGGGCTTGTCTCCACTGCCCAACGCCAGCAAACCCTGATCAAGATGGGGGGCAAGGCGGATCTCAACCCGCGACGAGTCACCGCGCCGAGCACGGACGCACCGCCACCTCCGGCCACTCCCGGCCCGGTTGTTCCTGTTCCCAACGAATTGAGCCCGGGCGGTCCTGGTGGTGGGCAACGCGGCTGGGACCTCATGAAACGCCTCGTGCTCGAGGAGAACGGCGGGAAGGTGCCAACGACCACGACGCCCGCGCCGGCAAAGGCCGCCACTCCCGAAGCGGCCATCCGTCAGGATCTTGCGGTTGCCAGCCGGATGCTCGCCTCTCTCGAACTGGGAGTTCTCGATTTCGCGGGTCATGTCAGCGTCCGGAGTCCGACCAATCCGAACCGATACCTGATTTCGCGGTGGTCCGCGCCGGCCGATGCAACGCCGGAGGGCATCATCGAGAACGACCTGGACAGCGTGGCCGTGGGTGGCGCCCGTAAGGATGAGTATCGCGAAGCCTACATGCACGGTGAGATCTACAGGGCCAGGCCCGACGTCATGGCGGTCGTCCACGCTCACACACCTGAAGTGACTGCCTTCACTCAGAGCTCGGTTGAGCTGCGGCCGGTTTCAAACGGCGGTAGGTTCATCGGGAGTGGTCTGCCGATCTTCGATATCCGCCAATTCCACCCGCGGGCCAGCATCATCGACAGCCCGGAACTCGGCAAGGCGATCGCGGGGGTCCTCGGCAACAGTCCCGCGGTGCTGCTCAAAGGCCACGGGGTCACGGTCACGGACT
Organism: uncultured Acidobacteriota bacterium; assembly: GCA_963827515.1. GTDB lineage: Bacteria > Acidobacteriota > Vicinamibacteria > Vicinamibacterales > UBA2999 > JABFSA01. The sequence goes on along the minus strand of CAWHBF010000028.1, from coordinate 68,177 downwards.
CGTCTTTGTACGGGCTCGTCAGCCGCGCCTACAACCTGCGTGTCAACGCGATCATTCAACAGCAGGCGATCAGCCTCGGGGGTCGGATCTCCTATCTGGACGGGCAAGCCGCAACGACCCAGTCCCAGCCCGTGGTTCCAACCGGAAACGGTGGTGGACGGGGAGCCGACCGGGCCTGGGAATACTGGCTGCGCGTTCTACCAGCAAACTGAATCATTGCGGTATGCACCGCTGAGTTCCGAACTGCCGCGCAGGTTTACGTGAGCATCAGGGCGGAGATAGAGGTGTTCCTTCGTCCGTGAGCTTCATCTTTTCACAGCTACTCAGCAAGAACCGCACGAAGGCGTTCGAGCGGTTCGCGAAGACGCTGCACCCGGCGTGATCGTGGGCGGCGGGCCGGTCTACCGGTAAACCGCGGCGGCCATGGCGGCCATCAGGCCGCGAGTCGAGCGCCCACGGGCAGGTTCGCCACGGGGCAGCGGGCCCTGTTGAGCACGTGTGCCGATGTCGTGCCGCGCAAGCCGTCGAGAAACCCATCCGGCCCATCGGTGGTCATCACAATCAGGTCGGCGGTGATGTCGCCGGCCACCTGCAGGATCCGATCGGCGGGATCGCCGGGGGTGGTCATCCGGTTCCAGGTCCAGCCTGGGACGTCAGGACATCGCACGGCAGGTGCGTCGCCGGCGTCTCCGACGTGAAGCAGGGTGACGGTACCAGCTGCGAGCTGGAGATTGCGGATGAAACGCGCCACGGCGTCGAGGGCTGGCTGCGGGCTCGGCTTCTGGGCGATCGGGATGAGGATGTTGCGCAGCGAGACGGCTCCGGTCGCGCGCGACACGAACCCCTCGACGCCAAACGGGACGAGCAGCGCGATCTGGCCGGATCGGCGCGCGATAGGCTTGCCGACGGACTTCTGGAACCAGCGCATGCGGCCGTCGCGCTGATGCACCGCGAGCACGATCACGTCTGCCGGGTGCCGGGCCAGGAATCTGAGGCTGGCTTTGACTGCATCGCGGTCGCGCGTGACCACCTTGCGCACGTTGATGCCGAGCCGCCCGACGGCGCTTCGGGGGCTGCCGCCTGGAATGAGCCCCCAGCGCTCCAGCGTGGCGCGAACGCCCGGGAACTCTTCCCAGCGCAACCGCAACTGGTCTGACACATGCAGCATGTGCAGCGTGGCCCCGGACACAAGGGCGATCTTCAGAGCATGCGCGAAGGCGATCTCGCTCGCTTCCGAGAAGTCGGATGGATGAAACACAGACGGGGCGGTGGTCGAGGGGGTGAACCCGGGGTCACTCATGCCAGGGCCCTTGCATCAAGCGGTCCGTCATCCGGCCAGGTGCCACAGGCCGACGCGTCAGGCAGCCTATCGAATGACCAGCGCAGCCCCAAGCGACCAGCGGTTGCCAATCACATCCTCGATCGGCCCCTCGGCGGTCTGCAAGTCGCCCATGGCGAGGGCGTGCTGCGCGCCGAACACCTGCAGACCAAGACGACCGGTCGGCCGGAAGGCCCATCCCGCGCCGATTGTGACGGACAGCGCCTTCTCGTTGAACGAGTCCGAACCGATGACGTCCACCCAGTTCCGGACGAACGCCATCCCGGCCCCGCCTTTCAGGAAGAACCCCTGCGAACCCCAGGGCCTGAACTGCGCCACGGCATCGAAGTGTGTGGCGCGGATCGTTCCCTGCGCGGTCTCGATCGGCATCCAGAACACTTCGGTGCCGACGTCCATGCGAGGATTCACACGATATCCGACATCGACCAGCACGGAGCCAGCGTGGCGGTACGGGTAATCCTCCTCGCAGGTCTGACAATCGCCTCGCATTGTCGCGAACGCGCCACCGGCCACGAACCACACCTTCGAACCCGCCGGTGGGCTCGACGGTGCCTGAGGGGCGGCCTGGGCGAACGCCATCGCCGGGGCCAGCGCGAGCAGGCTAAGGGCGCGCAGCCAGGTGTGCATCGAGACGTTCACGACACGCTCCATGTGAAGTAGGCGCGCAGCTGCGGGTAGTGGTAGTTGACGCGTGTGCGCTCGGCATCCTGGTAGAACGTCCGACGATCGAAGTACTCGCCTGTGACGCCCACACCGAACACGCCTCGCAGCGGCAGCAGGACGTCGACGCGTCCACGCTGCAGGAAGTGGTTCGCGCGCACGCCGTCGAGAGAGTAGAGGTGACGGCCCTCGTAGAACAGCGTCGCGAATGAGCGATTGTTCCGCGAGAAGATCGCCGTCACGCCAAAATCCGATCCAGGTCCGTAGTCGTAAAAGCGCGGCCCCTCGGACACACCCTGACCGCCTTCTCCCTCCTCCGTCTTCCTCCGGAACTTCAGCTCAGGCCGACCGGGAGCGAATCGATGGCTCCGAGGACGGTCAGGCCACCCCAACCCAGCAGCCAGACGCTGGTCGTGGACGACAGGTTCTGCTGTGAACCCGAATGCGGCATCGAAGCTCTGGGATCCGGTGGCGTAGGCGTCGTTCTTCTGGAAGTCGTAACTCTGCACGACGCTGAACTGGAGTGTGTTGTCGCCATTCAAGGGCTGTCCGAGCAGCCGCCCGCGCACTCGGGCTTCGCTCAAGCCCGATCCGCCGCCGAAGCGCAATCGCATCGCGAATGCGTCGTAGGCTGTTCGGCTGTGTCCCCTGATCGGATCCCCGTAGATCGCGTCCACCTCCAGGAATGGCTGTGCGGAGGCCGAGAAGACGTTGTCCTGGTCGCCGCGCCACAACGCGCCGACTGCGCCAGACGCGGTCAGATTCGAGGGCACCATGTCGGCGGGCTTGTCGGTCACGCGCGAGGCATCCCCCCGCATGAATCGATTCACCCCGGTGATCGGATCGAGGACGGTTGCGCCGATCTCCTTCCACAAGCGGCCGCGCCCGGTGGCGCGTGTGTCGCGTACGAGCCAGGCTGTACGGTGAAACATCTCGCCGAGTGCGATGCCGCCCAGTGTCGTGTTGATGAAGTCGTTCAGCGACGCGTGGTTCGTCTCGCCGAAATACTCCCAGGTGCCGCTGCCGAAGGCTGTCACGGCGGCTGACTCATAAAAGCTCAGGCCGTTGGCCCGGCCCGTGGTGAAGTAGTTGTTGCCTTGATAGGGGTGGCCGATCTGGTTGACGGTGAAGTCGTCCAGGTCCCAGACCCACCCTTGCTCCATGTTGGCCCACCAGGTTTTGGGCGTGACTTCTGCGGTCACCTGGCCGCGAGCGAGGTTCGCCAATCCGTACAACACATTGACGATGGTGGTCTGAAACACGGCCCTGCCGACACTGCGCGGGGGACAGCCCTCGCACGCGCGCCCCTCCTCCACCCACCACGGTGACTGCGCGACGACGGAGATCGTGCGACGGGCTGTCTGCGCGACGACGGAGACCGTGGCGGGACCGGTCGCCTGGTCGGTCAGCGTCGGAGGACCGTTCGTGGCGGAGGCCTGCGCATCCTGCGTACCCTGCGCGGCGACCGGGGAGGTGCCCCAGATCATGGTCCCCAACATCACGGCCACCACACCCCGCATCTTGGGAGGTTCGAACTTGAGCTTGTGCATGTGCGTGTGTCTACTGAACGGATTGAGCCGAGCAGCGAGCGGCTTCCTCCGGGAAATCGCCCAGACGAACAGAACGGCAGAGATAGCTGACAACGTTTGGGTCATGGCTGTTTGTCGTAAACCTGAATGCTCGAGTACTCCGTGCCGTCCCTGATTGCCTTTGATCGTCACCGTCAACACCTTGGTCGTCGTCCGAGATGGTTCGGGTTTCCGTCTCCACGACCTGCCCCTGAATCTTGCCGGTCCGCTCGACCGTTCGGTCGTCCACGCGTTTCAGTGACACCGTGCTCAGAATGGAATTCGAGATCGGATAGTCGTTGCCGTCGAATCGCGCCGTGTACTCGACGAGAACGCTTCGCATGTTGGTGCTCATCGTGTAGGTGGTTTCCTTGATGGCATCGCCAACCACTTCGAACTTCATGACACGCCGAAACGGCACGGCGCCGCTGAAGGTCGATTTCTGGTGATTCAGCGTCCATGCCCCGAGTTCCAAATCGCTCGCACTCTGGGCAACCATCACGCCCTGACCAACCGAAAGAACCGAAAGAACTCCGAAGATGACGACGCGCTGCATCGGCCTTCCCCTCCGCCTGAAATCCGAAAACACCAGACGACGCCGTTGCGCACGTCGTCCCTGCGCGCGGTTGAAGACTGCGACGATTTGAGTGAACGCGACGGTCGCGGCAGGACCATGCCTGACCGTCGATCGGCAGCGCTCGGTGCTGTTGAGTCGGTGACCGCGCTCGCGTGTCGACGCGCGAACGCGGTCCCGGCAACAGCACAAGAGCCTAGTGAACGAAGCGGCGCGCGATCGTCAGAGTGAGCCCCATCATGAGTAACACGATGCTCGCGAGCGCGAGCGTCGGCCACGAACTGGCGGTCGACGGCAGTGTCCTGGGTGCTTGCGGGGCCGCCTGTGCCTGCAGGTTCGCGGGTGGTGGTGCCGGCGCCGCGGGTGCGGGTGCCGCAGCCGCCGGAGGAGGCGCTGCAGGTTTAGCGGCGGCCGCGAGGGTCGCGTCCACTTGCTGCTGCGTCATGATCGTCGGCGGCCTCGACGTGATGATGGTCGCGCTCAGGTTATCGCCCGTACGGAAATCGGATATGCCCGCGGGTTTGCCATTGCGCATGATCTTCACGCCGCGCTTGTCGATGTCCCCTTGCGTGAACGACTTGATCCCTTCGGGGGTCCTGACGATGATGGACGTTCCACTCGTAGCCTGGACGGTGCCATTCTTTACCTCGGTGACGGTGACCGGTGTGACCGTCGTTGCGGTCGTGATGGTGGCGGTGCCTTTCATGCCCACCGTCAACTCGCGCACGGACATCGGCTTTCCGTTGATCATGAAGCGAAAGTCATCGGCGACCTTCAGTTCCCTCGTGCCTTCCGGCAGGTTGACGACCAACAGGTTGCCGTCCACCGCAAGTACTTCGAACGCCTTGGTTTGCGTCGCGGTCGTCGTCGTCTGCGCCTGCGACACGACGGCTGTGAGACACACGACCACCGCGGCCAGAACCACTCGACTCGTTGCACGTGTCATAACACTCTCCATTCAAAAAGAAACTCGATACGCGATAGTTGACGAGCCGTTCAAGCGGACGGCGGTTAGGGGGGTGGTTTGTCGCTCACATGCAAGGCGCGAACGATGGACCGGCGGGGAGCGGAGCCCACGAAGTAGTTCCCGTCCGTGCCCGGTGGTGCCGTGTCCTCGATGTGACCGACGGCACGATCGAGGGTGCGGTCGTCGGTGCCTGGGAGCACGGGCACCTCGAGTCGAATCTTCGGGATTCGGAGCACCGCCAGCGGCGCGGGGCCCGGCTCGCGCGACACCTTGAGCCAGGCACTGACCCGAACTGGCGACCACAGCGACCGGTCCGGCGTAGCGGGATGTGCCGCCTCAACCTGGAGCGCGTCGAGGCGATCCAAATCGTGGCGGGTCCGGGTGGCGACCCCCATCTCGAACGAGACCCATACGGCCAGTCCGGCAAGGCCCACCACCCAGCTCACCCCCTCGGCGAGCGTCAGAAGCCAGCGACGTACTATTGACACGGCTGATCAGTCGCAAAGGCATCTTTCGTGCCGTTCGCGGACAGGGCGAACGGCCGGGATTTCGTTGACTATTTTTACGAATGCGATCGGGGCGGTGACGATGCGCCGTCGCAGTTCCTCCAACATGTTGGAGGGCGTTCCGAAATGCCCGAGGGACGTAGAAAGAGTCGGCGTTGCTCGACATTACGTGACGTGTACGGAGGTCAGCGAGCGAGAGCATGCTCGCCTGCGCCGTCGCGAAGGGGGGGAGCGGTCACTGTCCTTCGTCAGCGCGTTTACTGCCGGCTGTAAGGGGCAGTACGCATGCGCCAGCGTCGAGGTATCCGGGGCCGTTATCGCGCGCCGTCCGCGGGGCATAGCTGTTGCTTCCAGCTGACATCGGATGGCCGGGAGAGTTGTGTACGCCGCGGAAGATGTCCAGCGTGTCTCCCCGCTGTAGACATGTCGCTCAGCAAGGAGCATGGGATGACGACACTACGACTCACGGCAGCGCTGGCGGTCGGCATCATCGTCTGGACGGCTAGCCCGGCACTGGCTCAGGACCAGGGCAAGACCGAAGCCGCGAAGCTGGCGAGCGAATCGCGGGCGGCGTTGCAGAATCTGTATGCCGGTGTGCCGCTGGCGAAAGAGCTTGGGAAGACTGCTGCGGCAATCCTGGTGTTTCCCAGCGTCACCAAAGCCGGGCTCGGGATCGGCGGGCAGTACGGCGAGGGTACGCTGTTGAAAGGCGGTGCGCCGGTGGCTTACTACAAGACCACGGGCGCGTCCTTCGGGTTGCAGGCCGGAGGGCAAAATTACGGCTATGCGATGTTCTTCGTGAATGCGGGTGCCGTCGCGGGGCTCGACGCCGCGAAGGGTTTCGAAGTTGGTGTCGGCCCGAGCATCGTGGTGGTGGACGAGGGCATGGGGAAGAGCAATACGACCCAGACCCTCAAGAGCGACGTCTACGCGTTCATCTTCTCGCAGAAGGGCCTGATGGCCGGCCTTGGCATCCAGGGCAACAAGATCACGAAGATCACGCCGAAGTAACGCTTCAGCCAAGAGTGCATCTCAGTGGAGGTCGGCGAGGGCATCTGGTCTGTCTTCGCTCAACACGCACAGCACGGAGGATGAACCGCTCTGGGGCTGAGCCGACGAAGTAGAAGGGATAGCAGGTGACCAGAGTGAGCGCCCGTGTGGAGGTCGGGTCCAGCACTGAGACGTCTTCCGGGCTGACCACCCACGTTCGCTCGACGCGATAGGCTTCCGTTCCCTGAACTGTGTCGAGTTCGATCAGGTCGCCGGTGACAAGGTCCTTCAGCCCGCGAAAAAAGCCGTCCCGGTGTCCGGCGATGCCCGCGTTTCCGTCCGTTCCTGGTTGCGCCGTGCCTTCGATGTGACCGACGCTGCGATCGAGCGTGCGCTCATCGGTGCCAGGCAGTACCGCCACCTCGAGCCGAATCTTCGGGACTCGGAGTACCGCGAGCGGAGCGGGTGCCGGTTCGCTCAGCGCGTTGTGCCAAGCGCTGACACGACTTGGGGACCAGAGCGATTGGTCCGGCGCGACCCGGAGCGCCGCTAAGCGCCGCACGTCCTCCCGCGCCGAGCTGGCCACCCAAAGTTGGTGGGTCCCCCACCACACCAGCCCGGCAAGACCGAGAGCCCAGCAGGCCCTCTCGCAGACCCGGAGCCAGCCCGGTCTCATTACCATGGACGGTGACCACTCACCGTCCGTGGCAGCCGCGGTGCGCCATCACCCGACAGGGTTGATGGATATACAGCTGTCATCCACGCCTCACCAGCCCTAAACAGCAAGCCGTGTGCCGCGCGAGGCTCCTGGACACGCTCAAAGTGGTTCCGTCAGGGATGGTCTGGAGTGTCCGTTCGACTTCGGCTGGACCATTGCAGCCCGGCAGTCGAGCTCGACCGTTGACCGTAGATCGGGTCGCAGCGACCATCGACATGCTAAGAGACTGGAGTCTCGCCCATATGTCAGCATTCTCGGGACTCCTCACATCATCAACAGGAGGGAAATTCCAATGGACTCACCACGCGGCTTCACGTCTGCCCGTGAGTACCCGTTGTGGGATGCGATCTTCGGACGACGATCGCGCCGGGTGGCGGCGGGCGCAACGTTCCGCTCCGGCTCACTGTCGTTTCAATCGAAGCTCGATCCCCATCCGCTCTCGCGGCTCGAGGAAGCGCTTCTCATCGCCGCCACCGGGATCACTGGACTACCGTACTGGGACAACCCCTACGAAACCGTCGACGGCAAGCCTCTCCTCGGTACTCCGTGCGTAGAGGGAGCCGGCCGCGCCGCCGGCAGCCCGGACAACGCGCACAGCACGGTCTTCTTCATGTGGAACGACGAAGGCACCTACATGCTGAAGAAGCCGGACGGCCCACCCGCGCAGGCGAGTGTCCGCACGATGTCGCCCGACGATCTCATCGCGCATGCCGAGCGATGCAAGGTCAAGATCAAGGATGGTCGAACCGATTTTCCACGCGACTTCCCGGCGTACGCGGGCGGCAACCGTTATGTGTCGAACGTCCCGGGCAGCACGATGTTCATGCCAGTGACGGAAGTGACGCGGCAGTACATCAACGGCCTGTTCTATGTGCTGGCCCAGGAGCCCGGCCGGCGCCCGGTGTTCGTGGATGACTTCAATCTGTTTCTGCCCTGCGGCTGCGAGCGCTGGATCAAATCGAAGTTCCTCAACAAAACAATCCCGATCCCACTGAGCTTCTACGCGAAGGGACGCACCGAGTACGAGTCGATGCTGCTCCTGCAGAACCTCGCGCTCGTGGCACAGAGCATGGGCCTTGGCGGCTGGATTCATGCCGCCTTCGAAACGTCGATTCTGCTCGGTGGCTATCCAGAGATCGGGCCCGGACTGGGTTTCCGATTCGAGCGACCGAAGAAACGGCTTCGCCTGCCACGACCGTACCCCGCCGGGACACCGAATCCGGTCGGACTCGATGGCGTGCTGCAGTCGTATGCGCCGCCGTACTTCAAGGACACCGACGCCGCTATCGACGCCATCCTTGCCGAAAAGTACGGACCGTCAGGTCTCTATCGGGACGGCGCCAGCGCCGCACCGGGGATGAAACCCGAGGCCGCGGCCGCATTCGCTCGTGAGGCGCCGCATGTCGAACCAGAGGTGATCGAAGTCGTGCGCACGATCTGCCGGTACATCTGGAAGACGTACGGCCGGTTTCCGGCGCACTGCCACGCCATCGACGCAGCAGGAATCTGGATGCAATGCCATCACATCGATCCCGAGTTCTACGAGCGCTACTTCACCGAGGCGTACTCGCCGACGCAAGCAGGACATGCGAAGGCCTGGCACGGGAGCGATTAGCGCGACACTGCGCCTTCTCGAGGGCCTGAACGGGGGTGATCGGATTGAGGTCAGGTTCACCCGCGCGCGGCTGTGAGCATCGAACGACGGGTGTCGCGATGACTCGTCGCTCGATCCTCGATCTGCGCCACTCGGGATTCCCGAGGCTACACAACGTAGCGTCGTAGGCTACGTGTTCGGATCACATTCGATGCGAATGCGATGATGGTCGCTCATGCTCGATCTTCAGAACCGAATCCTGACGCCCAACTGAATCGGATACGACCAGCGCGAGCTCTCCTCGTTGATGTCCCTCAGGCCCTCCTCGACGAGCCAGTCCACGTCCGACAGCCCGCCCATCCAGCGGAGCTGCGACTCAATCATGAACTCGACGGGGCCGATGCCCACCAGAAAGCCGCCGGTTGGGCCCAGGCTCAGCGCCCAGGACTTCTCGAAGAACTTGCCGTCCTGAGCGGTGAGTCCCGGCGTCACATTCGGCGGAACGCCCTCGAACGTGCCTCTGATGTCGCCGTGCCGGTTGATCCCGACCAGGTAACCCACATACGGCGTGAAGCGGGTGCGGGCGAAGAAGGCCCGGTGGCCGCCTTCGAATCCCCAGGTACCGAGTAGTCCTCGAAGTTCACGGTCAACGGTACGGCGGCAGCGCCCGCGGTGCCGATGACCACCTGCTCCGCCGCGCTCTCCGACCAGACGAAGTTGAGCACCGCTTCGGTGCGGGGGGTGAGCCGGTAGCCGACGCCAATCTTGAATATCGCCATGCGGCCGTAGACGTCGTCGTAGCTCGTGTCCCTGATGTTGATCGGCACGCCGGTGGTCGTTTGCCCGTCCGCGTTGTGGATCATGTCGCCGGTGAACTGGTTGTCCCATCCCCAGAGGACCGCCACCGTCAAGCGATTCAGGAAATCTTCTCCGGTGGCATTCACACTCACCTGCGTGCGTGATTCGACCGTGAGGCGAACAGCTTCAGTCCGCGTCACGTCCACGCGATCGCCGACCTTGAGCCCCGCCATGACTTGGGCGTCTGTCGCCTCGAGCAGGCGGCGCGCGTACACGGTACCTCCGGGTCCCGTGAACGTCACCACGCGTTGTGTCGGGTCCCAGCCCGTGATGGTGACCGTCGTGATGCGCTGCGACGCGACCGTGGCTTCGGGCAGCGTGCCGGGCGTCGCCGTGGCGACCGGAGGCTCGGTCCGGTCAACGGCGGCCTCGCCGACCGGCTTCAGGCGGACGCTCACGCGGTCGTAGTACGCCACGCTCACGACGTCGCCGACCTGGAGGGCGGGCGAGCCCACCGTTGGCATGTCGAGTGTGACGACGTTTCCTCGTTCGCCGCGGATTGTGACCGTTCGCGCGGTCTGGTCGACGGCCTCCACCGTTCCGCGAAGCGTGATCTGGTCGTTGACCACCGCGGGCTGCTGCGCGCTCGCAAAGGTGGCTAACAGAGCCATGGACACAAACATCAATAGTGTGAGTCGGACATGCTTCAACACGGCAAGGCTCCATCTCGCGCCACTGTTCACAAGGGGTCGGCTCGTCGGGCGCATCAAATCGAGCCGTGGAGGAGCGCCGTCACTTCACAGCGCGGAGCAAGAGCGGTGCCAGACACCGACAGAGAGTTCCTTGCCCGGTTTATTTGGGTCATGTTGTTGTTGGTCACAGTGACGACTCACAACACGCCGTGAAAGCGCAACCAGCCGTCGTGACCACGCGTGTGGAGGCTAAGAAGGAGCTCACGCTGCCTTCGCCTCGCGCCGGCTTGCCTGACGTTCTGGCGATGCTCGTGATCACGCGACGTCGGTCAGTCAGCGCTGGCGAAGATCGACTTCAGTGACCGATGTTCGCTAGACTCGATGACATGGTCTTCTCTGCCCACGTTGGTTTCTTGAGTATGAGGTAATCGGCAGCAGCAACAGCAAACTGAATCGCGGCGTTGCGATTTCGATGGATGCCGTTAAACTGCTTTTCGATTCGGCGTAGAGCGGAGGCTTTAGCCTCCGCGGACACGCGCACGCTGAAGCGTGCGCTCTACGGAGAAACGCAAATCGCTCTACTTGAAATTTCTTTTCGCCGCCGTCGAAGGCCTTCTTGATCGAGAGCGAGAAGTTCAGGAGGTACGCGCTCTTGAAGACGCGGAGTCTTTTACGAACGCGTGCGCCCCGTCACCGGCGGCTCCTCGACGTCGAGAAGTGCTCTGTAGGTGACACCAGCGATGATGGCGCCGACGATCGGAGCAAGCCAGAAGAGCCAGAGTTGCTGAAGCGCCCAGCCGCCGACGAACACCGCGGTTGCGGTGCTGCGCGCCGGATTCACCGACGTGTTGGCCACCGGGATGCTGATGAGATGGATCAGCGTGAGCCCGAGGCCGATGGCGAGACCTGCGAATCCTACCGGAGTGCGCTTGTGGGTACTGCCGAGGATGAGGATCAAGAACGTGAACGTCATCACGACTTCGCACACCAGACCGCCACCATCGAATATCCGCCCGGTGAGTGCATGTCGTAGCCGTTGGAGGGTTGTTCCCGCACCTAGCAGCACCGACTGACTCGAACCCAGCGCTCCCGCGGTCGGTCGCGTTTGGTCAACGCCAGTTTCATAGCCGGAGATTCTGTTCGGGGATCCCGTAGAATGCCGACGAGCAGATGTCCCTCCCTCCAGGCACACGACTTGGCGTCTACGAGGTCGCTGCGCAGATCGGCCAGGGCGGAATGGGCCAGGTGTACCGAGCGCGGGATACGAGGCTCAATCGAGACGTCGCACTGAAAGTCCTGCCCGAAGCCTTCGCCGGTGACCCTGATCGGCTGGCGAGATTCACCCGAGAAGCCCAGACACTGGCCGCCCTGAATCATCCCAATATCGCGCATATCCACGGTCTCGAAGAATCGAGCGGTCTCCGTGCGCTCGTCATGGAACTCGTAGAAGGCGATGACCTGTCGCAATGCATCGCACGTGGCGCCATCCCACTCGCTGAAGCATTGTCGATCGCGACGCAGCTTGCCGAGGCCCTCGAAGCGGCGCACGAGCAAGGCATCATCCACCGCGACCTCAAGCCAGCCAACGTCAAGGTTCGACCCGATGGTGTCGTGAAGATGCTGGACTTCGGCTTGGCGAAACTCAGCGACTCGAGACTAGCGAGCGGTCAGGGCGACGTGAATTACCTGTCGCAGGCGCCGACGATCACGGGGCCCAGCGATGATGACGGGTATCGGCGTGCTGCTCGGTACAACCTCATACATGAGCCCCGAGCAGGCGCGTGGCACCCCTGTGGACTCGCGGACCGACATTTGGGCATTCGGGTGTGTGTTGCATGAGATGCTCGGCGGGCGGCGGACATTTGCGGGTGAAACAGTCTCGGACACGATTGCCAAGATTCTCGAGCGGGAACCTGATTGGCGTGCGCTGCCTGACTCGACGCCAGATCGGATTCGGAGGTTGCTGCGCCGTTGTCTGCAGAAGGACGTGCAGCGCCGCCTCGACGACATCGCGGATGCACGCAGCGAAATCGAGAAGGCACGCGCGGCCCGCGACGCCCGGCGCGGCTCGTCCCGCAGCCGCTCCAGTTCTTCGATTCCGAAGCGCTCCCTCAGCGCTTCGGGACGGGTATCGTCACCTCCTGGTGGTATGCCACCCGATCCGTCAGGTGCGGGTGTCGGTATTGATCGCCGATATTCGAAACGACACAGGCGATCCCGTCTTTGACCGTGCGCTCGAGCCGATTGTGAAGTCTGCATTGGAGACATCTACGTTCGTCGTCGCCCTCGGCCGAACGCACATGGGCGTGCCTCCCGGCGAAGCCCTCGACGAGGTGGGGGCACGTGCACTGGCGGTGAAGGAAGGTCTGGGAGTGGTCCTGTCGCGGTTCGATCGACCGTCACGGATACTGGCTACGACGTCACGATCAAGGCAACCCATACGATCACCGACAGCGTGATCGCGCAACGAGACGGGGTGGGCCTCCGGCAAGGACGCGGTCCTGAAGGTGACGACACAGTTGGTCACCAACGTGCGCAGAGCGCTCGGCGACCCCATGTCAGATTCCGTTCAATTGTTCGCCAACTTCACCTTATCGACGACCTCTCTGGAGGCCGTGCGCTTCTATTCCGCCGCGCAAGAGGCAGCGGCCGACGGCAAGTTCGAGGACGCGCGACTGAACGCGTCGAGAGCGGTCGAGCTCGATCCGACGTTCGGGGTCGGGTTACATGAAATCCTCGCGGTCGCGTTGCATAACCTTGGAAGGCGACAGGATGCGGAGAAGTACATCAAAGAAGCCCTTCGTCATCTGGACGGCATGACAGAGCGCGAGCGTTTCAGCGCTCGCGGAATGTTCTTTCAGACTGACGGGGGACTTTCGGCAAAGTGTCAAGGAATACCGCGATCTCGTCGCACTCTATGAAGGGGACATCATCGGGCACAACCAGCTCGCCATGTGCTACATCCACCTGCGAGAGTTCCGCAAGGCCGTGGACGAGATGCGCAAGGTAGTCGAGATCGTGCCCCACCGCGCGATGTTCCGCGTCAACCTTTCCCTCTATTCCAGCTACGCGGGGGATTTCCAGTCTGGCGAACGCGAAGCGCGCCTTGCGACGGGACTTGGGAAACCACGAGTGGGCCTTGTTTGCGTTGGCGCTAGCCCAGCTCGGACAAGGTCGGCTCTCTGCAAGCTGACGGACAGCTACCAAGAGCTTGCGCAGTTCAACGCGCGCGAGTCCTCCACGAGCTGCGCGCGGTCTCGGTGACCTGGCCATCTACGAAGGGCGTTTCTCGGACGCCATCCGGATTCTCAAAGCGGCCGCGGAGGCGGACCATCAGCTCGGAGAACCAGAGCGCGCCGCCGACAAGTTCGCGGCGCTTGCCTATGCACGCCTCTTGCAGGGGCAGAAAAGCCTTGCCCTGGAATCCACTCGACGAAGCCCTGGCGGCGAGCATGGAGACGTGGAGACCCTGTTCGAGGCGGCGCGGTTCTTCATCGAGATCGATGAACTGGCCCATGCCGAGTCGGTAATCAGCGACCTGGCCTCAGATCTGAGCACTCGAGGCCGAATCTTACGCCAAGATCATCGAGGCCGGAATCGCTTTTAAACGCAAGAGCATACGGCAAGGGATCAAGCTTCTGACCGAGGCGAACGACCTGCTGGACACCTGGATCGGCCACTTCGATCTTGGGCGGGCATATCTGGAGGCCGATCAGTTCGTCGCAAGCCGATTCGGAGTTCGAGCAGATGCATCAAACGACGCTGTGAGTTGCTCTCAAGACCGCCGCTACAGTTACCTCCTCCCGGTTTACTACTACCAGGGTCGTGCGCAGGGAGGGGTTGAGACAGCGCTGGAGTGCGCCGAGTCATACCGCACGTATCTCAGCATTCAGAGGCAGACGCCGATGAAGACCCCCTGCTGGACTGAAATCAGAGGCGCGACTCGCCACGCTTTAACGAGTTCTCGAACCGAAGCAGTTGTCATTGAGCGTGATCCACCCTAGATGTTCGTGAACCTTGCACGAGTCTAGGACGAGCGATGCCATGAAGTGCCGAGTGCGAACGCCATGAGATTATCGGGTCGAGCGTTCCCGCGGACTGGGGACTCAAAGACCCGCACGTTGCGTGCGCCGTGGTGCTCCGCCAGTTCGAGAATCTTTCGTCGGTGTGTCCGCAGCGCCTCGAGCGACATCGGTGAGTGGTAACGCGGGGGCAACCTCAGCGAGGAAGGATGTCAGGCTCGTGGAGGTGGCGAGAGACTAGTGCTACACGGGCGTTCTGATTCGGCATGTGGTCGGCTCGGGGGTGCCCGGCAACGACTACGCGGTCACGGTGACGTCGCTCGGCAGCGAGAACTGCACGGCGAACATCGACCGGAACGCCGCGGGCGGCTCGCGCACGGTGACGCGAATGGGACGTTCACATTTATGACAACAGATACCGCGGTGGGGAACTGATCAGCCGAGGCCCGTGTGGGGCCGTGGAGAAATAGCCGTCCCAGGCTCGGCCGCATCGCGGGATGGAGGAGCGTGCCCCCGACGAGGGACGCGCCGATGAGGCAGCCGATCGCTCCACGATCGACCAGGCCCTTACTCCAGGCCGAGCACGTGGATCCGCCCGCGCCCGTACTGCCGGAAATGATGATCGAAGGTGAACGCACGCGGGACGCGGCGCGCGTCGAGCACAGCGAACGAGATGGCGTCGCACAAGGTCCAGTCCTTGTCGACGTGTCGCGCGAGAATCTCTTTGGCGCGTTGCTCCTCGGCGGACAGCACCGAGACGACCGGAAGGCCACCCGTCAGCAACCACTGACGCGCGACGGTCCGCCCGAGTCTCCGGAGTAGGAGGGCATGCGCCTCGGCTTCGATGTAGTTCGTGATGAAGCTCGGCCGCCGCTCCGAGGCGATGGCGCGGGCCACGTCCACCGCGCACACATGATCGGCGTCGTCGGCATCAAGCAGCGCCAGGATGGCGCTCGAGTCCCAGAGGACGCCGCGCGTCACTGATCGAGGATCCCGTGCTTGTCGCGCGCCCCCGGAGTATTCCCGCCACCTCGCCCGGCGCCGACGAGGCGAAAGATGGGGTGGTCGTCGGTCAGCGCCGGAACGTCCGCGGAGCGCGGCCGACGCGTGCGACTGCGCGTCGCGTCGGCTGGCACAAGGCGACGACCGCCGCGGCGAATGCTCGGCAGCTCACCGCGCTGGATGAGGCGCCATACGGTCGACCGTGATACGCCGAGCGCGCGCCCTGCGGCTTCAACGGTGATCAGGTTCCGCGGCACGCACAGATCGTATCACCGATCGTCTCAATGTCTCATCGTCTCATTTGACTGGAATTGGCAGGGAGTCCCCTGGTGTCGTCCCCAGTCGTGGACGATCCAGGGGTTATGTAAGTAATTGTCACTCAATCACTTACAGTCTCATGCGGCGGGAGTTGAACTCTTCTCGACAGGTTAATCGGCGCGGTTCGTCCCCTCACGTCCACTCGAGTGCTCGCGAATCCTCCCCGTTCGTGGAGACATCATGGAGACGCGGCGAGACGGTAAGCGCCGCGCCGCGGCCGGAGGCGTCTGGACGGAGGTGTCTCGTTCACCCTCAGAAGTCGAACTGCGCGCTTACTCGCAGCAATCGTGCGCTCAGTACCTGAGCGGCGTTCAGCCACGCCGGGCCGTAGGTCGGCGTCATGCTGAGCACGCTGCTCGCGTTGAAGAGGTTGTAGACGTCCAGGCTGCCCCTCACCCGGGACGTGCCCGACAGGCGGAACAGTTTCGACACCCGCACGTCCACCTGCGTGAGTCGTGGCTCGAACATGGTGTTCGGGGGAATGAGCTCGGTTCTCACGGTCGCGTTGCACGTGGCGACTGCCTGGCTGGGGCACGCCGCCAGGTTACGGCCGATCTCGTCCCTCACCTGCTGATTGGTAACCACGTAGCTTGCGGTAATCGGGATGCCCGGGCTGTTCTGGACGATCGCACTCGTCTCGATCTCCCACGGCAACGGATAGACGGCGAGGAACTTGACCTGCGTGACGGAGGACCAGGGCGGCGTCACCTTGCAGAACTCCGAGCTTCTCGGTACCAGCGTCCCGGCCGGTAATGCCACGACGTTGAGAAAGGCCGCTGAGGTCAGCGACGGATTGTCGTTGATGTAGCAGTTGTCCGTGACCGTCCGGCCGACGCTCAACCCGCCGGAGAACTGTCCCCCCTGGCCGAAGCGCCCGCTCATGGTCAGATCCACGCCGTTGTACACCTGCTGCTGCCCGTCAGCGAAGTTCGACGACTGGGTTACCAGGTTGTCGACACGACCGAAGAAGGCGGGCTTGATGTCGTACAGGCCGCAGACCCGATTCCCGCCGCCGCCTGGCAGCCGCGAATCGGTTGGCGCGGTCACGCAGTAGGAGTCGTAGCCCGATGCCGGGACCGCCTCGTTGTTGGTGACGAGGTAGCCGCCGTACCACGTGCGGAAGTAGCCGACGTTCAGCGCGAGACCCTGCGTCAGCTCGTGCTGGAACGTGAGCGAGGCCTGCCAGTTGTGGAACTGCCCGTTGAACCCCTCGAGTGCATCGGGGGCGTTGCGGGTCGTCTGCCGCTGCCGGCCGAAGTTCTGGTCGGACCACGCGCCGCACTCCCCATTGGCCGCAGGATCCAGTTGATCGCAGTCGGGGACGAAATTGCCGCTCCGCCGATCGCCGGCGCCGAAAATCACATCGTTCCACGTTCGGTTGGTGGTCAGCGAAAACAGGTTCACGGGGTTGGCCGGCGACACGCGGATGACGTCCGGATAGCGGCCGAATGATGCCTTGATCGCCGTCTTGCCGGTGCCAAACAGATCATAGGCTGCGCCGACGCGGGGACTCAGATTGCGCCAGTGCGGGATGTGTTCCGCCGCCGGCACCCGCCGCTCGGGGACAAAGAACCCGGCCGGCAGCACGAGTTCCGGACTCGACATGTCGACGTTGTTGTAGCGCAGTCCCAGATTGACCGTGAGCTGCCGGATCGTCCACTGATCCTGCGCATACACCGCGATGTCGTTGGCCGACTCCTCGAAGTGCGTCGGCGTCGCCAGCAGTTGTAGCGAGGTCGGGCGCTGGTTGTTGAACGTGTAGAGGATCGCCTGGTTGGCCATGTACAGGTCGTGGCCGAACTTCTCGTTGTTGCCGGTTCTGACCTCGCGGATGTTGATCCCGGTCCTCAGGTTGTGCGATCCGGTCACGTACGTGAGGGAGAACTGCTGGTGGTACTGCCGGCGCGGCAGCGTCGAATAGGATGATCCGCCGGCCGTGGGCCCGTACGCCGCGCCGTACTTCAGGTCCAGCGACTGTTCCGTGATCTGGATGCTGTTGATGTCCACCCCCTCGCCCCGCAGGTTCTGCTGGGTGATTTGATTCGCGCCGCCAGCAAACATGAGGAGCATCCGGTTCGTGGCTGGGTATGTCCAGGTGGCCGTGGCGTTGAACGCCGGTTCGTATTCGTGCTCCGTGGCCGCTTCAGGCGTAACCAGCGGCCCGCCCTGCGGGCGGAACAACGCGTAGACGCAGTTACAGTTGTGCTGGAACGAGCCGAAGGCGACCACCTTGTGCTTTTCCGTCGCCTGCAGGGTCAGCCGAAGGCTGTAGTCCCGGTAGAAGTCGTTGCTGTGCGCCGGCCGGTTCAGATCAGCCACGTAGAGCAGGCTTTCGGGCTGCTTGTGCGCGTTCCAGTAGATGCCGGCGGCGTACTGCTGCGTCACGCTCCTCCGCGCCGCGCCGAAGAACCACAGTTTGTTCTGCTTGATCGGGCCCCCGATCCCGCCGGCCCCCTCGATGAACTTCTTGATCGACGACAGCCCGCGCGTCGAGCTGTCGAGGCCACGTGCAATCAGCTCATCGGTGATGTTGTTGCTCTGCAGGTCGGGACCCGAGTACGCGATCTGGGCGGTGCCCGACAGCACATTGCCGCCGTCCTTCGGGATCATGTTCAGCTGCACACCCCCGGTGTCGCGGTCGGCGCCGATGCCGCTGGTCTCGGCCACCACCTCCTGGAAGTTCACCGCGTTCCAGACGAAGACACCGGTGTTCGACGCCGCCATCTCGGTATTCATGCCGTCGATGACGGGCTGCGCATTCGGCGCGCCGTGAATCGCGAAGCGGGTCTGCGACCGGTCGCTGAGATTACCGGACGCCCGGTCGCCTTCGTTGTTCAGGACGGCGCCCGGGAGGACCGAGATCAAGGTCGACAGGCGCCCCGTTCCGGGGAGCGACTGCAGGGTGTCGGTGGAGTACTGCGTCTGCCCGCGGGCGCTGCGCGTATCGACCAGCGGCGCCTCGCCCGTGACCGTAATCGTTTCCTCGAGGGCACCGACCGCCATCTCGCCGTCGACGGTCGCCGTGAACTCCGCACGGAGATCGATGCCTGACCGCCTGAATGTGTTGAAGCCGGTCAAGGTGAACGTCACGACGTAAGGGCCCGGCCGAAGATCGACAATCCGATAGGCGCCCTGACTGTCGGTCACGACCGAGCGCACCTTTTCAATCAGCGCGGGACTGGCGGCTTCGACCGTGACGCCGGGCAGCACGCCACCTGAGGTGTCGCGCACCACTCCGGCGATGCTGGTCTGCGCCCATCCGGCGGCGGGCAACAAGAGGAGACACGACACCACGGCCACACACCCAATTCGCAGAGATCCCATCGGCTTCTCCTTCATTTTTGGCACCAAGGAGCGACTGGACACTGACACGGCGGAGCAGGTCGTCGCATTCGACCTCCTCCTTTTCGCGGGACCCCTTTCCGCTAGTTCGTCGACGCGCTCGATTCCGCCACGACGGGGTTGATCAGGTCACCGATCCCTTCGATCGTGCACTTGGCGGTGTCGCCCGCCCGCATCCAGCGCGGGTCGGCC
The DNA here is from genome assembly GCA_963827515.1 of uncultured Acidobacteriota bacterium. Taxonomy (GTDB): domain Bacteria; phylum Acidobacteriota; class Vicinamibacteria; order Vicinamibacterales; family UBA2999; genus JABFSA01. The sequence goes on along the minus strand of CAWHBF010000028.1, from coordinate 48,895 downwards.
CGCTCGATATTGGTGCCCGCGGGGCTGCCGCCGGCGATGACGTCGCCGGCATTGAGCGTCATGATGTTCGACGCGTACGACACCAACTCGTAGATGTTGTGACTCATGCGGCTGGTGTTCGAGTCCTGCATCACCTCGCTGTTGAGGGTCATTGTGTGCCTCGTGTTCATCGGATCCTTGATGAACTCCTTGGGCACGATGAACGGACCGAGAGGCCCGAACGTGTCGTGGTTCTTCTGGATCAGCCAGTCCGAGCCTCCCATCTTGCGATCGCCGCGGCCGCCGCGATCCGAGACGTCGTGATGCGCGGTGTAGCCGAAGATGTACTCCGAAGCACTCTCGATCGGCACGTACTTGGCGCGCTTCCCGATGACGGCGCTGAACTCGCATTCAAAATCGATGTTGGTGCGTCCGCGCGGGACGACGATGGAATCGTTGTTGCCGATGAGGACGCTGGGCGACTTCTGAAACAGGTACGGGTTGTCTCGCGTGTCACCCGCTCGACGTTCCCAGATGCCGGGCGCGGTCTGAGCCGCTGTCGCCGGCGCCCCCCCGCGTGCTCCGGCTGCCGCTGGCGCCGCTCCGCGTGCTCCGGCGCCGCGCGCCTGGTTTGCCGCAATGCCTTCGGTGTGCTCGACGTAATTGCCGCCGGCGTTCAGCTGCACGGACGGCCGTACCGGCGGGAGGGTCTTGAGGCCGGTGAGGGCGTAGGCGTAGGCGGGCGCGCTGCCGGCCCCCGATGCCATCCTGGCAATGGCGCCGAGGCGATCCTTCCACTCGGCGTCGTAGCGGGCGATCAACTGCTTCATGTCGGCCGGCGGCGTCAGACGCGGCGCCGAACTGTTGCTCGTCTCGAACGCGGCGTTCGCCCGGGCAATGTCGACCACCTGGGTATCACGAAGCACCAGGCCAACAAAGGCCCGGCCGTTCTGCTCGAAGCTCCCCAGCTTGAACGGGATCGGCGCGCCGCCAGTCTGGGCCTCCGTCGACTGGCTGCATCCGGCACCCGCGACGGCCAACACGAAAGCGACGAGCACGGATGTTCTACCCACAGCTGCCCTCCAGTCCTGATGAACCCGCGAGATGCCCGAGGCACGGGTGCCCGCGGCGTGTTCGGTGTCGATAGATCGGATCGGTGTGTACGCGACAGGGGAGCGGCTGGTGAGAGCGATACGCGCGAGACCCCGGGTCCTATCCATCATCTGGAACCCTCCGCCCGTCGTGCCCCGAGACCTCGCCAATCGCGGCGGGAATGACGCGATTGGTGTGTACGTCCGAATGGTCCACGCTTCATACCACCATGGCTGACGCGTCGTCAAGGGACGATCATGAACGCCCGGCCGCTTTCGCGACGACCGCGAACGGGTCGATGCCGCCATGAATGTGCAGGACCCGGGCGACATCGAGTTTCAGCCGCTGCACGTTTTCGAAGAGGTTCACGGTGAACTGCGGCGGCGACGGGTACGACCAGGTCGCGCCAGGCCGCGGGTGAAACGCGTCGGCTTGCACCAGCAGCTTGGCTGTCGGCAAGTACGCCATCAGCAGTCCGTCGTTGTGGAAATTGCCTCGAATGTGGTGAAGCTCCAGGGTCTGCGTGGCATCGGCCATGATGCGTTTGTCGCTGAAGCCCTCCACAAGGCCCTTCTTCGGGTTCTTCGCGAGACTGTCGGGAGTGATCCGGTGAGGCAGCGCGAGGACCCGCTCCAGGAACGGCTTGTTGACGTCATGCGTCACGATCGTGGCGCCTTCGGCCGCGAAGGCGCGCACGCCGCCGGTATGATCGAAGTGCGCGTGGGTGTTCACGAGATATCGCACTGGCTTGGAGGGCACGAGCCTTTTTACTTCCGCCATCACGGCGTGCGACCGCGCGTCGTTGCCCAGAGCCTCTATGACAACGAGGTGATCGGCAAACTCGACAAGGACGCTGTTGAGGCCGGAGGTGATCACCCAGATACCGTCGCCGATCCGTTCTGATGTCGCGGCCGCGCCACCGCCCTCGGCCGGTGGGTTGACGCGGACCGCGAGATCGGCCGCGCCGTTCGGCTGGACGCTGCTGATGCTGACGTCGAGCGTCGGGTGGCCACCCTGCCGTTCCACGATTCGGGTTGGAAACTTGACGCCGTTGTAATCCCGGTAGTCTGTGTACACGGCCTCGACGAGCATGTCGCCGAGCATCGAATTGTCCACGTGCGTCTCGACCCGCTCGACCAGATTCTGAGCGGTCAGCGTACCGGTCACGGTGTACTTGCCGAGCCCCTGAAACGACAGCGTGCGCCGGCCGCCCGCGTTGCCGACCGTGGCCCTATTGGCCGCCGCGGCTTTGAGAAATCCGTGCGGTGTCATCCATACCTGCAGGAAGCCCGCGTCGGTGCCAGGCGTTCCCTGGCGCACCTGGGTCTGCTCGCCGATGATCGGCCGCATCCCGCCCTGGCCGGTCGTCGCACTGTAGCCGCCGGCCCCGCCACCACGCGGGGGATTTTCGGTATCGATTCGAACCAGCTCCTCACGGAAGGCGGGAGCGTCGTACCGTACGCCGGCGTTGTACTTGGGTACCGTGAACCGCGGCCATGGCGCATCCGGCCGTGCATTCTGACCCAGCATGAAGACCGAGCCCGTTCCAGAATACTGAATGGACTGCAGACTGGGGGTGCCCATCGCCCTGGCGGCGGCATCGATGACCGCCGCCGCATCCTGAGCCGCCGCCTCGAACCCCGCCAGCATCGCACCGAGCAGTGCCAGCGAGCACATCCTCTTCATGGGTACCTCCGCAACGTCGCCGCAGGTTGCCGTGTCGCCGCTGATTCTACGCCTGTTTGCGCATCCGCGCCGACGCGGCTAGACTCGAGCCGCGCGTCGCCCCCGCAGAGCGCTGCCGGCGCCGAGTCGGCCCAGGGCGGCGCGGGTGACGAGCGCTCGCTCGCCGTCGCCAACGTGGCGCAGATGCTGCGACCGGGCGGCCTCTTCTCGCGAACAACAGCACGCCCGTTGTCCTGCCGGCCTCAATGGATTCGGTCGGCTCCAGTGAGACGATCTTCAGCAGTCTGCTCAACGACCGCGATCGGATCAGTGGTACCGAAAGAGATAGAGGTTCTTGCCCTCGCTTGGCTAGGTGGTGATACGAAGTAGCTTCACGAGGTTTTCCCCGAGGATCGCTTCCTTGTCGGCGTTGCTGAGAAACGACGCGTTGAGGATGAAATCCACGCCCACGGGCCAGTCGAAGGGATAGTCGGTCCCATACACGAGTTGGCTGACGCCGACCTCGTTGACGAGATGCCGCAGTCCGTTCTCCCGGAAGATCATCGTGTCGATCAGGATCTCCCTTCGGAAATACTCGGGGAACGATTTCTTGGGGCAGTCCGTCCCCCCTTGAGACGCGCGGCTGCACCTGACTTCCGACCGCCCGAGATAGGACGGAAGGTAACCGCCCGCGTGCGCCGCGCAAACGCGCAGGCCCGGAAACCGATCGAACACGCCTTCGAAAATCATGTGCGACAGCGCGACGGTTGTCTCCAGCGGGTTACCGATGGTATTCCCCAGCCCGCCCCTGCCCTCCAGCCGGTCATTCTGCGTGGTACCGGGTGCTCCCTGCGGATGCATAAACAAAGGGACGCCGAGCTCCTGCGCCTTGGCCCAGAAGGGGTCGAATCGTGGCGAGCCCAGCTCCTCGCCTTCGACGCTGCCGCCGATGGGCGCGCCCCGCATGCCCAGCTTCTTGACACCCTCCTCCAGCTGCTCGGCGGCCAGGTCGGGGTGCTGCAGGGCTACGGTGGCCATGCCTACAAAGCGATCCGGGTAGCGTGCGCACCACTCCGCCGTCTTCTGATTCTGCAGCGTGATAATCCGGCGCGACAGGTCGCGATCCGCCGCGTACCACCAGGGGTTCATGTTGAGGGCCATGACATCGATGCCCTCTTTGTCCATGTACTGCAGCCACTGTGGACCGAGATAGCGGTCCTTGTTGCCGGCCTGGCCCTTGAACGCGGCTTCGAGCGGCGTGCCTCTGACGACATCCACGACTTCCGGAATGAAGTGGTGGCTGTGAATGTCCACGACCTTGATACGCCGGCCGCCGATGACGATCTGCCGCCGCCCTCCGGCGGCGGCCTGCTCCGATGCGCTTGCCGCAGACGTGAACCGGCGGTTCAAGAGAAACGTGCCAGCCGTCGCGCCCGCGACGTTCCTGAGGAAGTCTCTGCGATTCGGCATCCCCAACCCCCGATTCCCGCGTCCTGATCCCTGATCCCTGATCGCTGTTCCCTGATCCCGGCCGTCGAGCATACGTCGCTGACCTATGGCACGTAGCAACACCCTTCGTTGCGGCTACTACGGTTCGCTCGCCAGGAAGCTGTTCGACGTAAACGTCACCTTGCCGCTGGTGACGACGTCTGTTCCCGGAGGCGGCATTGAACGCCCCGGTCGCCACCGTCGGCGGCCCGCCGCCCCAGTAGTCATTCGAGCCGAAAACCTGAATCGTGCCGTTCGCGGGGGCCATGTTCGGATTGTGGACGGAGACGTCCGCGGTGAAGACGAACGGGTCGACTTCACCACCCGCCGGCACCAGGCCGTTGTCGACGAACCGGTTGCCGCCGGTACTCCCGAGCGGGCCGCCGCCGAGGTCGATGATCGCGCCGCCGACGGTGCCGATCGTCTTGCTCGGATCTTGCCGGTAGAAAATCGATTCCCTCGACAGATCCGACAGCGACGAATCCTCGACCTTGATATGGAACGTCGGCACGTTGTTGTTGTTCGACGCGCCGGCATTACCAATGCCGCCGCCGAGGCCGGAGATGCTGACATTCTTCAACGACACCTTGATGGCTTTCGTCGTTGCCGTTCCGCCGAGTGCCACCGTACGCGCGTTGCCGCTGAAGCGGATCTGGTAGTCCTCGGCGCCGGCACCATTGACATTGGTCATCACCGAGTCGGTCACCGAGACGTTATAGGTGCCGCTCTCGGGATTCGCGCTCTCGATGATCTTGATATTCGTGCTCGCCGGGTCCGACAGCTGGGCGCGAAGAATATCGATGTTGAGCACGCCGTTGGTGCTGCCGCGATGCTGGATCTCGATCGAGTCGCCGTTGCTGGTATCGCCTGAGAGCAGCGGGTTGCTGATGGCGACGTCTGTCACCGTCGCGTTCGACAGCGGGTTCAACCCGGCGGTCAGGAAGACGATGCCGTCGGCGGCAAACGTGCCGAACGGCGAGAGGTTGGACGCCACCATGTCCGTGATCGTCAGGTTCGAAACGGTATTTTCGATCGCGATCAGCGTAAAGCCACGCGAACGGACGACGTGGTCGCTGATACCGACGGTAGAGGGATCGGGCAGACCCTGCGACAGATCCTTGATGACGTTGTTACTCACGGTCGCCGTCGCCTGGACACCAAGGTCGTCGATGATCATGATGCCGTCGGAATTGCTGTCCCGAATCTCGTTGCCGGAGATCACGACATTGCCGGTGCTCGGCACGGTGCCGGCGCCGGGATCGAGGAACTTGCAGTACCCCATCGGCTGGACATCGGGATTGGTGACGGCGGAGCGGGCGCCGGGGCCGCAGGTGACCAGCGTGATCGCTCCGAAATGATTCGTCTGCGACGCGAACAGGATGTAGCCGTTGGGCCACTCGCCAACGCAATTCCCCGGTACGCATGTGGACGGGGCGGGCCCTTCGATCGCGAAGAGGTCGTGGACCGCCATGATGTTCGTCATCAGGTTGTTCCGGAGCTGCGCCGCGACGGCGTTGACGCCAAGGATGGCCGAGCGGTACGCGTTGTCGATGTGGATGTTCTCGACGAGGTTGTTGGCCGCCAGCCGGATGGCGTCGCCGTCGAGGTGCGCATCCGACGTGTTCGTGAGCATCGCCCGTGCGCTGTTGGGATTCGCGGTCGTGACCTTCGGCCCGAGTCCAATCAGGCGCTGCCCGTTCTTGAGCTCGAGACCGCCGTCCAGGACACCCTGCGTCTGGATCACGTAAATCGTGTCGCCTGGCGCAGACGCCGCTTCCACCTCTCCCAGGCTGGTGAACGGCCGGTTCTTGCTTCCATCACCAGGGTGGGGAGCGCCGGCCTTCACGTACCAGTCGGCCGCCTCGCTAGCGGTTACGGCGAACAGGACCAGCCACAGAGCGATCAGCAGTGTTCTCACGGCGTCCTCCACTGGGATAGAGGGAAAAGGCGATAGAGGCAGCGATTCGGAAAACCGCTGCCTCCGGTGCTGTTGACGACCGACGGAGCTAGTTAGTGCTCGCGGTGTATCGCAGTTCCTGACCGATCACCTTTGCCGGGTCGGCGTTCGGCTTCGGCCGGAATTTCACCACGCGTCCGTTGAACACTTCGGCGAGGTACAGGTTGCCGTCCTGGTCGACAGACATTCCGTGCGGGCCCGCGAACTGACCGGGCCACGGACCTGGCCCGCCCCAGCCGTACTGGTAATGGCCGTCCAGGTCGTATTTGAGGATTCTCGACGTCCCGCCGTCGGCTACCCAAAGGGTCTGATCCGCCGTGATCAGGTGCGTGTACGGCCGTGACGCGACGCCGGGCGAATCGTAATCATCTCCATTGCCTCGAGGACCGGTGTAGAACATGTTGAGGAACTTGCCGTTCTCGTCGAAAACCTGGATCCGCCCGTGCCCGCGGTCCACGACGAACAAGCGGCGATCCTCGCTGATGGCGATGCTGTGGACGGTGTTCCACTCGTTGGGGCCAGGGTTGTCGATGTCCTTCGGCGCCGAACCCCAGTCCATCAGGAATTTTCCGTCCTTGTCGAACTTCGCCACGCGCGTGCCGCCGTATCCATCGCTGATGAAAAACGTCCCGTCGGGAAGCCAGGCGATGTCGGTCGGCCGATCGAAGAGCAGGCCGGCATCGCGCCCCCGCTTGCCCGTAGTTCCGAGCGTCAGCACGAGCTTGCCGTCATAGGTGAACTTCCAGATGACGTGCTGCTGGTCGTCGACGATCCAGACGTGCTTCTCGGCGTCGTAGGGGCTCATCTTGATCTTGTGCGGGCCGCGACCGCACCGGTCCTGCGCGAACATCTTCTCGAGGTGCGGCCAGTACCCGCTGAGCCCGCCGTCGCGATCGACGATGAACACGGAGTGGTGCCACCGCCGCTCCCATCCGCGCTTTGCCACCGGTTCACAGGTCGCGCTGAGGCCGTCGGCGTTGCCTGTGGCGTTGCCGCGCGGGGGATTGAGCAGGGCGTACGGCGTCCAGGGCTCCGCCTTGGCGGGCAACGGCAGCTCGCCACGCATCGCCACCCAGATGCGGTCCGGGCTCTCGGCGAACACGCTTCCCACCGATCCCCAGGTCCATCCGGCATGCGTCACGCCGTCGTCGCCATCCGGCAGCGGCTTCGGCCAGTTCTCGACCACCTCGTAGGGCCCGAACGTTTCCTGCCCGCCCGACTCCGCCGGCGGCGCTGCCGTCGCCGTGACGGTCTCCGGGGCGCTGGCCGGCGCGCTGCAGCCGGCAAACGCGATCAACGCCGCTACGACGACCGTAAGAGCCCCTATGTGTGACGAACTGTGCGTGCGCATGGTCAGAGCCTCCTGGCTGCGTTGTGGTGGCTGTGCTACTTCTGATCCCCCGGGGCGCCGGTGTTCTGCGAGCCGAGGAAGAGCTTCTTCCCTTCCGGGAGCGTGACGTCCCGGCCGTTGGCCCGCCGCGAACCGTCGCGCGCCTGATAGCCGTCGACGACGACTTGCATGCCGACTCGGACGGTATCCTTGGTAATTCCGCGCCTGAACAGGCTGTTCGGCGATCCGGCTTCGATCATCCAGTTTTCCGTCGTGCCGTCCGGTTTCTTCACCGCCACGTGCATCCACGCGTGGGGGTTGATCCATTCCATCTTCGTGACGGTGGCGGTGAACTTGACCGGTTTTTTCGCGTCGAATTCGGAAGCGAATGCGTGATGCGCCCGGGCCGGCCACGCCGCCGCGACGAGCGCCATTCCCGCAACCACCAGGACGAGTCTGAATCGCATCAGTTCTTCTCCCCGGTCCGGCCAAAGCCGGACGCTACGTCTTACGTCCCAGGTCCGGCGAAAGCCGGACACTACTTACGACACTCAGTCTTGCTGCCCACCGAGCGCATCAGGCGCATTCGGATCGAAACGCTCGCCGCGCTTCTCCCGTTCGCGGGCCCCGTGGAGCCAGTGATACATGTCGTAGTTCGTCTCCTGACACTGGTACTCGTAGATCTGCTCGGTCGTCTTGTTCCAGGGAACCGAGATCGTAAACGGCCGCGTCCAGGTCTGCGGATCGGACATCGTCACCTGGTAATCGACGGTCTCCGGCCCCGTCCGGGTGAACCGTTCGACGATCGTGAACGTCTTCGGATTGGCGTTGCCGTAGACCACGCCGGTGCGGCCGACCAGGCGTGCGTTGGAGCCGACGAAATTCTTTGTCTCGACGACGAGCGTGTTGCCTTCCCAGCGGCCGCGTGGGTCCCCGAGCCAGGTCTCGACCGTGTCCGGCAGATGCGGCCGGCCGTCGACGGGAATGACCCGCGCGAAGTGGATCATCTCCGCGTAGATCACGACGTAGCCGGGCGACTGAAGGATCTGCGCCATGTTGTTGTAGATGGCCGGCAAATACGGGTGTCCGCCGCCCTCGTTCCGCCGCCGGATGATGCAGCGGTTGCCGACGTCCATGTCGAGGTAGCTCTCCTGGAAACTCGTGTTGAAGCGGCGCGTCGACAGGTCCTGGGCCACCCGTGCCTGCTCCTCCTCCGGCGTCAGCTTCCGCTCCACGCGCGGCGGGAGTCTGCCGTCGGGCGGATCGATGATGAGCGAGGTGCGCTTGTCGGCTGTCAGCTTCATCCGGGCCGGATCCATCCAGGCGTCGTTGTACGAGCGGGACACGTCCGCTTGCGCGCCGCCGTCGCGACGGTCGCGATCGAGCCTGCGGGCAATGTCTGCCTCGAGGGCGCCGGCTTCCTCGTCCGACATCACTTCCTTGTCGCCCACCTGCGCGGGGCGCTGCAGCGGGGTGCTCGTCCCGTAGTTGTAGATGCCCTGGAGATCCGGATCGCCCCACGGCGTCTTCGGCGGCGTCCAGTTCTCGTCATCTCCGGTGCCCGCGGACTGCGTGGTCGGGCGCCATGTCAATTGCCCCCGCGCGGCAAGAACCGAGACCGCAACGACCACGACGGCCACCACACCCAACGACATTCGGAGCCTGCGACTCATCACCCCACCTCCGCTAACTGGTGGGCTTCTTCGTGAAGCGTCCGTACACCAGTTCTTCGACAAAGGGCTGACACTTGAATTCCATCAGCTGAACGTCGCGCTCCATCCGGCGATAGAGCGGAAAGCTGATTTTCCAGGGTCGCGTGAACACTTTCGCGTCCTCGATGGTCGCCTCGTACCACAGGTGGTACGGGCTGACGGCCGTCAGACGTTCGACAACGTGGACCGCGTCGCTGTGAAAGTTGCCGGCTCTGTCGAGCCAGTTCTTGTCGCTCAACCCGGTGACATCGATGACGAGTGTCTCGCCTTCCCAGCGGCCGCGCGACCATCCCATGAAGAAGGTGTTGTCCACCGGAGTTTCCTCCGGCCAGTTCATGCGGACGAGGCGAGTACTGCCGTTGAATTCGTGCGTCATCAAAATCGTCTCGGGTGTCTGGACGATTTGAAACGGATACGGCATGTACATCGAGCGCGGGACGCCGGGCATCCAGCATTTGAGTTCCGGATCGCCAAGCGGCGGCTCAACGCCGTCCCCGGGCACGGACGCCGTGGCGCGCTGCGCGAAGTTGGCCTGCTTTCTCGCCAGGGCCTCCGGCCGGTACGGGATCACGCCGCCCTCGACAATGCTTTGGCCGCCAGGCTGTGCACCCCACGCGCCGACCAGCTCGGTATGCGGACCCGCTGCGGCCGAATGCGCTTCAAGATCCCAGTTGGCGGTGGTGACGCTTTGCCAGATGCCGTTGAGATCCGGCGTGCCATCGGCCGTGCGCGGGGCCGAATACGCCGGAAACTCGCCGGGGGGGGTGGCCTGAGCGGCGGCTGGGCTCTGCAGACGCGTGGCCAGACCGACAGCCACGATGGCCGCCATCGCGATAGTGAGGGCGATCACCACTTTCGACCGGTTGCGCATCTGACTCCTCCCGGTGTCGGCACAGGCGGCCGCTCTGTAAAGCGAACCCCTGTGCCGCCATGCCCGATTAGCAGCGCGCTCTTTCGCAAGGCACGCTGTGTGCCTTGTCCGCGACGACTATCGCGAGGTCGTCGTTCGCGGGGCCGGCTCGGCGATCAACGTATTCGACAACGTCCCGAGCCCCTGGTACGAACAGACCTGCGTGTCGCCAGGAATCATGGACCGCCCAAGGCCGCCATGCGATCCGGGCGGCGTGCCGAGTCCGATCACGGTGCCGACCGGCAAGGTGAGCATGTTCGAGAGATAGGCCGCGTACTCATACATGCTGTGCCACGCCTGGTTGGTGTTCGAGTCCTGCACCAGCGTGCCGGCGACCGTCATCTTCAGCGGCATGTTCAGCGGATCGACGAACTCCTGCGGGACGACGAACGGGCCGATGGGCTTCATGCTGTCCCATCCCTTCTGCACGAGCCAGTCCTGCGGGACGTTGTCAGGCTGTCGCGCCTGTCGATCGGAGATGTCGTTCGTATTGGTGTAGCCGAACATGTAGTTCTTCACCTGGTCCACGGGGACGCGGCGCATCGGTCTGCCGACGACGCCAAGCAGCTCGCACTCGTACTCGTAGTCCTTGCGTCGATCGGCGTGCCAGTTGATGACCGGGTCGCCGTCGCCGATGAACACCTCCGGAGTGGTCGGAATCATGAACAGGCGCGGGTTCTGCGGTCGATCGTCGTTGGCCGCACGCTCCCAGACGCCGGGCATCGACGGCTGGATCTTGGGCGCCGTCGCGGGCGGCGGCGTTCCTGGCACGGGGCCGGTAGTTGGAGAAGCCGTAAAAGGCCACCTCGGGACGAACGGCGCAAGGGCATCCACCGCCTTGTAATCGTAGGCGTACGCCGGTCTCTTGGCGTCAAGCGTCGGCCCCACCTGCGCGACGATTTGCTTGATCTTCGGTCCCACCGTGCTCCACTGGTCGATGAGTGAGAGCAGGTCGCTCGGAATCCCGGTCACGTTGGCAGCCTTGGCCGCGGGGAGAAGCTCCACGACGACGCCGCCAATCTGCTGCGGCGCAATCGGATACCGCATGACGACGCCCACGAAGGTCCGGTTCTGATACTTGAACGTTCCGAGCCCGAACCGCTCCGCGGTTTGCGCCTCAGCGACCACCATCCAGGCGGCGCCAAACAGGCCCAGCACAACGATAGCCGTGACAGCCGAAACAATCTTTCGCATCAAAGTCCCTCCGCGAAGTTTCCAGTCCACGCCGCCGTCATTTAAGAGGCCAATCTTCCCGGCCGACCCTGCGCATGTCAAGGGAAAACCAATCGTCCATGCTACGATCCCGCGGCTTCCGATGCGTCCACTGATAGTCGCGTGCAGTCTCGTGGTCAGCGTCCACGGCCTCGTCCTCACGCCCGAGACCGCGGCGCAGGGCACAACCATTCGCCTCGAAGGCGATGGAAAGCTTGGCCCGGCAGCCGACGAACACCGCGGCCCTGCCGCCGCATACGGATACGAAGGCACTCCGCATTCGGTCGTGCCCGCCATGATCCAGCTTGCCGGAATCACCAGCGACGACGTCGTCTACGAGCCGGGGGCCGGCGACGCGCGCGTCGTCATCGCGGCGATCAAAGCTGGAGCGAGGAAGGGTCTCGGCGTGGACATCGACGCGGACCTCGCCGAGGTGGCCTACGCCGCGGTGAAGGCCGCCGGGGTGGAGGACAAGATCGAAATCCGGTGGGGCAATGCGCTGGATATCGATATGTCCGAAGCCACGGTCGTATTCCTGTTCATGGGGGAGGCCTTCAATCTGGTCATGCGGCCGATGCTCTGGAAGCAGCTGGCCGTCGGGGCCCGCGTCGTGTCCAACGATTTCCCCATGGGGGATTGGAAACCCGACGAGACGCTACGGGTAGACACTCCCGACCGTTCCTACGTGCTGTACCGGTGGACGATTACTCAAGAGATCAAGAGCAAAGCCGCAGCCGAGCGGTAGAAGAGCCACGGGGTGGTCTATTCCCAAGGTCACTCGAGTTGATCACGGTCCCTCGCCTCCCGCTCGGCGGCGCGGCAAACCGACCGGGCGGCCCAATGGAGCCATGGCTGACGTTTATGTTCCGAGCCAAGGGCGGAGATATCGCCGGGTAGTGCGGGCCGCCCGGTCGATTTGGCGCTGCTGGTATCGCGCCGCCTCGAGGTCAGCTCCGCGACCCGTGGTCGACTCAAGCGACCTCACGTGTAGGTCAGCCCTTGGTCTGGAGCGTTCGTGAGCGGTGCGAAGCGGCGCCGTGGGGGTGCCGCTCGCCAAAGACGCCTATCGTGCGGCACTGGAGGAGGATCCCCACTACCGCCGGGACCAGATCGACGAGCGGTTGCCAGGTCGTCATCGAGATCGTGGCGCTCTTCGGCGACTGCGTGCCCTCCTTGTCGATGCCGCTGAAGGTCAATCGTCGTTATTGTCTAGTTGGTACCGCTCGTGCCCATCCGTCGGCCCCCGATCCACACGGAGTGAATCTTCCGCGTATTGAGAATATCCCGCAGCGGGTTGGCGTCGAGCACGAGCAAGTCGGCGGCTTTGCCCGCGGCGATCGTGCCCACGTGATCGAGCTTCGACACCTGCGCCGCGGCCCCGGTCGCCGCCACGATCACCTGCATCGGCGTCATGCCGGCCTTCGCCATCATCTCGATCTCCACCTGCTCGAAATAGCCCTGCCAGCGTCCTTCGTCGGTGCCGCTGTCAGTCCCGAGCGCAATCGTCACGCCGGCGTCGGACAGGATCTTGAGGTTCCGGGTGCCCTGCGCAAGCGCCGCCTTGACGACCTTCGTCTGCGGGTTCTCGCGCACCTTCCGCTGGTATCCGGGCTCACTCAGCAGCTCAACCTGCTCGCGGTACACCGACATGCCGCGCAGGAAGAATGGATCCGTGAAGAATGCCGGCGTCGATTCGTACACGACGAGCGAGAGATCGCGCGTCAGCGTGGGAATGTAACCCACGTTCCGCCGCTTCAGCTCGGCGATGAAGGATGGGGTGACGTCCTCGTCGCGCACGCTGTGGGCAATGACATCCACGCCCCGTTCCAGCACCATCTCCGCTTCCTTGAGGGAGAAGATATGCGCGGCCGCGCGCAGTCCGCGTGCGTGCGCCTGGTCGATGAGCGCGGCGTACACCTCGGGCGTCATGCTACTCGCGACGTGCGTCTTGATGCGATCGACCTTCTGGTCGGCATAACGATTGATGGTCTGGCGCACCTCGTCGGGCGTCTTCTGGTTGCGGATGCTCGGACCTGAGGTGTACACCCGAGCCCTATCGAGCGGAATCCGATCTTGCTCGTCTCGCAGCCTGATGACCTCGGCCTGCTCGTCGGTCGTTGTTTGTCCGAGGCTGACGGCGGTCGTGATGCCGTAGGAGGCATACAGGCGCAACCGCCGGACCAGATCGTCTCGGATGGGCATCGCCTTGGTGAGATGCTGCACGTGGGCGTGCGCGTTGATCATCCCCGGCATCACCGTCTTGCCCGCCAGATCCACTCGCGTGGCGCCCGCGGGAATCTGGACCGAAGCGCCAGCCGCGGTTATGCGGCCGTTGGTGAAGACAAGCGTGCCGCGCTCGATGGCGGGGCGACCGGTGCCGTCGATGATGCGGACGCCCGTCAGCGCGGTCACGTCGGTATCCGACGGCGCCTGGGGGGATTGCGACGAGGCCGCTCCGCCGGACACGACCAGTGCCAGGAGGGCAACGACCGCGAAACGAATCGAGACGGCAAACATGTTCGAACTCCTCTCTGATCGATTTTCCTACCCCCTCTGCGTCCTGCCTCCACCGTGGGGCCTGCTCGGCGAGGTGTCGGCGACAGGTGCCTGTCGCGCGGCGGCTTTCAGCCTGTGGCCGTGCAGCTAACTCTGACAGCGATTCGGTATCCCACCTGGCACTTGACGGTACTTGGCGTGGCAGTGCAGGCAGGCATCGGCCACCGCTCCCGCGGCCTCGAGAATCGAGTCCTGGTTCTTGGCCTGTCCGGCTTTGTGCGCCGCCATGCCCGCATCGCGGAGCTCCTGGACCCACAGCTGCCAGTCGGCATTCTGCACGGGAGCGGGTCTGCCGTTGCCGCAGACGCGCGGAATGATCAGGAGGTTGGCAGCCTCTGCGAGCGCCATTCCGCTGTTCTCGACCGCCTCCCATCCGCCGTACGCACTCGTGAACGGATCGGGCGACGTGGACGGCCTGAGTGCCGGTTTGAACATCGCAGGGTCGTCGGACTGCGCCGTAAAGATCACATTGGAGGCCGGGTACAGGATGCCGCGCATCAGCTGCAGCATGTCGGCGTACACGCGTGGCTGCTGCGCCGGAGCGTCGCGACTGGCAGGTGCCTGCGCGAACCCCACATACATCGACGCCAGCAGCAGAAACCCGACCGCGAGCACCAGTCGAACGCCGTACCAACGGACCATGGAGACTCTCCTCTGCGTCGTCCTTATACGTCCGCCTCGACGGCCAGTCAACGCGAATGCGAGTCGCGTTCCTCAGTCGTGACAAAGGGCGGTGGCGCCGACATACCGCCTGGCCACATCGCCAACGCTCGTCCCGGCCAGGTTGACCGACACTACTGGCCGTTCCTACCTTTGTACCGGTGGACGATTTACTCAAGAGATCAAAAGCAAGGCCGCAGCCGAGCGGTAGGAGAGCCGGCCGGGCATCCCGCGCGCCGGCAGGTCAGCAACCGCCGCCGGTTCTTGCTGTCTTGAGTGCAGAACATCGCCTTCGCCGGCCCTGACCGGAGGACGCTTTACTTGCCCCAAATAACCTCCGTTAATTCCCGCCGCGGGAGAGGCCCGGTTTTCTTGACAACGAGAAATTTCTCTGCCAAAGTGCGAGCGGCACGAGGGCGTTCGTCCGGCGGCGTGTCTCCCCATTTCGAGGCGGATTCTGCGGCTAACCTGAGGGTAGGACAAGGGTGATGCAGATTCGGTTCCCAAGCGTGTTGATGACGGTCGCGGTGGCAGGCGCCGCGCTCTGGCTGACGGCATCCCCGATTGCGGGCCAGGCCCCGTCTGGATCTCTTTTTCCTGCGTACAAGGCGCCGCGCACGGCGGACGGAAAGCCCGATTTGAGCGGCGTGTGGGAAGCGCTCACGTCGGCGAACTGGGACATCCTGGCGCATTCGGCACAGCCGGGCCCCCATCCCACGCTCCTCGGCGCCTGGGGCGCCGGCCGCGGCGGACAGAGCATCGTCGAAGGTAATGAGATTCCCTACCAGCCGTGGGCGGCTGCGAAGCAGAAAGAGAACTTCAAGAACCGGATGGTGGTGAAAGTGGCCGCCGATCCGAGCCGGTTCGACACGGGCGATCGCGAACTGCAGTGCTATCGGCCTGGCGTGCCGCGCGCCAATTACATGCCGTATCCCTTCCAGATTTTCCAGACGCCCGAAGAGATCCTGATCGTGTACCAGTACAAGGGCGCCCTGCGCTCCATTCATATGGACTCGACCGAAGACGCGCCAGGGGACACGTGGATGGGATGGTCGAACGGGCGCTGGGACGGCGATACGCTGGTGGTCGATGTGACGGGGTTCAACGGCAACACGTGGCTCGATCGAGCCGGGAATTTCCACAGCGACGCGCTGCATGTGGTCGAGCGCTGGACGCCGATCAGCCCGTACCACATCCGGTACGAAGCCACGCTGGAAGACCCGAAGGTCTACAGTCGGCCG
Organism: uncultured Acidobacteriota bacterium; assembly: GCA_963827515.1. Classification (GTDB taxonomy): domain Bacteria; phylum Acidobacteriota; class Vicinamibacteria; order Vicinamibacterales; family UBA2999; genus JABFSA01. The sequence goes on along the minus strand of CAWHBF010000028.1, from coordinate 33,093 downwards.
TGGAAGATGAGCTTTGCACTCTACAAGCACGTCGAGACGAATGCCCAGTTGGTCGAGTTCAACTGTGTGCCGTTCGTGGAAGAGATGATGTATGAGCCTGTCGGCCTGTACAGGCCGCAGCCGCGGAAGGCCAGGTAACACGCGAAGGAGACTGTGGCGATGCGAACACGACCTCTGCTGCGATGCGGTGCTCTGATGCTCGGGATGATCGGCGCCCTGGCGGCGTCGCCAGCGGACGTCGTCGCGCAGACCCGCGCCGAAATCGCCGAGGCAGGGCGGAAGGCATCGCCGCGATCGGCCGAGGAGGCCATGAAGTTCTTCGAGGAGGACGTGGCCAGGAAGACCGCGGCGGCAGTCGCGCGGGTCTACGATCCCACCAAGCCCCCCGCCTCACCGTCGATGCGCACGCCGTGGGGTGATCCCGACCTGAGAGGGTATTGGTTGAGCCTCAGCTACACGCCCCTCGAGCGGCCCGAAAAGTTCGCCGACAAGCCGTTGCTGACACCTCAGGAGGCGATCGAGTTCTTCAAGGAAGCGGTGACCGCCGATTCTGCCGTCGATCCTGCCACTGTCCATTACGACTGGAAAGAGTTCGGGATGGATACGTGGCAAAGCCCTGTCAGGCCCAACCGGCGTTCTGGGCTCATCGTGGATCCCGCCAACGGGAAGCTTCCGCCGCTTGTCCCCGGAAGGGCAGAAGCGGCGCGCCGCCGCGGCCGCCGCCGCGAAGATCACGAACCCGGAGACAGCGGTGTCGCTCCTGCCAAACTTTTACACGCGCTGCATCACCGGGAACCAGGGGCCGCCCCGGCTTCCGTTCAACCATGACAGCGAGTCGCAGATCCTGCAAACTCCGGGATACGTGGTCATCCTGACGCAGTCGAATAACGACGCCCGCATCGTGCCGCTGGACGGACGGCCGCATCTGCCATCCCAGATTCGCACGTGGCTCGGTGACTCGCGCGCCCGCTGGGAAGGCGATACGCTCGTCGTGGAGACCACCAATTTCCATCCGGAGAGGATCTGGCGGGGCGCGACCGCCGACATGCGTCTCGTGGAGCGCTTTACACGCGTCGACGCCGACACGCTCAGCTATCAGATCACGGTTGAGGACCCGGCGACATGGACGCAGCCCTGGACGGCCGAGATCCCCTGGCCGCGCATTGAGCCGCCGCTGTTCGAGTTCGCGTGCCACGAGCAGAATTACGGCGTGATCAACGTCGTGACCGGCGCGCAGATCAGGGCCACCGAGGGTCTGGCGCCCGCACGCGGCGGCGACAATTAGAATAGACAGTTGAATGAGACGACCAGACGTGTTCAGCTCAAGGTGATGTGAGCCTGAAAAAGGAAAAGGACACCCAAGATGAAGAGGACGATGACCTTCGTCGGTATGGTAGCTGCGGTCGGTCTGCTGCTGGCCGCGGTGCCGGTGAAAGCGCACCACTCGTTTGCCGCGGCATTTGACGAGACCAAGCCCATCAATATTCAGGGCACGGTGACGAAAGTGGAACTGGTCAATCCCCACTCGTGGGTGTGGATTGACGTGAAGGGGGCGGATGGCGCCACCACCAACTGGGGGCTGGAGGGTGGCCCACCGGTGAACCTTTTCAGGAACGGCGTGACCAAGGCCAGCTTGCCGGTCGGATCCGAAATCAAGATCTTCGGCTATCAGGCCAAGAGCGGCGAGAACAAGGCCGTCGCCGTCTTCTTCGAGTACCCGGACGGGCGGAAGGTGTTCATGGGCGGATCCGCTCCTGGCGCCGACGGAAAGCCCGTGCCGACTGGCGGCACCGCGCAACGGTAAGGGCAGCGCCACGCTGCGACCCAGCGGCGCGCGATTCGTCGCGCGCCGCGAGATCCTGAGTCCCTTGTGAACGCGGCGTGCGGCTTCGCGTTCTACCGAGGGATTGGACTGTTCTCCCGCCCGTCCTGTCTGCCGGCCGTTCCGCCCGGCGATTCTCCGGGTTGACCGCGCCACACACGACCATCTCAGTGACGTTCGAGGTATCAATCCGGCGACCGGACTTCCCGAAGGCACTTATATGAGACTGAGCGCAATCGTCGTAACCGTGGTGGGGCTGTGCGGCGCTGGTCTTGTCTCGGCCCAGGGCCGCGGCACGACCCAGCCGCCTCCCGCCGAGACCGTCACCCCGGAGATCGCTGGAGTCGTCGCGGCCGGCACGAAAGTGGTCCCGATCAAGGACGACGTCCAGAACGCACAGGGGGCGATCGCCGCTCCCGACGGAAGCCTGTTATTCACCGAGAGGGTCCTCAACAGGATCACGAAGCTGGATCCGGCTGGGAACTTTTCGACCTATCGGGAGAATACGAACGCAACCAACAGCTTCACGATCGATCCGATGGGCCGTTTGATCGTGGTCCAGTACACGCCGCCACAGCTCGCGGTGCTCGCGCCTACGGCGAGGGTGCTCGCGGATAACTTCGAGGGTCAGAAATTCGGCCGGCCGAACGATCTTGTCGTCGACAGCAAGGGAGGCGTCTACTTCACCGACGACATGGCGCCGCCGCCGGGGAAGAACGCCGTCTACTACGTGAACCCTGCCGGGCAGATCCTCAAGATCACCGACAGGATGGGTCGGCCGAACGGCGTCCAGCTCAGTCCAGACGAGAAGGTGCTCTACGTCGCCGACCCGATCGGCGAACACGTGATGGCCTTCGACGTGCAGCCGGACGGCACCGTCCGCAATCAGCGGGAGTTCGCTGGGCTTGAAGGCGTCATTCGCTCTGAGACAGGGGTGACGTCGGGCGCCGACGGTATTGCCGTCGACGGCGCTGGCCGTTTGTATGTCTCATCGAGGATCGGTATCCAGATCTTCAGCCCCCAGGGGGCGCATCTAGGGACGATTCCGGTCTCCCGAACGATCCAGAACCTGGCGTTTGCCGGACCCGACAAGAAGACGCTGTACCTGATGGGGAGCGGCGCGCTTTACAGGATCGAGATGCTCGCGGAGGGTTACAAGGGAAGACCCAAGTAGCCCCCGCGCACACAGAGAGCTGACTGCTGGACGACGAAGATCACTGTAGCCCGGGACCTGGACGATGGTGTGATTGATTGTCGTCAGAGTGTCGCCCAGGACTTCACGTGAAAAATCAGGCACAGGTATCGGAGGGAATAAGGACGGCTGCCGTGAATTGACAAACCGCGGTTGACCACATACCCTTCCGGCTGTCGTGTGTCGGTCCTGAGGCATGGAGGGGGAAATCCAGATGCAAATTCAGCGATTCGCCCGCGTCAGCCTGATAGTCGCGTTCGCTCTGCTCGTGCCGCTTGCCGCATGGGCGCAGAGCAGTATTACGGGGATAGTGCGGGACACGTCGGGCGGAATCCTGCCAGGAGTGTCCATCGAAGCCGCCAGTCCCGTGCTCATCGAAAAGGTCCGTAGCGTCGTCAGTGATGAGAGAGGCGTGTACCGGATCGTGGATCTGCGGCCTGGCACCTACACCGTCACGTTCACATTGCCCGGCTTCAGCACGTTTCGCCGGGATGGCGTCGTGTTGCCGTCGGAATTCACGGCGACGGTGAACGCCGACCTGACGGTGGGCCAGCTCGAAGAGACCATTACTGTGACGGGCGAGGCTCCGGTGGTCGATATTCGCAGCTCGCGGGAGCAGGTGCAGCTGGCGCAGGAAACGCTGCAAGCGCTACCGGGCGCCGGCCGCCTCAATATGGTCTCGATGGTGCTGCCCGGGGCCACGCTGCGGCGGGAAAGCGACCGCGGTGTCGGTGGCCTGAGCGACCGCACCCAGACGGCCTACAGCGTCCATGGCGCGCCGGAAGCGCAGCCGGTCATGGACGGGGTGAATCACCAGATCGCAAGTCTGACCTCGGGGACGTTCGTCTACAACCAGATCAACATCCAGGAGGTCGTCGTCGAGACGAGCGGCGTCGGCGCGGACCGCGATACCGGCGGCATGCAGCTCAATATGATCAGCAAGGACGGCGGCAACACCTTCTCGGGTTCTGCCACGTTCGCCTACGTTGGTCCGAGCCTCGAGACGAGCAACATCAACGACGAGTTGCTCGCTCGCGCGCTCGATCCGCAGCGGGTCGGCTCGGTCAAGAAGTTCAGGGATTCGGCGTTCGCGATCGGCGGCCCGATCAAGCGAGACCGACTCTGGTTCTTCGCCGCGGCCCGAGAGGGCGTGACGCAGCAGTACGCAGAAGGCGTCTACTACAACAAGCTCATCCAACCGGCGTCGCTGCTGTACGAGCCCGACTTGGACCGGCCGGCGTTCACCGACGATTACTCCAAGGACTTCAGTGTTCGATTGACGTGGCAGGCGGCGCGGCACAAGATCGTGATCGCGGGCTCGTTCCAGCCGAATTGCAACTGCGTCTTCAACCTGTTGAATCCTGGTGTCCGGAGAACGCCCGAAGCGAGCGGTCCGCATCACTACAACCCGAACTACATTCCGACCGCGTCCTGGACGTACCCGGCGACCAGCCGGGTGATGTTCGAGGCCGGGTTCTCGGCGCAGATCGTCAACCAGCACGACAAGCGGGAGCCCGGCATTCCCGAGACGAACATCCAGATCACGGACCAGGGACTCAACCTGACCTACGGGAATATTCCGACGCGCACGCTGCCCCGCCGCCAGTATCAGGAGCGGTTCAGCATGACCTACGTCACCGGGTCGCACAACTTCAAGGCTGGCATGACGCTGCGCGACGTCACCATCGGCAATATCGACGAACTGGGCCACGACCTGTGGATGCACAACGGGTCGAAGACCTACCGGTTCAACAATGGCGTACCGAACCAGGCAACCATCACCGACGCGCCGTGGAACTTCGAAGAGTCGGTGCGCGATCTGGCGATCTACGCGCAGGACCAGTGGACCATCCGCAACATGACGATGACGATGGGCCTGCGTTTCAACGACGCGAAAGCGTGGACGCCCGAGCAGGTCCTCGGCGCCGGCTTCTTCGTGCCGGAGCGCCGCTTCGCGCCGGTCGATGACGTGCCGCACTACCAGAACCTGAGTCCGCGGCTCGGTGTCGCCTACGATCTGTTCGGCACCGGCAGGACGGCCCTGAAGGCGTCGATCGGACATTATCCGGACCGGGTCATCACGGCCGCGGCGAACCCCGTGACCAACCTGACGCGAAACACCAGCCGCAACTGGACCGACGCCAACCGCAATTTCAATCCCGACTGCGACCTGCTCAATCCGGCGGTGAACGGCGAGTGCGGCGCCTGGTCGAACCTGAACTTCGGTAAGCCGCAGGCCGAGACGCTCTATGCGGATGACGCGCGAACCGGCTTCAACTCGCAGTTCGACAACTGGCAGGGAGCGGTCTCGCTGCAGCACGAGCTGCGGCCAGGCCTGGGCGTGAACCTCGGCTATTACCGGACCTGGTACGGCGGCTTCACGCTGACTGAGAACCTCGCGGTGACCGCGGCCGATTTCGACACGTTCTGCATCACGGCTCCGGTCGACAGCCGCCTGCCGAACAGCGGCCAGCCGGTGTGCGGCCTGTACGACATCAAGCCGGCGGCCTTCGGTCTCGTGCAGAACCAGGTCACCCTGGCGTCGAACTACGGGAAGCAAACCCAGATCTACAATGGCGTCGATGCGACGGTGAACATGCGGTTCGCTGGGGAGGGCCTCCTGTCTGGGGGTCTGAGCGTCGGCCGTACGGTGGGCGACACCTGCTACCTGAGTGACAAGCCGTCGATGACGCCTACGCCGATTCCAAACTCTGTAGGGTTGCCGACAACGTCGACGATTTCACGCGACTCCGAGTTCTGCAATACCACGCCGCCGTGGTCGCAGGGCACGCAGGTCAAGTTCATGGCGGTCTACCCTCTGCCCTGGGACATCCAGACCAGTGCGATCTACCAGAACAGCTCCGGCGTTCCGATCACCGCGACCTACACGGCGACCAACGCTGAAATCGCGCCTTCCCTCGGCCGCAATCTCGGCTCCTGCCGCGGAGCCGCTACCTGCAACGCGAATCTCGCGATTGAGCTGCTTCCGTACAACTCGGAGTTCGAGCCGCGATTGCAGCAGATCGATCTCCGTTTCTCGAGACTCTTCCGGCTCGGTGGCAACTCCCGCATCCGCGCCGGGCTGGACATCTACAACGTGTTCAATGCCAGCAACGTCCTCAGCATGAACACCGCCTACGGCGGCGGGTGGCTCGACGTCCGCCAGATCCTGGGCGGGCGCTTGATGAAAGTCGGCGTGCAGTTCGATTTCTAAGAGGCGTACACTGATGGAGGGCTCGACGTGGGCCCTCCATCTCCTCCCGTGCGTGTGCTGGGGATTACCGGACCGGAACCGAACCGAGCCGTTGAGGACGATCATGAGACTGTGCGGACGCCTGCTTGCGTTGTTCCTGGGTCTGGGTTCGGCGGCCGTATTCGCGCAGGCCACGCCACCGATGCCTCTCTCGCCTGACGTTGTGGCCGCCGCCATCGCCGCGGCGAAGGCGCCGGCGCCGCCGACGGCTTATGTGCTGAAGGGTGTATCGAAGCCGGTAACCCGCAACGCGCCGCTCGATCCAGAAGTCGCCAAGACGCTCGATCCCAACAAGATTCTGACGTTCGGCGCGGTCTACACGCCATTCATCCGCGCGGCGCTTCTGGCTCGCCAGGCGACCGATGCCGGTCGAGCGTTCGGCCCCGCGGACATCTCCGCGGCGGTTCAGGACTCGCTCACCTACGTGGCGGCGCTGCCCTGGGAGCGGACGGACGTCACCGGTCCCGATCGGCTCGTCGATACGGTGTATGTAATCGTGACGCCGCCCGGTTCCACGGACCGGGCGCAGATCGTTCAGCCCGTCTGGGTGAAGACCGACACCAGCCAGTTGCGGAAGATCCTGGGGCCCAGCGTGCCGGAGCGCGCCATGCTGGCCGCGTTCGCTCCAGACGCCATTCAAGCGGGCAGAGAGTTCGTGATCGTGTACGCCGGGACGGTCTATGCGCAGCGGGTGGAGATCCGTCCTGAGGACATTTCGGCGTGGCGATAGCTCGCAGGACGCCGTAAGCTCGCAGGACGCCCCAGATGTCTGTGTTGGAGTTCTGCCAGTGGGTCCAGTATTCCCAGCCCCTCGCCGCAATGCGGAGCTCGCCGTGGCTGTTTCCCGTCATCGCCACGTTCCATCTCATGGGCTTGTCGGTGATTGGCGGCGCCGTGCTGCTGGTGGACCTGCGACTCATGGGGATGGGGCTGCGGCGCCAGCCTGTGGCGCAGCTCGCGCGAGACGCGGAGCCGTGGCTCTTCGGCGGTCTCGCCGTGATGGTCGGCACGGGGATCCCGCTCTTCATGTGTTTCGCCACGAAGTATTACTACCTGACGTTCTTCTGGGTGAAGATGGCAGCGCTCTGCCTCGTGGTCGTCTTTACCCTGTCGATCCGTCGCCGAGTGACCTTCGCCGATGAGACGCGTGTGGACTCGGCCCGACAGAAGGCCGTCGCGCTGGTGTCACTTTCGCTGTGGACGGTGATCGCTCTCGGGGGACGCTACATCGGGTTTCCGTAACCATCACGCCAGGAGACGACATGACGCTCGAATCGAGGGGGACGTTCTTGGGTGCAACGGTGGTCGCCGTTGCATGTCTGGTCGGTGCGGCATCGGCCGCACAGAACCCGCAGGGGAATCCGCCGATGGCGGGAGATGTCTTCAAGAACGTCATGCTGCTCCGGGGCATCCCGGTTGATACGTTCTTCGAGGCGATGGGCATGTTTGCCAATTCCATGGGCAACGACTGCACGTTCTGCCATGCCTCGGAGGCGGTCTTCGACAAAGCGAAGTTCGCGGACTCGACGCCAAGAATCATGAAGGCGCGGCAGATGATCGTGATGATGAACGGGATCAATAAACAGTACTTCGCTGGTGCGACCCGCGTGACCTGCTTCACGTGCCACGGCGGAAGCGACCGGCCCCGGAGCGAATCGGATCTCGCGCTCCAATACGCGGAACCGGTGTTCGATCCGAACGCGCGCGAGATGCCGCCGGACCCGCGTGTGTCCGCGAACCAGGTGTTCGACAAGTACATTCAGGCGCTGGGCGGTGCCGATCGTCTCGCGAAACTGACGAGCTATGTGGCCAAGGGCAGCTACGCGGGATTCGACACATCGCTCGAGGAGATTCCCGTGGAGATTTACGCCGCTGCGCCGAACCTGATGACAATGGTCACGCATCTCGCGACCGGTACCAACACCAAGGCGTATAACGGCCGCAACGGGTGGATAGCCGGCCCCGACACGCCGCTGCCGCTCGTGACGCTGACCGCCGGCAATCTGGACCGCGCCCGGCTCGAGGCCATCGTGGCGTTTCCAGCCGCGATCCGGCAAGCCTTCAGCGAATGGCGGGTTGGCGTTGCGCTCATCGGTGACCAGGGGCTCCAGGTCGTCCAGGGCCTCCAGGGCGGCCAGCCGGCCGTGAACCTCTACTTTGACGATTCGGGCCTGCTGATGCGCATGGTCACTTGGACGCAGACGCCGGTCGGCTTTGTGCCGACGCAGATTGACTACGCGGATTACCGCGATGTGGCCGGCGTCAAGGTCCCGTTTCGCAGGACCGTGAGCCAGACGTACATGCGGATGTCGATTGTGCTGAGCGAGGTGCAGCCGAACGTCGCGATTGACCGGTCGAAGTTCGAGCGGCCCGCCCCCGTGGCGCCCGCGGCGTAATGAATTCCGGCGTCCGTTTAACAAAGGAGTCGATATGCGTGGCCTGACACTGTTTCTCGGAGGACTCTTCCTGGGATTGGCTGTGCACACGGCCATTGCCCAGGGTCAGAACGACAACGTCCTTGGCATAAACCACATTGGCGTCAACGTCGCCGACTTCGATGCGGCGATGAAGTTCTACACGGAACAAATGGGCTTCAAGAAGGCGTTTGTCGTCAACGACGCGAGTGGAAAACCCACCCAGGGCTACATTCACGTCAGCCGCAACACCTTCATCGAGATCCGGCCGGTCCGTGGGAACGAGCCGGCGGGCATGATCACCCACGTGGGCATCGAGGTGGGCAACATCCGCGCGGTGCTCGCCCGCCTGGCCAAGAACGGGGTCAAGGTGGAGGAGCCGCGGCCGGGCATCAACTTCGCCACCATCGCCAATGCCACCAGTCCCGACGGCACGCGGATGGAACTGTCGGAACTTGGCCCGGAGTCGCTCCAGCGGAAGGCCATCAGCATCTATAAATAGCTCCATTGACATTGACGCCCTTCCTGCGGATAGTATCGGCGCGCCATTACCCATAGCCTCGAAACGCTCGACCCGAACAGGAGGATTTCCATGCAGTCACGGGTTGTCCTCGCGGTGTTGACAACGGCGATCTTGGCGCTACCGATCGCCGCTTCTGCTCAGGAAGCGACACTGACTGGCCAGATGACGGACGCGACCGGTGGGGTCTCCGGGCAGGGAGCTCAACAAGCGACGACCGGTAGGTCGGCCACCGCAACCCCGCGCATGCCCGACGGGCATCCCGACCTGAACGGCTACTGGTACCGCCGTGCTGCGCCGATTACGACCAAGCGCGATGGCGAGTCGGTCGTGATCGTGGATGCGTTTGCCAGCCTCCGGCAGATCCATCCGGGCACGCCGAAGTACAAGCCGGAGTTCGCCGCGAAGGTGAAGGAACTGGAGAAGAACCAGGTCCATGAGGATCGGACGTACACCTGTGGGCCTCCGGGGTTCCCACGTATCGGTCCTCCGCAGCGCATTTTTCAAACACCCCGCGAGGTGGTGATTCTCTACGATGACCTGAATGGCAATTTTTTCCGTGTGATTCCCACTGACGGCCGCCCGCATCGAACATCTCGCGTACCAAACGTCGCCGGCCAATCCGGAAACCTTGCGATCGATCCGTCGCCGCACGGCGACTCAGTCGGCCGCTGGGAGGGCGATACGCTGGTCATCGACGTGCGGAACTTGAGTGCGGACACCTGGCTGGGCGATAACGGGCTCTTTCACACGGAGGACGTGCGAGTGACCGAGCGGTTGAGGCGTGAGGGCAATACCCTCAGCTGGGAGGTCGTTGTCGAAGACCCGGCTGTGCTGGCGGAGCCCTGGAAGATGAACCCGCGAACGTTCACGCTGAGGCCGCCCGAGGACGAGATCGAGGAAGCCGCCTTCTGCGAGGACCGGGACACGTCACTCAAGCAGGATCTCTCGTACCACAGCAACATTCGCTAGCTTGAGAGGGAGATGGCACTATGACTGTGCGAAATCGTACCTGTGCCGTGCTGGCGGTGGTGTTCATATTGGGTGCTCCGTCGGCGCAGGCGCATCACTCGTTCAACGACATCTTCGACGTCAGCACGGTGACGGCGCTGAAGGGCACGATCTCGAAGATCGACTGGATCAACCCCCACGTGTACATCAATGTCGACATCAAGGACACCAGCGGCAAGGTCACCACCTGGGGGGTTGAATCGCCGCCCACCAATCACCTGCGCTCGGCGGGCATCAGCCGGCAGGACCTCTGGAACAACGCGTCGGCGGGCGAGGTGGTGACGGTTCACGTCAACCCGGCCAAGGGTACGGCCAAGGCGGACCGACCGCTGGGGTTGCTGATGAGAATTACGTATGCCGACGGGCATTTCTTTCACGTGAGAGGCGATCCGAAAGAGATCGCCGCATCGAAGTAGGGCAGCGCCGCGGCAATCGGCTAAAGGAGTATCAATATGCGGCCTCGTTTCCTCGGTTTGGTCCTGCTCGCGGCCATTTCCGGCGTCGGGGTGTACGTGTACAGCCTGCGGACCGGCGCATCTGCGGAGGACACTGCGATGCCCCGCCTGACCGACGGCCATCCAGACCTGAACGGCTACTGGTATCGTCGTCTTCCGCCGCTCGTCCCCGTGCGGAAGGAAGGCGCGTCGATCATCCTGGACCCCAACGCCCCGCGCGACCATCTGCCGCCATCCGGCAACGATGACGCACTCCTTCCAGGCTTTCCGAAGTACAAACCGGACTTTCTCGACAGGGTGAAGGACCTGACCGACAAGCAAGTCCAGTACGATCCGGCGTACACCTGCGGACCTCCCGGGGTGCCGCGGATTGGTCCCCCGCAGCGGATTATTCAAACCGAGCGGGAGCTGGCCATCCTCTACGACGACTTGAACGGGAACTTCTGGCGCGTCATTCCAACCGACGGCCGCCCGCATCGCACGTCTCGTCCGCCGAACGTCACGGGCCTCACCGATCCCCTTCCTGTCGACGCGTCGCCCCATGGTGATTCTGTAGGCCGGTGGGAGGGCGACACACTCATCATCGACGTCCGAAACCTGGCGGACGACACGTGGCTGGGCGATGGCGGGTTGTTTCACACCGAGAACACCCGCGTGATCGAGCGGCTGACGCGTGAGGGCAACACCCTGACGTGGCAGGCGACGGTCGAAGACCCGGAGGTGCTGGCGGAGCCTTGGAAGATGAACCCGCGAACGCTGACGCTGAGGCCCGACGACGAGATCGAGGAAGCCGCGTTCTGCGAGGACCGCGACATGCCGATCAAGCAGGACTTGTCGTACCACAGGAACACTCGTTAGAGCGCGGCGTGGCGGCGTACGTACAACGGGCCGACCTGGCAGGTCGGCCCGTTCCGTTTGGTACCTACGATCCTTTGGTGTAAATCAGGGCGCGTGTGGCCGAATCCGCGCCGCCAGGCGTCTGCGCCGAGCGCTGCATGCGCAGCGTATTCCCCTCGAGCACCCAGACCTCCCGCAGGTTCGTCAGGCCGTGAATCGTTCGAAGCACCAGCCTCGCGCCGTCCCACTCCGCGAATCGCTTGAAGCTGTACCTGAGGTCTGGGATCTGCTGGATCGGGCGTCTGGCTCATTTTTCCACCCAGCGTGAATACGGCCTCGCGCGCACGCTCCGCGGCATTCGCGCCCACAGCGCCCTGCGCGTCGGACTCGTATCGCATGGTGATGGCGATCTCGCTCGCGCCCTGTTTCACCGTCATGGCGATAGGCGGTTCTCCGACGCCTGAGCCCATGCCGCCGGCCCCGGCCATCTGGCTGCGTCCTTTGTCAAAATTCCAGGTGCCGGCGAAGTTCGCGATCGGCGTATTCGGGTTGGGCTTCGGGGCGGCGGTCGTCGTCGTCGACGCCGGTCGTACCGTCGATAGCGGCTTGACCGCAACTTTCGGCGCGAGTTCCCGGCCCCAGAACAGGTCCCTCGGATTCGTGCCCGGCTTCGGCACGAACTTCTGCGTGCGTCCGCCAAAGACCTCGGCCCCGTAGAGATTGCCTTCCGAGTCGGCGGCGATCTGGTGCACACCCCACGTGGCCCCCGGATAGTCGCCGAATCGCCCGAAGACGGTTTCGATGTGTCCGCGCAGATCGTACTTGATGAACTGCTCGTGGTCGCCGTCATAGCACCAGAGGTGCTGGTCCCGGCTCATGGACAGCGAGTGGCAGTAGCCGCTCGGCCACTTGTCCATGAAGAGGCCGTTCTCGTCGAAGACCTGGATCTGCCGGTTGAACCGGTCGGAGACGTACACCCGGCGGTCGTCGCCGACGGCGATGCCGTGCGGCACGGTGAATTCGCCGTCCTTCTTCGAGGGCGCCATCGAGCCCCACCACAGCAGCGGCTTGCCCTCCTTGCTGTACTTGACGACGCGGCTGTTCGCGTAGCCGTCGCTGACGAAGAAGGTGCCGTCCGGCAGCCAGTCAATCATGGTCGGCCGGTTGAAATGCTGCAGATCGTCGTTGGGACCGAACACGCCCATTTCGCCGAGCGTAAAGACCTTGGTCTTGCCGTCGTTGGTGAACTTGTGGATGACATGATTCATGTCGTCGACGACCCACACGTGCCGCTCCGGATCGTACGGCTGCACGTAGATCTGATGCGGGCCGCGGCCGCCTTCGAACAGGGAATCCCACTGCGTCCACGATTCGACCAGGTTTCCCTGTCGGTCGATGACGAGAATGTTGTTGCGGAAGACAGGCACCTGCCCGGTCGCGCCGCCGCGGTTGAGCGCACCCCAGTTGCCGGAGAAATCTGGTGCGATTTTGAGGTCCTTGGGCAGCTCGATCTCACCGCGGCTCGAGAGAAACACGCGGTCTGCGGATTCCGGGTACACGCCCGACTGCGAGCCCCAGATGTATCCCGGCGCCGGCCAGGTCTTCTTCGGCCAGTTCGGATCCACCTGGTACGGACCGCTGACATCGAAGCCTCCCCGCTGCTCGATGTACCGGGGCGCCTGTGTCTGCTGGACCAGCCCAATGGACGGGAACACGGCCGCGAGCCCGAGCAGGACGGCGAGGGACACGATCAGTCTGCGCATGTGAACCTCCAGTGAAGAGATCGAGCCGGCGGGTAGAAGTCTCGCGTATATTGGCCCAGGGACTGGAAGGGAGTCAATGAGACGCGCCGTGCCGTGCGCATGAGGCGCCGGCGGCAGTCTCCTGTGGCTCGACACCGGAGGGTGAATGTCGCTTCTTCGTCTGTGCGAATGGCTGGCGAGCACCCCTGGGAGCGTGGCGCTCCACGAGTCCCGCTACATGTTTCTCCTCGTCCTCACCGTCCACGTCCTGACGCTGGCGCTCTTCGCCGGGACGGTTCTGATGATCGATCTGCGAGTCCTTGGCGTGACGATGCTGCGCGTGCCGGCGTCGGAAGTGGTCAGGCGGCTGCAACCGTGGTCGGCGGCAGGTCTGCTGCTGATGGTCGTCTCAGGTGCGCTGCTGTTCTATTCGGCGCCGCTTGTCAGGTACCACAATGTATTTTTTCGATTCAAGATCGCGGCGCTCGTGTTTGCCCTCCTGAACACCTGGATCTTTCATGTCACCGTGTTTCGCCGTGTGGCTGAGTGGGATCTGGATCCTGTGCCTCCGCGCGCGGCGAGGCTGGCGGGCGGCCTGTCGCTGCTGTCATGGGCGGTCATCATCACGGCCGGACGCATGATGGCGTACCAGGACTATTGGTTCGATTGACGCCACCCGCCACCCACGTGGTCGGTCATGAGGAAGCGGACATTTCCAACGAGTGAAGGGCGGGGACATTTCTAAACGAGTCTTGACAACGAACGCAGCTATTACTTGACGTTCGTGACCTCGTGTGTTACAGCATGTCGCATCGATCCTCGCGCTTGTGCCGAGGAGGTGTAGAGGTATCCAAATGCAGATTCGGTTGAAACGCGTGGCGATGGCGGCTGTAGCCGCGGGAACGCTCTTACTCGCGGCAATCCCGATCGCGGGACAAGCCCCCTCCCCCGCTGGGCTATCTCCCTCCTCCGCGGGAGTCTCCCGGACGCAGGACGGTAAACCCAACTTGAACGGGATCTGGCAGGCCTTCAACACGGCGAATTGGGACATCCTCGCGCACGAGGCACAAGCGGGACCCCGACCCGCACTCATGGGCGCGTGGGGGGCGCAGCCTGGGGGGATGGGTATCGTCGAAGGCAACGAGCTCCCGTATCGGCCTGAGGCGTTGGAAACAAAGAAACAGAAGCTCGCGAATCGGATGGTCGTCAAGGTCGCCAACGATCCAAGCCGGTACGACAGCGGCGACCCCGAGCTCCAATGCTATCGGCCGGGCGTGCCGCGCGCCAACTACATGCCGTTTCCGTTTCAGATTTTCCAGAACCGCGAACAGATCATGATCGTGTATGAATACAAGTGGTCCATGCGCTCGATCTACATGGATTCGAAATCGGAGGCGCCGGTCGATTCCTGGATGGGATGGTCGAACGGCCGCTGGGAGGGCGACACCCTCGTCGTCGACGTGAAGGGGTTCAACGGCAATACGTGGTTCGACCGGGCCGGGAACTTTCACAGTGATGCCCTTCACGTCATCGAACGCTGGACGCCCAGCGGCCCGAACCACCTCCTGTACGAGGCCACCATCGACGACCCGAAGGTTTTCACCCGGCCGTGGAAGATGAGCTTCCCGGTCTATCGCCGACTGGAACCCAATCTGCAGCTCATCGAGTTCAACTGTGTACCGTTCGTGGAAGAGATGATGTACGACCCGGTTGGCCTCTATCGACCGGGCCCCAGGAAGGCCAAGTGAGCGCTGAAATCGGGAGGTAGCCAGATGCACAAGCACGTTCTCGTGCCGTCGGTTGCTGTGACTCTCGTAACGATGTTGATGTTCTTGGGGGCACCGGCTGGTCTCCAGGGCCAGACTCCCTCGCGGGAAGCGGTCGAAGAGGCAGCCCGAAAGGCGTCCCCGCACTCGGCCGACGCCGCGATGGAGTACTGGAAAGCGGAGATCGCCAAGAGGTTAGCGGAGGCCACCGCGAGGGTCTATGACCCGGCCAAGCCGGCGGTGTCGAACCCGCCCCGGACCCCCTGGGGCGCACCGGACCTGCGTGGCTATTACTTGACGGCGATGTACACACCCCTGGAGCGCCCAGAGAAAGTGGCCAAGCCGCTGTATACGACAGAGGAGGCGGTCGCCGCGTTCAGGTTTGCGACCACGTCTGATGCTGGTGTGGATCCGGCCACGGTTCATTACGACTGGAAAGAGTTTGGAATGGACGCGTGGCAGAGCCCCGTTCGACCGAACCTGCGCACCGGGCTCATTACGGATCCGGCGAATGGGAGAATTCCTCCCCTGACGCCAGAGGCCCAGAAGCGACGTGCCGACGCCGCCGCCCAGCGTCGTCAGAGAGACCCCCAGACCGGCGTCCAGATCTTTGGAAACCTGTACACGCGCTGCGTCCTGGGAGGCGGCGCTGCGCCGCTCATCGACGGTGGTGAGCCCGGATCCGATTCGGCGGCGGGTGCGGGCGGCGTGACGACGGAGGCTCAGATCCTCCAGACTCCGGACCACGTGGTGATCGTTCAACAAAGAAACACCGACGTGCGGATCATTCCGCTGGATGGGCGTCCGCGTCTCCCGCAAACCGTCCGTCAGTGGTACGGCAACTCACGTGGCCGCTGGGAGGGCAACACCCTTGTCGTTGAGACAACCAATTTCAGCGACCCGTCTCCCGGCACGAATTTCCTGGGTTCCACTGACGCCCTGCAGCTGGTCGAACGCTTCACCATCGTCGACGCGAACACGTTGCGCTACGAGTACACGGTCACCGATCCGAAGACATGGACGCGACCGTGGTCGGTCGAGGCTCCGTTGCCGAGAATTGATCCCCCTCTGTATGAATTTGCCTGTCACGAGCAGAATTACGGCCTGATCAACCTGGTGATGGGCGCGCAGATCAGAGCCACTGAGGGTATCCTCGATCCCAGAGACCCCAGGGCAGCGAGCCAGACTGCCCCTCGATGAGCTTTTTGGTAAGCTAGTGAACCGGGGAAATCAGGAGATGTCACACATGCGTAAGCGAGTTCTCGTCGCGTCGGGTGTTGGGGCGTTCGTGATGGCGGCTACGTTATGGGCTCCCGCTCTGGCCGTGGGCCAGACGCCATCCCGGGACGCCGTGCAAGAGGCCGCCCGAAAGGCGTCGTTCCGCACGGAGGAAGAGTCGACGAAGGTGTGGGAAGCCGAGCTCGCGAGAAAGAAGGCGGAAGCCGTGGCGCGGGTCTACGATCCCAGCAAGCCTCTTCCGTCGAATCCCCCGAAGACCCCGTGGGGCCATCCCGACCTGCGAGGCTATTACATCACCGCCACGTATACGCCCCTGCAGCGCCCCCGCAACGTCGAGAAGCCGCTGTACACGCCGGACGAGGCCATCGGCGCATTCGCGACTCAGGCCGACACCGACGCGAACGCCGATCCGGCCGTTGTTCACTACGACTGGAAAGAGTTCGGGATGGAGGCGTGGCAGAGTCCGGTTCGACCGAACATGCGCACCGCCCTGGTCGTCAGCCCGCAGACGGGGACGCTTCCTCCGCTGACACCCGAGGCGCAGAAACGTCGGGCTGATGCGGCCGCCCTTGCCAAGACGAGAGACCACCAGACCGGCGTCCAGATCTTTGGAAACCTGTACACACGTTGCATCCTGGGGCTCGGAGCCATACCACTCGTCCGGGGCGGCCAGCCAGGGTCCACGGAAGCGACGTCGGCGGGCGTGAGCACCGAGATTCAGATCTTCCAGACTCCGGATCACGTCGTCATCGTTCATCAATCGAATTCCGACGTCCGGATCATCCCCCTGGGCGGACGTCCGCATCTTCCACAAGCCGTCAGGCAGTGGAATGGGAACTCGCGTGGCCGATGGGAGGGCAATACGCTCGTCGTTGAGACCACCAATTTCAAAGATAATTCGCCCGGAGCAAACTTCCAGGGGTCCACTGAGGGCCTCCAGATCGTCGAACGCTTCAGCGTTCTCGAGGCGAGTACCCTCCGATACGAGTACACGGTCACCGATCCGAAGACGTGGACGACATCGTGGTCGGCCGAGGCTCCGCTGCCGAGGATTGATCCCCCCCTCTATGAGTTCGCGTGTCACGAACAGAATTACGGCCTGATCAATCTCGTGATGGGCGCGCAGATCAGGGCCACCGAGGGCGTGCTGGATCCGAGAGACCCGAGAGCCGCAAGGTAATACACTCCGCGGTAGTGGTCTAGTGGAGCGTTTTTCGATTCGGCGTAGAGCGGAGCTTTAGCCTCCGCGGACACGCGCACGCTAAAGCGTGCGCTCTACGGCGAAACGCAAACCGCTCTAGTTTGAAACTGACCACTACCCACTCCGCAGTCACTGCGCGCGCCGAAAGTGCTCCGTCGTGGTGCGCGGCGCGACCTTCATCGTTTTCATCTTCTTGATGTACTCGGGATACAGGGTTTCCTCG
Source organism: uncultured Acidobacteriota bacterium (assembly GCA_963827515.1). GTDB lineage: Bacteria > Acidobacteriota > Vicinamibacteria > Vicinamibacterales > UBA2999 > JABFSA01. The sequence continues at coordinate 15,418 of CAWHBF010000028.1, read as the reverse complement.
CCGCCCAGGGCGGCCTCGAGCGGTATCCCGTACTCCGTCGCGAACTCGTTGAGCACGTCATTCTTGCCGGGCAGAAAACTTGGTACCTTGCCTGCTGGAACGATCGTGCCGTCCGGAGTGATTTCACACGGGAACGGGGGGATGACCTGATTCGGATCAGCGATCCAGCTGGATTCGCGTATGTACGGTGCGGTCATATACGCCGGATCGTTGATGATGAAGACGATCGTCAGCAGATTGCCGTACCGGTGAACTCGCGTCGTGACCGTGGCCTTGGGGCTCTTGGGAACGCCGGTGCGTGTGAGATAGGCCTCTTTGAGATGCGTGGTCGTGTAGACCAACGTGTTGCGTTCCCAGCGCCCGGTCGAGAATCCCGACCATTTGTGCGGTGCGTGCGCCGACGGGTGTGGACGCCCATCCAGGTAGATCACCTGTTCAGGCTCCTGCCAGGCCACCTTCAAGCGTAAGCCGACGGGCCGTCGTGTTTCGTTGTCGAGCTCGTTGGTGATGCGCAGCTGCGACACAGAGACACGCAAGCCTATGTCGATGGGGTGCGGCCGGCACAGATTTTCCGGGAGATCGAGTTGGTCAGGATGCCACGCCTCGGCTCTCAGGCGCCCCGCGTCGTTGAGCGGGATGCCCGTGTAGTCGCCAATGTCCATGTGGGTGTTGTACACCCTCGGCGACCACTCCCCGGCGAGATCGACCTGGCCGCTCGCCGGCCGGTTCGGCAGCAATAACACCAGGAGCAGCAGAATCGTAAATCTCATCTGGTCATCCTCAGCGGGGTTCGTCGGCGCGGCACGGCGTCGGATCCCACCCGGACGCGTCCGGAATCTTCTTGAAGTGCGCGTGCATGATGAGAGGCTCTATGAGGTAACGCGGATCCGTCACCACCGTCGTCACCACGAGCCAGGTGTTGTGAGTGTATGGGTCAGAGAAGGTATCGAAGTATTCTTCGAGGAGCGCGTCGCCACTGTACGGCACGCCGTTCTTTTGCAGGTAGCCCGGGCGCATTCGGGTGGTCAATACCTTGAGATAATCCGTTTCCTTCCGCTGTGCTGGTGCGACGACCAGCCTGCCCGTCGAATCCTGTACAGGCCCGCCCTGGCCGTCACGCCGGTCCCTGGGTTCGCCTCCGCCCCACGCCGCAATCGAATGTCCTTGCCACGACGGCGTTTCACCCGGCGACGCTGACCCGCTGAAACGGAATCGGCGAGTCTGTGTCCCGGAGTCCGTATCCACGCGGAGCGTGCTGTCGTCCTGCCACGAGATGTGCAGCCGCCCAGGGACCTGCAGGAGGGCGGCAGCGCCGTACGACTTGCATGCCTCACCGCTCGCCTGATCCCTGGCGGGATCCCAGGCGTTTGCGACCTTACGGCCTTCGGGATTGAGCGGGACCTGCACGTAGTCGCCCTTGTCCGGCACGACCATGCGGTAACGCCACTTTTCGGTCACCTCCGACACCCAATATCCGGTCATGTCGTACGGAGCAGCCGCGCGCGCGGTTCCGGGCGCTCCACCCTGCAGCGCCACCGGGCCTTGCGCCGCGACAGGAGCCGACAGCGGCAGCGATAACGCTGCGACGATCAGGACGACTCGACGTGTGTCCATGGTTCGTGCCTCGCTCACCGAATGCAGGTCATTGCGGATTGTTGGGGCCCTGCCATTTGAAACCGTCCGACGGGCGCTCGATGGTGTGCAGCAGCAGTTTATGGTCCTCCGCAATGCGTCCTGGCCGCCCCGTCACGACGACCTGATCCCCGGGCCGAAGCGTGGTTGCCGTCAAGCCTGCTTCGGTCAGTTGCTGGGGGGCGGCGCCTTCGATAATCCAGAGGTGCCTCTCCCCTCGTTCGTCGGGAGCTTCGACCCTCATGAAAGAGTGCGGGTTGCGCCAGATGAACTCCTTGAGCGTCCCCTCGATCCTGACGGACTTGCCGGTGATGTAGGTAGCCGACACCGAATGATGCGCGAAGGTCGGACCACCGCTCAATGTCAGATGGATCACTGCACTCGCTGCGAAGACGACGGGCCATCTCTGTGTCATCACCGTGCTCCTGGTGTGTTGCTGAGACTCCTGTAGGCGGCCTCGACAAACATATCCGTCGTCCAGGTACCTGTGTCGCGGCCGTAAATCGGGTCGTAGTCTCGCGTTGGCCGGGCAGCCTTCACCTGCTCGAGCGTCAGGCCGCGCTTGATCATGTCTTGCAGGCGGTCTCGGACGATGGTGACCATTTGCTGATAGATATACAGGTCCGCCACGTCACACAGCCTTCCATGGCCGGGGACGATCATCGTGCCCCCTTCCACGTGGTCGGCCGGAATCGCCATCTGCCTCAGGCGGTTCAGTCCCTCGAGCACACCCTGAAGGCTCCCTCCCGTCTTCAGGTCGATGATGGGGTATTCCGTGGGATCGAAAATATCGCCTGTACTGATGACGTCGGAACGCCGGAACAGCACGACGCTGTCCCCGTCCGTGGTCGCCGATTGATGAAAGATCTGGATCGCTTCGCCGTTGAACGACAGGTTTTTCTGGGGTACCGAATACGTGTCGTTGGGCCAGGCGCCATCCGGTATGGCAGGTGTGACGTTGCGATCGCTCATCCTGTCCAGAATCGTGCTGAAGGCAACGATGAACACGCTCGCCTGCGCGGCTCGGTTGATGGCCAGCGGCCGGCCGACCCGTGCGAAGTGCTCGTTGCCGCCCACATGATCGGGTCTGTCGTTGGTATTTACGATGTAGGTGATTTGGCCTTTCGATAAGGTCCGGATCGCCTCCCCGACCTTGGCGCTCATCGCGGCTGCACCGGAGTCAACGAGCAAGACGCCGTCCTTGCCGACCTGCACCGTAATGTTGCCGCCCGCTCCTGCCAGCATGCTGATGTTGCCTTGTACGGGCACAAGCTCGAGCTCGGTCTGACTGCTGCGACTTGGAGCTTCCTGCGGATAGACGACTGGCGTCGAGCCCACGACTCCACTGAACAGCAGGGCCGCCGCGATGCACACGAACCTCGGCTTTGACGAGAGCACATCCATATTCGCCACGGCGCAGATTGTAACGCCGAACCGGGCACATTTCCGGGTGCCGGCAGGGTCGGTCTGCCTCGCACCCCCTGGTCGCCTCGTTCGTGCGTTCGGTGGAAGACTTTGCCGCATGAGGGCGACGACCAGTCTCCCGCCACAGCTGTAGAGCGCAGGCCGCAACCGCAGGCTGTAGGCCGTGGGCCATAGGCCGCATAGCGCAGGCTTCCGTAGTAGAGCCCAGGCTTCAGCCTGCGCGTGACAGCGTGGACGTAGTGTCCGGCTTCAGCCGGACCGGCCACGGTACGTTAGTGTCCGCCTTCAGGCGGACCCGCTGGCATCACGTGTGGTTTTCAGCGGGCCGCGTGACGATCTTGACCTCCGATGTGAGCGTCCGGTGCACGGGGCACTTCTCCGCAATCTCTATCAGACGTTGCCGTTGATCGATCGTGAGGTCGCCTTCGAGGCTGATGACCCGGTCGATTCGATCGAGTCGTCCTTCCTTTGTCTCGCAGTCGGCGCAATCCTGTGCCCAGATCTTCGAGTGCGCAAGCTGCACGCGCACCCGTTCGAGCGGCCACTGCTTTCGTCGCGCGTACATCGACACGGTCATGGATGTGCACGCGCCCAGCGCGGCCAGGAGAAGCTGGTACGGATCAGGGCCTGTTTCTGTGCCGCCGACAGCCAGCGACTCGTCGGCAGAGAACTGGTGCGCGCCAGCGGTGATCTGCTGGGCAAATCCTGAGGCGTCACCCTCCACGATCGCGACGTTCTCGCCCGCGATGCTCATGCTCATGACTCCTCGCTGATGATGTCGGCCGCGCTCCGCAATCGTATCCGGCGAGGATCCCGCTGTCGATGCCGTGGCCGCGTTTCCTTGATCCACGCTCCTTGACAGCCCGTCGCGATGTGTGGAACATCCCGCGGTGCCGGGCGCCGCGTCTCCCGCAAACCGTCCGTCAGTGGTACGGCAGCTCACGTGGCCGCTGGGAGGGCAACACCCTTGTCGTTGACCGATTTCCGGTTGCGGTTGCTGAACGGCGCGACCTGTCTGGCCTGTCGGAGGCCGTGGACGCACGCGAGCACATGGTTGCGCGCCTCGGCATCCTCGGGCTGAACCTCACGGATCGAATCCGTCAGATACTGCCAGCGGTGCGGGTCGCGACCGGCGTTGTCGTCGCGTCGACGGTTGCCGGCGCCACCGATTCGTGCGACGGCGGGTTTGCTCCGGGCGACGTGATCTACGCCGTCAACCGACGTGATCTACCCTCACCCCTGCCGGTGAGCGGGCTCGGCGATCTGCGCACCTTGCTGGAGAAGGTGCGGATCGGCGATCCCGTCATGGTGCAACTGCAGCGGGGCGGCGAGCTCATGTACCTCGCGTTCACATCCGAGTGACCCGAATGAGCTCTTAGAAATCTGTCTCGACGTGGCCCACACCTGGTCGGCAGTCACGCATGCAAGATACAGGGGCAGATACACGATCCGTCATGTGCTCAGTAGAAGACTCGGAACATAACCCGGATCTCGGTCCTCGAACAGCTGGACCTTGCCAACCGACGTCAGCTGCTGTCCGAGGAAAATCGCGAGGGCCTGCGGGCCATAGAAGAGCAAGCGCGTCCGCGCAGGGCAAGCTGCGCTATCGGTTGATGTGGAGGCCGAGAAACAGCTCGAGGCCTTGATCGATGCCGGCGAGTTCGCCGGAAGATACCTTCCCAAAGATTCGTCGAATGCGGCGCTTGTCGAGCGATCGAAGGTGATCGACGAGCGCATACGACGCCTTCGTGAGACCACTCGAACCTGGTGCCAGTGCGGGATACAGCGCACCGTTGCCGGCTGTCCCGGTAACCGGGACTACAGCGATAAGGGGGAATCGTTGGTCCGCGTTCACCGCCGGATCGCTCACGGTGATGCACGGGCGAACACCGCGCTGCTCGTGACCGACTGTGGGATCGAGTTCCACAAGCACCACTGCTCCTCGATCCAGGGTCACGCCGATTCCTTCGTCCACCCTTGGCCCTCAATCCAGCGAACGGGCGTTCCTGCGCTGGCGTCAACGAGCGCCTCGTCTGCGGGTAGATCGGAAACCCAGTCGCTCAGGTCCACGTCAACGAGTTCGGTCGTCTCGGGGTGAGGATTCTGGACGGACTGCAGAAGGGCATCCCGGCGACGTTGCGTTAATTCGTGCTTGACGGCCTCGGCGATAAACCGGCTTCGGTTCCGTTCGAGCTGGTCGATCCTCTCAACGAGATCGGCAGGCAGGGTGACAGTGATGCGCTCCATCGCAGGCATGCCGTTAGTATGATTTAAAGTGTGATCATACTCAAGGGCAGCCAAGAGCGACATCGGTGAATGAGACCGCCGGAGCAACGCAGCACGGAAAGATGCCAGGCTTGTGGTGGAGGCGGCGGGAGTCGGACCGCCAGAACTCGGCTCCTATCAACATTTAGCCCAGATTCGTGTCGCTCAAGCCCGCCAGAATCGCTCAAATCGCCAGGTGGAGTACAAATCAGGTACACGAGAATCGGCCGGAATTCGGAGGCTCGTCCTCGGCCTCCAATCTCTTTACGTGATACTGAGGGCTGCTGAGTGATCGTAAGGGTGCAGCGGGCGACCGCTGCAGGTAACTGGATGGTCGGGCCGCCATCCTCGTGGTCGTCGCGAGACCAGGAGGATGGAGTTGTCAGGCTCGTTTGGCAGATCGTCCGCACATTGGCCCCCTTCGGTTTGTCTCGGCGGAATCTTACCTGCAGACGTCACAGGTTACCCCAGGGACTCCCCTAAGGGCACGCGCAGATCTCCTCGCGCCAGGCGCTCTCCACCATCTTGCCGGCAACCAAGGTCGCCGGCCGTTTCGCCCGCCCACTCATTCCGCACACGCAATCTCGTCGCGCGAGGCCGGGTGCGTTCTAGGGAGGGTGAGATGTTGTTCAAGACTGCATTCGTGTTGCTGGGCGCGTGGCTGCTCGGCGTCTTCGGGTTATACAGCATCGGCGATCTGGTGCACGTGCTCCTCTTGGTCGGGCTGATGCTCCTCCTGCTCGCCGTGCTCAAGGCTCGCGACGCTGCCGCAGCCCGTGGAACCGACATGGGCTCAGGCAAGCGATGAGTCCGATTCGTTTCATCTGGGTGAGCGCTAATACCCCCGTGTTCGGATGAGCGACACCACGGTGATGACGGCGATTCCGAGGGCTCTGGAGAGTTACCCATCCACTGTCGATCAGACGTTGGTCGCCGATCTGGCCATGCGGGTGCAGGTCGAGCCGTTCAATGCGATCGCGACCGGGGTGTTTTTTCTGGCGATCGTGCACACGTTTGCGACGGCACGCTTCGCTGGTCTCGCGCACCGAGTGCAGCACCGACATGATGAGGCGCGGGCACACGCTCTGCCAGCATCACTGAGTCTGCGGGCGGAGGCACTCCACTTCCTCGGGGAAGTCGAGGTGGTCTTCGGCTTATGGGCCGTGGTCCTCCTGGTCGCTGCCACCGTGTACGCCGGTTGGGCGGCGGCCACGCACTACATCAGCGAGACCGTCAGCTATACGGAGCCCTTGTTCGTCGTGGTCATCATGGCGCTCGCCTCGACACGGCCGGTGATCGGCTTTGCAGAGTCGGCCCTGCGGCGTGCGGCCGCGGTGGGTGGTGCCACACCTGCCGCATGGTGGGCGGCCATCCTGACGATCGGACCGGTGCTGGGATCGTTCATTACCGAACCGGCGGCGATGACGATCTGCGCCCTGTTGCTCGCACGACAGTTCTACGACTTACAACCGTCCACCCGATTGAAGTACGCGACATTGGGGATCTTGTTCGTCAACGTGTCGATCGGTGGGACGCTGACGCACTTCGCGGCGCCACCGGTGCTCATGGTGGCGCGGGCATGGGGATGGGACACCTTGTTCATGGCTGCCCACTTCGGTTGGCGGGCCGTCGCCGCGATTGTCGTGTCGACAGCGGTCTATTTCGTCCTCTTCCGTCAGGAGTTGCGAAGTCTCGCTACCCGACCGCCGGTTGCCGAGGTCGAGCAACCCGACGACGACGCCGTTGGGACCACGTTGCTCCCGGTTCCCCCATGGGTAGTCGCGGTGCATCTGGCGTTCATGGCGTGGACCGTTTTCAACGCGCATCATCCAGCGCTGTTCCTGGGCGGATTTCTCTTCTTCCTCGGGTTTGCCCGTGCCACTGCGCCTTACCAGAGTCGAATCGAACTCACGTACCCCGCTCCTTGTCGGCTTCTTCCTCGCGGGTCTGATTGTCCATGGGGGACTGCAAGGGTGGTGGATCGCCCCTGTCCTGGGCGGGCTTCCGGAGGTTCCGCTGTTCTTGGGGGCAACGGCGCTGACAGCCGTCAATGACAACGCGCTCATTACCTACCTCGCCACGCTGGCACCGAATCTCAGCGACGAACTCAAATTCGCGGTTGTGCAAGGAGCCGTGGTCGGCGGCGGCTTGACCGTGATCGCGAACGCCCCGAACCCGGCCGGCCAGGCGCTGTTGGGTCGCTTTTTCGATGGAGCGATTTCGCCGCTCGGATTGCTGGCAGGAGCGCTCCTGCCGACAGTCATTGCCGCGATCGTCTTTCGCTTACTGTGAGCGGTAACCTTGCGATGATCTGGGGCTGAACCTGGGGAACCTGCGGCAGGAATACCCAGGGGCTGGGCCCCTGGGCTCCGGGTGGAGCTTACGACGGAACTTACGACAGGACCTTCACCACGACGCGACGGTTCTGCGCTCGCCCGGCCCGCGTGTTATTCGGCGCAACCGGCTTCGCTTCGCCGTAACTGATGACGTTGATCTTGTGCAGGGGTACCTGGTGCTGCTCGTAGAGATACCGCTTGACCGCCTCTGCACGGTCGAGGCCGAGGCGCTCGTTGATCGTCGTGTCCCCGATGTTGTCCGTGTGCCCCTCGATTTCTATGAAGACGTTCTGCGGATTGGTCTTCAGCTGGTCGATCATCTGATCAACGCGCGTCCGGGCGGCATCCGGCAGATCTGCCTTGCCAAAACTGAAGTTGCCCTGATCCTCGCTGAGCGTCACGGTGTAGATGAGCCGTCGGGAAGCGGCGAGTTCCGTGGCGACCGCATCCACACGCCCACCGACGGCGGTGGCCTGAGCCGCTGCCTTGTCGGCGGCACCGCGCGCCTCGGTCGCAGCTGATCTGGCGTCAGCTGCCGTCTTGCCTGCGGCCTCTGCCTTCTGGTCGACCGCGCCAATCCGGGTCTCGTTCTGGCCGACTCGTTGCTGCGTCTGTTCGACGGTCGTGCCCAAGGTGTCAACCTTCGTGTTGACCGTACCCACTTCTTCCCTGACGAAACCTTTTGTGGCGCATGCAGGAGCAACGGCTACGCTCAACGTGATCATCGATGCTGCGAACAGCTTTGGGCTCATGGCACTCCTCCAAACGTGAGCGACGTACATTCGTCTTCCACTCGCGCCGGACCTGACACGTATTCGCCTCGCGCGTGTGCCATCGATCCTGGCGACAACTCGTCTCCGAGTACCAAGTGGACAGCGGAGCCGGAGCCAAGTCCATCGTGTTCAGGGGGGAACCACCACAGATCGCACACACGAGGATCGCGCCTTTTTCGCGCGGACCCTGGGTGGTTTACACGATTAGGCCCTTCCGCACCGCATACAGCACGATCTCGGCGGTGTTATGGAGGCTCAGCTTCTGCATCAGGTTCGCTCGATGCGTCTCCACGGTCGATAAGCCGAGATTGAGCAGCACCGCGACTTCTTTGTTCGAGCGTCCTTCCGCTAGCAACTGGAGGACCTCCTTCTCGCGGTCCGTGAGCAGATGGTACGAATCTGTCAATCCGCGCTGCTGCAGTTGACGGACGTAGTCTTCAACGAGCACGGCGGTGACGGCCGGACTGAAAAATGGCTTTCCCGCGGCGACCGCCCGTACGGCGGGAATCAGATCCTCGTCTGTCGCACTTTTCAACAGATATGCGCGGGCGCCGGCCGCAAGGGCACGCATGATATAGGACTCGTCGCCATGCACGCTGAGAATAATCACGCCTGGCGGGCGGTCCATTTTGTGCGCCCGTGCTGCTACTTCGATGCCGCTCAGTTTCGGCATTCCGATGTCGAGGATGAGCAGGTCAGGATGCTGCTCCTCGCAGAGACGCATAGCCTCCAACCCGTCGCTCGCCTCGGCGACCACCGTCAGACCAGCAGTCTCGAGCAGGCCACGTAATCCACGCCTGACAATACTGTGATCGTCAGCCAACAGCACGCGCACGTGGCACCTCCGCAGTACCTGCGGGCAGTGGTAATTGAACTGCCACCGTGGTTCCGCCGCCTGCCTCCCGCACGATCGTCATCGTGCCTTCAAGCTCCCTGACGCGCTCGTCAATTCCACGCAGGCCCAGACCGTTACGGCGGCGGATCGGGTTCAGGCCTACGCCGTCATCAGTCACGGACACCTGCAAATAGCCGTCTCGGGCGTGCACGCTGAGTGTGACGTTCTGCGCGGACGCATGCCGCGCGCAGTTCGTCAAGGCCTCTTGCACGACGCGGTATACACACGTGCGGTGTTTGTCGGGCAGCGTATCGAGGTCGCCGTCCATTGTCAGGTCGACGTTCATCGCAGAGCGGCCCGTGAAATCACGCACGTGCCATTCGAGTGCCGCTTGCAGGCCGAAGTCATCCAGCATGCTCGGACGCAGGCCGAGGGCCAGGCCCCGCACCGTGTTGAACATATCGTCGACAAGGCCTCTACATTCGGCGACTGCAGGAGCCACCCGCGCATCCAGCGGCGCGGCGATCCGTTCGATGCGACCGAGTCCCATCCTGAGGCCGGTGAGCACCTGCGCCACGTGGTCATGGAGCTCACGGGAGAGACTCTTCCGCTCCTCTTCCTGCGTGTTCACCAGTTGCTGCGAGAGCTCGCGCATGTGCTGCTCGGCCTCGTCAGATCGCTGCTCGAGGACTCGCAATCGAAACACCACGATCAACGCGACCGCCAGACCCAGCAACACCGTCTGCCACGTCAATCGACGCAAATCATCGCGGAGTGCCGCGTGACGACTCGCGACCTCCGCACTCTGCGCCGCCAGATTCGCGTTGTTCAGCTCCTCGATGCCTTGTGCGATCGACAGGATAGCTTCTCGACGCGGCACGACCTCGCGTCGCAGAAATGTCGCACTCCGCATGATCTTCTCGCTTGGCGTCCAGTCGAACAACGGATCAAACGTCGCCCAATATTCGGCAAGTTTCGTCTGCAGACTCGAGATTTGATCATCACGTCCGACCAACGGTCGGAGATCCTCCAACGTGGCGACACTGGTGCGACGGAACTCGGCCAGTTGGTCGCGGTACTCCGGAGCCCGTTCACGCGCGACGTCCAGAAGGTAGTCGCGCACGAAAATGCTCGACAGATGGACATCCGAGCGAAGCGCTCGGAGCCTCGCTTCCACGTTGCGGTGATGCGCATTGAGCTGATCGAGTTGCACATAGATGTCCTGGGTCTTGCGTGACGATGCAAGCATCGACACCGCGATCAGTACCACCAGACTTCCGAGTCCCAAGGCCGCGACCAGCCACGTGTTGAGTCGCATGTAGACCTCCAAGGCAATCAGCTCAACCGAGCGTACGTCATCTGACCGCCGGGCCGGCATCCTGTGAAGGGGGGAGCGCACAACGGCGCCGTGCCAATCACGTGCGTCGCCTCGCCCCCCGCTCCCCCACAAAGGCGTCGTCTCTCCCCCGTGTACGGGATGGAAACACCAGATCGAGCGTTGTCTACTCGGAGAGCGCATGTGGCAAGCCGTTTGTGGAGGGGCACGATGTTGAGAAAACGGGAAGCCTGCGACGACGATCGTCGGAGCCCGGAACATTTGCGAACGTCCCCGGACGTGTCACACACGCGCAAGGGCGTCATCGTGCTCGCGAATCGCGCGCCCTTCACACACGAACGCAGGGGAGATGGCGGGGTCAGCTTGAAGCGCTCCGCGAGCGGCCTCGTGACGGCCCTCGAGCCGCTCGTCGAAGCCTGTTCCGGAACATGGGTGGCACACGGTGCCGGGAACGCCGACACAGCGTGTGCCGACGATCGCGGTGGACTGGACGTGCCGCCCGCCAATCCTCAGTACCGTCTCCGCTATGTGTGGCTGCCAGAGCACGAGCACCGCGGGTACTACTACGGCTTTGCGAATGAGGCACTCTGGCCGCTGTGCCATTCAGTGCACGTTCAGCCCGTGTTCCGATCGACCGACTTCCGAATGTATCAGCTCGCGAATGCACGCTTCGCAGCAGCCGTGTGTGAGGAAGCTGAGGGGGCCTCGCCCCTCGTACTGGTGCAGGACTATCACTTCGCGCTCGCCCCGCGGATTCTTCGAAGCCGGCTTCCCTTGAGCACGGTGGTGGCCTTCTGGCACATCCCCTGGCCTTACCCGCGCGTGTTCGATGTCTGTCCGTGGAGTCATGAAGTGCTTGATGGACTGCTCGGCAGCGACATCGTGGGATTTCAGACACGCGAGGATTGTGTAAATTTTCTCGACACCATCGAGTCGACGCTCCCGGCCTACATCGACCGCAGCCAGAACGTCGTCACCTTCCGCGGGCATTCGACGCAGGTTCGTGCTTATCCCGTCGGTGTCGAATGGACGAATCCATGCGTTCGCGCCACACCGGATGCGAAGGCGTGTCGCGCACGTGTCTGTCGCGACCTGCAGTTACCGGCTGGCGGGTGGGTGGGCGTCGGAGTTGACCGCCTGGACTACACGAAGGGCATCAATGAAAAGTTTCTCGCGATCGAGCGCTTGCTCGAGATGCACTCCGAGTTCAGAGGACGCTTCGTGTTCGTGCAGGTCGCTGAACCAAGCCGGGAGTGTCTGCCGGCATACCGCACAGCGCGGGCCCAAATCGTGGAGACCACTGAGCGCGTGAATAGGCGCTTCGGGACTGACATATATCGTCCCATCGTTCTGCTGGAAGCGCATCACGAACCTGGCGAGGTCTACCGACTGTACCGCGCCGCTGATGTCTGCTACGTAGGGAGCCTCCATGACGGTATGAACCTCGTCGCGAAGGAATTTGTGTGTGCGCGCGGTGATGAGCGCGGTGTCCTCATTCTCAGCCAGTTTACGGGAGCCGCCCAGCAGCTTGGCGCCGCGCTCGTGGTAAACCCGTACGTGGTTGATGAATCGGCGGACGTTCTTGCACAGGCGTTTGCATGTCGGATGAAGAGCAATCCAAGCGCATGCGACTGATGAGGCGTGTGGTTGAGAAGTTCGATGCGTCTTGGTGGGCAGACCGACTGCTCCACGATGCACGGGCCGTGAATAGTACGGGCGACACCCGCATAGTGCATGACCGTGCAATAGCGGAACAGATATCGGCGTAAGCAGCGTCCATGCCGCCTCCATCCTTTCCGTGACTCAACTAGTGTGTTGACGGGATACGACCACGAGCCAGTGCCAGCTATCGTCGCGGATAAGGTGCTCCGACATAAACCGCTCATCGTGTTTTCGGAGGTTGATGGTGTCTTCGACCATGCGTCGCCGAGCTCGTTCAACTCAGCCGCTCGAAGATTGGCGTGGCTGACGCGCGATCACGTTCCACTGGTGCTCTGCTCGAGCAAGACACGCGCGGAGCTGGAGCACATTTCACAAGGGCTCGGCATCAGCCATCCGTTCATCTGCGAGAGCGGAAGCGCTGTAATTATTCCGAAAGGGTATCTTGGATTCGCCGTGCGCGATGGCCGAGAGGTGGCAGGGTACAAGGCCGTCGAGTTCGGTCGTTCCTATGCGGAGGTCGTTGACATTCTACGCAGTACAGCCGAGCGCCAACGAATCCGCATTCGTGGCTTCAACGACATGTCGGTCGAAGAGGTTGCCCTGGAGAGTGGCCTCTCGTTGCTCGAGGCCCGGCTCGCAAAGCTGCGCGAGTACGGTGAGTTGTTTCGAGTGCTCGATCCCGATCCCTCCGCTCGGCCTCGTCTCTTCAAGGCTCTTCACACCGCACGCGTTCTCTGCACGACGACCGGTCGACGCTATGACCATGCTGGTGCTGCCGTCGATCATCGCCTCGGCGTGGGTCTGTTGTGCGGCCTTTATCGGCGTGCGTGTGGTGACGTGGTTTCGGTGGGCTTTGCTGAGCCCAAGCACGAGGGGAATTTATTGCAGCTCGTGGACATTCCTGTCGTGGTCAGGGAGCGCGACGGGTCGATCGACGCGCGCGTGACGGAAGAGTCGTCGGCAGCGGCGGAGGTCGAGATTGACGGAGTCGAGGCATGGGTCGACACAATCGTGGAGATTGTACAGAAAAGCCGGCGGCGTACCGCGGTGTCTGTCGATTGAGGCGCTGACAGAATTGGGTGTTACGTGCATAGGAGGTGTGAGATGGGACGACTGTGGCGAGCATCGCTAGCCGTCGCGCTGCTCTTGTGTTCAGAAGAGTTTGAGACTCGCGGCGGCGCACAGGGCGCGCAGACGCTGACGTTTGAGGGCGACACCGCCTACTGGGCGGTTGCGATAAGGCCAGACAAGACCGCCGATTTCGAGGCGGTCATTGCAAAACTTCGCGATGGGCTCACGAAATCCGACAAACCTGAGCGCAGGCAGCAGGCAGTCGGCTGGAAGGTCATAAAGTTATCGAAACCACTGCCGGACGGCAATATCACATACGTGCACCTGGTAAATCCGGTCGTACGCGGCGCTGATTACACCGTCATGCAGGTGTTGTACGACGAGTTCCCTGAGGAGCGACAAGCCCTCTACGACCTATATCGTGGCGCGTTTGCGAACAGCCTGGCGTTAGCGACTGGCAATGTTGTCGTGGACATGACGAAGGCATCTGAGGCCGGGCACAATAACGAAACCGGAATCGGAGGCACGACTAAGGATGCGCGTTGATGGCTCTTTGATCGCTCCCGAACAAGGCCAGTCGTCCCGCCGGTGCGCGTGACGCCCGGTAACCCGACTTGGGGCCGCACTACTGTCCGCGCCGTCGTCGATCGACTCGCGTAGGGATGCTTTTCGTTTCAGCACAATCCCCAGCGCACTGTCGAACGACATTATTCGCAATTGGTGACGCCGAGTCGTCGACACGCTTCGAAGAGCTGACCTATCGCCCGTTTTCCATGAGATGATCGCGAAGTATGACGCCGCGCTCCAATCGCGCGCGGGCAACCGCCGTCCTGCATCCATCAGTTACACGGCGTTCCTTTCTGGACGCGATCCGCCGTGGTGGCACTGGCCTTATCATCACGGGGCTCCTGCCGTCCGGCCGCATGACGGCGCAGGAGGTGCTGTCCAAGGATCGACTCATCGGTACGGGCGGCGCGCCCGCAGGACCTCGAGACGCCGGCGCATCTGCTGACGTCGTGGATTACCCCGAACAACCTCTTTTACGTCCGCTCGCACTTCTACACGCCATCCGTCGACGCGGACGCCTGGAGACTGCGCATCGATGGCGACGTGGCGCGGCCGCTCGAATTGACGCTCGCCGACCTGAAAGCGGCGCCGTCCAGGTCGATGGTCGTCACGTTGGAGTGCGCCGGCAACGGCCGCGCCTTCTTCGATCCGCCGGTCGCGGGTGTGCAGTGGGAAAAGGGTGCAGTGGGTACGGCGCGGTGGACCGGCGTGCGGATGGCAGAACTGCTGCGCATGGCTCGTATCGCACCTTCGGCGCGCTATGTATGGCTGGACGGTGCTGACCTTGGTATCGGACGCGCGCCGGACTTCATCCGTAGCCTTCCGATCGACAAGGCCATCCACCCGGATACGTTGCTGGCCTACGCGATGAACGACCAGCCTCTTCCCATGCCGCACGGGTTTCCGCTGCGAGCCATCGTGCCCGGGTGGAGGGCGCCTACTCGGTCAAGTGGCTGACGCATCTCCAGGTCAGCACGCGCGATCACGATGGCCCGTTCGTGCAGGCCGCGTATCGCTATCCGCGCCGGCCGGTGCGCCCGGGCACGGCGGTGGCGCCTGCCGAAATGCAGCCGGTGCAGGGATTGTTCGTGAAGTCGCTGATCACCTCGCCGGCAGCAGGGGCGATCCTTGCGCCCGGAGCGGTCCGAATTGCCGGGTTTGCGTGGGCGGGCGAGGCCGACATCACCCGGGTCGACGTCTCGACCGACAACGGCCGCACGTGGTCGGTCGCTCGCCTGAGCGCCGATCGTGCGCGGTACGCCTGGCGCGAGTTCGAGCACCTGTGGCGGTCGGCACAGACTGGTTCGTATGTCGTCCTGTCCCGCGCTACTGATTCCCGCGGTCGGGTCCAGCCCATCGTCGCGGATTGGAACCCCTCGGGCTATTTCTGGAACACCATCGACCAGGTGCGCGTCGATGTGGCGAGCGCCTAGAACCTGCATACGGCTCGGTATCGCCATCTGGTTCCTGATGGCAGCCAGTACCTGGCTCGTATCCGTTCCTGTTCACGGTCAGT
>CAWHBF010000027.1:0-22549 GCA_963827515.1 uncultured Acidobacteriota bacterium | reverse complement strand
AGCACGTCCGTTTTGAAGCACCATGTTACGGCGGTCTAACAACGCCGCACCAGTTTATCTATTCGCTCTTGCATACGAAGTTGGCGGCCTCGTTTACACTGCCTTTGCCCGTGTAATCCGCAATTTGAGGATAAGGACACAATGGCCTGGTAACTGTGTTGCCGCTGGCTTCGCCTGAAGCAACTATACGATTCGGCGCCACGGCTGCTTCTCGCCATTGTTCGAGGACGGATACCCAGTCGGCTCGGTTCGACCAGGACCGTTGGCGCAGTGTCCATACCAGGCGCCATGAATAATCGCATCCAGTCGTCCTGGAGTACCCATCCTGCTCTGGACGTTCGAGTGGTAATCGATTGTGTTTTTGGCGAGATCGCGTTATTGTTCCAGCCGTGGTACAGAAGAGTTTGCCGCCACGCGCCTTGAACGCAGCAAGGTCAGGATCGATGGCGTTCAGGATCGGACCGAGGCGCTCGTCGGCAATCTTCAAGTCTCGATCCATGTCAAACGTGGTCCAGTCCCAATCCGGCTTGGAGTAAGCGACCTGAAACGTGGCAAGCGCCACCGACGGAGGCTCGGTGGCCTCCGAAATAGTCTCCCATCCCATTTCACTGCCCATAGCCCTTCCGGGAAACACGACTGCGCCGCTTGATGTCTTCGCGGACGCGTACATCCGTTGGACGGATGCAAGCTGTGGCGCCGTGAGACACTCTGGACCATCCGCCGCACGGCAGGCCAACGTGGTCGGATTAAACGTGCATGCGAGCGGATTCCCCAACACTCCATCTCGAACGCCGTCTCGTTCATCGCACGCTGACAGGACCGCCTTGTTCAGCATCGCCAGCTTGGGCGGTGGCACGATGCTCGCCGGGTTCTTCAGCGCGGGCACAGATGCGGCCAGATCCCACGTATGGAGATGGGTCCAGTAATTTGCAGGAGCACCGGCGATGATTCCATCGAAGTCTGCAGGGTACCGCTGCGCGCTGCCCAGACCCTGGCGCCCACCTGTCGAACACCCATTCCAATACGACAATCGTGGCATCTGCCCGTAGAAATCTCTAATCAACGCCTTCGCGGTGATCGTCATCTCATGGACCGCGCGGTATCCCAGGTCGTTGAGCTTCTCCGGATGGCCGATGGCGAAATGGGCGTCGCCGCGACCGTTGCCCGGTTGCGGACTCGGATCCTTGTGACCCGTGTCCGTCGCGGCTGTGGCGTAGCCCCCTCGCAGCCCATCCGCGAGCGAGCGGCCACCAGCGATATACGGGAAGCTACCCGCCCATCCCCCATTTCCAACAGCCAGAAATTTGCCGTTCCAATTCGCAAGGGGAAGCCATACCTCGATCTCGATGTGGGAATCCTGCACTGGCGTCAGCGTGGCCAATACCCGGCAAAAGGCGGGCAATGTGGGCAGAAAGCGGGCGTCGATACCGCGCCTGTCGCCTCCTTCAGGGATCGAGAACTCACCTGCGGCCACAACCTGCGCGCGCGTGACAGATACGTTCGGCATGGAAGTGCCCGACAGCGACTCACATGGCGCGGCACCGGCAAGGACGGGCATGCCAAGGAGCAGCACCACGAACGTCACCACGAAGCGAAAAACCGAATTCTGCATCGGCCCTCCTGACTATGGCTGGCGTGAATTGCGGAAGTCTATCGCGGATTCATGAATTGCACTCGCGCACGATTCGGAAGCGCAACTCGCGGAGGTCGTGCGTGCGCTGCAATTACAGCGGATGCTGCGTCCTTTCACGCGCTGCATGGAATGCAACGGCCGGCTGCAGCCGATTTCGCGAGCCGCCGTGCGTGGTGGGGTGCCCGACCGTGTGCATCGTCGATTTCGAGCATTCTTGCGATGCAGCCGGTGCCGCAGAATCTACTGGCGCGGCACGCATTTCACGCGTCTGCGGCGACTGGTCATGGCTGTCCGGAGCGGAAGGAAAGAAGACCCGTAAAATCGATAGCATTCAGATCATCGAAACCGAAGATCGCATGGTAGAGAAGGATGGTGAGGCAATCCGAGGTACGCGCCGGTTAGAGGTGCGCCGCGCGATGATTGTCACGGCCGGAGTTGTTGCTGTCGTTGCTGCCGTCCTCGCATTCATCTGGGCGATGCAGCGGCGGATCATGTACTTCCCAACCAGTGTTGTGCCGGCGCCCAGCGCGATAGGTCTGAACGACGTCGAGGCAGTGACGTTCGAGACGATGGACGGGCTCAGCCTGAGCGGGTGGTTCTTCGCGGTGTCTGGACCATCACCGCCGGTCACAGTGCTGGTCTTCAACGGAAACGCGGGCAATCGAGCGCATCGCGCTCCACTGGCGGCAGCGCTCCGGCACCACGGGTTCCAGGTTCTGCTCGTCGATTATCGGGGCTACGGCGGAAATCCTGGAGCTCCATCGAAGGATGGGCTGGCAGCAGACGCCAGGGCGGCGCGAACGTATCTGGCCGGTCGTCCCGACGTCGAACTGTCGCGGCTGGTGTACTTCGGCGAGTCACTTGGAACGGCAGTGGCTGTGGACCTCGCCGACGAACACCCGCCGTCGGCGCTCGTCCTGCGATCGCCGTTCACATCGATGATCGACCTGGGTCGGTATCACTATCGGTTTTTGCCGGTGGGTCTTCTTCTCCGGGACCGGTTCTCAGCGATCGATCAGATTCGGCGGATTCGGGTGCCACTGCTCGTCATCGCTGGTGCGCAGGATCGCATCGTGCCGATCGACAATACCCGCAGACTATACGACGCCGCGATGGAACCGAAGACGCTGCTTGTTCTCTCAGACGCTGACCACAACGACTACGAACTGCTCGCGGGAGTCGAAATGATCCAGGCGATAGTCCGATTTCTTCAGCCGCTCAATTGACCTTTCCCGTTGGTGGCAATGCTGCTCATGAAAACACTGCTCAAAGGGGGCGGCTGGCTGCCACTCGCGCGGACCCGGAGGTCGCTCGGCTCAGCGAGGAGACTCCCGCCGCCCGGACACTGGGGGGAGGGAGATGAGGGAGTACCGACCCCGTAACAGCCCGAGCCTTGACCCGCAAGCTCCACCGGCCGACTTGGTCGCCCTTCAGTGACCCAGGCGATTACCACTTGGATATTGCAGGTCCTTCACCGACCGCGTCAGCGTCGTTCTCGGCACTGCGGCGTACATGTCGCCGGAACAAGAGCCGTCCCGCAGTAGATCGCGACGTCTTCGACGATCACGAAGGCCGCCACGGGGCAGCCCTCGCGAGCGCGTCATTCGGGGTCAGCGCGTCCCGGCCTGCGGCCCTTCGAGGTTGAACGCCATCAGCAGGTTCCGATACGGGACGACGCGGCCGTGCACCGGGGCGATCCGCTCCGGATTCAGCTTCAGCTCCTGGACCTTCTGCACCAGCTGCGCGGCGAACTCCGGCCCGCGCTCCGGCGTGCGGATCTCATCGCCCGCAGGCGGGTTGTAGCCGTCCCCGTACATGAGGATCCGCTCCCTCGGGAGGTACGCCACGAGCTGTCCCGTGTGATGTCCGTGGTTCGCCAGGAAGTGCAACTCCACGGTGCGCGTCCGGTCGCTCAGTACGCGCTTGTCCGCCACCGTCTCGATGACTGGCGCGCTGGAGGGCGGCGCCGGATCGGGCTCGACGGTTCGCGGCCTCGCCCATGCCTTCTCGAAGAACGCCTTGTTGCTCTCGTGGGTGATGACGGTGATTCCCTCGGCGACGTACTGCCGGAGGCCGCCGGCATGGTCGTAGTGGGCGTGGGTGTTCACGACGTACCGGATCGGCTTGTTCGGCACGGTCTTGCGGACGAGCTCGTTGACGACCTTCGATCGCGCGTCGCTCGTCGGACCCTCGAGCATCACGATGTGATCGGCGAACTCGACGGCGAGGCTGCGCGTGTTGGCGGCGGCAAGCGACCAGAGGCCGTCGCCGACCTTCTCAACCGTCGCCGTCGGTGACGCGGGCGGCGCCGGCGCCGAGGCGACGTTCGGCGGCACGGGCAGCGACACGGGGGCGTTCGGCGTCACCTCGGTAATCGTGATGTCGAGCGTGTCGAAGCCGTCCTGCTTTTCGACGATGCGGCGCGGGAACTGGATGTCGCCGAACTGGGCGTAGTCCGAGTAGGCGACCTCCACCGGCACGTCGCCCACGACCGAGTTCGTGATCAGATACTCGATGCGCTCCACCAGGTTCTGCTCGTTGAGCGTCACTCTGACGTCGCGGTCTTCGACCCTGACGGTGAACACGTTCTCGGTCGGGGGGGTGCCGCTGGCCATCGCCGCCTTGATGATCCCGTGCGGCGTCAGCCAGACATTGCGCAGGCGCTCGCGGACGGCTGCCGGATTCGGCGCCGGCTGCGCACCGCCTTCGGCCCACGCGAATTTGCCGCTGACGACCTGTATGGTCCGCTGCTCGACGGCAAACGGCTGTGCGCCGCCGCCCCGCGGCGGATTCTCGCCCTGGGCGCGCTGCATCTCGAGCCGCATTGCGGGCGTCTGGTAGTCGACGGCCGCGGTGTAGGACTTGACCACGAAGCGCGGCCACGGCCCGTCGGGACTGTACGCCTGCCCGAAAGCGTAGTTGGTGCCACTGCCGGTGAACTGGATCGAGTTGAGACTCGTGGCACCCATCGCATCGGCCGCCGCGGCGGCGCCGCTCGGGCGGCTGCAGCCGGAGAGGGCGATCGCCAGCGCCAGGCTGGCCACCAGGGCTGTCATCGTTCGCATAGGAGCTCCTTGTCGTGAGGCGCAGCGACTATCGCGTCGTCCGGCGGCTGTTGTCTACGAAGAGGCTGACCGATGCGAGCGCATGAACGAGCGTATCTGCCGCACCGCGAGCGGAATCCGCTCCTTGGGCTCCTTCCACGGGAACATGCTCACTTCGGCCTTTGGCGCGAGCATCGCCGCCTCCATCGCCACCGCGTACGGGTGCGCCGGGATGTCGTCCGGCAGGATCAGCACGGGCGTCTGACAGCTGCGCACGAAGTCGCGTGTCACGGTGAAGACGAAGTCGGCATTGGTGCGGTACATCTTCGTGAGGAACCTGTCGACCATCTCCATCGTGATGTCCGGACGCCGCTTCACGAGCTCGGGTCCCCAGCCCTTGATGTTGTTCTCGTAGAACAGGTCGCGCATCTCGGGACGCGATCCGCTCGGCTGCGCCAGGACGGCGGCGACCACCCTGTTGGGCGCGCGCTCCAGGAGATTCCAGATGAACGGGCCGCCGATGCAGAAGCCCAGCACCATGAACTTGTCGATGCCCAGATGATCCATCACACCGAGCTGGTCGTCGGTGTAGGCGTCCCACGGCCTGTCGATCTCGAGCGGACCGGTGGACTGGCCGTTGTTCGCGTTGCGCAGGTCACACGAGATGCAGCGGAACTCTCCCTTGAACTCGTCGATCGCATGAAAGGGGTCACCGCGCTTCAGCCCCGCAATCGTCGAGTTCAACCCGCCGCCGGCAATGAGCAGCAGAGGGAACCCTTTGCCGGTGTCCTCGTAGCGAATGCGGACGGGACCCTTCTGATAGAAGGTCATCCCGGCCTGGCCTTGCGCCGGCTGTTGACCGAACGCCCGCTCGGTGGCCGCCATGGCGGTCGCCGCGGCCCCCGCCTTGAGTATCTTTCGTCTGACTGGATCCATTGTCGGCGTCTCCTCTGCTAGGTCTTTGGTCTTTGGTCTTTCGTCTCTGGTCTTTCGTCTCTGGTCCAGCCGGGTCCTCGGCTCTAGGCTCTAGACTTTGGGCCGCCTGGGCTCCGGGCGTAGAGCGCAGGCTCGAGCCTGCGCTCTGTGCAACGCTAGCGCAGCACGTCGCTCGCGCGGGCCTGCTCGACGTAGCGTTCGACGTCCGCGGGGAGCAGGAACCGCTCGCGCCGCAGCTTCTCAGCGGCCTGGCGAACAGCGGCGATGTAGCCATCATGCGTCTTGTACCGCTCCTCCAGCGACAACCTCGGATCGCCGCCCGCCATGCGTTCCGCCCGAGTCTTCGCAAACGCGACGTGCTGGCCGTTGGCCTCGCAGCCGTCGTTCTGTCCGAATCCTTCGCGCCGAAGCGCCCAGCCGGTCGTCGTGGCGACCGGTGCTTCAACGGGCGGCAGACGAATGCCGGCGACTTCGTTTCCGTCGACGTCCACTCTGGACACGAAGATCGGGTACGCCGAGCGCCCCTCGAGTGAAGGGGGGTAGTGTTCGACGATTCCACGATCCAGGGTCCTGCCGAAGTCCAGGAAGTAGCGAGTGGTGATCACGCCGGTATACGTCACGCCCGGAATCGTCGGCCATCCGACCTTGTCCTGCGGCACCACACCCGTCTGACGGCCGGCCCGCGCCTGCACCATCACCGCCGTGCCGTCCGCGCGGCGCGGCACGCGGCTCGCCGGCGGCTCGGTCCCTTTGACCACCCAGTCGTCGAGCGCCATCAGCAGTGCGCGCAGCGCCGGATAGGGTCTCGTCGGATTCAGAAACTGCTGGCAGCTCGCGCGCGTCGTGACATTGCCGACACCGTGTGACAGTCCGGACATCAGATAGAAGCGGACGTTTGCCGGGTCGGGCAGGTCGTTGGCGTGGGAGTCGGTGTGAATCAATGACGCCGCCTTCACCCAGTACTCGTTCGACGAGTTCGCGTTGAAGATCTTCGGGCACGTGTTCGTGGCGCTGCACCGGTCCAGTCGTCCCGCCGTCCTGCCGCTCAGGTGGTCCGTCGTCTTCTGATAGGCGAACGGGAAGATGCCTTCCGGATAGAGATGATTCTGCCGGTTGCGCTCGGTGCGATCCGGCTGGGCGAACCGGTAGTTGATCTGGACGCCGTTTCCGGCGCCGACCCACTTGAGCATGCCGTCGATCACGCGCGTGCCCCGCTCGTCCTGGTTGAAGCCGAATGAGACAAAGTCGTTGAGCGTGCGCGTCGGCTGGGAGATCGAGAAGCTGAACGTGTAACGGACATCGCCCGCGAGCGGGTTCGGCGTGCCTCGCTCGTCGGCCTTCGCGTGCCGCAGGAACGAGATGAAGTCGCGGGTTGCGGCGAGTCCGATGCCGGCCACCAGCGGATCCTTCGCCGTGTAGGTGAGCTCGTAGATGTGGCTCTGTGTGAACGGCGTGCCCGCAGGCAGCAGCCGGATCGCGCGCTCGCCGACGTATTCCCAGCCGCCCGGCGGCACCACCACGGGGGCATCGTCGAGCCGCTCGCGCACCGTCAGCGCCGCCTTGGTTCTGTCGAGCGTCGCTGCCGGATACGCCAGTTCGTAGCGCACGCTCTTTGGCGTGTCGAAGACGATGTACCTGGTACCAGGGTCCGGTGATGCTCGAGCCGTCGGGATTCTTCGCGGTCGGGACGGAGATCGTCAGGCCTTCGGTGGCACTGATGTCCCAGCCGTTGCCGACGATCGTGTAGCCAAGGTCCATGAGGAACCCGGTGCCGGCGTCGGCGGCCGCCCTGGGATCGTTGGTGAGTGCCGCATCGTTGAAGACGTTCGCGCGCATCTCACCGCGATTGTTGAAGTCCAGGAACATTTTGTGGTTGCCCCTGCGCAGGTCCACCGGCTTCAGGATGAAGATGTCCATCGAGGTACTCGACCCTGCCGCGTGCGTTGCGCGGGGCGAGCTTCAAGTCGGTGATGACGGCATTGCGCGGGTCGTCGGGATCGAGCTCGCCGTACGCTTTCCCCCGCAGCTTCTCGTACGGCCCGACGCCCCCGCCCGGGCCGAATACGCGGCCGTCGAAGACAGGCGACTGCGACTGTGCGGGCTCGATCGCAATCCGCGTGATGCTACCTGCGGCGGGCGCGGCGGCCACGATGAATGTAAGCAGAGCGAACAGCACGATCTGCATGTGAAGCTCTCCCGTCGGCTCACATTCTGCGCCCGGCGGGGAGCGCGATCAAGGGCCGCCTCTCCTCGACCGCGGTTTTACTGCGCGCGCACGATGCCGAGCGTGTCGAAGCGGATCAGGCAGGCCCTGAAGCCCTTGATGTCAGTCCCGTTCCAACCATGTCTCCTGTTGAAGGGCCACACCAGTTCTGGGTAGCGATTGAATGGCACATGAAAGGGCGTGCAAGATGGTGGGGGCTGCCGTTTATCAGCGCGGCGCATCACTCTGCTTACAAGGAGTCCCTATATGCCGAACGACCGTAAGTCCTTCCTGACGTCAGATCGCCTCCGCGAGCTCGCACGTACCGGCGCTGACGTGACCCTGAAGCGTCTCCGTGCCGAAATCATTGCCATCGAGCGCACGTTCCCGGAGCTGCGGCTGCCGCAGCGACGGCGCGCGATCCGCGAGACGGTCCGGCAGGCGAGCGGCCGCACGCGAGCGATGTCCGCCGAGGCCCGAAAAGCGGTGTCAGCCAGAATGAAGAAGTACTGGGCGGAACGCCGCAAGGCGCGGGCGAAGGTGAAATAGGATTCACTGCGAAAAGTCAGCGCGGCGCGCCGATCGTCGTGCTCGTGTCCACGGTGTAGCGGCGTCGTCCACGTAACCTCTGCCGGAAGCCACGTCTCGCCATTGACCTTGCGACGCTGATATGTCGCACGTCCCCTCTGACCCGCTAGCAGCCCGCTGTGAAAACCGGTTCCCGTACGCCGACGTGCAGGACCGCGCGTCGCGCGATCGACGCGAAGTGTGAGGTGTCACGAGGGGCAGGACGCCTCTGCCCGCGCTCTTCCCGCTATAATCAGCCCGCACCAGATGGCCCAGCCTTCCGGCACGCGCGTTGGCCCCTACGAGATTCTGGGACTGCTTGGCGCCGGCGGCATGGGCGAAGTGTATCGTGCCCGTGACACCCGCCTGGGCCGGCAGGTGGCCATCAAGTTCTCCGCCGAGAAGTTCAGCGAACGGTTTGAGCGCGAAGCCCGTGCCGTGGCCGCGCTCAATCATCCGCACATCTGCACGCTGTACGACGTCGGGCCGAACTACCTCGTCATGGAGTTGGTCGACGGCCAGCCGCTCGCCGGCCCGCTGCCGCTCGAGCGTGCGCTCCTGTTCGCGAGACAGATCCTCTCGGCTCTAGCCGCCGCGCACGACAAGGGCATCACGCATCGCGACCTGAAGCCGGGCAACATCCTCGTGACCGCGCAGGGCGTCAAGCTCCTCGACTTCGGGCTTGCGAAACTCGGGACGGACCTACAGATCGCGTCCACTGGACACAATACGGGCGAAGCGCCGTCGGGGTCGCTAACGGTTACACGGCCGCTGACAGACGAGCACACGATTCTGGGGACGGTGCAGTACATGTCTCCGGAGCAGGCGCAGGGGAAGCCGGCGGATGCACGCAGCGACCTCTTCTCGTTCGGCCTCGTGCTCTACGAGATGCTGACGGGCCGTCGTGCCTTCGACGGGGAGACCCCAACCAGCGTCATTGCCGCTATTCTCGAGCGCGAAGCCCCATCGGTGGCGGCCGTGGCGCCGCGGGCGGTCGATCGCGTGTTGCAGAAGTGCCTCGCGAAGGATCCGAGTGAGCGGTGGCAGGCCGCTCGGGACATTCGTCACGCCCTCGATCTGGTGGACGACACGCCGTCCGGCGCGGTCACGATGCGTGCTCGCTGGAGGACTCTGGCCTTCGCGGCGCTCGCCGGGTTTGTCGGCGCGTCCGCGCTCGGCGCGGCACTCTGGGCGACGCGGCCGAGGCCTGAGGCGCCAGCCCAGCGGCTGAGTTTTCACCTCTCGCCCCCGACGGGAACCGAGTTCCAGTCGTCCACCGCGAGCGGTGGCAGCGCGATCTCTCCCGACGGCAGGAGCGTCGCGTTCGTGGCGGTCACCAACGGTACTTCGCGGCTGTGGATTCGCACTGCTGGATTCCCTGACCGCCCGCGAGCTTCAGGACACGGACGGCGCCAGGCTCCCCTTCTGGTCGCCCGACAGCCGGTCGCTCGGCTTCTTCACCAGCGGGGACTTGAGGCGAATCGACGTCGCGGGAGGCGCAGCGCGCCTCCTGGCTCGGGCACCAGATCCGAGGGGCGGCGCCTGGAACGCCGACGGGACCATCGTGTTCAGCCCGGTGGCATCTGGTCCCCTGCAAAGCGTGAGCGCCTCAGGTGGAACGCCAGTACCGCTTACCAGCCTGGTCGAAGGCGAAACCAGCCACCGATGGCCGCAGTTCCTGCCTGACGGTCGGACGCTGCTCTATTTGACGTCAGGGACGCACCAACGGCCGTCTTCGTCACGACGCTGGATCGACCCAACGACGCGAAGCGAGTGGTCGACACACAGTCCCAGGCCGGTGTACTTCCTTCGGCCAGGGGACCGCCAGGGATACCTCCTCTGGGTCGTGCGCGACACGGTCGTGGCCCAGGCGTTCGATCCCGCATCGACCGAGATCACGGGATCCCTCGTGTCGGTGCCAGGCACTGAGGACGTCTCCTCGTTCTCGGGGACCGGCCGTACGAGTGTCACGGTGTCCAGCGGCGGCACCCTGTTGTACAGCACGGGAGGCTCGCGCTATCAGTTGGCGTGGTTCAGACCCGACGGCACCGCATTGGGAACGCGTCGGCCAGACCGAGCAGTACATCGGGCTGCGACTGTCCCCCGACGGGGGCGAGGCCATGGTCACCATCAAGGACCCGGCGGCAAGCGGAGACCTCTGGCGTGTCGATCTGGCAAATGGGGCTCGCACCCGGATCACATCCGAGGGTCGCGGCTGGTATGCCGCCTGGTCGCCGGACGGCCAGCAGATTGCGTTCTCCGCTCCCGGTGGGATCGATCCGCAAGTTGCGAGCGCGCGAGGAGCCGGCCAGGCACGGAGGCCGTGGGCGTCAGATGTCGCCTGTGTACCCCAGTGACTGGTCTCGGGATGGGCAGTACCTGGCCTACACGGAAAGCGGTACGGACACGTCGAACGATATCTGGCTGCTTCCGACGACAGGAGAGCGCAAGCCCGCACCTCTCGTGCGATCCCCCTTCACGGAGCAGCATGGACAGTTCTCCCCGGACGGCCGGTGGCTGGCGTTCACGTCGAATGAATCCGGGCGCGACGACGTGTACGTGCAGAGCCTGTTCGATGCCGACACTCGGCGGCTCGTATCGAGCGGCGGCGGCGGGTATCCACGGTGGGGGCCGGCCGGACGGAATCTGTTTTATCGAGCCGCAGATGGTCGATTGATGAACGTGCCCGTACGAACCGTCGGCTCGTCGGTGGAACTGGGCACGCCCGCCGCGATTCTGCGGCTGGTGGATCCACCGGGCGTGCATCCGTATCCGTACGACGTCGCACCGGACGGGCGCATCCTGGCGCTGATCCCCGCGATGGAGGGCGCTCCGCAGCTGACGGTGCTCATGAACTGGCAGGCCGCGCTCGAGCCGTGACGCATCTGCGGCCGCGCGACGAACGCGACGTCGGCGTCCGGACTCCCAGGGCCTCCGAGTCCGCGGCGGCTTTCGTGTCTGCCGTTTTCAGACGACGGTCGAGCTGCCGAGACACCCTGGGCGCCAGAACGAACGACGCGAGTGCTCGCGCTCGTCTTCCTTGCCGCTCAATTCACGACGCTAAGACTGTCGGCGTTCCAGAGGACCGGTGGGCGAAGCACCGAGGGCGTGACCCCCTGCACGCGAGGGGTGTGCGCGTAGTGCAGGCGGGGCGCCGCGAAATACAACACCGGCAGATTCTCGGCCAGGATGCGCTGCACGGCGTTGAACTGCTGCCGGCGGCGCGCGACATCGATCGTCGCGGCCTGCTCGAGCATGAGGGTGTCGATGCGGCGTTCCCAATCCGTGCCGGGCGAGCGCTGCGCACGGTGCCAGACGTGAGCCGACCCGGAGCTCAGCCAGAAGTCCAGATTCAGCGCGGGGTCGAGGTCTGCGGCGACGAGCCGGCGATACATCGCGTCGTAGTCGCACGCGAGCAGCCGCTTCGTCACCTCACTGGACTCGAGTTCCGCAATCTCGAGCGCGATGCCGATTCGTGCGAGCTCTTGCCGCAGCACGGCCAACCCGAGCTCGTACGACTCGACGCCACGCTCGGTCACGACGGTGAACCGCGCTTCGGTGCCGCTTGCGTCCTCCAGGACCCCGTTGCCGTTGCGATCCTCGAGGCCGATGCCCTTCAACAGCTCCCGCGCGCGGTCGTCGCTTGGCGCGTAGCGCGGGAGATCCGGTGAGAACCATTCGCTGTTGCCCGGCGTGACCGGGCCCCAGACCGGCACGGCCGCGCCCCGGAACACGGTTTCCGCGAATGCCTCTCTATCAACCGCGTGCGAAATCGCCTGACGGAACTCGGGGCGCCGGACGAAATCGAAGCGTCGATCGGCCTTCTTGACCTCGGGCGCGAGACAGAACCAGAACGCATCGGCGCCGACGTCAACGCCCAGCTCAATGAGCCGGAGCCGCCCTTGCTCCTCGAGCCGGCGGACCGGTACGTAGTCCTCGACACGCAACCCGGAAGACCCAAGGTCGATCTCGCCGGCCTGGAGGCGCATCAGCTCGGCGTCCTGGTCGGGCACCACCTGCAGGACGAGCCGGTCGAGATAGGGAAGCGCCGAGCCGTCTTCGGCCGCGCGGAAGTAGCGCGGGTTTCGATCGAACAGCACGCGTTGACCCGGCTGGTACTCCCGGATCACGTAGGGACCCATCCCGACAATCTCGGCAGGAGGCGTGCGCACATCCCACGCGGAGGCCAGTGTGCCCGCCAGCAGCGCCGCTTCCAGCTTGTGCTTCGGCAGGATCGGAAGGCGATCCAGAAGGCGTGCGCCTGGCCCGGAGGGCCCCGAAAACGAGAAGACCACCGTGTTGGCATCCGGTGCGGCGACGCGGAGCGGTTGGCGGTCGGCCCTCAGGTGGGCGGCGAGCGGACTGGCGACCTTCTCGTCGTAGACCGCTCGCAGGGAAAACAACACGTCCGCCGAGGAGAAGGGCACCGCGTCGGACCAGGTCAGTCCCTGTCTGAGGTGAAACGTGACGCTGCGGCCGTCCGCGCTCGACTCCCATCTGTCGGCCAGCCAGGGTTCCACGTCGAAGGTCGAGCGATTCACGCGAATCAGCCGCGCCTGCGTGAGATGGCCTACCGTCTCGGAGGCCTCGTCGGCGGCCACGTATGGGTTGAAGGTGTGCGGATCGGCGCGAATCGCGGCCACGACTTGACCGCCGTGGCTGCGGCGGTCGGCGACGGGCGGACTGTCGGTGCTCGGACGCAGGAAGAGCGCCAGCGCGGCGAGCAGTCCTCCCGTCATGAGGGCGCCGAGCACTCGGGACGATCTCACCGGCAGGTTTCCGCCACCGCGGCCAATTTATTGGCCGCTGACATCACGAGTGCAATTTTCATCATCTTAGTGTGCAGATTGGATACTGCTTAACCACTCTCGAGCCGAAGGCCGGGCCAAACACCTGCCTGCGGATCTCGATTCACCGCACCGAACCCGCGTCACACATCGCTTGCTAACGTCTGTCTGATCAGCCGCTTACGGTGGCTCGACCACGCGCGCGATCTCGCTGGCATCCACCCTGCCAGTGCATGTGCGCGGAGGTCAGCGTGTACACCACAACTTACGTTCACCCGTTCACCGAACAGCGTCTTGGCCGGAGCGTCTCCATTCTCCGGGCGGCCCATCTCCTCAACGTCTCGCGGCGAACCATCTACAACCGGATTCGCGAGGGGCGGCTGCACACCATCCGAACCCTGGGCGGCTCGCAGCGGGTGCTCGTCGAATCGCTGTTTGACGCCGGCTTCCGGCCGCAAGCGTTCTCCGCGTCCGCCTCGGCGGCCACGTTTGCCTACCGGCCAGACCGAGCATAGCCCCTAACTCGATCACGCAT
Organism: uncultured Acidobacteriota bacterium; assembly: GCA_963827515.1. Classification (GTDB taxonomy): domain Bacteria; phylum Acidobacteriota; class Vicinamibacteria; order Vicinamibacterales; family UBA2999; genus JABFSA01. Next base: position 8,844 of record CAWHBF010000027.1, on the reverse strand, counting down.
AGCCAGCAAAGGACTGAAGGTTGTTCGACATGACTCACACCACCCACAGAGCCGCATCAGGATTGGTCGTGCCCGCCGTACTGGTATCCGTCACAGCGCTGTTGCTGCTGCCAGTGGCTGACGCATCCGCTCAGGGCCGCCGCCCCACCCGGGTGGACGCGAATCTGGCTGAGCGCCTGCGTGCCGGCGATACCACCGACTCCAGCGTCATCTTCATCGCGCCGCCGGCGCGGGTGAAGGCGATTGCCGCAAGGCACGGGCTCCGCATCAAAGAGCTGCTCCACTCGGGGGCCGTGTTCGATGTTCCCGCGGGCCGGCTGGCTCAGTTGGCCGAGGATCCGGACGTCGAGGCCCTGTCGTCCAACTACGCGTTGCGGGCGGACATGGACGTGACCAACGAGGCGATTGGGGCCGACCAGGTGTGGAGCGACGGCTGGATCGAGGGGGTGCAGGGCGTCACCGGCGAAGGTGTGGTCGTGGCGGTCCTCGATACAGGTGTGGCGCACGTTCCGGAACTGCGCGGCCGCATCGTGGCGAGCGTGAACTTCACGGGTTCAGGAACGGCGCAGGTTTCGGAACTGAGCGCCGTGGCGAGCCTAAACACCAAGGGCGGAGCGGGCAAATCTCAGGGCTCTGCTGGAGACCGCAACGGGCACGGTACCCACGTGGCCGGCATCATCGCGGCGGCGGGGGTGAACAAGCACGACGACACCCGCGGCGTGGCCTGGGCCGCGCAGATCCTCGACCTCAAAGTCCTCGACGATCACGGCAACGGCTACGCCGCTGACGTGGTCAAGGCGATCGACTACGCCGTCGCCAACAAGGATCGCTACAAGATTCGCGTCTTGAACATGTCGTTCGGGGGGCCCGTTCTGCAGCCCTACGCCTACGATCCCGTGAACCAGGCTGTCGAGCGCGCCCATCACGCGGGCATCGTCGTGGTGGCCTCCGCGGGCAACGGCGGCAAGAAGGACGTCCACGGCCGCGAGGTGCCTTGCGATGTGAAGGTGCCGGGCAACTCGCCGTATGCCATTACCGTTGGGGCGATCAACACGAAGGGCACGGCGCGGCGCTCGGACGACGTGCCGACGACGTACAGCTGCGGTGGGCGTGACGCGGTTCGACCATCTGGTGAAGCCGGACCTCTCGGCGCCCGGCAACAAGATTGTCGGCCTGCTGGCGCCGGGATCGGTGCTCGCCAAGGAACATCCCGAACTGGTGGTGGACACCGCCGAAGGCAAGCGGCTGCAGGTGTCAGGAACGAGCCAGGCGGCCGCCGCCGTGTCTGGAGCTGTGGCCCTCGTCGTTGCATCCCAACACTCCGCGCAGCCTGAGGTGATTCGGCATCTTTTACAGCAGACCGCTAGCGTCGTGCCGGGCAGCTTGGTGGTCCAGACGGGAACAGGCTCCCTCAACGTACGCGCAGCCCTCGGTCTTGCCGCCGGGCAACGTCCAGAGGCGACCATCGCGGGCGAAATTACCCACGCTGGATTCAACAGCTTCTGCAACAGGGTGACGTGCCAGGTCGGATCCGACGGTTTGGTCTGGTCTGACGGCCTGGTCTGGTCTGACGGCCTGGTCTGGTCTGACGGCCTGGTCTGGTCCGACGGCTTGGTCTGGTCCGACGGCCTGGTCTGGTCCGACGGCCTGGTCTGGTCCGACGGCCTGGTCTGGTCCGACGGCTTGGTCTGGTCCGACGGCCTGGTCTGGTCCGACGGCCTGGTCTGGTCCGACGGCCTGGTCTGGTCCGACGGCCTGGTCTGGTCCGACGGCCTCGTGTGGTCTGACGGCCTGGTGTGGTCTGACGGCTTGGTCTGGTCTGACGGCTTGGTCTGGTCTGACGGCTTGGTCTGGTCTGACGGCCTGGTCTGGTCCGACGGCTTGGTCTGGTCCGACGGCCTGGTCTGGTCCGACGGAATCGTTAGTGGCGACTGAAATGTCAGGGCAAGCTCAAGAAAGGGGGTGCACATGGTAATCATCTGGGGCGATTAGGCCGATACGTTATTTCGCTTGTCTCCGCGCCCGAGCCGGATATCGCACAAGTTCACAAAACTGCCCCAGGCGGGTAGCGTCTATCTGGCCGCGGTGGCAGTCATCGGCGCCGTAACCATCGGTCGCTCGATGGTGGTGGTTGCGCAGAGCTCACTGGGGTACGACTGGCTCGTCTTGGCCGGGCTCACGCTGCTCACGGGTACCTTCAGTATCAAGGTCCCCTCTGTAAATGCGCGAATCTCAGTCTCGGAGGCGTTTGTCTTCGCAGCGGTGCTCCTGTTCGGGACAGACGTTGCGACACTGGTTGTCGCCCTCGATTCGTTAATCCTTACCAGCTGGTTACGCAGTCCCACGCCCTCGCCGTTACGCCCCCTGTTCAACATGACTGCGGGCGCGCTGGCAATATCTCTCGCGTCCGGGCTTCTGTTCTGGATGCTACCGGTCCATCCAGCTGCCACTGTTCCTCTAGATCGGCTGCTTCTCCCGGTATTCGCGCTCGCGATCTCGTACTTCCTGATCAACAGCTGGCTCGTCGCTTTTGCAGTCGGACTTGAACGCAAGACGTCACCCGTTGGCATCTGGCGTCGGAATCTTCTGTGGTTGAGTCTCAACTACCTAGGAGGAGCTTCCGTCGCTTTGATACTTGTGACTTACCTGCGAGACATCAATCTCACGGCCGTCGTCGTGATCGTTCCGCTGCTTACCGTCATCTACCTGACCTTCAGAACTTCGTGGGGAAGGCTAGAAGATGCGAACAGGCACGTAACACAGCTGAATGAGCTGTACCTCTCGACGATTGAGGCGCTTGCCATGGCCGTCGACGCAAAGGACCAAATCACTCACGGGCACATACGTCGAGTGCAGGTCTACGCCGTCGAGCTTGCGCGCCGGCTGGGTGTCTCGGAAGAGCGACAGATTAAGGCGATCGAGGCGGCTGCCCTACTGCACGACATGGGCAAACTTGCGATCCCGGAACACATCCTGAACAAGCCAGGGCGCCTAACGCCGGCCGAGTTCGATCGAATGAAAACGCACGCCGGCTTGGGTGCAGACCTGCTCTCGTCAATCCGATTCCCCTATCCCGTCGTTCCGATCGTTCGGCACCACCATGAAGACTGGAATGGTGGCGGATATCCGACAGGTATCTCTGGTACTGACATCCCCCTTGGGGCGCGGATCCTATCAGTTGTCGACTGCTTTGACGCGCTGACGTCCGACCGCCCGTACCGACCACGACTGAGCACCGAAGAAGCGTTCAGGATTCTATTGGAACGCCGAGGAACGATGTACGACCCGCTTGTCGTCGATACGTTTATTACTACCTATGCTGAAATTGCTCCGGTCGCGCTTCGCGCTGGTCAAGAGGGACGAAGCATTCTCAATGAAGATTCGACCAATGCAGACTCCAGTCCGGTACGGCCACTCAGACAGATCCGGGCGAATGCGACTGAGGCGGCTCTGTTAATCAGGTATGGACAGAGCGTGCGCCAAGCATCCTCGGTCAAGGAGGCCGTTGAAGCAACGGCTCAATGTCTCCGGCAGCTCCTGCCAGCCACCGTCTATGCCCTGTACGTCTTCGATTCAAAGTCCGACAGCTTGATCTGCGAAGTTGCACCGGGGGACCAACAAAATGCGTTGCTGGGGTTGACTATCCCGGTGGGTGAGCGGGTGAGCGGCTGGGTTGGCGCCAATCGTCAGACCGCCATGAATTCAGATGCAACCCTTGACCTAGGCGAGATCGCACGAGTCTTTAAGCCAGGTCTCCGCAGTACGATTAGTACCGCGCTAGCAAACGAGGGACAACTGGTCGGTGTTCTGACGGCCTATGCCGCAAGTGAAGCAGCGTTCAGTGACGACCATCGTGGTATCTTCGAACAGGTCGCTCTGCTGCTACTTCCGGCAATACTTCCAGATCAGGCGAATACTGCGGCAAACGTCGTCTCCTTCCGAGGTCCAAAACAACAAGGCGGGTTGTTCTAGTCGCTACTGCGGTTCCGCAAGTGACGATTCCGTCCACAATGTGCATGGTCGGTCGTTTCTGGCATCTGCACGATCGCTCGATCGACCTTCTTGTTTTTTTCTAGATCCCGCAAACGCCAGATCATTGCAGCGCCCCTAGGAAGACTAAAGGGCGTTCCTAGCGACTGAATTCGATCACAGAACGTTCAGCCACCGCACCATCTTTCACGGTAGGATCCTGACCAATGGCAGTGGTCGGGCCGATGGCGTTGTCGCCTGAGTGCGATGCGTTTCGCGAGGAGTTCGAGGCGCTCTCCGCATCGGCCGATGCGCTCGTCGAGCCCCTCAGCGACGAGCAGTTCACCTGGCAGCCAACGCCCGACTCCTGGTCCGTGGCGCTGTGCATCGATCACCTCAACACCACGGCGCGCGAGTACCTGCCGAAGCTGGACGAGGGCATCTCGAATGCGATTCGCCGCGGCCATTACGCCGCAGGCCCCTATCGCTACAACTGGATCGGCCGGTTGATAGTCCACGCCATGAAGCCCACCACGCGTATGCGCAGCAAGGCGCCGCAGGTGTTCGTACCGACGCCGGGACGGCCGCGGCCGCAGATCATGGCGGCGTTCCGTGCGTACCAGGTGCAATACATCGACCGCCTCCGGCAGTCGAACGGCCTCGACTTGGCGCGCGCGCGCATCTCGTCGCCGGTGGCGCGCTGGCTCACGATGCCGCTCGGCTCGGCTTACGCCTTGGCAATCGCCCACGAGAACCGGCACCTCGCGCAGGCACGGCGCATCTGCGAGGCGCCGTTATTCCCGCGCTGACTATGTGGCCGTCGCAGCCGCGACGATGTAGCGAACGGAAATGCCGTAGCGATCCAGCAGATCGTCCGATCCCTGCCCGCGGCCCAAACGCGATGACTCACACTCCTATTCGGCCGCCACTCGCTTGAGCCACGACCCCACCGGGAACGACGTGCTCGGCGCCGCCGCGCCGTTGATCACGGCCAGCTGTTCGATGGGAATCGACGAGGGATACTGCTGCTGGAACTGCGTGAGGGTCATGGCCGAGCGGATCTGCACGAGCCGCACGAGGCTCGGCTTCACGGCGAGCGCCGCCGGATCCGTCAGGCGCCGGAACGAGCCGATCGCCTGCCGGAACGTCCCGTCGTACGACCCGATGCGTGCCTGCGGAGTGTAGGCCAGGATGCGATACGTGCTCTCATCCAACTGAATGAACGCCGCGTAGCCCGACAGAACCCCCTCCTCCGCCTGGACGGTGAACCGGCCGACGGCCGCGGGAAGTCCGTTGACGGGTGCGGTGGAGGTGCCTGACGCGACGATCCCGTCCTGCTGGAGAAACTCGCGCGCCGCCTGGGACGGCGACGCGGTGCCGGCCAGCGTCAGCGCGATGATCGCGTCCTGCTGGCCGCTGATGCCCGCCACCTGCGACGGCTGGTTCGCCGTCGTCCACTCGCGGGAAAATCCAGCCGGAACTTGAGGTGGGATGCAGGAACGTCGTCTTCTGGAAGTACCCCTCCGCGGGTCTTCGCCGAACACGATGCCGTCGATCGCCATGAGGAACGCGTCGCGGTTGGTCTTGAGCGTACCCGCGGGGCGCGTCCACGAGCGATCCGTTCCTGCGTCCTGTTCACGCGGTTCCCCGGGTCGGGGTGAGTCGAGAGCCACTCCGGGTATCCGCGCCGCGCTCCGAGTGCGCGCCAGCGTGCGGAACACCTCGGTCATCTCGCTCGGCTCGTAGGTCTGGGCCGTCATGTAGCGGAAGCCGAGATCGTCCGCCTGCGTCTCATCGTCCCGTCCGAACTTGAGGAACATGAGGCCGAGCGCCGTGCTCCCCAGCTCCCCGAACTGCGCCAGTCGGGCTGCACGACCATGGCGCCCACCAGCCCAATCTGCGCGAGCTGCGCGCGCGACATCTGGCTCACCGAGTGCTTGGCCGTCACGTGCCCGATCTCGTGGCCGAGCACGGATGCGAGCTGCGCCTCGGAGTTCATGTACACGAGGATGCCGCGCGTCACGAAGAGCGGCCCCCCGGGGAGGGCGAACGCGTTCACCACGGGATCGTCGATCACCGTGAACGACCACGGAAGGCTGGGTCGCTCCGACGCCTTTGCCATCGGCATGCCGATCCGCTGACGTACCCCTGCAACTGTGAATCGGGGTAGACCCCCATCTGGGCGGCCGCTTCCTTCGCGGCTTCGAGCCCCATGGCGATTTCCTGCGACTCCGAGACCAGGGATAGCTCTCGCTTCCCAGTGACCGGGTTCGTGGCGCAGGCGCTTGCCGCGAGGACGAGTGCCCCGAGGGCGAGGAGCGACCGGTGGTGACGATGAATACGCGCGGACATGGCGTGTGAGGATCAGTATCCGCCAAATGCAACGTTGCGATGGTGTTCGGAGCTGCGGTAGCTGCGAAGACCCCCCCCCCACCCACCCCACAAACGCTCCCGCCCCGATGACTCACACTCCTATTCGGCCGCCACTCGCTTGAGCCGCGACCCCGCCGGGAACGACGTGCTCGGCGCCGCCGCGCCGTTGATCACAGCCAGCTGTTCGATGGGAATCGACGAGGGATACTGCTGCTGAAACTGGGTGATGGTCATGGCCGAGCGGATCTGCACGAGCCGCACGAGGCTCGGCTTCACGGTGAGCGCCGCCGGATCCGTCAGGCGCCGGAACGAGCCGATCGCCTGCCGGAACGTCCCGTCGTACGACCCGATGCGGGCCTGCGGAGTGTAGGCCAGGATGCGATACGTGCTCTCATCCAACTGAATGAACGCCGCGTAGCCCGACAGAACCCCCTCCTCCGCCTGGACGGTGAACCGGCCCACGGCCGCGGGAAGTCCGTTGATGGGTGCGGTGGAGGTGCCTGACGCGACGATCCCGTCCTGCTGGAGAAACTCGCGCGCCGCCTGGGACGGCGACGCGGTGCCGGCCAGTGTCAGCGCGATGATCGCGTCCTGCTGGCCGCTGATGCCCGCCACCTGCGACGGCTGGTTCGCCGTCGTCCACTCGGCGGGAAAATCCAGCCGGAACTTGAGTGTGGGATGCAGGAACGTCGTCTTCTGGAAGTACCCCTGCCGCGGGTCTTCGCCGAACACGATGCCGTCGATCGCCATGAGGAACGCGTCGCGGTTGGTCTTGAGCGTACCCGCGGGGCGCGTCCACGATGCGATCCGTTCCTGCGTCCTGTTCACGCGGTTCCCCGGGTCGGGGTGAGTCGAGAGCCACTCCGGAGTATCCGCGCCGCGCTCCGACGTGCGCGCCAGGGTGCGGAACACCTCGGTCATCTCGCTCGGCTCGTAGGTCTGGGCCGTCATGTAGCGGAAGCCGAGCTCGTCCGCCTGCGTCTCATCGTCCCGTCCGAACTTGAGGAACATGAGGCCGAGCGCCGTGCTCCCCAGCTCCCCGAACTGCGCCAGCTCGGGCTGCACGACCATGGCGCCCACCAGCCCGATCTGCGCGAGCTGCGCGCGCGACATCTGGCTCACCGAGTGCTTGGCCGTCACGTGCCCGATCTCGTGGCCGAGCACGGATGCGAGCTGCGCCTCGGAGTTCATGTACGCGAGGATGCCGCGCGTCACGAAGAGCGGCCCCCCGGGGAGGGCGAACGCGTTCACCACGGGATCGTCGATCACCGTGAACGACCACGGAAGGCTGGGTCGCTCCGACGCCTTTGCCATCGGCATGCCGACTCCGCTGACGTACCCCTGCAACTGTGAATCGGGATAGACCCCCATCTGCGCGGCCGCTTCCTTCGCGGCTTCGAGCCCCATGGCGATTTCCTGCGACTCCGAGACCAGGGATAGTTCTCGCTTCCCAGTGACCGGGTTCGTGGCGCAGGCGCTGAGCGCGAGGACGAGTGCCCCGAGGGCGAGGAGCGACCGGTGGTGACGATGAATGCGCGCGGACATGGCGTGTGAGGATCAGTATCCGCCAAATCAGGCGTTGCGATGGTTCGGAGCTGCGGTTGAGGGCCTGGCGGGATGGGACTACCGGCGCCGCCCGGCGTCGGATCGAGCAGTCGCGAAGCGCCGACGATGGGAAGCTACGCTCCCACCGCCGGGTCAGTAATCCTGCTTCACAGGTGATCGAGAAGGGTTTCCAACGATCGGCGGAGCATCCGCACCACTATGAGCTGCACCACTATGAGCTTCCAACGAGCGGAAGACCGGATGGACGCACGCGCCTCACCGCGGGGCCTGTCCCACAATCTTGCCATTCGTCGAAATCTCCACCTTGGGCTCCTCGACGATCTTCTCGGCCGATACCGTCATCCCTGGCCTTACCTCGCTGACTGACAGCGTCAGGATCACGCTATCGCCCGACACATGCCACACCTCACCGGTCCCCACTCTCGTGGTCTTGACCGTGACAGGGTTCGTGGCCTCAGTGGTGACCGTCGGGGCACCCGTCTGTTGCGTCGTCGCCCGTGACGTCTGCGCCGGCGCCACGAAAAGCGCGACGGCGATGAACGTCATGAATGGTGCAATCAGCCGTCTGCATCACGTGACCATTTTTCTTTCCTCTCGTTGAGCGACCGATGAATGAATAGGCGGATGATGCCGTGGACTCCCGCATCACCCTGCGTAACCGGCCCGGCACGCCGCAGCCACCAGCCAGACTCACGACGCGTCGATCGGTCTTCTCAACGACGCCGATCCGGCACTGCGCTCGCGGTAAAAAGCAAGACCCACACCACAGCCACGGAAGCGGAAAACTGCGGGAAACACGCCGCTTTTTCACATGTTTCCTGCGCGCGCCGATGCCGGCGGCCACCACCATCCGCGCGGATCACGGCGGATGGTGACTGGGTCTCAACACGCCCGGCGCCTTCGTGTACGACGGGACGCGGGCGTGCCTCGCCTCAG
>CAWHBF010000026.1:0-20357 GCA_963827515.1 uncultured Acidobacteriota bacterium | reverse complement strand
GTAACGGGTAACGAGTGGTGCTCAATGAGCCTTGCGTGGTCGGCACAATCAGCTTTCATCGATCGCACTGGCCCAACCCCTGTTGACAGCGCGGGCGCGCATTCCGCGAACGGGTCGCCCGAAACGCGTTCTTCCTGTCGGTCCTGCGAAGAAACGCGCACGGGCGTAGAAACAAATCTCGACTCAATCGTGTGGACTGAAGCTGTACGTGCCGGTCCAGCTGAAGTTGGGCCCGCCCGGGCCACCCAACGGCAGAGAGACGGCCGCCGTCGCCTGGAAGTGGGTGAACTTCCCGGTCCCACCCGAGAACGTGCACAGGCGGACGGGCGCAATGAGCGTGCAGTGGCCGAATGCCCTGTTGTTGCCGGGCCCCGGCGGCTCGAGGATCACGTCGCTGTCCAGGCCTGCCGGACCGCGCGCCGTTAGATAAATGACCCTCGAACCGACCTCAATGGCGTCGACGTTCGAGGACGTGATCGTGCAGAACTGGCCCACCAGGCCCGCGTTCTGCGAGCACTCTTTCATGACATAGAGGTCTCCGGTTCGAGGCGACGCCGACAACGACGGGGCGACCGCCGGTCGGGCGGTTCCCTCATTGCCGGGCGCCGTCGCCGCCAAGCTAGACACGGCCGCAGTCGCGCTTGGACTTGTCGGAACCCCGCGTCCGTCGGCACACCCGACGGCGGCCAGCGCCCCAGCACAGAGACACCCAATCACCACGAATTTCATACACGCTCCTTCGGCGTTGCCGCCCGTTTTCTTGCTACTGGCCATGCCCGACGCACCGAGGCCCTTGAGAGCGTCGCCTATAAGGAGATCGCGCAAGGGGCGTCCATAACGGGTCAATGGGACAAAAGCAGGCCTGCGATCAGTCGTCCCTTGGCGACTACTCAGGAGTGATGAAGTGATTCGCGCGTCCAGCGTCGCGTCACGCGCCCGATGTAGCTCGCCTCCGCCAATCTGGCGCGGTGAGTTCGTATATGCCGAGACGGCCGCCGAGCGAGGGGCATGCGGGGAGCGCGCTAGCGTTCGTGCTCAACGTGCCGGTCGATCCACGCTAACAGCCAATCGGCAATCTCCCGGCTGTTCCTGTCCTGCATCAGCATGTGCGAATTACCGTGGAACCCGACATCGGGCAACACCACCAGTTCGGCACGCGCGCCGGCCTTGGTGGCTGCCTGAACAAATTCCCTGCAGGCTTTGAGCCGCAGCGACCAGCGGGGCGAGAGGCCAACATAATCGCCAAACAACACCAGGATGGGCATGTTTTCGTATGGCCGCATGTCGTCGGTGGCGGCCGGGCAGGTCGGCTCGATGGACACAATCCCCGCCACGCCCTTGGTGCTCAACGCCACGGTCTGAAACGGATAGATGCCGGATTGCGAGTGGCTAACCAGCACCGTGCCGTTCAAGCGCTGCGCCAACGCCGATAAGGCAGGCACGGTCGGGTTCGGCGTCGGCAGCGACTCGATCCAATCCGGCACCATTTGCTTCCAGAACTCCCCTTCGGCCTCGAGCGGGAACTGCAGGCCGGGAAAGACCTGCTGATATTCAGGTCCGAACCGAAAAATCGTCCATGCCTCTTCGTGCGACGTGGCAGAGACCGGTGGTAGTTGATCCGGAGCGGCCTTGCCGAGTTTCACGCGGTTGATCGCCGACGGATTGGCAGCGGAGCGCCCGCGCGACGCTTGGTCAATCACGTAGACGCTGCGGCCCCTGCGGACGAAGTACTCATCCCATCCCATGCGACCGTCTGGCGTCGTTTCCCACGTCTTGCCCGTGAGGCAGCATCCGTGAATGAACGTGATGGAACGACCTGTGGCGCCAACAGGGACTTGGTATCGGACGTACACCTGGTTAACGGTGATGGTGCCGCGGGGTGCACGGGTGGCAGTGCTCGATAGCGTTTCCGAATGCACGTCATGGCCGCCCACAAAAAAGCTGCCTTGTTTCTCGACTCTGAGCGGCAGATTGTTCGACGCATTCTCCTGCTGAGCGCGGAGCGGCGCGGCGAACATAACCGCGACAGCTATAAGCACGATGCAACATGAAGGCGTGGCCATCTCGTTCTTCACTCCCATCCTCCTTCGCCAGTGTGGGCGGTGACACGGTCCAGACCGAGACGGATACCGTGCGTCAGGGCCGAAAGTCTGCATGATTATACTGAGCGTGACCGGAGAGAAGCGCGGATTACTCCTCGAAAACGGCTAGCGTTTAGCGATTTTGGGGGTCAGGCCCCTAAAAGCCCCCGGCGAACATCGGTCGCCACTAGGCGACCAGGCAGGAGCTATCCGCCTGAGCGGCGCTCCCCGGGTCACTGCACCGTGTCGTAGTTGAGAATCGTCAATAGCAGCGTCTGCGGCCCTTCCCACGCATTAGCCGGTTCGAACCACTCGTTCAGAGAGTGAGCGTTTGCGCTGCGCCCCCCACCTCTCAAGGTGATAGCCGGGATCCCGAGGCTCATGGGCAGGTTCGAGTCCGTGCTGCTTATTTCTAGCCGAGGCGTTCGTCCCATCGTCTTGGCTGCTGCCAGTGCCGAGACGACGAGCGGATCGCTCGGTGATGTCAGACCGGCGGGACGGTTTCCGATCAACTCGATCTTGGCCGACACTTCGGTTTTCGATGCCGCTCGCTGCTTGTTCTCGTCAGCGATGCCTCGTTGAACGGCCTGCGAGAGCGCCTGTTCGATTCTATCGAGCGAGACCCGGTCCTCGGAGCGTAGGTCCACCTCGATCCACGCTTCTTCCGCAATGGCGTTGACCACGGTGCCACCGCCCATGCGACCAACGTTGTAGGTCGTTTTCGGCCTCTCAGGCACCTCAAGCGTTGAGATCTGCGCGACTACGCGACCAATCGCATGCACGGCGCTCGGGCGTCCGAAATCGCCATAACTGTGACCTCCGGGCCCGCGGACGGTGACCTTGTAGCGCTTGACACCAGTGCCACCAGTCACAATCTCGTCGAGATTCGTTCCGTCGATGGAAATGGACGCTTTGAGGCGGCCGCGGTGCGGGCTCTCCTTGAAGAGATACTTCACGCCATTCAGATCGCCGAGACCTTCCTCACCCGTGTTCGCCACGAACAACAACGACCGACGTGTCTGGAGGCCAGCCTGGTTCATGGCCTCAACGACAGCCAACAGGTTGACCAGCCCGCGGCTGTCATCTGCTAGGCCGGGGCCGTGCCAGCGACCACCTTCTTTGCGCACCTTGGTGTTGACGCCGGGTTCGAACGAAATGTCGAGATGGGCCGCGATCACGAGGGTGTCCGAGGAGGAACCCGGCCGCCACCCAAGAACATTGCCTTGCTTGTCGACTTCAACATCCGTCAGCCCGACGCGACGGAACTCGTCGGCCATCAACTTCGCCCGCTCACCTTCCTGAAACGTAGGCGCGGCGACTTCGGCGATCTGTACCTGCTTGTCTAGGTGTCGCTCGTGGTTGTCGCGCAGGTAGTTCAGCGCCTTCGTGACATTGGGTGCTTGCTGTTGGGCGGCAAGCGAACACGAACACACGATAGCAAGGCAGAGTGCTCGTCTCATGGCGGCGGATTCTAGCACCGTTGTTGCTCCGACGCGATTAGTCTCGTGTAACGGGCTAATGTTTATGAATCCCGCCCCTGACGGACCGGGAAGCCCCCACCCGGATTACTAAACCCTTGGCGACTGATCGTTATCTATCGTCTATCCGGCATCGCTCTGGCACGAGCTGGACAGAAACTCAATCAATTGGCCCTCCCCGGTACGATTCAAACTCACTCGCCGTCACGAGTCATAATGGCTGAAAAGGAGCGGGCATGGGAGACAAGGGCGGCAAGAAAGACAAGGAAAAAAGCAAGCAACAGCAGGTGACGAAACAGAAACAAGAGGAGCAAAAGAAGAAGGACAAGGCCCGGCCAAGGACTCCGTAGCAGGAGGTAGCAAGGCGACCACGCGGCCGGGATTGCTCTCCATCAACGCCGATCAGGCGAGCAATCGAGCCGCGGATTCCCTCGTCCCTTCGACCAGTGAGGATTTAATCCCGCGAGCGGCAGGTAACGCCCCACCGCCCGCCTGTTTCACTTCGCTTAGTCGGAATGGCCCGGCTACTTTTCGGATGCCTTCTTCGCGGCGGCTCCGGCCTCGGTATCCTCAATCACCGGATAGACTTCGATCTCCAGAAGATCAGCCCAGTCGGCCACGTGCTCGGCGACGAGCGCCAGGTCGCTTGCCTCGATGAGATGCCAGCCGAGAGTTGAACCCGGCGTGTGCCAACGCCCCGCAGTCTTCGCGCCAGCCGGGACTGGACCGCCCGCTTTGAGAAACTGGTCAATCGCAGTCTTGTATTTCCCTGGAACGGTCTTCCAAACAACCATGACCTTCATCGGGCGTCTCCTTCACATGCGAAAACGCTGATTCTGACGTAACGGACCGGAGAAGCGAAGCGAATTACTCTCGATAAACGGGCTTGTGTTTATGAATCCCGCCCCTGACGGACCGGGAAGCCCCCACCCGGATTACTAAACCCTTGCCGACCACACAGGACCTATCCGCCGCGAGCGGTTACTGTTTCCCTTCACGCGAGTCAGTATCGCAGTGGTCGGATTTCGGAAGGGTCCAGTTGAGCGCTGAACGGCGATCAGTCACGGTGGCAGCGCGGTTGGCTCCGCGCCACCACTGTGGCCTACTTCCCAAGGGCGATCTACTGCCGCTCGTATACGGCCGTGCTGTTCACCGGCTTGCCGTCCGCGCCGGTGCCGGTTGTGACGAGTGTGCGGGTCTTGCCGTCTGCCGAGATCGTCATGCGTGTCGTGGTGGTGACCTTGCCGTTGACTTTCGACACGTACTGGACGGTGCGATCGTCGATTCGCGAGTACGCCCGCGTCGTCGGCGCGGCGGCACCTTTGTATTCGGCGTCCTTGCCGTCGAACATCGTGACGATCTCGTTGTGGGTGGCCTTACCCGCGGCATCGACGCCGTCCACCGTGAACTTCGCGCCACCGCCAGGGACTGCCTCGATGCGCGTGGCACTGCTCTTCGGAGCGGCAGGCCCCTGGGTGTACTTCGACTTCGCGATGTCTTGTTTCCACGACCCTATCAAGCTCTGAGGCGCCTGGGCGGCGCCGGCGAGCGGGTAGGCGACGACAGCGACCAGGACGCCCAGCGTGGTGATACGTAGTCTGGATGGCATGTGAGTTCCCTTTCCATGTGGTCGACCAATTGTGAGACGACCGTCCCCGACCGCGGTCAGACGAACGGGAGCAACAACTTTGATGAGGGCTGGAGCACGTGACCGGAGCGCGCCCCGTCACGTCGCGACAGGACCCAGGAAAGTGCGCTGACTCTATCCCAGGGCCTCACACGGCGCTAAGACAATTACAGTGTGACGTGCAAGACCGCACGGAGGGGCTTGCTTTCGGGTAACGGCTCCGGTTTATCGATTTGGGATCGGCCTCCCTGGAGGCCCCCTGTGTTATTGATAAACCCTTGCCGACTACTCGTTAGTAACCGTTAGGTTTGCGCTCGTGAAGACGCGCGCTTACCCGCAAAGACTCGCAGCTAGTCACCAGTGTTGGAGTTGCCACAGGCGACATGGCGGCGGAGCAGCCGTCGTTGGCTGCGGCCGGCTGCCGCCTAGTGGTCCGGCCGCATGGTTCGCTGAATAAGTGGCGCGGCCTGAAAGTCGAGTGTCCGCTGAGCGAAGCGCGCAACGATCGAGAGGATCTCGTCGGCGCTCTTGAGCGGTTCACCTCGGCTACTTGAACAGCGACAGGTCGACGGCCTTCGCTGCGGCCTCGTAGCCGGCGTCGCTCGGGTGCACGTGGTCGCCCGAGTCGAACGCCGGCAGCAGCCGCGCGGGACGTGCCGGATCGCGGAACACGGCGTCGAAGTCGAGCACCACGTCGAACGCGCGGCTGGTGCGCATCCAGGTGTTGACCGCCGTGCGCACGGCCTCGCCCTGTGGTGAATAGTAGGCGGCGCCCTCGTAGGGCGCGAGCGTGGCCCCATAGATGGGGAGACCCGCGGTTCGGGCGCGCATGATCAGTTGCTGATACCCGGCGATGAGATCGTCGGCCGTGGCCTTTCGCGAGGCCGCCAGGGTCTTGACCAGCTCGGCGAGCGGCCCCTCGAACACGCCGTACCAGATGCCGATGTCGTTGATGCCCATGAACACTACGACGGCGGCCACGCCCGGTACGGCCAGCACGTCGCGGTCGAATCGGGCGAGCGCGTTTTCGCCGCCACCATCGGCCAGCACGCGATTGCCGTTGATGCCCGCATTGACTACGCCCCATCCCTGACCGTCGTCACGCGCGGACAGGCGCTCCGCGAGCCGGTCGGGCCAGCGCCGATTCGCGTCCACCGTCGAGCCGACGCCGTCGGAGAGGGAATCGCCGAAGATGACGACGGCCCCGGCGGCCGTTGCCGTCTCGACGTCCACCGCGGAGAGATACGCGCGCGCCTGGATCGTCTGCGCCGGAGTGAAGGCCGTCGCGGTGAAGTCGCCAGCCGCAGACACGAACGCGTTCTGCATGCCGGTTGCGTGGCACGTGCAGGGCCCCGCGTTCTCGGGCAGGTAGAGGCTCACGGACACGCTGCTCAACGGACGCACCAACAAGGAAATGGGGTCGCTGATGACGGGCGCACCAGGCGGAACCACGACGCCGGGTTTGCCACCGAAGGTCACCGGACGGCTGCTATCCGGCTGCTCTTTCCCGTCCGTGGCGAGTGCCGTCGCGCGGACGCTTCCGATGACGAGCGGTGTGGCGCCGTACTCGTTGCTCAGTCGCAGGCGGATGCGAGTACCTCCCGCGCTCAGGCGGACCACCTGCCGAATGGTCTGGTTGGCGAAGGTCGGCGTGGCCGGCCGCGGGCCCATCGCCGGACTCGCCGCCTGAGGCGAGGCGGCCCAACTGGTGAGCCATCGCGGCGTCTGCGCCGTGGTCGCCATGCCAGCCGTGAAGGCCAGCAGGACCGCAA
Source organism: uncultured Acidobacteriota bacterium (assembly GCA_963827515.1). Classification (GTDB taxonomy): domain Bacteria; phylum Acidobacteriota; class Vicinamibacteria; order Vicinamibacterales; family UBA2999; genus JABFSA01. Next base: position 13,399 of record CAWHBF010000026.1, on the reverse strand, counting down.
TCCCAATCGATGTTCGAAGCGTCATTGCCGCATCCCTTCTTGACCACTCTCCGGTCGAGTCGTGCGCTCGCAACGATGGCCCCCGTTCAGTAACCCTGACGATACAGCGAGGCGTGCATAGCCGAACCTGCCGACCGCGACGTTGCGTTCTGACAGGGTCGATTCGTCAGTCATGGCGAGATGCTATACCAACAATGCGAGTGAGAACTGGTGCAGCGGTCCTTGAGAAGTCCGTGGCGTCGCCGCGAAAAGGTTGACGGCCTGGAAAATGGTGAGTATCGATAAACGCCGTAGTGTTCGCCGTTGGTCTGGTCGCGGTGCGAGACGGTTCGTGCCCGCCGTAGACGCCTCTCTGTCGTCGAGCTGAAGCCAGGTATCGACGCCCCGCGTGTGCATGGGCCGTTGCCAGAGCAGCCCTTGGAGAGCGGATAATGGTGACGAGAAGGGCGTAAACCTCCCGGCGCGGCAAGGAATCGGTGGCAGTGGCGAGCTTCGCAGTCTGGTGGATCGAAATCGTCGCGCTCGTCGCCGGTGTGATGTGCCTCGCGGTGATCATCCGAGAGGCCGCTGCTTTTGTGAAATCCTGTCGCATTCGTCGGCGTGACGGCGGACTGTCAGCACCTCGGACAAGAGACGAGTAACTTGCTGCTCTTTCCCCATGCGTGTCCGCGTTGCCTATCCCGCGATGGCAGACGCATCAACGGGTGGCACGTTGATCAGCACGGGGAGTCGCAGTTTGTCGATACCTGGCAGTGTGCGGAGTGCGCGTATGTCGAGGGCGGCCGGCTTCTGTCTCCAATGCCTGCGGCGGAAATCACCAAACAGCCTGTCAGGGCCAGGCAGCGGTGGTTCATCTCGACGGCTGAGGCCGAACGCATCGAACGTCCTCCGCTATCGTCGCATTGGTAACGGTCAACGCCGAAGGGGCGAAGTTGTCGGCGACGGTGAAGGAGGCCGTCGCCGATGCCAAAGTCGAAATCCCGTAGGAAGAAGCAGCCCAAGCGTGTCCTGGCCCTCCCCGATCTGGAACAAGTCAAGACGGCCGTCCTGAACAGCCTGACGTCCGCCAGCGGCCAGCGGACCTACGAGCACGCGATTCGCGAGTTTGTCGCCTGGTACTGCTCGGAGCCGCGTCTTGCATTCAACCGCACCGTCGTTCTCCGCTATCGCATCCACCTCGAGCAACGCCATTACGCGCCCGCTACCATCAATCTGCGGCTAGCAGCCGTCCGCCGTATCGCGTACGAGGCGGCTGATGCCGGTCTGCTGAGTCCCGAGCTGGCCGCAGGCATTCGTCGTGTCAAGGGCGTGCGACGCCTGGGCGTCCGACTTGGGAACTGGCTGACGCCCGAACAGGGGCGGCGGTTGCTTGAACACTCGACGCCATCGACACCGCGTGCCCTGCGCGATCACGCCATGGTGGCCATGTTGATTGGTTGTGGACTGCGCCGGGCTGAGTTGCTCGCGCTGACGCTCGAATCAGTCCAACAACGGGAGGAGCACTGGGTGATCGCAGATTTGGTCGGAAAGGGTGGCCACGTGCGTACGGTGCCGATCCCAGGCTGGGTCAAAGATGCGGTCGATGCCTGGACAGATGCTGTCGACATTACGCACGGTCCGGTCTTCCGCGCCATCAACAAGGCCGGGCGCGTATGGGGCGACGGCATGTCTCCGAAAGTGCTCTGGGACGTGGTCCGGGCAGCGGCAGGGCGCGCTGGCATCGAGAAGCTCGCACCGCACGACCTCCGTCGTACGTGTGCGCGGCTCTGTCACTTGGCTGGCGGCGAACTGGATCAGATTCGATTCCTGCTGGGCCACGTCTCGATCCAGACGACGGAGCGCTACCTTGGCTGCAAACAGCGACTACGATGCGCGGTCAATGATCGTCTCGGAATCGAGCCGGACGCCGCTTGAGCTGAGAGCCAGGGCGGGCGCGAAACGTCCGCCCTCGGCGACCACCCGTTACCCATCCCACGCGTCGCGCTTTGCTGGTCAACCAACCGGCCGAATGCAGTAGCCTACACGTCTTCAAGGACAGGTGAAACGATGCTGCCAGACCGAAAACGTCGGCTCAGGTCACCGCTCTCCATCATGCGGATTACGGGCGTCGTGGCTGTTGCTTCCTGCACCGCGGTCGCCATCGTCGCGGAGGCGCAGCAGCGAGCGGATTCGTCGGTGTCGAGTCGCTTCAGCGTTGTCGAAGCGACCATCGACGACGTGCGTGCGGCACTCACGGGGCAACGGATCTCATGTCGAGGTCTCATCGAGCTTTATCTCGAGCGCATCCGCGCGTATGACCATACCGGGCCGGCGTTAAACGCCGTGCAGACCGTGAATCCAAACGCACTCCGGGAGGCGGATCGGCTCGACCGTGCGTTCGCGACAGCCGGGCCCGTCGGTCCGTTGCACTGTGTGCCGGTGCTGGTCAAAGACCAGCTCGACACGAATGACATCCCGACCACGCATGGGTTCGCTGGCTTCAAGGACTTCGTGCCGCAGACCGATGCGACCGTTGTGACGAAACTACGGAACGCGGGCGCTTTGATCATTGGCAAAGCGACGATGGGCGAGTTCGCGTCCGGGTACATCAGTTCGGCGTCTGGACCGATCAGGAACGCGTACGATCCTCGCCGCAGTGCCAGCGGGTCGTCGGGTGGCACCGGCGCAGGCGTTGCGGCGAGCTTCGCGACCGTAGGTATCGGCGAGGACACGGGCGGCTCAGTTCGCGGCCCGGCCTCGGTTCACAGCCTCGTCGGTCTGAGGCCCACGACACCGCTCGTCAGTCGTCACGGGATGAGCCCAGCGCGACCGAGCACGGATACTGTCGGCCCTATCACCCGAAGCGTGCGGGACGCCGCGCTCCTGCTCGACGTGATCGCCGGCTACGATCCCAAGGACCCCGTGACGGCGGCGGGCGTCGGCCATGTTCCCGCGACCTATACATCCGCCCTAAGGCAGGACGGAATGAACGGCCTGCGAATTGGTGTTATCCGCCAGCCGATGCATTCCAACACGGATCCAACCTCCGAAGACTACAAGAAGGTACGGGCGGTTGTGGATCGTGCCACCAACGAACTGCAATCGCTCGGGGCGACGATCGTCGATCCAGTCTCCATCCCAAACGTCATTGATCGTTTGGAGAAGGTCTACGACGACAACGTGTACGAGACCGAAGCAGCGATGAACGCGTATCTCGCATCGCATCCCGGCGTGCCCTTCAAGACATTACGCGACATTCTGCTGTCAGGTCTGGTCGTGCCGTCGCGAGCACGAACTCTGATGACGACGGTCGGCCGGTCCGTGGACGAAGTCGGTTATCTCCGGCTGCTCAAACTCCAGGATGAGACGAGGCAAATTGTTCTTGCGCTGATGGCTGACCAGAAGCTGAACGTGCTGATGTACGCCACATTCGACCACCAGCCCGGCATCATCGCCAGTGACGTAATGACGCGTCCGGTCGTGGCGGATACCGTGGGATTGGGACACAACCGACGGTTGAGCCCGATCCTGGGCTTCCCGGCGATCACGGTCCCCGCCGGATTCACGTCCGACGGCATGCCGGTCGGGATCGAGTTCATGGGCCGGGCCTTCGACGAGCCGTTGCTCTTCGGACTCGCGTTTTCGTATGAGGTTGGCACGCGGCATCGCAGACCACCGTCGCTGAGCTCCAATCAGCAGCAGTAGTGGCCGCTGCGTGATAAGTCACGATCAACGCCGCAGTATCGACTGACGGCTCGCGCGGCGTGGCGCCGTTCAATGGTCTAGTTTCGTTCGAGGATCGGCTCGAGGGACAGCTCTGCCCTGATCGTCATGTCGCCGGTGACCTCCACGGGCACGCCAAACGTCTCATAGCGCGTCTGTGACGCGAAGAGCCTGTAGGTCCCCTTCGCTACGCGCAGTTCCGCGACGCCGCGTTCGTCAGTCGCTGCCTGATAGGGGTGCATCACCACGCGTGCACCGGCGAGAGGGGCCTGGCTCTCCTTGTCGAACGCCTCGACGATGACGCGGTGATCGGGACGGTTGACGACTCTCACGCCGAACGTGGTGGAGCCTTCCTCGTGCGGCATGCCGAGGTCCCCAACGGCGGCTCTGACACTCCACTCGCGGAACCCCTGCTCCGCGGGCGCGCGCAACTCGACTTCCGCCACGTAAAGGCCGGTGGTGCCGGGCCAGACGTCACCGGGAAGTGCGCCTTCGGCGACGCGTGCGCCCTGGTGGTCGTAGATGCCGAACTGCGCGTTCGCGAGCCGGCACTCAGCTGAACACTTGACGCCGACCTTGACCTTGAATGTCTCGCCAACGACGAGCGAGGTGGGCACGTCCCACGCCACGACACTCGTCTTGTGGGCTTCAGCGACCGAAGAGTCCGTCGCCGCCTGCATGCGGTTCCCCCGATCCGGAGCGGTGCTCAGCGGGTGCCGGTTGACTCGCTGGCGGCGTTCGTTCCGGCGATATAGCCATGCACGAGCGCTCGCCCGAGCCCGTGCTGGTTGCCCCCGCCGCTCGCCTCCCCGCCGGCATAGAGACCGGGGATCGGCTCGCCCTGCATGTCGACGACCTGCGCCCGCCCGTTGATGCGCAGACCGCCGTACGAGTCGTGCCAGACCGGATAGAGGCTCGCCGCGTAGAACGGCGGCTTTTCGATCCGGTACATCGGCGCGTCCGATCCGCGGCCGAAGTCCGGATCGTTGCCCTGATTGACGTACGTGTTCCACGTCCTGATGGTCTCGACGAGGTACCGCAGCGGCACGCGCTGGAACTCGTGCCCCTTCTGAATCTTCGCGGCCAGCTCCTCAATGGTGTCGGCGCTGAAGAAGAACCCGTTGGTCGGCGACGTGAAGGGCGGATTGATGTTCCACTTGTCCCGCTCGACCGCCGCGCGGTCGAAGATGGCCCAGATCGGCCCGGAGAAGTAGTCCGGCGCCTGGGAACCCTCGTTCATGGCGAGCGCCGCGTGGATGGCGTTCGGCTCGTCGTAGGTCTTCCGGATGTTCTCGGCGCTCGCGTTGCGCCAGTCGAGCTGCTTGTGGGCGAGGCCCGAGTTCGGCTGCCCCTTGCTCGGCGCCGCCGGAAACGCGGCGCCGCCGCGCCGGAGGATGACCTGCATCTCGTTGAAGAAGCGCTTCCCCACCTGGTTCACGACGACCAGGTGCTGGAAGGAGTTCGGCTGCAACAGAATGCCCGTGGATCCCCGGAACGGGAATGTCGGGTGGCCCGGCAGCATGTCGGTGTACGGATCGCGCGTGGCGAGCGTGCCCGGGAAGTGGAACGTGTCGGCGTACGACAGGTTCTGGTGCATGCCGGCGAGGTTCGCGCCGACGCGCATGCCGGCAATGATGCCGCTCGCGTCCCCTCCGCGCGGCCCGACCATCGCCCAACCGCTCGAGACGAACGCCGGCTCGCGCCACGCCGGGTAGAACATGCTGCGGAACTGCGGATTGTTCGAATGGCCGCCCGAGCCGATGACGATCGCCTTGCGCGCCCGGATGTAGACCGTCTCGCGGCGCTCGTCAACGTTGCCGTTCTGCCAGAGGCTTTCCAGGCGCGCGCCCGTCTGCGGATGCAGCCGCGGCGAGTAGCTGGCGCGGATGCCCACGACCCGGCCCGCGAACTGCTGCTCGCGGATGATCTCGTCCATGTGGCGGTTGAGGATGAAGCGGACGCCCTTTTCGCGCGCCGCGAACTCCAGCCCACGCGACAACGCTGCGCCGTTGGTGCGCGCGCCCGGACTCACGACCTTCGCACCGTCCTCCATGAACCGGGGCGCAAAATGGCTCGAGCTGACGGCCCTGATGCCGGCATCCTGTCTCGTGATCGTCCCCTTCTTGATGTCGGTCGTCGGGCCTTCCATCAGAAACGTCACGGCCCGCCTGGCGCGCGACATGCCGCCGTTGCCGTGCGTGCCTGAAATGCGCCCGAAGCGTATGTAGTTCTGCATCAGAAACGTGCGCACCGCGCCGCAGTTGTCGGCGTACGCCCGATGCAGCTCGCGCTCGTTATAGCGGTACGGGGCCTGAGCGGCCGCGTCCATGACGGACCAGTCGGTGTGGTCCCGGAAGAGGAAATCGGGATCCTCGGTCAGCTCCTCCACCGGGTGCAGCCGCGGCGCCGTCACGAACCCTTCCGGGTCGCGCTCGCCCTTGATGTCGCGCTGCTGCAGCGGATCGTTGCCGCCGAACGACACCAAACCGCCGCTGTGCAGCATCTTGCCGCCAAGGTCGAAGTTCTGATCGACGACGATCACCGACGCGCCAAGATCGCGCGCGCGGATCGCCGCCGGAAGGCCAGTGCACCCGCCGCCGATGACGACGATATCGGCCTCGTAGTCCCACCGGATGGCCTCGACCGGCGACACCTGGGCAAGTGCCGATCCCGAGGACGAGAGCACCGCTGCCGCGCCGCCGACACCGGCCGCTGCGCCGGACTTGACGAAATCGCGCCGGCTGACGGCCTTCTGGTCCTGATTCCTGCGATTCTTCTGAACGACGTCCCGTTTCTTGGCCATCTGTTCACCTCACGTGAAGCACCACTGGGGACCGGACCTAGCCGCCTCGTCGCGAGCAGCCGCCGCATTCTACGCCTGACGTATCCCGGCTGTCACACTCGCACGACCTGCCCGTCGCGCGCTCGCGAATCCTCAGTTCGTGGCTGGCTTACCGCTGGTGACGAACTTCGCGAATTCCGCCCACGGGAATGTACGCCCTCCATGGATGGGCGCAATCGTGGTGACATCCAGATTCAGCCGCTGCACGTTGTTGTAGAACGTCCTGTGTGACGCCGTGACCATCGTCGGCATCGGCGCGCCCTGAGCCGGGGGCGTGAAGAGATCCGCCTCCATCACCAGCTTCTCCTGGGGCAGGTACGCGATGAGCATGCCCTGTGCGTGCTGAAGCCCCTGGACGTTGTAAATCTCCATCGTGCGCGTCCCGTCGCTCAGCACGAATTTCTGGCCGACCGCCTCGAACGTGTAGCCCTCCGACACCTCTTCGGGCGGAAAGAGCGCGAGGCGGTCCGGTTGCAGCGTCCACGGCCGGATCCAGAGCACCTCGGCGTAGTACGGCAGGTTGTTCTGCTGCACGACGACCGTCAAATTCTCCGATGCCACGTAGGCGCGAAGCCCGCCGAGATGATCCCAGTGGTGGTGTGAGCTCACGACATAGCGGATCGGCTTGTTGGGAATCAGCCGCTTGATCTCGCGAATCACGGCCAGCGACCGCTCTTCGTTGAGCGGCGCGTCGAAGACGGTGACGTGGTCGCGGAACTCGACGCCGATGCTGGCGTGCGTCCCGCCCCCCATGTAGTAGACCCCGTTCGCAATCTTCTGCACGCTGACCTGCACGGGCTGCACCTTGGCCGTTCGCGCTGCGTCGGGGATGGCGGGCGCGGCGTCGGAGACGTTGACGCGCAGGTTCGACACGGTGAGGCCGAACGAGTTGTGCCCACCGCTCACGTTGACCCCCTGTCCTTCGAGGTCGTCGTCCAGATCGTGATGCGCGTGGAAGTTGGTGGGGAACATCACGCCGTTGAAGTCCTTGTAACCGCCGTACACGAGCTCGTGGTACAGGTCGCCGACGACCGGATTCGGCAGCCAGGTCTGGACGCGCTCGACCAGATTCTTGCTGTTCATCGAGCACTGCACGCGGTATTTCCCGAGCGCCACGAACGAGACGGCGACGATGCGTCCCTTGTTCTGTTCGGTGCGCTCGATGGCGATCGGATTGGCGCCCGGAGCCAGCGCCGCCTTGAGGCACCCGTGCGGCGTGAGCCAGATCTCGAGTTGACGTACCTCGGCGAGGGCCGGTTGTGGGACGACGTTCGTGCCGTCCACGTTCCAGGCGACGTTCTCCCGAACGATCCAGTTTCGGCGCTGCTCGCCGACAATCGGCGTGGTGATGGCCGGCGCGTTGCCGCCGCCGACCGGCCCGCCCGCACCGGCCCCTGACGTCGTGAGCCCGTATTCCTCACGGGAGGATCGCGCCTCGTAGTCGATCGTTCGCATGTAGGTAGTAATCCGTGGGGCCGGCCAGTCCATCGCGGGGTTGTAGTTCTGGCCGACCGCGGCCACGTACCCCTCGTTGCCGGAATACTGCACGCTGCGCAGGTTCTCACCGCCCATCGCCTTGAGGGCGGCCTGCAGCACGGCTCGGGCGTCCGGCTCCTGCGCGGTGCCGGGCGCGTACATCAGCGTCACGAGAACGACGGCGCCGCCAATTGCGAATCTGCTCTTCATACGGCTCCTCCCCTCAACAGCGAGTGATGGGCGGCGCGAGTATACTGCGCGCCAGGACGATCGTGTTGAGACTATCTCCGGCCGTCTTCCTGGTGCCTGCGTCGGACGCCGCCGCGCGCACGACACGATAAACCCGCTTTTTGTTCGGCGTTTCCGCGGAGTCCCTGCTCTTGCCGAGAGTCGCGTCAGTGACCTGGAACCTTACCGAAGCCGGCACCCGCCTGTTCGAGTTGCTTGAGCACGTCGTCGTACACTGCCGGCGTAAAACCTGCTGGTCGGGACGATAGGCGATATTAGAGATTCCCCGTGGTTAACGGATGCCCCCGTGATTCGACCGGCAGAGCCCAGCCGACGACAGGTGCTTCAACTGGTGGCCCGGGTACTTCCGGTCTTGGCCGCAGAATGGGCGGAGCATCAACTCTGGATCGTGGAGCCGGCACGTGTCCGCGTGCGGGGCGCGCGCGAACCAGCTGTCTAACATGCGCGCCAGAGAGCCTCGCACATCATCAGTGGCTGCTGGTGAGCGCCGCCCTTGGACCGCTCGTCAAACGCATCGAGCTGAAGTCGGCAAGCGCTTTCGAAGCAACGGCAGTAAAATCTCGGCATGAACTGGGAGCAGCGAATTGCGGTGAACCCCGCTGTCCGGAGCGGAAAGCCCTGCATCAAGGGCACGCGGATCACTGTGTATGACGTGCTTGAGTACCTCGCGGGGGGAATGACCGAGGATCAGATCCTCGCCGATTTTCCGGATCTCTCACGTGAGGACATTCGGGCATCTCTCGCATTCGCAGCCGCCCGGGAACGGCGCCTAGCGAACTCAGTGGCGTGACGCTTCTTTTTGACGCCAATCTCAGTCCTGCCCTGGTCAGTCGCCTGCGCGCGGAATACCCGGGCAGCGCTCATGTGCGAGACGTCGGCCTGCGGAGTGGTACTGACGGCGAGATTTGGGACTACGCCAAGGCCAACGATTTCGCCATCGTGTCCAAAGACGCTGACTTCCGCGAACGGAGCTTCGTGGAGGGCTTTCCGCCGAAGGTTCTCTGGCTGGACGTGGGGAAACGCAGGCACCGGATCGATCGTGGCCCTTGCTCAAGGTCCAGCGCGTGCGGGCCGAGCACTTCTGCGCGTCAACCGACACCTCAGTGCTCACCTTGTCGCTCGGAACAAGCGCGGTCTGACGTGCGCTGCACCAGATGGCCGCTGCTATGGTAGTGCGCGGCCGTTGGTAAGCGCTGACCTTAGGCGGCATCGACGCATCATCAAGAACTGGGACCGAGGACCAATTCCTAATGGCACACCGGGGAGTAGAGAGAGTGCTCTATTCGAACCCGGACGAGCATGGTCAGGTGCGTTACTGGTATGCGAACACCATATGGCGTGCCGCCAAGGGTGCTCCCACGATTCGTATGGCGCTTGACTCGATCGAACTGTTGGACGAGGTCGTGTGGTTTGGGGGCCCAAAGAACCGCCAGCCGACAATCCGAAACGTAGCGGAGCACGCGCATGACATCGTGAACGCCGACATGTCGCACCCGATCATCGTGGTGCGAGGCGGTGAGATCATTGACGGGGCTCATCGGATCGCCCGTGCCTATATCGAAGGCAGAGAGAGTATCGAGGCGGTGGTCATAGACGAGTACCCTGCACCTGATGGAGTATTGGCCGAGGGTGAAGTTGCGCCACCGGCACCCGAAGACTGGTGAGGAGTGACGGAATGCACACGAATCCGACGTCGGGCCCGCTCTTCAACTGGACCCAGGGCATCTACGCGCTGCACGCATTCGGCCTGCTCACCGGGATCCTCGGCGCCGCGACCGTCGTCGGCGCATTCCTGACCGGGTGGCCGTCGATCATCGCCGTGATTCTGAACTACGTGAAGCGAAGCGAGGTACGGACCACCTGGCTGGAGTCGCACTTCCGCTGGCAAATCCGCACATTCTGGTACGGCCTGCTGTGGGTCTGTCTCTGCGGGCTCTTCGTCATCCTGACGCTGGGCATCGGACTCCTGATCGCGTGGCTGCCGCTCGGGATCGTCAGCCTCTGGTTCGTCTACCGGATCGCACGAGGCTGGCTGGCGTTGCGGAACGGGCAGCCCATGTACGTGTAGCGGGGAGTTCAGCGAACGAAGCACCATCAGGCTCCATGGCACCGTCAGCGGCTATGCGATAGTAGCCGGTAGTCGATGGGCGCCTTTCACACCGACGGGAAGATCGTCTGGCGGCCGACGCCGGAACTTGCCGCTCACAGCCGACTGGCCGAATTCATGGCCCGCCACGGCATGCCCTCCCTCGACGCGCTGCAACGACGATCCACGAGCGACATCGAATGGTTCTGGGACGCCGTCCTCCGCGACCTCGACATCCAGTTCGCGACTCCCTATTCGCGCATCGTCGACGTGTCGCGGGGCATGGCCTGGCCCGAGTGGTGCCCGGGCGGCGAGATGAACATCGTGCACAACCTGCTCGACCGGTACGCAGGTCGACCGACGGACGCGAAGATTGCGCTTCGCTGGGAAGGCGAGGCGTCCGTCGGGCCGCCCCGCTCGATGACGTACGCGGAGCTCCGTCTCGACGTCTGCCGCGCCGCGGGCTTCTTGCGGTCTCACGGACTCGGCCGCGGCGACGTCGTCGGCGTGTTCATGCCGTTCACGCCGGAATGCGTGATCGCCATGCTGGCCATCATCAAGATCGGCGGCATCTTCCTTCCCCTCTTTTCAGGGTTCGGATCGCGGGCGGTGGCGGCGCGGCTGACCGCCGCAAACGCCGTCGCGCTCGTGACCGAAGAAGGATTCACCCGCCGAGGCCGGTGGGTCGCGCTCCGTTCGACCGCCGAAGAGGCCGCGGCGCTGGTGAAGAGCGTGCGCCACGTCCTCGTGCCGGACTGGAGCGCGCACCCACCTGACTCACCCACCGCGCCGACCGGCGCAGACGCGCCAATGATGCTGATTTACACGTCGGGCACGTCGGGAGTACCCAAGGGCGCCGTGCACACTCACTGTGGGTTTCCGATCAAGGCGGCACAGGACATGATGCACGGTCTGGATCTCCACTCCGACGAAACGCTGTGCTGGATCACGGACATGGGTTGGATGATGGGACCGTGGCTCGTCTTCGGCACCCTCCTGTGCGGCGCGACGATGATGCTCTACGACGGAGCGCTCGACTGGCCCGGCCCGGACCGCCTGTGGGAGGTCGTGGAGCGGCACCGGATCACGGCGTTGGGGATCTCGCCGACTCTCGTCCGCGTACTCATGCGCCACGGTGACGCACCGTGCCGCGCGCACGATCTCTCCTCCCTGCGAAAGTTCGGATCGACCGGCGAACCGTGGAATCCGGATGCGTGGCACTGGCTTTTCGGCGTGGCTGGTGAAGGCAGGCTGCCCATCATCAACTACAGCGGCGGGACCGAGATCTCCGGGGGCATCCTCGCGGGCAACGTGCTGACGCCGCTCAAGGCCTGCGCGTTCAGCGGACCGGTACCCGGGATGGCCGCCGATGTCGTGGACGACCGCGGTCGATCCGTGCGTGAGGAGGTTGGCGAGCTGGTCATTCGCCAGCCGTGGATCGGGATGACACGCGGCTTCTGGGGCGCTCCCGAGCGCTATCTCGAAGCCTACTGGTCGCGCTGGCCGGACGTATGGGTGCACGGCGATTGGGCCGCCGTCGATGCCGACGGCCTGTGGTACATCCTCGGCCGGAGCGACGACACCATCAAGCTCGGCGGCAAACGTGTCGGGCCGGCAGAGATCGAGTCGGTCCTCGTCGGACACGCCGACGTCACCGAAGCCGCGGTGATTGGCGTGCCCGACGAGGTCAAGGGTGAAGCGCTCGTCTGTTTCTGTGTCCTGGCCAGCGGTCGTTCACCGAATGAGGCCCTCCGGCGCGAGCTCCACGAACGCATCGTGACGGAGCTCGGCAAGCCGTTTGCGCCGAGGGCCGTGATGTTCGTTCGAGCGCTGCCGAAGACGCGGAACGCGAAAGTCATGCGCCGCGTCATTCGTGCGGCGTTTCTCGAGGAAGATCCGGGAGACACGTCCGCACTCGAGAGTCCAGACGCCATCGCGAACATTCGCTCAGCCGTGTAATCGTGCGGCGGGGCGACTAGCGTGTGCTGTTCCGCATTAGTGTTGACACTTGAGTCGTCTGACCGCAGTGACAGTGCTACGCAGCGTCAGCTTTGATGCGCCAGACACCATCAGTGCCGGGCCTGGCCGTAAGGCGCACCGCAGCCGGTTTGGCTCGCGCTACGGTCTTGAGCAAGTCCAGTTTCCGGTAGTCGCTTACCGGATCTCTCTGTCATGACCATCAATCGCAGAAGCCGGTCCGCCTGCGGACCAATCGGAGTCGAGCCCGTTTCCCAACGCGAGACAGTTTCAGCCGAAGTTCCCATGTGCTGCGCAAAATCGGCACCGGACCAGCCCAACAACTTCCTGAGAAATCGGATCTCCAGGTGGGGTGAGTCGTGCTTTCCCTGCGACAACGGCGCGCGCGATCGCCTGACGAAGGCCTTCAAGGTTCGGGATCATGACCTCGAACGCGCGCACACTTCGCGCACCGCGCCACATGCGGTACTGAGCCTGACGCCAGGTAAGCCGATCGGTTGGTCGAACGAACCACCTCTCGGCGCACACGCATCGCGTTCCCGCATTCGAGGCACGTCATCGAGCTTTTCTCCATGCTGTAACCACAGACAATGCGGTTTCTGAACGGAAGGCCACCACAAAGGTCATCCGCGAGGTTCGGACACGGTAGCGCCACGTCCGGTTCACCTCCTCTGCGAATTCAACAACGCCTCCACGTAGCGACGATCGGCGGCATCGACAGTTGTTAAGTCGTCCTTTTCCATTTCCTCGAGCGCATGTCCGGAAAATGAGACACCCCACCCGTTTGTAGGATTCGACCGATGAGGCGCCGGGCATCATCATTGCCTAGCGGGTGTTGTAACACGCGGTTGATAATACTATCGAAATACCATGATAGAATTATCAATGCGGTCGAAGGGACTGGACGCTAGCCCCTAGCCTGATGACGTCCAGGAGGGCGGGCGTTTCTCCAGGAATGCTCGCACGCCTTCGCGGTAGTCGCGGTCATCCGGGCGTTCGCGTTGGCGACGCACGCCCGCTCCAGCTCCTCCGGTGAGATTGCCGGCAGCAGGCGCCTCGTGGCCGCC
>CAWHBF010000025.1:0-705727 GCA_963827515.1 uncultured Acidobacteriota bacterium | reverse complement strand
TCGTCAACATCCTTCGGGCGATGAGCTATCGCGTCGAGGTCACGGGCAAGGTTCTCTACCATCGCGACGGCGAGATTGTCGATCTGGCGGCGCTCAGCCGGTCCGAGATGCGGCCGTACCGTTCCGACCTCCAGATGGTTCAGGATCCCTACTCTCTGCGGCAACCGTGCATGACCGTCGGGGCGATCATCGAGGAACCGTTGAGGATCCATACCAAGCAGTCAAAAGCGGAGCGGCGCGACCGCGTGCGCTGGCTGTTGGAGCAGGTTCGGCTGTCACCTTCGCATGCCAGCCGCTACCCCCACGAGTTCTCCGGTGGCCAGCGACAGCGGGTCGGTATCGCGCGAGCGCTGGCAACGAACCCGCGGATCGTGATTGCCGACGAGCCTGTGAGCGCGCTGGACGTCTCGATCCAGGCTCAGGTGATCGATCTGATGCAGGACCTGCAGCAGGAGTTCGACCTCTCCTACATCTTCATCTCGCACGATCTGTCGGTTGTCCGCCACATCTCGGACCGCATCTTCGTGATGTATCTCGGCAACATCGTCGAGACCGGACCGGCGGATGAGATCTACCGCCGACCCATGCACCCTTACTCACGCCTGCTGCTGTCTGCCGTGCCGAGACCGGACCCCGACGCACGACGGGTGCGGAGGGCCCACGCGACGCCGGATCCCTCCGCGCCCGAGCGGATCGGGCCAGACGACCTACCGTCACCTCTCAACAAGCCGTCGGGCTGCGCCTTCCGAACTCGATGTCCGATTGCGCGGCCGTCGTGCGCCGACGCCCCGCCCCCGTTGGAGCTCCGTGGTGGCCGGCTTGTCGCATGCCCGTTCTCGGAGTAGTCACGTAGCTGGGCCGGAGCGCCCTTCCCACCGCGACGCTACGTGATCCGACCCACCGCGTCGCGCGGTTCGAACAAGCGCAGGTCCCGTCCCGCCGTCTCGTTACAAGGTCTGAGATAGAATCAGTTACAGCCCCGGTCGGGTCATTCCCAAAGGAACAATTCATGCCGTCCGCGCATCTTCTCGCCTTACCCGTTCTCGCGACCCTCATTCTGGCTGGTTGTGGAGGTGCTCCGCAGGGTCCGGGAGGTCCCGAAGGCGCCGCGGGTGCTTTCCCGCCCACCGATGTCGCCGTGCTCACGCTGGAAGCAAAGCCCGTCCCGCAGACCTCCGAGTACGTCGCGACCATCCGATCGCTTCGCTCGATCACCGTCCAGCCGGACGTCGAAGGAGTGGTCCGACGGGTACTCGTCAGTGCCGGCGATCGCGTCACCCAGGGGCAGACGCTTCTACAGATCGATGCGAACCGCCAGCAGGCGACGGTGACGGTCGTTGAATCCCAGCGGGCGGCGCGTGAGGCGGATGTCGCGCTGGCCCAGCAGCAACTCGCCCGGGCACAGAAGCTGTTCGAGGCCGGCGCCATGAGCCGCGCGGAGCTCGAGCAGGCCGAATCATTCGCCAAGACGTCGCAGGCACAGCTCGATTCGGTGGTTCTGCAGGCGCGCGAGGCCCGTGTCCAGCTCGACTACTACCAGGTGACGGCACCCGCAGCAGGAATTGTGGGCGACATCGAGATTCGAGAGGGAGACCGCGTCACGCCGTCCACCGCCATCACCACCATCGACCAGGCGCAGGGTCTCGAGGCCTACGTCAATGTCCCATTGGAACGCTCTTCGGCCCTCCGGCTCGGACTGCAGGTTGATCTGCTCAATCCCGAAGGTGCCGTGATCGCCTCTGCGCCCATCACGTTCGTGGCGCCCCGAGCTGATGACGGCACCCAGTCCGTGCTCGTCAAGGTGACGCTTGGCCGCATGCCGGAGTCGGTTCGCGTGATGCAGTATCTGCGCGCACGGATCATCTGGAGCAACGAGTCCCGTCTGACGGTGCCTCTGGTGGCGGTCAGTCGAATCAGCGGGCAATATTTCGTGTTCGTGGCGGAATCCGCGCAGCAGGGAGACGTCGCACGGCAGAAGCCGATCATGGTGGCAGAAGTGATTGGCGAGAACTACGTGGTCACCTCTGGCCTCACCGCTGGTGATCGAGTCATCGTGTCCAACGTCCAGAAGCTCGGCGACGGCGCTCCGGTGAAGGTCTCCTGATGTTCGTCGATACGTTCATCACCCGACCCATCCTGGCGAGCGTCTGCTCGCTCATCATCGTGCTCGCAGGTGCGCTCGCGATCCCGACGATGCCGATCGCGCAGTACCCCGAGGTGGCGCCACCCACCGTCTCGGTAACCGCGATCTATACAGGCGCCAACGCCGAAACGGTCGAAACCGCCGTCACGACGCCTCTCGAACAGGCGATCAATGGCGTCCAGGGCATGCTCTACATCTCCTCCTCGAGCACCAATAGCGGCGTCAGCCAGATCATCGTTACGTTCGAAGTGACCCGCGACCCCGACATCGCCGCGGTGGATGTGCAGAATCGAGTGAACCAGGCGCTCGGCCGTCTGCCCGGAGAGGTCCGCCAGATCGGCGTCACCGTTCAAAAGGGCGGCGGGAGCTTCGTCTCCGCGGCCGCCGCATGGGCCGAAAACGGCAGGTACGACGCTCTCTTCGTCTCGAACTACCTCGACGTCTACGTGAAGGATGCCCTGAAGCGCATCCCCGGTGTCGCTGACGTGATCATCTTTGGCGAGCGAAAGTTCGCAATGCGTCTGTGGCTGGATCCCAGCCAACTCGCAGGAAGGAACCTTACCGCCGGCGATGTCGTCACCGCCCTGCGCGAGCAGAACGTCAACGTGGCCGCAGGGAGCGTCGGCGAATCGCCGGCACGCGCAGGACAGACATACCAGATCAGCGTTCGCGCGGCCGGCCGGCTGCGAGAGGCGAGTGAGTTCGAGAACATCATCATCAAGTCGGGCGCCGATGGAGCCTTGGTGCGACTCAGGGACATCGGAAGCGCCGAGCTCGGCGCCGAGACCTACGCCACCGCGCTCCGGTTCAACGGCGTGGAGGCGATTGGCTTCGCCGTCACTGCGCTCCCCACCGCCAACGCACTCGACGTGCAGCGCGGCGTCACCGACGAGATGGCGCGACTCTCCGAGGCATTCCCACCCGGCTTGAGGTACCAGGTCGCCTTCGACACGACGACGGTCGTCCGTGAATCCATCCAGGAAGTCATCAAGACGCTCGCCGAGGCGCTCGGTCTGGTCGTCCTGGTGATGTTCCTCTTCCTTCAGAGCTGGCGCGCGACGCTCATCCCAGCCCTGACGATGCCGGTATCGCTCATCGGTGCGTTTGCCTTCATCAAGTATCTGGACTTCTCCATCAACACCTTGACACTCTTCGCCATCGTGCTCGCCACGGGCATCGTGGTGGACGACGCGATCGTCGTGATCGAGAACGTCGAACGGCACATTCAGGAGTACCGGAAGAGCGCGCAGCAGGCGGCGTCCGACGCGATGCGCGAAGTGTTCGGTGCGGTCATCGCGACTGCCCTGGTGCTGATCGCGGTCTTCGTGCCGGTGGCATTCTTCCCTGGGACCACCGGGCGCCTGTATCAGCAGTTTGCGCTGACGATCGCGTTCTCGGTGGCCATCTCCGCCTTCAACGCCTTGACGCTCACGCCCGCGCTCTCGGCACTGCTCCTCAAGCACGATGCTGAGGAGAAGGGCTGGTTCTTCCGAGGGGTCGAACGGATCATTCAAAGCGGCACGAACGTCTACGTGCATATCGTCCGCGGTTTGATGCAATGGCGCTGGGCCACGGTCGTGGTGTTCGCCGCCCTCCTGGGCGCGACCTACTACGTCTACAACCGAGTTCCCCAGGCCTTCCTGCCCGAGGAGGACCCCGGCTATTTCATCTCGATCGTCCAGGCGCCGCCGGGCGCGTCGTTGGACTACACGACCGGCGTCATGAGGGAAGCCGAGAAGGTGCTGCAGGCGGTGCCCGAGGTGGAATCGATCTTCTCAGTCGGCGGATTCAGCTTTGCCGGGAGCGCCGCGAATGCCGGCCTCATGTTCACGCTGCTCAAGCCGTTCGACCAGCGGCTGGCGCCTGAACAGCGGCTTCAAGGCCTTCTGCCTGGCATTCGAGGGCAGCTGTTCGGCATCTCGAGCGGCTTCGTGATTCCCTTCGCGCCGCCTTCAATTCAGGGATTGGGAAACTTTGGCGGATTTACGATGGAGGTGCTGGACCAGAGCGGCGGCGCCGACATCAACAACCTGAGTGGAGCGCTCCAGTCCCTCATCGGAGCATCGCAACAGTCCACGCAGGTCGCGGGCCTCTTCAGCTCGTTCACGGCGAGCGATCCGCAGTTGGCCGTGGACATCGACCGTGAAAAGGCGCTGAGCCTGGGACTGCCGATTGGTGAGATTACGAGCGCGATGCAGACGTATCTCGGCTCGGCCTACGTCAACGACTTTGACTTCAATAACCGAGCCTACCGGGTGTACGTCCAGGCCGACAAGTCGTATCGGTCGGACACCAAGGACCTCGGTCAGTACTACGCGCGCACGACTGCGGGCGACATGGTGCCCCTCGCCAGCGTCGTGCGGGTCCGAGAAACGACCGGGCCTCAGGTCATCAGCCACTTCAACCTGTTCCGATCCGCTCAGGTGAGCGGATCGGTTGCTCCCGGTGTGAGTTCCGGGCAGGCGCTCGCGGAGATGGAACGACTCGCTGGGACCGCGCTCCCTCAGGGGTTTGGGTTTGCCTGGTCGGGAATCTCTCTCGAGGAGGTCAAAGCGGGTGGGCAATCGGCGGCGATCTTCGGCATCGCCATACTGCTCGTTTACATGACACTCGCGGCGCAGTACGAATCGCTGGTGCTGCCGTTCATCGTGCTGCTGGGCGTACCGCTCGCGGTGCTCGGCGCGCTGTCTGCGCAGTGGGCACGCGGTCTGCAGAACGACCTCTATTGCCAGATCGGCCTGGTCATGTTGATTGGGCTGGCAGCGAAGAACTCCATCCTGATCGTCGAGTTTGCTGAACAGCTCAGAGCCAAGGGCCTCACCGTGGTCGAGGCGGCCATCGAAGCGGCGCGCATTCGGCTCCGGCCAATTCTCATGACGTCCCTGGCTTTCGTGCTCGGTGTCATGCCGCTGGTGTTCGCCAACGGTGCCGGGCAGGAAGGTCGCCATTCGGTGGGTACGGCAGTGGCGGGTGGAATGCTCTTCGCGACGTTTCTCAACATTCTCTTCATCCCGGTGCTGTACATGGTGATCCAGACGCTCCGCGGGGCGAAAGCGGTGCGACATGGATAGGCACATCCGGGATGCGTGGGTGCGACGGTGTGGGAATGCGACGGTGCGAGGGAGCGTGGGTGCGGGGGTGCTGTTGTGGGTGTGGCTGCTCCCGACGCTCGCTACCGCCCAGGTCATGGAGCGGATCACGTTCGATGACGCCATCCGACGGGCGATAGCGAACAATCCGACCGTGCAGGAAGCGGCCGCCGGCATCCTCCGGGCCGAGGCACTCCTGGGGCAAGCGACCTCGAGAACACGGCCATCGATCGATGCCGGCGTCGCCGTGGACGTGATCGATCCGGTGACCAGCTTCGACGGGAACAACATCACCCCACGGTGGCAGTCGGTCTCGTCGGTGAGTTTCCTCGCACCGCTGTGGACGCCACTCGCGTGGGCACAGCGGGTGCAGGCCGGCGATCAGGTCTTCGTGGCGCAAACCGCCGCCGCCGATGTCCGTCAGCAACTGGCCGCCGCAACCGCGGATGCCTACCTGGCCGTGATCGTTCAACGTCGCGGGCTGGAGCTGAACGAACAGGCGCGCGACAATGCCAGGGCGCACTACGACTTCGCGAACCAACGCTTCGAGGGAGGACTCGGCAGTCGCCTCAACATGCTGCGCGCGCTGCAGGAGCTTTCGACCAACGAAGCCCGGATCGAGGCCTCACAACTCTTGATGCGTCGCGCGCAGGAAGCCCTCGGCGTCCTTGTAGCCGCCGATGGCCCCGTGGACACCGCCGAGGAACCCGCATTCAACGAGCCAGTCGAAGGGTCGCTGCACGACCTTCGAACGGATCTACGCCTCATCCTGGCACGGCAGTTCGCTGCCGAGCGGGTGCTGGCCGATTCGTGGAAGGACCGGTTACCGTCGTTGACCGCGCTGTTCACACCGCAGTTCAACGCTCCGTCCGGACTCTTCGCGACATCCCGGGTCCTTCGCGGATCGGTGTTGTTCTCGGTCCCGCTGTTCGACAGCGGATTGAGGTCCGCGCAGGAGCGCGAACGATCGGCGCTCCTCGACGCAGTGAAAGCCGAGCGCGCCGGCCTCGAGCGGCAAGCGACGTCCGAGGTGCGTACCGCCCGGGAAGCGGTCAGGCTCAGCGCGCGCGCGGCCGAGCGAGCCCGAGCCGCGGAGGAGCAGTCGAATGAAGTACTCAGGATTACTGATATCGCCTTTCGCGAGGGTGCGACGACGAACATCGAGGTGATCGACGCCCAGAGGCGTGCGAGGGACACCGCAACAGCGAGCGCCATCGCCGAAGACGCCCTTCGCCGCGCCCAGCTCGACCTGCTCGTCGCGACCGGCCGTTTTCCGCAGTAGAGCGCAGGTCTTAGAGGATTCGCATTTCGCCGTAGAGCGCACGCTTCAGCGTGCGCGTGTCCGCGGAGGCTAACCGCCTTCGCCCAGGCTACGGCGGTCCGCCGAAGCTTTACGCAAAGGCGGAAGCCTCCGCTCTACACCGAATCGAAAAGCGGTCTAGCCTGCGCGTCAAGCTGCGGCGAACCTTATCACCGCGCTGCCGAGGTCGTCCCCGCACCGCCGGAGTCCGGCACCAGCATCCGAATCGTGCCGTCCTGTCTGGAGGTCACCAAAAGCTCTCCGTCGCGGCCGCGGCTGATGTGCAGGTCGGCCCGGGTCATGGTCGCGCCCATCGTCTTTTCGACGAGCTCACGGAGCGAGACATGCGTCCGGTTGCCTCGCGAATCACGCACGTAGAGCTGGATCTCCTCAACCGGCGCCACGGTCTGCGGAATCCCGTCGTCGGCTTTCTTCATCGCCGCGACGTCTGCCGCGAACAGGCGCCCGCGCACGATGTCGCCGAATACAAATTTGCCCCGAAGCGCGGCGATGCGCCCGTAGTACGCGAATCCATTCGTGACCGCCTGCCCGTCGCTGTGATCGTACATGGCGACTGGGTACGTGAATTCGTCCTTCACGCGCCCTTCCATGACGTCTGGCGCGAGGGGGAACAATTGGTTCAGTGCGCCGCCCGGCCGCGTGATGCCGTTCTCGAACAAGCCCTCGCGACGCATCCAGCCATAGTTTCCGCCGTCACGGACGATGTTGATCTCCTCGATGTGATTCATCCCGATGTCCGAGGCGAACATCGTCCCATCGGTCATGTCCCACGAGAGTCGGTGGGCGTTCCGGAAGCCATAGGCGAAGATCTCTCCCAGCGTCTTCGGGTCGCCGTCAGCGGCGAACTTGTTGACCGCCGGAATTGTGTAGTCACCGAGCCCCTTCATGCCTCCTGACACCGAGGGACTCCGCGGGTCGAACCGCAGAATCGCGGTGATGACCGAGTCCAGACGCTGCGACTGGCCTGGGTTGTTCGCGTGCGGTCCACCGCCGTTGCTGAACCCCAGATCGCTGCCGCTCGTGTAGAGCAGGCCGTAGTCAGGGGATCCCGGCTTCGACGTCGGATTGAACTCGACGTTTCCCATTGGATGGGTCAGGTTGGCCACGATGTGCGCAACGCGGAGCAGTTCTCGCCGCGTCCCTTCGAACGTGTTCGAAGCCGGATTCGTGGCGTGCCATTCCGTGATGACATTGTGATAGGTCACGTCGGCCTGTGTGAATCCAGGCGGAATGAAGTTGGGTGTCGCCGGGTTGCCCTGCGCCCGTTCACCGTGCACGGTGTAGAACAGGCCGTTCTTCGCAAACTCCGGGTGAAAGTCGAACCCGATGAATCCGCTCTCTAGCCTGTTGTACACAGCGAACGGGAACACCGCGCCCACATTGGCGTACACCGCAGGTTGCTTGTTGCCGTCGAGCAGATACAGGAAACCACGCGAGTCGTTGGCGAATCTACGGCCGTCCGGAAGGTCGCGGACGAAGCTGACGCGCGCCCAGCCGGCAGGCACCACGTCCTGATCGGGCGGGCGAAGCCCGCGCGTGTCAGGCAGGCGCGTAACGTCGCGGATCTCGACCGTCAGGCCGCGCTTCTCCACAGGCGCCGGAATCGGGTTGGCGACCTGTGCATGAATGGCCACGACGGCACCCAGCGTGAGCAGCGAGACGACCAACGGCTTCCGTGCGCGCATGAATCCTCCTCGGAGACGTGATCTCACTGATGCTTTATACCAGAAATGCTCAGGAGCGGCGGCGCCGTGCGCGGGCAATCAAGGCGTCTTTCTGCGGACGCGTCAGCTGCTTCAACGCGTACTCCCGCGCCAACGCCTTGCCCACCGATCGGAACGCCTCCTGATACACCAGCTGCACCGGACGCCGGCCGGCTGTGTACTTTGCCCCACGGCCGCCGTTGTGCGCTTCTTCGCGGGCCCGTGGGTCACGCGCGTATCCGGTGTACAACGTGCCGTCCGCACAACGAACGATATAGACGAAATGCACGCGCCAATTGTAGCGAGCGTCGATCCCCCTGACATCTACGCCCGGGCGTGGAGCTAGAATACCGGCACCCAGGACGCATGAAGATCATCATCGGCATCGCCACCGTCGCGGCCGTCGCCACCGCCGCCGACGCAATCTGGTACACCTTTGGCATCCAGCATACGATTGTGGCCGGAGTCGTGCATGGGGCTCTGTTGCTCACCGTGGTCGGCGGTGTACTCGGATCATCAAGCGGTCGACTGGTAAAGGGGCTTCCGATTGGCGCAGTGGCTGGGATTGGCGGGGCGGCCAGCTACTACGTGCTGATCCTTCTCATGGACGGACGTACATACGGATCGGCAATTCCTGCAGCGTGGGTCAGCATGTGGCTGATCCTCGCCGCGCTCGACGGGCGCTGGCTCCGCGCGCCGGAACAGCGCCCGTGGGCCGCCATTGCCGTTCGCGCAATAGCCGCCGCCGTCTTCGCGGGGCTGGCCTTCTACTTCGTGATGACGACCCTCTGGGGACCTCCTCCTGCTGCGGGTCGCAACTATTTCGTCCAGTTCCTGGCCTGGGCGTTCGCGTGGACACCTGGGCTGATCGCTCTGACAGCTGGGTCAGGCGGCGCTACACGCGCCTCCGCACCCCGAGCGGGCTCGGCCACGGCCCCGCCAACGTCAGCGAGTGTTTCCACGACATCCTCGGCGACCACGGCCTCGGAGCTCCTCGCCCGCATCGATCGCAGCGACACCCTTCACATTCTCGACGTTCGTTCCGAGGGCGAGTTTGCCGCCGGTCACGTTCCGGGCGCCGTGAACATTCCATTTACGCAGCTGCCGTCGCGGATAGAGGATGTGCCCGGCGCTGACGACGATGAACTGGTGCTCTATTGCGGTCACGGCCCGCGCGCGTACATCGCCGCTGCTACCCTTCAGCACGGCGGCCGGAAGCGAATCGTCTATCTAACAGGTCACTGGGCCGGCTGGCAGGTTGCGGGCCTCAGGATCGAGCGTTAAGAACCCACGATGGCGCACGTCCACCTCATCCATCGTGCGCCGCATGCGCAACCAGGCTGTTCCGATATGTGGCGCCGCATAGCCTGGGTCGCGCTCATCGTCGTCAGCGCGCCGGCGATCTTTCTCCTCTGGTTCAGCCAGTCGACAGATTGGGTGCGCGATCGCGTCGTGACGGCCCTGAACGAGCGGTTCGCCGGCCAGGTGGAGCTCGGGTCGCTTCAGCTGGCGCTCCTGCCGCGTGCGCGCGCCTCGGGCACCGGCTTCGTCTTCCGTCACAACGGCCGGACGGACGTGCCGCCGCTCGTGACGATCGCCGACTTCAACGGGAGTGCGGGCATCGCCGAACTCCTCGGTCGGCCCGTACGCCTCAAGGAAGTGAACGTCAGCAGTATCGACATCTACATCCCGCGACGCCCACGTGCCCAGGTTCCTCAGCCTGGGGAGGCCAGCATCGACGAACTGCAGGCCAAACGGGATCCGCTCCCCGCGCTGCCACCTCGTCCGGCGCGTGCGTTCATGGCCTCACCGATCGTCATTGAACGGGTGGTAGCTCGCTCTGCACGCCTGGAGATCCCATCCGTGCGACCCGGACGGCTGCCGCGAATCTTCGAGATCCACGACCTCGTGATGGACGACGTGGGCGATCGGGTGCCTTGGCGATTTCAGGCAGGCATCACCAACCCGATTCCGCGTGGGCGCGTCGAGACGAGCGGTACCTTTGGCCCCTGGGACGAGGAGGAGCCGGATTTCACGCCGCTGAGCGGCCAATACACGTTCAGCAATGCCGATCTGGATTCAATTAAAGGGATCGACGGAACCCTGTCGTCGGTCGGCAGGTTCAATGGCGTGCTGCAGCGCATCGAGGTGGAAGGACAGACCGAAATACCCGACTTCTCAATCGATATCGCGGGCCAGCCCGTGCCACTCACGACGACCTTCAAGGCCGTCGTGGACGGCACGAACGGGGATACCTGGCTCGAGCGGGTGGAAGCACGGGTCATCGACTCCACCATCCTGGCCAACGGCGCCGTCGTTCGAACGGAGAACGTCCGGGGACGCGGCGTCGTGCTCGATGTGCAAGTGAAGGCCGGCCGAATCGAGGATCTCATGCGGCTGGCCGTCAAGGCCGATCCGTCGCCACTTTTGGGCAGGGTGGACGTGGAGACGAGCTTCCTCCTGCCAGCGGGAGCGCAGGACGTGGTCGATCGCCTGCGGCTCGATGGACGCTTCAGCCTGGCCGAGGCGCGCTTCACCAACCTTGATGTGCAAAAACGGATCAATGAACTAAGTGAGCGCAGCCGCGCCGACGACAACGCGCTGAAGGAGGGCCAAAGCGTCGTGTCGAACCTTCGGGGACGCTTCGTGCTGCGCGACGCCCTGCTGCGGCTCTCCGATCTCCAGTTCAGCATACCCGGCGCCACCGTACGCCTGGCGGGATCGTACGATCTCCATCGCGAAGCTATCGATTTCCGAGGTGACCTGCTGCTCGAGGCACGCCTCGCAGACATGACGACCGGCTTCAAGTCGCTGATTGCTCGACTTGCGCAGCCGTTCTTCCGCGGTCCCAACGGCGGCACCCGGCTGCCGATTGTCATCACCGGCACACGGTCTCGTCCGTCGTTCCGTCTCGACGTCCGTCGCGTCTTTCGTCGTGGCTAGAGCGATTCGCGTTTCGCCGTAGAGCGCACGCTTCAGCGTGCGCGTGTCCGCGGAGGCTAACCGCCTCCGCCAAGGCTACGGCGGTCCGCCGAAGCTTTACGCGAAGGCGAAGCCTCCGCTCTACACCGAATCACAAAGCGGTCTAGCGGCAGACCACACATCGACCACCGGTGATTGACACCCGAGACACCGGGTGTTAGCTTCGCTCAGAAATCGACCTCTTACCACGCATCGGAGGCGCCGTCATGAGCCGTTTATCCGTTGCCCTTCTCGCCGCCTGGCTATGCCTCGGCGGAGCGGCACTCGCGCATCACTCGGTCGGCATCAACTTCGATTCGTCAAAAGCATTCAACCTCACGGGTGTTCTCAAGGAACTCGACATCAGGAATCCCCATTCGCAGGTCACTCTCTCAGTGAAGGGGCCGGACGGTGTCGTCAAGGACTGGTTCATCGAGTGGTCCGACAAGAACGCGCTCTTGCGGCGAAAGGTCGACTATCAGCGGATGAGGGTCGGCGACACGGTGACGATCAGAGTCAGCCCCAGCCGACGCTTGGAGAATGTGGGGTATTTCCAGAGCGCAACACTCCAGGACGGATCGATTCTGCGCGACTGCGGCGCCGGAGCGCTGACGGACGCTGTCGAAAAGGGGGCGGATCTCGAATGCCCACAGGTCGTGCGATGAGGGCCTCGTGGTCGTCAGGAGTGATTGGCGCGTGCGGGGCGGCTGCGCTTCTGCTTGCAGGGTCCACACCAGTGCAGGCTCAAGGTCAGCGGGCAGATCTCGTTGGCGTGTGGATCGTTGACGGAACCAAGACCGAAAACCTCAAACTGACACCGGAGGGAGCTGCGGCTCGCGCCCGGTACGATCATCTCCACGACGACCCGGCCATGCGGTGCATTCCAGCCACGTTCAAGCGTGTCATGCACACGCCGTCGCCGCCGATCGAAGTCAGGCTCCATGAGGATTACGCAGAGATCAACTACGAGTTCATGGACATCCGCCGCCGTGTGCCAATCAAGAACGGCCTTGCGGCAAAGGACGCGCCTCACACCGTTACGCAGTTCCCCCATCTCGGCCGATCCGCCGGGCACTGGGAGGGTGAGACGCTGGTCATCGAGTCGACGGATCTGAAGGCCGGCCTCCTCGATTCGCTGGGAGACCCCGGGCTCTGGCAGTCCGACAAGATGCAGACGGTCGAACGCTTTGTGCCAAACGGCAACAAGATGCAGGTTGTCGTCACGATGACCGACCCGGTGCACTTCCTTGAACCGGTGACCACCACGTTCAACTACTTGAAACTTCCTGACGGGAAGCTGCTCAGCTGGGACTGTGTGCCGGAGGAAGCTGGGTACGATCGGTTCAAGGAGAATGCCCCGAAGCAGCCGCTTCCTCTTCGCAACTAGGCTAGAGCGGTTTGCGTTTCGCCGTAGAGCGCACGCTTCAGCGTGCGCGTGTCCGCGGAGGCTAACCGCCTCCGCCAAGGCTACGGCGGTCCGCCGAAGCTTTACGCGAAGGCGGAAGCCTCCGCTTTACGTCGAATCGAAAAGCGATCTAGCCGTGGATCCGTCGTCGGCTGAACGCTACTTCCCGATGAAGCCGACGAATCCCGCCACGTAGTTCCGCAGCTGCGACCGCACTTCCTCGTCGACGAGCTGCCCGCTCTCGTCGAACACGCGCTTGGCCCCGCTGACAGTCACCCTCCCTCCGAACCACGGTCTCGTGCCGAGCGTCCGCAGAACCGGCAGCCACGCCGCCTGCGCCAGGATTGTTCCGCCGCGGCCAGGCGTCGCACCGATCAGCCCTACCGGGCGGTTGTTGAACACCCGGGCAATGTCCGATGCCGGTCTCGTGAGCCAATCGATGGCGTTCTTGAAGACGCCAGGAATCGAGTTGTTGTACTCAGGGGTGACCAGCAGCAGGCCATCACACACCGCGATGCGGTCCTTCAAGTCGCTGACGACCGCTGGAATCCCCACCGAAGACTCCACGTCGCCGTCGTAGAGTGGGATGCCCTGGATGGATGCGACCTCGAGCGTCGCGCCCTCCGGTGTCACGTCCACAGCCGCACGGAGAAGGGCGCTGTTGAACGACGCCTTCCGCAGACTCCCAGAGATGCCGATGATGGTGATCATGTTGTACCGCGTGGCGATTGTACGACCACCGAGCGCGGATAAGATGCATTGATGTCTACGGCTGAGCTATCAACCGCAGCGGCGAGGACTTACGGGGCGCGACTCATGGCGCCGATGTGCGCTCGCTCTCCACACGAGCCTCACCGCGCCGCGACACCCCTCGAGCTGCTTTTCGATCTGGTCTTCGTCGTCGCCATCGCTCAGGCGGCTGCCGGGCTGCATCACTCCATTGCCGAAGCCCATGTCCTCGCGGGCCTTGCGGGCTACTTGATGGTGTTCTTTGCAATCTGGTGGGCGTGGATGAATTTTACGTGGTTCGCCTCGGCGTACGACTGTGACGACCTGCCCTATCGGCTCGCGGTGTTCGTGCAGATTACCGGTGCGCTGATCATCGCGGCAGGTGTCCCCGCGATGTTGGAGAGTCGCACACCGAACCTGGCCGTCGTTGCCGGTTACGTCATCATGCGTATGGCGCTCGTCGCGCAGTGGCTGCGAGCGGCGGCATCCGATCCCGACCATCGGGTCACCGCCCTCCGTTATGCCAGGGGCATCACGCTGGTCCAGGTCGCATGGGTGGCGATGCTACTGGTACCTCGCTTCTGGCCGGTGGGATTCGTGACCCTTGCGGGGTTTGAAGTTCTCGTGCCCGTGTGGGCCGAACGCGCTGCTCCGACCACGTGGCATCCGCATCACATCGCGGAACGCTACGGACTCCTGACGTTGATCGTCCTGGGCGAATCGATCCTCGCCGCCACCGGCGCCGTCCAGGCTGCCTTGGCATCCGGCGAAGCACTCGTCTCCCTCGTGCCCGTGATCATCGGCGG
Organism: uncultured Acidobacteriota bacterium; assembly: GCA_963827515.1. Lineage (GTDB taxonomy): Bacteria > Acidobacteriota > Vicinamibacteria > Vicinamibacterales > UBA2999 > JABFSA01. Next base: position 691,570 of record CAWHBF010000025.1, on the reverse strand, counting down.
TCTTTTGATCGTGTACTCGATGTGGTGGGTCTACTTCGACCGGCCGGTGCACGACCTGCTAACCAGCCTCAGAAAAGGGATTCTCTGGGGGTACGGGCACTACCTGGTCTTCGCAGCCGCGGCGGCCGTGGGAGCGGGACTCGCCGTCACAGTGGACCAGGTCACTCATCGCGCAGAAGTCAGCGCCGTTGCCGCGGGAATGGCTGTGGCCATTCCGGTGGCGGTCTATCTGGTGTGCCTCTGGTTCCTCCACGACAGACCGGAATACCGCGGCACCAGACTGCTCGGCGCAGGTACCGCGGGCCTCGTGCTACTGACGCCCTACACCGGACACGCCGTGCCACTCACCGGAGCGCTGCTGGCTGCACTCATTGGGACGAAGCTCGTCTTGAGGCGTTGAGACCCGCGGCCGGGGACACCAGCGGATCCGTTGACACTGTCCGGCCGTGGGACTACATTGCGCTCACCACTCGGCGTCAGAAAAAGGCGATACGTCTATGAACAGATCGCTCACGCCCTTCGTGCTCGCCGCGATCGCTGCGGTACTCGCGCCCTCTGTGTTCGCGCATCATGGCAGGGGCGCCACATACGACATGAACAGGATGGTCACTCTAAAGGGCACTGTATCGCGCGTGGACTGGCGCAATCCACATGTCGTGATCTACATCGATGTGAAGGACGCCAACGGCAGCGTCGTCACCTGGGGCTTCGAGAACGCGGGCGTGAGCCAGATGGCCCAGACAGGCTACAACCGGAACACGCTGAAACTCGGCCAAGAGATCACGGCGGTCGTCAATCCGGCGGCGAACGGCACGCCGACGGCAATTGTCGTCAAGGTCATCCTCGCCGATGGCTCTGAAATCATGTCGAGGGAAGCCGGACAGAATCCGCTCAACTAGGAGATGTCACCCGTGCGAAGCCGCTGCATCACGTTGCTGCTGCTCTTTGTGTCCATGCCGATCGCCACGCTTGCGCAAAGGGACTACAGGGTCAAGTTCGACGAGTGGCACAAGGCTAACCCCGGAAGCAGCGTCTTCGACCCTCGCGATCTGTCCGGATACTGGACGCGGCGGGAAAGGAACCCGTTCAGTCTTGGTACTCCGGCTCCTCCCATGACGCCTGCGGGTGTGGCGGCGAAGGCCAAGAACATTCCAGACACCAACGACGCGGCCGGAAACGCGCCCTGGCACTCCTGTAATCCGATGGGGTTTCCACTGCTCCTTATCGATGACGAGCCGATGGAAATGATTGTGCTCCCGGACAAGATTCTCCACCTGTTCCAGTGGGAACACAGGACGCGCTTCCTCTGGACCGATGGCCGGGAGGTACCCTCCGGCGAGAACCTCGAGAACCTGGGACCCTCCTGGTACGGACACACGGCCGGACGGTGGGACGGCAACAAGCTGGTCGTCAACACGGTGGGCCTCGACGACAGGGCATGGCTCGACGGTGTGGGTTATCCCAAGAGCTTCCACGCGCGGATCGAAGAGACCTGGAGGCGGGTTGACTCCAATACGCTGGAGCTGCAGTTGACGCTCTACGATCCGGAGTACTACACCGCTCCATGGGTCGGCGCCCCGAAACTCTACAAGCGAATTCCGCCCGAGCTCATGACGTACTTCGGATGGCGTGGGCTGTACGCAGGCATCAGTGAAGGCATCTGCGCGCCGATGAACGAAGTGGACACCTACAACAAAGGCTTCCGCGACGTCGGCCGGGCAAAGAACCCGTAAGGCATTGCGGGTGTAGCGCGTCAGCAGCCGAGGCTCAGTGAGCCCGGGGCAGGGCGTCGGCTGCGGCCAACGTCTCCATCGCGGCCGCCGCGGCGCCACTGTCCCCTTTGTGGCCCATGGCGTGAAGGACGTGTTCGAGCGCGCCCAGGAACAACAACAGCATCGCCGGGGTCGAGCTAGCACCCATCAGCCCCACCCGCCAGATCTTTCCGGCCAGTGGCCCGAGACCCGCGCCGATCTCGATGTTGAACTCACGGAGGAGGCGCTGGCGCACGACGGCTTCATCAATCCCCGCAGGAACCCGGACGGCGTTGAGCGTCCAGAGCCGGTCCGCTGGAGGCGGCAGTAGATCAAGCCCGATTGCCGCGAGCCCTGTCGCAAGGGCCTTGTGATTCTTCTGATGCCGCGCCCACCGCTGCTCGAGCCCCTCCTCCTCCACCGCCATCAGCGCCTCGCGCAGCGCGTAGATCATCGTGGACGAGAGCGTGTGGTGATACTTCCGACGCACCCAGAAATCCTCGAGCAGCGCCAGGTCAAGATAGAAGCTGCGGCATGCCACCTTGCGTGCCTGTGCGGCCGGCGTCCAGGCCACTGGCGCCATACCCGACGGTGCGCCGATGCACTTCTGCGTGCAGCTGTACACCGCGTCGAGACCCCAGCCCAGCGACGTCGATGGGATGACCTCCGAACGACGTCACCGCATCCACGAGGACGAGCGCACCGTGTTGGTGCGCAATCGCGGCAATTTCCTGGACCGGGCTGAGGACCCCGGTAGAGGTCTCGGCATGGACACACGCCACGACATCCACTTTGCCGGCTCGAAGCGCCGTCCGCACGGCCTCCGGATCCACCGCCCTTCCCCACTCGACGTCAACGCGGGAAATCACCCCGCCGTACCGGCGGCAGATCTCGGCGAGGCGCTCGCCGAAGTATCCGCCAACGATCACCAGGACGCGTGTCCCGTCGCCGACAAGGTTCGCGACCATCGCTTCCATCCCCGACGTGCCCGTACCGGACATCGCGATGGTCAAGCTGCCCTCCGGCGCCTTGAACGTACGTGCCAGTCGCGCCCGCACGTCATCCAGGAGCGTGACGAGATCCGGATCGAGGTGGCTCAGCACCGGCGCCGCCATCGCCCGCATGATCCGTGGCGCGATGAGGCTCGGCCCGGGGCCAAGAAGAATTCGTTCTGTCGAGGGTAATAGTTGCTGACTCACCACAGGGGACCCGCCTTTGCGCATTCTTCCGCGACCGTCAGAAACCGGCCGACGCTGTCACTGCCAACGACGTACGGGTGCGGCTCACCCGCCTTGCGCCGCGCCAGCGTGGCGAGGTGCGCTTTCGTGCCGTCGTAGTTGGGATGGTTCGAGAGCAGAACGTCCGCCCCGGCCTTCGCGGCGATCTCACGGAAGCGCCTGGCGGAGTTGCCGTAGTTCTCGTACCAGAACAGCGCCGGACGGTCGGGCGTGATGTACCGGGGCGACCCACTCCGCCAGTTGAAGCCGGTCCCGCCCCACAGAGCAGCGACGTGCGGCCGGCCCCCGTCCTTCACCGGGATGATTGTCGAGATGGTACCAGGGTGTGACCAGGAGTGAAGTGCAACATGAGCGTCGTGTCACCCAAAGTCAGCTTCTGCCCATCAGTCGCCACGACATCGCGCTTCGCTTTGGGCCACGCACCCGGGTCCGTCGCGAGCAGGTCCCAGTCGGCCGCGCTCATCACGACCCTTGCGCCGAATCGATCCTGCAGGAGCCGAGCGCCACCGACGTGGTCGCTGTGCGCATGGCTGATCACGACATATTTGATCGCCTTAGGATCCAAGCCGAGCTTGGTGAGCCCATTCACCACTTCTTCTTCAACTGAATAGTCGAAGAGCGGGTCAATGACGATGATGCCGTCAGAGGTCACCACGGCCCAAGCGGTGTATTCCGTCTGACCGAGGAAATAAAGGTTGTCGAAGACTTTGACTGGCGGGGCATACCACTGCGCGCGCGGCGGCGGCCCCGAAGGCTGGGCAGCGGCTTGCGCGGGCGCTCCTGTCACTGGCAGAGGTGGAGGCGGGACACACAGCGACTTGAAGAGGCCGACATGATCCTGCCGGGCGGCCGCCTTCGCGGTCGCGACGTGCGGCGCCGCACCACCCGCGCCCGATTGAGACCTGGCGGCCAACACGGCGCTGCCAAGAAGTGTACCGACACCCGCCGCAACGATCAGTCGTAACGCGTACTTTCTCATGCGACCTCCTCAATCATTCCCCTCGCACCCTCGCACCTCGCACCTCGCACCCGTCCGCACGTCCGTTCAGTCCTCGTCCCCTTTCATCAGCTCAGCGCGCCACCGGCCGGCATCATCGAACACTGCGTCAATCACCTCGGCGCGTTGCAGATCGCTCCTGAGTTCCGAGAGGCGCTCGATGAGAAGATCCAGTGCGCCCCGGATCTCGTCGGCGTTCGTCACGCAGATATCCCGCCACACGTCGGCGGGGCTGGATGCCAGGCGCGTCGTGTCGACGAGCCCCTGACCCGCCATCCGAAGTCCCGCCCCGTCAGCGCCCTCGACCGACGACCTCCATCAAGGCAGTCGCGGCCAGCTGAGGAAGATGGCTGATGAGTGCCATCAGCCGATCGTGTGCTTCGGCAGTCATGGTCGAGGGCAGTGCACCGAGGCCAATGGCGAAGTCGGAGAGGCGGGCCACGACACGATCACCGCGATCGTCGTGTGGAGTGAAAATCCAGGGACGGCGGACGAACAAGCTGGCGGTGGCGAACTCGAATCCGCCGCGTGCCCCTCCGCCTAGCGGATGCCCGCCGACGAACGTTACCGACTCGGCAAGAGCCGTCGCGGCCTCGACAATCGTTCGCTTGGTTCCCCCGACATCGGTTACGACCGTGGAGGGCGAGGCGTACTCGGCGATCCGCCGGAGCAGCACAATGTTCTGCCGAACGGGCGCCGCCAGCACGATCAGATCGACGTCACCGATTTCGGCGAGATCGCTTACGGCGGCGTCGATCGCCCGCCGGGCGACCGCCTCCTTGAGGACCGATTCCCGATCGATCGCGACCACATGGGTCGACGGCCATGCGCGACGGGCCGCAAATGCGATCGACCCGCCGATCAGCCCGAGGCCAACGACAGCGATGCGGGGAAAAGGGGGTCGCGCTACCTCGCCCATCCGCGCCGCGCCACCGCCTCCAGGCAGATGCTGCGGCCGATTGCGGGTGCGATGATCCGCAACTCCGCCATGAGCCGGTCGAATTGCGCCGGGAACATCGACTGCGCTCCGTCGCTCAAGGCATGGTCTGGATCGTTATGTACCTCGATGATCAAGCCGTCGGCTCCGGCAGCCACTGCGGCTCGCGCCAACTGCGCCACCATGTCGCGGCGTCCTGCCCCATGGCTGGGATCCGCCACGATCGGCAAGTGGCTGAGCTTCTTGACGACGGGAATCGCCGAGATATCGAACGTGTTCCGCGTCGCCGTTTCAAACGTGCGGATACCACGTTCGCACAGGATGACATCGTTGTTGCCGCCAGCCAGGATGTACTCGGCAGACAGCAGCCACTCCTCGATCGTGGCCGAGATCCCTCGCTTCACCATCACCGGCTTCCGCGCGTGCCCGAGCTCCTTCAGCAGGGTGTAGTTCTGCATGTTGCGGGCGCCGACCTGGAAGATGTCGCAGTACTTGGCGATGACCTCGATCTGATTGGCGTCCATCACCTCCGATATCAGCTTCAGATTGTGCGCGTCGGCCGCTCGTCGGAGCATCTGAAGGCCGGGCTCACCGTGTCCCTGGAAGCTGTACGGCGAACTGCGGGGCTTGAACGCGCCGCCTCGCAGCACTTTCGCGCCCGCTCGCTTGACGGCGGCCGCGGACAACATGCATTGCTCCTCGGTTTCCGCCGAACAGGGGCCGGCCATGACGATCACCTCATCGCCGCCAATCCGCAGGTCGTCGATCGTGACGATGGTGTCCTCGGGCCGATAGCTGCGGCTCGCCCGCTTGTAGGGCTCGGAGATGCGCATCACCTCGTGGACGCCTTCGAGAATGCCGATCATTTCCTTGTCCACTTTGCCGGCGCCGACCACGCCGAGCACCGTCCTGGTTGCTCCCGACGACCGGTGCACGTCCATCCCCAGCTCCATCAACCGGGCGATAACCATGTCGACCTGCGCCTCGGTGGCCCGCTCTTTCATTACAACGATCATGACGTCTTCTCCGCTTCTTGTTCTCCGCGCTTCCTGTACCCGGTCATTCGCCGAGCGAGGGTCCTGCTCCGTCGCCACGAACGCTCGCGGCCCGTTCGGCCCGCCGCGCCTCGTCGATGACCCGTTCGAAAATTCGGACGACCGCCTCGGCCGTCAACGGCCCCGCCAACTCCCCGGCCGACCTTCTCACGCTGTTGAGCACCTGCGTCTCGCGCTCGGGCTGGAAGATCGGCAAACCCGCTTCGTGCTTGAGCCTGCCAACTTCCACGGCACATGCCACTCGCACGTTCAGCAGACGGACCAGCTGCTCGTCGATGACATCAATCCGGTTGCGCAGCTCTTCGATGTTCGTCAGGACTTCAGCCACCGCACATACTCCTCTACCCGCGTGTTGAGATCGTCAGAGGCGCCGGCCTCGGCGATGACGTTGACGAGGGCACTGCCGACCACGGCCGCGTCAGCCCATCGCCCCACTTCGCGCACGTGCTCCGGCTTCGAAATGCCAAACCCGAGTGCCACAGGCAGGGAGCTGGCCGTGCGAATCCGACGGACCATTTCCTCCGCCCCGTCCGCGACGGCATCACGCGCCCCGGTCACCCCGAGGCGCGAAATTGCATACAGAAATCCGCTGCCCAGCCTCGCCGCCCGGCGCAGGCGCTCGTCGGTCGTCGTAGGACTGAGAAGGAGGATTGTATCAATCCCTCGCGACGCCAGCAGGGACCGAAACTCGTCAGCTTCCTCGATCGGCAAATCCAACACGAGGACGCCGTCCACCCCTGCCTCACGGGCCTGATCGGCAAACCGCTCCGCTCCCAGCCGCAGAATCGGATTGGCGTAACTAAAGATCACTATCGGCGCCCGAAGCTCGCCCCGTAAGCCTCCAATCAGGCCGAGGACGCCCTGCAGGGTGGTGCCCGAGACCAAGGCCCGCTCGGTAGCGCGCTGGATGACTGGCCCATCCGCCAGGGGATCCGAGAACGGCACACCGACCTCGAGCACGTCAGCGCCGGACCGGTCCAGGGCTCGCAGAATTCCCCCGGTTCGGTGCAAATCGGGGTCACCCGCGGTCACGTAGGTGACGAGACCTGGTCCCTGGCCCTCTGCCTTGATGCGGCTGAAGGTGTCGGCGAGCCGGCTCATCGCAGCGCCTCGACAACGCTCTGCACGTCCTTATCGCCTCGACCTGAGAGATTGATCAGCACGACCGCCCCGTCTGGGAGGTCCCGCACGAGCTTGACCGCGTGGGCGACCGCATGGGCCGACTCGAGTGCCGGCAGGATCCCTTCCAGTCGTGCCAGCGTCTGGAAACCCTCCAATGCCTCGGCGTCCGATATATGCGCGTACTCGGTGCGACCCAAGTCGCGCAACCAGGCATGTTCGGGACCGACCGCTGCGTAGTCCAGTCCGGCTGAAATCGAGTGGGTCAGCTCGATGTTCCCCGCTTCATCCTGCAGGATGAACGTGCGCGTGCCCTGGAGCACGCCCGTGGAGCCGCCCGCAAACCGAGCGGCGTGGCGGCCGGAGAGGATCTGCTCGCCTCCCGCCTCGACGCCGACAAGCCGTACGCTCGCGTCTTCGATGAACCCGTCGAAGATGCCCATGGCGTTGCTGCCGCCGCCGACGCACGCGACGACCACGTCGGGAAGCCGTCCAACCTGGTCGAGCATCTGGACACGGGCCTCGCGACCGATGACCGACTGGAACTCCCGCACCATGAGCGGGTACGGGTGCGGGCCGAGCGCGGAACCCAGCAGGTAGTAGGTGTCGGTGACATTGGCGACCCAATCGCGCATCGCCTCGTTGATCGCGTCCTTGAGGGTCCGGCTGCCTGAATCGACCTGGTTTACCTCGGCGCCGAGCAGTCGCATCCGGACGACGTTCAGGGCTTGACGCCGCATGTCCTCGGCACCCATGTAGACGCGGCACTTCAAGCCGAGCAGCGCGCAGGCGGTAGCCGTCGCCACGCCATGCTGGCCCGCGCCTGTCTCGGCTACGACGCGCGTCTTGCCCATTCGCTTGGCCAGGAGCGCCTGACCGAGCGCGTTGTTGATCTTGTGGGCGCCCGTATGGGTGAGATCCTCGCGCTTGAGCAGAATCCGGACGCCCGCCCGGCCCGCCGCCTCGGACGCCAGCCGCCGTGTTTCGTACAGAGGTGTTGGCCGTCCGACGTAGTGACGAAGGAGGTTGTCGAGCTCGTCGCGAAACGCCGCGTCAGCGCGCGCGGCCATGTATCCCGCGGTGAGCTCCTCGATCGGCGCCACGAGCGTCTCGGGAACGAAGCGTCCCCCGTACGCGCCGAAGTATCCACGCGCGTCGGGATCGCGCCTGCCGAACACGGGTCGGGTCGCGGTTGCCGACTTACTGTTTGCCAAATGCGCTCCGCGCGCCTGTCAGAAAGCGCTCAATCTTGTCCACGTTCTTCACGCCCGGCGAATCCTCCACGCCAGACGACACATCAACCCCATAGGGTCGCACGGTCTCGATCGCCTCGACGACGTTCTCTGGCGTCAGCCCGCCGGCCAGCACGATACGATGCGCGCGCGCGATGCCGGCCGCCCGTCCCCAGTCGACCTTCACGCCGGTTCCACCACGCCGTACCGGATCCGCCGCATCCACCAGCACCGTCGTTTGGGGAGGCCACGCCGACGACATCGCTTCGGCACGCTCCACCGTGAACGCCCGCCACACGGGCCAACCGAGCGCCAACGCATAGTCTGGCGTTTCGTCACCGTGTAGCTGGACGGCACCGATGCCGGTCCGCTCGACGATCACCCGGATTCCGTCCACCGACTCGTTCACGAATACACCAACCGCTGTCACGTGCGCTGGCAGCGTCGCAATGATGTCGACCGCACGCTCTGGAGTGATGTACCGAGGGCTCTCCGGCCAGAACACGAAACCAAGGGCGTCGACTCCGCAGGCGACAGCGTGCCTCGCATCCGTGAGCCGCGTGATTCCACAAATCTTCACCAACATAGTCAGGCGTTCGGATCGTTCGGGTCGTTCGGGTCGTTCGGGTCGTTCGGACGTTCGAGTCGTTCGAGCCGTTCGAACCGTTCGAGCGGTCGCCTGTCAGATCCCGCAGTGCTCGCGCGGGGTCAGGGTCGGTCATGAAGCGTTCGCCCACGAGAAATGCACGATACCCGGCTGCCTTCAGCCGAGCCAGGTCCTCGCGCGACCGCAAGCCGCTCTCGCTCACGCCGATCACCCCCTTGGGGATCCGCGCCGCCAGCCGGTAGGACGCCTCGACATCCACCTGCAGCGTGCGCAGGTTTCGGTTGTTCACGCCAATGAGCCTTGCGCCGCTGTCGATGGCCCGCGTCAGCTCAGCCTCGTCGTGCACTTCAACGAGCGCCGCGAGACCCAACTCAAAGGCTCTCGCTTGTAAGCGAACGAGATCGGCTTGCTCGAGCGCTGCCACGATGAGCAGGATCGCGTCCGCACCTGCGGCGCGCGCTTCGAACAGCTGGTACTCGTCGACGGTGAAGTCTTTTCGCAGGATCGGCAACCCGACTCCACGGCGGACGGCGTGGAGATGCTCGAGCGCCCCGTCGAAGAACGTCGGCTCCGTCAGAACAGAGATCGCGGCAGCACCCCCCTGCTCGTACCGTCGTGCGATGGCAGCCGGGTCGTATCGAATCGCCAGCACACCCTTCGACGGGGAACGTCGCTTGCACTCCGCGATCACGTTTACCTGTCCCACGGCGCCAAGGCCGCGCTCGAACGCTGCCCCATCGGATGTAGTTGCCAACGCGCGCTTCTCAAGTGCGGCCAGCGGCTCTCGTTCCTGCCGTACCTCGATGATGCGCCGCGTGGCGGCGACGATGGTGCCGAGGAGGTCTGGAGCACCGGTCACGCGCCGGCCTCCGCGTGTGAGCCCCGTGCCATCGAACCAAGCGTCTTCAGTGCCGCGCCTGTATCAATGGCCTCAGCTGCACTGGCGATTCCCTCACGGACGCTCGTCGAGTGGCCTGCCACGAACAATCCGACACCGGCGTTGAGCAGTACGACGTCACGCGGCGCTCCGAGGGCTCCTCCGAGCACGTCCCGCACGATCTCCGCGTTCCGGGCCGCGTCCCCTCCAAGCAGCTCGGCGGGCGACGCCTTCTGAATGCCGAAATCGAGTGGATGAATGTAGAAGGTGTTCACGGCGCCGGCCCGACATTCGGACACCTTTGTGTACCCGGTCGTCGAGATCTCGTCGATACCGTCCGCTCCGTGGACCACCCACGCCCGGTCCGATCCGAGCATCAGGAGAGCGCGCGCGAGCAGCTCCGTCAGCTCAGGCTTCGGCACGCCGACAATCTGACGCTTTGCGCCGGCTGGATTCGTCAGCGGCCCCAGCAGGTTGAACGCGGTACGTATGCCCAGCTCCCGTCGCGTCTGCGCGGCATGCTTCATGGATGGGTGAAAGGTCGGTGCGAAGAAGAAGGCGATATTGGCATCGTGCAGCGTCCGCTCCACGACCGATGGTGCGGCGGCCACGTTGACGCCGAGCTGCTCGAATAGATCGGCGCTGCCGCATCGGCTCGATACCGATCGGTTGCCGTGTTTGGCCACCTTGACGCCCGTTGCCGCCACCACGACCGCGGCGGCCGACGAAATGTTGAACGTGCCGGACCGATCCCCGCCCGTCCCACAGGTGTCGAACACCTCGCCGGCCGGTTGCGACAGCTTGACCGAATGCTCGCGCATCGTCCGCGCAAAGCCGACGATCTCCGCTGGACGTTCGCCCTTCATCACCAGGGCCGCGAGCAGCGCCGCAAGCGACGTCGCGGGCGCGCGCCCCTCCATGACCTCGCGCATGACTCCAGCGGCCTCGTCCGTGGTGAGGTCCTCGTGCCGAACGAGTCTTTCGAGAAGCTCCGTGAACATGTCTATGCAGGGCCACAGAGACACAGAGTCACAGAGAAAACCAGAATGCTCTGTGTCTCTGCGACTCTGTGGCTTGTTGAAACGATCTTTGACACGTGATCCATAACGTTCCTGTTTAGAGGTCCAGGAAGTTCTTCACGATCCGGCGACCCTCGTCGGTCAATACCGACTCGGGATGAAACTGGACTCCGTGAACGGGATGCACGCGGTGACGAACGCCCATGATGATGCCCTCGTCACGTGTGCGCGCGACCACCTCGAGTTCCGGTGGCAGGCCGTCGCTCGAGATGACCAGGGAGTGGTACCGGCCGGCGAGAAACGGGCTGGCCACTCCGGTGAACACGCCTTTGCCGTCGTGCACGACGGCCGACGTCTTGCCGTGCACCGGTGTCGGTGCGCGGCCGACGGTTCCGCCGTACACCATCCCCATCGCCTGGTGGCCCAGGCACACACCGAGCGTTGGTGTGCTCGGACCAAACCGGCGAATGGTCTCTATCGTCACGCCAGCATCCTCCGGCCGACCCGGACCTGGTGAAATGACGATCCGTGAGGGCTTCATGACCGCGATCTCCTCCACCGTGATCCGATCGTTACGGCACACGCGAATCTCGGTGCCCAGTTCGCCGAAGTACTGCACGAGGTTGTAGGTGAACGAGTCGTAGTTGTCGATGACCAGCAGCATGCCTAGAGTCCCCGCTGGGCGAGTTCCAGCGCCTGAATGATCCCGCGCGCCTTGTCGCGCGTCTCCTCGTACTCAGCCGCCGGACTCGAATCCGCCACGATGCCCGCACCGGCCTGCACGTAGGCGCGGTTCTTCTTGATCACGACCGTGCGGATCGTGATGCAGAAATCGAGGTTGCCCGCAAAGTCCAGGTAGCCCACCGCACCGGCATACACGCCTCGACGCAGGTTCTCGAGCTCCGCGATGATCTCCATCGCGCGTACCTTGGGTGCGCCCGACACGGTGCCTGCCGGAAAGCACGACACGAGCGCATCGAGCCGATCCTCCCCTGCGGCCAACTGCCCCACCACCTTGGACACCAGATGCATGACGTGGGAGTAGCGCTCGATCGTCATGTACGTCGGCACCTTCACCGTCCCGTACTCGGCTACTCGACCCAGGTCGTTGCGTCCCAGATCCACGAGCATGACGTGTTCGGCGCACTCCTTCTCGCTGTGCCTCAGTTCCTCGGCAAGGCGGCGATCCTCCTCCTCCAGATGACCCCGCGGGCGTGTTCCTGCGATCGGGTGGGTCTGCATCGACTTCCCTTCCACCCGGACCAGCATCTCCGGAGACGAGCCGACGATGGCCCGGTCACCCATGCGGAGGAAATACATGTATGGAGAAGGGTTCACGTGCCGCAGCGCGCGGTAGGCCATGAACGGCTCTGCATCGAACCCGGTCTCGAAGCGCTGTGAGAGCACCACCTGGTAGATGTCACCGGCCGCGATGTACTCCTTCGCGGTCCGGACCATACCTTCGAACTCGTCTCGCGTGACGTTCGAGGTGATCTGGATCGGCTGACGCTCGACGGGCACGGCCTTCGACAGCGTTCGTTCGAGCTCCCGCTCGACGAACTCGATCTTCGCCCGCGCGAACTGATACAGCGACTCGAGGTCCTCGCCGCCCGTGATCCGAGCGTTCGCGATGATGAGGATTCGATGCCGCACGTGATCGAACGCCAGCACCGTGTCGAACAGCATGTAGCCCGCTTCGTCCTCGACCTCGGTCGTCGCCTGCAGGGTGACAGGTTCGAACCAGGCCGCGGCGTCGTAGCCGAGATAGCCGACCGCGCCGCCGGTGAATCGCGGCAGCCCAGGGACCATCGGCGAGTGAAACTCCGCCATCAGCTCGCGCAGCATGGGAACGAACGGCTTGTCCGACTCCGACGTCTGGCCGGCGCGATCGATGAGCGTCTTGCCGCCACGGGAACGGAGGATCAGGAACGGATCCTTTCCCAGAAATGAGTAACGACCGACCTGCTCGCCGCCTTCGACGGACTCGAGGAGGAAGGCGTAGTCCGAGTGCTCGGCGATCTTGAGAAACGCCGACACAGGCGTCAGGAGGTCCGCAACGATCTCCTTGTAGACCGGCACGAACGTGCCGCGCGTCGCCAACTCCTTGAATTCGTCGAACGTGGTGATGTGCATAGTTCCGTCACGCGCACGCTAAAGCGTGCGCTCTCCTACCGGCCACAGAGGCACGGAAACACAGAGGCAAATAATTCACAGGAGAACACTCATCTGCTCCGTGCCTCTGAGTCTCTGTGGCCCGTCTCAGCAAGAGCGGCGGCGCGCATCACGCCTGGCTGCGGGCGCCGTCCCGTCCACCATTCCCACTGCTGCTCTGCTTCGGCGACGACGCTGTCCTCGCCGGCTTGTGACGCCGCCGTCGGCCGACGCAGGTTTCCACCGGCGGCGCTGGTGTTGGTCGCCTCCCAGCCGTCCGGCGTACGACGAACGGCATTCACCGCCCCCGTTTTCCTGGCGACATCGTCGGCTCGAACCGCCGCCGCCAACGCATCCTGCCCGAACGGCGTGCACACGCTGGCGCCGGCGATCCCCAAAGCTTCCGCGAACGTCAGGAAGTCCTCGAAGTCGGCAGCGCTCAGCGGTACGCACACGGCATCGAGTCCAGCGGCCCCAAACGCCGCGTTGTGCATGGCGGGAAGGACCGAGTGCGTCACGTTGGTGCCCACCACTCCGTAGAGCATCGTCTCGTCCCCAATCCCTCTGAATCGGAACTCCTGCAGCATGCGAACGGTGGGCACCTGCCCTGGAGCTATGCCCTTTCCTCCGTAGGTCCAGCGCGACTTGAATCGCGTCGCCAGGAGCCGCGTCGGCATTCCAGCGTCGCCCATCCCAATGACCACCGCATCCCCTTCAGTTGCCACCTGGCGCAGCGGCAGCGTTTCCGACAGACGAGCTGGCGTCACGGCGATCTTGATCACAGCGGCGCCGGTGGCGCGCATCGCCTTGACCTGTCCATTCAGATCGCCGGGAATGCCTGAAAAATCGTGTGCCGAGACCAGCACCCGACGTTCCCCGCTTTCCAACAGTTCGTCGAATCCGCCCGATCCGCCGGCCCCACGAAGAGACCGCCATTCGACATCCACGTACTCCGCTCCGAACTGCAACGCGTCCGACAGGATGCGCCGTCGCGCGTCCTCACCGCCCTCGAAGCGCCCCCCCTCCCAGACCGGGCGGCACGTCACGATGGCGGAACGGCGACGACCGTGAAGTGCCTGAGCCACATCGAGGTCGCCTACGCCGTCCAGGCGCAATTCCACCAGGTCGGCGTCTGTCGCGGCATCGCGGGCTGCCAGCAGTTCGGCCATCGTGCCACCCGTCACGGTCTCGCAGAGAAGCGAACGGCTCATAAAAACAAAAACGCCTCTTCAACCAGAGGCTGAAGAGGCGTCGTATCGGCTCAGTTCGTGTTGCGTGTCTTAGACGCTGGCCGCCCCTTCAGTCGCAGTCGGATACCACCACCAAAAGCTGGCGTAGGTCCGCGACGCGAAGAAGGTAAAGCGGTGGGACATCAGCGTATAACTCAGGCGCCGACTGTATCGCACGGCCCGCGCCCCTGTCAAACCGGATCGGCCGCCTCGACCTTGCAGTTTCAGCGGTTTACCCGTATCTTCACTTCTGAGCCCATCAACATATGCCCAAGAGAACCGTGGCCTCCGCGCTGGCCCTGCTGCTGTTTCTAGCCGCAGGCCTCCCGGCCCAAAGTCGGACCTTCCCGGTGGACGAATTGCGGGCCGGCATGATCGGCATCGGCAAGACGGTCTTCGAAGGAGACCGTCTCGACGAGTTCAAGGTCCACATCCTCGGCGTACTTCGCAACGTCATCGGGACGCGCCGCAATCTCATCCTTGCGCGGCTTGAAGGCGGTCCGCTAGCCAACACCGGCGTCATCGCGGGCATGAGCGGGAGCCCCGTGTACATCGATGGGCGTCTGTTGGGCGCCGTGTCCTACTCGCTGGGTCAGTTCTCGAAAGAGCCGATTGCGGGCATCACGCCGATCGACGAAATGACCGAGGCTGCGACGTTTGCCGGTCCTCGCCGTCAAGCCGCGCGCGTCGAGCTGCAGATGCCCCTGACCCCGGAGAGTTTGAGGACCTCGCTTCGGCAGGCCTTCACCTGGATGCGTCCGTTCGCCGAGAGCCCTGCGGATGTCCAGGTGTTCGGCGGCGCTGGGTTGAACGCCGGAATCGGGACGCTGCTCCGGCCGATTGCGACGCCGCTCACGCTGGGTGGATTCGACGCGGGTGTCATCGATCCCGTCGCCTCGGCGTTCAGCGATCAGGGCTTCGTCCCCGTGATGGCGGGTTCGTCCCTGCTGCCGTCGGGCCTCGCGCAATCAGCCGGAACCGCCGTGCAGCGGACGCCGTTGAGACCGGGCGATCCGGTAGGTGTGGCCCTCATGAGCGGTGACCTGGAATTCGGGGCAACCGGCACGGTCACCGACATCGTCGGCAACCGCGTCTATGCGTTCGGTCATCCGTTCTACGGTCTGGGCCCCACGCAGTTCCCCATGACCAGAGCGCACGTCCTCACGGTCCTCCCAAGCCTGGCGAGTTCGATGAAGATCGCCAGCACGGGTGAGGTGATCGGGACGGTGCAGCAGGACCGCGCCACGACCATCGCCGGCACGCTCGGACCAGGTCCGGCGATGATCCCGGTGCGCATCAGCCTGACGTCCGAGCGCGGGACGAAGAAGACGTTCCAGATGGCGATGGTCAGGGACCAGCTCTTCACGCCGATGCTGGCCTACCTGTCCATCGTGAACACGCTCAGCGCCTACGAGCGCCAGAACGGCGCCGCCAGCTACGTGGTACGAGGCTCGGCGATTGTGAAGGATCACGGTGCCGTCGCGTTCGAAGACCTGTTTACGGGCGATCAGTCCTCCGCCGGGGCGGCGGCGGCCTACGTGGTCGCCCCCATCAACTTCCTGCTCAGGAACGCATTCGAGGACGTCGAACTCGATGGCCTCACCCTGGAGATCGACGCCAGCGAAGAACCGCGCAGCGCCACAATCGAAAGAGTCTGGGTTGACGGGGCCCGGCCGAAACCTGGCGCACGGGTCGACCTGAAGGTGCTGCTCCGGACCTATCGCGGCGAAGAGATCACGCGGACGTTGCCGTTCGAGATTCCGTCCAGCGCACTCGGCACCGTCTCGGTGATGGTGTCGGATGGTGCGCGGCTGTCCCAGTGGGAAGCGCGGGAGCTGCAGATCCAGCCGCTCCAGACACGCGGTCTACCGCAGATGATGCGCGTCCTGAACAACGCCCGCAAGAACAACCGCCTCTATGTGCGCCTGCTCGGCAGAGACGCCGGGGCCGTGGTCAAGGGAGAATCGCTGTCCTCGCTTCCCCCTTCGGTGCTCGCCGTCATGGAGTCGGACCGCAACGGAGGCAGTTTCAGACCGCTGCAAAACGCCATGCTGGGCGAGTGGGAGATCTCGACCGAGTATGCGGTGCTCGGTTCCCGAACCTTGACACTCACGATCGAGGAATAGCCCCACCAACCATGAACGATTCCGTGAAGCGCCTGGTCCTTGGCACGATGATCGTGTGCGCCGCCGGGGGCCTGCACGCTGCCCTGCCAACCTTCTGGCAGGTCTCGTCGGAGGCCGAGTTCCTGCAGGGCGAAGTTGAGAATCTCGCGATCGACTCCTACGGCCGTCTGACGCTCGGACCTGCCGTGAGCACGGTCTACGAGTCCAGCGCCCCGTTCTTGTGGACCCTTGTCAGTGCGCCCGATGGCTCCTCGTACGTCGGTAGCGGCAACGAAGGCCAGGTGTACCGCGTCGACGCCAGCGGCCGCGGCAGCGTCTTCTTCGACACCGAAGAGCTCGAGGTCCACGCGATCGCGCTCGCACCTGGCGGCGGCATTTACGCCGCCACATCCCCGGACGGCAAGATCTACAAGGTCAACGCGGCCGGGTCTGGGACGGTCTTCTTCGATCCGCCGGACCGATACGTCTGGAGTCTCGCGGTCGATTCGACCGGCAACGTCTACGCCGGCACCGGCGACAAGGGAACAATCTACAAGATCGGCGCGGACGGTCAAGGCGCTGCGTTCTATCAGACCAAGGCCACACACGTGATGTCGCTCGCCTTCGATCGCGAAGGACGGCTGCTGGCGGGCACCGAGTCGCCGGGACGGGTGTTTCAGATCGACGCGTCCGGCAAACCCTTCGTGCTGCTGGATTCGCCCTACAACGAGATCCGAACACTGCGTGTCGACACGAAGGGCAACATCTACGCGGCCGCGGTGAACGGACGTGGAGGCGCCTCCGCCCCCACACCTATGGCGCCGGAACCGGCACCTCAGCCGATCGCCTCGGTCTCGACCGAAGTCACCTCGATCACCATCGTTGCGGACGCCTCGGCCGTTGCCGCCGCAACGACGCCACAGGCGCCGCCACGCGCCACCCAAAGCCAGGGTAGCGGAGCCGTGTACCGCATCCTGCCTGACGGCGCATCGGATCTGGTGTGGCAGCTGCGGGACGACACCCCGTTCGACCTGGCCTTCGAGACGGACGGCAGCGTCCTTGTCGCCACCGGCAACAACGGCAAGATCTACCGGCTATCCGGAGATCCCATGCAGCCCACGCTGGTGGCACGTGCCCTGGTGCAACAGGTGACGACATTGCTTGCGGATCGGACGGGACAGATGTTGTTCGCGACGTCGAACCCGGGAAAGCTGCTCCGCCTCTCGGCAGCACGTGCCACCACGGGCACATACACGTCTGATGTCCGCGACGCACAAGCCGTTGCAACATGGGGCGCCGTCAAGTGGCAAGGCACGGTGCCGACCGGCACCCGCGTGGACATCTCCACTCGGTCGGGGAACACGCGGACCCCAGACGAGACGTGGAGCGACTGGAGCAGTGCCTACTCCGATGCAGCGGGTAGCCCGATCGTCAGCCCTCGGGCGCGGTACCTGCAATGGAGGGCTGTGCTGACGGCCACCCGCGATCAGGCGCCGATCCTCACCTCTGTGACCGCAGCCTACTTGCCGCGCAACAGTCGGCCCCGAGTGGCGTCGATCACGATTCACCCGCCTGGCACTGTCTTCCAGCGTCCCGTTCCCCACGGGGGATCCCGAAATCGCGGGCTTCGAGGGCGACACGCCAGACCGTCGAGCCGCGTCCCAGAATCAGGGCACACCCGGAAGTGCGCCGGCTCTTGGACGACGCGCCTATCAGCGGGGACTGCTCACGATCGTCTGGCGGGCGGAGGATGAGAACCGCGATGATCTCAGCTACGACGTGCTGTACCGCCGCGAGGGCGAGACGGCCTGGAAACCGCTGAAGCGCGGCCTCACCGACGCGATTCTCGTGTGGGATACGACATCAGTGCCCAACGGCCGCTACGTGGTGCAGATTGCCGTGTCCGACATGCCGTCGAATGCCCCAGGATCGGCATTGACCGCCTCGTCCGAGAGCACCACATTCGACATCGACAACGTCCCGCCGGTCATCACGGTGACCGGCGTTCGCCGCCAGGACGCCGGTACGCTTGTCACGTTCGACGTGCGGGACGCGGACTCTGCCGTGCAGAAGACCGAATATTCACTCGATGGCGATCGCTGGCACGCGATCTATCCCATGGACGGGATTGCGGATTCACGCCGCGAGGCGTTCGAACTGCGGCTCGAGGGGGATGCGGCCGCACGGGCGGTCATTATTCGCGCGACCGACGCCCTCAACAACGTTACGAGCGCGCGGGGCGAGGCACCGCCCGTGGCCGCCCCTCGCTAGCCGGCGCGGCGACGTCTCTCCGTTCGGGCGCCGCGAGCGGCGCCAGAACTCCTGAGTCATTCGGGTCGATTGAGGCCTTCACGGTCGTACGGGTCAACAGCCAGACCACGTTCACCGCGACGGCTCCGTCTGAGGTCCGTGCGGGGGTGAACCTCGACTGCTTCACCGCTTCGAGAAGGGCGCTCACGTGGGCCGACTCATCAGGCCCCAGCAGCTCGAAGTTCGCCACCCTCCCTTCGCGGGTCACCACCGCCGCCAAGGCGAACACCACCTCCTCCGCCGGGAGCAGGTCGAGCGACGAGCCGTGATCGAGGGGTCTCGGCGCGAGCATCCGCGAATCGAGCTGGAGCGGATTGCGATCCGACCCAGGGTTCGCCAGGGTCGAGATCCGCTCCGCCATCGAATACGGATGCTCGGCTCGAGCGACTCTGTTGACACTCGTCATGGCGTAGAGGCACATCACCACGGCAGCGGTTGCGCCGATCGCGGGCCATAGAAAGCGCATGTCAGCGAACAGGTCGCGGCACCACACGGACAGCGACTGATCGCGCTCGGCTCGAATCCGAGTCAGCACCTCGGACTGGATCACCGCCAGGGCTCGCGGATCCTCGACATGCAGCCCAGGGACCGCCGCACAGAGGCGGATGCCGGTGCCGATCGTGCGCAGGTCCTCAACCCGCGCCGCGCACGTATCGCACCAACGCAGGTGCGACTCGAGCCCCACCTGATCGACCATCGGCAGCTCGCGATCGACGAACGCCTGCAGCATCTCGCGCGCCGCCTCGCAGCCCAGATACGAAATCATGACCGCAACCCGAGGAGATCCGCGCGAAGCGTCTGGCGCGCGCGGGTGAGACGTGACTTGACGGTGCCGATCGCCACGTTCATCGTGAAGGCGATCTCTTCGTACTTGAGGCCATCCACCTCCCGCAGGATCAGAGCGGTCCGCTGATCGAACGGCAGCCGCTCCATCGCCTGCCAGATTCTGGCGGCCGTTTCCTTGCTGGCCAGGAGGCGGTCCGGTCGGATGTCCTGTTTCGACTCGGGGTCGCCGAACTGCAGGATGTGCTCATCCAAGGACACCTGGCTGGAACGGTGACGCCGACGCCACCAGCGACAGCGATTGCGTGCCTGATTCACCGTGATGCGGTACACCCAGGTACGAAGCCCCGACTGTCCGCGAAACTGGGAGAGAGTACGAAAGACGCGGAGGAAAACTTCCTGGGAGAGGTCCAACGCTTCGTCCCGGTCGCCCAGGAGGTTCATTGCCAGGCCGTACACCATGCGCTGATGGGTTGCGACCAACTCCGCACAGGCGTCGTCGTCGCCAGCGGCGCATCGGGCAATCAACAGGGCTTCTCCGCTATCGACGTCCGACCAACTGATCGCGCCAGCGTTCTTCACCGAACCTCCGAGGAAAGGTACTGGCATGAGTGTACTCCCTGTCCTGATTAGACCCCTCCGGGACGCCAAAGTTCCGTCGTCTGCTAGGATGAACACGCCGCCGTGAGACGACTCCTGCTCATCTCCGTGGGTCTTGCCGCCCTGATGGCAGGGGTATTCGGGGCCTGGTATGCCATCCGGCAGGAGCGGGAGTTCCGGCGCCTGATCGTCGCCGGGGACAGGGCGCTGGCACAGGACGAAACCTATGGGGCGATTGAGGCGTTCAGCGGCGCCCTGGCCCTCAGAGACGATTCCATGCTGGCGCACCTGCGACGAGGGGACGCCTACCGGCGGCGCGGCGAACTTACCGCGGCGCTCCGGGATCTCCGGCAAGCCGCGGCCCTCGATCCGTCGGCGCCGGATCCGCTCGAACTGTCGGGCGACGTCCATGTCGCCATGGGCCGCTACGCCCTCGCCGCCGAGGACTACAAGGCCTTTACGCTGATCGACGACCGCTCGCCGCGTGTGCTCTACAAGCTGGGGCTGGCGTACTACCGGAATCAGCAGATCGAGGAGGCGCTCGTGCCTCTTCGCAGTGCCATCGCCCTCGATGCTCGTCTCGCCGAGGCACACTACATGCTCGGCGTGTGCCTCCGCGAACGCTCTGAGAACGAAGAGGCACGGCAAGCCTTGACCAGGGCCTTGGAGATCAGTCCGACGTTCGCGGCCGTGCGCGAAGAGTTGGTCAATCTCTACGAGGCGGCGGGTCGCCGGCGGGAAGCCATCGAACAATTGGAAGCACTGGCCGCGCTCGAGCCGACGCATCCGGAACGGCTCGTGAACGTCGGAATCGCGTACGCCAATTGGGGTCGTACCGATGCCGCGGTCCTCACCCTCGCCAGGGCCGCGGACCGATTTCCAGACGAGCCGTCAGTTCGCACCGCGCTCGGACGTGTCTGGCTGGCCGAGGCAGAACGCGACGGTGACCCTGTCGCCCTGGAGAAAGCGCTCGAGGCGTTGCAGCCGAGTGCTTCCTCCCCCACCGCGTCGGGAGAGACGCTCACACTTCTGGGGCGCGCGCTTCTGTTGTCAGAGCAGCCTCGCCTCGCAGAACGAACCCTCGTCGAGGCCGCCAGGCGCCCTCCGGCGAATCCCGTCACATTTCGTCACCTTGCGGATGCCGCAGAACGGCTCGGGCACACCCCCCTCGCCCAGGAGGCGCTTCTCCGCTACGTGGCGCTCATCGGTGAGAACGAAGTCGATCGGCAGACGGACGAGCAAATCGACCGACTCAAACTGCGGAGGCAATAGAGCTAGCAGAAGGGTCGTTCACGCTTCTGTGTTCTCTGTTCTCGGTTCGTGTTCAGGTCGTCAGGTTCGGCGTGCGGTCGTAGCGCTTCGCGCGGGGCGGCGGTTCGGGTTCAGCAGTTCGCAGTTCGGGGTTCAGGTTCGGAGCGCGGTTCGGAGTTCGTGCGCGAACGCGTCGAAGCTGAACGTGAAGCGCGAACGCGAACCGAGCTTGAACACGAACTCAGAAGGAAGAAAGGTACGATTTCTGGTCGCCGGGTCCAGCGCGTCACGGAGCCCGTCTCCAAGGAAGTTGAATCCGAGCACGAGGACCGCAATCGCCAGGCCGGGAAAGATCGTCAGGTGCGGAGCATCGAGCAGGTGTCCCCGCCCGTAGTTCAGCATCGTCCCCCAGCTCGGGGTTGGCGGCTGGACACCCAGCCCGAGAAAGCTGAGCGACGCCTCTGCGAGAATCGCGCCCCCCATCCCGAGTGTCGCCTGCACCGTGACTGCGGGCAGTGTGGTCGGAATGATGTGTCGCGTCAGGATCCGCACAGTCGTGGCGCCAAGGGCTCTCGCAGCCTGCACGAACTCCAGTTCGCGCGCCCGTAACACCTGCCCACGGACGAGACGTGCATAGCCAACCCAGCCAATGAGCGACAGCGCGAACACGACATTGGTGAGGCTCGGACCCAGGACGGCCACCAGCGCAATGGCAAGCAGCAACCCAGGAAACGCGAGCAGGATATCGATGAGACGGCTGATCGCTTCGTCCACGTGACCACCGAAGTACCCCGCAATCGACCCGAGAGCGATCCCGACGGTCGCCGAGATGCTGACGACGACCAGGCCCACCATGAGCGAGATGCGGGCGCCCCACAACACTCGCGCAAAGATGTCCCTCCCCAGCTCATCCAGGCCGAACCAGTGCGTCACTGTTGGCCCCTCCAGACGAAGCGCGAGTTCTTGCGCCGCTGGATCGAAGAGAGACAGCCACGGCCCGACAACGGCCGCAAGGACAGCAATGCCGACGATCCCCGCACCTACTCGTGTCATGGCCGGGACTGCACCCTCGCACCCTCGCACCATCGCACCGTCGCACCGAACGTGTCAGTCATACCGTATTCGCGGATCGAGGGCGCCATAGACCAAATCGGTGAGGAGATTCATCCCGACGTACGTCACGGCGATGAACAGGATGCAACCCTGGACGATGGGATAGTCACGAAAGCCGATCGACTGGATGAGGAGTCGCCCGATGCCGGGCCAGGCGAAAATCGTCTCGGTGATCACCGCCCCAGTGAGCACGGCGCCGAACTGCAGACCGATCAGTGTCACGACCGGAATCAGACTGTTCCGAAACGCGTGGCGAAGGACGGCACGCGCGACCGAGGTGCCACGCGCGCGCGCCGCTTGCACGTAGGGTTCGCGTAGCTCTTCGAGGAGAGAGGCCCGCGTCATCCGCGCCAGGATTGCGGCCAGTGCTGCACCCAGCGAAACGGCCGGGAGTACCAGGTGCGCCAGCGTGCCGCGGCCGGAGACTGGCAGCCAGCCGAGTTCCACGGCGAACACGATGGCGAGCAGGGGACCGAGCCAGAAGTTCGGAATCGACACACCCGTCAGCGCGAGCGTGGTCGCAGCATAGTCGACAGCGGTTCCCCGTCGAACCGCAGCAATGATGCCCAGCGGGATCGATACGACGATGGCGACGAGCATCGCGGCGGCGGCCAATTCGAGCGTCGCCGGCAGTCGGTCGATGATGGCTTGCGCGACCGGCTCGCTCGTACGCAGGGACGTGCCGAGATCGCCTCGTACCGCACGGCTCAGAAAACCGCCGTACTGCTCAAGGAGGGGCCGATCCAATCCGAGACGCGTACGCAGCGCGATGACGTCCGCCTCCGCGGCCGTCTCGCCGAGCATCGCTTGCGCAGGGTCGCCTGGTATGAGGTGAATGAGGGCGAACACGAGAGTCGCCACCCCGAGGAGAACCGGGATGGTCAATACGAGGCGACGAGCGAGAAATCGGAGCACGATGGTTAGGCGATGTCCTGACGGCGGGTCCGCTCCGCGGAACCCGCCCTACGTATGGACCGCCGAGCTGAACCGCTTTTCGATTCGGCGTAGAGCGGAGCGACTTTGAGCCTCCGCCGGGTACGCGACGCGGCACGCGTGGAAGCGTGCGCTCTACGGCGAAACGCAAATCGCTCTAACCCGACAAGAAGTAGGGCCGGGTGCCGCGGAGCGGACCCGGCGAGGAGAGGATATCAGTTCTCCAGCGCGAAGACGTACAACGCGTTGCCTGTCTGCGGGTACCGAACATCCGGCGCGATCGTGCGCGGTACGACCCGCGGGCTTCCCCCGCCCAATCCAGTCGTCACCGCGATGTACTGTTTGCCCTCGACGCTGAACGACACCGGGAAGCCTTGCACCGAGGTGCCCAGGCGGGTTTGCCACAGCGGCTTGCCAGTCCGTACATCGTAGGCGTGGAAGTTGCGGTCCAAGTCGCCCACGAACGCCAAGCCACCCGCGGTCGAGAGCACTGCCGTCAGGAACGGAGAGCGCTGCTCGACACTCCAGACCTCACGCATGGTTGCCACGTCGTACGCCGCGAGCTTCCCGATGTTGCCGTTCGAGCCGGGCATTTCGAAGAATTTCCGGTCGCCAGCCGTGCCACCGGACCCCTCCGTAAAGGCAACCTGCCGACCGGCAATCTCCATGCACGACTGCGCAAGCGGGACGATGAGCAGACTCGCCCCAGGGTGATAGCTGGTCGCGTGCCAATTGTGACCACCCTCCGTGCTGGGACACGCGGCGACCCACTCGCCCACTTTCGCGTCCCTGATCTCCTGCCGGTAACGGAGCTCCCCGGACTCGAAGTCGATGCGGTCGAACACATTGTGGAACAGCGTCTCCTTGATCGACTCGAACTCGCCATTCTGTCGATCGAGCTTCCACAGCAGGCCGGGCTTGCCAATCGTGAACAGGAACTTACGCGCGCCGACGTCGACGAGCACGCGCTCGTAGACCTCGTCCAGATCGAGCGATTCACCTGGCGCGTGTTGGAAGAACCACTCGAGTTGGCCGGTGTCGGGTCTGAGCGCCACTGTGCTGCTCGTGTAGAGCGCTCGGTCCGACGTCTTCATGTTGCGGCTCGCCGGCACCCATGGCTTTGCCTGTGCCACACCCCAATAGGTGAGATCCAGCTCGGGATCGTAGCTTCCCGTAATCCAGGTCTCGCCGCCCTTGCGGAACATGTTGGCGACGTTCCCCCATGTGTCTCCGCCGCCCTCGCCCTCTTGCGCGACGGTGTTGAAGCGCCACAGCAGCTTCCCGGTCTCGGCGTCGA
The DNA here is from genome assembly GCA_963827515.1 of uncultured Acidobacteriota bacterium. Taxonomy (GTDB): domain Bacteria; phylum Acidobacteriota; class Vicinamibacteria; order Vicinamibacterales; family UBA2999; genus JABFSA01. The sequence goes on along the minus strand of CAWHBF010000025.1, from coordinate 666,966 downwards.
AGGCGCTGATATAGCACCGATCTGCCTGGAAGCGGTCGCATCCGGAGAGGCCTTGCAGCACCTTGCCCTTGATGACGATCGGACCGCTGCTGTTGCTGAAACCCTTCGCGCGGTCGGCCACCATCACATTCCAGACCTGCTTGCCGGTGCGCGCATCGAGCGCGACGAGCCGCGCGTCGGTCGTGGCGACGATGAGGTTGTTCTGATAGAGCGCCATGCTCCGCATCGCGCCCTGGCCGATGATGGTGTCAGGGCCGACGCTGTGTTCCCAGAGCAGGTTGCCGGTACGACCATCGAGCGCCTGCACGAGGTTGCCTGTGTTGTAGAGATAGATGATGCCGTTGTGGACGATCGGTGTCGGTTCGCTTGCGCCTCCCTCGTTCATCGCCCACTGCCACACCATGCGCAGCCGCCCGACGTTCGCCGGGGTGATATCGGTCAGCGGACTGTGGCTCCACGCCTGGTAGTTCCGACGAATCATCAGCCAGTCGCCGGCCGGCGGATTGCGCAGCATCGCGTCGGTTACGGGGACGTAGTTCTGAATGTCGCCGGGGACGGTCAGGCCTCGACCGGGTGTAAGGGGCGTGGCTCCTGCCACAGGAACCGCAGCGGCGGGCGCCGGTACCGGAGCCGTCGCACCTGCCGGTGTCTGTCCCCGCACCGCAGCGGCGATCGACGTAGCCTCGCCGGACGCGAGCGGGATCGCGCCGGCCCTGGCGCCGTTGGTTTGAAGGATGAACGCCGTCAACGCGAGTGCCTGCTGTGCCGGCATCGGCGCCGCGCCAGGAGGCATCGCGACCTGGATGTACTCCGTCAGCTCGCGCGTCGGCCGCATCCCCCACGTGTTCATGAAGTTCACGCCCGTGAGGGCCGGCGCCTCGGCGCCCCCTCCCAAGTCCGGTCGATGGCAACTCGCGCAGCTCGCTTCGTAGATCTGACGTCCCGTCGACGCCTGCTCAACGGCGAATGGACCTGGGGTTGGCGGCTGCTGGCCGCCAATGACCGCCACCCCGAGCGTCACGAGGGCGACACACACACCTAGACAAACAACCGTTCGCGTCACGCGGCTCATTTCGTGGTCTCCTGGGGCAACAGCCATCCCCATAGATTGCCCTCTGGCGCCTTCTCGCTGTGAATCTGGACATAGAGCGCGCTCTTGTCGAGCGCCTGTAGCTGCTGCGGCGTCAGGTCGATCGTCCCGCTGATCGTGCCCGTTGTCGCGTTCGACACCACGAGGTCTCCAACGGCAGGTCCCCGCGTGGCCCTCGGCGCGAGGTGCAGCCGGGCCACGGTGGCTGGCGACCGCAAACCCTCGAACTTCCCAGTAATCGTGAGACGGCTGCCGGCAAGCGCTGCGTCGACGGCGCCTCGACCGCTCACGGCATCCTGCATCGCCACGGTGATCGGCACGGTCGACAGACGCGCGACAAACCTCCTTGGCGTTTGCCCGGCCACGTGCGATCCCAAAACGCCGACGAGCGCCAGCACGCCCGCCGCGACGTACCGTTTCAGGTACGTCGGCTTCCTGATGCACACCATGATGATCCTCACGTCACGCGGGCTCCCGACATGCCTCATTCCTTGTCGCAGGTTCTCAGCCCTACACGGGGCCACAGAGACACGGAGTCACAGAGGGAACCATAATACTCTGTGGCTCTGCGGACTCTGTGGCCTGTTGGAACGATCTTCGGAGAATTGATCCATACGTTCCTGTTTAGAAACTGTACTTCGCGCCGAACTGCAGAATCCTGGGCTCCCCGGATATCGTCTGAATCCGGCCGAAGGTCGCCACATTGAAGTTCGTGCCCGGGTTCCCCCAGTTGAAGTTGTTGAGCAGGTTGAAGGCTTCGAGTCGAAGCTCCACATTGTGCGACGCACCCAGCGGCACCAGCTTCGTGAGCGCCATGTTGATCGCCCAGAATCCAGGGCCCTTGATGCTGTTCCGCTCGTGGTCACCGAACGTGCCGAGCGCCGGCTGGGCAAACGCATCCCGGTTCAGGTAGTTGGTCAGCGACTTGTCCCCGTACACCTCGTCACTCACCTGATTGACGCGCTGCTCCTGAAAGCGCTGTCCGTTGAGCGCCCGATCCGAGCCGGTGGTCACGCTCAACCAGCTGCCCGAGCGAGCCGAGAGGATGCCCGATACACGCCAGTGTGAGACCAGGGCGCGGAGGACGGCGTTCCCGACCTCCGGCGTCTCGTAGCCGACGCTCACGTTCCCGACGTGCGTGCGATCCTGTTCGCAATGACCGCGGTCGGCTCCAGGGTCGTCAGGATTGGTGGGCCCTTGCGCCAGCTGCGGGAAGCCGCCCGTGGTGTTGTCGCCGTAGCAGCGGGACACCGTGTAGTTGCCGTTGAGTGCAACGCCGGCAACAGTCCTCCGCCTGGCCGAAAGCTTCAGACCCCGATAACTCTGCGTGCCGATGCTCGTGTGCAGGTCGAGATTGCCGATGAGCGCTGCGGCCGCGGGGTTCTCGCCGGAAACAGACAGCTCTCGCCGCCGGTCCAGATTGGCGGAGGTGGAGCACACGGGGTACGACACGCCGTTGAGCACGCATGGGCCGGTTCCGAGAAAGACACCTGGATTCTGTTGGATCTGCGTCCACAGACGATCCGAGTAGCTCCCGAGGTAGCTGACGCTCACCCCCCACTCGGCGCCGAGCTGCTGCTCGATCGTGACGTTCCAGGACTGGGTCCGGGGTGAATTGATGTCCGGGTCGGTCGCGCCGAACGCGCCGTACGCGATGAACTCCGTATTCGCGTTCGTCTGAATCGGATGCGGATCGCCGCCAACCGACCTGTACGGGTCATCCAGAAGACCCGGGGGGTCCTGAAGCAGCGACCGATTGCCCCACGGCGGTGCCCCGGCATTGATGTTGTGACGCTCGCCCGTCGGGAAGTCATAGCCGACGCCGTAGGAGGTCCGGACCGCCGTGCGGCCGTCGCCGTGCACGTCCCACGCCAGGCCGACGCGCGGCGAGAAGTTCAACCACTGCTTCTTCTGACCTGTCTTGCCATCAGGGAAGCCGTCGTCGCCGGGGTACGTGAAGCCGGCCGGGGCTCTGAGGAACACCTCGCTCGTGACGTTGCTCCGGAAGCGGTCGATGTCCCAGTTGTAGATGGCGCCGTTCCGTACGCTCTGGCCCAGGAAGGGTTCCCAACGGATGCCGGCGTTCACGGTCACTCGTGAACTGGCCCTCCACGTGTCTTGCGCGTACACCCCCTGATACCACATGTCCATCGGCAACGCGTTTGCAGCTCCGTGTTCCAGACTGGCCACACGTCCGAGCAGGAAATCGCCCAGACCCAGACCCGTGGTCTGCCCATTCACAATCCAGGTACCACCCGACCTGGCGTTCGTGAGGAAGTCCATCTTCAGGTACGCCACGTTGACGCCGAGGGCGAGCTGATGGTTTCCGCGCACCAGCGTCACGTCGTCGGACACCTGGTAGCTATCCGTGTCGAAGATGCCACTGTTCACACCGCCGATGGCAAACGCGCCAGTCACGCTGAAGGACATTTCGCCGGGGCTATAGCTGTAGACGTTCGACCCAATGTCGTACGGCGAGAACCACTTCTTCGTGCTCCGGCTGACCCGCGTCCGGTTGTACGTCACGCGCAACGACTGCACCGCGTTGGACCCGAACACAATCGTGTCGCCCACGGCCACCCCTTGATAGAGGTTGTCCACCCCTTGCGCGGTCGTGGTCAACACGTTCTCCGACGTCTCGTACGGCGGCGGCTTCTTCGCAAACTTGAACATGTACCGGCCGAAGATCGAATGATTGGCGCTTTTCTGGTAGTCGATTCGGCCCAGCCCGTCTCCTTCCTTGCTGTCGTTCGGCAGGCTGTAGGTGATCTGGCCGCAGGGATCGGTGGTCGTCGGCAAACGCCTCGCCATATTCAATGCCGCCGGGCTGAACGCCGATGGACTGATGACGTTGTTCACGAACCCGCCTCGCAACGGGACGTCCCGCCCCTGACACGCGGCGGAAGCGAACGTGGTGAAGTCACCAGCGAGCATCGCGGCGGTCGGCACGTAGGTGATGGTAGACGCCGGTGTCTGCGTGACATTCGTGCCCTGATAGCCGCCGAAGTAGAAGAGCTTGTCGGTCATGATCGGCCCGCCGAGCGTCCCACCGAACTGGTTGCGGACCAGACCGTCGTCCTTGCGCTCTCCGGTCGCCGGATCGATCGCGGCAAACGGATCCGTGGCATTGAAGCGCTTGTTGCGAACGAATTCGAACAGGTTGCCGTGAAGGCTGTTGGTCCCCGACTTGGTCACCGCGTTGACCGACGCCCCGGCGTGCATGCCGTTCTGCGCGCTCAGTCCGCTCGTCGCGACGCTGAATTCCTGGAGCGCGTCCGGAAAGGGCATCGGCAGGTTGGCGTTGTTGTTCACATCGTTGTGCATCGCCCCGTCGAGCGTGTACGCAACCCCGAACGACAGGCCGCCCGCCACCGAGATCGTGACGCCGCCAGTCATGGCCCGATTCGAGGCGACACCGGTTTGCACGGCGGCCCCAGCCAGCACGATCAGATCGGTCACCTGCCGGCCCTGCAGTGGAAGCTCGACGATCCGCTCGTTCTCTACGACGTCGCTGATGCCCGCGCTACGAACATCAACGATCGGAGTCGCGGCCTCGACCGACACCGTCTCCTCGAGATTCCCGACAGCGAGTTCCGCGTTGATCGTCGGCGTGGCGCCGACCTGGAGCACGATGCCGGTCTGGACGTAGGTTCGGAACCCTTGGAGCGATACCTCCAGCCGGTATGGGCCGGTCGGCACGTTGGGCATGACCCACGCCCCCGTTCCGTCGGTGACGACGGATCTGGTGAATCCAGTGTCGGTCTGCGTCGCCGTGACGGTGACTCCCGGGAGTACCGCCCCGCTTTCATCGGTGACCCGGCCGTTGAGTTCGGCGGTCGCCTGCGCCCACGCGAGGGCGCTCGTCAGGATCAACGTCACCGCAGCAATGGAGAGATTCCGAAGCACGCGATTCATCACATCCTCCGTAGTCATGGACCTGGCCGGGGGGCGGCCCTTTCCGAGAGTGATCACGAGGCGCGAACCACGTCGTGCTCCACCGAACCGGGCCCTCAGATGGTCTGTCCGGCGGGGCTCTTTGTGCGTGTGCGGGGGAGTATACGCCTACTACTTCTTCGCTGCGCTATCAGGGCCGCCGCGTAAGAGGGAGCGTTGTCCCATTTGCCAACCAGCCGATCGGAGGCCGCTCCGAAGGATGCCGGTGGCGGTGTCCGCATCGACTGGCTTCGAGAAGAGGTAGCCCTGCCCCAGCTGGCAACTCAGACCGCACAGGAGGTCGAACTGCTCGATTCCTTCCACCCCCTCCGCGACGACCTCGATACCCATGTCGCGCGCCATCGCGAGAACCGCCCGGACGATGGGTCGGCCGGCGCCATCACCGGCGTCGCACAGACGCGCGACGAACGAACGGTCGATCTTCAGCCTGTCAACCGGGAAACGATGTAAATAGGCGAGCGACGAGTGCCCCGCGCCGAAAGCGTCGAGACACACCGACACGCCCGAAGCCCTCAGCTGCGACAGGCGCGCAACCGAGAGAGCCTCGTTCGACATGGCGGTCTGCTCGGTAATCTCGATCTCGAGCTGACGACCGTTGACCCCGTACTCGGCAAGGAGACCGGCGACGAACCCGGCCATGTCGGCCTGCTGAAACTCCTTGGCGGAAAGATTGACGCTCATGCGCAGTCCGCCGCCCCCAAGCCCCTCGCTGTGCCACGCCGCCAGTTGGCGACAGGCTTCTCGGAGCACCCAGCGACCGACCGGCACGAGCAGATCCGCATCTTCCGCCAACGACACGAATTCCTGGGGTCGCAGGAGCCCTCGCACCGGATGTGCCCAACGGAGCAACGCCTCGAAACCGACGACCGACTCGCGGTCGAGCCGGAGGATCGGTTGATAGTGGAGACGAAATTCCCCACGCTCGAGCGCAGGACGCAGCTCGATTTCTGCGTGCTGTCGCACCACCATCCGATTCTCGGTGTCTCCCTGGGGAATCCCAGCGTGCGATTTCCCGTGCGCCCTGACCGTCGACAGCGACGCGAGAGTGTCTGATTCCTTACTTTCGGTGATATCCGTAAACGATCCGGCAAGTCGAAGCGCCCGTCCTGCGCTGTCCCGAACCGCGAGGCCACGCGTCTGAACCCACCGATACACGTTCGACGCGTCGCGCATGCGGTACTCCACCCGGAGCTGTCGCGAAAGCCCCGCGATGTGCGCATCGACTTCCCCCCGGACGCGGGCGCGGTCCTCCTCGAGCAAGCGGCCGAACCAGGACTCCGCAGTCGGTGACTCACCATGCCCCCATCCGAAGCGCAGCTTCCAGCCTTCAGAAACAAAGAGCTCGTTCGTCGCAAGAGTCCAATCCCAGATCCCGTCGGTGGCCCCGGCGATGGCGGCGGCGTAACGCGCCTCGCGCTCCCGCACTTGCGATTCGACTCGCCGCCGCTGCAGCTGCGTTTCGATACGAGCGAGTGTTACCGGCAAATCGATGGGCTTGATGACGTAGTCGTTGGCACCCAGTGCCAGCGCTTCCACGACGTCGTCACTCCGACATCGGCCCGTGACCATGATGACGGGCAGTACTCCGGCCGAGCGTTCGACGCGGATGCGCTGGAGTACCTGATAGCCGTTCATCGAGGGCATTCCGACGTCCAGCAACACGACGTCGAACTGGTGCTGCCCGATCAGCTCGAGCGCTTCGATGCCAGACGATGCCTGCCTCGTCGCGTAGCCACGCTGCTCGAGCTGACGGACCAGCAGGTCCCGGACGGGTGCGTCGTCATCGACGACAAGCAGCACCGGAGGATGGGACGCGTCGATGATCGGGATCGGACACAGGAGGCCTGACCCGGCGTCAGGCAGCATCGAGGCTTCGGACACGGCGAGCGGAGTGTATGCGCAACGACGTGATGCTGTCCACGAACTCGCTCAACGGACTCGCCTCGAAGCCGACGAGCAACCTCACCCAACGTCGCGTTCACGTGTGTCCGCGTCGTCGAGGCGCCCGCAAGTGGGTCCGTCTCAACACATTACGCTCCGAAATTCTTGACACGGGCCACCCCTTGCTCTATACACCGTGACGGTGCACACGCGCACCAGGTCGTGTAACCTTGGACGTCGCTTTGCTGGAGGGCTCTATGTGTAGCGTCACCCGTGCCGGGACAATTGGGGTGGTCTGTGTCTTGGCCGCGCTCCTGCCTACCGTTCCGGCATTTGCGCAGGCGGCGTTCGTCACGTCGTACCAGACGACGGATTTCAGCGGCGAGTGGACCGAGATCGCCCACGAGGTCGGCTTCACGGCGGACCTCTACGACTACTCTGGCCTTCCGTATAACGCCGCGGGTCGGATGCGTGCCGACACCGGGGACATTTCGGACTGGTCGATCCCGGAGTTCGTGTGCCGGCCGCACCCAGGCGTCTACAACTGGTACTACGGCGGCGGTCTGCGAATTACGAAAGAGAACGATCCCATCTCGCGAGAGCTCACCGCGTACCACGTGCAGTTCTTCCGCGCACCAGACCGGCCGATCTACATGGACGGCCGGCCGCATCCTCCCGAGTGGGCACTCCATACATGGGCAGGATTCTCGACCGCGAAGTTCGACGGCAACACGCTGGTGATCACGACGACGCACCTGAAAGAAAGCTACATCCGAGCCAACACGGCGATGTTCAGTGAGAAAGCGAAGGTCACGGAGTACCTCACACTGGACGGCGACATCATGACGGTGACGACGCTGCTCGACGATCCGGTCTACATGGACGAGCCGCACATCCAGTCGCTCAGTTACCGGAGAAACATCCATCAGGAGCTGCCGTTCTTCCCTTGCACCGTGGGGGTGGAAAACGTGGCTCAGGGCTTCCCTCACTTCCTGCCTGGCCAGAATCCCTATGTGAACGACGCCGCCAAGAAGCAGCGATTGCCAATCGAGGCTATCAAGGGGGGTGCGGAGACGATGTACCCGGAGTATCGGGAAAAGCTCAAGACGCTGCCTGTCCCTGCGGCGGATTGAGCTGCGATGGAGTCCTCCATGAAGCGACGACAATCCGTGGGCCTTGGCTCGTTAGCACGGTGGACCGCTGCGATTCTCGTCGCGACCGGTGTGGCCGGATCGATGGCGCCATCTCACGTCACCCTCGCGCAGCAACCGAACACGGACGTCCAGGTGATGCCCGTGCGCGGGAACGTTTTCATGATCGTCGGCGGCGGAAGCAACATCACCGTCTCGACTGGGGTGGATGGCATGCTCCTCGTGGACGCCGGCTCGGCGGCGATGGCTCCCAAGACGCTCGAGAAAGTGCTCGAGCTAGGCCGGATGGCAGCGGTGACTGCTCCGATGACCACCTGCGTGGGACCGTCGTGCTACCCCGCGGGAAGCCTCGGGCCGTTTCTGCCCTTCGGCTGGGCGAGCCCTTCCTACAACGCGGTCATCGCATCCCCGAAGCCGGGGAAACCGATCCGATGGATCATTCAGACATCTGCCGACCCCGATCACACTGGCGGCACTCCGGCTCTGGCGGCCGCCGGCACCACCTATAACGGCGGAGAGGCTGGACGCCTCGTCGGTGAACGGACCCCAGCTACCATCATCGGACATGAGAATGTGCTCAAGCGGATGACCATGGCGAAGTTCCCGGAACTGGCGTGGCCATCCGAGACCTACTACATCCCCACGTACAAAATGAGTCAGTACATCAACGGCGAGGGGATACAGATGTACAACACGCCGGCTGCCATCACAGACGCCGACACGATCGTCTACTTCCGCTTCTCCGATGTCATCAGCGCGGGCGATCTGTTCACGCCTGGGCGATACCCCAAGATCGATGTCAATCAAGGGGGTACGGTGCAAGGGCTGCTCGATGGCTTGAACAAGATCATCGACCTGGCGTTCCCCGAGTACCGGCACCAGGGCGGCACGATGATCGTGGCCGGGCACGGCCGGATCGGCGATACGGCGGACGTCGCGATCTACCGAAACATGGTCGAGATCATTCGGGATAGAATCCGCGACATGAAGAAGCGTGGACTGTCGATCCAGCAGGTGAAGGCCCAAAAGCCGACGCTGGACTTCGATGGTATCTACGGTTCTCCCGACGGATTCATCGACGCGGTGTACCGGACTCTACAATGACACGCAACTCCGGAAGAGAGTTTCGAGGAGGACGTATCTCATGACACGTAAAGTGCTGTTTCTGGGCCTCGGCGTGGCGTTCCTGTCCGGGATGACAACCTATGCCCACCACTCGCAGGCCGCCCAGTACGACACCTCCAAGAAGGTTTCGATCGAAGGCACCATGGTGCAGTTTCAGTTCCGCAACCCCCACTCCTTCATCCAGGTGGAAGCCCCGGACGAGACCGGACAAGTCGTCCGGTGGTCTATCGAGTGGGGCGGGAGCGGTCAGTTGACGGGTCAGGGTGTGAGCAGAACGACCTTGAAGTATGGCGACGTCGTGACCATCACGGCGAATCCGTCGCGAACGCCGAACGACCACAAGCTGCACATGCTCACCCTCCGGCGCGCTTCGGACGGTTTCGGATGGGGGTCGCGCCCGGGCGAGGTGGTGGACTGAACGGGAACGCATGAATCTAGCGTCAAGGATCGTTCCAACAGGCCACAGAGTCGCAGAGACACAGAGTATTTTGGTTCTCTCTGTGACTCAGTGTCTCTGTGGCCCGTGGAGCATGCGCGTCTTGGCTCGGACGTTTCGCGCGTCGCTCCCGATCGCGCTCGCGATGGTGGCGCTTGCTACGGCATCGATCTCGCTCGATGCCCAACGTGGCCAGGGCCCCGCCGGGCCGCCCCCGACGCCGAAAGCCGCAGCCGCCATCGATCTCACTGGCACGTGGGTCTCGGTGATCAGCGAGGACTGGGCTCTGCGCATGGTGACTCCGGCCAAGGGGAACTATTTGCGCGTCCCGCTCACGCCCGCCGCTCGCAAGGTCGCTGACGGGTGGGACCCGGCCAAGGACGAAGCCGCCGGTGAACAGTGCCGGGGGTACGGCGCCGCCGCGATCATGCGGCTGCCAGGTCGCATTCGACTCAGCTGGCTGGATGACAGCACGCTGAACATGGAGCTCGAGGCGGGTAACCAGACGAGGGTATTGCGCTTCGGCGCGACGACACCACCCGCCGAGCCATCATGGCAGGGACATTCGATTGCGGAATGGCAGCACACCATCAATCCGCCACGGAGCGGAGAACTGAAGGTGACGACCACCGGACTGCGCGCCGGTTACCTCCGGAAGAATGGGGTTCCCTACAGCGCACGCACGACGATGACCGAGTACTACCACCGCATGGCCGCGCCGAACGGTGACACGTGGCTCACGCTCGTATCCGAAGTTCGCGATCCCGAGAACCTGCGAGAGCCCTTCGTGCAAAGCACTCACTTCAAGAAGCTTCCCGACGGCTCCGCGTTCAAGCCAGAGCCCTGCTCCGCGCAGTGAGTCCAGCGCGCGCCCGTGGTTGTCCGCGCACGCTGAAGCGTGCGCTCTACGGCGGGCATGGTATCGGGTGTAGAGCGCACGCTTCAGCGTGCGCGTGTCTGTTGTACGTAGTGTCCGGCTTCAGCCGGACCTAGCCCGCGCGTGAGTCTCAGCGCGCGTTCGCGGCCTCGAGCTGTGCAAGCATGTCGTCAAGTGTCTTCCGGTCGAGCAACGTGCCGTTGACGACGACCGCGTTCACCGTCCTTGTGTTCTCGATCTGCTGGAGGGGGTTGGCATCCAGAACGACAAGATCGGCCAGCTTGCCGGCCTGAACCGTCCCGAGCTCCTTGTCTCTGCCAAGCAATCGTGCGGAACTGCTCGTGGCGGCCACGATGGTCTCCATCGGAGTGAGGCCGGCCTTCGTCATCTCCACCAGACCCTCGTGCAGGCTCCGACCCGGGATTCTCCAGGCGCCGCCAGCATCGGTCCCGACCACGAACTGCACGCCTCCCTTCTTCATGACGGCCATGATCTCCAGCCGTTTGGCCTCGGCCAGCTTCGCGAGCTCCTGCTCCTGCGCCGACGGCGCCGCCGGCTCAGGCGCTGCGGCCGCCTGCTGTTGCCATCTGGCCCTCAGCGGCGCAAAGACGTACTTGGCAAGATCGGCGTTGCGCGTGCTCAGTGCGCGAATGCCGCCGCCGGGCATGAACGTCGGGCTGAGCCACGTGCCGTTCTTGACGAACCGCGCGGCAAGGGCGGCGCACTTCGCCGCGCTGAACGAATCCACCGCCATGCGTCGAATCTCGCTATTACGCAGCGCCCGTTGCGCGGGTGGCATGGCCAGCGCATCGAGAGACGCCTTGAGCAGCTCTTCCTCGCGCGTCGAGCAGCCTTCCAGCATGCCCGGGAAATGCTCGATGCTTCGCATGCCCGAGTCGGACAGAGCCGCGACGGATACCCCAGTGGGCGCGTGACCCGTGAGATAGAGTCCGTTGGCTTTCGCCGCGGTAGCGATAGCGAAATAGGCCTCCGGGGTCAGGTCGTTGTGAATCTTGATGAACTCCACGCCACTGGCCTTGGCTTCTGCAACTGCCGCACGCGCTTGCGCTTCGTTCGTAACTTGATACGCCCGCGGGATCTCGCCGGTGCCGACCGACCGCCATTCCTCGGCTTCACCCGCCGCGTCGCCGAGCTTTGGCGGGAGCGTCTGACGAGGAAGCAGTCCGTCCATGTTCCGGCTCGCGATGAAGATGCGCGGACCGAGTGCCTCACCCGCGGCGACGGCACGCTGTATCCGGTGGAAGTCCGGGAGCCCTGCCATGACACGCGCGCCGGTGACGCCATTGGCCAGCAGGAGCACCTCGCCGTAGGTATTCACGCGTGGCACGCCGGCATCGCCGCGCAGGTGCAGGTGCATGTCCCACAGGCCTGGGATCAGGAACTTGCCTGTGCCGTCCACCACCCTGGCGCCTGGCGGCAGCGGCAGATCCCGGCCGACCGCTGAAATGCGGTTCCCCATGACGATCACCGTCATGCCGGGGCCGGCAGCGCCACCCGTGCCGTCGATCAACGTGACGTTACGAAGCACGAGGGCGCCGGATTGCGCGTGAGGCGCGGCGGGCAAGACGAGAAGCGCGACCGCCGTGAGAGCGAGGAGGGCGTCGAAGCGATGTGTCATTTCACACTCCGGGTTTGCCGAGGACCATCGGTCATGCAGGAAACGGCGCGAAGCGAAAAACTGCTGAACGTTACCACGTTGACAGCTCGATACCGCCGGGTATACGGTTGGGCCGCTTCAGCGCAGTTCGGCGGGTGCCCGATCCACGGGAGTGCAGTCAGCCAAGAGGAGACCTCCAGATGAAAACCCTGGATGCTGCGTGTGCCGCATGTCTTGATGATGTTGGCGGTGCCGACCGTCCTGGCCCATCACTCATTCGCGTCCGAATACGACAGGACGAAACCAGTGTCGGTCACCGGTGTCGTCAAGAAGGTCGAGTGGCGGAATCCACACATCTGGTTTTACGTGGACGTCAAGGACGACCGGGGGCGGGTGACCACATGGGGATTCTCCGGAGGTCCCCCAGCCTTCCTGATGCGACAAGGGATCTCGCGGGATGTGATGAAGACGGGTGACGTCGTCAAGGTCGAGGGTTTCAGAGCGAGAGACGGCTCGAACAACGGCTCCGGTGGTCGAGTGACGTTTGCGGACGGTCGGAGCGTATTCACTGCGTCGGCGGAGGATGTCCGGCCCAACTGAATCCATGAAACGCGAGAGGAGTCTCGGTATGCACAAGGGTCTCGTGCCGGCTCTGCCCGGCATCCTGGCCGTCGCCCTCGTGGCGGTCGCGCTCTCGGGATGCAGCGCCGCCGGGGACAAGCCTCAGGGCGAGCAAGGCGTTCCGCGTATGCCGGACGGCAGACCCGACTTTACGGGCGTCTGGGCCGGACCTGGCTTCGCGCACACCGGCAAACCGACGGACAATGCGACGGTCAGACGGTATACCGAGAGCAACATGACGCCGTTCAAACCCGGCGGCCAGGCCCTGTTGAACAGACCGTACACAGGGAACGTTCGTCTCGACGACCCTACGGCGGTCTGTTTGCCGAACGGGCTGACGCGACAGATTCCTTCCCCGTACGCGCAGCAGTGGATTCAGACAGCTGACCAGTTGGTCGTTCTGTACGAATACATGCATTTCTTTCGAGTCATTCCTTTCGGACCTCCAAACCGCGCGCATGCGCCGGTGGACGAACCGACCTACATGGGTGATTCCATTGCCTGGTGGGAAGAGGACACGCTCGTGATCGACACGATCGGCCTCAACGAATGGCTGCTCGACGCGTACCACCCGGAGGACGGCGGATCGCGATGGCACAGCGACCAGATCCATGTCGTTGAGCGCATCCGATACACGGACAGCACCAACGCGTCCTACGACGTGACCATCGACGACCCCGCGATCTTCCAGGCGCCCTGGGTGGAAAAGTGGCAGATGCAGATCAAACCGACCTGGAAGATCCTCGAATTCGTATGCGACGACAACGACCGCTGTCGCGGCGGGAACTGCGTCGAATCGGACGTACAGAAATCATCGACACAGTGACATCATGGGGGCCGTTTCCTAGATCTCCCATGTGACCTTCGACAACCCTCGGCGTCGCTCAGCTGCGCCATGGCGGCCTGCCCGAGCCTTGTGCGACGGTATTCAGCGGTCCCTCCGCAAGCGCGAAGGATGTGTATCGCGGATAATGCGCCAGAGTTTGAAAGCGAACAGCACGCATACCGGGAGGGCTTCCACCGTGCCCTATAATTCGCCGAACCATCGCTTTTCGAAAGGCTGGCTATGACGTACCGCTGGATTCCCGCTGCAGGACTGTGTTTGTCTCTCATCTGCTCGGGAACCTTGACGAGCGCCCAACAGGGTAACGCCAGACTCGCGGCGCTCAAGGAAGCGGTCACGAAGGACGTGGAGGGCCGGTACGATTTCACCCAGCAGATGATCGACACGGTGTTCAGCTTCGGTGAACTCGGATACTTAGAAATCGAAACGTCTAAGTACCCTGACCGAGATCCTCGAACAGAACGGTTTTGCCGTTCAGCGAGGCGTGGGCGGCTTACCGACAGGATGGGTCGCGCGGTGGGGCTCAGGCCGACCGGTGATCGCGTTGGGCTCCGACATCGATGCCATTCCTCAGGCGTCCCAAAAGCCAGGGGTGGCGTTTCGCGCGCCATTGATCGAAGGGGCGCCAGGACACGGAGAGGGCCATAACTCCGGCGTGCCACTGAATATAACAGCGGCGTTGGCGGTGAAAACGATCATGGAACGTGAGGGGCTACCCGGAACGCTCGTACTCTGGCCGGGTGTCGCTGAAGAACTCGGCGGCGGCAAAGCGTTCCTCATACGGGCCGGTGTGTTCAAGGACGTGGACGTAGCGTTGTTCACCCATGTCAGTAACTTCTTTCGCACCTCGTGGGGTGGGCCTCCCACCTCAAGCGGCGTGATCAGTATTCAGTACCAGTTTCGAGGCTCGGCAGCACATGCCGCCTTCGCGCCATGGCAGGGACGCAGCGCATTGGATGCCGTCGAACTGATGGACGTTGGCTGGAACTTTCGCCGCGAACATCTGCGCCCGTCCCAGCGGTCACACAACGTAATCACCTCGGGAGGTGACCAGCCCAACGTGGTGCCCGAGAAGGCAACAACGTGGTATTTCCTGCGGGAGCTCGACATTCCACATATGAAGGAACTACGAGGGATCGCCGACAAGATTGCGCAGGGTGCAGCGATGATGACCGACACGAGCGTGACCAGTAGACTCGTGGGCGCGGCATGGCCGCAGCATTTCAACAAACCAATGGCGGAGGCGATGCACCAAAACATTCTCGCCGCCGGAATGCCTACGTGGGATGAGAAGGACGTTGCGCTCGCAAGAGCCATTCAGAAGGAACTGAACCAACCGCAGATCGGACTCGAAACGAAGCCCCGCGATCTTCAGCCGAATGTTCCACTCGATCAGAACACTGGAGGTGCCTCAGACGACATCGGTGACGTGTCCTGGGCCCTGCCCACCATCCTTCTGCGGTACCCCGCTAATATTCCGAATCTCCCCGGACACCACTGGGCCAACGCTATCGCAATGGCCACGCCTATCGCGCATAAGGGCACAACCGCCGGAGCCAAGGCACAGGCGATGATGCTGTTGGACCTGCTGACGCGATCCGAGTTGATTAGCAGCGCAAAAACGTACCTCGCAGAACAAACGAAAGAGCAGAAGTACGAGTCGCTATTTGCACCCGCCGACGAACCGGCGTTCGGTACGAACACCAGAGTCATGGATGCGTACCGGCCAGCGATGCAACGCTACTATTTCGACCAAACTCGGTACAAAACGTATCTCAGATCAACTAGGGATTAACTACCCCACGCTGCGTTCGTACACCGGCGCTGCGTCGCAAGGCCATAAGAGGGTTGAAGCACACTCAGAGGAGCCGTTCAGGTCTTCTCAAGAATCCCCGCGCCAGGTGTCGGTTCGCCATGTCCGTATTGTGTTGTCTCGGCCAGGGGTCATGGCCGCGTACTATTTTCGTGGCGCAGAACCGTCGCTCGCGGGACGCGCCCCACTCCCCTCTTTCAAAGGGGAACGTCAGCTCCGGTATTTCGAGACGATCGCCAGCGCCGTTTTTGGTGCCCGCCACCCGCGATCTCGAACGCGCCGCAGCCCTCCGACATCACATCGCGAAACTGATCGTCAGGGTGCCTTACGCGCGCTCGGGGAGCCCGACCCCGAGCACGCCGCACGAATGTTGGCGGGAGACCGGTCGGACGGCTCGGAGGGTGCACCTGTGATGGCCCTCAATGAATTGTGAATCCGAGCCCGACTTGGCCGAAATTTACGTCTGCGATATCGGTGCTAATGGCTGAACCGTTCCAGAAAGGCGTCAGGCTGATGTTCCGTCCTACTCGCACGTCCCACCCTAGGCCCAACATCAGTCCAACCCCAGTTTCGCTAATTGTGGTTCCTCCTGAAGCAAGGCTGATCGAGCCTAGGCCGAGACCGCCGTTCATGAAGAAACCAGAGGTCCTAACGGGATAGAACCGCACTCGAAAATCGAGGGTCGAGGCACTGACTAACACGCCATCCTCGGACCTCGCCCAGCCCGTGGTGCCGCCCCCGAGCAAGACCCTGTCGCTGACCGTTCCGCCCATGGAGAGTCCACCGCTGCCACCGTGGACACGTTCACCGAAACACGTCTCGCAGCCCAGCGTGCCGTAGCCCAACCCGGCGCTGAACCAAAAGCCGTTGCGAACGAGCGGTGGCCTTACCGCCGCCACCACGGGGTTCTGGGATGCCGCAGGACCAGCACCGACCGGCTGGGTCACTGAGAGATCGGTCGGTCGTTGTGCGGCTCGTTCAATCCGAACGAAGCGTGTGGCGATGTATCCCGTGCGCAATCCGAACTGGGGATCCTGGAACTGCACACGCAGCCAGCCACCCTGTTCCTCGAACGCAATCAGACTGGTGCCAACTGCCGCTATACGCAGAGGTGTGGTAGCTGACGGCTCGAGCAGAATCGGAGCATCTGCAATCACCAGGGCACGGTCAACCAAACGTACGGCCTGAGCTTGCGCCAGATGCGTCGTACCCAAGGCAAGCACTACCAGCGCAACGATGCGCACGATCACTCTCATGACGTAATCCCTTGTCTAAAAAAGAAACTGCAGCGGTTATGGCGGGTGGTGTCAGGGCTCAGGCACCGACAGGTCCTGCGGTGTCAGCGCTGAGTCCGGTACTGATAGATCAATGGGAGTAAGCGTTGCCTCAGACACCGAGAGGTCCATGGGCTGCTCGCGGTGATCAACCGCGGTGGCCTTCAGAAATCCCACGCGTCGCCCCCATCTGGGACTCTGGAACTCGATGAAGTACCAGTCCCCTTCCGTCCTCAGAACCCTACCAACGGTACCAGGACCCAGCACCTCTAAGGGCGTTTGATTCTCCCTTGCGGTGAGGAAAACAGCCGACGGGCGAACGAGAAACACTCGCGCTCCGGCGGCCAGGAGCGGCGTGACAGGAGGAACGGACGCTGGGACACTCACTGTGGACACGTCCGTCGGAATCAGCGCCCTTTCGCTGATGCCTGACGGGATACGCTCCTCATCCTCCCGTTGGAGCGACACGATTGGTAGGGAACGCAGGGCAGGCCGTTCAAAGCTTGGTCGCGCCGTCTCCTTTGCGGGTGTGGCTCCACTGAGCGCTTCACCCTTCACAATCGTCACTTCACCAGTAACCTTGTCCAGCCGAACGATTCGGCCTTGGTCATCGCGCTCGAGGTCGTACCGCGCATCCTTGTCTTCCGTTCTTGACGACAATCCGCGAACTTGGTCACAAGCACAGAGCATCAGAGACGCAGCGACAAGGGCATACCGACCAGTTCGCTTGATGATCTTCATGCCATAGGTCCTAGTGGGATGAGTTGTCAGCGGGATGTCGCCGACGTCGAATACGGCCCATGTCGTAATCGCAACTCCGAACCATGCCGTTTGGAGTCTGTTGTGCAGGCCGATAGCAATTACCTTGCCACTGCCTCGCGCTGGTCCAGTGGTGTCGCGTTAGGCGATATTTAGAGAGTTGTCTTTACGAGGACTCGCTTTTTAGGCTCGCCGGAACTTCGACAATCTGCTCAACAAGTGGCTTTAGTCGCTGAATTCCGGTGTGGCGCAGGCCGACGTAAAATTCCCACAATCGAGTGGCGTCGATGTGCACCGGGCGCACGAACTCCTGGAACACTCTTGAAAGTGCTGCTGCAGGTCGCTGTCGGGCAACCCGCGAACCCGCACCGGCCATTCCGGGGAGGTGTCCCCCCGGAGTCACGCGCCGTCGGCAAGCTGCTCCTTGACGCGTTCGATGTCGCAGGCGACTTGTCCCTAACCTCGATGCCTATTTCAACCGTGCGATTTCTTCCATGAGCCTACGGTCGAAGCTGTTAGTTGCCTGCGAGCGCTGAGTGTTGCCGCCTTGATAGGAACTCCTGCGTTTGATCCGATCCCGTGGACACGTTCCGAAAGGCGGATACGATGTCCCGAATGCCCGATTCTACGCACCCTCGACGTGCCAAGCGCGTGTGGAATAGTGCAGATGCAGATCAAACCGACCTGGAAGATCCTCGAATTCGTATGCGATGACAACGACCGCTGTCGCGGCGGGAGCTGCGTCGAATCGGACGTACAGAAATCATCGACCCAGTGACAGCATGCGACCGCTTCCTAGATCTCCCGTGTGACCTTCGACACCCTCGGCGTCGCTCAACTGCGCGATGGCGCGCCTGCCCGAGCCTTGTGCGACGGCAATCAGCGACGCCTCCGGAAACCAATGTGTCTCTACGACGCGTCGCTCCCCGCGGTAGGCGCCTCGAGGCCCAGCCGTGCCATCGTCTTGAGCAGTCCCTGTCGCGACAGACCGAGTGCCGTCGCCGCACGGGTTCGACTGCCACCCGCCCGCGCTAGCGCCACCTCGACACATCGGCGCTCGAACTCAGCGCGCGCATCCGCCAGACGACAGGACGTCACGCGCGCGGCGCCCGTGATGGCCGCCGGCAACAAGGACGTCCGCACACTGCCACGACCCAGCGCAGCCACCGCGAGCGCCGCCATCACGTTCTGGAGCTCTCGGACGATTGGCCGCCACCTCAGTCCGCATGTCGCGGTTCGCGGCTGTCACCAACCTCACATCAACCTTTCGGCTGAACGTCTCACCGACCCGCCGTACCTCGTGCTGCTGGATCACCCGGAGTAGTTTGGGCTGACCTCGGAGCGAGAGGTCCGCCACCTCGTCGAGAAACAACGTGCCGCCGTGCGCCTCCTCGAACAGCCCGGGCTTGTCCGTCACCGCGCCCGTAAAGGCGCCGCGCGCATGGCCGAAGAGCTCGGACTCGAGCAGCTCGTCCGGAAGCGCGGCACAGTTCACGTCACAGAACACCGACGTTCGCGCCTGGGACCAAGCTGGTGGACCGCACGCGCCGCAAGCTCCTTGCCCACACCACTCTCGCCAGCGAGCGGCCGGTAGTAGGAAATTCGTCGTCGATCTCCCGGCGAACCGCCTTGGGCCGGGGTGGAAGCGGAGGGCAGGGTGAGGGCAGGGTGAGGGGCCGTTCTCGGCCACAATGGGCACTCAAACGCGTTACAGGGCGTTAACGGGACGCGTTTCTGCCCTGGATGCGGAGCCACGTTTCGACCGACCCGGCGAGATCAGATTGTTTCTGATCGGGCCCTTAGGGGCCTTCCGTCAACGGCGGAAACCCTCTAATATCGCCTATCGTCTGGTGTGGAGGTTTCGGTGAACAGGCTGTGCCATGATTTTCTCATCGCTGCGGCGACCCTGGTACTGTCGGTGCCGCTCGTCGCTCATCACGGCGCCGCAAGCTTCGACACGGGGAGCGAGCTCACGCTGAAAGGGACGGTGACAGACTGGACATGGTCCAACCCGCACTGCTTTCTCAAGTTCGACGTGAAGGATGAGAGCGGCACCGTCAGGACCTGGCAGGTGGAGACCCAGAACCCGACGGATATGAGCCGGCGCGGCTTTGCGCGCACGTCCTTCAAGCCGGGGGACTCCGTGACCGTGATCGTTGAACCGCTCAAGGGCGGCGCGCCTGTCGGACGTATCAAATCGGTCGTCCTCGCTAACGGGCAGACATTGGTCGCGATCGCGCCGGCACCGGCGAGTACACCGCCACCGGCCCGATAATTGACGCGAGGACCGCGTCGTTCCCCGCGGGAGATGCACATGCCTCAGCGCCTCATCGTCACGATGTTCGCCGCCGTTGCAGCGATCGCGTCGTCGGCGATTCCGCTTGCGCAGACACAACCATGGAACAACTTGGGATTCACCTGGACGACGAACGACCCGCCGCCGGTTCCCCGGTATGACCTGTCGGGGATTTGGGATGGCGGGAACGCGGGGATCTCGGGGCCGGGGCACAAGACCCCGCCGTTGACGGCCTGGGGAGAGCAGGTGAACCAGTCCCACCGCCCGGGCAACGGTCCCAGGATGGCTCCACTCCCCGAGATCAATGACCCGCTGTCGATTCTGTGCGCTCCGGCCGGGTTCCCGCGCAACCTCTTGTACGAGTTGCGCCCGTTTCAGGCCATCCAGATGTCCAACAAAGTGTTGATGTTGTACATGTTCGAGCAGCGATGGCGCACGATCTGGACTGACGGACGAGCGCTTCCGCAGGACCCGGACCCGCGGTGGTACGGGTATTCGGTCGGGAAGTGGGAGGACGAGCGCACGTTCGTCGTGCAGACCACCGGCATGGACGAACAGACGTGGCTCGACAACGCCGGCAACCCTCACAGCAACGAACTGCGCGTGGAGGAACGATACCGCCGTGTGGCGTACGACACCCTGGAATTGACCGTCACGATTGACGATCCAAAGGCGTATACGAAGCCATGGCTGGGCCGTGACCGGATGCCCCTGCGGTTACTGTCCTCCGACACCGATTTCCGAGAAATGATCTGTTCGCCTGCGGAGGCACGCGAATATCAGAAGTTCATTTCAGATGTCACCAAACCCTCTCCGTAGGACGGGCGCGGGCCAGGCGCCCGCGGCGTAAGCGCAGGTGGCGCCATAGCCGCGTCACCAGCGACGTGAGCAAGGTATACGGCGCAGCTCCTGCCCGGAGGGGACTCGATCCTAGCGCCCAACAAACGCCGTGGTATTGAGCGACCTGGCTGTGGATTTCTCAAACCCCAGCCCAGGTGATTGCCCCCGTCCGAGTAGCGTGCTCAAAACACTGGATTGTCGCAAGGGCTGCACCTGCAGGGCGCTGCAGTGGAGTCTCCGCGCCGTCCTACTAAACACTACTTTCAGGGCAGCTTTCTCGCCCACGCCACGATTGCATCGGCAACCGCCGCCGGCTGCTCGATCGGAACGGCGTGCGACGAATCTGGAATCACGACAACCGTGACGCGTTCAGGACCGAATTCGTTGACGAGCTCATCAACCGTCGATCGCGGCCGATACGGGTCGTGGGCCGCCTGCAGATCCAGCAGCGGCGCCGTTCCAGCCGCCCAGTATTCCGCCTGGGGTGTGCCGATGCGCGCCGCGTCTTGCATCCGGCGGACCTCCGGGCTGAAGCCCGTCAGATAGGGCGTTGGATCGTTTCCGGGCGCGAAGAACACCATCTGGATGTACTTGCGGCGCTCTTCGATCGGACGCGTCGGGTCGGACCCGATGGCGTTCCAGCGCCGCACCTCCTCGCTGATGGCTTTCTGGCTGGCCGCGACCAGCGCCACTCCACGAACGAGGTGCGGAAAGTCGACGGCGGTCATTTTCGCCACGAAGTGACCGTATGCGTGTCCGACCATGATGGCCGTGCCGCCCCCGTCACGCTCGATCACGGCGGCGACATCCTTGGCGAAGTCGTGCAGCGTCAGGCCCTCCATCGGGCCGACGCTCTTTCCGAACCCTCGCGGCTGCGGGCGGACGACACGGAAGCCGGCGGCGGTGATTCGTTCGGCCAGCGGGTCGAACTCGAGCACATCCCGGCCAAGCGACGACAGCAAGATGACGAGCGGGCCGCTGCCTTCCCCGATCACTTCAGTAGTCACACCCTCCCGCTCCACCACGTACGACGTGCGCGAAGTGTGGGGTGCTTCATCCTGAGGCGGATTCTCGTTCTGAGGAGCCGATCCGCAGGCGGCCATCAAGGGGAGGAGGAGTGCAAGCAGGGTGAGCAATCGCATGCGCGCTCCCGCGGCGCGGGCGATGAAGTGCGGCGAGCCGCCGACGGCGGCGAAGGCACGCACTGGCGAGTCCACGCCGCCCGGAAAAAGCGTCTTCGCCTTCTCGAACATCTGTTTCGACTTGCGCGGAGTTTTCACTGTCCTCGGTCCTTTGTCTGGCGACGGCTGTCGGCGCGGCGGTTGGTCAACGGCCTCGCCGATTGAATCCGCGGAAGACCTTGCCCGGTTTCGCGTCCGTGCCCTTGCCTTCGTCCAGCACGACCTGCCCGTTGACGATCACCGTGTCGATGCCGACAGGATACTGGAAAGGATTCTCGAAGGTGGCGCGGTCCGCCACCGTCGCCGGATCGAAGAGCACGAGGTCGGCGGCCTGGCCGGGAGCGATCGTCCCGCGATCGGCGAGACCAAGGATGCTCGCCGGCAGCGATGTCATCTTACGAATCGCCTCGGCGAGCGGGAGGACTTTCTCCTCGCGCACGTAGCGGCCGAGGACGCGCGGGAACGTGCCGAAGTTGCGCGGATGCGGCACACCGGCGCGCAGCGGACCCTCAGTGGCGAGCGCGAACCCATCCGAGCCGATGGCGACCTAGGGCTGCACCATCGCCAGCTTCAGGTCGTCTTCGGACATGATGAAGTAGACGCAGCTGACGCTGCCGCGCGTCTCGACCAGCAGGTCGAAGACGAAGTCGAACGGATCCTTCCCGGCCTTCTTCGCCGCCTCCGCGATCCGCATGCCTTCGTACTGCCGATTGGGATCGGCGGACGTGTCGCCGACGCCACGCGTCCGTCCGATGGCCGCCAGTTGGATGTTCTGCCACGTGCCCGCCGACTGGTAACGGTTCTCCCACGCCGGGTTCGGACTTCAACGCAGCCTGCCAAGACTAGGACCAGGGCCATCAGAGCGGGGCGCCTCTTCATGGGTCTTATACCACTGTCAGATCTGGCCATCGGATGCGATTGACATCTTGTGGCCCTATTCGGGCACACCGTTGAGCATGAATTTGCACTTGGCCTCTACGAAGGCGAATGCACCTTTGAGGGGGCTCATGTCCCACGAGATGATTTTGCCCAACACGTCAGAGTTCTTGATCACGCTCCCGCTAAATCCCGTCACGCCAGTAAAAAATCGCGCCGACGAAAGCTGAACCAGCTTCGCAAGAGTTGAGTCATTGCGCTCCTGATAGCTGAACCGGTACAGGAAGCGCGCACCGTCCATGGACTCTTCGGCTTCCAGCGTTCCTGCTTCGATAACTCGAACAATGAGATCGCCTTCCTCGGTGGATGAACGCTGAACCTTCGGGAAAAAGGCCGGACCATCCGACGATGGCAGGCACTGGTTCAGTGTCAGACTCGATAGGCTGCACCTTCCGTCCCAACAGGACAGCTCGACCTGATGCACCGACTCCGATAGCTTGCCTTGCTCCATCTGTCGATATGCGACAGTCAAGGTGCCGTTGGGCGGTATCGCTTGTTGCGACCAACCTACCTCGTGGGGCCCTACGAACAACACCAAGCACATCAACGCGTGTCGCATGCTTACCTGCGCGTCTACTGGGTAAGTCGACCGATGGGCATGAGTCGGTTGGACCCGGCAGGCTCCCAGTATTGAGCCCGAATCTGCCCGTTAACGATGTCTAGCAGGGGACAGGAGGACAAGCCTCTGCGTCCACTTTATCGGTTCGGCCCCGCGTCGCGAGTAGGATGCGAGTCACGCGAATACCGAACGAAACAACAGGACCGAGTGGTAAAGCAGGGAGCGAGTCTAGAGCCCGGTTGGAATAACGCAAAGATCGTTCGTTCTGTTCGGCCGAAATTTAGCAGCGCGCCTCCACCACGATCAGCAAATCGTTGAGACGTTCGTGACACTTCCCGAGACTCTGTTGAACGGGCGTGTTCGGTCCAACCCGACGGTGACACGCTCGGTGCTGAACTAGACTCACGCATGGCCCGGATCGTTCAGGCGAAGTTCATTCCGCCGATGCTGTTGCTCAAAGCGGATCGACTGCCGGACGACCCAGGGTGGACGTATGAGCTGAAGCTGGATGGCTACCGGACCACTACGGACCCCACGACGTTTGCTGCCATTGAAACGGCTCCGATGACGTTGTCGGCAATACGTCCTGACGGTTCGCAGAAGCTGGAGCCGTTCGTTGACGCAGACCAGATGACAGCTGCGAGGCTCGGGCGCAGGCAGTGGACCCGGCGACGGCGACCGCGCTTCTGCAGGTTCGGTCGTTGCGTGAGATTTACTCCCACGCGGTCAACTGCGTCAGGAAGGAAATCATCGACGAGGTTTCCGGGGTCGCGACGCTGTAGTAGGCAGGGTCCCTGAAAGCGAGGCGCGAAAAAACGTGCAGCCCTGCCACGTTCAATCGTCCCCGCCGGGCCCCCAAAACGGAATTAACTACTGAAGATGAACCTGTTCGCCTTCGTCGCCGCGGGTGTAGATCCCTGTAAGGCACTGCCCGAACAACAGTTCGAGTTCTCTTGGCGAACTGGTCTGCCTCTTGCTAGTTACACGAGTGGAGGATCAAGATCTCATGCACATAAGTGCTGCCCTCACGATTGCCGTTGGATTGTCGCTGTCTGCGCTCGCTTGCAGCGGATCACCAACCGACCCCTCAAGGTCCGGGAACCTGCGGCTCATGATCACGGATGCACCGTTCGACGACGCCAGCGCGCTGCACGTGACCTTCACCGAAGTGAAAGCACATCGGGAGGACGGCGCGGGCGGATGGCTCACGGTGCCCTTCGCAGGCAGTCCAGCCGCGACCACGCGCACGTGTAACCTGAAGAAGCTCGACGGTCCGTTCGACCTCCTTGGTGCTGCTTCCCTTGACGCGGGCCAGTACACCCAAATTCGCCTGGTTGTCGACAGCGCGCAGATCTACTTCGGCGGCACGGCCACCCCCGAACCGGCATGCGCGGCGAGCCTGGCGGCTCCCGGAGGATCAAGGTCCGAGACGCTGGAGATCCCGTCGGGTGAGGTGAAGCTCATTCATCCGTTCGCGCTGACGTCGAACGGCACGACGACGATCGAGCTGGACTTCGACGGCGGCCAGTCAGTGAACCAGACCGGCAACGGGCGGTATCGAATGACGCCAGTCATCAAGATCCTCGCGGTGAAGACCGGCTCGTAGTCCGATTCGACATAGTCCCCAGCACCACATGATTTGATGGGCTCGCAGGAAACATCCTGCGAGCCATTTCTCGTTGCATCTCACAGAAAAGCCTTCGCGCACCGTTGGCCTTCGGACCTCCCGCGAACACCACAAGAGACCATTGGACCAGAGGTGCACGCCGCAGTGCTTCAGTTCACTGGTGTAGAACGCGCAGCCCGGTACTCCCAGGTCCGGTCGGCTCCTCGTCCCCCAGCTACCCATTAGCTACTCCATGACCCAACATCACCCGATGTCGAGGTGTTGAGTTGTTAAATCGCCAGGGAAAACTAAAAGAAGATGGACGCGCCGTCCGGATTTGAACTGGAGATGGAGTTCTTGCAGACCTCTGCAGACTGCAAATTCAGGCCACGCTCCACACATTCATTCAGCGTTTCGGCTGCCCTGCTCCGCCCAGATCCGCCCGAAACCGCCGTCAATGGTTAGCGCAGTGGTTAGCGCTTTAGTTGCCGGCGCGGCGAGCGGGGCCTCAACGTCAGACATCAGTCGCGGCGCATTCTAATCGGTCGCCGTCGGCTGCACGCCGTGTCAGGCCGCCACTCCGACAAGCCCAGATTCAACCCTTCGATTCAACCCTTTCTCATCGGAAGAGCCCTTGTCTTTCGAGCCACGCATGGATGTACGCGGCAACCTCGCTGCTATTCTTGTCCATCATGATCATGTGCGAGTTGCCCTTGATCCCAACCTTCGGCAGGTCGATGACTTCGACCTTGCCGCCAGCTTTGTTCACCGCGTCGGCGAAGGCAACGCCGTTGCGCCGAATCGTCGGCCAGCGGGTGTCTTGCTCGATGAAATCGCCATACAACACAAGCGTTGGGATTGCCGCCAGCCGAGCCGCCTGGTCAACATCGCCAAACGCCGCCGGTTCCACCGCGATAAGGGCCTTGAACTTCTCCGGTCGGGCCTGCGCCACTTTGTAACCGAACTGCCCCGCTTGCGAATGAAACAAGACCACGCACGGGCAGACCTTATCAACTAGCTCGGTGTAAGCAGCAATGGTCGGCGTATCATTGCTTGTCCAGCGCGGAACGTTCTGTTTCATGAACTCTACGTAGTGCTCGACTGGAAACTGCGTGCCGGGATTCGTCCGGCGCGTGGCGTAGCTTCCGGGACCAGGCCCAATGCGGAAGCGTTCCCAGGGATTGGCAGTCGGCAGGAACACGGGCTCGGTTGTGAAGATGTCTGGATACGTCGCCCAACCGGCGCGACCGCGCTCCACGGCGTCAGAGTTGTAGATGTCCCACCCTTTCTTCAGGAACCAAGTTAGCCACCCCTCTCCACCGTCGGGCTTGGTCTCGTAGGTCACACCGGTGAGGCCGCCACCGTGCCACAGAAGCAGCGGCACGGTGCCACGGCGGTCGACGGGCAGAAAATACTGCACGTACATCGCCTCGACCAGGTACTTTCCGTTGGGGTCGATAGTTGCGGGCACGCCACCAGCGGCGAACACGACCTCCTTGACCGGCTTACCGGAGATCTCGACCTCGCGGCCTCCGATGTGGAATGACCCCATGTCACGGAGCGCGATCGGGCTCTGGCTGCAGCCTGCCAGAAGGACAAGAGCAAGTAAAAGGCTCCTCATGATTCGTCTTCGTTCACGTCAGGGCGACCAGTTGACGCTTCAGCAGCGGGCTGACGTTCAATGCACAGCGGCCTAACGTTCCAAATGAGCCGCGCCCGCAGGCACGCGCGAGCGGGCCCAGGGCGTCGGCTCCATTTGGGTGTTAGGCAGCCTTCCAATTGTCGACTTATCTCACACCGGCGGCTGCCAAGATGGTCGTCAACGCAGTTCTGGCCACCCGCATACTCGTTTGCAGCTCGACATCGGTCCACTCCCCTAGGGCATGGACGTCACCACCGATGTTGCTCGCTATCGTAATAGCTGAGACGCCCATGCTTATGGGAATGTTCGCGTCAGTACTCTGGAAGCCGTACGTGGGAGTGAAGCCAAAACGAGTCGCCGCTGCTGCGGCCACCTGGACAAGCGCGTCGGTCAGGGGTACGACTCCAGACGGACGATCACCGGTCAAACGAACGTCTGCTTCAACCCGGCCTCGAAGAGTAGACCTCGTCTGATTCTCCTCGTCTACCGCCTCTCGAATCAGCTCCTTGAGAACTCCGTCCACCCGTGCCAGCTCCGCCGAAGACTCCGATCGTAAATCGACGTCCATGAAGCTCTCGGCAGGAATGGAGTTAACCGAGGTGCCTCCTCCAACCACGCCAACGTTGAAGGTCGTCTTCGGTCTGTCCGGAACCGTCACCCGTCCGAGGCGAGTCATCGCGTTCGCCATTGCCATGGCCGGATTGACAAGACCGAAGGCGTTATAGCTATGACCGCCAGGGCCACGGAATGTGACGCGATAGCGTTTCACACCGAGCGCACCGTTGACGATCGGCCACTCCGTGGAGGCGTAGAAGTCGAGCGAGATGAATTGAGTGATTCGATCCTTGTACCGTCCCTTGGAAAACAGGTATTTCACCCCTCGCAAATCGCCATCACTTTCTTCGCCGACGGTGCCGACAAACAGAACGTCACTCGGCACTTGCAAACCGGATGCGGTCATGGACCGAATCAGAGACAGCATAAGGGCCAGTCCCTGCGTATCATCGGAGACTCCTGGAGCCATCAACTTCGTGCCCTCGCGTCTAACCCTGACGTCGGTTCCTTCGGGGAACACAGTATCGAGGTGCGCCGCCACGGCAAGCATGGGTCCACTGCCGGCACCCTTGCGAACGCCCATGGCGTTGCCCTCCGCGTCCAATTCGACGTCGGTGAGACCGTGGTCACGCAACATCTGAAGGAACACAGCGGCCCGCCGCTGCTCTTTGAATGGCGGAGCCGGAATCTCCGTCAACGTGACGAGCTCGCGCACGAGACGTGGGTGATCCTGCTCCAGGAAGGAAGCCGCGTCTGTAAAGCCCTGAGATGCAACCAGACGGCCGACGACCGAGTCCGCAACCGACTGGGCTGCTGCTGAGACTCCCGTCAGCACCAGAACCAGAAGAGTGAGAGCAATTCGCATGTCCGTCGTCCTGCTGATTCGAGTTGTTTGCTGCCTAACTAGTAGTAGGTCGACCGGCATATCTCGGCCGAACCAGCGAGGCTCGCAGCATAACGCCAAAACACACTACCGGGAGTGTCTGACAGTGCCGCGGGGACGGGTGCTTGTTGATGCGAAAAGCTCTGGCGAGGGCTGATTAGACCGGTCTGCATAACACGTCTCCGGGACGGCGCATATCGCGGGGCGCAGGTTGCTGGACCGAGTAACGCCGTTCAGGGTCGCCCTACGCTGAGAGTCCCAGGGTCACCGGGCCGCAGTGGATTGGTGAACTTCCGTCCGGCGTCTCGCAGGTCGCCCATCACGTCATCACCCTCGGGGCGCTTGCCGTCCTTTACCCATGCCACCAAGTCGTCGAATGCTTGGATCTGCTCCTCGTCGCTGTAGCGGCAGTGACCCGGGATACGCATGATCCGCTGCACAAGCAGATCGCCCTTGCCAGCGCGGACTACGATCTCTCGCAACGTACGCTGACTGGAGATTGGCACCTGCAGGTCTCCAGTCCCGTGGAGTGTCATCACGGGGCGCTGGATCTCGCCAGTCAATGCACTCGCCTCCAAGAACGAACTGGCAGACCCGCGAAGTGTGTCGTCCGCCGCGATGCGCCGGACCTGCGAGTTCAGTGCTTCCGCAGTGAGCCCGAAGCGTTCATCGAGGGCGTAGCGCGTGTCGCGATTCGTCGCAGCGCGGATCTCGGCTCCCCCGCGCTGGTTTAGGGCGGCAATGATATTGGCCTCGTAGCTCGCCTCTAAACCCTCCATTGCGAACGGGCGTGGCCCTCCACTCAATTCAATCTGCACGCTCGCCAGTTGCCGCCCCTTCGTTGTGTAGTTCTTCGGTGTGCCCAGCACGGTTCTCAAAGCGGCGGTACGATCCGCGTCTGAAGTGGTCTCGTGAATCGGCATGCCGCTGATGGCTTCCGCAGCCGCGGCTACCGCGACGGCAAAGTCCCAGCGTGCAGGCGCGACGACTGGACACATCGCCAAGCCTGCGGCGAATGTCGTGGGCAGCAGGTGCATGGCCCGCAGCACGACGCCTCCTCCCAGAGATGATCCAACGAGGTACAGACGGCTCGGAGCACGACTTGGATGCTCTCTGGCAAACACCTCGCGCAGCCGCAGCGTATCGAGCAAACCGAGGCCCGGGCCGGCGCCGTTGCAGCGGTACGTTGATGCCGCCCAGGCAAATCCAGCACGAATCCAGTGCTCCCGAAGGCGGGCGGAACCGCCAGTGGACCCCGGCATCTCGTTCTGAACCATGTGACCCTGGGGCCCGACATCGCTGCGGGCGCCATGCGCCCACAGAATGAGCTCGCCATTCCAGTTATCGGGCACTTCGATGCGATAGGTACCGCCCTCGTAACGCCCGAAATAGGTCTTGGCACCTGAAAGTGCCGCAAAGGCCGGATCGGCGAACTGCCAGTTCAGATCGCGGCAGGGAACCGGACTCAGCGGGTCCCTTGTCTGCGCTTGCGCGGATGAGGTGCCGAGCGACAGGTACACGAGCCCTGCCACAGAGAGAACACGGAGTGTCTTTAAGGATTCTTTATGGGCTGCCAATCGACCTCCATCCTTACCGCCGTTGAATGAGCCGACTTCTTGACTGTCCAACTAGTAGTTGACCGATCGGCGCATCTCGCCCGGCCTTGCGAGTTTCGCAGCATATCGCCAAACGAGCCAGCCGAGAAGTGTTCGTAAACTCGTCCGGTCGCACCTTGTTGGGAGGAAGATCGTTTCGGGCTGAGGGAGAAGTAAGGCCACAGTCCGAAGCGATCTTCAAAAACAGTGGAGCGGTCAGTTCCTCGCGAGTCAGCCTATTCCGCCAACGTGCGACTGACGGTGGTGCTTGGTCCAACATAACTTTGCCAGCTGGGTGCTGAACTAGACTCACGCATGGCCCGGAACGCCCAGGCGAAGTTCATTCCGCCGATGCTCTTGCTCAAGACGGATCGACTGCCGGACGACCCAGGATGGATGTATGAGCTGAAGCTGGACGGCTATCGCGCGATCGCGTTCAAGAGAGACGGTAAGGTGCAGCTACGGTCTCGAAACGACAAAAACTTCGCAACCCGGTACCCGGCGGTCGTCAAAGCCCTCGCGAATCTGGCGAACCAGTCCGTGATCGACGGCGAAGTCGTGGCATTCGATGAGAACGGCCGGCCGTCATTCAACACGCTCCAGAATTTCGGGACGTCGCCTGGTTCGGTGGTGTACTACGTGTTCGACGTCATGATCCTCGCGGGAATAGACGTGACCAACCGATCACTTGACGAGCGCCGCCGGCTCCTCGAGCAGAAGGTGCTGCCGACACTTACTGAGCCCGTCCGTTATGCCGCGCCCCTCGAGGCAGCTCTACCGGTGCTTATCGAATCCGTGAAATCACATGGACTGGAAGGTCTCGTCGCCAAGCGGCGGGACAGTCGATACGAATCAGGTCTACGGTCGGGTGCCTGGATGAAGATGCGTGTCGATCGCGGTCAAGAGTTCGTGATTGGCGGCTACACACAAGGGACCACCACCTTCGATGCGCTGGTCTTCGGCTACTACGAGAACAACGCGCTCATCTACGCCTCCAGGACGCGCAACGGCTTCACACCTGCCACTCGCGCGGCTCTGTTCAGGAAATTCAAGGGCCTCGAAGTCGAACAGTGCCCCTTTGTGAACCTTCCAGAAGCGAAGAGCGGACGGTGGGGCCAGGGGCTGACGAAAGCCAAGATGGCGGAGTGCGTATGGCTCAAGCCCGTGCTCGTCGGACAGTTCGAGTTCCTGGAGTGGACGGGCGACAATCACCTGCGACACTCGAAGTTCGTCGGCTTGCGCGAGGACAAGAAGGCGAAGGACGTGCGTCGCGAGTAGCGCGCGGGTTTTGGAGCAGGCTCGTCAGTTCACCGGCACGAGACGCTTCAGTTCTTCGGTCCAGTTTTGCACCACGACAAGCCGCGACATAGGAACGTCGTCAATGCCACCCGCGTCCTTCAACATCAAGAAACGCCGCCCATCCGGCGAGACATCGTAAGTGCGTCCCCGCCCTATGACGCCCGTGTCGGTGTAGAAGTACGGCCCTTCGAACAGCTTCGTCGATGTTCCGGCCGTCCATGTTGCCGCACGTTCGACTCGCACATTCATGAGCGTAGAACTCCCCAGGCCCGTCGCGAGGTAGAACAACTCCTCACCGCTCCGCGCCCACGCTGGCCGCGTGCCGCCACCGGGCGAAACCTGCCAGCGTCCCGCATCGACGTTCGGGAACGGTCTCACGTAAATCTCATTCTTCCCGGACTCATCGGATTCATAGGCCAGCCAGCGGCCATCTGGCGACACCTCCGCATTCAGTTCGTTGAATGGAGTGCGAACCAGAGACTCCATCCGGTTACCGTCCGCGAGCCGGAGTCCGGCTAGGTCATAGGGAGGAGTCGCACCCACCCGCACCACGACCCGCGCGCCGTCGGGTGACACCGCGTGCGGCACGTGGATAATGGGACCGGCATCCGTAAGCTGTTCGGCCGAACCCGCGCCATCGGCTGTCTGCCAGGACACATCCGATCCTCCATCCCCCGTCGACGTACTGAACAGCACTCGCCGACCGTCGGGCGTCCAGGCCGGATACATGTCGAGCTCAGGACTCACGGTGAGGCGTGTCAGAGTCTCGCGCCCGAGATCCCAGACCCAGATGTCGTTCTGCTGGTCCCGTATGTCAACGACCACCCGCCCGCCGTCGGGTGAGATGCGCGGATACACGTAGGGGCGATTGGGAGAACCCAGGAGTTCCTCGTGTCCCTGCCGGTCGACCCAAATCAACGAACGGCGCGGGGCCGATCCACCACCCGTGACATAGACCAACGTGCCATCGTCGGACACCCCATAATTCGCTGACGATGAGTAAGTTTGGCCGCTAATGCTTGCGCGCATGACCCCCTCGGCAACGGCGACGGCACCGCCCGATACCACCAACCGACCCGGGTCGAACGCGACAGCGAACAGCGCACTCCCGAGTGCGTAGACCAGATGCCCGGTCCGCAAGTAACGAGCGTCACTCCCGCCGCGCAACACGAGTGTTCGCGTCCCGGTTCGAATGGACTGCGCCACGATGTCGGCCTGGTCCCAGCGGGTCCGCCCGACCCCGCTGGTCACGCTGAATAACACGGAGTCTCCGTCGGGTAACAGTTGGGGGCTGTCGGCTTCTTCTCCGGCGTTCAGCCTGGTGACGAGCTCCGGTGTGCCGCCATTGGCCGACACGCGGAAGATTCCCTGGCCTGGTTGGCTGAAGAAGACGGTACCGTCTCTGGTCCAGGTTGCACTATGCGGGCTGGCAGCTGGAGCAATCGCAACCGGTGTTCCTCCTTCGATGTCGATGCGCATGAGCCGCGCCGAGGCGGCATCCCAGTAGCCGACCGACTGTGCGTCGGGCGAGAAGAACGGATTTGTCAGGCTGGCCTCGCTCCCTGGAATCAGGCGCGCCTCCAATTCGTCCATGGGGCGCAGATAGAGGCCCTCATTCGTGTTGTAGACGATGTGCCGGCCATCACGGGCGACCGCGATGACCCCACGGTGGGTGTTGCGAAGAATCTGCCCGACGGGGATGTCGTAGTCGAAGCGACTGACTCCAGGCCGCTCGACGGAGGGCCGGAGACCCCAGGCGGCCACTCCGACCGCCAGCGTTGCGGCAACGGCCCCAATCGCATACGGCAGCATTCGTCGCCACCACCCGGCGTCCGAGGACGACGCGCCCGGCAACGCCGCCGCCTCAAACGCGCCCTCGAGTGCCAGGCGCACGGCACCGATGTCCGGAACGCGCTCCCGAAGCGGCTTCCGCAGACACAGGCGCAACGTCTGGCGGACATGCGTCGGAACCGCAGTCGGCAGCTCATCCCACGCGGGCTCACGCTCAATGACGCGCGCAAGCGTTTCCGACACGTCGTCGCCACCGAACGCCAGTTTCCCCGTTAGCATCTCGAACAAGACGGCGCCAAACGCCCAGATGTCCGCGCGCTTGTCCACGGTCTTCCCGCGCGCCTGCTCCGGCGCCATGTACGCGGCCGTGCCGAGGATCATGCCCACGCCCGTCATCGCCGGTGTCGTGATCGTTGGTGCCTGCGACACGCTCGGTGACATCGCGCCCGGCGCTTCCATCGCCTTCGCCAGCCCGAAGTCCAGCACCTTCACCGTGCCGTCAGGACGGACCTTGATGTTCGCGGGTTTGAGATCCCGATGGATGATGCCCTGCTCGTGGGCGGCTTCGAGCGCCTCCGCGATCTGCTTGGCGATGGGCAGGGCCTCATCGACAGGGATCGCTCCCTGTGTGATGCGATCCGCTAGCGTCGGTCCCTCGACCAGTTCCATCACGAGGGCCTTCACACCGTCGGCGTCTTCCAAGCCGTAGATGTGCGCGATGTTCGGGTGGTTCAGCGAGGCGAGGACCTCGGCTTCGCGCTGGAAACGGGCAAGCCGCTCGGGATCGGCGGAGAGGGACGCGGGCAGGACCTTGATCGCCACGGGCCGCTTCAATTTCGTGTCCGTCGCGCGATACACCTCGCCCATGCCTCCCACGCCGATCCGGGCGGTCACTTCATACGGGCCGAGGCGCGTGCCGGGAGTGAGGGACAACCGTTGTGGATTATACGGGCGGGGCCGGGGCCGTCGAGGGTTTGCTCGTCAGTAGCGCCGCAGGGTTAGCCAAGTCGAGCGAAGACGACTGGCTGCCACTTGGCAACCCAACAATCCATTGTAGAAAGTTTGAGATCTGCTGCCGCACAGCCCCTTCACGTGAGGTCCGGGGCCGGATAGGTCACTTCGACGTCTCCGTTCTGTTCAACAGCGCGGGCCAGTTCAGGACGACAGTAATCGCCGGCGGCGTCTCCTGAACAGGAACCTTCATCAGGAAGCGTTGGCCGTCTGCCGCCGGCGTATAGTCCATCCGGTAGGGATTGAGCATCGTGGGGATCGCGGTCTTGAAGAGTGCGGTCGGCGCCGAGGCATCGAATCGCTCGCCCGTCCTGACCGCAACCTGCATGAGCGACCCGTCCGCTTGTATGTAGTACAGCTCGCGTCCATCGCCTCGCCACTGCGGCTGCATTCCCCCGTTGGTCGAGACCAGCGTACGCTGCGCGCCGCTTGGGAAGTCCTGCACGTAGATCTCGTAACGGCCCGACTGATCGGAGGCATACGCCATCCAGCGGCCGTCGGGAGAGATCGCTGCCTGCAGTTCGTTGTACTGCGTGTCCAAAATGGCCTTCGGGTTCTTCTGCTCGACAGAACTGGTCCAGATGCCGTAACCCGCATTGAATGTGGCCTGGTAGAACACCACTTGTCCGCCCGGCGACCAGTAACATGGGATGACGTTGCTCGGAGTATTCAGTCCCGCATCATCGAGACCGAAGATTCGCCTGGTCGTTCCGCCAGGACTCGAGGCGGTCAGGTACAACTCGACGCCAATGGTAGACGTGCGATTCGACCGGAAGATGATCTGGTCTCCGCCCGGTGACCAAATCGGGCTGGCATCCACCAGACGTTCGGAGGTGATCCGCGTTGATGTTCCTCGTGCCAGATCCAGGATCCAGACATCCGGCGCCTGTGATTGGGGATCCACGCGTGAATACGCCACGCGAGACTGATCGGGCGACAGGCTGAGATCGACATAGTCGCCTTTCGGCGCCACAAGATCTCCAGTCGCTCCCGAGCGCTCCACCCATCGCAGTTCGCTCTGAGTCGAAAGACCTCCCGTGTAGGCCAGCACGCCGGTAGACGACACGGAGAACGCGCCATATGCGGTGCTCGAGCCTCCGACGCCGCGCGCCACGACTGCGGACGTCCCTCCCAACTCATGCCGTGTCGCATCGAAAGGCTGCGCCATCAGCGTCGAGCCATCGAGGAACAGCAAGTAGCCCGACCCGTAGTGCGCAGTCCAATCGGAACCAATGAGTCGGCGCGATCCCGACTCGTTCCCGCTGAGCGAGCGAACGTAAATCCCCCGTCGATCGAGGTCCGCGTCTCGCACTTGAAACAGCAGGTGTTCGCCGTCTGGCAGAAATTCCGGCCATCGGGCCATTCCATTAATGACGTCGCCGAGAGAATACTCGGTCACCGGACCGCCAGTGGCCGCAACCCGGCTCAAGGAGGCGGGCCGTGCAGCGTAGAACAGAATCGTACCGTCGGTGTTCCATGCGCCTCCCCGTGAATCAACCAGTGCCTTGGTGATCGTCTGGGGCGATCCAGCGGTCCCGACGTCCGTCGATTTGAGAATGCCCTGCGAGATAAAGCCGATGCGGCGGCTGTCTGGGGACCAGAACGGATCAACTGCGCCTTCGGTGCCGGCGAGCGGGCGCGATTGCGGATCGTCGATCGCGCGCACCCACAGGTTCGACTGCCCCTGAGAGTCGGCAACGAGGAATGCCACGTGACGCCCGTCGGGCGAGACGGCCAACTGCGGCACCGACGTGGACGCCGCCGGTCCGGCGAGGCTCAGTCCGGGAGGCGGGTCGATCGCAAAGACAATGGGACGGCCCGGCGTCTCCACGGACCCGGGCCTCCCCAATTGCACGAGCCACATGCCAACCGCACCGACGACTCCGGCAACCACGACCGGCGTCACAATGGCCACGACGCTGCGTCTCTTGGCCAAGTTCAACTGCGACGCCTTCGCGCCGTCGCGCTCGACGATCCACTCGAGCTGTCGCTTGACATCCCACATCGACTGCCAACGGTCCTCGGGATCCTTCGCGAGGCATACGCTGACCAATTCATCCAGCGCGCTCGGAGCGACCGGTTGACGGGTCGACACGTTCGGTGGATCGTCCTTGAGAATCGACCCGATGATGCTCGCCGCCGTCTGACCACTGAAGGGCCGTATGCGCGTGACTATCTCGTACACCACCACTCCGAATGCCCAGATGTCGCTGCGCGCGTCGGCCTCCTTGCCCTCGACCTGCTCGGGCGCCATGTACTGCACCGTCCCGAGAATCGTCCCCTGCGCCGTGTCCGGCATCGACGTCGCCATCCGTGTCATCCCCGACATCGAGATGGGTCCCGCCTTCGGCCGTAACTTGGCCAGCCCGAAGTCGAGCAGCTTCGACCCGGTCTTCGTCAACATGATGTTGGCCGGTTTGAGATCGCGATGGATGATGCCTTGGCGATGCGCCTTGTCGAGCGCGTCGGCGATCTCGACGGCGATCTTCAGCGCCTGGTCGAGCGGGAGCGGCCCTTTCTCGAGGCGCGCGGCCAGAGTCTGGCCCTCGAGATGCGGCATGACCAGGTAGTGCGTGCCATCGACGTTGCCGACGTCGTAGATGCCGCAGATGTGGGGGTGGTCGAGCGCGGCGACCGCACGGGCCTCGCGCTCGAAACGGGCTCGGGAATCGGAATCGCCGGCAACCTCACTCGGCAGGACCTTGATGGCAACCGTTCGATCGAGGCGCGTGTCGGTGGCCTTGTAAACCTCTCCCATCCCGCCGGCGCCGAGCGGCACGGTGATCACATACGGGCCGAGCCGCGTGCCTGGGGCTAGCGCCATTGTTGAATCGGTGTGCGGATTCTACTCGCAGCCCGGTCCTACGGTCCAAACCGAGTGACCCAGCGCAGCCATCGCATTTGGTCTTCGGTTGTTATACCTGGGTGCCTTGGAAGCCACAGCGAAGGCCGTGAAGGGTCAAAACGACTGCCAAGAGGCAGCACAGGAACGCTCGAGTTCCAGACTCCCGGATTCTCCTCCACCTGATTGCAGAGGATAGTCGGCCCAATGTTTACGGGAATGAATCGAAGGTGCGCCCACCAGCGACGCCCACCACCAAAGGGCCGAGAGTTCGACAGAGAACGACGACACCAGCCTCAGGTGGCCGACTGCCCTCTCTCCGGTGCCTTTCGAAAAGCGTCCTCCAAAGCGGATCAATGCCAAAACGCGAACTCGCCGGTCATGAACACCTGTCGCGACGGCAGCGCTACGTGCGATGAGTGCTCAGCGCAGCGACCAACACCCGCACGGGTTGGCATTTCACACCACGGTCTACAAATTTGCCGAAAATTGTGCTCGCCGCAGCATGTCTGGCCGGAATTACCGACGTGAAGTAGTCTCTGTGCAGCGTAAGGAGCGTGACATGAAGAACGTCAGCGCCCGTCCAACCACTCCTCGAACACTGCGGTTCGCATGCGTAACGGTCCTCACTGCGGCGTTTGCCTCGACGCTGCCGCAGCAGGCTTACGCGCAGCGGGAGACGCCGCCACTCGTGCCCGATCCGATTCAGGTACCCGCAGGCCACAGGCTCTTCCTGGCTGGTCACGCGTTCGGTACTCAGAACTACATCTGCCTGCCCTCGGGCGCCAGCTTGGCCTGGACGTTGTTCGGCCCGCAAGCCACGCTGTTCCACAACGACGCCCGGCAGATGATGACCCACTTCCTCAGCCCCAATCCTGACGAGGCCGGCACGCTGCGCGCGACATGGCAGCACTCCGTTGATACGAGCGCGGTATGGGCAAGGGCAATCGCCTCGTCTTCGGATCCCGGCTTCGTTGCGCCGGGCGCGATCCCATGGCTCCTGCTCGAAGCAGTGGGAGCGGAGGGGGGGCCGACAGGAGGCAGAAGGCTGACGGTGGCGACCTACATTCACCGGCTGAACACGGTGGGCGGGATTGCTCCGGCAAATGGGTGTTCGCAGTCGGTAGATGTCGGGAGCCGGATCTTCGTCCCGTACGAAGCCGACTACTTCTTCTACCGCGACCAGCACCTCAACGACTGAGAGCGCGGCGAGGCCTCGGCGTCGTGCGAACTGTTCCCCGACCTCGCCCATGTCGCTGCACCAATTGAGGCGGTAATCGCATACGGGCCAAGCCGCGTGCCAGGGAAAGGGCCATCATCAAATGGAGGTGTGCGGATTCTACTGGTCGACCGCTCCTGCGGTCCAGACGGTCAGCCGTTGGGCTCAGGCCTCCGTCTGTGTCGCAAGGGACACGGGGTTTCGGAACCAAACCGGGCAGAACATCAATTTCTCTGCCAACGGCATCGCAAAGCTGCTGAAGATGATTGTGGATTCAGACTGACTTGCGGTGGACTGGATCGTGCGCAAGGTCCGGTCGAGTAAAGCGCCAACGTAATCAGCCAGGCTTTTTGGACGTACCGGCGACGATTGTGACCCGGTCGGCTCGCGCGGCCTCATCTCGACGAATTCCTGCCTCAGGCGGAAGTCGTCTTTCCCCACTCGGTCATGCGCACCATGAACCAGCCATCGCACCGGCGGTTGCTCGACGGTCGGTATGGACGGCATTAGCCGGCGGTCAGATTGCATGATGAAGCCGACATTCATTCAACAGCCCTGAAGGCATGTCCATTGCAGCGTGACTCAAGGAGGCTCATATGCCAGACAGCAAGGATAAGAAGTCCGGTCGAGAACGAGTGAAAAAGAGCCAAGTCACAGACGTCCCGGTGCTGGATCCCACAAATCCAGCCTCGAAACCCTATGGAACGACCAGGGACCAGGTCGCGAACATGGAAGGTGAAGGGCAGGCCCAAACGCCGGGCCAAGAGCCGCCCGCTGATATCAACGAGAAAGCTGGAAAGGGCCGCGAAAAAGGAGAACGCCACTAGAGATATCTTTGGGTTTGCGTACCGATTTCGGGTCCTCCCTACGTGAGGATAGTTGTCGCGTGTTCGTCGAGTTCGTGGCGCAAACCAATCCCAGGCATCGGACGGGCCGCCGCGCGTGCGGTGAAGACTGATGGCCTGCGCACGCAGACCGGGTGGAACCTTTGAGTGATGGCGCGCCGGGCGACCCCTAAAACTTCAATTCGTCCCCGCTCGTCGCACTTCGCGCCCGTCGTCATCGACCAGAAGCAGCTCGAGGCGGTCGCCCGATGATGAACGCGTTGCCACACGTACCCATAACGGAGTGCAGACGCCCCTCAACCCGGAGACGAACTCCGCTGCCCGCATTGTCGTCAGTGGCATCAGGTCATAGCACCGTACACGAGTGGGACGCCCTATACGCAATCGATGATGTTCTGGACATGCGCGAAGGGGATGTACTTTGCCGGCTCACTTGGAACGGTCAGTCGGTACCCGACGCGGCGACCGACGGCGACATCGAACGCTACATAATTCGCTCGCACGACGAGCACGCACGCGAAATATTCTGATTTGTTTCGCGCTCTCTCCGCTTGTGTCCATGGTCCCCTCACAGTAACGTCCCCGTCATGACAACCGAGAAACGCCTAACCGCCGCGCTCTATGCGCGCGTCAGCACCGCGGATCAAACCACCGAGAACCAACTGCTCGAGCTGCGCCGCTACGCGGAGGCGCGAGGCTGGACCATCGCTGAGTGCGTTGACCACGCCGTCAGCGGGACACAGGAACGCCGGCCGGCACTCGACAAACTCATGGCTGGAGGCTCGGCGGCGCCGAGTGGACGTGTTGGTGACATGGAGACTGGATCGGCTCGGCCGAAACCTGAAGCACCTCATTAACTCCCTCGAGGAACTCCAGACACTTGGCTGGCCTTCGTCTCCCTCAATGAAGGGATCGACGCCACGACGCCCGCTGGAAGGCTCCAGATGGCCGTCCTGGGTGCGATCGCTCAATTCGAGCGGGATCGGATCGTGGAGCGCGTTCGGGCTTGCCTGGCGCGTGCGAAGGCGCAAGGCCGACGACTCGGACGCCGGCCGACGAGGATCGTGGATCAATCGAATTGCTCTCCTCAGCATCTGACCGCGCAAGTTCGGAGTCGCACCATTGATCGTTCTACCGGGTCGAAGTAGGCTCTTCTCGTAACGACTGTGGCGGAGACGCAGGAGAAGCGTTTATGCGTGGATGGATAGCATGTGTCGCAGCTGTTGTGCTGGGTGGGGCTCTTGCACTCGCGCAGACACGGGGCGCGACGACATTGGACGTCTATGTGGTGGACGTGGAGGGCGGCAACGCCACGCTGTTCGTCGCGCCGTCCGGGGAGTCGTTGCTCATCGATACCGGGAACGGAGGGGCGGGGGCCGTCCGTGACGCCGAGCGTATCCTGAGCGCCGCCAGGGATGCGGGTATCACGCAGATCGATCACCTGATCACGACCCACTACCACGGCGATCATATCGGCGGCCTCGCCGAGCTCGCGGCCCGCATCCCAATCCGCCACTTCATCGACCATGGCCCGAGCGTGCAGCCCAACGCCAATATCGATGCGTTCCTGCAAAAGGCCTATCCGGAGCTGTACAGCAAGGTGAAGCACACGGTCGTGAAGCCTGGCGACAGAGTCCCGGTTGCTGGACTGGACGTGCGTGTGGTGACCTCGGCTGGGGAGGCTATCAAGGCGCCGCTGCCCGGCGCCGGCAGGCCGAATCCGTATTGCGCGTCGTTCAAGCCCCACGTGGTCAATCCGGTCTCGGGGCAGCCGGTTGGCAACACCGAAGACGAGCAGTCTGTCGGGAGCCACATCACGTTTGGGAAGTTTCGAGCTCTGTATCTGGGCGACCTGACCTGGAACAAGGAATTCGATCTCATGTGTCCGACGAATCGGATCGGGACCGTGGACCTGTTCGTGCTGTCACGTCATGGGCAAGCGAGCTCGAATTCAGAGGCGCTGGTGCATGCCATCCGGCCCCGGGTCGCGATCATGAACAACGGTACCCGCAAAGGCGGACAGCCTGACGCTATGCGCGTCATCCATTCAGCCCCGGGTCTTGAAGACCTGTGGCAGATGCATTTCTCGCTCCTCAGCGGTCAGGAATATACGGTCCCGGGCATGTTCATCGCCAATCCCGTCGACGAACAGCCGGCGGTCATGCCGGTTGCTGCGTTCACGCCGGCCACTGGAGCCCCTCCGGCACCCCAGCACAATGGAGTGGCGTATTGGATCAAGCTGTCGGCACAGACCGACGGGAGCTTCACGGTCACAAATAACCGCAATGGCTTCAGCAAGAGGTATGGGGTGATGTCGGGAACGAATTGATTCGCGAGTCAGCTTCCCAGCGCCGCCAGCCGCGCCCTGCCGCATTCGATCATGATGGACATCCATCGATCGAATCGCTCCGGGCCATAGAGGTACGGGTTTGGACCCGCCGGATTCTTGCGAAGAGCCTCGAGATGCCCGAAATCATCCTGCAAGCCCATCGCGTGCATGTTGAACGCCGCCTCGACCTTCTGCGGCCGCGCAAAATCGTTGAAGACATGCTCGAACTGTTGGAGCGACCCACGCGTGGGCATCTGCGTCGCCGCGACGACGATCACGGTGTGCGGCGTGCCGCGGTACCGCACCGGTACGATGGTCCCGATCGTCCCTGGGGTATGACCAGGGGTGTGAACCAGCGTCAGCGTCGTATCGCCCAGCGGTAGCTTCTGGCCGTCGGCCGCGTCCATATCCGGCGTCGCCAGCGGACGATCCGGCCGTTGCGTGGGCAGGACCAGATCCCGGTCAATAGGGTGCATCACCACCTTGGCCCCGTACGTTTTCTGGAGGTACAAGGCGCCTCCCGTATGGTCGGACTGCCCTGGATGTCCGTGGCCGACGACGATGTATTTGATCTGCGCGGGGTCGAGTCCCAGCTTCTTCAAGCCGGGCACGATCACGTCGCGTGCCTCTTCCGTGCTGTTCAGCGTATCCAGCAGGATGATGCCGGCGCTGGTCGTGATGGCCCAGACGTTCTGTGAGGTCATCCCGATGAAGTACATGTTGTCGAAGACGCGCGTCGGCTCGATGACGGCGTTCTCGATCGGGGGGAGCCCGGCCGCCTGTCTCGCCAGTGCCAGGCGCAGCGGTCCGGTCGCGGTGCAGAACATCTTTGCCTGCGGTAGGAGGTCCGATCCCGCCAGCTTCATCGCGGTGGCGACGCGACGCTGCGTTTCCGCCGACTCCGCCCACTGCTTCTCGGTCGGGACTCCCGGATCCGCCTCACCTCCGCCGCGCCCGCCGCGCCCCTGGGCGTTCACAAAAATCCCAAAGCCCAATGTCCAAATCGCAAACGCGACTGCCGCGAGTTGGAGCTTGGAACTTAGGACTTGGGACTTGACGAAGTTTCTCATGGCCCTACCTCCAGTTGATAGCTGGCAGCCTGACACGAATCTTCTCACAACGCGTCGCCCGCCTTCGAGCTCGCGGTGAGGTGGGGAACCGTGCCCAAATCCACAGACGGACCACATCGGCGCAAATGATAAAGCGTAGGTTGAGCCTGATCTCATGACGTGGCTGCTCGCACAACGACGGAAGAGCCGAACGAATTAGACGCACGCGCAGCGCTCGGCGATACTCACTTCGCGGGTGACTTCCCTGCGTAGGTCCACCTCGCTGCAGTGCTCTTCGACACTCCCCAAACCTTCGCCGCTGCCCTCACGCTAGGCCTCATCGATGGGCCTCAACGACTCGCGAGGTTCGCGCGGCGGTACCAGGGTCATTTGACGCAAGAGCGCGTCTGCGTGGCTCTCCAGGTCCGTCATGACAGTCGTTCGATCGCGAGCAGATTCATCGGCATCCGGTCTCGCGAGGTGTGCCGACAGAGCGGCGACGTCGACGTTCAATGGTTCGGTGTCCGTCATTTGTCCCCCGGTAGTAGATATGAAACGCGCAGTATGGCGGGTCCCAATCCAGCGCGCCATGTAATGTCGATCGCGGCGGAAACGTTGAGCCAGGGCGGTGTAAGTCTCACCGTGCAGGAGATGAAAAGCCTGCATGGCGCGCCGTTCGGTGAGCGTGACACGCATTTCCCCATAGCGACGGCGGCGCGACACGAGGAGCGCTACGAAAACGAGGTATCAGGACGGGTACGAGGAAGGACGCAACCACGCGGAGAAGGATCAGCGGCGGTTCACCGAACAGGACATCGCGTGTCACTGGGCGACGATGAATCCTGACAGGCTGCACTGAACCCTCGCGCTCCTGGACGTCCCGTCCACGCAGAAAAGCTTCTGGTGTATAACGATCAACGCGCCGACCTCCGGGGGGATTTCGACTGCCAGTCGTAGGGAGGAGACCGTGCCGCCGACTCGAGGTCTCGTTGCTTTCTTCATCGCCCTTGCGGTGACCCAATTCGGCTGCAACGGCAAGTCGCCCACGGCACCGACACCGGCGTCAGGGCACGGCCTGCAACGGCTTGAAATCGAGATGCCTGTCTCGTTTGCGGCAGATCGAACCTTCCTGCCAGGCCAACCGTCCTCACCAGCCCTCGTCTTGGCGCCGGGTGGCAGCGTCCAGTTGACCGCGAGGGGATACCTCGCTGATGGCACGAGTCGTGACGTTACCCGGGAGGTCTTGTGGACATGGGCCAGTCCCTTTCGGGGGCGCGCGTCGGTGACCAGCGGTCTGGTTCGAGGGGAACAACCCGGCACAGAGACGCTCTTTGCGCACGTAGGCCAAGACGACGATTATGTCGAGGCACAAATGGCGGTCCTCGTCATGCCGGACGGCACCTTCGCCCTGCGAGGCAACGTGCGCGACGCGAGTTCGGGCCGGGCGATTTCGAGCGCGACTGTGTCAGTGGTCGGCACCCTTTCGACAACGCAGTCCGAACCGGACGGATCCTACGTTCTCTGGTCTGTTCCACCCGTCGCAGACATCACTGTC
The DNA here is from genome assembly GCA_963827515.1 of uncultured Acidobacteriota bacterium. Taxonomy (GTDB): domain Bacteria; phylum Acidobacteriota; class Vicinamibacteria; order Vicinamibacterales; family UBA2999; genus JABFSA01. The sequence goes on along the minus strand of CAWHBF010000025.1, from coordinate 623,490 downwards.
TCCATGCCCGGCTACCTGAGCAGAACGCAGCGGGTCGCCGTCACAGACCACAACGTCCGGCTCGATCTCCTGATTAACGAAGAGACCCCGCTGGCACGGCTCGCGGGCACCTACACGCTCACAATGACCGCCGATCCCGATTGTGCGATTCACGGCAAGGCTTTTCCTGACGAATTGCGGGTGCGAACGTACACTGCGCTCGTCACCCAGGTCGGCAACGAGCTGACGGTCACCTTGTCCGGGGCGACCTTTCATCCACACAGTTGGGGAAGGTTTGGAGGACGGGTTTCCCCTGGATTCGCCACGTTCTCGCTGATCGAAAGCTATTGGTACACCTCGTTCTTTGATGGCGACGTCCTGGAACAGCCCTCGCCATGGACGGTCCTGACTATTGCCGGACGGGCGACCATGTCGACGAGCACGCTCGCTGGCGAACTGAATGGCTCGTTTTCGTTTCAGAACCTTGACGAACCCTTTGGTTCGAGTGGTTCGCAATGCAGTTCACCAAATCATCAGTTTCGAATGTCACACTAAACGGGACTAGGTTCCGAGATTTTTGAAAAATGAAGCGCTCCCCGACGGCCACCCCTGCACACACAGACGGCGCTGGAGCCTCTTTGAGTGATAGCGCGCCGAGCGACCCCCGGCTTCTTCAGTTCGTCTCCAGTCGTCGCACTTTCGTGCCCGTCGTCATCGAGCACGATGATCCCCCGGCAGGTTGCTCGTCTTCACACGTGCAGCATACGGGACAGGTCAGTACTCCAGACCCGCAGTCGAGGACCGAAACGATCGCGCCCGCCTGCTAAGGTCGTACAATCAAGTCCCCGGGTTCACGGAGGCCATGGACAAATGAAGGGAAACGTCGTCGCGATCTACGCCGCACCCACGGCCGAGGCACCGATGCAGGCCTTAGCCGAGGCGCACTTGGAAGCGGGCCGTGGCATTGTCGGTGACCGCTACTACGCAGGCGCGGGCACATTCTCTTCGGTCGGCAAGCCTGACCAGGAGGTCACGCTGATCGAGTCCGAACAGATTGACTCCTTCAATCGCAGGACCGGTCTAAGCTTGACCTACGACGGGCCGCGGAGAAATGTGGTCACACGGGGTGTGCAGCTTGACGAACTAGTGGGCGTGCGGTTCCAGGTTGGCCAGGCGATTCTCGAGGGCATGCGCCTTTGTGAACCATGTGCGCACCTAGCGCGCCTTCTCAGTCCTGAGGTCTTGCCCGGGTTGGTGAAGCGCGGCGGCCTTCGGGCACGCGTCATAGACGGTGGGACGATCAAGCCGTCCGATACCATCGGCCCACCCCCTCCTCGTAGTTAAGGACTCGCGTATGCCACCGCACGCCTGTACCACGCACTGGCCGTCGGGTCCCCGGATCGGGTAGCGCGCCGGCCGACTCACGGTCTGCTCTCTATGTGGAGTCCGTCCCCCCGGCGGGCGCCTCGAGACCCAGGCGCGCCATCGTCTTGAGCAGTCCCTGTCGCGACAGACCGAGTGCCGTCGCCGCACGGGTTCGACTGCCACCCGCCCGGGCCAGCGCCACCTCGACACATCGGCGCTCGAACTCGGCGCGCGCGTCCGCCAGACGGCAGGACGTCACGCGCGCGGCGCCCGTGATGGCCGCCGGCAACAAGGACGTCCGCACGCTGCCACGACCTGGCGCAGCCACCGCGAGCGCCGCCATCACGTTCTGGAGCTCTCGGACATTCCCCGGCCAGTGATAGCTCGCCAGCGCCGACAGCACGCCATGGGTGAGCGTGGCGGTGCAGTTCACGCGCGCGGACGAGGCTCGCCAGAAGTGATCCGCCAGAATAGACACGTCTTCTGGGCGCTCGCGGAGCGGAGGAATACGGATGCGGATCACGTCCAGCCGGTACAGCAAGTCCAGCCTGAAGCGATTGGCCGCCACCTCCGTCCGCATGTCGCGGTTCGCGGCCGTCACCAACCTCACATCAACCTTTCGGCTGAACGTCTCACCGACCCGCCGTACCTCGTGCTGCTGGATCACCCGGAGCAGTTTGGCCTGACCTCGGAGCGAGAGGTCCGCCACCTCGTCGAGAAACAACGTGCCGCCGTGCGCCTCCTCGAACAGCCCGGGCTTGTCCGTCACCGCGCCCGTAAAGGCGCCGCGCGCGTGTCCGAAGAGCTCGGACTCGAGCAGCTCGTCCGGAAGCGCGGCACAGTTCACGTCACAGAACCGACGTTCGCGCCTGGGACCGAGCTGGTGGACCGCACGCGCCGCAAGCTCCTTGCCCACACCACTCTCGCCTTCAATCAGGACAGCAAAGGGAGCTCTGGCCGCGCGCTCGATGGCGCGGCGCACGTCGCCCATGACGGCACTCACTCCGATGAGCTCTGGCACCGATGTGGAGGAGCGAGCCGACTCTCGGCGACCAGCCAGAAGCGTCTCCAGGCGCGGAGCGGCAACTGCGGCCGCGATCTCCAGAACCTCAACAGCAACGCCGGGCGGCCGGTGGTCGAACGGCCACCGGCCCGCGAGCGCGCCGAGGAGCCGTGTCCCAAGCCGAACGGGCACACCAACCTCGCGACCGCTGTCTACCTCGTCGGCAATCGCGATCCCGGCTTCGAGTACACGAGAACCAAGCCGGGTGGGAAGGCCGACGCCGGTGGTCATGAGCGTGCTGATGGGACCAGCGTCCTGCGACACCAAATCCACACGAACGGCCTGTAGCTCGCGAGCCACTCGTTCGATCACCCGCTTCAGCGCCGTCTCGTCGTCATCCTCTTCTTGCGTCAACCGCACGAGACTCAGAGCGAGTGTCGGCGCCAAACAAACGACCTGGCACATCGGGCCGACCGGGAACGCGACGGCGCCACCGGGGGAACGGACGATGCGACGCTCCATCTCGCGCTTCACAAGTGTGGGAGCGACCCGGCTCATGCGCGACACCCGCGACAGGGCCTGGTGCGCCTCTTCGAGGCGTCCGGCGTGGTACAACGCGTCGTGCCAGACGATCTGGGCCCGCGCCGCACGCAGCGGCGAACGCGCCAGTCTCGCCAGCACCTTCACCTCGTTCAGGCGCTGTTCCGCCAGCGCGAGATCACCGGCAGCAGCCAGCACGCGCAAGTGCGCCGTCGCCGCAATGAGACGCGGAAGGGGATCGGCCGTATCCTCGGTCGCGACGACAAGGCTGCGCGCCCTGAGACCAGCCTGAAAGATCTTGCCTGCCGCAAGCAGGGTTCGAACCGCCGTGGCGTCTGAGGAGGCGGCGACCACGAGATCACCGACTCCTGTGCCGCTCTGGGGCGATGGAAGGTGCGAGGTCACGGCCTCTTCGATTCGGCCCTGCCACACGAGCACCCGCGCGAGAACAGCATGCGCCCATGCCTGCCGCGTCGGTGCCTGCGTGCTCGCCATGAGCACGGCGCGAGCCACGGATTCGGCGTCCGTCAGGCGAGCCGCGTCGATTCGGGCTGTGGCCTGCCAGAGCCTGGCATCCAGGAGCACGCTTTCGACGTCCGCTGACTGGGCATATTGCGCCGCCTCGTCAAACGCGCACTCGGCCCCGGTGGCGCGGCCACGCTCGAGCAGCATTCGTCCGAGCACGACGGCGGTCGTGGCTGCCGGCTCGAACGCGCGTCTTCTGGCGAGACCGCCCGCGACTTCACGCAGTACGCGTTCGGCCGCGGCGTGACGTCCACAGCGGTTGAAATCGTCTGCTCGCGACGCCCGCTCGAGGAGGCGGACCACGTCCGCAGACCACTCGACGCCGACCCGGGCTGAGCCTCGAGCGGTCGTGGGCACGGTTTCGACGTCATAGACGGTGCGAGCCTCCCTGACCGCGCACGGAATCTGTGTGGTGGAGGTCGACTGAAAAGTCAGCAGGACGTGCGGCCGCGGACAGCTGGCCGCCGCGCCGAGAAGCGCCGCCCGAGCTGGTGCGACACTCGGTCCGAAGCCACCAATGAGCAGCAGCGTTCGCTCGTCGAGATCGCGCGCGAGGACATCCCTCAAACGGACGTAGAGCGAGACGAGCACGGGCACGAAGCCGCGACGACGCGCTTCCCGCGCCGCGCCGCGGGCAATGGAGGTAGCCTCTGATTGATTGCGGGCATCCGCCACGACCCACCTCGGCAGGCCGTCCCGCACGCCGTCCAGCACGTCCACCAGGGCTGAGAGAGTCGGCGCATCGCCAGGGCGATCTGGGTGACTCCCAGCAGAATCAGTAGGCAGGTCGTCGAGCCGGACGTCGTGGCCGGTGACGAGGTCGCAGGCGCGGGTCTCGTCGTACGCGAAGTAGCGATCGTGGAGCAGTTGAGGCACGCACCGTGGGAATGCAAACGGGTGCGCAGATCAAAACTGGCGCAATCGGTGGGGCCGCGGGAGAAACGGCGCACTTTCTGCCCACCGCAACTTCGCGATCGTCGGCAGATCTCGAAACCCCAGGAGCGGTTTGCGTTTCGCCGTAGAGCGCACGCTTCAGCGTGCGCGTGTCCGCGGAGGCTAAAGCCTCCGCTCTACGCTGCCCACCGCAGCTTCGCGATTGTCGGCAGATCTCGAAACCCCAGGAGCGGTTTGCGTTTCGCCGTAGAGCGCACGCTTCCGCCTTCGCGTGAAGCTTCGGCGGACCGCCGTAGCCTCGATATGGAATGACCGCTGTGTCAACCCCCTTTGGTTCGCACGACGCGTGACGGTGGCGGGCAAGCGCACGGTTGACGGCGGCGATCGCCGACGCGTCGGTGCGCGGGCCGCGGAGACGACGGAGGATCGAGGGCGCTTCGACGACGAGTCACGCTGATATTCGGTGGTTACCGCGGTGGCCCGCGGCAGAGCACACATGACAGTGCTTCGTCGGGAGGACGTGCAGTCTTGGGTCGCGAGTTGGGACGCCGGTCCGTATCGCATGGCTAACTGTCGCCGATCCTCACAATCGTGCCTCTGATCCTCCGCCGTCTCCGCGGTCCATCACCGTACCGCCCTCCCGGCCTTCCTCGGTCTGCTAGGCGGACGCGTGCGGTGCGGCCCCGCCAGCGCGGGGCCGGTTGGAGCGCTGCCCACACGAAGCCTGCCAGCTCACGCGCGATGGCCACGGCGATCTTCGGCTTGGGCTTGTGCTGCTCCGCCAGGCGTCGGAAGCGACGACACAGTCGCTGCTGGGCCTTGTCTGCTATCGCGATCACGCGGCCCGGTTGCCCCTGGCGTCGTCGTGTGAGCGCGGGGCCAATCGCTCGGCCGATGTTGTAATGCCACGCCGCTTCTATCAGCAGCCGACGGACCAGTGCATTCCCCGCCCGCGTGATGCGGCCGCGCCGATGTTTCTCGCCACTCGAGTCCTCCCCCGGCACCAGGCCGAGATACGCCATCAACGCGCGGGGCGACGGGAACCGCCGAAAGTCATGCAGCTCGGCCAGGATCAGCATCGCCGTCAGGGTGTCGATCCCGCGGAAGCACCGCAACCACGCCCACCGGCGCGCGATACGGCTCCGTCTGGGCGATCTCGGCGAGCCGCGCATCGAGCGCGATCAGGCGCGCCGCCAGATGATCGATCGCCAACAGATAATCGTCGACCACCACGCGCTCGGGTGCGTGCGTCCATGTCAGACTCTCGATCCACCGCCGATGCGCACGCGTCCAGTTGCGTCCGCTGAAGTGCAGGCCTCGGCGCAGCAGCCACTTGCCCAGGCGATGGCGCGCCCGCTGCAGATCTTCCCGTGCATCATCACGCGCGCGGCACAGGTCACGGACGGCTTCATCAGCTGGTGTCGGCGGCTGCACTTCCGTCAGCAATCCGGCGCGCAGTAGCTCCGCCAATTTGCGAGCATCGCGACGATTGTCTTGATGCGCTCACCCGGCTTGCGCGGGATCAGCGCCGGCGCGATGACCTGACAGGTCACCTGCGGCGTCGTCACCTGGCGCTGCAGCGCGTAGCCACAGGGCCCCGCTTCGTAACACACGCGCACCGGCCCCGGCGCGTCGCGCTCGAGCTTGCGCACCAACCGTCGCACCGCGGCCGGCTCGTTGGCCACTCTGCCACGTCACCGGCGTCGCCTGATCCCCAATCAGCATCGCAATGAAGAGGTCCTTCTTGTGCGCATCGATCCCCACGTACGTAGTAACCTGTTTCATGACCGGCTCCTTTCGTCTGCGGCGCTGACGCCGCGAGGCGTTAACCCGCGATCTCGGTGGCTCATACCACCTTGTCGAGTGCGACCGCACTACGACGTTACGATAGCGAGCCGGTCATTCCATATTGTCTTGGCGGAGGCGGTCAGCGTGCGCGTGTCCGCGGAGGCTAAAGCCTCCGCTCTACGCCGAATCGAAAAGCCCTCTAGGGTCGGGCGAGCCCCGAGCCCCGAGCCCCGAGCCTCGAGCTCCCCCGCCTACTCGGCCACGTTGACGCTGATCGTCGTGCAGAGGCCTTCGATGGTTCGGTGGAGATCGTCACCGATCTGAAGCGTCAGCCTGTGGGAGCCGGCAGGAAGCTGCATATCGATCACGTTCTTGCCGTCGCCAAAGTGCACCCACGGCGCGGCACGAGGGATCGGCGTACCGGTCGGTAGGCAATCCGCATCGATGCCGACGTGATGATGTCCGAGGTCCGGCCTCGTCTCGGTCGGGGTGCCCGGGGGCACAGCCGCGATCGTGAAATCCGCCGCGCCGAACTCCAATCGAACGGGGCTCTTGACCGTGGCGCCATCAGCGGGCTGGATGAAGAAGACCCGACGCCCCTGGGGCTCCGACTGGCCGCACGCGCCCATTGCGAGCGTCATGAGCACCGCTGCTACCGCCTGCGTTATCGTCGATGTCCGCATAGTGCCGGAAGTGTATCACCAGGTCCGCGCCGCACGGTCGCCTGTTGCGCGCCTTCGGGCGGATGAGACCGTCGGTCGACGCTTGAGAGGTAAAATGAGCCCTGCATGTTGAGATTTCTCACAGCGGGCGAGTCGCACGGCCAGGCACTGGTGGTCACAGTTGACGGTATGCCGGCAGGCCTTCAACTCGACATCCCTTCGCTGGACGACCAGCTTCGGCGACGCCAAGGGGGGTACGGACGCGGGCGGAGGATGGCCATCGAAAGCGACCGGGTGGAAATACTCGCCGGGGTTCGTCATGGCCGAACGACGGGCGCACCGATCGCCCTGTTGATTCGAAATCGCGATTGGGTCAACTGGCAGCAGACGATGTACGTCGAGCCGGACATGCCCGAAGGCGCCAGCGGCGTACGACGGGCGGAGGTCACCCGACCGCGGCCGGGGCATGCGGACCTCGCCGGGGCCGTCAAGTACGGTCACGAGGACATTCGCGACATCCTGGAGCGAGCCAGCGCCAGGGAAACCGCGGCGCGCGTGGCGGCCGGCAGCCTGGCTCGGCAGGTTCTCGGCCGCTTCGGCATTCGGGTCGCGAGCCACGTCTCGGTCATCGGTGACGTCATGCTCGGCGAAGGCCGGGCCGTCACGTTCGCGGAAGCCGCGGCCATTCCCGAGGACTCCCCGCTTCGATGCGTCGACCTGGACGTCCAGCAACGCATGATCGCCGCGATCGACACGGCGCGCGATGCGGGAGACACGCTGGGCGGCGCCTTTGAGGTTATCGCGACGGGTGTCCCTATTGGCCTGGGGTCGTACGTGCAATGGGACCGCAAGCTCGACGGACGTCTCGGTCAGGCGATCATGTGCATCCACGCGATCAAGGCAGTTGGGATCGGCATCGGGCCCGAGGTGGCGGTCCGCCCCGGTTCCCGCGTGCACGACGAGATCCTGCCGGCGCCTGATGCGGGCATTCCGGTGCGCCCGACCAACAATGCCGGCGGCCTCGAAGGTGGCGTCACGAACGGCGAGGACGTGCGGGTCATGGGATTCATGAAGCCGATTTCGACGCTCATGAAGCCGCTCCGCTCCGTTGATCTGACCACGATGAACGAGGCGCCGGCGGCGATCGAGCGTAGCGACGTCTGCGCGGTGTCCGCGGCGGCAGTCGTCGGCGAGGCAATGGTCTCGTTCGTGCTCGCGGATGCCTTCCTCGAAAAGTTCGGCGGCGACTCGATCGAGGAGATCGGACGACACTACGACGCGACGGCTGAGCAGGTCCGTCGACGCTTCGCGGCGCGCCCCACGCCCGCATGATTCGACCGATTCTTCGATACGGCGACCAGGTGCTTCACGCCGCCGCCGCGCCCGTTGCGGAGATGACGCCGGAGGTGCAGCGGCTGATCGACGACATGATCCAGACGATGTACGCCGCGCCGGGCATCGGTCTCGCCGCCACCCAGGTCGGCGTCCCCCTCCGTATCTTCGTTGCCGACATCTCTGGTGGACGCCTATCGGGCGACCTTCTCACCTTCGTCAACCCGGCGCTCGTTGAGGCAGACGGCACGCAGCGCGAAGACGAGGGCTGCTTGAGCGTGCCTGGGTTCACCGCAACAGTGACGCGACCGACCAGGGCGATCGTGAAGGGCCTCGACCGAAACGGCCGCGAACAGATCATCGAAGGCACGGGGCTCCTCGCCCGCTGCTTCATCCACGAACTGGATCACCTGGACGGCAACCTGTTCGTCGATCGCCTCCACGGATTGAAAAAGGATCTCATCGTTCGAAAGATCAAGAAGCTGTCGCGTTCAGGCAAGTGGTGAACGAGGCACCCGTCGGCGAAGCGCTTCGCATCCTGTTCCTCGGCACGCCACAGTTTGCGGTCCCGACGCTCGAGGCCCTGCTCTCGTCCAGGCACACCGTATGCGGGGTAGTGACGCAGCCCGACCGTCCCAGGGGACGCGGTCAACAGGTCTCCCATGCGCCGGTCAAGGCGCTCGCCCTGGCTCGAGGTCTTCCGCTGCTCCAACCGGAACGATTGAAGGAACCCAACGTGGCGGCGACATTGCGTGAGTGGCGACCTGCCCTCGGCGTGGTGGCGGCGTACGGCAAGCTCATTCCCGAGGATGTCATCGCGTTGCCGCGTCTCGGCATGATCAACGTCCACGCGTCCCTGCTGCCGAAGTATCGGGGTGCGTCGCCCGTGCAGCGAGCGGTCATCAACGGCGAACAGGAGACCGGCGTGACCATCATGCGCGTCGAGAAAATGCTCGACGCCGGCGCCATGCTCGGCAAGGTCACGCGCCCGATTGGTCCCGACGACACGAGCGATGTGGTCGAACGAGATCTCGCGCGGCTCGGCGCCTCGCTGCTCATTGAAGTCGTCGAGCAACTGGCGGCCGGCACGGCCCAGGAAGAGCTGCAGGACTTCATGCTGTGCAGCTATGCGCCTCGGATGACCAAGGGCGAAGGGCTTCTCGACTGGTCGCTGCCGGCGTCCTACATTCACAACCGCGTACGCGGTCTCCATCCCTGGCCCCACGCCTACTCGTACCTCGACGGTGCGCGGATCATCATCCTCAAGACACGAGTCGAAACGGAGATCACCGACGCCGCTCCCGGGACGATCCTCGGCATTTCCGGCAGCGCCATGTCGGTGGCCGCCGGGCACGGCGAGCGAATCGCGATCGAGCGGGTCCAGCCCGAAGGACGCCGGCCGATGGAGGCACGCGAGTTTCTCGCCGGTCATCCTCTCCAGCCGGGCGCCCATTTCACGAGCCCATGACAGCGCCCGCACGTACCGCGGCCTATCACGCGCTCCGCGCGATTGGCGCGGAACGTGCCGATTTGCCGGCGGCGCTCGTGCAGAGTCGTGGTCATCTTCCCGACGAGCGCGACCGCGCACTCGCGGCCGAGATCGTCACCGGCACGCTGCGCTGGCAGCGAAACCTCGATCATCTCGTCGAACACTTCGCTGCGCGGCCGATCGCGAAGATCGACGGCGACGTGCTGCACATCCTGCGACTGAGCCTGTACCAACTCCTGCACCTGGACCGGGTTCCGGCGTCAGCGGTCGTGGACGACGCCGTGGATCTCGCGCGCCAGGCCAAGAAATCGAGCGCCACGGGTTTTGTCAACGCCGTCCTGCGATCCACGCAACGCAAGCGGCAGCATCTGCCCCTGCCGCCACGTCCGGAGATGGGTGCACCCCGAGACGCCGCTCTGGCCTACCTGGGCATCACGCACTCACATCCTGAATGGCTTGTGGCGCGCTGGTTCGACAGATACGGACTCGAGGCCACCGAGCAGTGGGTTCAGTTCAACAACGACACGCCGCAGATGACCCTTCGCGTCAACACCCTCCGTTCCAGCCGTGAGGAGGTAGCCGCATCACTCGACGCGGCACACGTCGAGACCGAGCCGACGCGCCACGCACCTGACGGCCTCGTGGTCACGGCGGGCAATCCGCTCCGATCGTCCGCGGCGGATGGATCGTTCGTGGTCCAAGACGAGGCGTCACAGCTCGTGAGCCTGGCCGTCTCCGCCCAGCCAGGAGAACGGGTGCTGGATCTCTGCGCCTCACCCGGAGGGAAGACCGTCGCCATGGCCGCGGACATGCGCGACTCGGGCCTCATCGTCGCCTGTGACGTGCGACCGCGACGGCTGTCTCTCCTGCGCGACGCCGTGCGCGCGAGTGGGGCGTCCCACGTTCAGATCGTGCATCTGGCCGCAGACGGTGATCTGCCCTTTGGCGCCCAGTTCGACCGCGTGCTCGTCGATGCGCCGTGTTCAGGCCTTGGTACGCTCCGGCGCGATCCAGATATTCGATGGCGGCGCCATGAAGGGGACCTCCCTGCTCTCGCACGCACCCAACTGGCGCTGCTCGAACGCGCGGCCTCGCTCGTCCGGACAGGAGGCCGCCTGGTGTACGCCACCTGCTCGAGTGAACCCGACGAGAACGAGGAGGTCGTGGACGCCTTCATGGCCAGGCATCCGGAGTTCGATCTGGTGGACCTTCACGCCGATGGAGGCCCGCGGCTTTTCGCACTGCTCAGCGAGCGTGGCATGCTGCAGACGCTCCCCTTCGCACACGGACTCGAAGCCTTCTTCGCCGCGGCGCTCACTCCGTCACGCGCAGGCTAAAGCCTGCGCTCTACAAGAAATCGGGTCGTTGCACACATGTCGGGTTGTCGTAGAGCGCACGCTTCAGCGTGCGCGGCCTGGAAATGGTACGATCCGTGCTCATGGCACTGAAAGCCCGTGTCTGGAGTCTCGGTAAGTTGCTGCTGCTTGCCGGGGCACTGACGGCGACGTTCTTCGTCTTCGCGCTGGTGGGTATGCGGGTGGCGTTGCGCTCGAGGGAGGTACAGGTGCCCGATCTCGTGGGCACGCCTGTTGACAGGGCCTCTCAGACAGCGGCGGATCTCGGCCTGGCGCTCAGAGTCGATCCGAATCCGCGCCCAGACGAGCGAGTCGCCGCCGGCAGCGTTCTCCTGCAGGATCCACTTCCTGGCATCGACATTCGGCAACAACGAAGCATTCGCGTCTGGCTCAGTTCCGGACCGCGAACGACCGCCATGCCGGCCCTCGTCGGGCAGAGTGAACGAACGGCGCGACTACGTGTCGGTGAAGACGGCATCGAGATCGTCGCGGTGTCAGAGTTCCGGTCGCCCGACTACACGGCCGACGCCGTGGTCTCGCAGGATCCCTCCCCGGGGTCTCCGGTGCCACGGGTCTCGCTGCTGGTCAATCGAGGCGAGCAAGCCACCACCTACGTGATGCCCGATCTCATCGGCCTCAGCGGAGAGCGCGCGGCAGACGCGTTGCGGACCAGGGGATTTCGAGTGACCATCGTCGGCTCTCAACCGTACCAGGGCGTGCCTGCCGGGTACTGTCGTGCGACAACAGCCGGCCGGCGGATTTCAGGTAGGCCCGTCGGATTCGATTTCACTCGAGGTGAGCCGGTGACACATTCCGGAGTGCAGATTGCTCCGTCCATCCTGTCGGCGGACTTCGCGCACTTGGGCCGGGATATCGCTGCGGTGGAGCGCGGGGGGGCCGACCTCATCCACGTTGACGTCATGGACGGGCACTTCGTCCCCAACATCACCATCGGCACGCCGGTGGTTCGCGCGCTCAAGAAGGTCGCGACTCGTCCTCTCGACGTCCATCTGATGATTGCGGAACCTGACCGATTCATCGACGATTTTGCTGACGCCGGCGCAGACATGCTGTCGGTCCACGTCGAGGTGACGCCGCACCTGCATCGAACGATTGCGCATATCAAGAGTCGGGGGGTGAAGGCGGGAGCGGTGATCAATCCATCCACCCCGGTCTCGACGCTCACCGACATCGCCGGCGACCTCGATTTCGTCCTCGTCATGTCCGTCAATCCGGGGTTCGGCGGCCAGGCGTTCATCCGTCATAGCGTCGACAAGGTTCGCCGAGTGCGCGAGATGTTCGATCGTATCGGTTCTTCCGCGCCGATCGAGATCGACGGCGGCATCGATCAGATGACAGCCGCTGAAGTTGTGGCGGCTGGTGCGTCGATCCTCGTGGCCGGGAGCGCCATCTTTGGCACACCGGATGCCGAAGCGGCGACGCGCGCCCTCCGAGTCGCTGCGAGTGGCGTCACGCGAGCATGACCACCAGTCCGGACGTCTCGGCAACGGCACTTACTGGGATCCGCCGCACGCGAGTTCGCGTTCGCTATGCGGAGACGGACCAGATGGGAGTGGTCTACTACGCCAACTTTCTGGTGTGGTTCGAGGTGGCGCGCGTTGAATGGCTCCGTCAGGGAGGGTGGAGCTATCGAGACATCGAGCACGACGGCACGGCTCTGCCGGTCATCGAAGCGCATTGTGAGTACCGCCACCCCGCGCGTTATGACGACGAGATTGAGATTGCGGCACGCGCTACGCTGCTGACGCCAGTCCGCGTCCGATTCGACTACGACGTCGTGCGAGTGGCCGACGACACCCTCGCAGCGGTCGGCCATACCGTCCATGCGGCGGTAGACGCCGGAGGCAAGCCGTGCCGCTTGCCACAGACGCTAAAGGACATGTTGAAATGAAGGCTCTCGTCACCGGCGCCGCCGGATTCATCGGTTCCCATCTCAGCGAGCGTCTCCTGACGCTTGGCGCCACGGTCACAGGCCTCGATTGCTTCACAGACTACTATCCGCGTGAGCGGAAGGAACGCAACCTCGTGAACCTTCGCGGCAGCACGCGATTCACGTTTGTCGAAGCACCACTGGCGCACGCGGATCTCGAGACGCTACTCGAAGGTGTGACGCATGTGTTTCACCTCGCGGCGCAAGCGGGAGTCCGGAAGAGCTGGGGACAGGATTTTCGCGTTTATACCGTCAACAACGTGGAGGGGACCCAACTCTTGCTCGAGGCATGCATCGGACGGCCCATCGAGCGTTTCGTCTATGCCTCGAGTTCCTCCGTCTATGGTGACGAAGTGCCGCTACCCATGCGAGAAGACGTCCGCCTGCAGCCCGTGTCGCCGTACGGTGTGACGAAGCTTGCCGCGGAGCATCTCTGCCACCTGTACCACGCCAATCACGGCGTCCCGACGGTGTCGCTTCGGTATTTCACCGTGTACGGGCCGAGACAGCGTCCCGACATGGGCTTCTCGCGCTTCCTCCGCGCGGCCATGCGGGGCGATGCGGTCACACAGTTCGGTGACGGTCGTCAAACCCGGGATTTCACCTTCGTGGCCGATGCCGTGGCGGCAACTGTGGCAGCCGCAACGCGCGGAACGCCCGGCAGTGTCTACAATATTGGGGGTGGGACGCGTGTCGAGCTCCTGGACGTCTTCCGGCTGATCGAACGGATCACCGGCCAGCCACTCCGGATAGAGCAGGTCGACACGCAACACGGAGATATGCGGGACACTTACGCAGATACTTCTCGAGCGCGCGTGGAGTTGGGGTTTTCTCCAGCCGTTGCGCTTGACGCGGGCCTGCGCGCGCAGTACGACTGGATAGTAGCGGAACATGAATAATCGCAGAGTCTTGGGGAGCCCTCTCACCGCCCTGCTGATCCTCACCGTGCTGTCCGCGGCGTGCTCGTCGAGGCAGACGGCCCCGCCCGCCGGCGCGGGGCAGCCGGATCGGTTTCTCTTTGAGCGTGGCTCCGAAGCGCTGCAGATGGAAGATTGGGTAGACGCGCGCACGTACTTTCAGCAGCTCGTCGACGGATATCCACAGAGCCCTTTCCGACCGGACGCAAAGCTGGGGGTGGGCGATGCGTATCTGAGCGAAGGCACGTCGGAGTCGTTCGTCCTGGCCGCGAACGAGTTTCGGGAGTTCCTGACCTTCTACCCCACCAATCCGAGGGCCGACTACGCGCAATACAAGCTCGCCATGAGCCATTTCAGGCAGATGCGGGCACCTGAACGCGATCAGACCGAGACCAAGGCGGCCCTGGTGGAATTCGATGTCTTCTTCCAGAAATTTCCGGACAGCGCCCTCACGCCGGAGGTCAAGCAGAACTGGCGGATTGCGCGTGATCGCCTCAGCGCGGCGTCGGTCGTGGTGGGTATGCACTACTACCGCATTCGCTGGTATCCAGGCGCGATCGACCGCTTCCGAGAGATCCTTCGCGACGATCCGGCGTTCAGCGGTCGAGATGCCGTGTACCTCTATCTGGCGGAATCCCTCGCACGAACCGATAAGACGGCTGAGGCCATCCCGTTTTTCGAGCGGCTGCTGACGGAGTTCGACCGCAGCGAGCACCTCGAGAACGCAAAGGTGAGGCTTCAGGTGTTAAAGAATCAATAACTTATCGGTGACCCATGACCTCACAGCGTAGGAACGCCGTGGCGCTCTTCTCCGCCGCGGCTCTCGTAGCCCTTGTATTGCCTGCTTTTGCACAGCGCGCGGAGGCGCCTCGGTCAACAGGGCTCTCCCGCGAGATCCTGACGCTCGCCTGCGACCCGACCCTGGTCTATGCAGCTCCCGGGACGCCACTGCGAATCACGGGCAGCCAGGAATCCTTCGTGCACCAGAGCTTCGCCCCTGGCGACCTGATCACGATCAACGCCGGCACGGACAACGGCATCGAAGTCGGCCAGGAGTTCTTCACTCGTCGGCCTGTTCCTGTCCAGAGACGCTCGATCAGCCGCGAGAACCCGGCCACGATTCGAACGACGGGATGGATTCGGATCTACGCGGTGGACAAGCAGATGTCGTTGGCCACCGTTACGTATGCGTGCGACTCGCTCGAATTGAACGACTACCTCGAACCCTTCGTGCTGCCCACCGTGCCGACGATCTCCACGGACAAGCCCAAGCCGCAGCGCGACAACTACGCGCGCGTGATCACCGGCAACGACAATCGTGCGAGCTTTGGTCGCGGCGATTCCTTCATCGTTGACCAGGGTAGCGACCACGGCATCATGGTCGGTGCGCAGTTCGTGGTGTATCGCGACAAGCTGGAGCCGGGCAATTTTCTCTTCGAGCTCGGAGAAGCGGTCGCCGTGAATGTCAGACCAGAGTCCTCGACGCTGCGGGCCACGCTGTCGCGCGACGCGTTTACGGCCGGCGACTACGTCGCCCTCCGCAAATAGGACTCGCTAGACCGCACGCGCACGCTGAAGCGTGCGCTCTACGGCGAAATGCAGATCGCCCTAGCCGATCTTTCTGGCCGTCACCTCGATCTCGGGCGGCCGCGCATTCAGGAGCCGCTGGAACCGCCGGTAGTAGTCCACCGCCGACACCACGGCAGTCAGCATCACCACCCATAGCGCCACGTGGCCAAGCGGCGCCAGCCACGGGAGCGGGCCCCACCCGAGAATCAGCAGCAGAATCGCCGTCACCTGCGAGGCCATCTTGAGCTTGCCGAGCGGCGATGCGGGCATCGTGATACCGCGCGTGTGAGCCACACTTCGCAGCCCGGTCACCGCGAACTCACGTCCGATGATCAGTGCCACCATCCACGCAGGCGCAAGGTCGAGCTGCACGAGCGAAATGAATGCCGCCGACGTCAGGAGCTTGTCGGCGATCGGATCGAGCATCTGACCCAGCCACGTCACCTGCCGACGACGTCGTGCGAGATACCCGTCGAGCCAGTCCGTCAGAGATGCCAGCGCGAAGATGGCGGCGCCAACGAGCTCCTTCGGCATGCCGAGAATGCGCCGGCCTTCAAACTCGGTCAAGAGCACGACCACGAGTAGCGGGACGAGGAACATCCGCACGAGCGTCAGCGCATTCGGCAGATTCATCGAAGACGCGCAATTCTATCATCGAGTAAGATCGACGTTTGTCATGAAGGCGATCCTTCTCGCAGGAGGCATGGGTACGCGGCTGCGCCCGCTGACGGCGCACACGCCGAAACCAATCGTGCCCATCTTCAACCGGCCGTTTCTCCACTACCAGCTCGATCTGCTCAAGCAGGTTCCCGAGATCGACGAAGCCATCCTCAGTCTGAACTATCAGCCGCAACGCATCGAAGAGGTGCTGGGGAATGGATCCTCGATCGGCGTCCCTCTTCGCTATGTCGTCGAGCCGGACCCGCTCGGCACCGGGGGCGCCATCAAATACGCGAGCACCGGAGTCACCGACACGGTGGTGGTGTTCAACGGCGACGTGTTGACCCAGATCGATCTTGCAGCCGTGATCCGGCTCCACCGCGAACGACGCGCTCGGGCGACCATCGTGCTCACGCCGGTCGACAACCCGTCGGCCTATGGCCTCGTCGAAACCGACCGGGACGGCAACGTCCAGCGCTTTCTCGAGAAGCCGAGCGCCGACAACATCACGACGAACAACATCAACGCCGGCATTTACGTGCTCGAGCCCGAGACGTTCGACCGAATTCCGAACGGTGTCCAGTGGTCGATCGAACGGGCCTACTTTCCCTCGCTGGTCGAACGCGGCGAGACGTTCGTCGCCTACCTGTACGCTGGGTATTGGATCGACATCGGTGCGCCGGACAAGTACACACAGGTGCATCGCGACATCATGGACGGCAGATTTGCTGCCGCACCGTTTCTCAACATGGATGCTCCCCGCATATCCGTCTCGCCGACCGCGCGGATCTCCAACGAAGCCACGATCGACGGTCCCTGTTTCATTGACGCGGGCGTCGTCGTCGAGAAGGGCGCGCGTGTTGGCCGGTATTCGGTGATTGGCCGAGGGTCGATCGTCGATGAAGGAGCCTCGGTTGAAGGCGCGATCCTGTGGCCCAACTGCCACGTGGGTCGAGAGGCCGCGGTCCACGACGCCATCATCGGGCACGACTGCCAGCTGGGGCTCGGCGCCCGCGTCAGCGGGGGCACCGTGCTCGGCGACCGTTCCACACTGAGCGACTACACACGTACCTGACCCATGCACATCAATCCAGACATCTTCAAGGCTTACGACGTCCGCGGCTTGTATCCGAGCGAGATCAACGAAGGCAGTGGCGAACCTGATCGGACGGGGTCTGGCCGCCTACCTTCGCGTGCCATCGATCGCTGTTTCACGCGATATGCGCCTGTCCTCCCCGGCTCTTGCCGCGGCCTTCATCGAAGGCGTGCGCTCCCAGGGCACCGACGTCATCGACTACGGCATGATGGGCACCGACATGCTCTACTTCGCCGTGGTCCGCGATGGTCTTGGAGGAGGCGCGCAGATCACCGCATCACACAATCCCAAGCAGTACAACGGCGTGAAGATGGTCCGTGCCGAGGCGCTGCCGCTCAGCGGCGACGCGGGAATCGGCGACATCCGGGACATGATCGCGGCGGACCGTCTCCCACCGCCCGCTGCCAGGCCCGGCGCCCTGTCCAACCGCAGCGTGGTGTCCGACTACGTCGAGAAGGTGATGTCCTTTGTTGACGCCACGGTCATCAAGCCGTTCTCCGTGGTGCTGGATGCAGGGAGCGGCATGGCCGGACTCGTGGCGCCGGCCATGTTCGACCGACTGCCCTGCAAGACGACCAAGCTGTGCTTCACCATCGACGGAAACTTCCCGACTCACGAAGCGAACCCCCTCATCGAGGAGAACCGCCTCGACATTACGGCCGAGGTCATCAGCCAGAAGGCGGATATCGGTATCGCCTGGGATGGTGATGCCGACCGCTGTTTCTTCATAGACGGGAGCGGTGAATTCATCTCCGGTGACTTCGTGACGGCGCTGCTGGCCGAGGCGTTTCTCCTGAAGTACCCAGGCTCGACCATCGTGTACGACCTGCGGGCGAGTCATGCCGTCAAGGACATGGTGACGCAGTACGGCGGTCGAGCGCTGATGAACCGCGTGGGCCATGCGTTCATCAAGCAGCGGATGCGCGACGAGGACGCCGTGTTCGGCGGCGAGGTGACCGGGCACTACTACTTCCGAGACTTCTACTACGCCGACAACGGGCTCATCCCGGCACTGCTCATGCTCGAGTTGATGTCAAAGAAGAACAAGTCGTTGCACGAACTGCTCCAGCCGTTCCGCGAACGCTACTTCATCTCGGGCGAGATCAACACGAAGCTCGCGTCGATGCAGGACGTCCCGAAGAAGCTCGCCGCGATCGAGGCGCGGTACACGGATGCCACGATCGCGCGGATGGACGGTGTCTCGGTGGACTATCCGGACTGGCACTTCAACGTCCGGCCGTCCAATACCGAGCCGCTTCTGCGCCTCAACCTCGAGGCCGGGTCACCGGAGATGATGGAGCGGAAACGCGACGAGGTCCTGGAACTGATTCGTGGATGAGTCTTGACCGGCGCGGGAGTTGCGCCTGGCGTGATGGCATCATTAGCGACTTTGACATCTCGCGCGACGGCACGACGTTCTCATGGTGAAGGATGTTGGAGACGGGTCGGAATCGAGGACGACCAATTTGTTGTCACACGATTCGACGTGTATGAGCTCGGAACGAAGATTCCGTCTCCGTCCCGAACTCGAGGATGGCTTACTGCTTCTCGTACACGACGGTATTACTGACAGCCTGGCCTTGGGCATTCGTTCCGGTCACCGTGTTGGTGCGCGTCTTGCCGTCTTTTGACACCACGGTCCTCGTGACGTTGAGCACCTTGCCCTTGAGCTTCGCGGTCGTTTCGTAGGTGTAATCGTCGACTCTCTTCGCCGAAATCATGTCGGCGCCGGTTGGGTCTGGCTTCCCGTCGAGCATGGGCTTTTGCGGATAGTCCCTCCCATCGAACCTGAACATGTATTCACTATGTGTCTTCCTGCCCTCCGCGTTCACGCCGTCCACGATGAACTTCAACCCTCCATCAACAGACGACAGGATCGTCGTTCCGCTCCTCGGTGCGGGCCCGGGACTGTATTTCGATTTCGCGACGTTCAACCTCCAGGTTCCCGAGAACATATCCGCGCCGACCACATCGCCTGACCATAACGCGATTACGCCGAGCGCCACGAACGAAAACGCGAACGAACGGATTCTCGTACTCATGCGTCAACTCCGTTTCCTTGTCTTGCGCTGTTCAAGCTGCCCGGTGACCACCTGCGGGCGGCAGGATCGTACACCCGTCCAACGATGCGTGGATCAACTTTCCTCGAGTGGTCGCCCCGGCCGCGCATCGGCGGACCCGCAACGGCACCCGGACTGTCGTCTTGGCATGCCCCACCTCAACTTCGCGTGATACTTCAGTGGCGACAAGTAGATGTCGCTCGGCGGCGAACTCGGGCTCGATCCGGGCACAACCAAGGACGCCGAAGGACGACAGCGAAAGGCGGGCCAACTCAGGCTCGACCAAGCTGCCGCAAGTGGTAGAAGGGATTGGAGCGGGAGACGGGGATCGAACCCGCGACATCGAGCTTGGGAAGCTCGCGTTCTACCGCTGAACTACTCCCGCTCTCTCGAACGGCCCTGATTTTATCATCGAACTGATACGCCGACGGATGCCGAGGTCAGGGTCGAGCGGGGTGTCGCCGGACGCGTGCCCTCGGCGCTTCCAGCCGAGACGAAATACACGCGCAGATCGAACGACACACCGAGACGAGCCTTGGCGAACCATCTGGCTCCGGCGCCGATGCTCATGCTCCGGCGGAAGCCACTATTCGCGTCGCCTCCTGGGGTGACATCCGGTGCGGTCCCCTCGCCGCGAAAGGCCGACGTCACGGAGGTCACCCGGGCACCGCCCAGGCCGGCGCTCAGATAGCTCCAGCCGGCCGAAGAGCCGAAGTTGAAGGACACCTGTGGAGCGATGACCGTCAACGCGGAGTCGACGTCTGGTGTGGTCGGAGCGGTCGTCGACGAGCTCGACGGTGTCTCCGGAGACGCAGCGCCACGAACACGCAGCACACCCACTCCCACACCCAGACGCGCAGGACCCAGCTGCATCGGGTAGAAATGCGCGCCCACGTCCACGCCGTATCCTCTCGTGGGAACGCTCGTCCCGGATGGAGCAGGGGGAAAGAACGCCGCATCGGAAGGGAGGCCGCTCGTCGCACCACGAAGGTCGATGGCGTACGGACCTGGCGCCGCCGGTGCGATCCCCTGCGCCACGGCAGGTGTCCCGACCAGGGCCGCCGCCAGGACGCCGACCGCCGCGATATCGCCTAGTATCCCTTTGCCGGTGCGCCGGACGCCTGCCCACTCAACTCCTGAACAATCCGCACGCCGGCACTCGCGCCTATGCGAGTGGCGCCGGCCGCGACCATCGCCTTGAGCGATTCCAGATCGCGCACTCCCCCAGCGGCCTTGACGCCCATCTCCTCACCGACCACGCGGCGCATGAGCGCCACGTCGTGAGCGGTGGCGCCCCCAGGCCCGAACCCGGTGGACGTCTTCACGAAATGGGCACCGGCTGCCTTCGCGAGCGTACACGCCGTGACCTTTTCTTCATCGGTCAACAGCGCCGCCTCGATGATCACCTTGCTCACGGCGCCGGATTCGTGGCACGGGCCCGCGACTGCCTCGATGTCTCGCTCTACCAGCCGAAGGTCCCCGGACTTGAGCGCACCGACGTTGATGACCATGTCGATCTCGCACGCACCGTCAAAAATGGCGCGGCGTGTCTCGAAGTGCTTCGTGTCGGTGGTGCTGGCGCCCAGCGGAAATCCAACAACCGAACAGACCGTCACGCCGCTGCGTTCCAGGAGACGCGCACACGACGTCACCCACGTCGGGTTCACGCACACACTGGCGAAGCCGTACTGTGCGGCCTCCCGGCAGAGCGTCTCGATTTCCTGTCGCGTGGCATCCGGTTTCAGGAGCGTGTGATCGATCATGGACGCCACGTCACCGCCTGCCCCTCCCGACGCATGCAGCCCGATCCGCGTGGCGCCGGCCGCGATAATTCCTTGCAGCCGGTCCGGGCAGCACTCGTACGCCATCGAGTGGCAGGCGCATCGCGACGGCGTGGGGCCACGCCCGGCAGCGGCCAGCTCCTCGACGATGATCTCGATAAGACGTTGGAGATCGGGGGCCTGTGTCACTCCAGATCCCGAATCTTCGCGAGCCTTCTCATGTATCGCGGCTCGCGCATTGACGTATCGAGGAAGGCGTCCACGATTGTCGTCGCATCGTCGATCGTGACGAGAGTCGAACCAAGGGCCAGGACGTTGGCGCCATTGTGCTGGCGCGCGTACCGGGCAAGCGTCTGGTTGATGCACATGGCAGCGCGGATTCCGTTGACCTTGTTCGCGGCGATCGTCGATCCGATGCCAGAGCCGTCAATCACGATCCCCGCTTCAGCCTCACCGCGGGCCACTTGAATCGCGACAGACGCGGCCGTGTCCGGATAGTCGACCGGTTCGCTTGTGCTCGTGCCGAGGTCGTGCACCGCCAGGCCCCGACCGCGCAGGTGCTGCACGAGGGCCTTCTTGAGCGCGACGCCGGTATGATCGCTGGCAATCGCCACCGTGCGAATCGTGCTCGGCGGCGCCAGCCCTTCGGCATCCACGTCGGTACCTTCGCGGATGACCGTCACCCGCCTGGTCTTCAACGTATCGAGGGCGAGTGGCGTGACGTGGCCCCCAGCCACCAGGACAACGGCGCTTCCGTAGTCGAGCACACGCGCGTCGGCCTCGGAAATCAACTGGAAGCGCTTCATCAGGAGGACCGCTATGTTACTCTCGCGTGCGACAACCGCTCAACCCTGAACCACGAAGGACACGAAGATCACAGATGCACGAAGGACACATACCGTACCATTAGAAACTTTTCGTGGCCTTCGTGGTTGATCCGTAGACTATGAACGTACTCATCCCAGCCGAAGACATCCAGCGACGTGTCCGTGAGATCGCCGATGACATCCACCGCGATCACCCCGGCGGCGTACATCTCATCGCCGTTCTCAAAGGAGCGTTCATCTTTCTCTCGGATCTCGCGAGGGCCATGCCGGGCCCATGCTCGATCGACTTCATGGCCGTCTCGAGCTACGGGAAAGGCTCGACCTCGTCTGGTCAGGTGCAGCTTCTGAAGGATCTGGGCACTGGGATCGAGGGGCGAGACGTCGTGATCGTCGAGGACATCGTCGACACCGGGCTCACGTTGACCTATCTGCAGGATATTCTGCACGCGCGGTCGCCGCGCAGCCTGCGGACGGCCTGCCTCCTGAGCAAGCCATCGCGTCGCCTGGTGCAGGTGAAGGTCGACTACGTCGGGTTCTCAATCGAGGACAAGTTCGTCGTGGGGTACGGCCTCGACTACGCCGAACAACACCGCAACCTGCCGTACATCGCCGTGATGAACGAGCCGGTGTAACGCGCAGGGCCCACGACATCGTCTCGCGCACGCTTACGCATCTGTCCGCGCACGCTTAGCGTGCGCGGACACGATCGTGTCGGTGGATGACCGCGGACACGCGCACGCTGAAGCGTGCGCTCTCAGTCGTGTAGCATCTAGTTCACCGCCGCACGAACCTTGTCGGCCCATGCTCTGGCGTCGCGGAGCACGGCGGCCTCGTCGAGACTCAAGACCGTGCGGTCGCGCATGAGTACTCGCCCGTGCACGATCGTCGTCCTCACGTCGTCTCCGCGAGTCGTGTAGACGAGGTGCGAGATGGGGTCGTACATCGGCGTCTGTCTCGCGGCCGTCATGTCAACCACGATGACATCCGCGCGCTTGCCAGGCTCCAGTGACCCGATCTCAGACGCCATGCCGAGCGCACGCGCTCCACCAATGGTCGCCATGGCGAGGGCAGTCCGAGCGCCGACCACCCGCGGGTCGCCGCTCTGCAGCTTGTGCAGGAGCGACGCCGTACGCATCGCCTCGAACATGTCGAGATCGTTGTTGCTGGCAGCGCCGTCCGTGCCGAGCCCGACGGCCACTCCAGCCGCGAGATAGGCGGGGACCGGAGCCGTGCCGCTGGCCAGCTTCATGTTGCTCTCCGGATTGTGTGAGACGCCTACGCCTCGCGTGCGCAAGATCGCCACGTCCGCCTCCGATACCCACACGCCGTGCGCGGCCATTACACCTTCGCCGAGGAATCCCAAGCCCTCGAGGTAATCCACTGGTGACATCGCGCCGCGCTCCACGGCGACACGCGTCTCGTCACGCGTCTCGGCCAGGTGAATCAGCGTCGGTACCCCGTGGCGCTGTGCGAGATTGCGCGCCGCCATGAGGATCGGTCCGTCCAAGGTGTACATGGCGTGCGGCGCCACGGCTGGGGTGATCAGTGGATCGTCCTTGAAGGCTTCGATGAACGCAGCCGCCCGCACCAACGCCTCTTGTGGTGTCTTCGCATCGGCCACGGGAAACTGGATAACCGTCTGGCCCAACACTGCGCGCAGGCCGGCGGCCTTTGTCTCCTGGGCAATCTCTTCCTCGAAGTAGTACATGTCCGCAAAAGTCGTCGTGCCAGACCGGATCATCTCGAGCGCCGCCAGACGGGTGCCGGCGCGCACGAACTCTGGCGAGACCGTCTTCGCCTCGGCTGGAAAGATGTACTTCTGGAGCCAGTCCATGAGCGCGAGGTCGTCGGCGAGGCCCCGGTAGAGCACCATCGGAGCATGGGTATGCGTGTTGACCAGGCCCGGTGCGATCACCTGCCCGGCGGCATCGATCGTCTCGGCGCCGCGAAACTGCCGGCCGATCTCATCGGCCGTTCCGACCGCCACGATGTCCGCGCCATCGATGGCGACTGCGCCGCCCGGAATCACCCGCTCCTCTTCGTCCATCGTCACCACCAGCCCGTTGGTGACCACGAGCGACACCGTCTGCTGCCCCGTCAGCTCCGCCTGCCCTGTCTGATCTGACTGGCCTGTCTGCCCGCAGCCGGCGGAGATCGAAACCACCAGCAGCGCGGCGACGAGAACCATCCCCCGAAACTTCATGCCGGAATCCTACTCCCTGAACCCCATCACACTGCGCACCCTCGCGCCTCGCACCGATCGCACCGTCGCACTATGATATGTGCCGTGCCTTTGCGCATCGTCGATCACCCGCTCGTCCAGGACGCCTTGATGGAGCTCCGGGACGCTAGCACCCCCCCGCCCGCTTTTCGTCGGGCGGCTAATCGCATCAGCGTCCTGCTCGCGACCGAAGCTCTTCGGGAAGTGCCATCGGTGGCCGGCACCGTGGAGACACCACTCGGGCCTGCTAATGGGCGCCTCGTCAGGGACGACGTTGTGGTGGTACCGGTGCTGCGAGCCGGGCTTGGGATGCTTGATGCCGTGCTAGAACTGTTGCCCGCCGCGCGGGTCGGCCACATCGGCCTGCAGAGGGACGAAGCGACGGCGATTGCATCGAGGTATTACTCGCGGCTCCCGCCGGATATCAAGCGCAGCTTCGTGTTGATGATCGACCCCATGCTCGCAACCGGTGGAAGTGCCGTCGCGGCGATCGACCTGATGAAGGATGCCGGCGCACGCACGATCCGCATGATCTGTATCGTCGCCGCGCCGGACGGCGTGGCCCTCGTCGAGCAGCGTCACCCGGACGTCCTCGTGTTCACGCCCGTCATCGACAGTCATCTCGACGCGCACAAGTACATCGTCCCCGGACTCGGCGACTTCGGCGATCGCCTCTACGGAACTGTGTAGAGCGCACGCGGTTTAGAGCGTTTCCTGTAGTGCTAGTGTCCGGCTTCAGCCGGATCAGCGCGATCGCCTGAAGGCGTGACACTACGGCGTTGTGGAAACTGCTGAGCGGTTTGCGTTTCACAGTACGAGCGCACGCTGTCAGCGTGCAGAGGGTCGTCTAACCTTGAAATACGCGGGTGCGAGGGCGAAGCGGCGAAGAAGCGGTGAGCTACTCGGGCGGGTTCAACAGGAAAGTGTTGCTTTCGGCAGTTTCCTTTTGACCGATTTGCGCCGACGGCTGAGTAGCATTTCTCCAAGATGGATCGGGGTGCGTCATACCCAGCAGTGCCCACACGCTGGGCAATGCATGACCAGTTCGTGTGGTGAGTCTGGTTGCGCGTCGTCAATCAGGCCTACCGGGAGACGACACTGCCGGCACTTCAGGCCCGTTCGGAGATGTTCAACCATCTACGAGGACACTGATGCAAAACGTCAACCATCAGCTCAAAGTTTTGGGTTTGTTTCAAACGCCCTACCGCCGAGGCGAAACAGGACCGAAACCGGGCGGCGGCGAAACCAAGGAGGGCGGTTCTTCAGGAAATTGGTGAGGCGGGCGATTTTTCTCTGAAACTTGGGTGATTATGCCGTTCTCAAACCCAAAGGACAGGGCCTCAGACTTCAGCGATCCGCTAGCCTTTACTCCGCCGCTGCCTTGATTTAGGTCGGCCAAATGCCTCTTCGGCCTGCCCCGTCACGTTTCCACGCCGGAACGCTTTTTGTGGACGTTCACGCGATGCCGTGGGATGTCTGGGTGCGCGCAGTGGCGGGGGTAATTCCGCTACTTCGTTCCTGGACGAAGAGGCACTGGAAGCCTGAGCCGGTTGAGACGGTGTTCGTCCGCGACGGCCACGCCTACCTGGAGATCGAAAACCGTGGAACAACGGCGGACTTCACCGTCCAGATCATCAAGGCGGTGAACGTCGATCAGTGGCCGTCGAAAATGGTCTGGGCACGATGGGATCACGATAAGAACGCCCAGATCGTCAAGATGCCGCGTAGAACACGGGCACTCGTGCGCGTGGCGTCGGTGGCGAATCGGAAGGGCCTGACGTGGACGTGCTTCTGGGGGTCCGATTACGAGATGGGACAAGTGCGGGTCGCGCGGCCTACCGGGCCAGCGTGGATGGCCGAGCTGCATATCCAAATCGTGACCGAGCCGGAATGCGACGGAGGGCCGCAGATTCACATCGTCTTCCTGAAGGCCGATGGCAGCGTGTCGTGCCTCGCAAGACCCACCCGATACCGTAGCCAGGCGATTGCCTCTGAAAGTCACCGTAGCCAGGTGATTACCTCCTGAAAGTCCAGGTGAGTAGAATCGGCCTCCTCCTATGCCTCTTCAGCGTTGTCCGAAATGCGAGCAACCTGGCGCTATCACTACCCCGAAGGTCTCCGTCCCCTGAGGGCAATAGACGACAAAGTCACGACCGGCTGAGGGCATTCGACCACCCCATTTCAACCGGCCGTGAACCAGGGCTCGGTCACTCCCCCTGAGCCAATCGCATCTGAGACAGTGCCCGCGTTCCGGCGTCGCTAGGCAGCCGTCATCCCCGCCCGCAAATCAACCCTCGAAGGCGCGTGATGGGATAGCAGCGGGAGGCTTGGTCACCGGGACCGCTGGCGCGTCGGGATCGTGTTTGCGGTGCCACCACACGAATCCGCAGGGATCGCAGCGGTAGTAATCGACCACGCTGAAATCCTTCGCGACATCAGCCAGGAGTCGCCCAGGCTGACCACAGACCGGACAGGGGCGTTGAGGCATACGGGTCTACCCCTTGAGTTCTTGGGAAGAGCGGATTTTACAGAACCCAACCGGCCACTGGCAATACCCGCACTCTGCAAGCTATCTCGGCATCGCCAGCGGCTGTTACAACGGCTGGCAGTCAACCCTCTAAGCAACCTGGATCGCCAGACGCCTGCCACGCCGGAACCGATCACCATCGCCACTCCCCCGGCAGCCGACGACGACGACAGCGCCGACGACGGTGATGATGTAGTAACCGACAGATGAACCGACGACGATCCTCATCGAGCCGATGCGTCCGGGCCATTGACGGCCGCGCGGGATACACTCGTCAGCGATGCTTGTCGTTTTCAGTGGCCTGCCGGGCGTCGGCAAGACGGCCATCGCGCGGGAGCTCGCGCGAACGATTGGCGCGGTGCACCTGCGCATCGACTCGATCGAACAGGCGCTGCGCAGGGCAGGCTATCGCGTGGAAGGTGAGGGATACGAGGTCGCCTACGCCGTGGCGGAGGACAACCTCCGTGCGGGCCGGACGGTCATTGCCGACTGCGTCAACCCATGGCCGCTCACGCGTGACGCGTGGCGCTTCGTCGCGGAACGCGCCGGCGTGGCCGCGCTCGACGTCGAGATCGTCTGCTCCGATGCGGCCGAGCACAAGCGCCGCGTCGAATTGCGCGAGCCGGACATCGCGGGCCACGCGCTTCCCACCTGGCAGGACGTCGTCGAGCGCGACTACCACGACTGGGATCGCGATCGGCTCGTGGTGGACACCGCGGCGTCCGACGTCACCGCCGGCGTCCGCGCGATCGTGGGTCACCTGCCTGCCCAGGGCATGACGCACGTCTCAGAGGCGATTACTCGGCCACGCTAGTGCGCTTGCTAGTGTTTGTGCGGTTAGTGTTCATAGGCAGCTCTTGCAGCGGCTAGTTGCTCCAGGGCACCGAGTCCAGCTAAACTGTTGTCGCTCAATCCTTTCACCCTCCGGGCGCGTGGCTCAGCGGTAGAGCATTCGCTTCACACGCGAAGGGTCGATGGTTCGATTCCATCCGCGCCCACCACTTCCAACCAGCAACAACCGAATGTTTTCTTTCGAGATTCGCGACGTGCGCCGTTTGGGACGTTGCCTGAAGTTGGCCGAAACGGGCGCTCGTCGCTCGGCTTAGACAGGATTTAGCCAGGCAGGATCGCCGAACCTGGGCGGAAGACCCCCAACAGCTTGAACGGCGGAAGGATTTCTTGACCGACTCGCATGTCGATCAGTATGGACTGGATGGTGCCCCGCAGGGGCGGCAGCCAGGACATCGGGGGCCTTGCTGGCGGTTCACGCGATCCCTAAGCTGACACGACGGGAACGCCTGTGCAACTTGCCGTGCCCGCCCTCGCTCGCTATCGTGGAGACGAACTCCTAACTACGAAGCGATTCATAAGGGATAGTAGCCTGACCCCTTAGAAGAGCCTTCCACAGAAGATTCCACTTGGCAGGGATTGGCGTCCAGACAGACGGTGCTTAGGCTTCGCGTAGCCGGAGAGCACGGGTAGCAACCGATACTAGTTAGACGGACATGAAACTGACTGTAGTTGCGCTGCTTGGGGCGATGGTCGTAACCGGTTGCGCGAAGGCCCCGGTTAGGCCGGTTTTTCGGAGTTCGCCACCTCCGGCTTTCAAACTTCGGTCCGGCACGCTACAAGACTTCGCCGACTACCGATCCGTTTGTGTGAAGGCATCGGACCAAGGGGGAGGAACGGATTTGACGGCAGTGGCTGTCTCGGTGTTGGTTCGGGAACTTCCAGGCTTTTCTAACTCGTGCGGGGAGGTGCCTGCTGCCCTCGACGTAACACTCGACACGGGCCACGGTGGGTCTCCACACATCACCGGGATAGGTCCACGCTTCGGCTTCGGTCATGTCGGACGAAGGAGATCCCGTGGTGGGTGGGTTGCGGAAGCGATGGTATGGGACTACACCGGCGAGGACAATCGCGAGGAAGCGATTCGAAAAGTCGCAACGTTGCTCGCCAACTTTCTGAACGAGGCACGGGTCACAACGCAGCCGCTTAACCCAGCCGTAAAATAGCGGGACATTTAGCATCGGTTCGCTGGTCACCGTCAACTATGAGAAGACTTGTTCACACTCTCGCCCTTGCGTTGGCTCTCGCATCGAGTGGGCCGGACAATCGAATCACAGCATTCCCGCAAGCGGCTCAACCGTCCGGGGATGCTGTATTGGCAGCAATTGCCACGGCGGTTGGGATGCCAGCCTTAGAAGACGCCGACTTACCCCTGGGATACCGAGAAATCCGTATCCGCAGTGAGCAGGTCCTTGCGAACTTGACATCCAGCCCGATGCTTCGCTTGATTGAAGGACCTGATGAGATCGACGGAACGCTTTGGCTGTTTCGCACACTATCCCTGCGACCAGGCAATCCAATTGCGAGGGAGGACGAGCGGTGTGCGCCATTAGGCTCACAGCACATTTGTGTTCGGCCTTGGAACCTCGGTTCCGATAACTGGACGCAGGTCGCCATCAGGTTGGATCAGTTGGGCGCGTGGACACTTTCCGATCCATGTAAGCCCACGACGACGGTCACCATAAACGGCGACACCATCTCGGTTGCATCGGCTACCTCGAATCACTCTGGACTGCTTTCCGTCCAACGGCGAGTCGGGATGACCGCGAGTTCGTTCTCGTGCGACGGACCGCGCTATCAGCGCGAAGGCGACGGACTACAGGCAAAGGAGATCTATGACTACTTCATCGGACTGAGCGGCGCGATCCCACCAGAGCCGATTCGAATTGGCAGGTAAGATGCGCCAGCACCCCGCTACCCGTCGTGAGTGGGACATCGTCACTCGAACGCTGTCATCGACCAGGTTCGCTGCCCCCGGAATGTCGGGTTTTGACAGAACTCGCCCCTAGTTTTCGATGACCACGAAAATATCGGACCGATGGTCTGCAAAACCCTCCATCCAAAAACAGGACGAGACTTCGTAAGTCTTGCCCTCGAATCGAATACGACATCCGCCTTCCATTTGACCAACTCTGCTGATCATTTGAAATCGCTGACCGCGGCGAATAACAACCTTCGCTTCATCGTTGAAGAACCTCGTTGAAGAACTGGAGGATTGCCCGGATGCGTTTGCTCTCCCGCTCATATTCGTAGGGTTCGAGCGACACGTCTTGCGTGACTTCGATTGTTACGGGCTTCGTGGACGTATCAGGTTGGGCTTGGAGAGACAGCCAGACTAACGCCATTGCGATCATCTCGGTAAGAATAAGCCATTCGGCTCGCCGTTCTCTTACCTTTCAAACCCTTCGTAGTCTTCTCGGTTCGCTGGTCACCGTCACCGATCGGCAATCACAACCCACCTCAACAATCCTTGGTCGCCGTGACGCAGCCTCTGAGCGAGCCGTAGAGCAGCGAGATACACCCTCTCGTGAAGGTGAGGGTTAAGCAGGGCCGCCGAGCGCGAAGGGGAATCCGAGACAAAGCGATGGTCGCTGGCAAGCCATCTGGACGTTCAGGATGGCGTCTGCCGGGAGTTCCCTACACGGACGACCCAGAGTCCTCCCCCTGCGCTTTGGCTCACGAGGTGGCGCAGGTTACGACCGAGGCGGTCCAGTCGCCAGACCACAAGAACGTCGAACCGGCGGCGGCGTGCACCGATCCCGAACTGGCGTAACGAGTGCGTCACAGATGACCACCTTGAAATCACGCGGATGGACCGACGTCCTCGACATTGCAAATGTAGCTAACAGCTAAGTAGAATGCATCTCCGAATCCGTGCAGTCTGGAGGTGCAGCCATGAGTATGCAGGTGGTCCGGTTGCGGAGATATTTGATCGCCACCGTTGTAGCGATGGCAGTCCCTTTGCCGGCGAACGGGCAATTTCTCGACTTCGTCGTCGACGAAGGGATGGTACCAGGTACCTCAGAACTGAACTTCGTGGCCGACAAGATAAGTGGCGCATATACCGGGCGGATCACGTTCAACGCAAGCCGCCTCCCGCGGCGCCCGACGTTCATGATGCACGCCTACGCCGACTTCGTGCAGTACCTTTTTAACGAGGGCACTTCGCCCGTCCCAAGCCAACTGGGACAAGTCGGCTCTTTATCTCCGTTCGAGTATGGGTTGTACGCCCTGCTTACCTTCAGCGGAACTGTCGGGCAGCCACTTATCCCTGGCCAGCCGTCTTCCCTACTCACAACGAACGCCGAAATCCATGTCTACGTGGATCCGAACCTCGATACAGTGAAGTCCGTTGGCGCGACGGGCGCTGATCCGATCACGCTCACAAATACGGGCGATGATTTTGAGCTCGTCTTCGCATCTCAGCTGAGCAGGACAACCGTTCTGACGAAACCTCCGGACGGTGGTTTCTTCACACACGTCTTCGGCACTCCGACAACTACGGCGCTGGGCCCTTTATATTGGCCGACGCTTCCGCCGAATGTCGCGCTCAACATCAACGGCGACTTCGATCACTTCGCACTGACCCAGACTCAGACGGTGACTGGAGACGTGAGCGCGGTGTTTGAGCCTTGATCTAACGCGACTGTTATCCGATCCATCGCGTCACCCACAGACATAACCCGGATGAGGGAAGCGACCTTCGGGCTACAACGCAAGCACTCCCGCCCAGGGCGCCCCGCAGGATGAACGATCTCCGACCGACGCGACACCCAATCACCGCCAAGCTTCGCCGCACTTCCTAGCACCGTCTATGCGGTCAGTGGGGACGCCACTTGCCACGGGTCCTTTCCGGTTGCATGGGTACCTCGGTGGCCTGAGCCCCGAGCAGCTCGAAGCAGCGCACCAACCGCGGCGACAGCGTCTCCACTGAATCCTGGGAACTCCAGTCCTGGGATGGCAAGGTCCGGTGAAGCAGCCGTACCTAGAAGCTTGTATTGATACCGATAGCCAGAGCGTCGGTCTTCCAGCGCACGTTTCCAGACAACAGGCCGGCACTCGGATCGACGAGATCGATCGGCGCGTCGTGGGAGACGAGGTGCGACCAGCCAAAGTCGAGATCCCACTTCGTATTCAGGCGATACGAGAGACCTGCCGTGACTCCCACGTTGTTCACCTCCGGAAGTCGAGGTGTGCGTGTCGAGTCAGGCACGGGACTCTCTTCGTAGAGTGCGCCGGCGCGGAACGTCCAGTCGTCCGCGGGGCGCCACCTGACTCCGACGGCGGTACGAAGGGCATCGTCGTAGTCAGCGTTTTGAGAAAGGGCAGGCTGGACGGGATTCTCAAACCTGACGGTAAGTCGCTCGAACCGGCTCCAGTCTGTCCACGTGAGGTCTCCGAGATTCCCGGGTACGATTCAGATGTTCTGATGAGCCGCGCTTGGGGCGCGCGGGTGCTGCCGAATCGCCGCATCCTTTTCTTACAACCCGATCCGCGTCGCGTTCAGATACGTCGAGGTCTGCGACGGGGTTTGCGATGCGATCCAGAGTCAGAGTACCACTGCTCCTGAGGTATAGATGACGCCCATGTGGTCCAGCACGTGGTGGAGCGGCCATCCTGCCTCTAGCAACCGCGATCAGGTGGGGACCCGCCACGGCGAGGAGCCGGCGAGACTACTGCTCGACAGCGTGCTCAATCAGCGAAGCACTATCGTGAGAAGCGAGACACGATTCTCGCCAAGCGCGCGGAGCAGTACGCGAAGAGCCAACTTCCTGCTCGTGTCCAATCGAGACGCTCCTTGCAACGGCTTGCAACGGAAGTCAAAACAGAGGGGATCAAGGCACAAGGGCAACGGGAGGGCTCGCTGGGTGCCCGCTCCTGGCGTCAGCCGCGCTGACGGCGGCGCGCCAACCCCATCCCCACGAGGCCCATCCCAACGAGCGCGAGGGTCGCGGGCTCGGGCACAGGCGTGGATTTTCGGAATCGTGCGTAACCCGCAGCACGCTGTGGGACTAAGGCTATCTGACTCTGTCTCGATATTTGTATACGCCATGCTCACCACACTATCTGTCGAGGCTTTCCTGTTATACGCGACGCTAGACCACGCAGCGTAGGAAAAGACTGGGGGGAACGAAGGCGCTACCTGGAAAGGGACATAAATTTCGCAGACCGCTTCGGGACTCGACGGTTGGGGCCGGCAGCCGCTATTCATCTCCGGCGACGAGTCGAACGGCCCCTGCGGCCCGTCAAGGAATACCTGATCCAACAACGCCAGTGCAGCCAAAGTCGCGGCACCGGACGTCTGGAACTGAAAATCCGACGCGGCATCACACCCCGAAAACACCTCCGGACAGGACCCGTTGAGCAACTCGACGTCATACAGCGCGTCACCCACGGTCACCCCGGTGGCACCCTGCAAGATACCGTTGCTATCAACGATCAAGATGGCGCTTGCCTCCGCCGAACATGCCATCAGCCCCAGCACCAGCACCACCCACAAGGCACGTCGTCGCATCATTCCCTCCAGTGCACGATCTTCGCACGCCGCTCGGCCCGGAGAGGCCGGGCCGAGCGCGACGTACGTGTAGATCGTGCGAGCGTGCACAACGGGGTCCAGATCAGTAGAGAGCTGTGCTGGCGTCATCGAGATTTTGATTGCTGTTGCAAAGAGGCGAAGGGTCGGTCGAGGCTTGGCTTCGACTACGGATGTCGCGCGGGATCGAATTCGTAAAGCGACGCGGCCTGTCTTTTCAGTCCACGGTCGTGAGCGATGAGGTCGAGATGAAGTGAAGACCAGTCCGATAAGAACAGGGTCTCGTTGCCCTGCCCGTCGTATGTTTTGAGGTAGCCGCCACAGGACTCGCAGTGGTCGATGCGCAGGCCGGATTCTCCCTCGATGGTCACACTCGCAAGCCGTTGGGAGTCGGTTTCACAGAACGGGCAGCCGGTTCGCTTGAACTGCCAGCGCGTGCTGCAGCGGCCGCACGAGAGCAGACGCCTGCGCCCGGGGTCGACGCCAACCAGTTGGGCCATCGCGGGCAGGGATCCGCACGTCGGGCAATACCGGCGAAGCCATCGCTCCTCGTCTCGCCAACCGTCGAAGGCGCTCACCACGGGACGGAGGAACCGCGCCATCGCCTTCCACGCTACATAACGCAACAGCCCGGGGAACGGCAGCGTGAGCGTCTCGTCGCCCAGCAGAAAGTCTACGATACGGCGCGAGAACTGGGGCTCGCGCCGCAGTCCCATCTCGAGCTCGCGGGCCTCCACCGCGAGGCTTCCCGACGACGTTCCGGAGGCCAGCCGTTCGAGAAGCGCTCCCGCCATTCGCCCACCCGGTTCGAGATCGATGGCGGCGTCGGCGCTCGACACCAGCGGCACACCGGCGAGGAAGTCCGCGCGGTAATCCTCCCAGTCGGGAATGCGGGCGTCGAGAACGTCGATCGCAGCCGCCGCGCGATCGACCTGGGCGCAGAGGTCGGCGAGCGGCCGGAAGTAGGAATGCGCCTCCAACCATCGATCCGGAGTCATCGGCTCAGTGTCCGTGGCTGGGCTCCGCCCGGGAGAGAACCGGCACATAACGCGCCGCCAGCCCGAAGAGGAAGACCGTCGCGGCGATCAGGCCGATCGACACGCCCCACTCGACGATGGAGGGCACGTAGCTCTCCGGTGCCTCCCAGGGCATGCGGCCCCGGAAAGTCATCGCGAAGAGAACGACGTTCATGCGGTTGTACGCCACGCCCACAACGGCGAGCAGCGACGCGACGCAGAGCACGTCGGCTCGCTCCCGAAGCGACTTGCGGGCCAGCAGAATGAGCGGAAGCACGCCACCGAGGAAGATCTCGGTCGCGAAGGCCATGCCGAGGCTGCCGGCGAAGGCTCCGGAGAACTGGTTACGGATCGCCATGTCGCCAAGGCGAAACACGAGGTAGACGAGGAGCGCCCAGAACGTGATGTGTCCGACCGAGGCGAGCCGCGTGAGCTCGAGCGGACGGCGCCATCCCTTCGCGATCCACATATCGATGAGGATCACGAGCGCGGTGCCGGCGGCGATCGACGACAGGAAGAAGGAGACGGGCATCACCGGAGACCACCACTGCGGGGCGAGCATGTTCGGCATCAACAGGTACAGGGAGCCGAGTGAGCTCTGGTGCATGGTCGACAGCGTGACGGCGGCGATCGC
This sequence comes from uncultured Acidobacteriota bacterium, assembly GCA_963827515.1. Lineage (GTDB taxonomy): Bacteria > Acidobacteriota > Vicinamibacteria > Vicinamibacterales > UBA2999 > JABFSA01. The sequence continues at coordinate 588,917 of CAWHBF010000025.1, read as the reverse complement.
CAACATGATCGGCTCAGCCTTCTGGTCGCGCGCGCGGAAGATCCAGGCGAGGGCGCCGAAGATCACGGCCGTCGCGAGGGCGTAGAGGACGTTGCGCGACATCAAGTAGATAAACAGCGTTACCGCCGCCGCCACGTAGGCGCCATTCCATCGCCGCCACGTCGCCGCGGCCTGATGGTATCCCCAGTGCGCGAACGGGACCGGCAGGAATTCGAGCAGGAGGATCGTGACGTAGAGGCCGACGCACCACGAGACCTCGAACATGGCCGAGTGTTCCGGCGCGTTCAGGGCGAGCGCATAGAAGTGCCAGGGCAGGCCGAGGTCGGCGATGAGCGTGACCGTCACGAAGGAGTAGCTCAGGAGGCCCATCAGAACGGCGGAGCGACCCAGCCCGTATAGATCCTTGCGCTGAAAGACATAAATCACGCCGGCCATCGCGAACGCCCCAGCGGCCACCGCGATCCACACGAGGTCGAAGAGGATCCACAAGCCCCACGGGTAGGTATCGGAGAGGTTGGTGCTCGCGCCGAGCCCCAGGGCGAAGCGCACGACCAGCGAGAGGGCACCGAACGCCATCAGCAGCAGCAGGACCCAATTGAACGGGGTCAGCAGCTTGGTGCCGAGGACCTCGAATTCGACGTGGCCGTGCTTCTGGGCATGCTGCGACCGAGCGGCACTGTCGGCGACCGCTTGGGCCCGCTTCCGGAAGAAGGCGTACGCGACGCCGAGCATGCCGCCCACGGCCATCACGGCGGGAGGTACGGCGCCGAGCGCGGTCGAGGTGAACGCCGTAAAGGGCTTCTCGCCGTACGTTGGGAAACCGAGCTTTTCGAACGGCACGGCCGACAGGTACAGCACGCTCGTTCCACCCAGCTCCTTCTCTCCGTAGACGTGATCGACGTACCTGTCGGGCCGGTCGGCGATGCGCTTATGCGCGAGCGCCAGCATCTCGTCACGAGTGCCGTAACGGAGGGCGTCGGCGGGGCACGCCTTGACGCATGCTGGAATCGCCATCGTGTTGGCGAACTGCCTGGCCGCATCGTCCGACAGCGGCTGCCCGTTGAACGCGACGGGCGGCGGCTGAGGAGCGCGGTCGGCGCAGTGCGTGCACTTCGAGATCTTCGGGGCGAGTGAGTTCCATTCTGCCGTCGGCACGTCCCAGGGACACGCCAGGATGCAGTATCGGCAACCGATGCAGTCAGCGTCGTTGTACGACACCGGGCCGTCACTCTGCCGGTAGAGCGCCGTCGTCGGACACGCGGAGACGCAGGCCGGCTCCAGGCAGTGGAGGCACCGCTGCATGACGAAGGCCGATTCCACGCCTCCGGGCTTGTCGGGGTTCTCGGTCTCGTGGAACGCGATGAGCGTGAACGTCTTCGCGCTGAGCGTCGCCGGATTCTGGAAGCCCAGCTGGTCGTCCAGCTCGGTCTTCTCGCCGTCCTTCTCGTTCCACTGCTTGCAGGCCACCTGGCATGCCCGGCAGCCGATGCAGTTGGCGATGTCGATCAGCGTCGCCCTGATCGGGACCTCGGTCGTGACCTCGGCTTGCCTCATGTGCGTCCCCTCGGTGCTCCGGATCTTCGTGTGGCCGGGCGACCCGCCCTGACCACGTTGACGAGGCACGCCTTGGTCTCCTGAGTTCCCGCACCGGGATCCGAGGCGTCGATCGTGAGGTGGTTGACGCTCGGGCCGGTCGACAGCCCCTGGAAGCCCCAGTTGTACGGCATCCAGACGACGGTGACCTCGCGGTCGCCGATCTTCAGCGCCTTCATGCGCGGCGTGACGAGCGCCTTGACCTCGAGCTCACCGCGCGCCGACGAGACGCGGACCCAATCCCCCGAGGCCACGCCGAGCGTCTGCGCGAGGGCGACCGGCAGCTCCAGCACCGGGTCGGGAACCAGCTCGTTGAGCCACGGGATGTTCCGCGTCGTCGAACCCGCGCACCAGTGCTCGGCGACCGTCGACGTCATCAGCACGTAGGGGAACTTGTCGGCGGTGCCGATCGGCTGATGCGACGCGACCCGTGGATACTTGACCATCGGGTTGCTGTTCACGCTCGGATGAAGGACGTTCTCCACCGGGCTCTCGATCGGCTCGTACATCTCCGGCAGCGGACCGTCTTTCGGCACGTAGGCCACGTCGCGCCAGTAATCCGTAAACCTCGGGTCAGGGTCTTTGTAGACGGCCGCGAAGAGGCGCCCGACGCCCTCGGCACCGAGGTGGAAGGCTCGCTGGCCGTTCGGCGTGTCGGGACCGTCGGTCGCGACGGGGACATCAGGCACGTCCCAGCCCGTCCACCGCTTCGCCTGCTCGTCCCACCAGACGATGGGTTTCGAGCCCGGGTAGGGCTTGCCGTCTTTGTCGCATGACGCGCGGTTGTAGAGGATGCGCATGTTGTTCGGCCAGGTCCACCCGAAGCCTGGATAGAGTCCGAGACCGCCCGGATCGGTAACTGAGTCGCGGCGCTTCGACAGGTTCTCGCCGCCGGCGAAGACGCCGGCGTAGATCCAGGCGCCGGACGACGTGGAACCGTCGGCCTTGAGATCGCTGACCTTGCGAACGAGATCGCCCGCCTTGAGACCGGTCTCCGGGTTGTCGCGCACGGCGTAGCCGTTGATCTCGCGCAGGACGTCCTCGGCCGTGGTGTAGGTCCAGAAGGCCTTGTTGATGATCTCGTCCCTCGGCTCCTTCGAGTCGCGGACCAGATCGCGCACCGCGCGGAAGACCATGTCCACGATCAAGCCGTCGGGCTTGGCCTCCCCGGGCGGGTTCACGGCGGCGTGGCGCCATTGCACCATGCCGCCCGAGTTGCTGATGGTTCCGTTCTTCTCCATGAAGAACGCGGCGGGCAGAAGGATGACTTCGGTGGCGATGGTCTTCGGGTCCACGCCTGGACGCTTCCAGAACGCCGCCGTCTCCGTCTCCCAGATCTCCTGGACCACCAGCGTCTCGAGCTTTGCCATCGCATCGAACGTCAATCTGAGATTGGGCAACGTGACCGCGGGATTCTGTCCGACGATCCAGAGCAGTTTCAGCTTGCCGGCGAGCGCATCCTCGAACATCGGCAGGGTGCCGTAGTCCTTGGTCGCGTTGCGCTTCGGCAGCCAGGCATACGCATAGTCGTTCTCGGCGGTGGCCGCGTCTCCGAAAAATGCCTTCAGCGTGTTGACGAGGTACCGACTGTCGGCGATGCCGTTCTTGCGCACATAGTGGAAGATCGTCGGCTCGGCATTGGTCGGCGAGTTGAGGTAGCCCGGGTAGTAGTTGTAGAGCACCGCCATGTCGCACGCGCCCTGCACGTTCGGCTCGCCGCGAAGCGCGTTGACACCGCCTCCGGGCTTCCCGATGTTGCCGAGCAGCAGCTGCAGGATCGTGAACGACCGGATGCCCTGCACACCTGTGGTGTGCTGCGTCATCCCGAGCGCGTAGAGGATCGACCCCGGCCGGTTCTTCGCCATCGTCTCCGCGATCTGCTTGATCTGGTCGGCCGGAATACCGGTGATCTGCTCGCCCATCTCCAGCGTGTAGCGCGAGACGAAGCTCTTCAATCGCGTGAACACACAGTGCGGGTCGTCGAGGCTCTTGGCGATGCGCGGAAAGCCCTTCGCGTCGAGCTGGTATCCCCAGCTCGTGGTGTCGTAGGTGTGGAGCGCCTCGTCGTAGCCGCTGAAGACACCGTCCTTGAAGCCGAAGGCTTCGTCGCCGAGGTAGAGGGCGTTCGTGTGGGTGACGACGTAGTCCTCGTCGTACAACTTGTTGGCGATGATGTGGTTGATCATCGCGTTCTGGAACGCCACATCGGTGCCGGGCCGGATGCGCGCGTACATGTCCGCCGCCGCCGACGTTCGCGTGTATCGCGGATCGACGTGGATGATCGTCGCCCCGTTTTCCTGTGCCTTCCGGATCCACTTGAAGGCCATGGGGTGGTTTTCGGCGACGTTGCTGCCTTCCACCAGGATCGTCTTGCAGTTCTGCAAGTCGACCCAGTGGTTGGTCATCGCTCCCCTACCGAACGTGGCCCCCAGACCGGGGACCGTTGGGCTATGTCAAAGCCGGGCCTGGTGCTCGACATATGACATGCCGAGCAGCCGGGCGGCCTTCTGAAAGAGGTAGCACTCCTCGTTGGTGTTCTGCGCGCCGCCCATGAAGCCCATGGCATCAGTGCGATTGACGGGCACTTCTTTGTTGCCGCCCTCCTGAGGGACGAACCGTGGGGCGCTTGCGATCCGATCACCCGCAGCGAGATCCACGAGGAGTGCAGGCGCATCCACCTTTTCGGTGGCGATCCACGTCTCGTCGCGCGTCTTCCGGACCTTCTGCGCGACGCGCGTGATCGCGTCCTCCCAGGAGATGTCCTCCCAGTGGTCGCTGCCCGGCGCCCGGTAGCGCGGCGTCGTCAGCCGCTGCGGGGAGGCGTGCGTCGCGTGCATCGAAATGCCTTTGACGCACAGCGCCCCGCGATTCACGATGTGGTCGTAGTCGCCCTCCATCGTCAGGAGCTTGCCGTCGCGAACGGTGGCGATCATGCCGCACCCGCACGAGCAGAAGTTGCAGGAGGTGGTGAACTCGCTGACGTCCGAGAGCTTCAGGTCCCTGGTTTGGGCCCGCATCGCGGGAACGTCGAGGAGCCCGCCGATCGCCAACCCGGTCCCGCCGCCCATCGTTGCCTTCAGCCAGTCTCTGCGGTTCAACGACATCGCGTCTCCTTTGGAATGGGGCTTGCTCAGCGCCAAGGAAGCAAGCGCAACGCCAATGCCGAGAGTGGTGCGGAAAGCTGTTTTTGCGCACTTTTCGAACTGGACGGAATAGACCGCACCACACAGCCTGCGGTGAAGGTCACGAAATGCTGTCAGCTGCCGGAGCGCGTATGGGACTACGGATGCGACTGCGACGACCCAGTTCGAGGAGAAATTCGGTGTTCTGGCTCTCGTCTGCGGCTGCGTGTGGGTCGCTGCGGTGACGGTCGCGACCAGCGACGGCGTTCAGACCGTGGCACCGAAGCCCTCCGCGCCACAGGCGCCTGCGCCCGCGCAGTCGGTAGTGCGTCACCGCGCAGTCAGCCTATGCCGGCAGCGACACGTGCCTGCTGTGTCATTCCGACATGGAGCCCACGCTCCAGGGCACCAAGCACGCGCAGGCGCTCGACCCGCGGACGCCGGCGGCGCAGCAGAACTGCGAAAGCTGTCACGGCCCCGGCCAGGCCCATGTCGACGACGATGCGAAGGGCAACATCCTGAGGTTCGCTCAGGCCTCGCCTGCGGAAGCCAGTGCCGCCTGCCTGAATTGCCATAGCGGCGGCGCGCACGCCGGCTGGCAGGGCAGCACGCACGAAGCGCGCAACCTGACCTGCACCACCTGCCACAGCGTGCATCACCCGGTGTCCGCGGCCAAACAACTGGTGAAGAGCACCGAGACACAGTTGTGCGCGACGTGCCATCGCACCCAGGTCACCAAGACCGAACGTGCGGTGGCGCACATGCCGGTGCGCGAGGGCAAGTTGTCCTGTTCGAGCTGCCACAATCCGCACGGCTCGATCAGCAACGTAAAGGCCCTGCGCACCGGCAGTTCGGTGGCCGAGAGCTGCACGACGTGCCATACCGAAATGCGGGGGCCGGTGCTGTGGGAGCACACGCCGGTCCGAGAGAACTGCGCCACCTGCCACGATCCGCATGGCTCGTCGAACGATCGCATGCTGGTCGTGCGGCATGCCCATGCTGTGCCAGCGATGCCACATCGCGTCGAAGCATCCGGCGTCGATCTACGACAAGGACGAGATCACGGTCAACAAGAGCAACCGGATGTTCGGACGGTCGTGTGTCAACTGCCATTCGAACGTTCACGGATCGAATCACCCGTCCGGGTCAGTTCTTCATGCGTTAGGGGACACCGTGATGCGCGCAGTTCACTCCCGCTCTCATCCTGGCATTGGCGCTGCTGCCGTCGGCAGTGGTCTCCGGTCAGCAGCCGGCGCCCGCACCTGCGCCACCCGCGACACCTGCCGGCACGCACCCGCCGCAGCCGCACCGCTCGACGACACTCGCAGCCTGTTCGACCCGACCTGGCGCCAGTTTCAAATCGGCGGCCGCCTCAGCAGCGTGGAAGGCGATCCGGCGCGGTGGCAGCGGTATCGGGACCTGCGGGACGGCGTGCTGTTCACCAATGCCCGCTACGAACACGTGTGGGCGGCGACGGGACAGCTTTTCCAGGTCGCCGCCGACAATGTGGGCTGGCGCGACGGGCGCTACGTCGGCGTGATCGAGCGTCAAGGCCGCTTCGCGATCACGGGCAGCTGGGACGGGATTCCGCAGTTTTACAGTGTCGACACAAAAACGCCCTACACGGGCGATGGCGCGACGCTGACGCTCGATGACGCGACGCAGCGATCGATTCAGAATGGCCAGTCGACGCTCAGTGCGTATGTGCCGCAGGCGCCACAGTTCGACCTGATCGAACGGCGCGACACCGGCACTCGTCGGCGCCACCATCAACCCGACCACGCAGCTGCAACTGACGACCTCGTTCAAGACCCAGAAACATGCCGGCGAGCTGCCGTGGGGCGCAAGCTTCGGGTTCAGCAACGATGTCGAAGTCGCGCTGCCCTACACGTCGCGCACGAACGACTTCAACCTCGGCGCGGAATGGAAAAATCAGCGGAACATGCTGCGCGTCGCCTACGACGGCTCGTGGTTCAACAACAACGACGACACGCTCGTCTGGGACAGCCCGCTTCGCCTCGACGACGCGCTCGGACGTCGCCCGGCCGCGGCCGGATGTCGTTGTGGCCGACCAACCAGGCGCAGACCTTCAGCGTCGCCGGCTCCAGCAAGCTCGCGGCGCGTACGCAGGTCACCGGCTTCGTCTCCTACGGCGTATGGTCGAACGACTCCGCGCTGCAGCCCTTCACGATCAACAGCCAGTTGCCGGTGATTGCGCTGCCGCGCGCGACCACGCAAGCCGAGGCTCACGTCTTCTCCACCAACGTCGGGATCGTGTCGCGGCCCGGCGGATGATTGGCGCATGACCGCGCGGCTGCGCACCTACAACTTCGACAACCAGATGCCCGCCACGACGATCACCGATTACGTCAGCTACGACATGGGGTCGACACCTCGCACACCAATGGGCCTGTTGTGCTATCCGCACGCGCGCGGCACCCTCATGGCGGATGTGACGTGGACCGGCCTGAGCCGTTGGCGCTCGGCGCCGGCTTCGCCCGTAATCACAGCGGCTACGTGCACCGGATCTACGAGGATACCGACGAAGACGTGTTCACGCTGACGGCGGATGCCGTTGCGCTGTCCTGGGGCAGCGTCGCGAGCGCAAGCCGAGTTCTCCGATCGCACGCGGCTCGGAGCTGGACGAAGCGCTGCTCGTGCAGATTGGCGAACAGCCGAAGATGAGACACTACGACGTCGCCAACCGGCAGCGACAAAAATTCACCGGACAGCTCGACCTGTTCCCGTCGGACGTGTGGAATCTCAGCGTCAACGCCGGGATTGGCAACGACGACTACGGCGACAGCTACTTCGGCCTGCAGGAATCGTCGTTCCGGGTCGCCGGTGTCGCGGTCGACGCCGAGCACCCGAACGGAATCGGCGGCGGCGCCAGCTACACCTATCGAGCGCTACGCCGGTCTGCAACGGTCGCGGTCGGCCTCGCCCGGCGCGGAATTCGAGGATCCGAACCGTGACTGGACCGCCGATTCGACCGAGAACGTGCACTACGTGTCGCTCTATCTGACGCCGCCGCGGATGGGCCAGGACACCGAGACGCGTATTCGTCTACGACTACTCGGAGGCGCGCGCCAACTACGTCTACGCCATTCGCTCCGGGCAGCCCCTTGGTCCCGCCCAATCAACTTCCAGAGGCGTACAACACCCTGCACGAACTGCGAGCCGAGGTCCGCCATCGGTTGTCGCGACAGCTTGCGGCTACCGTTTTCGTACGCGTTCGAGAACTTCAAGGTCTACGACTTCGCGTTCGACCCCACCGTGATCGACGGCATCGTGCAGCCCAGCTCGCTGGTCCTGGGCTACGTCTATCGGCCCTACACGACGCATTCGGCGGTGGTGAGCTTGCTCTACTTCTGGTAATTCGACATCAGCCATTCTCGATTGGAGGTTGACCGTGCGTATCGTAATTCGCGTGTTGATGATTGCCGCCGTATTCGCCGTGGTGGCGGCGCGTCCGGCCATGGCCCAGGGCGACGCCGAGAAGGGCAAGGCCGTGTACGCCGCGCAGAAGTGTACGGGGTGCCACGCAATCGCCGGCGCCGGCAACAAGAACAATCCGCTCGACGGCGTCGGTAAGAAGCTCAGCGCTGCCGAAATCCGTGCGTGGATCGTCACGCCGAAGGAGATGGAAACGAAGACCAAGTCGACGAAGAAGCCGCCGATGCCCGACCGCTATGCGAAGCTGCCAGCGGCCGACATTGACGCGCTTGTCGCCTACATGGCCAGCCTGTAGGCATCGATGACCGGCCGAGTCCCACTTCGGCATCCAGCCGCGCTCGCCGGCGCGGTCATCGCGACGGTGAGCGCGGTGGGGTTTCTCACGCTGGTCGCCGCCGACCTGCTCGGGATGTTCCCCAATCCGTACGCCGGACTGGTGATCTTCATCGCGGTGCCGGCGCTGTTCGTCTTCGGCCTGCTGCTGATTCCGGTGGGCATCTGGATGCAGCGCCGGGCGCTGCGTCGCGACCCCTCGACGCCGGTCGGCTGGCCGGTCATTGACTTGGGCCTGTCACGCGTGCGCGCCATCCTGATTGGCGTCACGGCCCTCACGGTCGTCAATGCCACGCTGGTCCTGCTCGCGGCGCAGGGGTCGCTGCACTACATGGAGTCGCCCGAGTTCTGCGGCCAGACGTGCCACACGCAAATGCACCCGCAATATACGTCGTGGCAGAACACGACGCACGCCGAAGTCGCCTGCGTGCAGTGTCATGTGGGCGAGGGCGGGCGGGCGCTCGTGCGCTCCAAGCTGGCCGGCGTCCGTCAGCTCGTGCACGTCATCAATGGCAATTTCCCGCGGCCCATTCCGGCGTCACAGGCCGAATTGCGCCCCGCGATCGAAATCTGCGGCACCTGCCACTCGCCCACGCTCTGGCACGGTGAACGCACGCGTACCGATTCGCGAGTACGCCGAAGATGAGACGAACACAGAGACGGTGACGACGCTGATCATGCATGTGGGCGGGCCAGGACAGAAGACCGTATCAGGCCGCGCCATCCACTGGCACGCCGACCCGAAAGTGCGCATCGAATACATCGCGACCGATGCGGATCGGCAAACGATTCCCTTCGTGCGGACGATCAACGAGAAGGGCGAGACCAAAGAATATGTCGTGGAAGGGACGACGCCGGAGGTGCTCGCCGCGGGCACCTCACGCACGATGGACTGCATCGACTGTCACAACGCGGCCGCGCATCGAATTGCGCCCACTGCGGAGCAGGCGGTCAACCGCGCCATGGCAGCCGGCCAGATCAGCCCGACCCTCCCCTTCGCCCGCCGCGAGGCAGTTCGGCTGCTGAAATCTGACTATTCCGACGAGGCCGCCGCCGTCGCGGCCATCGAGTCAGGATTCCGCGCCCTCTATGATGCGTCGAAGGCGAGCGTCGATCAGGCGAAGCTGGCACAAACCATCGCCGCCACCCAGCACCTCTATCGCGCCAACGTGTTTCCGACCATGAAGGTGACGTGGGGCGTCTATCGCGACAACCTGGGCCACACGACGTCGGATGGGTGCTTCCGCTGTCACAGCGGTAGTCTTGTGGCGCGCGACGGTAAGTCGATCGGTGCCGATTGCTCGTATTGTCACGATTTTCCGTAGCTCATCCAACCGACCCTCCAGCCATCTCATTCGTCGTACCATTCGCCAATGGCTTGCACGATTCGCCTGGCACGAAGTGGTGACCTGGCGCCCATCAACGACATCTACAACTACTTCGTGCTCCACTCGACCTGCACCTACCAGGAAGAGCCGGAATCTCTGGAGTCGCGACGGGCGTGGTTCGATCGACACGGACCGAAGCATCCGATTACCGTCGCTGAGCTGGCCGGACGTGTGGTCGGCTGGGGAGCCCTCTCGCCGTTCCACGCACGATCGGCGTACCGCTTCACGGTTGAGAACTCGGTCTACGTCGACCATCAGCATCACCGCAGCGGCATCGGCGACAGCATCCTCGCAGACCTCATCGTCCGCGCGCGCGCCCTCAATCACCGGACGATCGTCGCCGGCATCGATGCGAGCCAGGAGGCCAGCATCGCCATCCATGCCAAGCACGGCTTCGTGAAGGTGGGCCATCTCGTACAGGTGGGCTGCAAGTTCGACCGGTGGCTCGACGTCGTGTATATGCAGCTGATGGTCTCCTGAGAACAGGTCCGCGCCCAGCATTCAACCCCTAGTTCAGCAGCAGCGGGCTTTGCTACCATCGGAACGATGAAGCGAACGGCTATCCGCTGTGTCGGAGCGATCGCCTGGTCAATATTGCTCAACGCGGCCACTGCGACCGCGGCCCCATGCCTTACGGCCACTGCAGCATGCGTCGAGTACTTTGCGGTCCGAAATGGTCCGGCGCGCATGTTGATCTACCGTAGTCATTCGCTCGCCACGCCGGCCCCCGAGATCACACACGCCATCGTCGTTGTTCACGGAGCAGAACGGGACGCGGCAACGTCCTTTCGCATCACCGCTGCCGCGGCCGTACTTAGCGGCCGACCAGAGAGCACGCTTGTCGTGGCGCCTCGGTTCGCCGCGCGGACCGGGTCCGCCTGCGCGGACAATCTAGCCGCCGACGAGCTTGGGTGGCAGTGTGACGTCCAACTGAAAGATTGGCGGATGGGCGGGGCCGCCCTATCTGACGACACGCTTGCCTCGTTCGACGTCGTCGATGCCCTCCTCATGGCAATCGAAGACGGTCGTCAGTTTCCGAATCTGCGAAGTATCGTCGTCCTTGGCCACTCAGCAGGGGGCCAGTTCGTGACCAACTACCAGATGACGAATCGGTACCACGAGGGACTTCGCGTGCCGCCGACTTACGTGGCGGCCAATGCGTCTGCCTACGCCTATCCGGACCCAGCTCGACCGACCCTCTCGGATTCGACGACGTGTCCGACGTACGCCGACTGGCCGTTCGGAACATCCGCCCGAGTTGGATATGTCTCCCGTCCGACGACCGAGCAGATTCAGGGAGTCACGCGGCTCGGCGCCCCATTACTGTCTTGGTCGGCGAGTTGGACACTCAGGCGGCAGGCGGAGGCTTCTTTGGTTCGTGCGCCGCCCTTGCCCAGGCGCGACGAGGCGAGAACGCGGAGAGGCGTTTGGCAGGCACATGAGTGCTCGGTACAGCGCCAGCCAAGCGACCGTCGTCGTGCCCGGATGTGGGCACAGCGAAAGCTGTATGTTCTTGTCGAGAGCTGGTATGACGGCGCTCTTTCCTCCAGCAAAATGAGCAGGTAACTGTACAAGTTCGACCGGTGGCTCGACGTCGTGTACATGCAGCTGATGGTCCCCTGAGCACACGACCTCCGGTACACTGGCGTCATGCTCCTCAACGCCGCCTTCTCGCAATCGCAACCCTCACGGCACAGTCCCCCACCGATCCGCAACTCGCCGTCATCAGCGCCCGCCTTGGCGACTGCTCCGCGGATTTCACGGTGAGGGATGTGGGCGGCAAGCCGATCTATGCCGCGATCGTTCACGTGCGGATCCGCTACGGGTTCATGGGCGTCAAGCGGATGGACCTCGAGGTGGGTACGAATTCCGACGGCCAGGCGCGCGTCGAAGGCCTTCCGGCCAAGGGTAAGCCCCTGACCTACGACATCTCGCAGGCCGACAGGCAGCACGACAGTCGCACAAGATCTCGCGGCGTCCTGCCGCGCAAAGTATGAGGTGTCGCTGAAGTAGCCGGCGTGCTTACGCTGGTTTCTTCAGCTGCGCGACGAGCGCCTCCAGCATTCGCACGTACTCTGCGTCGCTCGTCTGAAAGATCTTCGTGTACTCCTGCTCCGACAACTTGGCCTTTCCCCAGTCGCCGTCGAAGGCGTGGCTCTTCCCGCCCACGTCGACGGTATCGGGCGCCTGGTTGTTCAGGCGTCGTGCCTGAAGGCCGTTCGCCCCGAAATCGGCGAAGAGCATCTTCGACCCAGCCACCGACGCGCTGTTCAGATCGATGTACACGTCCCGATAATTCTTCGCCTCCAGCTGAGCGTCCATGCGCTCGGGCACGATGTAGCGGGCTTTCACCACGAGCAACTGGCTGCCGGCGAAATAGAGCGCCCCCACATACTCGTCGCTGCCGAGCTTCGCCGCTACGGCGCCGAGCTTCGCGGCATCGAGCAGCTTGGATGCCTCGACCGCCAGCTGGGACGACTTCGACTCTTGACCTTGGGTTGGCGCCACCGCGAGCAGGACGATCCAGGCGGCAACGAAACAACGCACGCCACGACGGGGAGATCTCATGGGCGCACCTCTGGACGGCACCCCAGCGCGCAGGCGCGCGCGCTGAGAGCCGCTCTTGTGAGGCGACTTGTATCACCGGACGGTCCAGCCGTCAATCGAGCCAGGAAGGACTTCGGGCGCTAGGCGCAGGCGCTCGGCTACGCTGGGCTACCGGCTACCGGCTACCAGCTAGAAGAGGCTCACTCGGACGTTCAGGAACTTTCTGGGATCCGCGCGGATGTCCTGCACCAGCTGCCGCAGCTCGGCCACGGTGCCATTGATGTTCTCGTAGAGCTGGCGGTCCTTGAGCAGTTGCCCCGCGGTGCCCTCTCCCTGCTGCAGCCCGGTCATCACCTCATCGAGTCGTTGAGACATCGAGTTCAGTCGATCGTACAGCTCGCGCTCGGTAATGAGCTTTCCGGCGGTGCCTTCCCCACGATTGATCTTGCCGGTGATCGAGTCCAGATTCGCGGTCGTCGACGTCAACGACAGCGCCATGGCATCGTCGTTGAGCAGCTTCCCGAGACTCCCCTCGCCGGATCGGATCCGCGCCGTGACCATCTCGACGTTCTGAAGCGATGCTTCCAGCGCCTTCGCCGCCGCCGGGTCATTCGCGAGGCGTCCCAGCGTACCGCGGCCCTCATTGACGTTCTGGACGACGGTCTCGACGGCGCTGACCAGGGACTGCATTTCCACGTACAGGGCCTCGTCTGTGAACAACCGCCCGAGCGTGCCGCGCCCGGCACGCGTCTCCTGTAGCAGCAACGTCAGCTCATCGATCCCCTTGGATGCCTTCGCGCTGACGTCCGCGATCGAACCGGCGGTCGGTCCCGACGTCACGTACCCCCACTCTGGAATCGGTGTGCCTTGGCTCGAGGCGGTCAGATCGACTGCTGCCTCACCGAGAAGTGAAATCGACCCGAGCGAGGCGACCGACGTCGAGGTGATCCGCGACTGCATGTCACGCGAGACCTCCATGACCACCTCCACGCGATCGCCCACGAACTGCGCCTCGGTGACGGAGCCAACCTCAACGCCTGCCACGCGCACGGGCGCACCCGGTTTCAATCCGGCGATGTTGGGAAAGACCGTCTTCAGCGAATACCGCTGCCAGAAGAAGCCCCCCTCGCCGCTCAACAGAAAGATGAGCATGGTCGCCGTGGCCAGGGCAAAGACCGTCAACAGACCGATTTTCAGTTCCGACCAGGCCAGCGAACGCGTGCGCGGCATCGACTTATTATCCCTCTCTCAGCGGTCCAACACCGCCGGACTTCGGTGCACCCGAGCGACATCTACGACAAGAAGGTCTTTAGGTACGGGTCAGACGACCCTCGAAGCTCCGCGGCGTGACCTTCGAACGCGATGCTGCCGTCCTTCAGCATGATGAACTCAGCTTCCTCGGACTTCTCCGGATCGGCAGGCGCGACCTGCAATCGCCCATCGTCGTGGCGCACCGCCTCGTGAGTGGCCACGAAAAAGGCGTCGCGCAGCTGATGCGTCACCAGGATCGAGCTCACGTTTTCTATGTCTCTCAGCTTGATGATTTCATCGTCCACGGTAATCGCCGTGATCGGGTCCAGGCCGGTGGTCGGCTCGTCGTAGAGCAGGAGCCGGGGCTTGGACGCCATCGCCCTGGCAATCGCCACGCGCCGTCGCTGTCCGCCGGACAGCTCAGAAGGCTTCCGATCCACGAACTCGCCAAGACCGATGAATCCCATGATCTCGTCGACACGGCGACGCACATCGGCCGCCGGCATGCCCGATTCCTCGTAAAGCTTGTAACCGACGTTCTCGGCCACGGTGAGCGAGTCGAAGAGCGCTCCTTCCTGAAACACCATGCCGAGGTCAGCACGGACCTTCATGAGCTCCCACTCGGTCATCTCATCGACCCGCTCGCCATTCACCCAGACGACCCCTTCGTCCGGCTTCAGCAATCCGAGAATCAGCTTCAGAATCGTCGATTTTCCGGAGCCGCTGGCGCCCAGAATAATCTTCGTATGCCCCGCGAGCAGGGTGAAGCTGATGTTCCTCAGGATCACTTTCTCGTCGAACGCCAGCGACACCTTGTCCAGCATCACGATCGGCGAACCAGGACCCAGTGCCTCGTCGAGCGCGGCGGAACGTGGCGTGGCGCCTGTCATGCTGCCGACCACTAGTACAACACCGTAATCAAGAGTCTGGTCACAAAGAAGTCGACGGCGATCACGGCGACAGACGAGGCGACCACGGCATTGGTCGTGGCGCGGCCGACGCCTTGAGTGCCGCCGGTCGTACGAAGGCCGACGTGACAGCCAATCGACACGATGGCGAAGCCGAGGAAGAACGGCTTGATCAGCCCCATCCACGCGTCCTGGAGGTACAAGCCTTCGATCACCGAGGTCCAGTAGAGGCTCGACGCGACTCGCAACTGGTACACCGCGATGAGCCACCCTCCAATGATCCCGACGGCATTCGCGACCACCGTCAGGACGGGCGCCATGAAGAAGCCGGCCAGGACGCGCGGCACCACGAGCTTGCGGACAGGATCCGTCCCAAGGGCACGAAGCGCGTTGATCTGGTCCGTCACGACCATCGAACCGAGCTCCGCCGCAATCCCGGACCCGACGCGGCCGGCAAGCATCAATCCCGTCAGCACCGGACCGAGCTCCTTGATCATCGACGCGCTGATCAGCCGACCGACGAACGGGCGGGCGCCGAACTGGTCGAGCGTGATACCGCTCTGCAGCGCGAGCACGGCACCGGTGAAAAACCCGGTCAGGAGTACGACGGTCAGCGAGCCGACGCCGATCTCTTCGAACTGCTCCACGACGTCGCGGAAGTAGAAGGGGCGGGAGAAGATACCCCGGAGCGTCTGGCCTTGAAGGCGCATGTACTCCTGGATCTCCAGCAGCCCAGACTTGACCAGGCTCACGACCAGTGCAATCACAGGCTCACCGCGCAGCCGAGAGGCCGGTGAGCCCGAGCTCACGACTCCGCAGCGCCTTGAGGGTATCGCGCACAGCGGCTGCCCGTTCGAACTCCATGTTGGCGGCAGCGGACTTCATGTCCTTTTCGAGCCGCGCAATCTCGGCATCGAGGTCTGCCTGCGTTCGGAACCGATCGTCCGAGTCCCTCGACGCCGGGCCGACCGAGTAGTCCCGTTCGTACACGCTCGCCAGCACATCGTCAATCTGACGCACCACCGACTCTGGAGTGATCCCGTGCTCCTCGTTGTAGGAGGCCTGCAACGCGCGTCGCCGTTCCGTTTCTGAGATTGCTGACTTCATCGACGCTGTCATCCGATCCGCGTACATGATCACCTGGCCGCCCACGTGCCGCGCGGCACGGCCGGATGTCTGAATCAGCGACCCGGCCGAACGGAGGAAACCCTCCTTGTCCGCATCGAGAATCGCCACCAGAGACACCTCGGGAAGATCCAGACCTTCCCTGAGCAGATTGATGCCGACGAGCACATCGAAGACCCCTCGCCGAAGGTCACGGAGGATCTCCACCCGCTCGAGCGTGTCGATATCCGAGTGCAGATATCGCACCTTGACGCCGAGTTCCTGATAATAGCTGGTCAGGTCCTCGGCCATCCTCTTGGTCAACGTCGTGACAAGCACCCGCTCGCGGCGCTCCGCCCGCGCACGGATCTCGGCCAGCAGGTCGTCGACCTGCCCGCGTACCGGTCGTACATCGATCGGAGGGTCCATCAAGCCCGTCGGGCGGATCACCTGCTCGACCACGACGCCACCCGCCTTGGCCAACTCGTAGGGGCCGGGCGTCGCCGACACGAATACGACCTGCGACACTCGCTGCTCCCATTCTTCAAAGCTCAGCGGACGATTGTCCAGCGCGGACGGCAGGCGGAATCCGTATTCGACCAGTACCTCCTTGCGCGCCCGGTCGCCGTGAAACATCCCTCGCACCTGTGGCACCGTCTGATGGCACTCGTCGACGATCACGAGGGCATCCTCGGGCAGATAGTCGAGGAGCGTCGGCGGAGGATCGCCGGCAGATCGGCCGGTGAGATGCCTGGCGTAGTTCTCGATCCCGTGGCAATAGCCGATCTCTCGAATCATCTCCAGGTCGAACATCGTGCGCTGGTGCAGTCGCTGCGCCTCCGGAAGCTTTCCCAGCGATTCGAGTTGGGTCCGGCGCTCCACCAGCTCCGCCTTGATCGACTCGACCGCCTGCTTCGTCCGTTCGCGCGACGCCACGAAGTGCGACTTCGGATAGATCGCCACCTTGTCGAGCCGGCGGATCACGGCGCCCGTGAGCACGTCGAACCAGGCCAGCTCGTCCACCTCGTCCCCGAAAAGTCCTATTCGCAGCGCGTGCTCTTCATATGACGGTACGACCTCCACGATGTCGCCCCTGACGCGAAACGTGCCGCGACCAAACTCCGTGTCGTTCCGCTCGTACTGGATCTCGACGAGAGATCGGAGGATCTGGTCCCGGTCGATGCGTTGGCCGAGCTGGAGCGGCAGCAGCATCCCGTAATAGGCCTCCGGCGACCCCAACCCGTAGATGCACGACACGCTGGCGACGATGATGACGTCGCGCCGCTCAAAGAGCGATCGGGTTGCCGACAGCCGCATCCGGTCGATCTCGTCGTTGATGGTCGCCTCCTTCTCGATATACGAGTCGGTGGCCGGCACATAGGCTTCAGGCTGGTAGTAGTCGTAGTAGCTGACGAAGTACTCGACGGCGTTCTCGGGGAAGAAGCGTCTGAACTCCTGGTAGAGCTGGGCGGCGAGGGTCTTGTTGTGGGCCATGACCAGCGTGGGCCGGTTCACCGCCGCCACCACCTGGGCCATCGTGAAAGTCTTCCCGGAACCCGTGACACCCAGCAGCACCTGATGGGGGTCGCCGCGGTTCAGGCCGGCAATCAGCTCCGGAATCGCGCGAAGCTGATCCCCGCGAACCTCGAAATCGCTGACAAGCGTGAATCGATCGTGAACCGAAGGCATGGACAGTCAGGCACGGCCGCGAACGAGGCAGCCAACCTACGATTTTACTGTCCTTCCGCGTATAGCGCGAAATATCCGTTGCGCGACTGGATCCGTGCGCCTCGCAGATCCGGCCGCGTCACTTTGATTTCCACCTTCCGCCAGCGACCGTCCAGAGCGGTGTTGGTAGAGGTGTACCCCAGGACGTACTGGGCACGAATCTGCGCGAGCACCTTGTCGTACGCGACCTCGACGTCCTTCATGCTCGAAGGAAAGAACGCCTGGCCGCCGGTGGACGTGGCAATCTGCGAAAGCTGTGACCGCTGCATCGTTCGAGAACTGCCCGACTGATGCTCCAGGAAGCCGACCGAGTGAATGGTCACGTCGGAGGCCCGGACGAGATTCATGACCTCGCCGAAGGCCATCGCGCTGCGTGTGTCACCGCCATCCGTGAACACGACCAGAATGGTCCGGCCGTCGTTGTCCGCGGCACCGTGGAGATAGACGCCCAGGGCGTCGTACATCGCCGTCCAGCCGCTCGGCTGACGGCCGCGAATTCGTTCGACCATTCGCGGAAAGTCGCGCTGCGGGTACGTCGCCACGCGCACCTCGGTGTCGAAGTCCACCAGGGTCATATCCACGGCATCCTTGAGCGTGTTGAGGAAACGGATCGCGGCGGTTCGGGCCAGCGAGATGTCTTCTCCCATGCTGCCGCTGGTATCGAAGAGCAGGCCGACGTGAAGGGCGGGCGCGGACGCCGATTGGTCGCCCCGCGCGAAGTAGGTCACCGCCTGCCGCCGGCCGTCCTCGCGAATCTCGAAGTCCTCTACTTTGAGGTCAGTGACAAAATCGCCGCTGCGGGTGGTCACCGTCGCACCGATGTTGACAAGGTCTATACCCGCGCGAAACGTCGCCTGCTGCCCCGCGACCAGCACGGCCGACGCAACAGCGAGCGCCGTAGACACCACGATTGCACGTTTGAGCACTCGGATCATCTCGGAGAGGCCATCCTACACCGGTCCGCCTTCGCGTCGATACTGGCAGCGGGCGTATACTTAGGGCTTCCCCCACGCATGGCCCCTGTTCCCTCCCCGACAACGGCATCATCCTCGTATGAGGTGCCTAGCCGTCTGTCACTCGGAGCTGGTCGTCAGGATGCTCGACGAGATCCTGCTGCCCAGCTTTGACGTGGAGTACCTGGTCGAGAGCAAACCGATCGTCCGCCGCTTGCACGACGCCGGCATCAATGCCCACGTCGCTGACCCGCGCCGGACGGATACCTACCTCAAGGCCGATCTCACACCTGGCACGTGCGTCATCATCGAGGACACCGGACGCCGCAGCCTGAGGAAGATTCTCGAGGCGGTCCGTGACGCCGGCGGCACGCTCGTGTACGTGATCGCCGTCGGTATCTCCGACTTTCGAAAGCGCGAGGAACTTCTCAAGACGGAGTTCCCGGACCTGTACTACCTTGCGCTGTCCGAGCTCTTCGGGGGTCCGCTGCTCACCGAGTTCAGCCGCTCGCTCACTCGCCTGCGAGTGCAGCAGTACCAGCGATTTCTTGCCGACGCGGATCGCGTGTTGATCCTGCTGCACAATGACCCGGATCCGGACGCCCTCGCAAGTGGCCTGGCGCTGCGGAACATCCTGCGCCGCACCAAGCAGACCGCGATCATCGGCGCGATTCAGGGCGTGACCAGGCCCGAGAACATTCGGATGCTCAACCTGCTCGACATCCACGTGGACATCGTGACGCCCGCGCAGGTGGCTGACTACCACCGGGTGGCCATGGTGGACGTGCAGCCGCACTACTTCAGCGGCGCGGTCGATCGGGTCGATCTCGTCATCGACCACCATCCCGAGCAGTCGGGATATAGCGCGGTGTTCAAGGACATCAGACCTGACTACGGCTCCACGTCGACCATTCTGACCGAGCACCTCCGGGCCGTGGATGCCAACATCTCCGAGCGTACCGCCACCGCGATGCTGTACGCGATCAAGTCCGACACGCTCTTCTTCAACCGCCAGGCGAATCGAGTGGACATCGAGGCGTTCTCGTATCTCTATCCGCTGGCGGACGCGGCCTTGATCCGAAAGATGGAGGGCGCCGAAATCACGATGGAGCGTCTGGAGTACGTGCTCAAGGCGAAACAGCACGGTCGCATGGTCGAGCAGGTCTTCTGCGCGCACGTGGGCCATTCGCCGCGAGAGGACTTCATCCCCTATGTGGCCGACTTCTACCTGCAGCTCGAGAACGTGAAGTGGACGATCGTGTCAGGGATCGTGAACGAGACCCTGATCATCTCGGTCAGAAATCTCGGGTACACACGGAACGCCGGCGAGTTCGTGCGCAAGTACTTCTCGGACATCGGCAGCGCCGGGGGGCACCGCGCCATGGCCAAAGCGGTGGTCCCGATCGCCGCCTTTCGCGACAAGTTCGGAAACTTGCCTCCCGAGACTTTTGCGGACAGGGTCCTCGGGCTGGCGCTCGAATTCCTCCACGAGCACCAGCCATCGGACAAGCGGTTCGTCAGGGCCTGAACCGGCCCACGACTATCCCGAAGAGGTGCGCGTCATGCGCCGGATGCCTGCACGCGCGATCTGCTCGCCGCTCGCCCCCACAACGGGCTCGATGAACTGCTGATAGGCATCCTCGTACGCGCCATCCATCAGTTCTTCGAGACCATGTGGACGATCCGACGCCTCGTCGTAGGCGCCGCGCACATCGAACGCCCCGAGGGGATTGTGAGAGGGCCGGATCACGTAGATGGAATCGAACCGGAGGCGCGCCATCTCGATCGCGTCCCGCAGCGCCGCGGATTCAGACGCCGCGAGATACTCCCCGAGCCGATGCCGCAACTCGAGTCGAGGCGTGCTCAGACGGTGCGGCGGGGGCGGGGGCGGAACGGCGCTGACGATGATGGCCTGCGACACGCCGACCGCGGCGAGCTCCTCCAGCAGCCGTGCGATCGCACCAGGCCGATCGCACACCCGATGTGTTTCGCCCCGCCAGAAGCTCTCGATCGGAAACGTCATGAGGTAGGGGTCGCATGCGAGCGGCGGCGTCAAGCCGGCCGCGATGAGATCGAAGGCGTAGTCGCGCCCGGCATCGGCGAGATCGAGCACCTCGGACAGACGCTCACGGCCCGGCCGCGGCGCCGTGAAATCGTTCCGGTACGGCTCGCGTAACAGGGCTCCCACGACGTCGTGACGCGCATCGATGTCCGTAGCCACGATCATCAGCTCGCGAAAGCCCGGCTGCCCGAGACTGTCCGTCAGAACTTCCGTATACCGACGGCCGAGCGCCTGCGCTGCGGGACGCTCCGCATTGGCAGCGCCTCGAATCAGCTGCCAGAGAGATGCGGCGAAGGCTTCCCGGGTGGCCTCGCCCCCGCACGGCGCGGCCAAGAGATGCCACCACCAGGCCCCATCGGATCGTCGCCTCGCCGGCTTGTCGCGCTGCGCAATCCACACGCTGATTGCGGCTCCCAACCCAAGCGCCAGAACCACGACGAGCGCCGTCACGATGAATGGCAGGGGGTAGAAGGGGATACCAACGGCGAGGAGCACGATTGGTGTGACGAGAACAGCGACCAGCAGCACGCCGAGCCAAGTGGCCGCTCGCAGCGGCCACTTCCATTGATACCAGGCCCGAACGCCTGGGCTTTTCCAGATGCCGTCGGCTTCCCAGAGGCGAGCGGCCCCATCGATGGATGCCAGCGCAGCGGCACCGGCCCCCACACCGTGCCCCGCCATCACGTCAATCTTGACGCCGGCCTCTTGCAGCGCCCGAAGCACACCTGCGTGGTAGGCGCCATGCGCGCCGGTCCCGCACAGCACAAGAGCCGTGCGACGCTCAGGTGAGTACGGCTGCACGCGTTACGATTCGTCGTCGTGAATCGTCACGACCTTGATCAGCTCGAAGCGGCGGGCGCCCGAAGGCGTCGTGACTTTGATGTCGTCACCTTCCTCCTTGTTGAGGATGGCGCGACCGATGGGTGACGACGTGGAAATCATGCCCCGTTCCGCGTCCGCATCCTCGGGCATGACCAGTTGATAGACGATCATCTCGCCGGTCTCGATGCGCAGATGCACCGTTGAACCGAAGCCTGCCCGATCGCGTGGAATGCGATCGAGGTTGATCATCTCAATCTCGCCGACACGCTTCTTCAGCATGGCGATACGAGCGTTGACGATCTCCTGACGCTCCTTCGCCGATTTGTACTCGGCGTTCTCGCGCAGGTCACCCAGCTCGCGCGCACGCTGAATCTCTTTGGGGAGCTCGAATTTCAACTCCCGTTCCAGTGCGGCAATCTGTTCGTGGAAACGTTTGAGAATGCGATCTTTCACGGCCGATTCTGACTGTAGCATAGTAGCTGGTAGCCGGTAGCCGGTAGTCGGTAGTTGCTAGTCAGTAGCCATTGTCGTTTCGCCGTAGAGCGCACGCTTCAGCGTTCGCGTGTCCGCGGAGCAAGAGCGCGACACTCTACGTCGCGGAGCTGTAGGCTACTAACGATCGACCTACCAGCTATCAGCTCGAGCTACCGGCTATCGGCTACCGAGCTACCAGCCACATGGACATCGTCTCCAGCCGTCAGAATCCAATCGTGCGTGCGTGTCGCGAGCTGGCCGACGCACCAGATCCAGCAGGCGCGCGGATCCTGCTCGACGGCGCCCACTTGGTACGCGACGCCGATGCGGCAGGTCACGAGTTCGAGTTGATAGCAGTAGCGGCCTCGCGCCTCACGACCGAGACCGAGGAAGGCGAGCTGGCCGGGCGACTGGAAATGCACGGATCACCTGTGTACGCCGTGAACGACAAGGCCTTCGCTGCGATGAGCCCTGTCCGTACTCCCTCCGGAATCGTTGCGATTGCCCGCCGGAGTCCAACCGACGCCCGAGCGATGTATCGTCGCGCCGATGGTTTCCTCCTGGTCGCCGTCGATGTGCAGGATCCAGGGAACCTCGGCGCCGTCATTCGCGCTGCCGAGGCCGGCGGGGCCACCGGCGTCCTGGTGTGCGGAGCATCCGCTCATCCCTTCTCATGGAAGGCTCTTCGCGGCAGCATGGGCAGCGCGCTCCGCCTGCCAATCGCGTCAGTTCCGGACGTCGAGGTCTGCGTGGGTGAGCTTCGCGCCGCCGGAGTGCGAACCGTGGCCGCCGCACCGCGGGAAGGGCGCGACCCGGACGCCCTGGACTGGACAGGACCATGCGCGCTCGTGATCGGCGGCGAAGGAACAGGTCTGCGCGACTCCGTGCGTGCGAGCTGCGACGAAGAAGTCACGATACCGATGGCCGCTCCCGTCGAGTCGCTCAACGTCGCGGTTGCGGCCGCCATCCTCATCTACGCCGCGCGGCGGAAGCGTTCACCAGGGAGGTTGCGCGACGATGGTCCCTCGAGCACCTTCGGGATGACGTCGAGCCCATCGAAGGGTCGAAGGACATGAGTGGCCGTCTATTCGACGATGGCTCGGCGGGACCGCCCGAGCACACTCACGGTCATCAACGCCATGACGCGACCTCGGCAATTGCCGGCACGCCGCTTGCCGATCGCATCAGACCCCGTACCCTTGACGAAGTCGTGGGCCAGGATCACATCCTGGCACCGGGCCGGCCTCTGCGTGAGGCCATCGAGCGTGACATGCTCCACTCGATCATCCTCTGGGGTCCGCCAGGCACGGGCAAGACCACGCTCGCGCGCATCGTCGCCGAGATCACGAAGGCGCATTTCGTCCAGTTCAGCGCGGTCATGACCGGGATCAAGGAGATCAAGGACGTCATGGCGGCCGCTGAGGTGAGGCGCCGAACGGCCGGGCGTCGCACCATCGTGTTCATCGACGAGATTCACCGATTCAACAAGGCGCAGCAGGATGCGTTCCTGCCACGCGTCGAAGCCGGCGACATCGTCCTCATCGGCGCCACCACCGAGAACCCTTCGTTCGAGGTCAACGCGGCACTGCTGTCGCGGTCGAAGGTCTTCGTGCTTCAACCGCTCTCGGCGGAGGGCATCGAGACGATCCTCCGGAGGGCGCTCGCAGACCCCGACCGCGGCCTCGGGGCGATGCAGGTCTCTGTGACTGACGCGGCACTCGCGGCCATCGCGCGGTTTGCCAACGGAGACGCCCGTTCGGCGCTGAACCTCCTCGAGTTCTCGGCCGCCGTGGCGCCGCTGGATGAGACGAGCGCCACCCGACGGCTCGACCTTCCGCAGCTCGAGCAATCAATCCAGCGTCGGGCGCTGCTCTACGACAAGAGCGGTGAGGAGCACTACAACCTCATCTCAGCGCTCCACAAGTCGATGCGCAACAGCGACCCGGATGCCGCCGTGTACTGGGTCGCACGCATGCTCGAGGCGGGTGAAGACCCCCTCTACATCGCCAGACGTCTCGTGCGCTTCGCGTCGGAGGACATCGGCAACGCCGATCCGCAGGCGCTCGTTGTGGCCGTGGCCGCCAAGGACGCGGCGCATTTCATCGGCATGCCCGAAGGCAATACCGCGCTGGCGCAAGCCGCCATCTATCTCGCCACCGCGCCCAAGAGTAACGCTGTCTACAAGGCCTATGGATCAGCAGCCGCCGACGCGCACGAGCAGGCGGCCGACCCGGTCCCGCTGCACCTTCGTAACGCGCCCACGAAGCTCATGAAGGCGCTCGACTACGGAAAAGACTACCAATACGCGCACGACGAAGCCGGCGGTGTGGCCGACATGGAATGCCTGCCGGACTCGCTGGCGAACCGGTCTTACTACCAGCCCACGGATAGGGGGTTCGAGAAGGAGATCAAGCGGAGGCTGGAAGGCTGGGAGCGGATCAAGCAAGAGCGCCGCAAGGGCACGAACGAGGTCCGGCTTGAAGCTTCGGACCGAACCACGAACACGAACCGAGAACCGTAGCACCCAGACGAGTGAACGACGGACGTCAGATCCGCTGAAAGTTCTTCTCCACTTCCCGACGCGTCAGACGAAGCATCACCGGTCGCCCGTGGGGACAGATCGTCGAATAGGCGGTCTGTCGGAGCTCGTCGAGGATATGCGCCATCTTCTCGGCGGTCAGCGGGTAGTTGGCCTTCACGGCGGCGTGACACGCCATCGTCGCGGCAATGCGCTTGAGCGCCTCCTCTACGCGAGACCCGCGGTCCAGGCCTTCAAGGTCCTCGGCGAGTGCCCGAACTGCGGCCACACATTCCTCGCGGCGCAGCAAGGCCGGCAGGGCAGCGACCCGCACAACATCCCCACCGAACTCCTCGAGCTCGAACCCCATCCGTTCGAGCTCGGCTGTTCTGGACACAAGGGCCTGACGGGCAGCCGGAGGTAAATCGATCAACATCGGCTCCAGGAGTCGCTGACTCTCCATCCGTCCGCCCGACAGCCGTTGGACTATTCGCTCGAACAGCACACGCTCGTGGGCCACATGCTGGTCGATGATGGCAATCCCTTCCTCGTCCACCGCGATGATGAACGTGTCGCGAAACTGACCGAGCGCGATCATCGGACGGATCGTCGGACGACACCTCGGTGACGAAGGTGCGAGGTGCGAGGGTGCGAAAGTGCGAAGGTCAGCGAGTCCGTCGGCCGGACTGGCCCCTGAGCCAGTTGAGCCGGCCGATCCCCAGGTGCCCGGCGGGATCCATCGGCTGGGAAACGATCCGGCGTAGGCGGTCGGGAGCGGCAGGGTGGTCGCGTGCTCCTGAAGGGGACTTGGAGGTTCGAGCTGCAGCTCCGGTGCAGGTCCTCGCCCGAGAGCGTCTCCGAGCGTTCGTCGTATCACCTCGTGCACGATGTGACTGATCGCGGAACCGGACTTCCGCCTTCGTCGGATGCACGTTCACGTCGAGCGCCGTCGGCGGCATCGAGATGAACAAGTGCACCTCTGGGCTCCGCTCCTTGATCGACGCGACGCTGTAGGCATCGATGATGGCGTGTGCGATGGTGCGATCCTTGACGATTCGCCGGTTGACGAAGATGTTCTGGGGGCCGCGGGTTGGACCTTGCTCGGCGAGCGCCGCAACATAGCCGACGACCTTGACCTCCCCGCTGTCTCGGTGCACGTCCACCAGGTCGCCCCGCTCTCCGTACAGCTGATAGAACCGTTCGCGAAGAGACGCCACAGGAGGACACTGGACGACCTTGCGTCCGGCGCTCGTCAGCGTGAACCCTATCTCCGGGTAGCACAGTGCCAGCTGCGTGACCAGGCGGGAGACCTGCGCCGACTCTGCGCCGTCCGATTTCAGAAATTTCCGGCGGGCCGGCAGGTTGTAGAAGAGATCCGACACCTCGATCGAGGTGCCCTCGGCCATGCCGACCTCGGTGACCGACGCCACCGTGCCGCCATTGATACGCACCTCGGTCCCTGAATCGGCGGCGCGCGCGCGACTGCGTAAGACGAAGTGGGAGACCGAGGCGATCGCCGGGAGCGCCTCGCCACGAAAACCCAGGGTGGCAATACCCCCGAGATCCTCCGCGCTCCTGATCTTGCTGGTGGCATGCCGCTCGACCGCCAGCCGAGCGTCCTCCGCGCTCATGCCTTCGCCGTCGTCCTCGACCCGAACGAGCCGCTTTCCTCCCATCTCCACGGCAATGGAGAGGTGTTTCGCGCCGGCATCGATCGAGTTTTCGACGAGTTCCTTGATCACCGATGCCGGGCGCTCGACGACTTCGCCCGCGGCAATCTGATTGGCGAGATCACCTGGGAGTACACGGATGCGCCCCATGCTATGCCCGGCCACAGAGACACTGAGTCACAGAGAGAACCACAAGGCTCTGTGTCTCCGCGACTCTGTGGCTTGCTGGCGTGATCCGCGGAGGCGTGATCATATGCCTGCCTGCTCTAGCGCCGCTGAATGCCGAAACGAGTCATCACAGCCATCCGTTGCGTCTGAACAGAGCGAGCATGGTGCCAGAAATGGCCACCATGGCCCCAGCGATCCACCAGAATTGCGACGCGGCGCCGCCGGGGAGCGAGGGTAGGCCCACGTTCATGCCCCACATGCCGGTCAGCACGGTCAGCGGCAGAAAGATCGTCGACATGACCGTCAGCACCTTCATCACCATGTTCAGGCGGTTGGAGATCGACGACAGGTGCGCATCGAGGACCCCCGTCACACGGTCCTGGAACAGCGTGGCCTCGTCCGCCAGCCGCACGAACTGATCGTAGACATCCCGAAAGCGGTACGCCATCTCGTCGCCGATGATGGGAAACTCCCGGCGCGCGAGCCGACCCACGGCGTCGCGCTGCGGGATGACGATGCGACGAAGCGACGCCAGGTCGCGCTTGAGTCCAAGAATATCCCGCACCAGCGTGTCGCGCCGGCCGAGAATCGCCTCGTCCTCGAGCGCATTCATGTGCGTCTCGAGTGCCTCGATCTCCGGTCGGTAGTTATCCACCATCGAGTCGACGATGCGGTGCAGCAGGGCCACGGGCCCTTCGGCCAGGATCCGTTCGTGCTGGTCACAGAGGCCCTTGAGCTTTGCGATGCTGCGCGACCGACCGTCGTGAATCGTCACGAGGTAGTTACGGCCGAGGAAGAAGTCCACGTCGTGCGTCCCGAACCAGTGTTCCTCCTGCCTTACGTCTATTCCGTGAAGGATCAAGTACAGGTAGCCGTCGTAGGGCTCGATCTTTGGATGATGAATCGCGCCGAGCGCGTCTTCGATCGAAAGAGGGTGGAAGTGAAAGACCTCGCTGAGGAGACGTCCCTCCTCGGCTGTCGGAGACGCGAGGTCTACCCAGAGCGTGACGTTCGACGCCGGTTCCAGCCACGCCGGATCGACGTGCGAGGCGTGTTCGATGCTGCCGTTCCGACGGACGTAGATACTGATCACGTCGTTCACCCTTCTGGGTGCTGCCTGCTCAGTTCGTGTTCACCTTCGAGGCCACGGTTCACGCGCCTCGTCAATCCCCTACCTTGACGGATAGCGCGGCCTGAGCGGCAGCCAGCCGCGCGACCGGCACGCGATAGGGCGAACAGCTGATGTAGTCGAGTCCGACCTTCTCGAAGAAATGAATCGACGAGGGGTCCCCCCCGTGCTCGCCGCAGACACCGAGCTTGAGACCCGGCCGCGTTCGGCGCCCCAGCTCGACCGCCGTCCGAATCATCGGCCCCACCCCCTCGACGTCGAGGTTGTGAAGGGATCCTTGTCCAGAATCTTCTTGTCCTGATAGACGCGGAGGAACTTGCCGATGTCGTCGCGCGAGAACCCGTAGGTCATCTGCGTGAGGTCGTTCGTTCCGAACGAGAAGAACTGCGCTTCGGCGGCGATATGGTCTGCCGTCATCGCGCCGCGCGGCACCTCGATCATCGTGCCCACCAGATACTTGATCCGAATCTTCTGCTCTTTCATCACCTCTTCCGCGACACGATCCACGACGGCCTTCTGATCGCGAAGCTCCTTCACGTGGCCCACGAGAGGAATCATGATCTCCGGCGTGACCTTGATGCCCTCCTTCGCCACCTGACATGCGGCCTCCATGATGGCGCTGCGTCTGCATCTCCGTGATTTCCGGATACGTGATGCCGAGCCGAACGCCACGATGACCGAGCATCGGATTGAACTCGTGCAACTGCTCGACGCGGCGCAGGAGCGCCAACTTCATCTGAAACGAAGGCCCCGACGCGGCCTGCCCTCCCAGCTTGGCCAGCTCGACCATGAGGTCCTCCCGCTTGGGCAGGAACTCGTGTAGCGGCGGGTCAATGGTCCGGATGGTGACCGGCTGGCCGTGCATCGCCTTGAAGATGCCGTAGAAGTCCTGGCGCTGCAGCGGCAGCAGTTCCTTGAGCGCCGCCCGCCGTTCGGCTTCGTTGTCGGCAAGAATCATGCGCTGCACGATCGGGATGCGTCCCTTCGCCGAAGAACATGTGCTCCGTTCGGCACAGGCCGATCCCCCGCGCGCCGAACGCAAACGCGATCTCGGCCTGATCCGGCTGATCGGCGTTCGCCCGCACCTCCATCCGGCGGAACGTGTCGGACCAGTTGAGAATCTGCGTGAAACGGCGATAGATGTCGGATTTCTTCGGCGAGAGGTCCCCGGCCACGACCTGCAGAATCTCGCTCGGTTTCGATGCCACCTTCGCGAGCTTCACTTCGCCCGTGAGGCCGTCGAAGGACACGAAATCTCCCTCTCGAACGGTCTGTCCGCGCACGGAGAACTGCTTCAGACCTTCATCGACCTCGAGCTCGGCCGCACCGACGATCGACGGCTTGCCCATCTGGCGTCCGACGACGGCGGCGTGTGATGTCATCCCACCGGTCGCGGTGAGGATGCCCTGCGAGACGAACATGCCGCGAATGTCGTCCGGCACGGTCTCGCGTCGGACGAGCACGACGGCCTTCCCCGCATCCGACCAGCTTGACCGCGTCCTCGGCGCTGAATACCACCTGACCGCTGGCGGCACCGGGCGAGGCGGCGAGTCCGGTCGTCGCCACTGGAATCGCATTCCACTTCTTCTGGATCGAAGCCAGGCGCCAGGAGCTGCGAGAGTGACTCCGGATCGATCTGCAGGATCGCCTCTTTCGTCGAAATCAAACGCTCGGCGACGAAGTCGGTGGCGATCTTGATCGCCGCGTACCCCGTTCGCTTGCCGTTGCGCGTCTGCAGCATGAAGAGGCGGTCGTCCTGGATCGTGAACTCGAAATCCTGAATGTCCTTGTAGGTGCGCTCCAATCGCGTGGTGATGTCCCGGAGCTGCTTGTACGCCTTGGGCATCACTTTCTGGAGTTCTGCGATCGGCTGGGGGGTCCGAATGCCGGCCACGACATCCTCGCCCTGGGCGTTGACGAGGAACTCGCCGTAGAACTCCTTCGCACCCGTCGCCGGGTTGCGTGTGAAACCCACGCCGGTCGCCGAGCGGTTGCCGCTGTTGCCGAAGACCATCATCTGCACGTTGACGGCGGTGCCGATGTGATCCGGAATCTCATAGATGCGGCGGTACTCCTGCGCCCTCGGATTCATCCACGAGCGGAACACGGCATCGCGTGCCATCGTCAGCTGTTCGCGCGGCTCCTGGGGAAAGTGATGTCCCGAACGTGCGCGTACCACCTTCTTGTAGCGCAGCACGACTTCGCGGAGAGCCTCTTCATCGAGCCCGGTATCGAGCGTGACGCCTTTCGCGAGCTTGACGGCCGCAAACTCGTCCTCGAAGACATCCTTCGGGATCTCGAGCACGACGCTGCCGAACATCTGCATGAATCGGCGGTAGCTGTCGAACGCGAACCGTCCGTTCGAAGTCCGTGCCTTCAACCCCTCGACGGCCGCATCGTTGAGGCCGAGATTGAGGATGGTGTCCATCATTCCCGGCATGGAAAATTTCGCACCGGAGCGAACCGACACCAGGAGAGGGTTCGTTGCAGAGCCAAGCGTCGCGCCGGCAATTTTCTCCAGCTTCTTGAGGCTGGTCGCCATCTCCGCGTTGATGGCGGGGGAGATCTTGCCTTTCTGCTTGTAGTACACCGAACAGACGTCGGTGGAGATCGTGAAACCTGGGGGCACGGGGAGTCCGGCGTTGGTCATCTCCGCAAGGCCGGCGCCCTTGCCACCGAGCATGGCGCGCATGCTGCGATCGCCATCGGCCTTCCCGTTGCCGAAGAAATACACATGCTTTGCTCTGCGCGCGGCGCGCGCGCCGCCTTGGATACCGTTGACGACGCGCGCGTCGCCGTCCGAGCTTTCTTCGCCATCCGAATTCGATCTCCCAGCACGAGGGGGCTGAAGCCCCCGCTCTACACTTGTTCGCGGCGATCGTCCGCCTATCTTGCCGCGCGCAGGCTTCAGCCTGCGCGTTCGTCCGGCACGATTTCCGAGATATCCGCGATTCGCAGGATCAGGTCCCGCAACGCCGCCACCAGCTGTAGCCGCGCGTGCCGCAACTGTTCGCCGTCCGCCATCACGAGCACGTCATCGAAGAAACGCACCGCCGCTGGCTGGAGGGCCGCTATCCCGGCGAACGCTTCACGAAAATTACCTCGTGCGGCTGCGTCCGTGATCCCAAGCGTGCGGGCGTCCACCTCCGACCAGAGCGCCTGCTCAGCCGGTTCGACGAGCCGTCCCTGAATCAGATTCCACTCCCGGGTATCGACGACGCCCTTTGTGATGTTCTTGACACGCTTCAGCAAGCCAGCCACGCCGAGGAGCGCCGCAGACCCGCTCATCTGCGCCAGCGCCTCCAGCTTCAACCGCGCCTCGAGCGGACTCACGTCCTCGACCCGGCCGTGCAGCACGGCCCGGACGTTCCTCACGTCATACCCGCGCTGTTCGAGCAGGTACCCCAGACGATCGGCCATGAAGGTGAAAAGCGGCCCCGACGAATCTCCGTAGCCTCCGAACGGCTCAGCCGCCCGCGCCAACAACGCGCCCAACGGCACTCGCGTCTCGAGGCCGGTGAGCTGGGTGAGGTCCGCGAGAATCTTGACCGCACCCTGCGCTTGCCGCCGAAGCCCTAGCGGATCGCGGGAGCCAGTCGGTCGCTCACCCGCGGTGAACATGCCCACGACCGAATCGAGCTTGTCCGCCACGGCGACGGCAGCCCACACGGTCGCCGCAGCGCCGAGTTGCTGGCGCGACGGCGCCGCATCGACTTCGACGCCCACGGGTAAGTAGTGGAAGTAAATCGATTTCCACACCTGCTCCGACAGGCCTTCATGGCGGGCATAGATTCCGCCCATCGTCCCCTGAAGCTCGGTGAGCTCGCGCACCATGTCGGTGGCCAGGTCGGCCTTGCAGAGGCGTCCGGCGAGCTCGGCATCCTTCGCGACGTCCTCGGACTGCCCGAACGCGCTCTGCGCAATCCACCGTGCGAACGAGGCTACCCGCTCGGCCTTTTCGCGATAGCTCCCAAGTTTCTTGTGGAAGAGGATCGTCGACAAACGGTCGATGCGCGACTCGAGGGTGGACTTCCTATCGTCGTCCCAGAAGAACTGTGCGTCGCGAAGACGCGCCACGAGGACGCGCTCGGCGTTGCGCCCAATGCCCTCGGGCTTCTCCCCCTGCGTGTTCGTCACCGCCAGGAAGGCCGACTTGAGCGTGCCGTGCTCGTCCACCACCGGAAAGAAGTGCTGGTGGTGAATCATGGTGGTCGTCAGCACTTCCTCGGGGAGGGCGAGAAACTCCGCCGGGAAGTGTCCAGCGACGACCGATGGGTATTCCACGAGGTCCGGCACTTCCTGCAGAAGTGACGAATGCGCTGCGACCAGACCACTGACCCGGCCCCCGAGGCGCCGCGCGTGCATCTCGAGCTCGCGCCGTATCCGTGACTCGCGCTCGGCGCGATCGAGGATGACGAAATTCTCGAGCAGGCGCGCTTGATACTCGTCGAATGTCTTGATCTTGATGGCTCGGCCCGCGCGTCCGCTCGTCGTCAAGAATCGATGGCCGTACGTCTGGGATCCGGAGCGGACGTCCTGCACAGACGGTCCCTGCGACGCTTCCGTCCGGCGTATGACGAACGGGACGACGCGTCCGCCGTACATCAGCACCAGCCAACGTATGGGTCGGGCGAAGACGAGATCGCCCTTGCCGTCATCGAGGTAGGCGTCCCAGCGCATCTGCTTGGGAAACGTCAGGTCCCGGAGAAGTCCACCCATGACATCGGCAAGTACGTCCACAGTCGCTTTGCCGCGCTGGTGCACCCGGTATGCCAGGTAGGTTCCCTTTGGCGTGTCGAGGCGCTCGAGAGTCGCCACCTCGACGCCGTATTTCTTTGCGAAACCCAGCGCCGCGGGCGTCGCCTCGCCACCTGGGTTGAACGCGGCTGAGACGGGTGGCCCTGTCACGAGCTCTTCGAAATCGCTCTGACGCTCGACCAGCTTCGCCACACGCGCCGTCAGCCGTCTCGGGGTGCTGAACCCCTCCGCCGGCGCCGAGGAACTGAGCCGAAACTCCTTGAGGCGTGCGTCGAGCTGCCGTGCAAACTGCGCCGTCAGGGCTGGTAACCACCCGGCAGGAATCTCCTCGCAACCGACCTCGATCAAGAGCTCGCGATCCATCAGGCCTTCTCCTGAAGGGCGACACCAGGCTCCCCGACATAGACCCTGGTGATCCGGACCGCAAGCTGCCGCACCCTGAGAATGTAGGCGGTGCGTTCGGTCACGCCGATACTCCCGCTGGAGTCGAGGATATTGAACAGATGCGAGCACTTGAGACAGTGCTCGAGCGCGGGCCAGACGAGACCGGACGCGATGAGGCGCTCCGAGAAGGCGTAGTTCTTGTCGAAGAGGTCACGATGCACCGCCGCGAACTCGCCCGGTGGCATCTCCACCTGCCCGAACGCGTACTTCGACTGATCGATCTCCTCCTGCAGCCTTACCTCGCCGTACGGAACCCCACCGCCCCACTCGAGGTCGAACACGTTGTCGACCCGCTGCAGGAACATCGCAATCCGCTCGAGTCCGTACGTGATTTCACAGGAAATAGGCGCCAAGTCGATCCCGCCGACCTGCTGAAAGTACGTGAACTGCGTGATCTCGAGGCCGTCGAGCATCACCTGCCAGCCAATGCCCCACGCACCGAGCGTGGGAGATTCCCAGTTGTCCTCCTCGAAGCGGATGTCGTGCTGCCGTGGATTGATGCCGCACGCTTCGAGACTGTCGAGATAGAGCTGCTGCACCTCATCCGGAGATGGCTTGAGAATCACCTGAAACTGATGGTGCTTGAAGAGACGGTTCGGATTCTGTCCGAAGCGCCCGTCGTCTGGACGCCTGGAGGGTTGTACGTACGCCACGCTCCATGGCTTCGGCCCGAGCACGCGAAGCAGGGTTTCGGGATGGGACGTTCCCGCGCCCACCTCGAGGTCGAGCGGCTGCTGCAACAGGCAGCCATGCGACGCCCAGAACGCCGAGAGCTTGAGGATGAGGTCCTGAAAGGTCACGAGACTGGCGGCACCATTCTGGTTAGACGTGACTCCGCACGTCGCGGAGCACGCGATCTGACTTCAATGTCTTCTCCAAGTGCATCGCAATCAAACCTCGGTGTACCTGCTCGAGCTCTCGAAGCATTCGACGACCGGCAGGCACGTCCCCCACCATCTCTGGCCCCACGCTGCGAGACGCCGTGAGAAAGGCCATCGCCGCGGCCGACAGCGTCCCTCGAGCTTCGGGATACACCCCCTGCAATCGCAACAACCAGTATTCGAAGTAGCGCGCCAGCGGCTCGACCGGCGCTCCGGCCGCCAGCGCACCGAGCATCGACGCACCAAGCCGATACAACCGCTCGTCGGCATCGGCCTCCTGCGCCCACTCGTCGAGCAGTTCGGCAAAGTACCCGACGTAGCCCAACGCCTCGCCATCCACATCGCGCGCGGTGGAACCCTCTCGAACGTCCCGCCCGGACCGGGGCGACCCCATGAGCGCCAACGGCGACCGTATGGTCTCCGCGAAGTTCAAGCCCACCAGCTCCCGTCGCTCCTTCTCGAAGTACGCGACGCGGGCCTCCGTGAGCGGCTCCAAGGCGCCGGTAAACCGCGATCGAGGACGCCGGGCGCCCTTGGCGACACCCCGCTTCTTCCCCCGGTCACGCGTGAGAAACACCACGATGCGATCGGCTTCACCGAGCTTGTATGTGCGGAGAATCAGCGCGTCGGCAGTGTACAGGGGCACGAAACCCGTCTATTTTACTGTCGTTCGCCCCGGAAGACCCCGTCGAGTTTCGGTTTGGCGCTCGTCACACCCCAGGCACCAGGTATCGCATGAACAATGTCGCCAACCCCAGAAACGAGAAGAACCCGATGACGTCGGTCAGCGTCGTGATGAACACCGACGACGCGAGCGCCGGGTCGATATCCGCGGCGCGGAGGCCTAGCGGGATCAGCGTGCCGGCCGTGGCCGCCACGAACATGTTGATGATCATGGCGGCACACAGGACCAGACCGAGCGTGGCGCTCCCCCGCGTCGCCCAGGCGACCGCCGCCGCCACGAGCCCCAGGATGACGCCGTTGCTCACACCCACGATCGCTTCCTTGAAGAGCGCCTTGCGCGCGTTGCCCCAGGTCAGTTCACCCAGAGCGATCCCGCGCACGATCACCGTAAGTGTCTGCGTAGCGGCATTGCCGCCCATGCCAGCCACAATGGGCATGAACACCGCCAGCGCGGTGATCTGATCGATCGTGTTCTCGAACAACGCGACGACGGACGCGGCGAGAAACGCGGTGATCAGATTGATTCCGAGCCACGGCAGCCGCTTCCGAAGAGACTCCGCAGCCGGCGTGAACGCGCGCTCGTCACCAGCCACGCCCGCCAGACGGTAGATGTCCTCGGTGGCTTCGTCCTTGATGACGTCGATCACGTCGTCCACCGTGATCACGCCGACCAGCTTGTTCTCTTCGTCGACGACCGGGATGGCCAGCAGGTTGTACGAGGCAACCTGGCGCGCCACCTCCTCCTGGTCCATGTCCACCCGAGCGCTGATGAGGTCAGCGGTCATGATTCGCTTGAGCGGCGTCTCTGGCGAGACGAGGAGCAGGCGACGCAGTGAGGTGACCCCGACCAGGTGTCGCCGCTCGTCCACGACGTAGAGATAGAACACCATCTCGACGTCGCGATTGGTCTGCAGTTCGGTGATGGCCTCGCCAACCGTGATGTCCTCGCTGAGCGCGAAGACATGCGGGTTCATGATGCGCCCGGCGGTCTGCTCGTCGTACTCGAGCAGGTTCTCGACGACGCCCGATTCCTTCGGCCGCATCAAATTGAGGACGGCCCCTGACAGCTCCTCCGGCAGGTTGTCGATCAGCGCGGCCGCGTCGTCCGAGGGAATCTCTTGGGCGAGCTTGGCGATCTCCTCCGCCGAGCGCGTGGCCAGCAGACCCGCGCCAGCTTCCGGACCCAGCTCGGAAACGGCTTCCATGGCCAGACGTCCGTTGCGATCGGCGAGCAGACTGAACGCAGCTTCGCGATCCTTGTCGGCGAGAGCGCTGAAGATCTGGGCGAGATCGGCGGGGTGCTGCTTCTGCAGCAGGTTCAGAAGGTTAGCAGTCGCACCAATGCGCAGCAGTCGCTTGACCGAGTCGAGGACGAGATCGATTCTTCGCTGCGCCGCCATGATGAAGCCCCGTTAGGCACGGTAAACAACACAATTTAGCATGCCCATCGGGCTCAGCGACAGTCTTTCGAGCGTGAGTTCGCATGGTTGCCCGCTACGACCCCCGCAATCCCATGTCATTCAGGACACGCTCGTCGTCGCGCCACTCGGATTTCACCTTGACGTGCAAGTCCAGGTGGATCCGCGCCGAGAAGAAGCGCTCGAGCTCGAGACGCGCAGCGGTGCCGATCGCCTTGATCATTGCGCCGCCCTTCCCAATCACAATGGGTTTCTGGGACTCTCGCTCCACGAGGATGGTGCAGTACATCGTCGCGATCTTTCCGGGAGCCGGCTCCTCGAACCGATCCACCATCACGGCCGTCGAGAACGGCAGCTCATCGCGCGTGAGCTGCAGCACCTGTTCGCGCACGATCTCGCTGACGAAGAAGCGATCCGGCTGGTCGGTAATGAAGTCTGGCGGGTACATCGCCTCTCCCTCCGGCAGGTGCCGCAGGAACAGCCCCTCGAGCACATCGACGTTCGTGCCGTCGACGGCGGAGATGGGCACCGTCTCGACGAAGGGATGTGCCTGCCGATACCGGTCGATGATCGGCAGCAGTTTCGACTTGGCGATCAGATCGACCTTGTTCAGCGCCAGGATCACAGGAAGCGTGACGTCCTTCAGCAGCCCGATGAGGTGACGATCACCAGGGCCCGGCTTCACCGATACGTCCACGATCAGCGTCAGCAGATCCACGTCGCGCATGGCCTCGAGCGCGACATCGACCATTCGCACGTTCATCCGGTGCGTGGGCTTGTGCACGCCAGGTGTGTCCACGAAGACGACCTGCCCATCCGGGTAATTCTTGACGCCGACGATGCGGGTTCTCGTCGTCTGGGGCTTGTTCGATACGATGGCGAGCTTGTGACCGACGATGCGGTTGAGCAGTGTGGACTTGCCCGCGTTGGGGCGGCCGACGAAGGAAACGAGGCCTGACTTCATGAGTCGCGCGGGCCCGGCCCCAGAGAAGCAACTCGACCCGTATCGCCTTCGTGCAACAGGCCCTCGACATCCAATCGGCGTGTGAACATAACCAGCTGGCCGTCCGCCAAACGCGGCCATTCGGCGACAGGCCGATCCCAGTACAACTCGACCCCGTTGTTATCGGGATCCCTGAGGTAGAGTGCCTCGCTGACGCCGTGATCAGCCGCCCCATCGAGAGCGATTCCCGCTGCGAGCACACGTCGGAGCGCATCGGCCAGTTCGGCGCGCGTTGGGTACAGAATCGCGACGTGATACAAGCCCGTCGTCCCTGGCGCGGGTGGCTGCCCGCCGAGGCTCTCCCATGTGTTCAGTCCAATATGGTGGTGATACTCACCGGCGGAGACGAACGCCGCTGACGGGCCGAATCGCTGCGTCACCTGGAATCCCAGCACATCGCGATAAAAACCCAACGCGCGTTCGAGATCCGCGACTTTCAAGTGGACGTGGCCGATGCGAACACCTGGATGCACGTCCTACTCCGCCTCCGCGGGAGCTCCGGCTCGGCGCCTGACGCGCGCCTTGGTGATCCGGCGACGCTCGACCTCGATGACCTCGACGGCCAGATCGTCCACTTCGAACGTCTCGCCCACGTACGGCATGTGCCCGAGGTGCGCGAGCAGATATCCCCCCAGCGTTTCGAACCCTTCGCGCTCGATTTCCACGCCGAGCCGGTGCTTGACCTCGTCCACGTTTACCTTGCCGCTGAAGGCAAATGTTCCGTGCCCCTCGTCGGTGACGGTGTCGGCCTCGACATCGTATTCGTCGCGAATCTCGCCGACGATCTCCTCGAGCAGGTCTTCGACCGTGACCAGGCCAGCGGTGCCACCATATTCATCGACGACGACGGCCATCTGCGCCTGACGGCGCTGCATCTCCTTGAGCAGCTCCGAGACCCGCTTGCTCTCCGGCACCATGAACGCCGATCGCATCAGTGTTGTCAGAGGCGGCTCGGCGGCAGGCGGCAGCGCCACCATGTCCTTCACGAACACGATGCCGACGATATTGTCGAGGTCGCCGCGGTACACCGGAATCCGTGAGTACTGCTCCTCCCGAAACATCGTCCGCAAGTCACTGAGCGTCGCATCGGCACGGATCGCAATGATGTCAGGTCGCGGCGTCATGACTTCTCGAACGACCGTCTCGGTAAAGTCCACGATCGACTGCAACAGCTCACGACCCTCCTCTTCGGAGATCGCGCTCGCTTCCCCCTGATCGTCGGTGGGCGCCGGCGCCTTCGCATCGGCGTCGGTGTCCGTGCCGAGCGCTGCCGATTC
Organism: uncultured Acidobacteriota bacterium; assembly: GCA_963827515.1. Lineage (GTDB taxonomy): Bacteria > Acidobacteriota > Vicinamibacteria > Vicinamibacterales > UBA2999 > JABFSA01. The sequence continues at coordinate 551,226 of CAWHBF010000025.1, read as the reverse complement.
CCGCTCCGTTCGCGCGCCGGCCAGATCGATCAGAAGCCGTGTCATCGGACGCATCACGCGTGCGATCGGGTGAAAGGCCGGAAGAAGCACGTCGAGCACCTCTTCGGGATCGCGGCGCGCCACCAGCATGGGCAGCAGATGTTCACACACCACCACGAACGCGACGAGCGACACGAAGAAGGTCGCCACGGACCGGGCGTCGCTCACGGTGCTCAGTCCCGCAATCAGCACTCCGGCCAGCACCGTGCAGAGCCCGATGAGAATCCGAACGGGAATGAACAGTTGAAGCGGATCGTCGAGGTAGCGGCCCAACCGGTCGCTGCGTCCGCCCCGCTCGGCCATCAGACGGAGGGACAGGCGCATCAGCAGGCTGAACGCAGCCTGTATCGAGCCGAGAAAGACGGTCGCACACGCGATCAGAAAGAGCGCTAGCGGTGTCACGCGTGCCTCTCGATCAACCCCTCGCGCAAGCCGCCCCGCCTCCGGAGTCTCGCCTCGAGCCGTGCCATCCGGCCATCGTCCTTCTCATGGTCGTAGCCAAGGAGGTGCAAGAGTCCATGGAGCGCCAGGATACGGTATTCCACTTGAGCCGCGTGGCCCGCCTCTCGGGCCTGGCGAACGGCAACGCCGGCGGCGATCACGACGTCGCCCAGATCGCCTGGCTCCTCGGACGAAAACGACAGTACGTCGGTCGTCACGTTCTTGCGCCGGTAGCGCCGGTTCAACCGCCGGACCTCATCATCCGGCACGATCGCCACGGTCACCGCTCCGCGTGCGCGCGCCGGCGCCACGCCGGCCAGCCACTTCGCGAGCCCCGGCACACGCACCCTTCCGGACGTCACCACGGCGACAGCGAGCAGGTCAGCTCCCATGCGGACGCGAGCCGTTGGTGGCGGCCTCGTACGCCTTGACAATCTCCTGCACGAGACGATGGCGCACCACGTCCTTGTCGTCAAAAAACACGAAACCGATCCCCTCGACTTTGCGCACGATCTTCAGCGCCTCCACCAACCCGGACATCCGGGCATTGGGCAGGTCGATCTGCGTGATGTCGCCGGTCACCACGGCCTTGGATCCGAATCCCAGCCGCGTGAGGAACATCTTCATCTGCTCGGATGTCGTATTCTGCGCTTCGTCAAGGATCACGAAGGCATCGTTGAGCGTTCGTCCTCGCATGAAGGCGATGGGCGCGACCTCGATGACCCCGCGCTCGATCAGGCGGCCGGCCCGTTCCGAGTCCATCATGTCGAAAAGCGCGTCGTAGAGCGGCCTCAGGTACGGATTGATCTTCTCCTGGAGGTCCCCCGGCAGGAAGCCCAGCCGCTCACCCGCTTCGACCGCTGGTCTCGCCAGGATGATCCGGCTCACCTTCTTCGCCACCAGATAGCTCACGGCTTGCGCCATCGCAAGGTAGGTCTTTCCGGTGCCTGCGGGACCAACGCCGAAGACGATGTCGTGCTGGTCGATCGCGTCGAGATACTTTCGCTGATTGACGCTCTTGGGATTCACGCGGCGACGGGTACCTGGCCGGAGCCCGCCGCGGAGAAAGTAGTCGCGCAGATCGACGTCTCCGTCCTCGACCAGGAGCTGCGCGGCCGTCTTGACGTCGCCGTTCGCCAGCGCGTAGCCCTCGTCCATGAGCGCCCGGAGCTGATCGAAGAGGCGTTGCGCCCGCTCCTCGTCCGCAGGTTTACCCTGCACGGTCAATTCAGACCCCTGCGTGCGGATGTCGACGTTCAGCAGCGACCCGATGTGCTTGAGATTGGCATCGTGCGCTCCGTAGAGCGCCTCGATACCGTCTGCCGGCAAAGCGATTTTTCTCATTTCTTTGGCAGTAGGTGCAACTCCCTGAGTTGCTTCTGATCCACCGGCGACGGCGCGCTCGACATCATGTCAACGGCAGTCGCCGTCTTCGGGAATGCGATCACCTCGCGGATGGAGCTCTCACCCGCCAGGATGGCGATGATGCGATCCAGGCCGAGGGCGATGCCGCCGTGAGGCGGAGTGCCGTACTCCAGCGCTTCCAGAAAGAAGCCGAACCTGAGCTTGGCCTCCTCGTCGCTGATGTTGAGCAGAGAGAAAATGCGACGCTGCTGGGTGGCGTCGTGGATACGAATACTGCCCCCGCCAATTTCACTTCCGTTCAACACGAGATCGTACGCCTTGGCGCGGACCTTGCCAGGCTCGCGGTCGAGCAACCCAAAGTCCTCGTCATGGGGCGACGTGAAGGGATGGTGCATCGACGCATATCGCTTGTCTTCCGGATCCCACTCCAGCAGCGGAAAATCGACAACCCACACGAAGGCATATTCATCGGGGTTGAGGAGGCCCTTCTGCTTCGCCAGCGCCAGACGAATCTGTCCGAGCAGCTTCGACGTTGCCTCGGGTTCGCCGGCAGCCACCAGCAGCAACTCACCGTTGCCGACCGAGGCCGTGTCCAGCATCCGACGAACTTCAACCTCCCCGAGCGCCTTCATCACGGAACTGGTGATGATGCCGTCTTCGGCCCGCCGGGCCCACACGAGGCCAGCCGCTCCCATCTGTTTCGCTTGATCGACGATCCCGTCCACCTCGCTACGGGAGTAGCCCCCTGCCTGCTTGACGACGAACCCCCGCACCGTACCGCCGCCGGCCACGATCTCCCTGAACACGCGGAAACCCGACTCTTTGAAGATCTCAGCCAGGTCCTGAATGGGCATGCCGCAGCGAAGATCGGGCTTGTCGGAACCGTATTTCGCGAGCGCCTCCGAATATGGCATGCGCTGGAACGGGGTCGCGATCTGACGACCGATCACCGCGAAGATGTCGTGCATGAGCGGCTCGATGATCGAGAAGATCGTCTCCGGCCGTGCGAACGACATCTCCACGTCGACCTGCGTGAACTCGGGCTGCCGGTCGGCACGAAGGTCCTCGTCGCGGAAACACCGGCAAATCTGCATGTAGCGATCGACGCCGGAGATCATCAGAATCTGCTTGAAGAGCTGCGGCGACTGCGGCAGCGCGAAGAACTCACCCGGGTGCACTCGGCTCGGCACGAGATAGTCCCGGGCGCCTTCCGGAGTGGACTTGGTGAGAATCGGTGTTTCGACCTCCCAGAATCCGTTGTCATCGAAGTAGCGCCGGATCACCGACGTCACGCGGTGCCGAAGGCCAAGGTTCGCCTGGAGCCTCGGTCGCCGCAGGTCGAGATAGCGATACTTCAAACGCACGTCTTCCGAGACGGGCGTCTCGTCCGCCACGGGAAACGGCGGTGTCTTCGCCTCGTTGAGCAGGGTGAGCCGCCGGACGACGACCTCGACCTCGCCGGTCTCGAGCTTCGGATTCGCCGTCTCCGGCGATCGACGCCGTACACGTCCCTCCAGGCCGACGACGAATTCCGATCGCAGCCGCTTGGCCTTGGCCATCACGGCTTCGTCGTCCTTGTCGACGACCACCTGGGTGACCCCTGCGCGGTCGCGCACGTCCACGAACAGCAGTCCGCCCAGGTCTCGCACGCGATGCACCCAGCCGAGCAGCACGACATCCGACCCGACGTCATCCGGGCGCAACGCCCCACAGGTGTGCGTGCGTGTCAGGTCGCCAAGCTGTTCAGCCACGTGGTCTCAACGCCTCGAGAATTGCGGCCCCTGCCGCGGATTGTTCGTAGGTCAGCTGCGTCTGCGCAGCCAGGTTCTTCACCGTCACCGTGCCCGCCGCAATTTCGTCGGCGCCAAGAAGCGCCACGAAGGGGATGCCCCGCCCGTCAGCGTACTTGATCTGCTTCCCAAGCTTGTCCGCGTCGGGATAGACGAGCACGCGCAGGCCCTGCGCCCGCAGGCGGCCGGCCAGCTGCATCGAAGGTCCAGTGGCAGACGTATCGAAAAGGGCCACCATGACGTCGGCCGGGGCCGTTGGCAACGTCGACGGAAACATGCCGCGCTCGCCCATCACCACGAGGATCCGCTCGAGGCCCAGCGAAAAGCCACACGCCGGGATACTCTGCCCTGAGAACATGCCGACGAGATTGTCGTAGCGACCGCCGCCCCCCAGGCTCCCAGCCAGGTCGGCCACGTTCACTTCCACAATCGCACCGGTGTAGTACGAGAGGCCGCGCGCGAGGCTCGGGTCCCGTTCAACGCGCCCCTCAGCGCTCGTGCCGACGATCAGCGACTGAATCGTCGTCAGGTTCTCGAACGCCGCGATCCCCTCCTCGTCGAACCCAGTCACCTCACGGAGCGCCGGATCCCGGAGCCGATCGAACGCCTGCAGGAGTCCGGTGGAGGAATCCTCGCCGATGCCACCCTGGTGCATCTCGGCACGGACACCGTCCGGACCAACCTTGTCGAGCTTGTCCAACGCGACCAGCGCCTTTCCATGGAGCGGCTCCGGAATCGCGACCGCGCGCAGGACTGACGCCAATAGCTGGCGATGGTTGAGTCGAATCCTGAAGTCGGTGAACCCCAGTTCGAGCAGCGCGTCGGCAACCGCCGCGCACAGCTCGGCCTCGACAACCGGCGCGGTGGATCCGAGCGCATCGACATCGCACTGGTAGAACTCGCGGAAACGGCCGCGGGCCGGCCGATCGGCACGCCACACCGGCTGGATCTGGTATCGCTTGAAGAGACGCGGCAGCTTGGCCTGGTGATGCGCCACCACGCGCGCGAGCGGCACGGTCAGGTCGTAGCGAAGCGCGAGGTCGGCCTCGCCGCTCTTCTCGTGCTCGCCTCGCTTCAGAATCTTGTAGATGAGCTTGTTGCCCTCATCGCCGTACTTCCCCAGCAGCGTCTCGAGGTTCTCGACAGCCGGCGTCTCCAGCGGCTCGAACCCATAGCGCTCATACACGCGTCTGATGACGCCGATGACGTGTTCACGGCGCCTGACATCTTCCGGCAGGAAGTCGCGCATGCCGCGCGCCGGCTCGGTGCGAAGCATCTAGCCGCTATGCAGACGTCTGCTCGACTTGAAAATCGAGTCGATAGCGCACGTAGTTGTCCGCGTACCACTGGATGGACGCATCTTCCTCCGTCGTGAGGGTCCGCCGGACCTTGCCGGGCAGCCCCATGACCATCGATCCGGGCGGCACCACGAAGTCTTCCGGAACCAGCGTGCCGGCAGCCACGATCGACCCCGCGCCGATGCGGCAGCCGTTCAGCAGAATCGCGCCCATCCCGATCAGACACCGATCCTCGATGGTGCAGCCATGCACGATCGCGCTATGTCCGACCGTCACGTCGTCGCCGATGACGGCTGGATGGGTATCACGCATGACATGAACCAGGGCGAGGTCCTGAATATTGGTGCGCGCACCGATGCGGATGGCGTTGACGTCGCCTCGCACGACCACGTTCATCCACACGCTGCTCTCTGGGCCGAGATGCACGTCACCGATGACTTGAGCGCTGCTGTCCACGAAGGCCGACGGGTGGACAGTCGGATAGACCGAACGGTATGGGCGGAGCATACCCTTTGATTATACGAAGGGACGTCTGGAATCCTTCATAGCTTCGGCAGCGTCAACCCCTGTTGCTTCTGGTATTTCCCCTTCTTGTCGGCATAGGAGACCTCACAGGTCTCGTCGCTTTGAAAGAAGAGCACCTGGGCAATGCCCTCATTGGCATAGACCTTCGCCGGAAGGGGTGTCGTGTTCGAAATCTCCAAAGTGACGAACCCTTCCCACTCCGGCTCGAACGGGGTGACGTTCACGATCAGGCCGCAGCGCGCGTACGTGGACTTCCCGACGCAGACCGTCAAGACGTCGCGGGGAATGCGGAAATATTCGACCGTCTTGGCCAGGGCGAATGAGTTGGGCGGGATGATGCAGACGTCCGCCCTGACGTCCACGAACGACCGGGCATCGAAATTCTTGGGATCGACGACCGTGCTGTTGATGTTCGTGAATACCTTGAACTCATCAGCCACCCGAATATCGTAGCCGTAGGAGGACAGACCGTACGAAATCACCCCCGCGCGCACCTGCTGGTCCTCGAACGGCTCGATCATGCCGTGCTCGAGCGCCATCTTCCTGATCCATTTGTCGGCTTTGATCGACGGCATGTGAGTGGATTCCAGGCTTGGGCCCGAGGCCCCTACGCTAACGCCTTCCGAGAAACGTCACGATCAGCGTCAGCAGAATGCTCACAATGATCGACGTCGCGAGCGGAAAGTAGAACGAGAAATTTCCACGCCTCACGGTGAAGTCGCCCGGGAGCCGCCCGATCGGCACGCCCACGTTGATCAGTAGACCCGCCACCACGAGCACCAGACCCAGACCGATCAGCAGGCGACCCATACAGGCCCAAGCTTAACGCCGAGAGCCTGCCGAGACGCAGGCCCAAAGCGATTTGCGTTTCGCCGTAGAGCGCACGCTTCAGCGTGCGCGTATAGCAGCAAAGCGGTCTAGAGCAGTTCCATACCCCGGAAAAAATATCCGAGCTCGAACGCCGCCGTATCGGCGGCATCTGACCCGTGTGTCGCGTTGCGCTCGATGGAACTGCCGAAATCCTTCCGCAGCGTCGCCGCGTCGGCCTTGGCGGGGTCCGTGGCACCCATCAACGTGCGCCATTTCTTGATCGCATCCGGCGCCTCGAGCGCGAGCAGCACGCACGGTCCGGACGACATGAAGTCGGTGAGACCGCCGAAGAACGGGCGCTCGCGATGCACGGCGTAAAACCCCTCGGCCTCGCGCTTGGTCAAATGGTGCAGGCGCATCGCGCGGACCGTGAAGCCCGCCTCCTCGACGCGCGCCAGAATCTTGCCTGCCAGTTTCCGCTCGACGGCGTCGGGCTTGATGATCGCAAAGGTCCGTTCCATGGCTACTTACCCAATACCTCGCGCATCTTGACGCCCATGTCCGCAGGGCTCTTGACGACGTGCACGCCAGCCTTGGTCAGCGCCGCCATCTTCTCGGCGGCCGTGCCTTTCCCGCCGGCGATGATTGCGCCGGCGTGACCCATACGCCGACCAGGTGGCGCGGTCTGTCCGGCGATGAAACCCACCACCGGCTTCTTGAACTCGCGCTTGATGAAATCTGCGGCTTCCTCTTCCGCCGTCCCACCGATCTCGCCGATCATGATGACGGCGTCGGTGTCGGGATCCGCCGCGAAGAGACGCAGTGCGTCGATGTGGCTCGTGCCAATCAGGGGATCGCCGCCGATGCCGATGCAGGTCGTTTGCCCCATCCCCTGCCTGGTGAGCTGGTGAATGGCTTCGTAGGTGAGCGTGCCGCTCTTGGAGACGATCCCGATGCGGCCTTCCTTGCAGATGTGACCTGGAATAATTCCAGCCTTCGCCTTCCCTGCGGAAATGACGCCGGGGCAGTTCGGCCCGACGAGACGTGTCGGCTTGCCCTTCATGAAGGTCATCGCCCGTAACATGTCGACGGTGGGGATCCCCTCTGTAATGCAGACCGCAAGGGCAATACCCGCATCGACGGCCTCCATCACCGCGTCGGCGGCAAACGGGGGCGGCACGAAGATGACGGTGGCATTTGCACCGGTCTCCCGCACGGCGTCGTGCACGCTGTTGAAGATCGGCCACCCCTCGTGGGAGGTGCCACCTTTGCCTGGCGTGACGCCGCCGACGACGGTCGTGCCGTACGCCGCGGCCTGCTTGGCATGGAACGTTCCCTCACGGCCGGTGAGCCCTTGAACAATGAGCCTGGTGTTCTTGTCGAGTAATACCGCCACACGACTCATCCCTCCTTCTTCGCCAGGGCGACGACCGTGTCAGCCGCCTCACCCATCGAATCGGCCGTCGCGAAGTTCAGGCCGCTCTCTTTCAGAAGACGCTTGCCCTCTTCGACGTTCGTACCTTCCATCCGGATCACGATCGGCACTGGGACGCCGAGTTCCTTGACTGCGGCAATCACCCCCTGCGCCAGCACGTCACAGCGCAGAATGCCGCCAAAGATGTTGATGAGCACCGCGCGGACGTTCTTGTCCGAGGTCAGGATCTTGAATGCGTTCCGAATCTGCTCCGCATTGGCGCCGCCGCCGACGTCCAGGAAGTTCGCCGGCTCCCCACCAGACAGCTTGATGATGTCCATCGTGGCCATCGCCAGACCGGCGCCGTTCACCATGCAGCCGATCGTGCCGTCCAGTCGAATGTAATTGAGCGAAAACTTCGACGCCTCGACTTCGAGCGGATCCTCTTCGGCGAGGTCCCGCAGGTCGCGCAGGTCCTGATGCCGGTACATGGCGTTGTCGTCGAACGAGACCTTGGCGTCGAGCGCCAGCAGGTCGCCCCCTTTGGTCAGAATCAAAGGGTTGATCTCGATCATCGACGCATCGGTCTTGGTGAAGGCTTTGTAGATCGCCGTCAGGACGGTCACGAGCTTCTGAGCAGGTCCCGCACCGAGGCCCATGCCGAACGCGAGCTTGCGCGCCTGAAACGGTACGATGCCTGTTCCGGGGTCAATTGCTTCCCTGAGAATCTTCTCCGGGTGCGACTCGGCCACCTCCTCGATGTCCATGCCGCCGGCCGCGCTGGCAATCACGACGGGACACGCGGTTGCCCGATCGATGACGATGCTGAGATACAGCTCACGCTCGATCTGCAGCCCCTCTTCGACAAGGACCCGGCCCACCGTCCGGCCTTCCGGGCCGGTCTGATGGGTCACGAGTGTCATCCCGATCATCTGCTTCGCGATCTGCTGGGCTTCCTCTGGCGTTTTCGCCAGCTTGACGCCGCCGCCCTTGCCGCGACCACCCGCATGAATCTGGGCCTTGACGACCACAACGTTGCCGCCGAGCCGGCGCGCGATGTCGCCGACGTCATCGGCCGAGAATGCCACCTCGCCGCGCGGCACGGGCACACCGAAGCGGGCGAGTACTGACTTAGCCTGATATTCGTGAATTTTCACAGGAGGAATCGGGGGATTGGAGTGTCCGAATGCAAACGGTCTTCATCTTACACGACGAGGGCGGACGGTGCGAAGGGCCACGCGCCCTTCGCACCTATGGGTCAGCGATAGCGAAACTCGTGACCGGTCGTCGAACCGACCGGGTACCACGCCACGATCGGCGCTGGGCTGCCTGCCGGTGCCTCCCCCATTGACACGATCGGGCCCGTCGCGCGACCCGCCGGACGCGCAACCAGCGTCGTGAACCCGCTGTACAGAATCTCCTGGCCGTTCCGGGTCGTCACCCGAACGAGATCCCGATTGACTCCCCCGGCACCAGACTCGAACGTGTAGACTCCGGCAGCCAGCACGACTCCGGGCAAGGCAACCGGTCCGCTGAACGTGAGGTGGTTGGTCCGCATCGGCATGAACTGGGCCTGAGTGGACGCCGCCATCACCAGGATTGCCACGGCGACGACGCCTGCGGTCAGAGCGAATGTGCGATTGAACATTGGCGTTTCCTCCTTCTCCTGTTACAACGCTGGAGGTCGCCTGACCGAACACGTGGCGTGGCGCCGGGTCCCTCGCGAACGGCGATCGTGAGCACGAGACGCAAGCTCACCCGCTGCCTTGCAGTACTCCCTTCACGAACGTTGGGTGCCGATACCCGAGACGAGTCAGCCGTTCGACGATCGGGCGGGCTTCACCCGTGCGATTCAGCGCCACGAGCGCCCGTGCCTGCACGGCCAGCAGGCGCTTTTCGGGGTTTGCTTCCTGGCCCGAAACGACCAGCGCAAGCGCACCTTCGCGTAAGCGCTGCGCAAGCGGTGCGTTCCCGCGACGGGCGGCGACATCGGCGGCGAGCAGCCGTCCCTCGGCCGCCCTTCGGGTGGCCTCCAGATCGATTCCGCGGGCAAGGAGCGGTGCGAGCAGTCGTTCCACCTCGTCGGCCCTCTGCGCCGCGGCCCCCAGCTCGCCGCGGTCGAAATGTGTCAGCCCGAGGCCCAGCTCCGCGTCCGCGAGGTCGCGCTGCCGTGTCGCCACGGTGGGTGACGCCTCCGCTATCGGTTGGATGATCGCGATGGCGCGGTCGTATGCGCGCTCGGCCTCCCGCAGCGAGCCCATCAAACGAAGCACGCCGGCGAAACTCGACTCCGCCGCAGCCTCATCGCGACGCCAGTCAGCGTTGCGCGGATCGGCTGACGCATACGCAGCCGCCACTTCACGCCGCAACCGGTAGTACTCGGCTGCCTTGCGGAGATCTCCGCGATCATCACGTTTCCCGGTTTGAGGTCCCGGTGGACGATGCCAGCCGCGTGAGTGACGACGAGGACGTCGGCGATTTGTTCCGCGACCTTCAACCTGGCGGACCAGTCGAGCCCGTCGTGGAGCGCAAGGCGCAGGTTCTTCCCCTCGATGAGCTCCAGGACCACCCGCACCGACGTAGGCGCCACGGCCCACCCAGCCAGTCACGCTGCTCGTCTTCGATATAGTCGTAGACCCGGCAGATGTTCGGGTGATCGAGTTGGGAAAGGATTTGCGCTTCCCGCAAGAAACGGGTCTTCGATTCCGCCTGCAGACGTTGCTCGGGATCCACGGGCTGCAACGAGACTCTCTCGGGGTAGCCCGCTCTTTTCTCCTGAGGGTGTGGTGCCGGCGAAGCGGTTGACGGCGCAACCGAAGCTAGAGCCGCGCCCCATGTGGCCAGGACCGATCGCCGTCGCGCATCCCACTCGGCCCCGTTGTTCGGCAGCCGTCCAGCCGTCCGCGTCGGTGCAGGGTTGCCTCAGCCGTCAGGACGTCCGCGCCGACATCTGCGCCGACAGGCGCCGCAGCGCGCGGCTCACTGCCATCCGCGCCGCATCAGCGGTGCGTATGCCGAAGCGCTGCGCGATCTCGGCGAGGCTCCATTGCACCTCAACCCGCGCAACCACCATCTCGCGATCGCGCGGCTTCAGCAAGCCGAGGGCCTGCCGATAGCGTTCGTACGACTCCGTTAGGATGACGGCCTCCAGGGGAGACGTGACGTCTGCGGGATGTTCTTCGGGAAGTTCCACGGCGGCTGGATGCCGTGTGATGCGGCGTACCTCGTCGCGGATTCGATTGATGACGGACTGGCGCAGATAGGCCTGCATTGCCCCGACGTGCCGTGGTTCGAAGACGTGCAGTCGCCGAAGCGCATGCAGCGCCGCGTCCTGCACGAGATCGCCCGTGTCGATGGCGCCGCGTGCCGCCACCGGCAGTTTCCCGTGGGCCCACCGCTTCAGGTCAGGCAGGCACCGCTGGAGCAGCGCTTCAACGGCCATGCGGTCACCCGCCCGCGCCTTGATGATCAACTCCATCGTCGACTCGTCGCTCAGGAGCGGATCGGGATTGCCGTCCTGCCCTACCGATGTCCGTCGTGCGTCGTGGTCGGTCATGGTCGCTAGACTGTGCATCATATCGATCTCCTCGTGGGGCGAAAAACCGGTCTGGATGCCTGTTGCTGGTATTAACGACGGCGCCGCTCAAACCGAACAACCGAGCCTCCACCGGCTCTGGTATCCTCGGCGAACCATGATTGGGGCCACGATTTCCCACTACCGGGTGACCGGCAAGTTAGGTGTCGGCGGGATGGGGGTCGTTTATGAAGCCGAAGACCTTCGCCTGGCCCGCCCAGTGGCCCTGAAGTTCCTGCCCGAGGGGCTGGCCGGCGACCCGGAAGCGGCCAGGCGGATGCGGCGCGAGGCCCAGACAATCGCCAGCCTGAACCATCCCCATATCTGCACGGTGTACGAGGTCGATGAGCACGAGGGGTCCGTCTTCATTGCGATGGAACGCGTTGACGGCACGAACCTCAAGGTGCACATGGCGCGGCGACCGCTGTCGACCCAGGAGGTCGTTGACATCGCGCTTCAGATCGTGGAGGCGCTGGATGCCGCGCATTCCGCGGGCATCGTGCACCGCGACATCAAGCCCGGCAACATCGTCGTCAGCCGTACGGGACAGGTGAAGGTGCTGGATTTCGGCCTCGCCCGGCGCTTCATGCTGCCCCAGACGCGCGAGCAGGGGAGCACCGGGTCGACTGTTCTTGGGCGACCGGTCGGCACGGCCGACTACATGGCGCCCGAGCGGATCCTGCAGATGGAACTCGACCCGCGCAGCGACCTGTTTTCCCTTGGCGTCGTTATCTATGAGATGGCGACGGGGAGGCTGCCGTTTGCGGGAGCATCGCCGTCCGAGACGGTCACCAACATTCTGGAAAAAGACCCGATACTGCTCACGAGGCTTTCACCCGACCGGCCTGTGCAACTCGAGCGCATCGTGGGTCGACTGATCGCCAGGCATTCCCAGGACCGCTACCAGTCGGCCGCTGAACTCAGGGAGCCCCTCAGAACACTCACGAAGCCGCGTAACCTGCTGCTCCGCTGGGTCGGCGGCGGCAGGCCTTCCTGACTACACGCCTGATCCGGAGGCGCATGTAGGTCTGTCCCATCCTCGAGATGCCGATGGACCCGCGCTGCGATCAGTCCTTGGGTGTGGTGATGTATGAAACGGCGACGGGGAGGCGGCCGCTTGGGGAGAGCCTCCCCTGTCCGAGACTGTCCCGAGCGTTCTGGATCACGAGCTGGTGCCGTTCTCGTACCTGCCCCGATTGTTTGGTGCTGTTCCCCCAACTGACCTCGTATCTGTGCGTCGTTGTCGTCCTCAAGCGGGAGGATGATATACACCCGTCTTCCGTCTTTCAATCGGTCAATCGTATTCAGTGTAAATCCTGTGGCAACATCCCATTCGGCACCTTGATGCTTACCGTGAAGTTTTTCTCCGGGTTTGATTTCTCCGGGGTCGTCGCTGCCGATATGGTCGACCTTGTTTCCATTCTGTGATTGGCCCGCCGTGGCCGCGTTGTTCGCACTCGACTTTCCAATGAAAGCTGCCGCCGCCGCCCTCTTCTGAATCACCGCCCATAGTCCACCTCCTCAGATGTCAGTTGATGGGACCCCGTGTCGTCTAGGTGTCACTTGGCACCCGGAGCTACCTACGAACATAAACGCGGAAGCGTTGACAGGCGAACACTTCTCATCTCGTTCGGGAAATTACCGCCTCGGCGACCCTAGCTCGGCCGTATCTTACACTGGCGCGCCCGGTTCCGACGGCTTTTTAGCGGACAGTGGTGCGTCACGCCCCAGCCACGTACGTTCCGGAACAAGAGGTTCTTCGTTCAGAATCCCGGTCGCCGTCGAACGGCCGAGAGAGCGGTGCTTCGGTGGACTGGTATCCATCTGCGGCGTCTTCAGAAGGCCGCTATTGCAGATGCACCCGTATATCAGGTCGCGACGCAAAGCCATCCCGATACTGCTCTGGCAGCGAGGCCTGCAGGGCCCGAATCAGCTTTCGCGCTTCGCCTTCTTCCGACTGCGCCCCAGAACGGTCGCCGCGGGCTGCCATGGTACGACTGCGCCAGTAGTGGACTTGCGCCTGGAGTTCGGGGCTTAACGTTCTCTCGCCGTCCCACGTGATCGCACTGAGCGCCTTCCACGCCTCCTCGGGCCTTCCGTAGCCCAGCTCGATTCTGGCGAGGTACATGCGGCACCGGGACTCCAGCGAGAACAAACCCATCCTGCCTGCTTGTTCGAGACTCGTCTGAACCGCCTTTCTTGCGGGAGCCGGTCGTCCCTCCAGCGCGTCAAGAAGCCCAAGGTAGGCCCGCGCTTCGACGCTTGCGGGCTCCGGCAGATCGTCGATCCACAGCGCCGCCGCCTCGGACCAGTGTCTTCGCGCCTCATCACGCCGGTTCGACTCATAGGCCAGCTCGCCCAACGCGGTCTTTACCTGCGCAAGAAATTCGGCATTCTCAAGCTTCTGAACGTCCGTAAACGCTTGACCCAACTGAGCCTGCGCTGCGTCGAACTGTCCCAGGCGAACGTTCACGAGACCCAAATAGAGCCTGGCGTCGGCGCTGTCTCTGCCGGAGCCGTCTCCAAGGACCTCCTGAAGGAGGCCCTGCGCTGTGAGATAGTCGCCCGCCTCGAGGCGGGAGCGGGCCCGGGCGATCGTCAGCGCTGGGATTTCGCGGTTCATATCTCGTTCTCTAGCGAGTGCAATCGCGCGATTGAACTCCCGGTCGGCTTCCGCATAGCGTCCCGCATACCGGTGCGAGGCCGCGATGACCCTTGCCCCGAATACTTCCCAGGTCCGGTCGCCGACCTTTCTGAAGACAGCCAACGCATTCTGGAGATCGCGCAGTCCCTCGGTGGGCTTGCCTGCGTACTGGATGAGAATGGCACCGATGTTGGCCTGGCTCTGCGCCGCCCGCCGGTCGTCACCGACTCGCTGAAAGATGCTCTGGCTCTGCCTGTAGTAATCGAGCGCGCTCGTCGGACGTCCGAGCGACGTGTGTATGGCGCCTAGATTCATCAAGACGAGGGGTTCCAGCACGACGTTGCCGGTTTCCCTCAGCGTCGCCAGCGATTGTTCGTAGAACGCTGCGGACTCAGTTCGACGGCCTTGCGCAGTTGCCGCCAGCGCCATGTAGTACTGAGCGCGGGCCAGGTTGTACCCGTACCCGAGCTCCTGGAAAATTTTCAGCGCGGTCTCCGCATTTCGTCTGGCTTCAGCGCGCTCCTCATTGCTGCCGAGGCGGAGCCGGTCTGTCAGGCACATGAGCGCCTGGCCTTCCCCGCCACGGTCACCCAGCGCGCGATATGCCGCCAGCGCAGTATTGCCCTCTTCCTTCGCGCTGGCCGACTCGTTCAGGCGGTTGTAAAGACGGCACAGCTCCAAGTGAGGTCGCATGAGCCGGTTATCCAGCCTTACCGCTTCACGATACGTGGTGATGGCATCTTCCGTTTGGTTTCTCCGGTCCTGGAAGAACGCAAGCTCGCTCAACCAGGCCGGCTCGTCTGGATCCCGTGCGACAAGATCTCGATATCGCTCCTCCGCGGTCGCGAACTCACGTTCAACTTCCGCGGAGACTGCCGCAACGAAGAGCCTGTCGACATCGGGCGTCTGAGGTGTAATGAGCTGGGTTGCCTGAATCCCCGCTTGCCGGGCGGCGTCGTCGTGCCTCAGGATCTGATCGAGCCGGCTGAGCCAAGCAAATGCAAGCGGATTTCGAGGGTCCTGTTTGGTAGCTTGCTCGAACGATCGGCGCGCGACGGCGAACTCGAGCTGTTCGTACGCGTTGATCCCCTGCTCGAACGCGGCGACCGCATCCAGCGAGCGCATCCGGGCGCTGGGTGGCCGAGCCATGTACGACATGCCCGGTCCGTTCGTCTTGAAGTGCTCCTGAATTCTGGTTGCGAGCGACGCCATCAGCCCGTGGGCAGCGTCCTTGCTCAGGGATGAAACGACAGGGTCAGTGTCGTAGACGGCCACATTGGTCGCAGTCTGGGGGTTGCGAAACTCCGCTCGGGCTCGCCAAGCCCCGTTCTCGTAAAGAAGCGTGGAGGCGATCAGCACCTGGGCGGCGCTCTGGGTCGTCAAGGCCTGAATCGCCTCCCGGCTCGAGACGTCTGTTCCGTTCAGGAGAAACCGTCGAACTATCTGAAGCAGCCGATCGTAAGGAACGACGCGGACGTTGGGCGACCCGGTGAGCTCTTGGACCAAGGTGTAGGTGAGCGCCAGCCGGTAGGCGTCAAGTTCGGGATAGCCGGTTTGATTGGCCACAGGTGCGATCGCGATCGGTATCCGCTCTACCGGCCGTGTCGCCCACCCGTACGAGCCGGCGGCGGCCGCAAGGAGCAAAACTGCAACGGCCGCCACCCGGGCCGGCGTCAGCGCGCGCCTCCGCCATAGCTGGGATGCGGGCAAATCCTTCTTCTGAATGTCCGGCAGGGGGGTCGTGCGAAGGTCGAGCGGGATCGTGCGTCCCTGCAGGATGCGCAACGCCCGCGCCAGGTCGCGCGCGGTCTGGAACCGCACGTTGGGATCCTTGTGCAGCGCGCGGAAGACGAGCTGCTCCAGGCCTTCCGATACCTCCGGCACGGCGGCGCGGATTGGCGCCGGCGGATCGTTTTTGATCGCATGAGCGATCGCTTCCGGATAGCCGCCTTTGAACGGTACGTCGCCAGTCAGCATCTCGTAGAGCACCACGCCAACCGCCCAGACGTCACTCCGGCCGTCAGCCTCATCGCCGCGCGCCTGCTCGGGCGACATGTAGGCGATCGTGCCGACCGTCGACCCTTCCAGTGTCAACTTCAGGCGCGCATCAGCGAACTTGGCGAGGCCGAAGTCGAGAATCCTGACGCCATCCTCGGTCAGCATCAGGTTGCCAGGCTTGATGTCGCGATGGACAACACCCTGTGCGTGCGCCTTCGCCAGCCCTTCGGCCACCTGTGCCGCGATGTCGACCGCTTCGTCAACGGCGAGCGCGCCGGTCTCCAGCCGCTGCTTGAGCGTCTGCCCACCGTAGTGCGCCATGACGATGAAGAGCTGCCCGTCGGCGGCGGTGCCGATGTCGTGGATCGTGCAGATGTTGGGGTGGTCGGTCGCGGAGGCAGCCTGCGCCTCGCGGATGAAGCGCTGCTTGGCGCTCTCATCCTGGCTCCACTGCGGCGGCAAGAACTTCAGCGCCACCCGGCGGCCAAGCTTCGTATCGCGCGCGGCATAGACAACGCCCATGCCCCCGCCGCCAAGCTTGGCCTCGACCGTGTACTGCGCCAACGTCGTGCCGACCAGCGGGTCAACCGTCGCCTTGTCCACGGCTACTCCTCGTTTGTGCTGCAGAGCCACCGCAATCATACGCGCATCGCCGCGCGGAATGTTCGGTTCGGCGCCTCCCCGCGTTGCCCATTCTTTCTGACCGCAGGCGTCGTGACCGTGGCAGCCCTGGTGATCGCGGCGTCCACTCAGGCCTGGGACGTACACCTTCGAGGCGGGTCCCGACGGAAGCGACCCGGACATCCTTCGATAGACCGCAGGTCACCGATGGGCTTCACCATCGCTGTCTCTCGATCGGCACGAGGTCCATGGTCTCGTTCGAGGGTCTGGTATCCTCGGCGAACCATGATTGGGGCCAAGATTTCCCACTACCGGGTGACCGGCAGACTGGGTATTGGCGGGATGGGCATCGTGTACGAAGGCCAGGACCTTCGGTTGAGCAGACCTGTGGCCCTCAAGTTCCTGCCCGTAGAACTGGCCGGTGATTCCGAGGCCGCCAGGCGCCTGGAGCGTGAGGCCAGGACGGTGGCCGGCCTCAACCACCCGAATATCTGCACGGTGTACGAGGTGGACGAACACGAGGGGACGGCGTTCATCGTGATGGAACGCGTGGAGGGGTCGAACCTGAAGCAGCACATGGCCCGACAGACGCTGGACACCCCCCAGATCGTCGATATCGCGCTCCAGATCACGCAGGCGCTCGAAGCCGCCCACGCCGCAGGTATCGTGCACCGCGACATCAAGCCCGGAAACATCGTGGTCAGCACCACCGGACAGGTGAAAGTGCTCGATTTCGGGCTCGCGCGACGCTTCATGCTGCCGGAAACCGGAGAACCGATTCTCGGTGGATCGACCATCCTTGGAAGGCCGTTGGGCACGGCAAACTACATGGCGCCCGAGCGGATCCTGCAGTTGCCGCCCGACCCGAGGAGCGACCTGTTTTCCCTGGGGGTCGTGATCTACGAGATGGCGACGGGGAAGCTGCCGTTCGGGGGAGCGTCCCCATCTGAGACCGTGACCAATATTCTCGAAAAGGACCCCATTCCGCTCACGAGCCTTTCGCCCGGCCGGCCGATTCAACTCGAGCGGATTGTGAGCCGGCTCGTCGCCAAGCCAGCCGAAGATCGATACCAGTCCGCCACAGAGCTGCGCGCGGCGCTCGCCGCCGTTCGGCGGCGACCGCCCGTCTGGCAGCGCTTGTTCGGCGAATAGCCGCTCGTGGTGGTAGCCGCTGCGCCTCTCCTTCGGCGTCGGGTCCCAGCCAGCTGGCAAGCAGGGGCGCTGAGCGCCCCCAGCCTGACCAGTTCTACATGCCGATAACGTCCACCAGTTCTTTCACGGCGCCCGCCGACTTCTTGAGCGCCACGTCCTCCTCGGCGGTCAGCTTGATCTCGATGATCTGCTCGACGCCGCTCGCACCGAGCTTGACCGGTACGCCCACGAACAGATCTCGGATCCCGTACTCGCCTTGGAGGAACACCGAGCACGGCAGGATCTTCTTCTTGTCGAGCAGGATCGCTTTGACCATCTCGGCTGCGGCCGCGCCGGGCGCATACCACGCGCTCGTCCCAACCAGTTTCGTGATTTCTGCGCCGCCGTTCGCGGTCCGGGTCGCAATCGCGTCGATGCGCTCCTTCGAGAGCAGCTCGGTGATCGGGATACCGGCCACGGTCGAGTAGCGCGGCAGCGGCACCATCGTGTCGCCGTGGCCGCCGAGCACGAACGAATGGACGTTCTCGACCGAGACTTTCAGCTCCATCGCGATGAATGTGCTCATCCGAGCCGAGTCCAGCACGCCGGCCATGCCGATGATCCGCTCGCGCGGAAATTTGGTCAAACGATAGAGAGCCTGGGCCATGGCATCGAGTGGGTTGGCGACGGGGATGATGATGGCCTCGGGGCAGTACTCCACCACCTTCGGCGCGATACTCTTCATGATGTCGAAGTTGTCGCGCACCAGATCGTCACGGCTCATGCCAGGTTTTCGGGGCTTCCCCGACGTGATGACCACGATGTCGGATCCGGCGGCATCGCTCCAGTCGCTCCCGCCGATGATGCGTGAGTCAGATCCAAGAATCGGGCAGGTTTCATAGAGATCGAGGGCGATACCCGCCGCCTTCTGATCGGCGATGTCGATGAGAACGACATCGGCCAGTTCCTGCTCAGCGATGGCTCGCGCCACCGTCGCGCCGACATTGCCGGCGCCGCCTACCACCGTGACCTTACGCTTCATTCAGAACCTCATCCGCGAGGATTGATCCCCGCGCTCCAACGCGTGTCGCGCGCAGGCGTCTGCCTGCGCATCATCACTTAGGGCGATGTCCCACAGGGCCATCGCCGGTTACGCACAGTTTCTGTTGAAAACCCTGTTGAAAAGCACCCGTCGCGGCGATGAATTCCGCGCGAATCCGAACATTCTAGCGGTTTGCACCATCGTTGTGCGATCGTCACATCGCCGCGACAACACCTGAAGATACGGAGTCACCACAATCGTCCGATCCGCCACGCGAACTGCCGCTTCGCGAAGCCGATTCAGGCCGAGCAGATTATACTTGCTGCAGTCGCGTGCCGAAATCGGCGTCTCATCAACCGCTCGTCCCAACACATCGGAACTCCATTGAAAATTGTTGTCGCTGACGATCTGCCCACCTCCGCGCTCGACCTGCTACGCAATGAAGGGTGGGAGGTTGACGCCCGCACTGGTCGCACACCGGACCAGCTCGCCCTCGACCTGGCCGACGCTGACGCGCTCGTCGTGCGAAGCGCCACCAAAGTCACCGCAGCCGTGATCGGCGCTGCGCCGCGTCTGCGAGTCATCGCTCGAGCGGGCACTGGCGTCGACAACGTCGACGTCGCGGCGGCGAGCGGGCGCGGCATCGTCGTGATGAACGCCCCTGGAGCCAACAGCATCAGCGTGGCGGAGCTTGCGGTCGGCCTCATCCTGGCCCTTGCCCGGCATCTTCCGGCCGCCGATGCCGCGATGAAGCAAGGCAAGTGGGAGAAGAAGAAGTTTCTTGGCGAAGAGATCCGTGAAAAGACCCTCGGGCTCGCGGGGCTCGGCCGGATCGGCCAGGAGGTCGGCCGGCGCGCGGCGTCGTTCGGGATGCGGATCATCGCTCACGACCCGTTCATCTCCGAGCAGGTGGCCGCCGACCTCGGCGTCGAGCTGGTGTCGCTCGATGACCTGTTCGCGCGCGCCGACTACCTGTCGCTCCACATGCCGTCCAATGAGAAGACCCGGAACCTCGTCAATGCCGAGCGTCTGGCGCGCTCGAAGAAGGGCATCCGGATCGTCAACACAGCCCGTGGCGACTTGATCGACGAGAGCGCCCTGGCGAACGCGATCGAAGCCGGACACGTGGGCGGTGCGGCGCTCGACGTGTTCCAAGCCGAGCCACCAACCGATCCGCGACTGCAGATGCTGCCTCAGGTGGTCGCCACACCCCACATCGCCGCGTCGACACGCGAGGGACAGGAACTCGTGGGCGTCGAAACGGCTGCCGCACTGAGAGACTTCCTTCGCGACGGTATCATCCGCAACGCAGTCAATTTTCCGTCGGTGTCGGCGGAAGAGTTTGGCCGCCTCCGGCCGTTCGTCGAGCTCGGCGAGCGGTTGGGCGCCTTCCTCTCGCAGATGAACGACGGCCGGGCGCAGAGCCTTGGCATCCGCTACTACGGCGGGCTCGCCGAGGGTCGGAACGACATGATCGCCAGCGCGGTGCTGGTTGGCTTGTTCAAGCCGATTCTCTCGTCGGGTATCACCCTGGTCAACGCGCGCAGTGTGGCGGCAGACCGAGGCATCGAAATCGTGGAGTCGCGCAGTTCGCGCCCGCGAAACTACACCAACCTCATCTCGGTAAAGCTGCAAACGAGCGACGGCGAGCGATGGGTCGAAGGGGCGGTCTTCGAGCGGACCAGTCCCCGTCTCGTGCTCGTCGACGGCATCGCCGTCGAGGCTCCGCTCGAGGGGACGATGATCGTCATCCGCAACAACGATCAGCCCGGGGTGATCGGCGAAATTGGGACAACGCTCGGACGCCACGGCCTGAACATCGCCAACTTCGCGCTGGGCCGAGAGGGCACCAACGCCATCGGCGTGGTTATCGTGGACGAGACCTCTCCGATACCCGCCTCGGTGCTGGAAGACCTACGGAAGGTCAAAGCCGTTCGAGAAGCGCGCGTCGTCCGAGTGTAGCCAGCGCAGTGGGATCTTGGCCGATCGGCGGCGAGTGACGACGGCCGAACCGGCCCGGGCCTGGTGAGCTCAGCGAGCGAGAGAAAGTCGAATTGTCGAGCCGTCGGTGAGGCTGAGCAGTTCAACCGCCCCCTCTTCGACAGCCGCCACCCGGTATTGGCCAAGGACTTCGTCACCAACGCGGGCCAGGAGGACACCGGTCGGAGAACTCAGGATCGCCGTCCGCTCGACGCCGCTTTGGAGACGATCCTCCGCGACTCCGGCGAGGGTTATGGATGGAGCCGGGTTGGCAACCGCGGCCGACAGTTCGGCCGACAGTGCCGGTTCACCAATGGCCGCCGCGGCTTCCACGGCCGGCCTGGCGGCTTCGAATTGGAACGGATTTCTCTGAGGCCTGACGTAGGCCGTCTCGCGGCGAATCCTGGCCTGCAGGCGCGACGCCTGCTCCACGATGTCCGAGGATGGGCTCGCCGCCGGCCGGGATGAGCGCGATTGGGCCGCAGGGCGATTTTCGACCACAGCGGCGGGGGGCGTGGACGCCAGCCAACCGGCCAGTACCGTGGCCCCGGACGCCGCCGCATAGGACTTCCAAGTCATAGTGGAAACAGCCTCATTCTAACATTTCGGCCGATCTGCCCTGTGTTATTATTCGCCGTGCCGCCAGTCGCGTTCCGAAGTCCTTTCGAACGTACGTCACAGCCGCTGCACACCGTCGCCGTCATCCCCGCCAGGTACCATTCCACGCGTCTTCCGGGCAAGCCGCTGGCGGATATTGCGGGCCGTCCCATGATCGAGCACGTCTATGGACGCGCGGCCGCCGCGCGGGGGGTGGACGCGGTCGTGGTGGCCACCGACGACCAGCGGATTGTCCAGGCCGTGGAGCGTTTCGGGGGACTCGCCCGCATGACGAGTCTTACCCACCGGAGCGGGCTCGACCGTGTCGCCGAAGTCGCTGAAGACCTGGACTGCGACATCGTGGTCAACGTTCAGGGGGACGAGCCGCTGCTCGAACCTGAGATGATCGCCGAGGTCATCCGCCCGTTCCTGAGCGACCCCTCACTCCAGATGTCCACCCTCCGGAGGCGGATTGACGATCCCGCGGAAATCAGCAACCCGGATGTCGTCAAGGTCGTGGTGGATGTGACCGGCAATGCGTTGTATTTTTCGCGCTCCCCCATTCCGTGCGCGCGCGGGGGTGCGGGTCCGATCTTCAAACACATCGGCCTCTACGCGTACCGCCGGCCCTTCGTTCGCGAGCTCGCGGCGCGACCACAGACGCCGCTGGAAATCGCCGAATCGCTCGAACAGCTGCGCGCGCTCGAGCATGGCTTTCGTATTTGCGCCGTTGAGACACAGTACAGACTCGATCGGGGTTGACAGCCCCGGAGATCTGGAGCGGGTGCGCCGACAACTCACAGTCGGCAGCCGCGCATGAGGCGGGATGATGCAGGGACCTAACGGACGACCAGTGAAATACATCTTCGTAACAGGCGGCGTGGTGTCCTCACTGGGCAAGGGGCTGGCGGCCGCGTCGATCGGGCGACTCCTCGAGGACCACGGATACACGGTGGCCCTGCAGAAGTTCGACCCCTACATCAACGTCGATCCAGGAACCATGAGCCCGTACCAGCACGGCGAGGTGTACGTCACAGACGACGGCGCGGAGACGGACCTGGATTTGGGCCACTACGAACGCTTCACGAGCATGGTGGCCACACGGAACAGCAACTGGACGACAGGCAAGATCTATCTGTCGGTGATCCAGAAGGAGCGCCGCGGCGACTACCTCGGGCGGACGGTACAGGTCATCCCCCACATCACCAACGAAATCAAAGACGCTATCCGGGCAGCCGCCCGCGATGTGGACGTCGTGCTGGTCGAGATTGGGGGCACTGTCGGCGACATCGAGAGCATGCCGTTTCTCGAGGCGATTCGGCAGTTCCGCCTCGATGTTGGCCGCGAGAACACGATCTATATCCACCTGACGCTGGTGCCCTACATCGGCACGGCGGGTGAGCTGAAGACCAAGCCGACCCAGCACAGCGTGCGGGACCTGCGATCGATCGGTATCCAGCCGGACATCCTCTTGTGCCGCACGGATCGATTCCTCGACGCTGACATCAAACGCAAGATCGCGCTCTTCTGCGACGTCAACGAGGAAGCCGTCATCACGGCGAAGGACGTACCGACCATCTATGAGGTCCCGCTGGTGCTGGCCGCCGAAGGACTCGATCGCATCGTACTCAAGCTTCTCGGGCTGCCGATGACCGAAGCGCGGACCGAAGCCTGGCAGGAGCTGGTTCACCGCATCAAGAACCCCGTCGATGAGCTCGTGATTCACGTGGTGGGCAAGTACACCGGGTACGAAGACTCGTACAAGAGTCTGAATGAAGCGGTGTTTCACGCTGGATTCGCGAATCGCCTGAAGGTGCGGCTCAACTGGGTCGAGGCAGAAGCGCTCGAAAAGGAGAGCGGCGCCTCGCTACTGGAAGAGGCGCACGGCATTCTCGTGCCTGGGGGCTTCGGTTCGCGCGGGACGCGCGGCATGATGAAGGCGGCCGAGTACGCGCGCGTGCAGGGGGTCCCGTTCTTCGGGATCTGCTACGGGTTCCAGTGGGCGACCGTGGAGTTCGCGCGCAACGTGTGCGATCTCGAAGGGGCTGATTCCACCGAAGTCGACGAGAACGCGCCTCACAAGCTGATCTACAAATTGAGGGACCTGCTCGGCGTCGATGAACTTGGCGGCACGATGCGGCTCGGGCGGTACGCGTGCGAGCTGGCACCCGGCTCGGTCGCCGAACGCATCTATGGAACAGCGAGCATCCACGAGCGACATCGCCATCGCTACGAGTTCAACTGTCTCTATGAGGCGCCACTGATGGAGAAAGGACTCCGGGTGTCAGGACGCTCGCCAGACGGCAAGTTCGTGGAGATCGTCGAGTTGCCGACGCACCCATGGTTCGTCGCCGTCCAGTTTCATCCAGAGTTCCAGTCGAAACCGCTCACGCCCCATCCGCTCTTTGCCAGCTTCGTGCAAGCCGCCCACCATCACAAGACCGGCACGCTCTCCCCTGTCGCCGCGGCTGCAGGTTCGTCGTCGTAGGACGCCGCCGATGCCGGTTGACCTGCGCGTAAGATAAGGCCGTGGATCCCGTTCAGCTTGGGCCGTTCTCGGTTGGTGGCGGGCAGCCGCTCGTGTTCATCGCGGGGCCCTGTGTCATAGAGAGCGCCCAGCATGCCATGGACACCGCCCTGGCCATTCGCGAGATCGCGACGCGATGCGAGGTCCCGATCGTATTCAAGGCGTCATATGACAAGGCCAACCGGACGTCCCGCTCCTCCTTCCGGGGCCCGGGGCTGGTTGCCGGGCTGACGGTACTGGCCGACATCCGATCGAGAACGGGTCTGCCGGTGCTTACCGACATCCACGAAGCGTCGCACGCCGCACCCGCCGCGGACGCGGTGGACGTGCTCCAGATTCCGGCGTTTCTCTCGCGCCAGACAGACCTGCTCGTGGCCGCCGCGCGGACGGGCAAGCCGATCAACGTGAAGAAGGGCCAGTTTCTCGCGCCGTCAGACGTCCGGCACGTGATTGACAAGGTGCTGGCGGAAGGCAATCGTGCCGTGCTCGTCACCGAACGCGGCACCAGCTTTGGCTATCACGATCTGATCGTGGACATGCGTTCGCTGCCCATGCTGCGCGAGCTTGGCTATCCGGTTGTCTTCGACGTCACCCACAGCCTGCAACTGCCAGGCGCCGGCAACGGCGTCACCGCCGGCCTCGCCCAGTACATCGAGCCCCTTGCCTCTGCTGGAGTCGGCGCCGGCGTCGATGCGGTCTTCCTCGAAGTACATGAGGATCCAGCGCGGGCCAAGAGTGATGCCGCAAACGCTCTCCGACTCGATCGGCTCGAGCCGTTGATTCGCAAGCTGAAACGAATCGACGCTGCTGCCCGCGAGGTCATCGTCGCTGCTGGCTCGGAGACACGAGGTTGACCGTGCCCTCCCCCGATCAGGATGGCTTAGCCATCGCGCGGAAGGTGCTCCAGACGGAAGCCGCGGCAATTCTCGCCCTTGTCGATCGTCTCGATGAACGGTTCGACCGCGCGATCCGCCTGCTCCTCGCCTGTCGAGGACGTGTGATCGTGACCGGAATGGGAAAGTCCGGGATCATCTGCCGCAAGATCGCCGCGACGCTGTCGAGCACGGGCACCCCGGCCCATTTTCTTCATCCGGCCGAAGCTATTCATGGCGATCTCGGGGTCATCCGGGCCGAGGACGTGGTCATTGCGCTCTCCAACAGCGGCGAAACCGAGGAACTGGTGCGCTTGCTCGAGACCATCAAGCGGCTGGGCGCCAAGCTCATTACGATCAGCGGCAACGATGCCTCCACACTCGCTCAGGCGTCGGACGTGGCGCTGGACTGCCGTGTTGCTGAGGAAGCGTGCCCAATGAACCTGGTGCCAACAGCCAGCACGACGGCGGCACTGGCGCTCGGTGACGCGCTGGCGATGACCCTCCTGGTCGCCAAGGGATTTCGCGAGGAGGATTTCGCGTCGCTGCATCCTCGCGGTGCGCTCGGCAAGCGGCTCCTGCGTGCCGGCCAGTTGATGCACGGGGGTGACGGCGCTCCGACCGTGACGACGATCACGCCGATAAAGGATGTCGTTCGCGAGATGTCCCGCAAGGGCCTGGGCATGACCTGCGTGGTAGACGAGGGACGCCTCGTGGGCGTCATCACGGACGGCGATCTCCGCCGTCACATGAATCAATCAGCGAACCTCCTCGACCTGGCCGCGAAGGACGTCATGACACGAAACCCTGTGACCATCGGGCGAGGGATCCTCGCCACGGAGGTGCTCAACCTCCTCGAGCAACGCAAGATCACCTCGATTGTCGTCGTCGACCAGGACCAGCGCGTCGAAGGTGTCGTGCATCTGCACGACCTCTGGCGAACGGAGATGTTCTAGCGGTGCGAGGGTGCGACGGTGCGAGGGTGCGAGGGCACCGGGGTGCGACGGTGCGATGGTGCGGGCATGCGAGGGCGCAGAGGGTCACCCCTTCGCACCTCGCACCTCGCACAACCTCACTTCGCACGATCGCACCTCGCACCGTGGCACCCTCGTCCTCACTCGTATGACCACCCAGTTGTATCTGCTCGCCGTCCTTCTCGCGCTGCTCATCGGGCTGGCGGTGGGCAAGGCCTGGGAGCGGTACAAACTCAGGGACGGCCGCGTGATCGACCGCCGGCGGCTGCGCGATACGCCTCACTACATGCTCGGCCTCAGCTTCCTCGTCGACAACCAGGTGGACCAGGCGATCGATGAGTTGACCCACGCCGCGAGCACGGACGTCGACGCCCTCGAGATCCAGATGATCCTGGGCAATCTCTACCGTGAGAAGGGACAGGTCGGCCGCGCCGTGAACGTGCACCAGTCGCTTCTGCAGCGTCCCAACCTGACCACGCTCGAGCACGCCTACGTGCTGCTCTGTCTCGGTCTCGACTTCCGTCATGGCGGGTTCGTGGACCGTGCGCTCGAGGCGTTTCAGGAGGTTCTGCAGCTCGACCCACGAAACCGGTATGCGCTGGTGCAGCTGCAGAAGCTGTACGAGGACCAGCGGCAATGGGGCGACGCGCTGGGGGTACGTGAGCAGATCGCCGCACTCGACGCCGGGCGGCGTCCGGACGACCAGCAGATCCTCGGGTTCCTCAGGAACGAGATCGGCAGCGCTCAGAAACAGGCCGGAGACTCAGCGGGTGCCGCTCGAGCTTTCGCCGGCGCCATCGAAGCGGATACACGAACCGTCCCCGCGTACCTCAATCTCGGGGATGTCTACGAGCAGCGAGGCGACGTGGCAGCGGCGGTCGAGACATGGGAGCGGTTGATCGAGGCGGCACCCAGTCACGCGCACTTTGCCTTCGATCGGCTGGAGCGGGCCTATCGCTCGCTTGGAACCCCACACCGGTTCGTGGACTTGTGCGAACAGCTCATCGCCCGTGAGCCCCAGGGCTGGCGTCCTCACCTGGCGCTCGCCCGACACCTGGCGGCCGCCGGACAGCATCAGGCGGCGCTCGACCGTCTCCTCGACGCGCTCCCCCACCATCCGCATGGTTTGTCGATTCATCAGGAAATCTGGGAGACCCTCGCGTCGCTGGGATTCGACCCCGCGCTCATCCGGCGCTATGTGGAGCTGACGCGGGAAGCGGTCTTCTACCTGGACCCGCACATTTGCCGGCGGTGCCGTTACCGCACGACCGAGCTCCTCTGGCAGTGCCCGCAGTGCCACGAGTGGAATACCTTCGTGGAAGAGCGTCTCGCTCCTGCCAAGGAGACGGCGATCGTGGACGCGGTGTAGCAACCCCCGCGACACGTCGTTCCGAACACTACCCGCGACGGGACAGTGCAGCGTGTACCTCCGCCACCTGCCGGTTGGTGTCCTCGAACCCTTCGTCTGTCTGGATCACATACTGAGCGCGGAGCGACTTCTCTGCGATCGGTAGCTGCGTCGCGATGCGCTGCCGGGCATCCGCTTCCGAGAGGCCATCGCGCTTCATCAGGCGCCGCAATTGGAGATCCGGGCTACACGCGACGACGATGACAACGTCGAAATCTCGATCTCGACCCACCTCATAGAGCAGCGGAATATCGGCGATCGCGTACGGGTGCCGGGCTGCATCGAGACCGACAAACCACTGGTCGGTCATGCGACGTACTTCGGGATGCACGATGACCTCCAGCGCCTTGCGGGCCTCGGCTGTCGGCGAACACACGCCGCGCCATCTTTTGCCGATCGAGCGCGCCGGCCCGGTCCAGCATCTCGCGACCGAAACGCTCGACCACGGCGGTCAGTCCGGCTGAGCCTGGCGCAACCGCCTCTCGCGCGAGCAGGTCGGAGTCGATGGTCGGAACGCCCAGCCGCCCGAACTCCGCGCGCACGTGACTCTTCCCGGTGGCTATCCCGCCGGTGAGCGCGACGCGACAGGGACGATGAGGCTGGGACACGTAGCTGGCCCTAACGGGCCCTGGTTTGGCCCGCGGCAACACGCGCGAGGGCGGCTCGCAACGTGTTCATCATCAGCATGGCGATGGTCATCGGACCCACGCCCCCCGGAACTGGCGTCAGGGCCCCGGCCACCTCAGCCACCTCCGGGTGCACGTCGCCCACGAGCACGGCACCGCGCTCGCGGAACAACCTGAGGCGAGGGTGACCCTCCGGAAAGAGGGTCGCCGCTATCGCGGCATCGGTGACCGTGTTCATGCCAACGTCCACGACAGTCGCCCCCGGCTTCACGAATGACCGCGTCACGAGCCCCGCCCTACCCACCGCGGCCACGAGAATGTCCGCCTCGCGGCACACGGCTGCCAGATCTGGCGTTTTGGAATGACAGATCGTGACCGTCGCATCACGCTGCAGCAGAAGCGATGCCATCGGCTTGCCCACGATCTCGCTTCGACCGACCACACACGCTCGACGCCCTGTGATGGCAATGCCTTCGCGCGTGAGGAGCTCGATAACCCCGAGTGGTGTACAGGGCACGAGCGAAGGGCGGCCCTGAACGAGGCGTCCGACATTGCCGGGCGCAAAGCCGTCGACATCCTTCTCCGGGGCGATTGCATCGAAGACACGCGATCGCGGCGTCCGCTCCGAGGCCCGTGGGCAGCGGCGCCTGCACGAGGATGCCGTCGTGCTGGTCGCTGCCGTTCAGCCGCTCCACCAATCCCAGCAGATCCGGAAGCGAGGCATCCACCGGAAGCCGTTCGAGGTCCGCTCGAAAGCCGACCGCACGACCCGCCTTCAGTTTGTTGCGAACGTAGACTTCGGACGCGGGGTTCTCTCCCACCAGCACGATCGCAAGCCCGGGCGGGCGGTGATGACGGGCAGTGAACGCCGCCACCTGGGGTGCGATCTCCCCTCGTATGCGGTCCGCCAGCGCCTGACCGTCAAGTGTTCGAGCAGTCATGTGTCGTCATTCTAACGGGGGCAACGCCTACGGCTGCGTCGAGCGAGACCAGCACAAGCGTCTGTTACTCACCCAGATACGCTTCCCTCACACCGGGATGGCTGGCAACCTCCTTCGCGCTTCCCTGAAGCATCACACTTCCCGTCTCCAGCACGTACGCTCGGTCCGAATGTTTCAGCGCCGCGTTTGCGTTCTGCTCGACCAGCAAGACGGTCGTGCCGGACGCCTTGATCGTCGCGATCGTGTTGAAGATGGTCTGACACACGAGCGGTGCCAGACCCAGCGAGGGCTCGTCCAGCAACAGCAGCTTCGGTCGCGACATGAGGGCGCGCGCAATGGCCAGCATCTGCTGTTCCCCGCCAGACAGCGTCCCCGCCCGTTGTTTCACCCGTTCCCTCAGACGTGGAAACAGTTCGAAGCCGCGCTCCAGGTCCTGTCGGATCTGCGAACGGGAATGTACCAGGTAGGCGCCCATCTCGAGATTCTCGAGCACCGTCAAATTGGCAAAGACACCGCGCCCTTCAGGCGCCATCGAGATGCCCCTGGCGACCAGCAGATGGGCCGGCACGCCGCCGATGTCACCGCCCTCGAACACGATTCGTCCGCTGCGCGGTGTGAGCAGGCCTGACACGGCGCGCAGCGTCGTGGACTTCCCTGCGCCGTTCGCCCCGATGAGCGTGACCACCTCACCAGCGTTCACGTTGATGGACACGTCCCGCAACGCGTGGATCCCGCCGTAGAACACGTTAATCGCCTCGATCGCGAGCATCGGATCCGCCACCGCCTACCCTACCCCCAGATAGGCTTCGATCACCTGCGTATTCCGCTGGACGTCGGCTGGAGTGCCGATCGCGATCGACTCTCCGTGGTCGATGACCTGCACGGTCTCGCAGATTCCCATGACCACTTTCATGTTGTGTTCCACCAGGACAATCGTCAGCGAGAATCGATTCCGGATCGACTGAATCAGGTCCATCAACTCACGTGCTTCCTGCGGATTCATGCCGGCGGCCGGTTCGTCGAGCAACAGCAGCGTGGGCTGGTCGCAAGCGCCCTGGCGATCTCGAGGCGGCGCTGACTCCCGTACGGCAGACTGGTTGCGGGCTCATCGGCCACCGCATCAAGTTTGAAGATGCGAAGCAGTTCGATCGCGCGCTCGCGTTCCTCACCCTCCTCGCGGTGGTGGCGCGCGGTGCCAAGCACGGCCTCGACAAGCCATTGTCCGGTGCGCAGAGTGTTGCGCCGTCATCACGTTCTCGAGAACCGTCATGTCGGCAAACAATCTGATGTTCTGAAACGTCCGCGCAATGCCTCGACTGGCAATCTCGTATGGGGGACGCCCATCGACGCGTCGCCCGTCGAAGTGAATCTCCCCTTCGGTCGGCTGATAGACCCCGGTCAACAGATTGAAGACCGTCGTCTTGCCTGCGCCGTTCGGGCCGATCAGTCCGTAAAGCGCGCCGCGCGGCACCTCGAGCGTCAGATCCTTCACGGCCGTGAGGCCGCCGAACCGCTTGGTGACCTTCCGCGTGCGCAGAAGGCCGCTGGACGACTGCTGGGTCATCGGTGCCACAGGTCCTTCAGTTCCTTCCGGCCGAGCAGACCCTGTGGCCGGAAGATCATGAACAGGATCAACAACAGCGCATAGAGGACCATGCGCAATCCCGGAAACTGCTGATCGACGGTCCGCAGGGCTTCCGGCAGGATCGTCAGCGTCGTCGCACCGAGCACCGCACCGGTGATCGACCCGATGCCGCCCACCACGATCATGACGACCACCTCGATCGACTTGACGAAGTTGAGATTCTGCGGACTCAGTGGGTTCGCGAACAGCTGGCCGGACAACCCACCCGCCATCCCCGCCAGCGCCGCGCTGATGACGAACGCCAGCACCTTGTGCCTCGTGGTATTGACGCCCATCGCCTCCGCCGCGATCTCGTCGCAACGGACGGCGCCAAGCGCCCGGCCGAATGTGGAGTTCGTGATGTTGCGCACGATGGTGATCGTCAGCAGTGCCACGCCGAAGATCCAGAAGAAGTTGGTGATCGGCAGCGCCGCGGTAAAACCTGTTGCTCCGCCAACGGCTGGAATGTTCAGAATGATGACGCGGATGATCTCGCTGAACCCCAGCGTCACAATCGCGAGGTAATCCCCTTTGAGACGCAGCGAAGGGATGCCGACGGCCAACCCCGCGACCGCGGCCGACAGCGCGCCCACCGTCAGGCTCAGCACCATCACGACAACCGATCCGGCGCCGCTCATCACGGTGCCGCCGACGAGCCGGGCCAGGGCCTCCCCGTGAAACACGGTCACGTACGTTGCCGCGTACCCGCCGACGGCCATGAAGCCCGCGTGGCCGATCGAAAACTGACCCGCCAGTCCGTTGATCAGGTTGAGGCTGACGGCCAACGTGATATTGATGCCGACGAGGTTGATGATGCGGGCGTAGTACGGGTTGATTTGAAAGTCGCCCACGCCGTATTCAAAGGCTTGATTGAAGGCGAAGAGCCCGCCGACCGTCGCGGCCACGATGGCAAGCTTCCGCACGAGGCCCACGAGTGGCTAGACCTTCTCCGTCGCTGCCGTGCCGAACAGACCGGACGGGCGGATGAGCAGAATCAGAATCAGGACGCCAAACGCGACCGCGTCGCGGTAGGTCGAGTAGGCGGTGGCGCTGAGCCACGTCTCCATCAGGCCAATCACCAGGCCGCCGACCATCGCGCCAGGGATGCTCCCGATCCCGCCCAGGACGGCCGCCACGAACGCCTTGAGACCCGTCATGAGACCCATCAGGGGATCGATACGCGGGATCGCGAGCGCTACCATCACTCCCCCCGCCGCCGCCAGTGCCGACCCGAGTGCGAAGGTGAAGGCAATGACGAAGTCAGTATTGATGCCCATCAACTTCGCCACGGAGAGGTTATACGACGTGGCTCGCATGGCCTTGCCGATCCGCGTACGGTGGACGATGAACTCGAGCGCCAGCATCACCACCAGCGCCACGACGATGATGAGCAGGTTCTGGTTCGTGATCTGCACGCCACCCGCGGCGTAGGTTTCGGATCGGACCATCTGCGGGAAGAAGCGAGGGGTGGCGCCGAAGACGACTTGCCCGCCGTACTCGAGCAGCAACGAGACTCCTATGGCCGTGATGAGCGCCGTCAGCCGCGGGTGATGCCGTACCGGCCGGTACGCCAGCCGCTCGAT
Organism: uncultured Acidobacteriota bacterium; assembly: GCA_963827515.1. GTDB lineage: Bacteria > Acidobacteriota > Vicinamibacteria > Vicinamibacterales > UBA2999 > JABFSA01. The sequence continues at coordinate 519,402 of CAWHBF010000025.1, read as the reverse complement.
CAAGACGCCGATGCACGCGCAGATCGCCATCGCGCCCATCGTCACCACGATGGCCCAGATCACCGAAGGATTGGCGTCGAGCCCGAGAGCGTTGGCGAGGTAGAAGCCAGCGAAGGCCCCCAGCATGTACACATCGCCGTGGGCAAAGTTGATCAGCCGCAGCACACCGTAGACCATGGTGTAGCCGAGGGCGATGAGCGCGTAAATGGCGCCCAGCGAGAGACCGTTGATGACCTGCTGGAGGAACGTCTCCATGGCGTTAATCCGGTCGTGCGGGGCTGCCTCGCACGCCGGTCGTCAGCTTGGGCTGACGGTCGCCCGGTAGACGTACTTGACGGCGCCGTCGGCGAACGTCACTTCCGAGATCACAGCGGGCTTGTCCACGTTGCGTTTTGCGTTCATCTTCAGCTGGCCGGTGACCCCCGTCACGTCGCCGGTCGCAAGCGCGTCACGAACCTGGGGGCCCTGCGTGGAGCCGGCGCGCGCCAGCGCATCGGCCAAAACCTTGATCGAATCGTAGCCGAGAGCGGCGATCGAATCCGGCGGCCTGCCGAACTTGGCGTGGTAGCCCTTCACGAAGTTCTGCACCACCGGAGCCGGATTGTCGCCGTGGTAGTGGTCGGAAATAAACGTGTTGGCAAGCGCCTCACGGCCATTCGCCAGCGCATCACCCACCCAGCCATCGCCTCCGAGGATGGGCATCGTCATGCCGAGCTCGCGCGCTTGTCGAGCGATGATGGCCACCTCGTTGTAGTAGCCCGGAACGAACAGCGCGTCCGGCTTGAGTCCTCGAATCTTGGTCAACGCGGCTTTGAAATCCGAGTCGCCGCTGCTGTAGCTGACGGTGTCCACAACCTCGCCGCCCAGCGCGATAAACGTCTTGGTCACGGCGTCGGACAGGCCGACCGAATAGTCTTGCTGGATGTCCTTGAGAATAGCGGCGCGACGGGCCTTCAGATCGGTGAACGCAAACTTCGCAATCACTTCTCCCTGGAAGGGGTCGATGAAGCACACCCGGAAAATATAGTCACCGACCTCCGTCACCCGTTCGTTGGTGGACGCCGGTGTAATCATCGGCACCTGGAACTTCTGAGCCACGGGCGCGGCGGCCAGCGTCCGGCGACTGGCGACTTCCCCGATGACGGCGACTACCTTGTCTTGTGTGATGAGCTTGGTGACCGCGTTCGAGGCTTCCTCCGGCCTGCTCTGGTCATCCTCCACGAGCAGCCGAATCCGCCGGCCGCCGAGCAGCCCGCCGGCGGCGTTGACCTCTTCGACGGCCATCTCGGCTCCCTCTCTGGACGACTGGCCGAAGGACGCGCCGTCTCCGGTCAACGATCCGTAGAAGCCCACGAGGATGTCTCCCGTACCCGTGTCGGCCGACTCGGTCGACGGTCGCCGTTCGCAGGCGATCGCCGTCGCACTGATCACACTCGCGACGAGAAGAAGCCGATAGAATCTGGCTGCTGGATGCACGCGTACGCTCCTCTGCAAGACACTCTCTGGGCCTGAAGTCCCCGAGTGATAGGCGGGCATTGTACCGCGTGTGCTCGCGAAAAACCCAAGGCCCGGCTCACGCCTCCACCGTACCCATGGCTTCCGGCCGGCGGTTGTCAGCGCAGGGCGCGACGGTACGCGTCGACACGAGCCTTGGGATCCCCACCGACCAACAGGTCGCCAATGACGGCCACAGCCGATGCGCCAGCAGCGATCACCGCGGGCGCGTTCTCGACTGTGATCCCTCCTATCGCAACCACCGGCAGGCCTTTCGACAGGCGCACCGCTTCCGCGACCATGGTCAGCCCGATGGGCTCGTACCCGGTCGCCTTCGTCTGCGTTCCGAAAACAGGCCCGATGGCAATGTAGCTGACGGGTTCCGACGACGCCGCCTCGAGCTGCTCCTGCGTGTGCGTCGAGTGCCCGACGATGGCGGTTGGTCCCAACAACGTGCGGACGTCCCGGGGCGCCAGATCTTCTTGCCCGACATGTACACCGGCGGCTCCGGACATCAGGGCCAAGTCGGCGCGGTCATTGACGATGACAGCGGCCCCATACGCCTCCGCTGCGCGAACGACTGCATCGCAGAGCGTCAGGAAGGACCCGGACGGCAGGCGTTTGGCTCGAACCTGGATCAGCATGGCGCCGCCGTCCAGAAAGGCGGTCGCCAACTCCGGCGGCTCCCATCCGGCAGCCGCTGCCGCATCGGCGTCGAGGATCGCGTGAAGGGCGGGGATCAGACGGCTTCGGCCAGCGAGCCAGGCCGGGGCTTCGCAGCGAACCGATCCATGAAGGCCGTACCGAGCCGACCAGCCACGAAGTCAGGTTCCGCCAGGATCTTCAGGTGCAGCGGCACGGTCGTCTTGATGCCGTCGACGACCGTCATCTCGAGGGTACGGCGCATGCGTGCGATTGCTTCCTGTCGATCGCGCCCGTGAGTGATGATCTTGGCGATCATCGAGTCGTAGTACGGGGAGACGGTGCACTCCGAGTGGGCAAAGGTGTCCACCCGCGAGCCCGGTCCGCCAGGAACACTGAAGGCGTGAATGACGCCTGGCGACGGCGAGAACGTCTCAGGATCTTCCGCATTGATCCGACACTCAATCGAGTGGCCGGTGAACGTCACCTCGCTCTGCTTGAATGAGAGGCGCTCGCCGGCAGCAATCCGGATCTGCTCCTTGACGATGTCGATGCCCGTTACCATCTCGGTCACGGGATGCTCCACCTGGAGGCGGGTGTTGACCTCCATGAAGAAGAACTTCCCGTCGTCCATCAGGAACTCGAACGTCCCGGCGTTCGTGTACTGAACAGCCTTCGCCGCGTCCACCACGAGGCTACCCATCTTGCGGCGGATCTTGTCCGTCAGTGCGAGCGACGGCGACTCCTCCAGCAGCTTCTGGTGTCGCCGCTGGATCGAACACTCGCGTTCGCCAAGGTGCACCAGGTTGCCGTGGTGGTCACCGAGCACCTGGAACTCGATGTGACGCGGATTCTCGAGATACTTCTCTACGTAGACATCTCCAACGCCGAACGCCGCTTCCGCCTCGCGCTGAGCCGTGCGCAGCGCGGCCCCCATCTCGGACGGAAGCCGGACGACCCGCATCCCTCGTCCGCCGCCGCCGGCAACCGCCTTGATGATGACGGGGTAGCCGATGTCCCAGGCGACCTTCGCCGCCTTTTCTTCACTGTCAACCGGGCCATCGCTGCCTGGCAGCATCGGCAGGCCCGCTTTCTTCATCGCTCGCCGGGCCCGGGCCTTGTCACCCATCAGCCTGATGACATTCGGATCCGGCCCGATGAATCGAATGTGACACGCCTCACAGACCTCAGCCAGGTAGGCGCTCTCGGAGAGAAAACCGTAGCCAGGATGAATCGCGTCGGCGCCGGTGATCTCAGCGGCGCTGATGATGGCCGGCACATTGAGGTAGCTGTCGGCGCTCCGCGGCGGTCCGATGCACACATCTTCGTCCGCGAACCGGACGTGCAGCGAGTTCTCGTCGGCCTCGGAGTAGACAGCCACGGTCTTGATACCGAGCTCACGGCACGCGACGATCACGCGCAGCGCGATCTCCCCACGATTCGCGATCAGAATTTTCTTGAACATCAGGCAGGTTTGATGGCGAACAGCCGCTCACCGTATTGCACGGCATGGCCGTTTTCAACGTACACCTTGACGATCGTCCCGCTGATCTCAGCCTGAATTTCGTTCATGAGCTTCATCGCCTCGATGATGCAGACGATCTGCCCCTTCTGGACGGTGTCGCCAACCGATGCGTACGGCTTCGCACCGGGCTCGGATGCGCTGTAGAACGTGCCCACGATGGGCGACTTGACGACAGCGAACTCCATCTCTTCATTGGCCGCCGCCAGAATCGGTGAACCCGCTGGTTGCCCGCTTACCGCACCAGCCGGACGCAGGCGCCGGCGCGACGTACCCATGTTGCGGCTGAGGGCTCGCTGCGACCCAGTGACCACCGCCCTGCTTCCGGATGCGAAGCTTGAAGTTGTCCCGTTCGAGTTCGAACTCGCTGAGCTCGTGCTCCCGCATCATTCCGAGAATTCTTGTGATCTCGTCGAAATCCATCATTCGATAACAGCCGTCAGCGCCTATAGCGACCGAAGGTCCCGAGGCACAGCCGTCAGCACTTCGTGGCCTGTCTCGGTTACCAGTACGTCGTCTTCGATCCGCACACCACCGAAACCAGGAAGGTACGCGCCGGGTTCGATCGTGACGACCATGCCAGGCTCCAGTCGAACCGACGGTATGTCGGCACGTGGTCGCGAAATCCGAGGTTCCTCGTGAATGTCCAGCCCCAGACCATGACCGGTGCCATGGCCGAAGGCCTCGCCCAACCCTCGCTCCTGCAGAATACTCCGAGCAGCGGCATCTACTGTCACGGACTCGACCCCTGGGCAGATGGATTCGATCGCCGCCTGTTGTGCGTCGAAGACAGCGGTGTAGAGTCTTCGGGCATCTGGTGAGGGCAGCCCGATCGACACCGTGCGCGTCAAGTCGCTGCAGTATCCGTCCAGAACACCGCCAAAGTCCAGTACGACGAGGTCACCTGAGGTCAGAATTCGGTCACTCGCCCGATGATGCGGAAGAGCGGAGTTGGGACCTGACGCCACGATGGTGTCGAACGATGGGCGCTCGTAGCCCGCTCGCCGCAGTGCCGCCTCGAGCACGGCTGCCACTTCGCGCTCGCTTCCGCCTGCCGCCACCGCCTCGAACGCAGATGCAGCCACCGGCGTGAGCCGCGCAGCGGCATCCCGAAGGGTTGCGATCTCGTACGCGTCCTTGACGAGACGGGCTTCCTCGACAATCCGCTCTGTCGCGTGAAATCCGATCGACAAGCCGAGCCGATCGGCCGTCCGCCGCCACGCGTCGTACCTGGCAACCGAGAGCTGTGCCGCCTCGAACCCGACCGTCGTCGCACCGATGTCACCAAGACACTGGAGCAGCACATCTTCGTAGCTGTCGGGTACGTGCCGGACGACGAGCGCGGGGCACGCCGAAGCCGTCTGTTGCAGCATGCGGACCGCTTCGCTGTATCGGGCGTCCACGAGAAGGTGCGCGTCGTCGCGCGTCAATACGAGGATGCCGGATGAACCGACGTGATTGCTGAGATAGCGAATATTCGCGGGGCTGGTGACGACGAAAGCCGCGAGATTCAACACGTCGAGACGACGCCGAACCCGCGCCTGTCGATCTGATAGTTGACTGGACGCTGGCAGCGCCATCAGTAGGACGGGTTCCGCGGAGCGGACCCGCCGGGATCGTTCTCCGCGTCGGACTCGGCCCCGTCGATTCGGGACGTGAGACTGTGCGATTCAGACTGTGAGGGAGGTCCGCCGCCGGCGGCGCGGTCGGCCTCGATCCGAGCCAGCCACGCTTCCAGCTCCTCGAGTGAGGGATTCTGCTGAGGCGCGGCCACGACGCACTGCGCCTCGAGTTCCGCAAGACTCCGGCTGGCCAGCAGGTTGTCGGGAGCGACCTTGAGTACGTACTCGAACTCGGTCCGCGCCTCCTGATACTGAGCGAGAGCGGCGAGCGCCCGGCCCAAGGTAACTCGAGCAGACAGAAAGGCTGGGTGATGTTCGAGGCCGGCGAGGCACACTCGAACGGCCTCATAGTGTTCGCCGGCACGCCGGAGCTCCTCGGCGAGCGGCGCAAAAGCAATCGACGCCGGGTCCTGTTGAACCCGGCGTCGAAGCACATCAAGGCGTGAACTGTCAGTCGCCATAGCGCCCCCAATTATGGGGCCAATGTGACGGCTACTGCACGACGACCGTAAGCGACCTGACAGATTGCCGGCCGAGACTGTCCGTGACCGTCAAGGTCGCCACGTAGGTACCCGCGGCACCGTAGGTCACAGCCTGCGTCGCCGTTGTCCCGCTGTCGAACACCTGACCGTCTCCGGCGTTCCACGAGTAGTTCACGATCGTGGCGCCGGCACCCACGGTTGACGAGGTCCCAATGAAGGTTGCCTGCACACCCGCAGTGGGACTCGAGGGCGCCACTGTGAACACGGCAACCGGTGCGGTCACGCTGGACCCGACCGTTACCGTCTTCACCGCGATCCCCGCCTGGCCAAGGTCGTCGAACGCCGAGACGGTGACGACATAGACACCGATCGCCGTGAATGTCTTCGCGATCGATGGGGTCGTCGATGACGCAGTGGTCCCGTCACCGAAGTCCCACTCGTACCGCTCAATGCTGTGTCCGGTCGCGGCTTTCTGCGCGGACGTAAAGACCGCCTGCTTGTCGACGAACGGCGGATCGGGCGTCACGTTCAGTAGGCCGGTTGGCGCATCCACCGCGGACACGTTGATGACTCGAACAAGCGACTCCGTGGAGCCAGCCGGGTCGGTCACGGTCAGCGTGACGGTAAACGCTCGGCCCGCACTGTAGGTATGGCTCACGATTCGGCCCGTTGCGCTCGACCCGTCGCCGAAGTCCCAGCTGTAGGTGCACTTGTCGAGACAGGGAACGCCCTCATCGGTCGTCTTGGACGCATCGAACCGGACGGGAGCGCCTCTCTCTGGATTCGTGGGGATCAATTTCGAAGCTCGGCATCGGGCGCCGTGCGGTTCGAGGGTCCAATGAAGTTGATGGCGAGAGTGCGGGGTACGGCAGTTGCCGCCATTGTCACCGACAGGAACGACGCTCAAGAGTGCTGCATCGCCGATCGTGCCAGGCGCCGGCGCGGTAAAGGAAAAGGTCGCCCGGCCCTCGCTGCCGGTCACCACGTCGCTCTCCGACAGGCTTCCGGCCGTCGCGGAAGCAATCAGCCTCCGACCAGCGACGGGTCGGCTGGCCTCATCGCGCACCGTCACGGTGACGATGGACTGCGACGTGCCATCCCTCGGGAGCTGATCTGGCGATGCCGTCAGCGTCACCGACAAGCCGAACTCCGACGGGCCGATGACGGCCGGAGCCTCGCCGTTCTCCAGCGAGCAACCCGTGACTAGCAGACCCGAGACAAGCGCAAGCCCTGCGCCGCGCGTCCACCCCCTCAACACCATGCTCTTCATGTCCATACCTAGTTTGGGTCTGCGAAGTTGCCGAACTGGATCCCGAGGCTGCCGCTGGCGCTGAGTTCGTTCCCGGCGACGTCGTGACCGAAGAACGTGATGTCAGCCACGGTGGAAATGATCACCGGACTGCTCCGGAGCGCCGCCAGGGGCGCTTCCATCTTGGCCACGTGACGGATCAATTCGAAGGCCTGCGTCACGGTGCCGCCGGGGGCGATGGTGAAGGTCACCGCAGAGTCGAAGGGATACGGCACGTCCACCCCAGGGGTGTTGCGACCGTCCGAGCGGCGAAACGTGACGCGATACCTGTTGATCGTGACGGCGTTCATTGTGCTCGGCGTGGTCGTGATGTCCTTCATGACGAAGCTCATCGTGACCTGGCCAAAGTCGGGGAAGATGCTGGGTACGTCGTCCACAACCGTCACCACGTCGGACTGCAGCGTCCCACCAAAGGTGCCCGCCGTGCCCGATGCTCCGGACGCCCCCGCGAGTGACTCGATGACCAGCAACACCGGGGACCGATCCTGGCGAAGCATGTCTCCACCACATCCCGCCGCCACGCCGGCGAGGCACACGGCCGATCCGAGCAGCCACACGTTGATCGATTTCGCTCTCACAGCTACCTCTCCTACAACCTGATGATTCTGGGCGTAATGAAGATCAACAGCTCGGCGCTGCTGTCTTCAGTCACGTCACGCTTGAACAGCCATCCGAGCAGCGGCAGCCGGTACATGGCCGGCGTGCGATCCTGCGACTCCGATTCGCGGCTGATGTAGACGCCACCAATCACGGTCGTCTCTCCGTCCGACACCAGCACCTTGGTTGTCGCCCGCTGTGTGTCGATCTGGGGATTGCCATTGACGACCCTCCCGAAGTTCGGCGACGAATTCGCGACGATGATGTCCATGATGACCGTCTGCGCCGACGTGATCTGCGGCGTGACTCTCAAGCTGAGCGCCGCGTCTCGGTAGGTCACCGTCACCGTGTTGTTTGCCACCGTCTGAATCGGAATCTCGGCGCCTTGAATGATTTCGGCGGCGATGTTGTTCTGCGTCGCGACTCGCGGCGTGGACAGCACGCGAAGGTTGCCCTGCGACTCGAGGGCGGAGATGGCGACGTCGAGATTCAACGCGCCGTTGATCGCGCCGAGGGCCAGCCCGACAGCCGAGGTCGCACCGCCGACGCCCAGGTTGACCCCAGTGCCGACGCCTTCTGGACCCTGTATGCCGCCGGTTCGGCCGCCGATGGTCGCTTGATTCGGGAACGCGAGCGGCAATGTGTTTCCGAGTTCTGGCACCGCGCGAGCTGCCGCTCCCCACTGCACCCCGAGCTGTCGCGCAAAGTTGCGTGTCGTCTGAACGATGCGTGCCTCGATCTCGACCTGCGGCTCCGGCTGGTCCAGTTTGGCCAGGAGTTCCGTCGCACGCCGCAGGCGGTCAGTCAGGTCCGTGATGATGAGTGTGTTCGTCCGTGTGTCGGTCGTGATGGACCCGCGCTGCGAAAGCACCGTGGCCGTGAGCAACGGCTGGACCTGCTCGGCGCGCGCGTAACTCAATGTCCGCGTGACCGTGGACAGCTCGCCGGCCAGCGCTTGCGCCTCGGCGAGCTTCTGCCGTTGGGCTTCTTCATCTGCCAGGACGGTGAGGGGAGCGATTCGCACGATCGTCCCATCGACGGAGTAACCGAGACGGTTGGCTCGCAGAATGATGTCGAGCGCCTGATCCCATGGCACGTCACGGAGGGAGACGTCGACCGTGCCCTGAATCGACGGGTCGATGACCACGTTCAGGCTACTGATGTCTGCAAACGTCCGGAGGACCGCGCGCAGATCAGCGCCCTGAAAATCGAGGCTCACGGGCGTCCCGCTGAAGCGAGGTGGTGCGGGAGCAAGCGGTTCTTGCGCCTCAACGGCCGCCTGACCAGCCGCAGCCGTCGGGGCGGCGGACGTCGTCGCCGGGGGTAACTGCCCCTGCGCCGCCGCGGCCGCCCGCAGAAACGGCGCCTGGAGTACCGCCGCCGATCGTGCTGCCGAGGGCGCTTCGCCCAGCACGACTCGCGAGTCGCGCCCCTCTACTGGAGCGCCCGGGCGATTGGCCGCCTGGACTCCCTCGGGTGACATCGAGGGTCGAGTGCCGGCCGTGACGTTTGCCGCCTTCACCGCCTCGTCGACCCGCTCGGCCTCAACGAAGATCACGTTGCGGGAGCTTCGTACTCGAGGCCGGAGCGGATGGTCGAGTGTCATCCGCACACGCGCCACCCGGGCGCCATCGGCCGCATAGCTCGTTTCCACGTCCACGGCGGAGAAAGGGTGCCTGGGGTCAGCCTTGAAGTTGTCCGCAAAACCAATCGCCACGACGTCGCGCAACTCGACGACGAACACCTGCGGGTTGGGTTGCGAGGCGACATAGGAGACGGGGTCCGATGCCTCGATCGAAATCACGCCGCTCCGTCCCTCGACCCGCGATGCGATCTTCTTGAGCGTTGCGGCGTCGGTGCCGGCGCCGGCGCCAGCGGCGAGCGGAGCTCTGGCGCCCAACGTCATAGCGGCACAAAGCGCGAGCAAGAGCGTGTATCGGTACATGTCTAATTTGCCTCGGCCTGTCGGAGCCCTTTTCGAACCTCGCGCTGCTTCTCGAGTGAGAGCGGATCGTTGACCTGCTGCAGGATCACCAGGTCGTTCTGCGAGATACTGCTGACCGTCCCGTCGAACAGCTTGTCGCCGGGGCGCACGATGTACGTCTTTTGATCGACACCCTGCAGCATCGCGACGAAGCCGTCGCGGCTACGCAGCGTCCCGCGGAGCGTCACTTCACCAGCTCCGAGCCCCGCCAGTCCGGACGGTCGTGGGCCACCCGCGCGAGTATCGGAGCCCCGGTCGGACAAGCTGACGAACGGATCCCGCCTCCCCTCAGGGTTGTAAGCAAAGCCCACCGGCTCGATCGGCTGTTCGGCGGCGCCCTTGGCTGCAGGCGTCGGTTCGGCTGAATCCGGCGCGCTTGCAGGCGCAGGTGCGGCCGTGCCTCGTGACGCGGGCGCCGGCGTAGCCTGTCGTGCCGCGTGAGCTTCGCGTGCTGGGGCTCCGGCCGACGCCGCCGCCCCTCGGGCGGCGGATACCGCGGCAGAAGACTGGGCGTGCACCGGAATTCCGGCGAGCACGAAGACCGCGCACATCAAGCCGACGCGTGCCATCGTCATCATCCGCGTCCTCGCGCCGCCCCGCGGCCCCGTCCGCGTGCGCCGCCTCGCCCGGCGGCTGGTGCTGCAGCCGCTGGATCGATCAGGACGAACGTGGTCGCCGTGGCCTGAGCGGAAATCGTGGCCGGACCGGAGTTCTCGTCCTTCGCGTTGATGGTGATCGTGCTGACGTTGATAATGCGAGGGAACTTGCTGATCCGTTCGAGGAACGTCCCCAGGTCGTGATACGTACCCTCGAGCTGCAACCCGATCGGCCACTCGGCGTGCAACTCACGCGTCGCGATGGCCCGCGGCGTGAACCCGAGGATGGTCAAGTTGGACTCCGTGGCTACGGCCTGAACCCGTCGCAGCAGGTCGGCAACGTCCCGTTCTTCCGGCAGGATGACCTTCAGCCGATCGAGCTGGGCCTGCAGGGTCGTGACCTCCCGCCGGAACTCGGGCAACTGACGTGCTGCCTCTTGCCCCCGCTTGATTTCTTCCTGGAGCTTGCCCAATTCGTCACGACGCTCCTCGATGCGCGCCTGAGCGGGTTGCGCGTACATGGTCCAGAACACGCCGACTCCAGCGGCAGCCAGCGCCACGAATGCGCCGACCTGTCCGTACCACGGGAGCTTGTTGAGACTAAGGTTCATTGCCATCTGGATATCGGGCAGGATTGCTCCCGCTTTAACGAGGGGCTCCCTGACGCCCTCGTGCACCGCGCGCCCCGCGCGCCCCACGGCTCGCAGGTTCTTCCGGCTTTGGCTCCGGCTTGTTGAGTTGCGCTCGCACCGTGAACTGGATCACCTCAGGCGTCGTCCCGGAGGCTCCCTGTACCTGGCTGTCGAGGATCTCAATGGGTCGCCGCAGCACGGTGCCGCCGCCCAGATTGCCGACGAAATCCGAGAGGGCCACGAGCGTTCGGCTGTTGCCCGCGATCGTCACCTGGGTCGCATCCTGCGTGAGGGACGTGAGCCAGAGCATGTCGGGCAGGCTGCGGCTGACGTGGTCCAACAGCTGGACTGGAAGGCTCTGCCCACCTCTGAGTTCCTCGATGAGAGCGACGCGCTGCTGAATCCGCGCCCGTTGCGCTTCGAACGCCTCGACCTCTGCCATCATCGAGCGAAGACGCGTCGCTTCCTGCTGCGCGGCTGCGATCTCCGCCTCGACCTGAGAGGAGGCTTGAGACAACGACCAGTACCACCAGCCGACGCCGGCCACCGCCGCTATCATGACCAGACTGCACAGCATCGTGAGACGCTGAGCGGCGCCGAAGACGACGGCCCGCGGCGCCTTCTTCCGCTCGCTGCCGAGAAGGTTGATGCGGATCATCGGTCGCCCACCCGTCTCAATGCGAGGCCCACCGCCACCGCCGCCGAAGCCGCAACGTCAACCGACGCGGCGCCAAGGGTCTTTGGGTTCCAGGACACGGTTCGGAATGGATCGAACTCTTCGACCGGCGTGCCGAATCGCTGTTGGAGGAGTTCGCGGAAGTCCTCCACGCGCGATGCGCCGCCGCTGACGACAATGCGGTTGATCTGATCCGACGCCGCACTCGCTTTGTAGAAGTCGAACGTCTTTTGAATCTCGAGGAGGACGCTCTCAGTGACAGCACGCAGCACCGGCCGCGCGTCCTCGAACGTTGCGCCGTCCACGGGCGTGCCCTTCTTCAGCTCTTCGGCCAGGTCGTACGGCACGTCGAGCTCCTTTTGGACCGCCTCGGTGTACGCGTTGCCGCCCATGGAAATGTCTCGGGTAAAGACCGATTGGTCGCCTTGAAGGATGTTGACGTTGATCGCGCTGGCTCCGGCGTTGAGCAGGACCACCACCCGCCCCGGCTCGAGACCGTAGTTGGCTTCGTAGGCGTTCTGCAGAGCGAACGCGTCGACGTCGACAACGACGGGGTTCCGACCCGCCTGGGCAATGACGCCCACGTAGTCGCCGATCTTCTCTTTCTTCGCGGCGACCAGCAGCACGGACATGCTTCCGTGCGAATCCGGACCGGTGCCGGGGTCGAGGATCTGGTAGTCCAAGTTCACGTCCTGAATGTCGAACGGAATGTACTGCTCGGCTTCCCAGTAGATGGATTCGTCCAACTCCGTTTGGGTCATGACCGGAAGCGTAATTTTCTTTACGATTACGGCATTGCCCGACAAGGAGGCGCACACGTCTTTCGACTTGAACGCCTTGTTGCCCTCGAACAGACGTCGAACCGCGTCGGCCACGGCTCCCGCATCGATGATGGCCCCGTCGACGATCGCATCCGCCGGTAGGGGTTCCATCGCGAAGGCCGCGACCCGGAAGGCCTTGCCCGACGCCTTCAACTCGACCGCCTTCACAGCGCTCGAACCAATATCGAGACCAATTACAGTCCTGCTTTTGCCAAACACGGACACCTCGTTACACGACGCTCAGAAAACGTCCCGCCCTGACACTCGTGCAAGGCCTGGACCGCTGTGGCAGCCGTCGAGTCCTTTTATCGGACGTTGGGCGAGGGGCAACACTCCGCGACGGCGGTCCCGTCGGTGAGGCGGGTAACAGTCCCGTCGGTCAGGCAGGCAATAGAGGTCGGCCCGGTGGAACCGCCTACCCCAGGGGTGTCGCCTGCTTGACAGTGCTGACAACCCTCCGTATCATTGGGGTTTGCGGTTGTAGGTCTTCTTCCGTACAGATTGGGATGTCCCCCGATCGGGACCTGCCTGCGAAGGATTCCCTTATTATCATGCGCACGTTTGTTGCGAGCGCCAAGAGCGCAGACTGCCGGTGGCACGTCATCGACGCCAACGGACAAGTCCTCGGGCGAGTGGCTACGTTGGCCTCTAAGTTGTTGCAGGGCAAACACAAGCCGATCTATACCCCGTTCATCGATACCGGGGACCACGTCGTGGTCATCAACGCCGCTCAGGTGAAGCTGACCGGACGGAAGGAAGACCAGAAGCTGTATCGGCGGCATAGCGGGTACGAAGGAGGGCTGCGCGAGGAGCGTGCCACCGTTGTACGGAAGCGCCAGCCGATTCGTCTGGTCGAGGAAGCCGTCCGCGGCATGCTGCCTAAGACGAAAATGGGAAGCGCGATGTACCGGAAGCTCAAGGTGTACGCCGGCTCCGATCATCCACACGCCGCTCAGCAACCCCGCACAATCGAGGTCGCGTAATTTGGCCAGCACTGAATACTACGCCACAGGTCGCCGCAAGACGTCCACCGCCCGCGTGTTCCTTCGCCCAGGCCAGGGAGCCATCACCGTCAATCATCGAGCATTCGAGCAGTTCTTTCCGACCGATGCGTTGCGAACGCAGGTCCGACGACCGCTCCTGCTCACGGAGATGGGCGAGAAATTTGACATCCTGGCCACGGTCGCCGGTGGGGGCGTCAACGGCCAAGCCGGCGCCATGCGCCTGGGGATTGCACGCGCGCTCGTCGAGTTCAACGCCGAGCTGCGCCGACAACTGAAGAAAGATGGGCTCCTGACGTCGGATTCACGCGTCAAGGAACGCAAGAAGTACGGACTGGCTGGCGCCCGCAAACGGTTCCAGTTCAGTAAACGCTAACGGAAGAGGGAGGACGCTTGCCGGGTATTGCGATCAAGGATCTGCTCGAAGCCGGAGTGCATTTCGGCCATCAGACGAAGCGGTGGAACCCGAAGATGAAGGAGTACATCTTTGGGGAGCGGAACGGGATCTACATCATCGACTTGGGTAAGACGGTGAAGAAGTTCCGCGAGGCCGAAGAGTTCGTCACCAACCTGGCAGCGGGCGGCAAGACGGTCCTTTTCGTCGGCACCAAGCGGCAGGCGCAGGACGTGATCTCGGAAGAAGCACAACGCTGCGGGATGTTCTACATCAACCAGCGGTGGCTCGGTGGCCTCCTGACCAACTTCACGACCATCCAGCGTAGTCTCGGTCGGCTTCGCGACCTCGAGACGATGGTCACCGATGGCCGGTACGATACGCTCTCGAAGAAGGAAATCGCGCGGAACGAAAAAGAGAAGCGCAAGCTCCTGAAGAACCTCGAGGGCATCCGGCACATGTCGCGGCTGCCCGACACGATCTTCGTGGTCGATACCCGCAAGGAGAAGATCGCGGTGGACGAGGCACGGAAGCTGAAGATTCCGGTGATCGGCGTCGTGGATACCAACTGCGATCCCGACGAAGTGGACTTCGTGATCCCTGGCAACGACGACGCGCTCCGAGCGATCCGGCTCTTCGCGTCGAAGATCGCCGAGGCCGTGACGAGCGGACGTGGCCTCCGCGAGTCCAAGATGGCGGAGGAAGCAAGCGCGCAGGCCGAAGAAGCCGCGGCGGCGGACGCCGCCGCACGGCTGACCCGAGCCACGCGGCCTCAACGCCGCGCGGAAGCGACCCCCGCCGGCGCCTAGCCGCCGGGCACGACGTCACGCGCCGGCGACCCCGCCGGCGCTTGGTTTGTACAGGGACGGCCCCGCGGCTTCTCGAGCCCGGCCGTCGCCACCAACGAGGCCGGAGACAAGAGATTCCAATGGCAGCAATCAGCGCAGAACAGGTGAAGCAGCTTCGTGACAAGACGGGCGCCGGCATGATGGAGTGCAAGGCTGCCCTGTCCGAAGCGAACGGCAATATGGAAGAGGCCGTCACGCTCCTCCGCAAACGTGGCCTGGCGCAAGCGGCCAAACGCGCCGGCAGGACCACGGCGCAGGGGCTCGTCGGGAGCTACATTCACATGGGCGGCAAGATTGGCGTGCTCGTCGAAGTGAACTGCGAGTCCGATTTCGTGGCGCGCACGGACGCGTTCCAGAACCTGGTCAAGGAGTTGGCCATGCACGTCGCAGCCGCCGATCCGAAATGGGTCCGGCGGGAGGACGTGTCTCCGGATGCGATCGAGAAGGAACGCTCCATCTACCGCGCGCAGATGGAAGGCTCGGGCAAGCCTACGAATGTCATCGACAAGATCATCGAGGGGAAGCTGGGCAGCTTCTATTCCCAGTTCGTCCTGCTCGACCAGCCGTTCGTGCGCGATCCCAACCTGACGATCACGCAGCTGGTGGCTGAAACGTCGGCCAAGACGGGCGAGAACATCACGGTCAGTCGCTTCACGCGCTACCGGGTCGGCGACGGCGAGTGAAGCCGGGCGCGTCCCCGCGACTATAATGCTGACTTGATGTCAGATTCCACGCGCCCTGCCCCGCGCTATCAGCGAGTTCTCCTCAAACTTTCCGGCGAAGCGCTGATGGGCGACCAGCAGTTCGGCGTGGATCCGGCGATCACCACACGCATCGCCCGCGATGTCGGCGAGATCCAGAGCCTCGGCGTCCAAACGGCCATCGTCATCGGCGGGGGCAACATTTTCCGCGGACTGGCCGCGAGCGTCCGCGGCATGGACCGCGCCA
Source organism: uncultured Acidobacteriota bacterium (assembly GCA_963827515.1). GTDB lineage: Bacteria > Acidobacteriota > Vicinamibacteria > Vicinamibacterales > UBA2999 > JABFSA01. The sequence continues at coordinate 503,834 of CAWHBF010000025.1, read as the reverse complement.
CGGCCGACTATATGGGCATGCTCGCCACGGTCATCAATGCCTTGGCCCTCCAGGACGCACTCGAGCGCCAGGGCGTCCTCACGAGGACCGTCGCGGCGATCGAAATGCGCGCGGTCGCCGAGCCGTTCATCCGCCGCCGCGCCATCCGCCACCTCGAGAAGGGACGTGTGGTGATCTTCGCCGCCGGCACCGGCAACCCGTATTTCACGACCGACACCGCGGCCGCGCTTCGCGCGATGGAGATCAAGGCCGAGGTGATCCTGAAGGGCACCAAGGTCGACGGGATCTATACGGCGGACCCGGTGCTCGACCCGACCGCGACCATGTACGACTCGATCTCCTATCTCCAGGTGCTCGAGCGGCAGCTCAAGGTGATGGACTCGACGGCGATCTCGCTCTGCATGGACAACAAGTTGCCGATTGTGGTGTTCAATCTGGCCGAACCCGGCAACATTCGGCGCGTGGTGCTCGGCGAAACGGTCGGCACGACAGTGGGGGCCTGATGGATTTCAGCGATTTGAAAGGCATGTTCTCCGAAGTAAAGGTTCGCATGGACGGTGCGATCGACCGGGCCAGGCGGGACATGGCCAGCGTACGGACGGGGCGGGCCACGGTCGGCATTCTCGACAGCGTGCACGTCGAGGCGTACGGCGCGAGGGTCCCGCTCAATCAGGTCGCAACGCTGTCGGTACCAGAACCAGCCATGATCGTCGCGCAGCCCTTCGATCCTTCGCTGATGAAGGCCATCGAGAAAGCGATCACGCAGTCAGACCTTGGGCTCAACCCCACCAACGACGGCAAGGTCGTGCGGATCCCCATTCCATCGTTGACCGACGAGCGCCGCAAGGAGCTGTCTCGGCAGGTCCACAAGCTCGCCGAGGAAAGCCGCAACGTGGTGCGACAAGTGCGGCGGGACGCCAACGATCGCCTCAAGAAGCTCCTGAAGGAGCACAAGGTCTCAGAAGACGACGAACGGAAGGGCCTCGATCAGGTTCAGAAGATCACCGACGAGCACGTGAAGATGATCGACGAACTGCAGAAGAAGAAAGACCACGAGCTGCTGGGACACTAGTCTCCGAAGGAGACGCCGAGGGCGCGTGCTGTCTGAACGAGATCCGAATCGAGCGGCACGGCCTTGATCTTCCCGACGACCTCCTCGATGGGAACGGCCACGAGGTCCGGCGGATGGTTCGCCACCATCGTGCCGTACTGACCCGACAGGATCAGTTCAACCGCCTTGCCACCGAAGCGGGTGGCCAGTGTTCGGTCGAAGGACGTTGGAGCACCACCCCGCTGAAGGTGGCCCAGCACGACGTAACGGGCTTCCTTTCCCGTCCGAGCTTCCAACTCCTTGGCACACGCCATCCCCGCCCCCCCGAGGCGTTCCACCTGGCCCCGATGCGCCTCTTCGATGAGGGAGACCTGACCACCCTTCGGACGCGCACCCTCGGCGACGACGACGATGCTGAAACGAGCCCCCCACGCGTCACGGTCGCGAATGCACCGCGCGACAGTCTCGAGGTCGTACGGAATCTCCGGCATGAGGATCACGTCCGCTCCCCCGGCCACGCCGGCGTGCAGCGCGATCCATCCAGCGTACCGCCCCATGACCTCGACCACCATGATCCGCCTGTGCGCTTCGGCGGTCGTGTGCAGTCGATCGATGGCGTCGGTCGCGAAACTCACGGCCGAGTCGAAACCGAAACAGCTCGTCGTGCCGACGATGTCGTTGTCGATCGTCTTGGGCACGCACACGAGAGGAATGCCCCGCTTGTAGAACTCATGAGAAATCGCCAGCGTTCCGTCGCCGCCGATACAGACGAGGGCATCGAGACCCGCCCGGTGGAACAACTCCATCACGCGCTCGGCGTAGTTGAACGTACCGTCGGGCGTCACGATTGGGTCGGCGAACGGATTCCCGCGATTCACCGTTCCGAGGACCGTGCCGCCAAGGCGTAGGATCCCCGTCACGTCTCTTGGCGTGAGCGGCCTGGATTTCCCGGGATAGATCAACCCGTCGAAGCTGTCCTCGAGGCCGAGCACCTCGACACCCGTGTTGTATGCCGATTTGACCACCGCACGGATGACGGCGTTCAGTCCCGGAGCGTCACCGCCTCCGGTGAGCACACCGATTTTCTTGACCTTGGACATATGTTGAGTGGGGATCGCTGCAACCAGGCGGCGGTGCGTACATGTTACACTGAACATTCTTCGATTCTTTTCGTGACATGGGCGGCTAGCTCAGCTGGGAGAGCGCTGCGTTCGCAATGCAGAGGTCGGGAGTTCGATCCTCCCGCCGTCCACCAATCTTTTCTTCAGTCCCGTTTTCGATTCTGCCCACATTCTGCCCATCGATCGCGACACTCAGCGCGTCGAGTTTCCGCGCGTCCGTCGGATGGGTGTAACGCTCGAGCATCCGCACCGACTGATGGCCTGACAGTGACATCACTGTTAAATCATCGATCCCCATCGCGATCATGCGGCTCAGGGCCGTGTGCCCGCGGGGTGTGCAGACTGACGTCGCCTGTTGACGCGAACAGCTGAGACGACCGCGTTGCAAGGGCTCTCGGACGTGCCGAAGTGTGTAGAAGCTTGAACAAGTGCGTAGAGACCCTCCACCGGTCCAGTTCTAGACCTGCATCGATTGTCACGTCTTGCCCTGAGATTCGCTTATCGTTGCGCCGTGAATCAACGACGAGCCTTCACTGACGGTCAAGCCAAGCGGCTCACCAACGAATCGTGCATCGTGTGCCACCACAGAGGCGGCGTGATCGTCGCTCGCGTAAGAAAGCGTATCGCCGTCGCGCAGCTTCATTGGCGCTGTCGAGACTGTGGGGGGATCTGGACAAGCCCCGAGCGCCGGAATGTGACGATCTAACCGCACGTGTGTTCCTTCTACGTCGATCAAAAGCGACGATTCCAGGGCCATGAATGCCACCTCCTGATCCCGCCTTCCTGCTCTGGGGCTCGACCTATGTGGTCCTGAAGTGGACCGTTGGGCTGTGGTTAGTCCGCCGTGCGCGGGATTGGTGGTCCTGAAGAGGCGACGTGGATCGACCTGACGAACGCCATCACGCCACTCGCGCCTGTCGCCGCGTCTGATGCCGACTGACGGTGCCTCTCGACCCTGCGAAATACATCCCCTTCGAGCACTCCCAATACAACATGTCAAGGGTGTACGCCGTGCCCTCTGTGTGCGGTGCGATGACCGGATGCCATTGACGGCAGCGAGGACAGCGGACTTCGTCTCCAGGTTGTAGCGGCGTCTGCATTCGTTACCGTACTCGCTCATTCGGACGTAGGAGGTCAGCAAGCCGTAGCGATCGGTCGACGCCACGAGAAGACATCTCCGCGAGATCATCCGTCGTCGTTCCGCTTCCGCGCGCTCGCGCTCGGTCGCGAGGAGCACTTCGAGATCGCGGACCCTTCAACAGGTTGATCCGCTCATCGACGCGCATCACGCAACCTCGTCGCTCGCCGAGTGAGATGACGATCCCGGTGGTGGCGCCTCTAATTCTCTGTGCAAACGGGCACCTTTTCCCGTGCAACACTTCCCTCCGATCTGACATGACCACGAACCGTCGAAGCCCTCGCGTCCTCGCCCGCATTCCCGTCAGCCTGACCGCCGGCCAGGCGCCGCCGGTCGCGGCCCTGACGGCCGTCGTCAATCGACACGGCGCGCTCTTGCTGTCCGCCCTGCCGTACGACGTCGGCGCCGTCCTCCGGTTGCAGAACGAATTGACTTTGACGGCCACCGACTGCCGGGTCGTCTGGGTCGGAGAGGCGGACCCGAGCGGCGCACACAAACTCGGCGTCGAGTTCGTCGACGCGGACCCGACCGTTCTGGGGCACCGTGTACGAAGACCGCGTGGCGCTGGACTCTCGACAGACGACGGCCTCGCTTGAAACGCCGTGATGACCGACACCCGCCGAAGTGCCCGCGTGGCCGCTTGTATTCGAGTGAGGCTGACTGTCCGACAAGACACGGTGGTCGAGGGCCACACGGCCTCCATCGGTCGACAGGGCGCGCTCGTCTTGTCCCCGACCCGGTTCGCGAAGGGAACGCTCCTCAGCATTCACAACGCGCTCACGTCGCAGACCGCCAGGGGCTGTGTGGTGTGGCTGGGAATCGAGGAGCCCGCGGGAATACACAGGGTGGGGGTCGAGTTCATCGACGACGCACCGACCTTCTGGGGACGCGAGTACCGACGAGCGGCTGACGCTGACGCCCACACGGGAAGCTCTCGAGTAGGCGCACGGGACCCCGTAACGCACGAGGCGGGCGGACGGCAACGCCACCGTTGCAGGTGATATGCAATCCGGTGCGTGTTTATGCGGGTTCGCGCTAAACATAGTATCGTCGCCTATCGCTGCGAAGTCGTTGCGCATGCGGGAGTAACCGTCACTCGCCTTCGGCCTTCGCAATGCAGGGGTCGGGAGTTCGATCCTCCCGCCGTCCACCACTTCATACCAACCCCACCCCACGTCGAGTTCACCCTGAAGGACGGTGGTGTCCATGGGTTCGTGGTCGAACTCGGCTGCAGTTTGAACAACAGGCACCCGGCAAGACACAATGCAGGGACGCTCGCTCTCGAGCTCCCTGACTATTGACTAACCGCACCCCCCTCGGCAGGGCTCACCTGCTCGCTTCGTCCGTGATCCGCGAGACCCGGCGGGCCGGCATCGGCATGGAGGCGATCACGGCGGTGGGCAGTCTCCGCCGCTTCGCTCCGGATGTCGGCGATGTGACGCTGCTCGGCGTCGCACCCGTATCGCGCATCGGGCACGTGCTCAGGGCTTTCGCGCGTCTGCCGCTCGTAGCCGAGGTCACAGCCACGGGGCCCGCCAGTGTTACCGCGAAGACTGCGCGGGGGGATGTCACCCTCCATCTCACATCTCCCGAACAGGCCGGCGCCGCGCTCGTGTGGCACACAGGATCGCGGGCCCATGTCGATGAGCTCCGGACACGCGCCCAGCGTCTCGGACTGCGCTTTTCAGATGCGACGATGTCGCGTGTGGGCGCCGGAGCGGCGGAGTTCGCGCTCGAAGCCGACATCTATGCCGCGCTGGGCCTGCCGCTCATCGCTCCAGAACTGCGCAACGGCGGCGACGAGATTGCGGCCGCCGAGCGTGGAGAGCTGCCAGACCTCCTGGCAGAGGAGCACATCCGCGGGGATCTCCACACGCACAGCACGTGGAGCGACGGACGCAACACCATCGCTGACATGGTGAGCGCGGGCAAGCAGCTCGGCTACGAGTATCTCGCGATTACCGACCACTCCGAGCGTGCGTGGTCCTCGAGAAGACTGGCCGCGGCGGACGTCGGCCGGCAGCGGGAAGAGATCGAGACTTTGCGGTCCCGGGTGCGTGGGATCGAAATCCTCCACGGCATCGAAGTCGACATCATGCCCGATGGCAGCCTCGACTTCGCCGACGAGATTCTGGAAGGATTCGATATCGTGCTGGCGTCGCTTCACGACGCTGCCGATCAAGACAACGCACAGCTGACCGAACGGTACCTCCGGGCGATCAGGCATCCCCTCGTCAACGTCATCACACATCCAGCGAACCGATCGCCGGCCGTGTCGGCGGGATACCCACTGGATTTCGACCGTTTGTTCGCGGCGGCCGCGGAGGCGGGGACGGCCATGGAAGTGGATGGCGCACCGGGCCACCTCGACATGGACGGTCAACTGGCGCGCAGAGCGGCGGCGGCAGGGGTCACGATTGCGGTCGACAGCGACTGCCATCGCGTGGAAGCGCTCAGTCGCCAGATGCGTTTCGGCGTCGGCACGGCGCGCCGAGGCTGGCTCGAGCCGTCCCACGTGCTCAACACGCGGACCGCGAACGAGGTGCGAGCGTTCATCGCACGGAAGCGCGTTCATGGCTGATCAACCCGCACCGAACCCTCGTATCCACACAGGTGATGCTGATCTGACACAGTAATACGCCCTCCACGTCGCTTCCTGACCTGATATCGTCAGTCTCTGTTGGCCCGAGGTTTGATAGTGATGGTCACCACAATGCTCCTCCGCGTCGCCCTGCTCCTCACAGGCTTGGGTTTTCTGGCCTCTGCCCCAGATGCCCAGGAACGCCGGGCGCCAGACGAGATCGCGCGCGCGCTACAGGCCCGCTATCAGGGGATCCGGGATTTCTCGGCAGACTTCGTCCAGACCTACCGAGGCGGGGTGCTTCGGACGCAGACATCCGAACGCGGGACGGTCGCCATCAAGAAGCCCGGCCGGATGCGATGGATCTATACCAGCCCGGAACGTAAGGAATTCGTGTCGGACGGACAGAAGGTCTATTCGTACCTGATCCAGGACCGCCAGGTCATCATCGCCCCTTTGCCGCCAGACGACCAGGCCACGACACCGGCGCTCTTTCTGACCGGAAAAGGTGATATTTCAAGGGATTTCACGGCTGCCCATGCCGATACTCCCTCGCCGAGTGCTGCGGCGCTCAAGCTGACACCCAGACGGTCGGAGTCAGAATACGAGTACCTGGTCGTGACCATCGATCCGGGGACCCTCCAGATCCGAGCGTTGACCACCCGGGACCGGCAGGGCGGCGATTCCACCCTTACATTCACGAACCTGAAGGAAAACACGGGAATATCCGATAAGGAGTTTGTCTTTCGCGTCCCTCGCGGCGTCGACGTCATCACTGATGGCACAACCAAGTAACCGCCTTCTGCCCATCGTTCTCCTGACCCTTGCCTTCTCGGCCTGCGCCTCGACGTCCGGGCTGCGCAACGGTGAGCAAGCCGAGATCGCCCAGGACTACGACCGGGCGATCGTCGAATACACCCGGGCCCTCGAAGAGAACAGTGACGATCGCGCAGCCCAGCAAGGCCTCGAGCGCTCCAAACTGCGTTCCGCCGTGGAGCACCACACGCGAGGGCGACGACTCTATGGCGCCGCGCGGCTCGACGAGGCGCTCGTGGAGCTGGAGTTGGCTGCCGAACTCAACCCCTCCGACGAGAACATCGCTGATTTCCTCGATACCGTTCGAGCCCAGGTCCGGACCAAATCAACGCGCGCCACTGCCGGCAAGACAGACCTGGAAACGCTGGTTGACCGGTCCCAGACCTTTCGCACGGCGGGTCTCGAGTTGCCACCTGACCTCCGACTGCCGGCCTCGCTGACGTTCCGCGACGCCAGCAGCCGTGACATCTACACGGCGCTGGCTCGTCTCGCGAACATCAACATCGTGTTCGACCCTCAGTTCCGCGATCAGGCCCTGACGATAGACCTGCGCAACGTGACCTTCGAAGACGCCCTGGCAACGCTCTCAACGGCGACACGCAACTTCTATCGCGTGACATCTCAACGCACCGTGACGATCGTTCCGGACACGCCGGCCAAACGAACCGAATACGAAGAAGAGATCGTCCGCACGTTCTACCTCAGCAATGCCGACGTGAAGGAGACGCTCGACCTCCTGCGGATTGTGATCGACAGCCGGCGGCTCGCCCCCATCACGGCGACCAACGCCATCTCGATCAAGGACACGCCTGAGCGCGTGGCGGCGGCCGCGACGTTGATCTCCGCGATCGACAAGGCGCGCCCAGAAGTGGTCATCGATGTCGAGCTCCTCGAGTTCGATCGCATGCGTCTCCGCGAATACGGGCTGAAGATTGCGTCGCCAGGCTCGCCGGGTATCGACGGGGCGGTGGACATCAACCAAGAGGGTCTTACGCTGGACGACGTGCTGAATCTGTCCCCGTCCGACGTCTTCCTCACGAACGTCCCAGGCCTGTTCTACCGCTTGTTGAAGACCGACAGCAACACACGCACGTTGGCCAACACGCAACTGAGGACCTCCGAAGGGCTCCCCGCTCAGGCACGGTTCGGCGAGCGCGTGCCCGTTCCGGTCACCACCTTTGCCCCCATCGCCACCGGCGGCGTGTTGCAGCAGCCGATCACCTCGTTCAACTACGAGAACATCGGAGTCAATATCGAGATCACCCCGCGCACCCATCACGATGGCCAGGTGTCACTCGCGCTGAAGATTCTGGTGAGCAATATTTCCGGAACGGGATTCGGCAACCTGCCGACGTTCGGGAATCGCGAAATCAACACGGTCATCCGGCTGCAGGACGGCGAGACGAACCTGCTCGCCGGCCTGATCCGCGATAACGAACGCCAAGTGCTCGAAGGCATCCCTGGGCTCAGCGACTTGCCGCTGGTTGGTCGACTGTTCGCCCACAACCGTCGTGAGACGCAGGAATCAGACATCGTGCTGACGCTGACGCCCCGGATCGTGCGGGTGCTGGACCTGGACGAGAACGACCTCCGCCCCTTCCGCGTAGGACGCACGGGCAGCGGCTCGTCGCAGGGGGTCATCGATCTGCCCGTGGTACTGGAACCGCCGCCGCCGCCGACAGAGCCACCACCCGCTACCCCCCCACCGTCCCCGGAGGGGTTGCCGCCCGCCGTGCCGATTCAGCCCCCGTCGCCGACAGCACCTGCGCCGCCGAAATAGCCCGCATCGCGCGGGTGGCACAAGCTGACGCCTGATCCCGAAGCACCGATTCCTACTCGGTCTTGGTGACGCGTGCGCCGAGGCCGTGCAGGCGCTCGACCAGTTGGCCGTATCCTCGTTCCACTGTTTCGAGCGGCTCCACTCGTGTCTGGCCATCTGCCGCGAGACCTGCTGCGATCAGCGACATCCCCGACCGGAGATCCCTGCTGTCCAGCACACGCCCGGCACGGAGGCGCGTCGCGCCGGTCACGATGATTCGATGAGCATCGGCCAGGAACAGATCGGCGCCCATGCCACTCATCTGCTCCAGCGCGAACAGTCGAAGTTCGTACATCCAGTCATGCACGAGCGTCCGGCCCTCGGACTGGGTGGCCAGTACCGTGATCAAGCTGACCAGATCGCTCGGAAAGGCAGGCCACAAGCCCGTGGCGATTCGACGTACGGCGACCGGTTTCGACGGTTTGACCTCGAACACACCGTCCCGCATGCCACAGCGAACGTTCATCCGCTTCATGACGGCAGCGACCACTTCGATGTCTTCCTCGCGTGCACCCTCGATATCGATTTCCCCGCCTGTGATGGCACCAACCACCGCCCAGCTTCCCGCCTCGATGTAGTCGCCACCCAGCCGATGCGTCGCGCCGCCGAGTCGAGCGACGCCTTCCACGCGAATCTTCGAGCTTCCGATGCCGGATACGCCAGCGCCCATCTTCTTGAGAAACTCGCAAAGCTCGACGACGTGCGGTTCCGTCGCCGCGTGCCTGATCTCGGTGATCCCTTCGGCGGCCGCCGCAGCCAGGAGAGCTGTCTCGGTGCCCGTGACAGACGCTTCGTAGAGATACATCGACGCGCCCTTCAACCCATTGGGCGCCTCCAGCACGTGATCGGCGCCGTCCGTCTGCCGGGCGCCCATCGCCAGCAAGGCATCCAGATGGGTCGAAATCGAGCGCCGCGCCGGAAAGTCGCCTCCTGGCGGAGCGATGTGCGCACGACCGACACGTGCGAGCAGGGGTCCAAGCAGCAGCACCGAACCGCGCAACCGACCGACAAGAGCACGGTCCGGAATGTGACTGCGCACGGCCGGCGTGCGTACGCGAAGCGTGGTCGTCCCGACGCCTTCGACCGTGGCGCCGAGATCGAGCAGCAGCTGCACCATGACGTCCACGTCCCCAATCCGAGGAACGTTCGTCAATACGCACTCCTCCGACGTGAGGAGGCACGCTGCCAATAGCGGGAGCGCGGCGTTCTTGTTGCCTTCCACGGCCACACGGCCTTCGAGCCGGTGGCCTCCTTCGATTAGCAGAGTCGACATTCACCCTCGCGCGGTCCGCGCACGCTGAAGCGCGCGCTTTACAATGCGTTCCGTAGCGTGGCGGCTTCAGCCGCCGCGTTGCCCAACAGGTACGCGACATCGGCATCATCGCCGAATCCGACGAACGTCGGCTCTGGACGGAGCCAGACATCAAACCGGTCCGCGACCTGCTGCTTGATCTGCCGGGCCAGAGCCACGACATCGCGCGCCGTGGCCCCTCCCCTATTGACGATCGCCAAAGGGTGCTTGGAAGACAGGCCAACCTCGCCGGATCGATATCCCTTCGCGAAACCAGCCTGCTCGATAAGCCACGCGGCCGGTACCTTGACCTGACCCGTCGGTAGTGCAAAACCCGGCGCAGGGCCAGCCGCCGACATCAGCCTCCCGTGGTGGCTCGTCTCGACGATCGGGTTCATGAAGAACGATCCGACGCTCCGCGTGTCCGAATCAGACGCGTCGAGAACCATGCCCTTTGTCCGTCGAATCAACAATACGGCATCCCGAACATCGGCGACGTTCGGCGATCGGATGCCTCGACGCTCGATGACATGCATGAGGTCTGGATACCGCACGGTCGGAGGCTCATGATTGAGTTCGTACGTGACTTCGCACACCACGAATCGACCCACGTCGTCGGACTTGAAGCGACTCGTGCGGTATCCAAACCGGCAATCCGTGCCGCGCAGCGTTCTCACCTCGCCGGACTGGCGATCGAGCGCTGTGACGGTTGCGATGGTGTCGGCGACCTCCTGGCCGTACGCGCCGACGTTCTGCACCGGCGTCCCCCCGGTGCTGCCGGGAATGCCTGAGAGACACTCCACGCCCTGGAGCCCCCTGGACACGACAGCATCCACGGCCGCATCCCACGGCTCACCCGCGCCAACACGAAGGAGCGCCGGCGTCGCCCCGACTGCTGACGTCGATGCCGCCGATGGCGATCTGCAGCACGAGCCCCGTGACCCCGCTGTCGGCAACGACCAGATTGCTGCCGCCGCTCATCACGTTGAACGGCACGGCACGTTCGCGACACCACTCGTGCGCGGCGACCACCTCCTCGATGGTCGTGGCTCGGATGAACCACTCGGCGGAACCACCAATGCCCAGGGTGGTCAGCGGCGCCAGCGGGACACCGGCCTGTATTGCCAGCGGCCGATCACCGGACGGCAAGGATTCTCCCCTCCTGCGCCACGAGCGCGGCGATCGCATCAGCCCGGCTGCAGACCTCGAACTCCACCCAGTCACCGGCTCCGAGCTGCCCGGCCAAGGGGATATCCGCACTGATGACAACTGCGATCTGAGGGTAGCCTCCGGTAGTCGGTCGATCCGCCATCAGAAGAATCGGATCGCCGGACGGAGGTATCTGCAGGCCACCGAGGAATGCCGCATCAGACACCATGGTTCCACCGACGTCCGATGCGAGACGGGCGCCTCCGGTGAGTCGATAGCCCATCCGGTCGGAATCGGCGGAAATTGTGTACCGGGCGTGTTGGAGCGCGTCGAGCGCCGATGGCAGGAAGTGCTCCACCTGCGGACCAGGCAGAACCCGCAACTTGGCACCGCCTGGGTACGGGTCCGGTGCACTCGCCCGAAGGAAGGGTGCGAACGGTGACGGCTGACCTATGACGATTCGATCGCCACGCATGAGGGGCCGGCCATGGAAACCCCCAACGCCACTTCGCAGATGTGTGGCACGGCTTCCGAGCAACGGAGTCACCGCGACGCCGCCGTCGAACGCAACATACACGCGCGCTCCCGAGCGGCGCTCACCGAAGCGCAACACGCTACCGGCACGGCAATCGATGGTCGTGTGAAGCGACACTTCGGACCCGTCGACTGTCGCGCGCAGGTCGGCGCCGGCGAGCGCAAGGCGCGTGTGCTGTTCCATGCGTAGTTCGGGGCCGAGAAATGTCGCTTCCAGCGTGGCGGCATCGGGCCGATTGCCGACAACGACGTTTGCCAGGCGATGCGCCATCGGATCCATCGGCCCCGATACCGACACGCCAACCTCCTGATGTCCCCATCGCCCTGCGTCCTGCACCGTCGTCAGCAAACCCGGACGAAGGACGGTGACGTAGCCCCCCATCCCGGCACTCGAATCCTCGTGTGAATGCGCCGACACCGGATCGACCTTTGGAACGGCAACAGTCGAAACCGGGACAAACCGAACCTCATCTCCCGGCGCGAAGAGAGAGGGAGGGACTCGCTCCGATTCGAACGGAGTGACACCGGCCCTCCCGATAATGTGCCACCCACCTGGCGCGTCGAGTGGATAGATACCTGTCTGCTGTCCGGCGATGCCGACAGAGCCTGCGGGCACACGAAGGCGCGGGGTCGGCTTCCGTGGCACGGCGATCGTCTCGTCGACGCTTCCCATGTACGCGAAGCCTGGAAGGAAACCGAGCATGAACACTCGGTACGTGCGGGACGCGTGTCGCTGAACCACGACGTCGGGAGAGCAGCCCGCATACGCAGCGACCGCTTCGAGGTCAGGGCCATCGGAATCCCCATACACGACCGGCACTTCGTGAACTCGGCCGACACCATCCGGTGCTGCGTCGACATCCTCGTGCAGCGCGGCAGCCACGGCCGACACGTCGGTCGACAACGGATCGAACGACACGACGACAGACCGGAACGTGGGCACGACGTCGCGCACGCCGGAGATGGCGCGCTGCTTCACGACACGGGCAACAGCCGTCGCCCGGCGACTCACCGTAATGTCGATTTGCGCTTGCCCGGGAAGCGTCGAACCCAGCTCGAGAACGAGCGACGAATCGCCGATTTCTCGAACCCGAGCGGTCAGACCACGACTCACGCGCCGAGCGCCTGAAGAAGCTTCTGGTGAATACCGCCAAATCCGCCGTTGGACATCAAGACGACCACATCGCCGGCACGGTGCTCGCCGACAATGACGCTGACAATGGCGTCGATGTCTGGGATATGTCGGGCCCGCTGCCCGAGCTTTCGGAGGTCCGCCACGAGGTCTTCGGCGGACAGTCGCTCGGAGTCCGGCAGCGATGACCTGAAGACGCCAGCAACGACCACCTCGTCCGCGCCGCCGAACGATTTCGCAAAATCATCCTGAAACACGCGCCGGCATGATGACGCCGAGCGTGGTTCGAACACGGCCCAGATGCGGCGCGACGGATAACCCGTTCGCAGCGCCGCCAGTGTCTCCCGCACAGCAGTCGGGTGGTGCGCGAAATCATCGAGCACCGTGACGTTTTTTCGGACGCCGACGGTCTCGAGCCGACGTTTGATGCCTCTGAATCGCTTGAGCCCCTCGCACAATGTCGATGCGTTGATACCCAACCGGCTGCCAACGGCAATGGCGGCGAGGGCGTTCCTGACATTGTGAATCCCGAGGAGCGGAGATTCGAACGCACCGAACCGCTCGCCGCTCTTGAACACCGTGAAGTGTGTAACGCCGTCGGCGTGGCTGACATCGACGGCCCGCCACGTGGCGTCGCCTTCGGTGCCGAACGTCTCGACAGGGCTGACCGCGTGCGTATGTAGACCGGCCGCATGGGGACTGTCAGACCCGAGCAGCAGGAGGCCGTTTCGTGGCACGAGGTTGACGAGCCGACGGAACGCCAGGCGCACCGCATCGAGATCGGCGTAGATGTCGGCATGGTCGAACTCGATGTTGCCGATCACGGCGATGTCCGGCAGGTACTTGAGAAACTTCGCCGTCTTGTCGAAGTAGGCGCTGTCGTACTCGTCGCCCTCGATCACAAACTCTGGGCCCGCGCCCAGTCTGTAGCTCGCCCCGCCTGCCCCAAAATTCAACGCGATGCCGCCCACCAACACTGTCGGGTCGCGCTCCGCGTGCGTCAGCAGCCAGCCTGTCAACGACGTCGTCGTGGTCTTGCCATGCGTCCCTGCCAGGACGACGGAACGCGAGCCCCAGAGAAAATACTCTCGAACGACCTCTGGCAGCGAACAGTACCCGGACCTTCTTCTCCAGTACCGCTTCGAGCTCGGGATTGCCGCGCGAGATCGCATTGCCGACGACGACGAGGTCGATGTCGGGTGTGATGTGATCGGCTGATACCCGGACATCAGTCGGATACCCTCCGCAACGAGAAAGTCGCTCATCGGCGGGTACACGTTCTGATCGGATCCGCCCACGTCGTGCCCCCGCTGCTTCAACAGTGCAGCGACGGTCGCCATGGCGGTCCCGCAGACGCCTATCAGGTGTATCCGCTTGCGATCACTCAACCGGGGACTCCTCTATGCGAAGAAGCCCTTCGCTCGTCTTCACGGTCACATTGACACCGAAAGGCAGAGTCCAGCAGCGGCCGCTGATGTGTCCTGAAGGGAAACCGAACAGCACCGGTCCGGGAAAGTCGGCCATGAAGGCTCGGATTGCATACTCGGCGGTAGGCGTTCCCGAGGGCTCGTCGCAGCCGCGCATCTCGCCAAACACAAGCCCCCGCGCTCTTCGCAGCACACCGGCAAGCAGGAGCTGGGTCAGCATGCGATCGATTCGATACGGCCGCTCGTTCACATCCTCGATAAAGAGAATGCATCCCTCTGGCGGCGCGAACGCGTACGGCGTCCCGAGCGACGCGACGAGCTGGGTCAACGTGCCTCCGAAGAGAGGGCCGCTGGCCTCTCCAGGGTGCAGTACGGACAAGCCTTCGGGTCGCAGTTCGAGACCAGCGCCACGGCCTTGCAACAGGGCCAGGAACGATACTGCGTCATATCGCTCCGGGCCTTCCGCCAGAAGCCCCTCGATCATCGGCCCATGCAGCGCCGCGATACCACACTGGCATGTCAGCCAGGTCAGAAGCGAGGTGTTGTCGCTATATCCGACAAACACCTTCGGCGCCCGCTGCGGCTGCCATCCTTCGAATTGCGGCAGCAACTGCACGCTCCCGTATCCACCGCGAGCGGGGATAATCCCTGACACCGACGGGTCGTCCCACGCCCGCTTGAACTCAGACGCGCGGGCCGCAGCGGAGCCCGCGGTAAACATCGACGCCGCGAATACCGACTTCGTTGTAGGTCGGCTCGTAGCCAAGACGCCGGAGTTCGGCGATCCCGAGCTCGAAGTCCTCTCGGCTGCAGACGCTTGCCGTCGATACGACCGCAATGCGGGCGCCAGGACCCAAGGCGCGGGGTTTGATCACGAACGAACCTGAACGTGAACGTGAACTTGAACCTGAACGCGAACCTGAACACGAACCGAGCACCGAGCACCGAGAAGCGTGAACGACATGGTTCCTACAGAAACCTCGCCATTTCGTCCGCGATTCGACGGTGGGAATCGCAGCCGAGCACGGCGGCGAGCGGCGTCTCTGGACGCGACGGATTCGCCATGCTGCGTCGTCGCATTGACGAGGAAGCGTTCCTTGGCCACACGCTGCCGCCTGAGGGCATCCTCGACCCGCTTGTAGGGAATTCGGCCGTCCTCAACCGCATGGACGAGTGCCTCGAGCACTTCGACCTGGACCTCGATATCCCTGCTCCGATCCGTCGGATTGGCCCGGAGAGCTGGTGTGTTTCGGCACACGAGCACACCGTCGCAGCCAGCCGCGATGGCCTCGACCGCTGACTCGGCTGGCGCGTAGGTCTTGGCGAGCGCCTCCATTTCCAGGTCATCGCTCAGGATCACGCCTTCATAACCAAGCTCGTGCCGCAAGAGACCACGCACGACCTTCGGCGACAGCGTCGCGGGCTTCTCCTCGTCAAGCGAGGGTACCAGCACGTGGGCTGTCATCATGAACGCAACATCGGCGCGGATGGCGTCTCGAAACGGCACGAACTCAACGCGACGGATTCGGTCAGGTGGATGCTCCACCACAGGGAGCTCGAGGTGGGAGTCGGTCGATGTATCGCCGTGACCCGGAAAGTGCTTGCCGCACGCCGCGACGCCGTTCTCCTGCAGCCCCGCGATGATGGCCGCACCCAGCGCACCGACAGTGGCCGCGTCTTCCGCCAGAGCTCGGTCACCGATCACCGGGTTCTTGGGGTTCGTATGAATGTCGAGCACGGGCGCATAGTCGAGGGTAATGCCTACGGCCTTCAGCTCGGTCGCCAGGGCGGCCGCAAACCGCCCGGCAAGGACCGCGTCACCGCTGCGCCCGAGGGTCGCCATCGGAGGCCACTCGGTGAAGGGCGCGCGCAGGCGCGCGACGCGTCCACCTTCCTGGTCCACGCTGACCCACAACGGCGTCTCGGTCGCAAGCGACTGGACGTCCTGGGACAGCTCGGCAACTTGTTCGGGCTCTTCGATATTGCGCGCGAACAAGATGACGCCGCCCAGCTGAAAATCGCGCGCGAGCGACCGAAGCTCTGGAGGAATCGTCGTGCCCGGAAGGCTCCCGATCAGCAGTTGTCCGATCTCGCGGCGGATATTGGCAGGCACCCGCTCATTATAAGAGTCGAACGAGGTTCTATAATGCCGTGTGCGCATCGAAACATCCGCCCCCACGCGAATCGACCTCGCGGGCGGCACGCTGGACATCTGGCCGTTGTACCTGTTCCATCCTGGTGCGCAGACGGTCAACGCCGCCATCAGTCTCCGGGCATGCGCGACCGTCGAAACCCGCTCCGATTCCCGCATCGTCATTCGATCCGAAGACACCGGCGCGACGGTTGAGGCCGACGACTGGCGGGAGCTTCGCGACCGGCGCGAGCTGCGACTGTTATCGCTGCTGGTCCACTTCTTCGAGGCGCGCGGACTTACGCTGACCACGTCATCCCAGTCCCCGGCCGGGGCGGGCATCGCCGGGTCGTCGGCGCTCAACGTCGCCGTGTGTGCGGCGCTCGCCCAATGGAATCGCACGCACTACGAACCGGAAGCCCTGTTACAGGTCGCGATGAACGTGGAGGCGCAGGCCATCAACGTGCCGACGGGCCTTCAGGACTACCGGCCTGCCCTCTACGGGGGCATCGCGGCGCTCGAGCTCGAGGTTGACGGCGTCCGCAGGGTCGCGCTCGACGTGGATCCGGTGGAGCTGGAGCGCCGGCTCGTGCTCTGCTACACCGGTGAACCGCGCAATTCCGGCACGAACAACTGGGACATCTTCAAGCGGCACATCGACGGCGACCAGCGTATCTTCGACTGTTTCGAGCACATCCGCGACACCGCCGCGGCGATGCGTCTCGCATTGACCAAGGCCGACTGGAACGGCGTAGGACGGGCGATCGCCGAGGAGTGGGAGCACCGACAGCGTCTCGCGCCTGGCGTGTCGACGCCAGCCATCGACGCGCTGATCGCTCGAGCCATGGGCGCCGGTGCGACCGCGGCGAAGGTCTGCGGCGCCGGCGGTGGTGGATGCCTGGTGAGCTACGGACCGCCAGACCGTCATGCCGCGATTGAGGCGGCGCTGCAGGAAGGCGGCGCCAGGCTCCTCCCTTTCACTATCGAACGCCACGGTCTCACGCGTGGATAGGCGCCGGTAACGGGGTGGCCGACAACTCCGGGTTCGTCCCGCTGAAATCGCTCGCCAAGGGACCGCCGGATCCCGCCGCGGCGCTCGCCGAAATCCGGCGGATCTACTTCAAGACGACAAAGCGGACGATCGAACACGACATCGCGCACGCGATCGAGCTGCTGAAGAGCCTGCCCTCGGAGGAAGAACGCGAGAAGGCCACCGTGTACATGGAAGGGCTCGCCCAGATGCGGCGGGAATGGGCGCGCAAAAAAACGTCCTAGCCCTTCGGTCCCAGTTTCCGACGGGCAGCCATCCTGAGCGCATCCGGCACGTTGCGATCGGACACGAGAAGCTTCACGTCTTTCTCCTGCAAGCGGGACAGCAGGTTCATGGCAAGCGCCTGCGGTGTCTTCGGATTCCTCGTCAGGGCCGACACCACCCGGTAGCTCTTCACCCAGGCTCGCGTCTTGCCGATGATACGAAGAATTTCATCGGACACATTGGCCATCTTGGCGATCGCTTCGACCTCGGCCTCCGACAGCTTGGGGCTGCTCAGCACGGCCACGGCAACAATCTTGTTCGGGTCGCGGATGAGAATCGCGCGCTCCTCCCGATACCCTTCATCGCCCGTGCGAGCCGCTGGGCTGGATTCATGGCGGCGAGCCTCTCGATCGTCCCTTGTTCCTTCGCCGCCTTCTCTTCGCTCGTCCCGGACGAGGACGGCTCCTCGTCGTCCGGCGCGACCGGTGACTCGCCAGACGTATCAGGGGCGACCCCTGCCGCGATAGCCGCGCTTGCGGCCTTTGCCACGTCCGGGTCCGCATCGCTCGCGAGGAAATCCAGGACGCCGCGTTGTTCGTCGGGACGAAGGCCCAGTTCGCCTTGCGCCGCCATCAGTCGGATGTCGCGGTCCAACTGACCCTGCTTCAACATGTCGAGGAACGGGGTGAGGTAGCCAGTCTCCATAGTGTCACAACTCGTCAAATAGCCGCGTTGGTCTCGCGCATCAGGTCAGGAAACTGCACGGTGGGTGTCTCCGCAAAAAGACCGATGGCGGCGAAGCCTGCCGCACCCGCGGCGGCGACCTCAAGCATACGAGATGGGGTCATCCCGCCCACACCGAGCACCGGAAGCGAAACGGCCTGGCATGTCGCGGCGAGCCTGGTGGTGCCAGCTGGAGCCACGCCTGGTTTCGAGCCTGAGTCGAAGACCGTTCCGAAGACCAGGAAATCCAACCCTCCGTCTAGTGCCGCGCGAGACGCTTCCTCCGGAGAATGCACCGACCGGCCAATCACAAATCCATCCGGAGCCACAGCTCGCACTCTGGACGCAGCGACGGAGGTTCCCCGCAGTTGCACTCCGTGCGCCCCGACAGCCAGCGCCACGTCCACCCGGTCGTTCACCAGGACGCGCGCCCCTGTGCGCTGGACAACCTCCACCGCGCGCCTGACGAGGCGCGACAGCGCCCCGCCGTCCATCTCCACCTGCCGAATCTGAATCAAGCGAACACCGGCTCGTGCCGCCGCGCCGATCCGTTCGAGGAGTTCCGCTTCGTCCTGGGCGCTTCGCACCGCCGGCGTAATCATGCAGATCACAGGGCGCATGCGGACCGCCGTCAGTCCTTCGCGAGACCGGAGGGATTCAGCGAAGCCGGCCGATCCGAGGGCGCGAAGACAACCGACACGAGCTCCGCAAGTCCGGCCACGACATTGACGACACCCAGACCCGAGACCGCCCCACGGAAGAAGTTGTTGGTGATTGCCGCCTGCAACGGTGGCACGAGCTGGGCAAAGTAGTTCCGATCCCAGAACGCCGACCAGGGAATGAAGATCAGCACCACGCCGACTTCAAAGAAGAAGACGACGAGCACGAGCCGTTTCACTGGCCGTGACTCCCGGCATGGGCCGCGACGTGGATGGGGTCAGGAATCAAACGATGCGATCGTATCAAACAGCGAGGAGGGTCTGAACGACTTGCGATGAAGGGCAGAGTACCCGTGCCTGGCCAGCGCCGCCAGATGATCAGCGGTGGCATACCCCTTGTGCCTATCGTAGCCATACCGAGGGTCGGCAAGATGGTGCGCGACCATCTCACGATCGCGAGTCACCTTGGCCACGATCGACGCCGCGGCAATCGCGCTGCACCGCCGATCGCCGTGCACGATGCCGCGCTGAGCGATCTGAAGGTCGGGAATCCTGAAGGCGTCCACGAGCACCAGATCCGGCAACGGCGCGAGCGACAGCACCGCACGTCGCATGGCCTGCAGCGATGCCTGATGGATGTTGATATCGTCCACCTCATCCACGGCCGCGGACGCGACCGACCAGGCGACGGCGCGGCGCGTGATCGTGGCGTAGAGGCGTTCGCGCTCAGCAGGCGCGACCAGCTTCGAATCGCGCACCCCAGGGATAGGCCGGCCTGGATCGAGGATCACGACGGCGGCGACGACCGGACCGGCCAAACAGCCGCGGCCCACTTCGTCGCACCCGGCCACGCGATAGAACCCCCACCGCCGCATGGCAGCCTCGAGGGTCCTCGTCGCGCGCGCGCGGGCCATTGCTACTGGACGACCCGCTTGGTCTCTTTCATCCTGGCGGCCTTGCCCTTCAGGCCACGCAGGAAGTACAGCTTCGCGCGACGGACGCGCGCCGAGCGAACCACATCGACCTTCGCAATCGTGGGCGAGTGCAGTGGAAAGATTCGCTCCACTCCCTGGCCGAAGGACACCTTCCGGACGGTGAACGACGCGCGCGCGCCACCCCGGTGCATGCCGATGACGATGCCCTCGAAAATCTGGATGCGTTCCTTGTCACCCTCGCGCACCTTCACGTGTACACGAATCGTGTCGCCAGATTTCATGTCCGGCCGGGTCGTGATTTGTGATTTCTCTACCAGCTCGATCGCGTTCATGACTCCCTCTCCTCTTCCTTCAGAATCTCGTCCAGCAGCGCCCGCTGCTCATCATCCAAAACCGCCGCGTCGAGCAGTTCCGGACGGCGCTCGAGCGTTCGCCGGATCGCCATCTTTCTCCGCCAGCGTCGGACCTCTTCGTGATGGCCCGACAAGAGCACGTCAGGCACCTTGTGCCCGGAGACCTCCGCGGGTCGCGTGTAGTGCGGGTGGTCGAGCAACCCTTGCGAAAATGAATCCTCTTCCACCGACCGACTATCGCCGACGACTCCCGGTACGAGACGGCTGACGGCGTCCACGACCACCAGCGCCGCCAGCTCACCGCCGCTCAGCACGTAGTCGCCCACCGACAGTTCTTCGGACGACACGAGCGCGCGAAACCGCTCGTCGATGCCCTCGTATCGGCCGCACACGAGCGCTACGTGCCGCAGTTCGCTGAGCCTGACCGCTTCCGCCTGCGTAAACGGTCGGCCCTGGGGCGAGAGCAACACCACGGTATCCGGTACGCCCCGCGCTGCCCGAATCGCCTCAATCGCCCTCACCAGCGGCTCGGGCTTCATCACCATCCCTGGTCCGCCGCCGTACGGCATGTCGTCGACGCTCCGATGCCGATCGGTGGTGTAGTCGCGCAGATCGTGAATCTGGACGTCCAGCAGCCCGCTTTCGACGCCCCGACCAACCACCCCGTCGGCCAGTCCGGCCCGAACCATCCCCGGGAATATCGTGACAATGTCGAACTTCACCGCCTGCTTCGTTTCGGCTCGTTCAACTCCAGCAACCCGTCCGGCGGATCGATCCGGATTCGGCGGGTCGCCATGTCGATTTCACGGCAGATGTACTCGGCCAGTGGAATCAGGACTTCTCCTCGCGCACCCTCCACCACCAGGCAGCTCCCGCCGACACTGCTGTCAACCCGACCAACGACCCCGACCTCGTTGCCCCCCACCGTTTCCACCACACAGCCGATGAGCTCATGCTCGTAATATCGACCGGGCGCCAGCGGCTGCAACGAAGCCTCCGATACCCGCAATTCCTGTCCAGCCAGTCGAGCCGCCGAGTCGATGCTCGAAAAGCCTTCGAAGCCCACGACCGGGCGGCCGTTCTGTAGGCGCATGGCGCCGACGGTCAGCTGCTCATCGTGGCCACCCGATCGCGTCCACATCGTCGCCCCGACGTGAAATCGCTCCGCCACGAAATCGGTTTCCGGGTGGACGATGACGTCGCCCCGTAGCCCGTGTGTTCTGGCGACGCGGCCCACCAGCACCATGTCGTCCCAATTCATGATGCGTTTCCCGCAGCGTACCCGTAGCGCGCAGGCTTCAGCCTGCGCGACCTCAATCCTTGATGTCCAGTTGCGCGCGTGTCCCGTGCTTCTCGGCCGTCACGGCAATGAGCGTCCGCAAGGCGGCCGCCGTCCGACCCTGCCGTCCGATGATCTTGCCCATGTCGTCGGGCGCCGTCCTCAGCTCGAGCACGCTCATCCCACGTCGCTCGGTCTCGGTCACTCTGACGGAGTCCGGACGATCGACCAGCGCGCGAACCACGACCTCCAGCACCGCTCGAAGCGGCGATACACCGCTACCGGCATCGGTCGTAGACATTACTGCGCCGTTGGGGTCTCGACGACAGCCGACAGGTCGCGCGTCAGGTGCTTGCTCAGCAGCGTCCTCACCGAATCAGACGGCTTGGCGCCATGGCCGAGCCAGTGCTCGATGCGCTCCTTGTTGAGACTGACCTGCGCCGGCTTCGACCGCGGGTTGTACGTGCCCAGGTTCTCGATGACATCGCCCTGGAGCCCCGACCGCGCCTCCGACAGCACCACGCGGAAATAGGGCTTCTTCTTGGACCCAACCCGCGTCATTCGAATCGATAGCATTCTTCACTCCTGCCCGCTAACGTCTCTAGACTCTAGTCTCTGGTCACCGGTGGCCTCTCGTCCGACGACCAAAGACCAAAGACTAGAGTCCAAAGACTAACGTCATCACCGCGTCTTGATGAGCCCCCACGGGCCACCCTTCTTACGTTTCTTGCCCGATCCGCCCATCGCACCGTGCGGCATGGCCGGCTGTCGCATCCCCTTACCCACCAAACCAGGCCGAGCACCTTGCCCGATCATCTGGAGCACGCGCCGCATCTCCGTGAACTGCTTCAGCAGGCGGTTGACCTCTTCCACCGACGTGCCGCTGCCCTTTGCAATCCGCTTGCGCCGGCTGCCGTTGATGACCGTGTAGTCCCGCCGCTCCCCCGTGGTCATCGAGCCGATGATCGCCTCGATGCGACCCATCTGCTTCTCGTCCGGCTTGTTCTCGGCCAGCTGTTTCACGCTGCCGAGGCCGGGAATCATGCCGAGGACGCTCTCGAGCGGCCCCATCTTCCGAATCGTCTTCAACTGGTTGCGGAAATCATCGAGCGTGAACTCGTTCTTCCGCAGCTTCTCCTCGAGCTGTTCGGCCTCGCCCTGATCGATGACCTGCTCGGCCTTCTCGATGAGCGACAGCACATCGCCCATCCCCAGCAACCGCGACACGATGCGATCGGGATGAAACAGCTCGAGGTCTTCGAGCCGTTCTCCGCTCCCGATGAACGCGATCGGCACGCCGACGACGGAGACCACCGACAGCGCCGCGCCTCCGCGTGCGTCGCCGTCGAGCTTCGTCAGGACGACCCCGGTGACGCCGATCCGCCGGTTAAACTCGCCGGCGCTCTTGATCGCGTCGTTGCCGGTCATCGCGTCGGCGACGTACAACAAATCGGTCGGCTGCACGGCGTCCTTGATCGCCTGCAACTCCCCCATCAGATCGTCGTCGATGTGCAGTCGACCCGCCGTGTCGACGATGACCGTGTCGAAACCCTTGGCCTTGGCTTCAGCGAGGGCGCCCTTCGCCCGCGCCACCGGATCCATTGTCTCCGGCGCATGCACGCGAATCTCAGCCTTGGCGCCAAGCACCGACAGCTGCTCGATAGCTGCTGGCCGGCGAACGTCGGTCGACACCATCAGCGGATGTCTTCCTTGCCGAATCAGCCACTTGCCGAGCTTCCCTGAGGTCGTCGTCTTGCCCGACCCCTGCAGTCCCAACAACAACACGACGCGAGGCGTCGGCGCATCCTTCCGAAGGCCGCCTTCGGCGTCGCCGAAGAGCGCCAGCAGTTCATCGCGAACAACCTTGGTGACCTGCTGACCTGGCGTGAGGCTGCGCAGGACCGACTGGTCCATCGCCCGATCGCGCACACGATCGACGAACGCCGAGACGACCTTGAAATTGACGTCTGCTTCGAGGAGGGCCAGCCGAATTTCGCGCAAGGCGGTTTCGACATGGTCGGGCGTCAGCCGGACTTCCCCCCGCAACGACTGGAGGGCGCCCTGAATGCGGGTGCTGAACGATTCGAACATGGAAACCTGGGCCCTGTGGCGCTAACTCCAACTAAAGCAAACCCTTATCATAGGCGAGTGGCTCGTCAACGAGCAAGCGGAACCTCCTCTTCAGCGTGAGGGTGGCCCGGTTTAACGCGGGCTGCCGGTCGGGCCGATATGCCGGTCACTGACTGGCACCAGGAACGCTCTGTCGCTCGCCATCGCCCTTGGCTTTCTCGTCGGTCCGGTCGTCCATTCCCAAAACACCGGAACGTCCGACGCGGTCCGGGTTCGGGCCTCGGCCGACTACCTATGGCTGCAGCGGCAGATCGTCCCCAATCGAACGGTTCCGGATCCGGAGCCGGGGCGGCGAGGGTTGCTCCTCAGCTATTCAATTTCCCCCGAAGACCTTCCGTACGGGTATCACCGCTCGACCAGCTACGACAACGCTCTGGCGGCGCTCGCCTTCATGGTCATGGGTGAACGCGACCGCGCAGCCTTCACCTTGCATGCCCTGACGCGGGTGGCGCGACCGGATGGAAGTCTCTGGTTCGGATACAACACCGCGAACGACTGGCCCAGCGAAAAGGACCACGAGAGCGCGCTGGTTCGGGCGGGCGCGGTCGGCTGGGTTGGGTACGCCCTCACGTTCTATTTGACGCACTATCCGACCTGTCCCCTGGAAGACCGTGCCTGCGGGTGGGAGCGAACGCGCTTTCTCCAAGCCGCTGTCCGCGCCGCCGACTACTTGTTGTCACTGGAGATTCGCGATCCAGGGGATCCTCGTGACGGGTTGATCCCGCTCGGGGTCGGCCAACTCGATCTTGCGTACCGCTCCGACCTCGACAAGGTGGTCGAGGTCTATTCTGGCCGAACCGTTCAGGGCATCAGCACCGAGAACAATATCAGCACGTGGTTCTTCCTTCGTCAACTCGCGCAATTGACGGGCGACGTTCGACATCGCCAGGGGGCCGATCGAATACGCGACGCCCTCTTGCGCTTCGTGTGGAACGACCAGCTCAGCCAGTTCAACCAGGGATTCCACGCGTCGGGTGCCGCGGATTCGACGCAAGCGCTCGACTGCGCTTCATGGGGTGCGCTCTTCCTCTCGGCTATTGGGGAACACAGCAAGGCACAGAGGGCGCTGGCGCTTCTGCATACCCGCTACTCCTCGCAGGACGGTGGGAGCGCCGGTCTTCGTCCGTATGCCGGCGTACCTGTGTACCCGGACCCTGAGGTTGGGAGGTTCTACTTTCCCGACAGCCCGCGGATGGAGTGGCAGGACTTGCCCCTTGTGTGGTCTGAGGGGACGCTCGGAGCGGCACTCGCCTTCTTGCGGGTGGGACAGCCAGGCGAAGCCGGTCGCCTCGCTGAGGGTTTGAGTGCCCTCCGCGTGGACGGCGGAGGATTGCTGTACGCCTCCAGGGACCTTCCGTTCCATATGGTCAAGGCACCAGGCGTTGCCGCCTCGGCGTGGCTGGTTCTTGTGACCGAAGCCATGGCCGGCAATCCTGTGGCAGAGAGAGTCTGGCGATGAAGCGAACGCTGACCGTCGTCGTGTTGTTCTGCGGTCTCGTGGCCTCGGCGAGCCGTGTACAGGCGGTTGTTGGCACGGAGTGGGGCGTGTCTGTCCTCACGCTCGGTTCCGGCCCGGACGCGCTCCAGGAACAACAGGCCCTTCGAGACGCGCTGGAGTTGATGGGGATCCCTTACGTCGAGACCGCTGACGTCGAGAACGCTGCTCGCCGTCCTCTCGTCCTCATCGGCGGCATTCCCTCGAATACGCAGTTGACACCCGGTCAGCGCGAAGCGCTGTACGGCTATGTGGAACGAGGCGGAATCCTTCTCGCGACCCAGGTGCAAGGCAACAAGTTCTTCCCGCTGTTCGGCCTCCAGAGCGCAACCACCAGCCGCGGCAACTTCCGGGTGCAGTTCACCGGCGACGACCCGGCGCTGCGTTACCTCAACCGACAGGAAGAGAAGCTCATCTCCCTCGGAGACCCCACGCTGTACTCGGAGACCGTGTGGTCGACGCAGTACACGCCGTCGTTCGGCACGGATGTGCTGGCACGGTACGAGAACGGCACCGGCGCCGTCACACGGAACGTGTACGGCCGTGGCGTGGCGTACGCGATCGGGTTGGGATTCAAGGAAACGACCCTCATTCCGCAGCTGGCCCGGAGCTTCGAGGCCGCCCGACGCTGGATCAACTCGTTCGAGCCCTCAGGAGATGTCTTTCGCCTGCTCCTGCGGGGCGTGTATGAAGATGCGGTGCACCCGTTTCTGCTGATCCACACGGTGCCGGAGGGCAAGGAAACCGCATTGTGTCTCTCACACGACGTGGACGCGCGGGAATCGTTCGAGCACTCGTTAGCCTTCGCCCGCATGGAAGCGGGATTGGGTGTACGCAGCACGTTCTTCGTCACCACGAAGTACTTTCCGGACGACACCGACGTCGCATACTACACGCCCGAACGTATCGCGTGGATCCGACAGGTGGCGGCCATGGGATTCGAGATCGGATCGCATTCCGTCAGTCATGCCCTGACCTTCGATACGTTTCCACTCGGTTCGCCGCAGATCACTCTCGGAGGATACGACCACACCCGTCCCACGTTGTTTGGTGAGGCACAAGTCAGCAAGAAGCTGCTTGACCGCGATCTCCACCAGGAGACCGCTGGGTTTCGGGCTGGATACCTGCGCTACCCCGACGAACTGATCGTGGCGCTGGAACATTCCGGCTACACATTCGATTCCAGCGTGTCTGCCCAGCTGGTGTTGACGAACTTCCCGTACTTCGGCTTTCGCCGGCGGACGCTGGGCAGCGAGCGCAGCGCTGTGGTAGTGGTGCCGGTAACCCTCGATGATTCGCGATCCGAGCTGAAGACACGGGACTTCCTTACGCCGGATACCCAGGAAGAAGCGCTGCGCACGTGGGCGGACGTCATTCGGGCGAATGGCGAGAACAACGCGACCTCGTGCCTGCTCATCCATCCGACCGACGCCACCTACAAACTGGAAGTGGAACGTCGTCTTATTACGGAGCACCTCCGAAAGAACGTCTGGATCGGCGACGTTGGGAGCGTGGCCCGCTTCTGGAGGCATCGCGAACGCCTTCGGCCTGTGCTGCAGAAGGACCCCGCCGGTGCGATCGCTATCGTGCTGAACATGACAAAGCGAGAATTGCCACCCGGGCAAACCCTGGTCGTCGAAGGGCGCGAAGGAGGGCGCGTCCCGAAGGTCCTGGATGCCGCCGGTGACGTGGTGGCCGTTCACGTCCGCTCGGACGGGGACAGGCACTACCTACTGCTCCCGTAGGGCTCGTCCACTAGCGATCGGTCGAGTGCTTCGAAGGTCCCGGCGGCTCCGCCGGCCCGGCTAGACGGATGACAGCCGGTGTCCCAGCTTGTCCTTCTTCGTCTTGAGATAGGTCCGCGTCGAGTCGGACGCAGGAATCTCGAGCGGCACGACGTCGGAAACCGCCAGACCGTACCCCTGAAGCCCGACGAACTTCCTCGGGTTGTTGGTCAGGAGCCGCATGGTCTTGATGCCCAGGTCGCCCAGGATCTGCGCGCCAATCCCGTAGTCTCGCTGATCGGCCTTGAACCCCAGCCGCTCGTTGGCTTCCACCGTGTCGAGCCCTTGATCCTGTAGCTCGTACGCGCGGATCTTGTTCGCGAGTCCAATGCCCCGCCCCTCCTGGTTCAGGTAGAGCAGTACCCCCCGGCCCTCCAGCGCGATGCGATCCAAGGCCGCTTCGAGCTGTGCGCCACAGTCGCATCGTCCGGAATGGAAGACGTCGCCGGTCAGGCATTTCGAGTGCACGCGCACCAGCACGTCCTGACCGTCGCCAATCTCGCCGCAGACGAGCGCGACGTGCGTTTCGTTGTCGATCTGGTTCTCGTACGCCCAGATTCGGAAGGGACCGTGATCGGTCGGAAGCGCGGCCGATGCGACGCGTTTGACCAGCCGCTCGGTCCTCATGCGGTACCTGAATGAGGTCCGCGATCGTCACCATCAGCAGACCGTGCTTCTTGGTGAACTTCGTGAGCTCAGGCACCCGGGCCATGGTGCCGTCCTGGTTCATGATCTCGCAGATGACACCCGCCGGGTAGAGCCCGGCGATCCGTGCGAGGTCGACGGCCGCCTCCGTCTGACCCGCACGCACCATCACACCGCCGGTGCGTGCCCTCAGCGGAAACATGTGACCTGGCCGAGCCAGGTCCGACGGCTTCGTCTTCGCATCGATCGCCGCCAGCACCGTCGCCGCGCGGTCCGATGCGGAAATTCCGGTGCTTACCGAGTGCTTTGCCTCGATCGAGACGCAAAACGCCGTCTTGAAGGGCGTCGTGTTCTGGTTGACCATGAGCGGCAGCTCGAGCTCGTCGAGCCGTTCGGCCGTCATCGGCATGCAGATCAGCCCGCGACCGTGCGTCGCCATGAAATTGATGACTTCGGGCGTGATCTTCTCGGCCGCGATCGTCAGGTCTCCCTCGTTCTCCCGGTCCTCGTCATCCACCACGATCACCATCTGGCCGGCGCGAATGGCGTCAACCGCTTCCTCGATCGTGGCGAAGGGCGTACGACGTGTGGCCATCCGAATCTTCGGTCTCTTCGTACTCTTCGTACTCTTCGTGGTCATGATGCTGCCAGCGCCACCTGCGCCGCCCTCGCGACGTACTTCCCGACGATGTCGCATTCGAGGTTGACCCGGTCACCCGGGCGCCGTACGTGCACGTTCGTGTGTTGCCAGGTGAACGGAACGATCATTACGTCGAATTCGTGGTCCCGAAGCGCCGCGATGGTCAGACTGACCCCATCCACGGCAACTGAACCCTTGGGAATGCAGTACGCCGCGAGCGCCTCGTCGAACGAAATAGTCACCCAGTGGCTCTCGCCCTCGTTTCGGACGACCTTCACCAGCCCCGTGCCGTCCACATGACCCTGCACGAAGTGTCCACCGAAACGAGCGTCGGCTCGCATCGCACGCTCGAGATTCACCAACTGCCCCGGCCGCATCGACCCGAGCGTCGTCACCCGCAACGTTTCCGGGCCCACGTCCGCAAACACGTGCCCGCCCTCAGCAGCCGTTGCCGTCAGGCATACGCCATCAACGGCCAGGCTGTCACCCGGGCGCATCTCCACCGCCAACGTCGTACCGATGCGTAGCCGAACGGCCCCTGCAACCGCTTCCAGCTCTTCGATGTGACCGACGGCTTCAATCAGGCCGGTGAACATAACCTTCAATCAACACATCAGGCCCGAGCGGCTGGACCTTCTGCTCGAAGAGGGCCGCAGGTGAGAACGGCCGGCCCTCGAGCAGCGCGGGCCCGTGGCCGGCGAACGTGGTTGGCGCCACGTACAACTGGACGTAGTCGACGATCCCAGCATCCCACACGGCCTGGTGAAGCAGTGCCCCGCCTTCCACCAGCATGCTCTGCAAGCCTTGGCGCCCCAGTGCCTTTGCGGCGTCACCAAGATTTGGGTCTTCCATGGCCAGCAACGTGGCTCCCGCGGTCTCCAGTGCGCTGGCCCGTCGAGCCTGTCGCCGCACGGCCTCGGCCGACGTCACTATTATCACCGGTCCCGCCGAGAGGGTCGAAAACAGACGCGCCTCAGGTGTCGCACGCAAACGGCGGTCGAAGACGACTCGCGTCAGCGGCCGCTCCCGGTAAACCAATCGCGCGGTGAGCAACGGATCGTCCACGACCAGCGTTTCTGAGCCGACGGCAATCGCGTCAACCTGCGCGCGTTGATAGTGTGCGTGACGTTCCGCGGCCGCCGAGGTCACCTGCGTGCGTTCGCCCTTGGCTGCCGCGAGCCGGCCGTCAAGGCTCGTGGCGGCCTTGAGGATCACGAACGGTCGTCCCTCTCGGATCGTCGTCACGAACGGCTGATTCAAGCGGGCGGCTTCGCGGCTGCCGATGCCCACCTCGACGGAGATGCCGTGTTCTCGCAGTTTGGCGAAACCGCGTCCATGAACGAGCGGATAGGGATCTTCCATGGCCGACACGACCCGAGCGATGCCCGCCTCGATGATGCGGTCCGTGCACGGGCCCGTGCGCCCGGTGTGCACGCACGGCTCGAGCGTGCAATAGAGGGTAGCCCCGCGCGCGCGCGCACCTGCCTCCTGAAGAGCGAGAACCTCGGCATGCGCCTCCCCCGCCCGTTCGTGACTACCATCACCGACGACGACCTCGTCGACATCGACGACGCAGGCGCCGACGACCGGATTGGGCGCAGTGCGCCCCAGGCCGCGTCGCGCATGCGCCATCGCCCGCCGCATCCACCGGGCGTCGTCTACCACGATTCCTGAAAGAGCGCGTCCACGTACTCCCTCGCCGAGAAAGGAATGAGGTCGTCGATGCCCTCACCCACGCCCACGTAGCGAATCGGGAGCTTGAGGTCGTTCGCGATCGCCACGGCGATGCCGCCTTTCGCGGTGCCGTCGAGCTTCGTCAGGACGATCCCGGTGACGCCTGCCACGCTGGTGAACTCCCGCGCTTGCGCAAGGCCGTTCTGTCCGACCGTCGCATCGAGGACGAGGAGAACCTCGTGCGGAGCGCCCTCGGTCGCGCGCGCCGCGACACGCCGGATCTTGTCCAGTTCATTCATGAGATTGACACGGTTGTGGAGCCGCCCCGCCGTGTCGATCAGAATCGGATCGCGACCGCGCGCTTTCCCCGCTTGGATCGCATCGAAGACGACGGCCGCTGGATCCGACCCTTCCTTCGCGCGGACGAGATCCACATGCGCACGCTCGGCCCAGACCGCAAGCTGCTCGACTGCCGCCGCGCGGAACGTGTCGGCTGCGCACACCAGCGGGTCTTTCCCAGACACCTTCAATGCGTTCGCAAGCTTGCCGACGGTGGTGGTCTTTCCAGTGCCGTTCACGCCGACGATCAACGTGACGTGCGGGCGATGGCTCGACACGGGCGGCGGCTCGGCGGCGTCGAAGATCGACAGGATCTCGAGCTTGACGAGATCGCGGAGACTCTCACCCGCGCGGGCTCGGGTACGAACGGCAGTGACGATGCGCTCGGTGGCGGCCACGCCGACATCCGCGGACAAGAGCAGCTCTTCGAGTGCCTCTGTCGTGTCGGGGTCGATCTCTCTGGTTCGACGCTCCGGTGCGTCGGCCTGTTGGACGATTTGCTCGAAGCGGCCGACAATCTGCTGCTTGGTGCGGCTCAGCCCTTCTCGAAGTCGATCAAGGAATCCCAATGCTCACCCATTATCCCGCCTCGGCACGCTGGGGCCGTAGCATCAGTTCGTACAATGCCGTTCGCGCATCGTTGCGCCCCTCCAGGAGAGCGGCCACTTGAGTCGCGATCGGCAGCTCGACTCCGTGACGTTGTCCGAGGGCCAGGGCGGCATCGGTCGTCCGCACCCCTTCCGCGACCATCTTCATGCCGGCGAGTACTTCGTCGACCGAACGACCCCGCGCGAGCTCGATCCCGACGTGGCGATTTCGGCTCAGGGTGCCGGTGCACGTCAGAACGAGGTCGCCCAGGCCGCTCAGTCCCGCGAGCGTTTCCCGCTGCGCGCCGGCGGCGCACGCAAGGCGCGTGATCTCTGCCAGGCCTCGCGTGATCAAACCCGCCTGCGCGTTGTGCCCGAGCGCGAGACCTTCCGCGACACCCGCGGCAATAGCAATGATGTTCTTCAGTGCCCCGCCGATTTCCACGCCCACTACATCGCTCGTGCCGTACAACCGGAAGTAGGGTGCCCGGAGATCGGCCTGCACCTGTTCGACGACGGCGACATGACGTGACGCCACGGAGGCGGCGGTCGGCAGCTGGCGGGCGAGTTCGGCAGCAAAGCTCGGGCCGGATAGCACCGCAACCGAGACCTCCCGCCCCAGCTCCTGCGATGCCACCTCCGACATCCTCAACAGCGTCTCCCGCTCGAGCCCCTTCGTGGCGCTGACCAGGATGGCGTCGCGGCGGATCATCGGTGCGGCGCGCCTGAGAATGTCTCTCGTGCCGTGGGACGGCAGCGCGGCGACGACGAGCTCCGCATCGCGCAAGGCATCCGCAAGGTCTGCGGTAATCCGCAGGCTGGGCGGAAACAACACATCCGGGAGGTACACGGCGTTGGCTCGCCGAGTCCGTATGTCGTCGGCAAGTGCCGCGTCGCGCGCCCATAGACACGTGTCGTGACCGACACGTGACACGTGCACGGCAAGCGCGGTGCCCCAGCCCCCCGCTCCAAGTATCGCTACGTGACGAATACGCGCCTCCCCTACGACCGTTCCCAGATCCGACGTTCGGTGCCCGCCAAGAGCCTGCCGAGGTTTCCCCGATGACGATGCACGATGATGAGCACTGCAACCAGGGCGGCCACCACGACCGCTGTGGGAGAACCCAGAATGACGACTGCAACGACGAGCGTCAAGGCGCCGGTGATCGAACCAACGGACACGTAGTGGGTCGACGACACCCCCACCGCGAAGACGGCCCCAGCGATGGCTACGGCCAACGGCTCGAAGACGAGGAACACGCCCGCAGAGGTGGCCACGCCCTTACCACCGCGGAACTTCAGCCAGACTGGGTACAGATGCCCGATGATGGCCGCCAGTCCGGCGGCGACAGCTGTGGTGCGACCACTCGTGAATCGCATGGCCACCAATACCGCGACGGCCCCCTTCGCCACATCGAGGAGGATGGCCAGGGCCGCGCTCGTCACACCGCTGGTGCGGAGCACATTCGCCGCGCCCACATTGCCGCTCCCCGAGAGACGCAGGTCGACACCATGGCGCCTCGCGAGCAGGAAGGACAACGGGAGAGAACCCGCGAGATAGCCCCACACAACAGCCATGGTCTCTTCCATGACCTTCAGGCCGAGGGAGAGCGCGACATCAGCATCCGACGCACCATGTCGAGGGCGGCCTGTGTCGCCTGGAATTTCACCTGCTCCCTATCACCCATGAAGCGGAAGGTCTTCGATCGCTCCTCCCCTGGAACCACGACGGCCACAGCAACGGTGCCGACCGGCTTCTCTGGCGAGCCTCCGCCTGGCCCCGCGATACCGGTCACGCCCACAGCCACGTCGACGCTGGCGCTGCTCCGAATGCCCTCGGCCATCGCGAGTGCGACCGGCTCGCTTACGGCACCCTCCGCCGCGATCGTCGACTCGGGGACTCCCAGCAGCGATATCTTGGCCTGGTTTGCGTACGCGACGATGGCGCGGTCGACATAACGCGAACTGCCAGCCACATCAGTGAGCCTGGACGCGAGCAGCCCTCCCGTACACGATTCAGCAATCGCGATCCGGAATCCACGTTCGACGAGCAGGTTGCCGACCACCGTTTCGAGCGGGTGGCCATCAACGCTATACGCATCCAAGCCCAGGACATCGGCCACCTCACGCGCGGCAGCGTCCACGACCGATTGCGCCTCTTCGCGCGACGCCGCACGTGAAGAAATGTGCAGCTCAATTTGCCCGAGTGAGGCCAGTATTGTGGCCGACACCTGAATCGTCTGCCGCGCCCAGCGCGCATACAGCGGCTGCACCGTCTCCTCGGTCTGTGACTCAGTGCGATTGGTAATACGAATCACGCGTCTCACCAGCGCAAGGCCAGGCGAGCGCGGCTCGAGCAGCCGCTCGACGCTCCATGCAAGCATCGCCCTGAGCTCACGAGGCGGGCCCGGCAAGAGCAGCACCGAGCGACCGTCCTCCTCGAGCCACAGCCCAGGGGCCGTGCCATTCGAATTGTCGATGACGCTGGCTCCGGACGGCACCATCGCTTGGCGGCGATTGATCGCAGGCATCTGCATCTGTCTGGCCGCGAAGCGCGCTTCGATCTGGGCGACGATTCGTTCGTCCTCGACGAGGGCCCTCCCCAGGACCTCAGCCACCGCATCTCGCGTGACATCATCGTCGGTCGGCCCCAGCCCGCCGCAACACACCAGGAGATCGACCCGCTCGAGCGCTACCTGCACCGCGGCCGCGACCTCCCGTCGATCGTCGCCGACCACGCCTTTGTAGATGACTTCGACCCCGAGCCGCTCGAGTTGCTCGGTGATCATGAGCGAGTTCGTGTCGATCCGAATGGGCGTGAGGAACTCGCTGCCGACTGCTAGAATCGCCGCGCGGTGAATCACGCGAGCCACCCCGGCGCGATAACCATGAGCGCGCGCATGAGCAGATTGCCGTAGATCGCGGCCATGCCGTCGTCGGCCATGATGCCAAGCCCGCCGTGCAACGACTCGAGACGCCTGGCCGGCCACGGCTTCACGATGTCGAGGAGACGGAAGACGAAGAAGCCAATGATCGCGCCGGTCATGCTGACCGGTAGAAACGCGAGTGTCACGAGCATGCCGAACACTTCGTCGATCACGACCGGGCCAGGATCGACGCCCCGGAAGTGACGCTCGGCCACGGTTCCGCTCCACACGCCAACCGCGAACAACACCGTCATTACAGCGGCCTCGACGCCAGCCGAACCCGTGCTGCGGACCGCCCAGAAGAGCATGAGCCCGAGCGCCGACCCGAAGGTGCCCGGCGCAATCGGTACGTACCCCAGGTAGGCGCATGTCGCACAGAGAACCCCGAAGCGATCCATCAGGCGGTCGGGGACGATCAGACGGGAGGCAACGCGACAACGCGGGTATGTGTCAGCCGATCGTGGACCGCGTGACGCCCTGCGCCGAACAGCGCCGGCACATAGCCGAGACCCAACGAGACCGCCGACAGCGTCCCCGCGAGTGAGCGGACGGCAGCAGCGGCAGCGTCGAGCGGTTGGTCTTCGGCGGTGACCACACGGATGCGCATGGCCATCTTCCCAATCGTCTGACCGCCCACTGCTGTGAACACGCAAAAGTACGAGAGCTTGACCACCATCAGAAAGACCACGAGTGGAGCAAGCGGCAGTTCGGTCCAGCCAGACATCGGCAGGCCAGCCATACGCACGGTGAGAT
Organism: uncultured Acidobacteriota bacterium; assembly: GCA_963827515.1. GTDB lineage: Bacteria > Acidobacteriota > Vicinamibacteria > Vicinamibacterales > UBA2999 > JABFSA01. Next base: position 469,466 of record CAWHBF010000025.1, on the reverse strand, counting down.
AGACCACCGTGATGTCGATGGCGCTCAACAACAAGTGATCGATGGCCGCCGCCGCGATGCGCTGCCTCCCGCCGCTCAACACGAGCGGTCCCGACTGCGAGGCGAGACGTGCGGCGGTTCGCGCGCGGACATCCACAATCGATTCGACCGGCGTCGAGATCGGCGGGGTTACGTCAGCAAACTCCAGTACCGGTTCAACCTCGACGGGACGTGCCCGTTTCGACACGGCCCGAAGCCGCGGCGACTCTGGTGTGCGGCGAACCGCCAATGGCGGACGAGGTGCGGCGGGCAGCTTGATGAGCGGCTCGTCACTGTCGTGCTGGCCCGGCGAAAAGAGTGGGAGCTTCCCCTCTGTGCGGAATCGCGACACTGACGCGGGCGCCCGCTCGACGGCGCGAGCGCGGTCGAAGGTACCGTCCCATCCCGAGGACGCCGGTGCGGCGTCATCGAGAGGACGGCGAAAGAGATCGGTATCGAACTCGGCGGGTGCGGGGGCGGCAGGGCTCAACGAGAAGTCGTACCCGCAGTTCTTGCACCGATCGCCCGTGTCAAACCCGAGGTAGTCGCACTTGGGACACTTCATGGGCGGCCATTCGACTCGGCAGAAAAGACGCCAGACATCCCAGCCGCAGTGAAGATGTCGCTTTGGATCTCTGCCCGCAGTCGATCTGCCGTTGCGCGAACGGGATCGGCCACTCGGATCCCGTCGAGTGCACGAAGTGCATCGCGCAATCGCCCATCGGCTCGGAGCATCCTCGCACGGTCCAGCATGACTTCCGAGGGGCGAACCACGGGCAGAGGCTCAGCGGATACGGGCTGGGCCACCGGCGCCGGATCGATCGTCTGCGACTCGAACAGCCACGTGCCGATCGGCAATCCGCTGATGAGCATGGTGGCGGCGACACACACGGCGAACAGCACCGCTGTCACCTTCCCACGGCGGTGCCCGGCCTTGGTCTCTTCGCGATGGATGGTGTGCCTACGCCCGGACAGGTCGTCCACGCGCGGCGTGGCACCGGACACGGCGGTACCGACCCGGTTCAACCGCTCGAGGAAGACGTCCGCCCCGTCACTGCCTTGCTCCCGGGCACGGGTCAATAGGTCGCGTGCTTTTTCGATCTCACCGGCGTTATACGCCGACACACCGTCGTGGAGAAACTCTTCGGAGCGACGAAGACGTTCGGCCATCGCACCGCGGGCACGCTCGATGTAGGCTCGTGCGCGGTCGTGATGGCGCTCGAGGAACACGACTCGGGTCCACACGTTGATCGCGCGCTCGTAGTGACCTGCGAAATAGTGATCGAGCCCCGTGAGAAGGAGCTGCTCAATGCGCGCCTCGCGATCGGCATCGTCGGGAGGGTCCGAGGCACGAACCGGTCTGGACGGCGAATCAGACATGTGTTGCGAATGGAAGCGTGTCCGATTATCTGGCAAAACTCTTCACTGGTCAACGAATTACAGCCGTTTCGAACCTTGAATCATGCGTGTCTGCGATCGGCCGGCGCGCCCGAATTGATGCGCGTGAATGCTCACTATGTCCAGAATCCTGATCGGCGGGTGAACACGCCGCGGACGTCCATGCCACGAACGACGCGTTGGACGCCATCGCCGCAGCGGCCAATGTGGCGAACATCGCGCAGGCATCGACGACGGTCATGCTTCGCGCGGCCGTCAAACTACGGAAGCCCCCGAAACACCCTCAAGAAGGCCTCCTGAGCCAGATCCTCGACAACACCGTCGACGTCGGCTCTCTGGGCCTGGGGAACCTCGTCTACTACTTCCGCTGCGCACCAGGCACCCGTACTTCGTACTTTCCACTTTCCACTTTCCACTTTTCCCTTGGTTCAGGGTTACTATGCCGTGCTGAATGACGCGTCTGGCCGCTCCCGCACCTCGTGCTGCGCTCCTCAGGCCAACAGCGATCAACACGATCCTTGCGGAAGTCCGTCAGGTGCGGGCCGAAGGCACGCCGGTTGTCTCGCTGATGCGGGGCGAGCCGGACTTCCCCACGCCTTCGCATATCGGCGAGGCGGCCATTCATGCGCTGAGCTCCGGCCGCACCACGTACCCGGATAACCGCGGCGAGCCTGGGCTGCGCGACGCGGTGGCGCTGAAAGTGAAGCGCGACAACGCTCTCGTGTACGACCCCGCCACGGAGATCCTGATCACAACCGGCGCCACGCTCGGCATTCACACGGCGCTGATGGCGCTTGTGTCCGACGGCGACGGTGTTTTGATCCCCGATCCGGTCTACGACGCGTACCAGTCGCCAATCCTTCTCGCAGGCGGGGTCATCCAACCGGTCCGCGCGTCGATCGTCCAGGACCGATTCGTGCTGACGCGAGACGCGCTAGAAGCGGCAGCGACCCCGTCGTCTCGGGTGCTGATTCTGAACTCGCCGTGGAATCCGGCTGGTACGGTGTTCGGGAGCACCGAACTCTGGGAGATTGGCGAGTTCGTCCTTCGTCGACACATGACCGTTATCAGCGACGAGATCTACGAGGCGGTGGTGTACGACGGTCACCGGCATATCTCCCCCGCCTCCCTGTCGCCGGAGATGCGGTCGAGCACGGTGCTCGTCAACAGCTTGTCGAAGACGTACGCCATGACCGGCTGGCGCGTCGGCTACTGTGCGGCGCCCGCGTCACTCATCTCGGCGATGCTCCTCGTCCTCCAGCAATCGAGTCGCGGACCAGCGACCTTCATCCAGGACGCCGCAGCCGTAGCGCTGACCGGACCCCAAGACGCGGTCGAGGAGATGCGTCGCGAGTACACGGCGCGTCGAGCCTGTGTGCTCTCAGCCCTTGACGGCCTTCCACGCGTGCGGGCGTTGCCTCCGGAGGGCGGCTTCTTCGTCATGGTCGACGTCCGGTCGACTGGGATCCCCTCGAACGAGGTCCGTCGCCGCCTTCTGCGCGACCACGGCGTCGCTGTCGTCCATGGCTCGGCGTACGGGCCGGGAGGTGAAGGCACACTGCGCGTCTCCTTCGCCAGCGGCGGCAGCATCCTCACGGACGGCCTGGAGCGGCTCCGGCAAGGCCTCTCCAACCTATGACCGCAACCGCGGAAGAGCCGCGCGCGACGCCGGCTGGGCCCGATGTTCGGGGGATCGACGTGGACGCCCTCCGCACTCAACTCGAACAACAGATCGACGGCGAAGTCCGGTTCGACAAGGTTTCGCGCGCTCTGTACGCCACCGACGCCAGCGTGTACCACATCGAGCCGATCGGGGTGGTGGTACCGCGTTCACGCGACGCCTTGATCAGGCTGGTGCGAATCTGCGCGGAACACCGTTGCCCCCTGACCATGCGCGGCGGCGGCACGTCCCAGGCTGGACAGGCCATCGGAGCGGGCCTGATTGCCGACACGTCGAAATACCTGCACCGCATCCTCGAGCTGAACGTTGCCGAGCGCTGGGTGCGGGTCGAGCCGGGCATTGTGCTCGACGAACTGAACGCCGAACTGCGTCCCCACGGCCTCCGGTTCGCACCGGATATTTCAACCGCGAGTCGCGCCACCATCGGCGGGATGATGGCGAACAATTCCAGCGGCGCACGGTCGGTGCTCTACGGCAAGACAATCGACCACGTACTCGACCAGGAAGTCGTGCTCTCGGACGGCTCGGTTTCCATGTTCGGCCCTCTGACGCCTGAGGAGCTCGAGATCGCGTGCGCGGGCCCGAGCCTCGCGGCGGAGTGCCATCGGGTGGTCCGCACGATCGCCGCGGACCACGCGGTGGAAATCGAACGGCGCTTTCCCACGGTGCTTCGGCGTGTGGGCGGATACAACCTCGATGAGTTCGTTCGGTCCGGGCGGGCCTTCAACATGGCCAAGCTCATGGTCGGCTCGGAGGGCACGCTGGGAGTCGTGCTGACCGCACGGCTGAATCTCGTCGCGCTGCCCAAGGCGAAAGCGGTCCTCGCGATCCAGTTCGCCGATCTCCTCGAGTCGCTCGCCGCGACGCCCGTGATCCTCCGGCACCAACCGTCAGCGGTCGAGGTCATGGACAAGTTCATCCTCGACCACACCCGTCAGAGTGTCGCGCTCGACGCGCTCCGCAGCGGATTCATCGAGGGAGACCCGGCATCGCTCCTGTGCGTCGAGTTCTACGCCGATCGCGAGGAGGACCTCCCGCCGAGGCTGGCGGCCGTCGAACGGGACCTGCGCGCACAAGCACTCGGGTACCGCTATCACCACATGCTCGACCTGGCCGCGCAAGCCCGCGTGTGGAGCCTGCGGGAGGCGGCTCTCGGCCTGTCGATGGCCATGAAATCGGATGCGAAGTCGCTGTCGTTCGTCGAAGACACCGCGGTCGCACCGGAGAAGCTTCGCGACTACATCGCGCGTTTCCTGTCGATCGTCAACCGGCACGGCACGTCGGCCGGCGTGTATGCCCATGCGTCCGTTGGCTGCCTGCACGTGCGGCCGGTCATCAATCTGAAAACCGAGGCCGGCGTGCAGATGTTCGAGCGGATCGCCAACGACGTCGCCGATCTCGTTCTCGAGTTCGGAGGCGCGCTGTCGGGCGAGCACGGCGATGGGCTCGTCCGCAGTCCATTCATGCGCAAGATGTTCGGGGCCGAGGTGTACGAGGCCTTCCGCACGATCAAACGCACGTTCGATCCTCACGGCATCCTGAACCCGGGAAAAATCGTCGATGCTGGCCCGCTCACCGCACACCTGCGCTTCGGCGCCGGCTACACGACGCCGAACCCCGCCACCTACTTCGACTACTCGGACTATGGCGGGATGGGCGGCGCCGTGGACATGTGCAGCGGCCTGGGAGCCTGCCGCAAGAAGCTCGATGGGACGATGTGCCCGTCGTACATGGCCACGCGGGAGGAGCGGCATTCCACTCGCGGCCGCGCGAACGTGTTACGGCTCGCCATGGCCGGGCGCATCGGCGAAGCCGGCCTCGGCGACGAGGGCGTGCATGAGACGCTCGACCTGTGCCTGGAATGCCGGGCCTGCAAAGCCGAGTGTCCTGTCGGCGTTGACATGGCCAGATTCAAGAGCGAGTTCCTCGCCGACTACTGGTCCCGTCATGGCACCGCGTTCGACGCGCGGGTGCTGGGCAACGTGCACACCGTCGCCAAGTGGGGCAGCCGCCTCGCACCGCTCTCGAACTGGCTGACCGCGTCCTTCAAACCGATGACCGAACGGCCTGCTCGGCATCGATCGCCGACGCGGACTGCCGCGCTTTCACAGACGGCCGCTCTCACAGCGCGCGCCGAGGTTCGACGGCAACTCCCAGGCAGTGCTGTTCAGCGACACGTTCACGAACTATTACGAGCCATCGATCGGGTTGGCGGCGCTCGAGGTGCTGACTGCGGCAGGTATCTCCGCTGGACTCGCGGGAAATGGCTGTTGCGGACGGCCGCAGATCTCGAAGGGTCTCCTGCAAGACGCCACACGGCTCGCGGCGGCAAACGCCGAGCGCCTGTATCCACACGCGGCGGCGGGTCGGCCCATCGTCTTCTGCGAGCCAAGCTGTCTGTCCGCCGTCCGCGAGGACGCACCGTCGCTCCTACGCGGGGACGCGAGACGCAAGGCGGAAGCCGTTGCGAACGCGACCGTGCTCTTCGAGGAGTTCGCCGGCACGATCGTGTCTCGACTGACGCTGTCACCCGGACCCGCAACGATCCTGCTTCACGGTCACTGTCATCAAAAGTCGATGGGTCTGGTCCCTTCGGCGAAAGACTTGCTGTCGAAGATTCCCGGCACGACCGTCACGGCGCTCGACGCAGGCTGCTGCGGCATGGCTGGCTCGTGGGGATACGCACGCAACCACTTCGACCTCTCGCGCGCCATCGGTGAGCGCAAGCTGTTTCCCGCTGTCCGATCACGGGCTACGGGAACCATCGTCGCTGCGGCCGGTACGTCGTGCCGACATCAACTTCGAGACTTCACAGGGGTCGAGGCCGTTCATCCGGCGGTTCTGCTCCAGTCTCTTCTGACAAAGGCGCACACCGCATGAATCTGGCGTGGCTCTCCCTTAGCGCGCTGTTTGTCGCCATCATCATCAGTTGCTTCACCCGTCTCAATGTCGGCGTCGTGGCCGTCGCATTCGCCTGGATCGTGGGCGTCTATTTCGGCTCGATGCGCCTCGACGCGGTGCTGAGCGGATTCCCGATTCAACTGTTTCTGACGCTCGCCGGCGTGACTCTTCTCTTCACGCAGGCGCAACTGAACGGCACCTTGGACAAGATCGCGCATCGATCCGTCCGTCTGTGCCGCGGGAACACCGGACTCATCCCGGTGTCGTTCTTGGTACTCGGTGCGGCAATCGCCTCCCTCGGGCCAGGCAACATCGCCACGGCCGCGATGCTGGCGCCCATGGCGATGGCTGTCGCCAACCGCGCACGGATCCCCGCGTTCCTCATGGCGATCATGGTGGGCAATGGTGCGCAGTCGGGTGGGCTCTCACCATTCGCACCGACCGGGATCATCGTCAACGGCCTGATGGAGAAGATTGGTCTCGCCGGGTACGAGTGGCGCACGTACTGGACCAATCTGGTCGCCCATGCGGCACTGGCCTTTGCCGGCTATCTCCTGCTGGGCGGATGGAAGCTGTTTCGAAGTGAGTTCGCCAGCACCGCGGACGCGGTGCCGGACTCCCCCGCCTTCGATGTCAAGAACTGGACGACGATCGTCGTGCTCTTCTCCATGATGGCTGTCGTCCTCTTCCTGGAAGCGAACATCGGCATGGCGGCGTTCGCGGGCGCGGCCGTACTCGCCGCGCTTCGTGTCGCCGACCACGACCAGGCGATACGCCGGATGCCGTGGGCCCCAATCCTCATGGTGAGCGGCGTGACGGTACTCATCGCGTTGCTCGAAAAGACGGGCGGCCTCGATCTCTTCACGGGGCTCCTCGCGCGGACGGCGACGCGCGACACCGTCACCGGTGCGGTCGCGTTCGTGACCGCCATCATCTCCGTGTACAGCAGCACCTCGGGGGTTGTCCTCCCCGCCTTCCTGCCCACGATCCCTGGATTGGTCGCACGGCTCGGCGGAGGCGATCCCCTGGGCATCGCCACGTCGATGAACGTCGGAGCGCATCTCGTAGACATGTCGCCGCTCTCGACGACAGGCGCCATGTGCCTCGCCGGCATCACCGACCCGGCGGAAGTCCGTCCGACCTATAACAAACTGCTCGCGTGGGGACTATCGATGACCGTGGTGGGATCGCTGCTCTGCTGGATTTTCTTCTGATTCCAGTCTGCTCGTCGACGCCTGAGAGAAAACCACGAAGGCCACGAAAAGACCAGTCGAGTTTTGAAATGTCCTCGCGGGGGCTTCGCGTTCTTCGTGTTCTTCGTGGTTCGCTGTTGGAGCGCTACTGCAGCTTGCGCTGTGCGTCGCGGTAGCGCGGAGACTGCGCCGGAACGAGCGCATAGCTCGCCTTGGCCCGGTCCGCGTCCTTGACCCGATCCTCGAAGAGTTCCCCAGCGCGCCACGCGGCGTCCACACGATTGCTCGGGAATCGCGTGGCCAACTCCTGTAAGGATGCAGCGGCACGCTCGTACTGTCTGATGTCCGCATACAGCCGCGACAGCGCATCGAACGCGGCTTCGGCGGCTGGGGCCGAGGGGTAGCGCTCGACCAAGGTTCGATAGGTCACGAGCGACAGTGGCACGGACGTGCTCAGCTGGGGATCGTTCACGCGCATGCGCAGTCGATCCTCGATCGTCGCCCGGCGTGACAGGGCGCGAGGCGCGAAGGGGCTCTCGGGATGGTGGCTCTCGACCGCCGTGAAAAGCTCGAGTGCCGCCCGATCGCGATCGTTACGCTTGGATCGCAGGAGCAATTCGGCGTTCAGGAACGTGCCTTCGGCGGCCGCTGCGCTCGACGTATGCTTCGTGCGCAATTCCACGTAGGCGGCCATCGCGTCCTCAGGGCGATTCTGGCGCTCCCGAATCGTTCCCATCAGCAGATAGGCATCGGCCGCGCTGTCGCGTGCGGCATGCTGGCTCACGAGAGATTCGAGATCCGCATACGCCTGGTCGTAGAGACGTTGGTCAAACTTCGCGCGGGCGATGCGAAGCAGCTCTGCGCCCGGGTCCACCGCTGGCGCAGCCGCTGGCACCGGTGCCACGACGACGGCCGCGGGTTCGGCGGCGCCGCCACGACGTGGCAGCCCGGCGCGAGCACCAGTGCCGGTGGTCGGGGCCGCACCCGTCCCTCGGGCAACGGCGGATGGGACGCCAGACGGGTCGGTGCCCCGCGCGCCCGCGGCTGGGGTTGCCGCGGCTGGGGCCGCGCCCGTCGTCGGTGCAGACGCAGGTAGCACCGATACAGAAGGAGCTGGGTTGACGGCCGGCGTCGCGATGGTCGGCGCGGCTCCGGCGACTCCCTCAGGGGACAACGGGGATGTCTCTACAGTCGTAGCCGCGGCCGGTGCGGCGACGGCAGCAGTCGTCTGCGGCGGGTCGGACCGCTCCGTGATGAGCACTGCGGCGCCGAGCGACACCACGCCAAGCGCGGCCATCACCATCGCACCGTGCCGACCAAGGGGGCCAGTCTTCGTGGGCTGTGTGACGGTCGCAGGTACAGCAGCCGAGGGCAGGACGGCCGAAGGCAAGACACCCGAGGGCCATGAGGTCCCGCTCGAGGCGGCGGGCACGACAACCGCAGCCGAACGAGTCGACACGGTTCCCGACTCGCGGTCACGCCGCACCTGCTGCAGATCCTCGCGAATCGCCGCCGCGGTCTGATAGCGAAGATTCCGATCTTTCTGGAGACACCGTGCGATGACGCGCTCGAGGGCGAGCGGAACGTTGGCATTGAGCTCGATCGGCGCCCGTGGCTCTCGGTTCAGAATGGCATCGAAGACGAGTGCCGAGGTGCTGCCGTCGAACGTGCGTTGCCCGGTTGCCATCTCGTACAGCACCAAGCCGAAGGAGAACAGATCCGTGCGGACGTCGAGTTCCTCGCCTCGTGCCTGCTCCGGCGACATGTAGGCGACCGTGCCGAGCGCGGTCCCCTGCTTGGTCGTCAGCAGCTGCGTTTCGAGCTGCGTGAGCGACACCTCCGACGACCCGCCACGAGGCTCGGCGTCAACGAGCTTGGCCAGCCCAAAGTCCAGGATCTTCGCCTGGCCTCGTGTGGTGATGTAAATGTTCGCCGGCTTGATGTCACGATGCAGGACCCCCTGCGCATGCGCCGCATCGAGCGCATCGGCGAGCTGGATCGCCCAATCCAACAGGGCGCTGATCGCGAGCGGCCGCCCGCCGATGCGACGATCGAGTGGATCGCCCTCGAGCAGCTCCATGGCGATGAACTGGGCGCCCTCGTGCTCGTCGATCTCGTAGATCGTACAGATGCCCGGATGGTTCAGCGCCGACGCGGTTCGAGCCTCGCGCATGAAGCGCTCGACCACCTGTCGGTCGTTGGTGCGATCCGGCGGGAGGAACTTGAGCGCCACGTGGCGCGCGAGCTTGAGGTCTTCGGCCTTGTAGACGACGCCCATGCCGCCGGCGCCGAGCGATCCGACAACTCGATAATGCGAAACAGTCGTGCCGATCATCGTTACTGACGTTCAGGATGGACGAGAGACCCGAAGCTTACGAGGGTTCAGGAGTGGAGTCAATATGCTCCGACGCCGGGCGTCTCCCACGATCTACATAAATGTCTTGAGGTATTACACTTCTGACATTCCTGAGAGAGCGAAAACGTGTCAGCTCGGGTAACCGCGCGCGGCAATAGGCCAGACGTCGACGACACGATCCCCGTCGAGGGCATAAAACGAGTCGTGCAGATTGATGGTCGGATCCGTGTGTGACGGCCTCATGAAGACGTGATCGCCGATCTGCGCTCGGCAGTCGTGCGGAACACGGATCGTCGCGTGCTCGTCGTTGAGCGACACCACCGTTCCTCCGTCGAGATCCCGCGGACTCGGGAGCCCATGGTCCTTGGTCATCGATTTGTGACCGCAGTCCACCACGATGCGCCTCGGCTCAGGGCGGCTGATGACCGTTCCGAGCACCCAGAACGCCTGTTCGAACGGGACGTCGAGCTGCCCGTAGTCGGTATCCATCAGCACGTAGGAACCCGCCTGGATTTCCGTGATCCCCGGCATGCGGCCGCTGATGTCGTAGGTGCCCGTTCCTCCAGCCGACACCAGCTCGCACGGAAGCCCGCTCGCCCTCAGCATCGCGGCGCTCTCGACGAGACCCGCCATCGACGCGCGGGTACGCACCTCACGTTCGTGCCGATCCGGCAAGCTGACGACGTGTCCCTCGTATCCCATCAGCCCGCGCAGTGTGACGCCGTCGACGGACGCGGCCCGACGTGCCAGTTGCACCACCTCATGCCCCGGTTCGACCCCGCATCGCATCTGACCGACGTTCAGGTCCACCAAGACACCGACGGTGACGCCCGCATTTCGTGCGGCCCGGCCTATGGCGGCGAGGCCCGCCTCAGAGTCGACGGCAACGGTCATCCGCACGCGGCGAGCGAGCGCGGCGACCCGCTCACACTTGCCGGGACCGACGGGCTCGTTGGCGATCAAGAGGTCGTCGCACAGGTCAGCGGCTACCTCCGCCTCCGAGACCGTCGCGCACGTCAGACCCGAACACGACCCGGCGGACAGCTGCCGCCTCGCGATCTCTGGCGTCTTGTGAGCCTTGAAGTGGGGTCGCAACCGGCATGGCCCGTCGCGAAAGAAATCCGCCATACGTCGAATGTTGCGTTCCATGGCGGCGACATCGACGACGAGCGCAGGCGTCGCAATCTCCTCGACCCTCGTCGGACGAGGACTAGACACCTTCGTCCTCTTCCCCTCGCCGCGGAGGCGCGATGCCGAAACCTCGCATCTTGCGGTACAGGTTGCTTCGCTCGACACCCAACAGTTCCGCCGTGCGAGAGATATTGCCCTGCTGTGCCGCGAGCGCGCGCAGGATGTACTCGCGTTCGAAATGATCGCGGGCCTCGTGCAACGGGCCCGTCACGGCGGGCCTCGCGTCGGCGGCCTGCATGTCCGGGCCTGGGGTCAGACTCTGATCGAGAAACGACAAATCGCGTGAGGAGATGCGATCGCCGGACACCATGATCATGAGGCGTTCAACGACGTTGCGGAGCTCCCGCACGTTGCCGGGCCAGGCGTAGTGACGGAGGGCGATGACGGCATCAGCCTCGAAAGCTTTGGATCGCCGTCCGTACTCACGCGCGAGCATCGCCATGAAGTGATCCGCCAGGAGCGGAATGTCTTCCTGTCGCTCACGCAGCGGCGGCACGAAAATCGGCACGACGTTCAACCGGAAAAACAGGTCCTCGCGGAACCGCCCTGCCCTGATCTCCGTCGGAAGATCCTTGTTCGTCGCGGCGAGGACGCGGGCATCCACCCGGATGCGGGCTGACCCACCGACCGCCTCCATCACTTGCTCCTGCAGGACACGCAGCACTTTGGCCTGAGTCTTGAGGCTCATGTCGCCGATTTCGTCGAGGAAGATCGTGCCCCCGTGGGCGACTTCGAACTTCCCGCGGCGGTCGGCGACGGCGCCGGTGAAGGCGCCCCGCACGTGGCCGAAGAGCTCGCTCTCGATGAGTTCGTCCGGGATGGCCGCGCAATTGACCTCGACGAACGGGGCGGCACGCCGGCGGCTCAATTGATGGATGCTGCGCGCCACCAACTCCTTGCCTGTACCGTTCTCGCCGAAGATGAGGACCCGGCCGTTGGTCGGCGCCGCCGTCGCCACCAGCTCTCGCAGCTTCACCATGGCGTAACTCTCGCCGACCATGGTGTGCGGTGCGTCGACCCTGGCGCGAAGGGCGCGGTTCTCCACCTCGAGTCGTCGCTGCCGCAGCGCGTTGCGCACGACGAGCACCGTTTTCTCGAGAGAGAGCGGCTTCTCGACGAAATCAAACGCGCCCATCTTGATCGCCCGTACCGCGGATTCGACGTTGCCGTGGCCCGAGATGATCACGATTTGCACGTCGATGTCTCGCTCGCGCATCCGGGCAAGCGTCGCCAGGCCGTCCATGCCGGGGAGCCAGACGTCGAGCACGACCACGTCGTACGTCTCGCGCGCCAGCGCCGACAGACAGGCCTCCCCGCTGTCGACGGCCTCGACGTCGTATCCCTCGTCTCGCAGCACGCCCCCGAGCGCGCTCCGAACTCCAGGTTCGTCGTCCACGATCAGGATGGACGGCATGAACCTGGAACCTGTCGTTCACGCTTCTGACTTCTCGGTGCTCCGTTCGTGTTCAGGTTCGGTTCGCCGTTCACGTTCGAGTTCGACGCAGCCGCGGGTCGAACGTGAACACGAACCGAACCTGAACCGAACGGGAACACGAACCGAGCATCGAGAATCCAGAAGGGTGAACGACGCGCCGTCAACATGGTAGTTCGATGACAAACCGCGTGCCGCGCGGCACGTTCTCGGTGACGTCGATGCTGCCGCCATGCTCCGCGACGATACGTCGGACAATCGCCAGACCGAGCCCGCTGCCTCGCCGTTTGGTCGAGTAGTACGGCAGGAACAGTTTCTCCCGCTCCGCTGGCGGAATTCCGGGACCGTTGTCGGCGACGACGATGCGAACCAGGTGCTCGGCGGCGTCGTACTGTGTTTCGATGTCAATCACTCCCTGTTGATCCATCGCCTCGACCGCATTGTCGATCAAATTGATCAATACCCGCCGGATCTGCTCGTAGTCCACCGAGACCTTGGGCAGCGATTCCGCACGCTTGAGTTGCAGCTCGACACTCTCGAAGATGCCCTGATAGAGCGCCAGGACATCGGCGAGCAGCGCGTGAAGGTCCGTCGACTGGGCCCGAGGAGCGGGCATCCTCGCAAACTGGGAGAACTCGTCCACGAGTCCTTTGAGCGATTCCACCTCCCCGACGATGGTCGTGGTGCACTCCTCGACGAGATCGCGCGTGTGCAAGGGGGCCGATGCGAAGTGCCGACGGAGGCGCTCGGCGCTGAGTTGAATCGGTGTGAGCGGATTCTTGATCTCATGCGCCAGCCGGCGAGCGACCTCGCGCCACGCGGCCACCTTCTGCGCGCGAATGAGCGGTGTCACATCGTCGAGGACGATCACGGCCCCGTCAGACACGCCGTCTTCGCGACGCAACGGGCTCGTCATGACCGCTAAATGCAGCTCCCGACCTCCGGGCGCGATGGTCACCTCCTGTGGTAGCGCGTCGGTTCGGCTTCGCGTCGCTTCGTCCACGAGCGCAACCAATGGCTTCAATTCCGGCGAGCCGAACACAGCGGAGGCAGGCAGCCCAGACGTGCGTGCGTCGAGACCGAGCAGCCTCGACGCGGCGGAGTTCATCGTACGAATGTGGCCCGCCGTATCCACCGAGATCACACCCGCAGCGATGCGCTCGAGAATCGTTTCGACGTACCGTCGCCTGGCCTCGACATCCTGATGCCGGCGCTCCAGATCGATCGAGGAGCGCTCGAGTCGGCGCCGGCTCGTCGACAGGTCCGAAGCCATGCGATTGAACGCTTCGATCAACGATCCGAACTCATCACGGGTTTCAGCTTCTACGCGATGGTCGAGATGTCCCGCCCCAATCTCCTTGGCGGCGGCCGCGAGCATCTGCACGGGCCGCGTGATCCGCTTCGCCAGGTACAGCCCCATCCAGGTCGCCGCGACCAGAATCATGAGCGTCAGGGTGATGAAGAAGGAGAGGTAGACACCGGCCAGGGGTTGCCGAAGTACGCGAAGTTGCTGGTAGTCCTCGTATGCCCGGGTCATCCGACGCGCTCGTGCGGCGAACTGGCCCGTCACGTACTCGCTGGCGATCACGACACCCTGCGGTGGCGCGTCCGCGGACGCCCGCACCGGTACAGCGCTGCGAATCAGGTCGCCGCCGTCAGGAAGAGGCTCGACGACCGGAGTCGAGGTGCTTCCCGCCAGGGCACGCGCGACGAGCTGTTCGGACGACGCACTCGAGGCGATCCGCGGCAGCGTGGCCATCCCGACCTCGACGATCGGGACGAACAGCGGTTCGGACGCATCTCCGGCCAACTCCACCCGGTAGACTTCGACGAGACCCAGGCGCTCCTGTAGCACACCCGGTTCGACGATGTCCCGCACCGCCGTCACGGTGGCGGACGACAGGTCGAGTTCTCCGAGCGCCGATGCCAAACGTTCCGCCTCAGCCGACACAAGGCGTTGCCGCTCTTGGTAGTAGTCACCGGCAATGGCATTGGCCGACGACAGCACGTCGTCGACCGGAGCGTTGAACCAGCGGTCGACGCTCGTACGGATGAGCCCGCTGCCGACGAGCAGCACGAGCACCGCGGGGATGAGCGTCATGCCCAGAAGGACCGCAACCAGCTTGGCGCGGAAATGGGCGAACGGCAGCGCGCGACGCTTCTCGACCAGCAGCTTGACGATGTTGCGTGCGAGCACGAACACGAGCGCGACGAGAATCGTGAGGTTGGTGGCGGAGAGCGCGTACAGCACCACCTCGGTCAGGAAGTCGGGCGCGAGCGTCGCCGATCGGCTGGCGAGTGCCAGCAAGCTCACCAACGCGATGAGGAGCACGCCTATCCCGACGAGCAGTAGCTTCGTGTTGTCGCGAAAGGGACGGTTCGGTCCTGACGTGGAGCTCCGCCGCGGTGGCGGCGCCACGGACTGCGGCCGGACCGGAACGTCGCGGAGGGTCAGTGCCATATCGTCGGCCGCCTCGGCCTGCCGAAGGCCTCGAGGCCGGAGTTACTCTTTCGTCGCGAGCAGGTCCTTGAGCTCGGTCATGAATTCGCCGATGTCGCGGAAATGGCGGTAGACGGACGCGAAGCGCACGTAAGCGACCTTGTCGAGCCGCTTGAGCTCATCCATGACGAGCGCGCCAACCTCTTCGGTGCTCATCTCCTTCTCCGGACGCTCCTGCACCGTGGCCTCGACGCGATCGGCCACCGCCTCCACCGCGGCCACACTCACCGGGCGCTTCTCGCAGGCCTTGAGCAGACCGGCGATGAGCTTTTGACGCTCGAAGCGCTCACGGCTCCCGTCCTTCTTGATCACCATGTACGGGATTTCGTCGATCCGTTCGTAGCTGGTGAAGCGCCGGCCGCATTCGAGGCACTCGCGGCGACGGCGAATCACTTCGCCCTCCTTGCTCTCGCGAGAGTCAACGACCTTGTCGCCCAGGTGACTGCAGAAAGGGCACTTCATGGCTGCGCCGGCAACTCCTTTTCGGACGCCACGTTTGCGATGGTGCGCAAGCCGCCGACGCTGAGGCCATCCTGCGCCATGAAAACCAGGCCGACGAAAACCACCGGTATGAACGAGATCGCGTGCGTCACGATCGCGGCGGCCACCGCCAAGTTGTTCGGGGCGCCAAAGAACGTCGTCACCCCGAATCGATAGGCCTCGTGAAAGCTGCCCACCGCCCCGGGGGTGGGCACCGCGACGCCAATCACGAGAAGGGCCTGCAGCAGGAACGTTCCCGAAAACGGCATGTCGATGCCAAACGCGATGGTCACGAGCCACGCCTCCGCGGAAATGGTCACCCAGAGCGGAATCGACCAGAGAAGCGCCATCCCGAGCGCCCGAGGCTCACGGGCAACAGCGAACCCGCTGCTGAAGGTCCGAGCGAGGCCGGCCAATCGGTCGGCCATCGCGTGCGGCAACACACGAGCCACACGGAACACCACGTGGCCGATACGTTCCGGGTGAGTCGCGAGGATCCACATCACCGCCATCAGCGCAATCACCACGACCACGGCCACCGCAGCCGAGATTTCAATCGGACGCATGACCGAGGCAGGCAGCGAATCCGCGTTGGCAAATCCCCATACGTAGAGGGCCAGGAGGGCCAGCACCGCTATCAGATCGAGCACACGCTCCATCACGATCGTGGCAAAGGTCGCCGACGTGCTCAACCCTTCCTGTTTCGCCAACAGGTACGGTCGCAGAATGTCGCCGGCGCGGGCCGGCAGTACGCCGAGCGCCGCAAACCCGATGATCGTCGTCCGAAAGGCTGTACGGAATCGCGTGGGGCCGATGGGAGCCAGCAGATACTGCCACCGCCACGCCCGCATCGCGTACGTCAGGAAGATCGTTCCGAGTCCCGCCAGAAGCAGGTCGAGGCGAGCCCGACGAACATGCTCCCAGACGTCTCCGAGATTCGCGTGGCGAAGAAACCAGGCGAAGAGAGCGATCGCCAGAATGGAGACTGAGATCGTACGTATACGCACACTGAGCCCTGTGAAGCCTTCGGAATTGAGTAACACAATATATCAGGCCCCTCAGGAGGGGTAACCGAGAGTCTTGCGTACGGTTGCGGGCGCGCGGCGCTCCTTGTAAGATGCCCGCTCCCTTCGAGAAACGTCCGTGCCGGCCGCCGAACCCCTCCTCCAAACACGATTGAACGGGCTCGCGCCTTATCAGCAGGGCAAAGTTCGCGACATTTACGACCTCGGAGACACCCTCCTCATCGTCGCCACCGACCGGATTTCCGCGTTCGACTATGTATTGGGCTCGGGTATCCCGGACAAGGGGAAGGTGCTCACACAGCTCTCGACGTTCTGGTTCGACCGGACACGGCACATCGTGCCAAACCATCTCATCGAGACAGACGTTCGGAAGTTCCCGGTGACCCTGCGTCCCTTCGACGACCTGCTCGCCGGCCGATCCATGCTGGTGCGCAGGGCGAAGCCGGTGCCGGTCGAATGCGTCGCCCGCGGCTACCTGTCGGGCTCGGGCTGGAAGGACTATCTCGCGACCGGGGCAGTCTGCGGAGTCCCGCTTCCGGCCGGATTGCGCGAGTCGGACCGGCTGCCTGACCCAATTTTCACTCCGGCGACCAAAGCAGCGACCGGGCACGACGTGAACATCAGCGAGGCGGAGGCTGGTCGCCTCGTCGGCGCGGAGCTCGTCGCGACATTGCGGCGCCTCACCCTGGCGCTGTACCAATGCGGCACCGACCATGCGGATCGGTGCGGTATCCTTCTGGCGGATACCAAATTCGAGTTCGGCGTGACGTCGGACGGCGACGTCATCCTCATCGACGAAGCGATGACACCCGACTCGTCGCGCTATTGGCCCAAGGATCAGTACACGCCGGGCCGGGCACAACCCAGTTTCGACAAGCAGTTCGTCCGTGACTACCTCGAGCAGATCGGCTGGAACAAGCAGCCGCCTGTCCCGTCGCTCCCCCCCGAGGTAGTGGCACGGACGCGTGAAAAGTATGTCGAGGCGTTTCGCCTCCTCACCGGGAAAGTCTTGCAGTAATGCCGCTGCGCGAACAACTCGAGCGACTTGTCGACGACATGGTGACCAGGGGCGTCCGCTACGAGGACGCGCACCGGGAGTTCGAAAAGCGGTTTATCGCGCACGTCCTGGAAGACGCCGATGGCAATCTCGGCAAGGCGGCGGACCTCCTCGGGATGCACCGCAACACGCTGAGCCGCAAGATCACGGAGTACCGCCTGCGCCGGACCGCCTGACCTTCTTGACACTCGATTCAACACACCACTACAATTGGCAGTTGACGCGGGAGAGTGCCAGCCACCACCGGCAATCGCCCGTGGATCCTAAGTAAACAGCGCCGGGTCGAACACCCGGCGATCCGGGTTTCCATCCGCGGGGCACCGCCTCGCACCCTACAGACACAGTCTGGAGTCGAACGCACATGAAAGTCAGACCACTACACGACCGCATCATCGTTCAACGCATCGACGAGGGCGAACAGAAGATCGGCGGGATCATCATTCCCGACACCGCCAAGGAAAAGCCGCAGCAGGGGAAGGTCTTCGCCGTGGGCGCCGGCAAGGTCAAGGAGGACGGCAACCGTCAGCCGCTCGACGTGAAGGACGGCGACACGATCTTGTTCGGGAAGTATTCCGGACAGGAGATCAAGATTGACGGTGAGGAATACCTCATCATGCGCGAGGACGAAGTCCTGGCGGTCCTCGATTCGAAGGGAAAGTAAACCATGGCTAAACAGATTATCTACGGCGAGCAGTCGCGGCAGGCGATTCTGCGCGGCGTCAACCAGCTGGCCGACGCGGTCAAGGTCACACTCGGTCCGAAGGGCCGCAACGTCATCCTGGACAAGAAGTTCGGTTCCCCTACCATCACCAAGGACGGCGTGACGGTCGCGAAGGAAATCGACCTCAAGGATCCGCTCGAGAACATGGGCGCGCAAATGGTGCGCGAGGTCGCGAGCAAGACGTCCGACACCGCGGGCGACGGCACGACGACCGCCACGGTGCTCGCGCAGGCGATCTATCGTGAGGGCGCCAGGAACGTGGTGGCCGGCGCGAACCCGATGGAGCTGAAGCGCGGCATCGAGAAGGCCGTGGCCGCGATTGTCGAGGAAATCAAGAAGATGTCGCGCCCCGTCGAGGGGAACATGGTCGCGCAGGTCGGCATGATCTCGGCCAACAGCGACGAGACGATCGGCAAGATCATCGCGGAAGCGATGGACAAGGTCGGCAAGGACGGCGTGATCACGGTTGAAGAAGCCAAGACGCTCGAGACCTCGCTCGACGTCGTCGAGGGTATGCAGTTCGACCGCGGCTACCTGTCGCCGTACTTCGTGACCGATGCCGACCGCATGGAAGTCGTGCTCGAGAACCCGGTGATTCTGATCCACGAGAAGAAGATCAGCTCGATGAAGGATCTGCTTCCCGTTCTCGAGCAGGTCGCGCGCCTCGGTCGTCCGCTGCTGATCGTGGCGGAAGACGTCGACGGTGAAGCGCTGGCGACACTGGTCGTCAACAAGCTGCGCGGCACGCTGCACGCCGCCGCGGTCAAGGCGCCAGGCTTCGGTGATCGCCGTAAGGCGATGCTCGAAGACATCGCGACCCTGACCGGGGGCCGCGCGATTACCGAGGACCTCGGCATCAAGCTCGAGAACATCAAGATCGAGGATCTCGGCAAGGCCAAGAAGGTCACCATCGACAAGGACAACACCACCATCGTCGAAGGCGCCGGCACGACGGCGGCGATTCAGGGACGGGTCAAGCAGATCCGTACGCAGGTCGAAGACACGACCTCCGACTACGACCGCGAGAAGCTGCAGGAGCGGCTGGCGAAGCTCGTGGGCGGTGTGGCCGTCATCAAAGTCGGTGCAGCCACCGAGACCGAGATGAAGGAGAAGAAGGCGCGCGTCGAGGACGCCATGCACGCGACCAAGGCGGCCGTCGAGGAGGGCATCGTCCCCGGCGGTGGCGTGGCATTGCTGCGCGGCGCCAAAGGGCTCGACAAGCTCAAGCTCACGGGTGATCAGCTGGTCGGCTTGCAGATCGTGCGGCGTGCGATCGAAGAGCCGATGCGCCACATCGCGACGAACGCGGGCGCCGAGGGGTCCATCGTCGTGGCGAAGGTCAAGGAGATGAAGCAGGACGAAGGCTTCAACGCCGCGACCGAGACCTACGAGGACCTCGTCAAGGCGGGCGTCATCGACCCGGCCAAGGTCGTCCGCAGCGCCCTGCAGAACGCCTCGTCCATCGCGTCGTTGTTGCTCACGACGGAAGCGCTGGTCTCCGAGATTCCCGAAGAGAAGAAAGACTCGCCGGCAATGCCACATGGCGGTGGCGGCATGGGCGGGATGTACTAAAGTTAGAAGTACGAAGGCTGAAGTACAAAGTAAGTTGAGAGTGGGCCGGCTTCACCGCCGGCCCATTTTCTTGTACGGCGAATTCGCGTAGAGCGGAGGCTGTTAGCCTCCGCGGACACGCGCACGCTGAAGCGTGCGCTCTACGGCGAAACGCAAACCGCTCTAGCGCAGAGTGAAGGTGAGCTCGATCGTGACCAAGACCGCGACGGGCTCGCCGAATCTGGTCCCTGGCTGGAACCGCCACTGCTTGGCGGCCTTGACCGCCTCCTGATCGAGACCGAACGTCGGGTCAAGAGAGCGCACGACGTCAACGCGTCCAACCGATCCATCGGCGTTAACGACGCACTCGAGCAGGACGGTGCCTTGCACCTTGGCACGCATCGCGTCTGCGGTGTACTGCGGCTTGATTTCGCGAAGAATCCGAGGATTGATCACGCCGCTGCCAGGTCGGTACACCCCGCCACCAGTCCCGCCGCCGCTGCCCTGTCCGAGCCCAGAGCCCTCACCGGATCCGGCGCCAGTTCCACGGCCCGAACCCGTGGACTGCGACGATGCGTCGCCTGAGTCAAGGACACCGATGTTCGTCTCCGTCGCCGCCGCCATCGCCAGCGCGGGGATGTTGAGCGACTCGAGCGGCGCCTCCACGGGCGTCGGTTCCGGCGTCGGTTCCGGCTTTAGAGCCGGGACGCTGATCTCTTCCTTCTTCGGGCTCGCGACCTCAGCAGGTTTCGGAGGCTCGGGGCGTTCGTTGCCCCCGCCGCCCCCGCCGCCGGGCCCCGGTTCCGCCAGCCAGACGATCTGGCGAGGGAGCGCATCGGGGAGAATCGCTTCGCGGATGGGATCCGGGACAAGCCACACGAACAGCAGCCACAGTACGAAGAGGGCCCCGTGGCCAATCAGAGAGGCACCGAGCGCCCCCCCAAGGCGCTTGTGAGGGGTGCCCTCGAACATGAAGCGCAACTCTGGCGCACGACCATCCTCTGGTCGCACCGTCAGGTGTTCTGACGTGGACGGCTGCTCAGGCGACGTGCGCTTCTGATCCGTCGGCATGGACGTTGGCAGCAACTACGCGGCTACCGAGCCTCAGTGGAAAACTGCAACTTCATTCTCCCAGAGCCCGTCAGCGGCCGCAACGGCAAAACGGGCTCACGGCTAAAGTTCACGCTATTCCGGTTCCGGCCAGGAGCCCACCACGACGTGGGCGGCGCCGGCCCGCGTCAGGACCTCCCGCGCGCCGGGCACCTGGGGCGCCTCCACGTGGGCGCCCACAAGGAAGGCGCCGGCGCGGATCTTCGCTTCCCACAGTTGCGCGTCCGACTGAGACATCCCGGCACGTTCAAGCGCCTGGCTGATGTCGCCCGCGAGGTGCCCCGCAGCCTCGGCCATACCCGCCGTGAGGGGACCGTCCGCCACGATGGGGCCGACGCCCGGCATCACCAGCGCAACGGCGGCCAGCATGTGCGCCCCCAGTTCGCCAAGCTGAGACGCCCGCAAGGACTCTTCGATCTCCGAGCCGGGTGACGCACCGGCGGCCTCGGCGAGGACACCCTCTTCGTCCCGAGACCTCGCCACGACCGACACGCGCTCGCGCGCCACGCCGAGCGAACGAAGACTCCGGGCAGCAGCTGTGGCTGCGGACGACTCCTCGAACAGTGCCAGGACCACGGGGTGTGACATGGAGTAACTCTAGTTCAGATCACCTAGAGGCGGTTTGGTTTCGCCGTAGAGGCGCGACACTGGTCCGCGACTAAAGCGCCGGAATCGCAAAGCGCTCTGCAGTCGCTCACGTATCCGTCACGTGCCCGCACGCGTAAGCCCGGTTCCCGAGTCGTGACACGAATCGAGCGCCATTCGGACGCCTGGGTAGCGTTCGAGGACGAGGGCGTGTATCCGAGAAGGTATTGATATCTGAGCTCTCGCGCCACATCGGCGAGCGTCTTGTCGAGATCCTTGACGTCCCTGAGCAGGAAAGAACGCCCCCCAGAAGTGACGGCGAGTTCCGCAAGCAGCGGAGGTCTATCCCGCCCGAGGGCTATCGGGTAAATCAGCGCATTGCCTCGGCGAGCGCGATCGATGACTTGGACTGCAGTGGCGCGACTGTACCGATCGGCACCGTCCGAGAACACGACAACGGCCTGCCGGCCGGGCTCACCCTCGAGGCGATCGAGCGCCGTGATAATCCCATCGTGCAGCGCCGTCGTACTCCATGGATCGAGCCGCTCGATCTCTCGCACTTGGGCGGCGCGGTCCATGGTGAGCGGCGCCACGATCTCGGCGGCGCTGCTGATGGCCATCACCATGGTCCGATCCTCCGGCCTGAGCGAACGGAGAAAGGCCTGCGAAGCCCGCTTTGCCAGACGCAGCCGCTCGCCAGCCATACTCCAGCTGCGATCGACACCGAGAAGCAGGGTGAGAGGGAATTCGCCGGCGGCAAACGCCGAGACCTCCTGGCGCCGACCGTCCTCGTACACCTCGAAATCCTCGCGACGCAGACCTGTTACCGGAGCGCCCGCGGCGTCGATGACGGTCGCATACACCTCGACGAGCTGCACCTGGGACGAAAATTTGGCTACGGGCGTGTCCTGACGAGCGGACAGCCCCACGACGGCGACGGCACATGCCAACGCCCCCACGAAGCATCCGGCCCGGCGCCGCATGGTACAATCTGCTGGCTCGACACTCGTCGGCTGTAACCTGTAAGCGTCAAGGTGAGATATGGGCATCGGCATCCCGGAACTCTTGATCATCCTCGCGATCATCATTCTGATTTTCGGTGCAAGTCGCTTGCCGGAAATCGGCCGGGGAATCGGGAAGGGCATCAAGAACTTCAAGGACGCGACCAAAGAGGGGCCCGAGAAGTCTAACGGACCGCTTTAGCGCCGTCGGGGAGACTTTCCTTTCTTTCGCGCGCCCCGTTCCCGGCGGCCGGGTCGCTGCGCCCGTCGCTCCTGCTTGGGCTTCACCTGACTCTTGATCGGACCTCGCGCGCGCGTATCTCGCCGCACCGCCTCTAGAATCTCGACGAGGCCAAGATCGACTTGGCGTCGCTCCATATCGACGCGCACGACCTGTACCTCCACACGATCACCGAGCCTGTACACGCGCTTCGTATGTTCCCCGCGGAGCGTATGCATCTGCTCGACGAAGCGGTAGTAGTCGTCGGCCATGCTCGAAATGTGCACCAGCCCTTCGACGTAGTGCTCGATCAGCTCGACGAACAGGCCAAAGGACGCGACGCCGGTGACGTAGCCGTGGTACTCATCGCCGACCTTGTCGGCCATGAATCGAACCTTCTTCCACTGCAGGAGTTCCCGCTCGGCTTCGTCCGCGCGTCGCTCCATCTCCGATGTGTGGCGCGCGACTTCGGGAAGATCCTCGATGAGCTCTTCGCGACGAGCCTCCGACATCTCCCCGTGGCGCGAAGCCCGAAGCATCCGATGCACCACGAGGTCCGGGTACCGCCGAATCGGCGAGGTGAAATGTGTGTAGTGCTCGGCGGCCAGTCCGAAGTGACCTAGTGACGCGGCGTCATAACGGGCCTTCTGCATCGTCCGAAGCATCAGCGCGGCGATCGGGCGTTCCTCCGGCGTGCCGCGCATGCGATCGATGAGCTTCTGAAAGTGCTTCGGACGGAGCGCGTGCCCCTGAGCCGCCAGGCTGTAGCCAAGCGTCGTGATGAACTCCTCGAAGTCCGCCACCTTCTTGAGGTCCGGCGCCTCGTGGACGCGGTGGAGCGCGGGCACAGCGTTCGTCGCCAGGTGCGACGCGACGGTTTCGTTGGCCAGCAGCATGAACTCTTCGATCAGGCGATGGGCGACGTTGCGCTCGGACGGAAGGATCGCCTCGATCTGTCCGAGCTCGGTGAGGACGATGTGCGTCTCCGGCAGATCGAAATCAATCGCTCCCCGCCGCCGGCGACGGCTGTTGAGCACCTCGAACAGCTCGTGCATCAGCTCGAACATGGGCACGAGCCCGGCGTACCGTGACATGGTCTCGGGGTCTCGATCGGTAAGAATCGCGTTTACTTGCGTGTAAGTCATCCGCGCGTCGCTATTGATGACCCCGTCGTGCATCTCGTAGCGCACGACGTTGCCCCGGCGATCGACTTCCATCAGACACGACTGCACGAGCCGATCGACGCGCGGATTCAGACTGCAGAGGCCAGTGGCCAGTTCCGCGGGGAACATGTGGACGGCCCGCTCGGGAAAGTAGACCGACGTCGCGCGTTCGTACGCCTCTTCGTCGAGTGCGCTCCCCTCCTGCACGTAGTGGGAGACGTCCGCGATATGGACCCCGAGCCAGTAATGCCCGTTCACCAGTCGATCGATGGTGATGGCGTCGTCGAAGTCTCGGGCGTGCTCGCCGTCGATGGTGACTGTGGTCACGAGTCGAAAATCGGTACGGCCGCTGATGTCCTTGTCCTTGACGACCGAGCCGATGCGTCGTGCCTCGACCACCGCGGCCTCGGAGTGCACGTCTGGAATGTGATGCTTGCGAATGATGATCTGGGTGTCGACGCCGGGCTCTTCGATCCGACCCAACACTTCGACCACGTGGCCAACCGGCCCGCGCGTCGGGGTCGGCCATCGTGTGATCTCGACGATGACCATCTCGCCAGGCTCGGCGGCACCCGACTGCCCCGTCGGCACGTGGATGTCCGTGAGGACGCGGCGATCGAAGGGCACGACGTATCCCAGTTTCGACGGGTCCAGCTCGAATCGCCCCACCACGCTCGTCTGGCTGCGCTCGAGGATCCGTATGATCCGCCCTTCGGGTCCTCGCTCGGACTGCCGCTCGATGCGGACGATGACACGGTCACCATGCATCGCCTCCATCAGATTGCCGGCCGCTACGTAGATATCGCGGCGGCCCTGCAGCGGGCTGCCGGTCTCGGCGTGGTCAGGCACGACGAACCCGAATCCTCCGGCGTTTGTCTGTAGCCGCCCAGAGATGAGGTCCATCTTCTCGGCGAGACCGAAACGGTTGCCCCGAATCTGAAGCAACATGCCATCAGCCACCAGCGTCTTGAGCTGACGCTTGAAGCCGGCCCGCTCCTCTCGCGGAACGCGCAGCAACTGCGCCAGTTCCCGCGCCGTCGCTGGATGGTGAACCTGTTCTGTGAGGAGACGTAACACGTCGTCGCGCGAGTACATCAGGCGTGATCGTAAGCGAAAACGAAGTTCGACGAATGGCGCCTCCGCGGCGACCGTCGAACCCGGTCAAGGGTGGCCGGTGGGTGCGTCAGGGTGTGTCGACCAGAATGATCTGAAGGTCGCCGACGTTCGTATCAGTGGGACCGATGCGGATCAGATCGCCCAGCGCCTCGAAGAACGCATAGCTGTTGTTGTCGTCGAGATACTTCATTGGAGTGCCGATGCCCAGGGTTTCCGCACGTGCCAGCGTCGTCGAGTCGACGATCCCGCCAGCGGCATCGGTCGGTCCGTCCACGCCGTCGGTACCAATGCTGGCGGCGACGACCGCAGGAGCGAGACGACCAATTCCCTCCGCCATGGCGAGTGCACATTCCTGGTTGCGACCGCCCTTTCCAGACCCTGACACGCGTACGGTCGTCTCACCGGCCGCCAGAATGCACTGCGGGCCAGCGCGTCCACGCAGCACGCGCGACGTCGTCTCGAGCAACTCTTGCGCCGCCTGGCGGGCCTCGCCGACGAGTGGCGCATCGATCACGTGAACGTTGTAGCCTCGACGTTCTGCAGCCGCGCGGGCGCCGTCGACGGCCGTTCGTGATCCACCGATGACGAACGACGTCGAGCGGGCAAGCCGCGAGTCGCCGGGCTTGGGCGTTTCCGCAACGCCGCCGGCGGCACCGTTCATCAGGCGCGCCACGACAGCCGCTGGATACTGGTCTCGCCCGCCGTGCTGGTCAAGGATCCCGAGCGCCTCGCCGAATGTGGTCGTGTCCGCCACCGTCGGTCCGGAGCCAATCGCGGAAGGGTCATCGCCCACCACATCCGACACGGCCAGTGCGAGAACTGCCCCACGAGCCACCGCCGCCAGCTGCCCGCCCTTGATCGCCGAGAGGTGCTTCCGCACGGTGTTGAGCGCGTGAACCTCCGCGCCCTCCTTCAGAAGCCGTGCCGACGCGCGCCGCTTGTCTTGCAATGAAATGCCCTCCGCCGGCACGGCCATCAGCGCGGAGGCGCCGCCGGACAGCAGCAGGACGAAAAGATCGTCGACGTGTCCGGCAGATGCGATGTCGAGCACGGCCTGTCCCGCGACCAGGCTGCGAGGGTCGGGAACGGGGTGAGCGGAGATGTGCCACTGTGCCGCCGGCGGTAGTCCGACGCCAGGTTGAGGAGACACACCAAGCAGGTGCCGCAGCGGCAGATTCGCCGCGGCGCCCGAGGCTGCGATCAGCATCGCGCGCGCGGCCTTCCCGACGGCGACGACGTCGATCGCCGACGCCGACGTGAGGGTACCGTGGATCTCTGGGGTCGTCAGCGCATGGCTCACGAGCCTTCCAGCGTCGGCGGCTGCGAGCGCCGCTCGCACCACGGCCGTCAGGTCGTCGCGAAGAACAGGATTGGATTTCAGTGAACGTGTCGAGGGTCAGACCAGGCGGACAGCTGAGTCACGGTTCCAAACTGCTCGAGGAGACGGCTCACAACCCTTTCGCCGTCTGCGTGGGCGCAAAGGCGATCCAACTGGGTCATCACGAGCGTGAGCGCCCGCTCCAATTCGCAGATGGTGTGTTCCGAATAGAACTCGCGCTGCTCATCGAGACAGCGCTGGCACTTCTGGAACTCTTCGCGATAGAAGTTGGAGTAATTGGGAAGAGAAAGATACGGGAATTCCTGGTCGCACGGAGGGCGCGAGTCGGTCAGGAAGCGAGACATCCGGTTCCGTGACGCCGGCATATATAGGATTGTTTTAAGTGTAACGACGCCGCCACTTGACTGTCAACGCACCAGCCGTCAAGTCCAAATCCTAGAGGGCATGCCGGGCTGCCGCGAGCCCCCCGATCCCCCCGACCAGCATCCCACCCAGCGCCAGGGCCGCCCAGAGCCGGAAGGGAAGAAATTGCACGGATCCGCCGTCAAGAAACGCCGCCAGCTGGCTCCCCCACCAGACCCCGGCGGCCGAAAACCCCAGCCAGAGCGTGAGGACGGCCACCAGGGCGCCAATCCCGCCGAGGAGCACTCCCTCGGCCACGAAAGGCCCGCGGATGAAGGCAATGGGAGATCCCACGAGCTGCATGATCTCGATTTCGTCGCGCCGCGACTGAAGACCTAGGCGGACCACGCTGGCCACCGTGACTGAAGCGGCGAGCGCCATCAGCAGCGCGAAGACCAAACCCGTTCCTCTGAGCGTTGCCAGACCGCTCGCGATGCGCGCGAGCCACTCGCGGTCGTAGCGCACGTCCGCCACACCCGGCATCGCGGCGAGGCGATCGACCAATGCACCTGCCCGCTCCCCGCTGTCTGCCTCGGGTCGAACGCGTACCTCCACGGAGGCCGGAAAGGGATTCCCCTCGAGCTCATCGGCCAGCGCGGCCACATCCGTGAACTCGCGGCGAAACCGGGAGAGCGCGTCGGCCTTCGACACGTACTCGCGCCCAGCCGCGACACCGCTCGCGTCGACGATCGACTCGATCGCGCCCCGCTGTTCCGATGTGGCGTCGTCTCGCAGAAACACCGATAGTTCGGCCGCTGACGTCCACTCGGCGAGCAGGCGATCGATGTTCCAGGTCACTAACAGGAGAGAGCCGAGGACGACGAGTGCCAGCGCGATCGCGATGATGGCCGGCACGCTCGATCCGCGCGCGCGCCAGAGGCTCGCCCAGCCTTCTCGCAGGGCGTAGTCGAGGGCCCTCATGCGACTTCGACCACACGCCCCGCATCGAGCGTAATCGTTCGGCGCCTGACGAGCCGGATCAGCTCGCGGTCGTGCGTCGCCACCACCACGGTGGTACCGCCCGCGTTGACCTCGCGCAGGAGGTTCATGATCTCGAGCGACAGATCGGGGTCGAGATTGCCAGTCGGCTCGTCAGCCAGCAGGAGCAGCGGATCGCCCACCAGGGCGCGGGCAATCGCGACGCGCTGCTGTTCGCCACCCGAGAGATCGTGCGGATAGGCGTTCATGCGGTGCTGGAGCCCCACCCACTTGAGCACCTGGAACGCGCGGCGACGCTGCTGTGCGACCGGCACCCCGAGCACCTGCGGGACGAAGCAGATGTTGTCGAGCACCGTGCGGGAGGCGATCAGCTTGAAATCCTGGAAGACGAAACCGACGCTTCGGCGATATTCCTGCACTTCGTGGCGCGAGAGATTCGCGAGGCTGGTGCCGTTGGCGATGATGTCCCCTTCGCTCGGCCGCTCCTGCATCAGGAGCAGACGAAGGAAGGTCGACTTGCCCGCACCACTCGGTCCTGTGAGGAACACGAACTCACCTTTGCCGACGGTGAGCGACAGGTCGCGCAGCGCGTACAAACCGCGGCTGTACAACTTGGAAAGATGACGCGTCTCGATCACGGTGCCATGAGGCCGGGAATCACGATCGTTCGTGTGCGGAGTGACGGCAGTATAGCACCCGTGTCGGCTAGGTCTTCTCGAGCTCGCGCCGCAGGATCTGATTTGCCAGTTTCGGGTTGGCCTTGCCGCCGCTACCCTTCATCACCTGGCCCACGAGAAATCCGAACGTGGCGGTCTTCCCGCCTCGATACTGCGCGACCGCGTCGGCATGCGTGGTCAGTACGTCCCGCACCATCGACTCGAGCGCCGACTCGTCGCCTATCTGCGCCAGCCCTTCGGAGGCCACGATCTCCTCGGCCGCGCGGCCGGAGTCGTACATCGTGGCGAAGACCTCTTTCGCAATCGAGCTGCTGATCGCGCCCTTGTCCACGAGGACGATGAGGCCGGCCAGCGCCTGCGGTTTCAACGGCGCGCTCTCGATCGACTGCCCGCGTTCGTTGAGGGTCCGGAGCAGCTCGCCCATGACCCAGTTGCTCGCCGCCTTCGGATTGCCGGCCGTCGAGGCCACCTGCTCGTAGTAGTCCGCCAACTCGGCCGACTGGGTCAGCACGCCCGCGTCGTACTCCGGCAGTCCGTACGCCGCGACGAACCGGCGACGCCGCGCGGCAGGCAGTTCAGGCATCGTGGCACGGACCGCTTCGATCCGCGCGGCGTTCACCACAACCGGCGGAAGGTCAGGCTCCGGGAAGTACCGGTAGTCGTGCGCTTCCTCCTTGCTGCGCATGGAGACCGTGCGTCCAGCCGCGGAGTCCCAGAGCCGTGTCTCCTGCACCACACGGCCGCCGGATTCGAGCACGTCTGTCTGTCGCTCGATCTCGTACTCCAATGCCTTCTGTACGTAGCGAAATGAATTCAGGTTCTTCACTTCCGCCTTGGTGCCGAACTGCGCCTGCCCGGCCGGACGGACGGAGACATTGGCATCGCAGCGAAGACTTCCCTCCTCCATGTTGCCGTCGTTGACGCCCAGCCACACCAGTATGTCGCGCAGCTTGGAGAAGAACTCGGCGGCCTCGCTCGCCGATCGCATGTCCGGCTCGGTGACGATCTCGATGAGGGGAACGCCGCTCCGGTTATAGTCCACGTACGTTCGCCGATCCGAGTCCAGAAAACCCTCGTGCAGCGACTTGCCCGCGTCCTCCTCCATGTGGATGCGGGTGAGGGCCACGCGCATCACACCCGACGAGATATCCAGGCCGCCGCCGAGCGCCAGGGGGCGCTCGTACTGGGAAATCTGATAACCCTTCGGGAGATCCGGATAGAAGTAGTTCTTTCGGGCGAATACGGATTCCGCCTGCACGTCGCAGCCGAGCGCGATGGCTGCCTTGATCGCGTAGTCCACCGCGCGTCCGTTGAGCACGGGAAGCGCACCGGGCAAGCCCAAGCACACCGGGCACACCTGCGTGTTGGGCCCGGCACCAAACGCCGTGCTACAACCGCAGAAGATCTTCGACTGTGTGTTGAGCTGCGCGTGTATCTCGAGACCGATGACTGGTTCGTACTGCGCCACTGCTGCTAGGCCCTCGGGCCGGCGAGTCTGACCGAATCGGCCATCCCCGTCTCGACCTTCTTGAAATTGTCTGCGAACATCCCGGCCAGCTTTCTCGCCTGCTCGTCGTAGCCCTGTGCACTCGCCCAGGCGCCACGCGCGTCCAAGATGTCGCTGGGTACGCCGGGGCATGCCAACGGAACATCCACATTGAAGATCTGGTGCTTGCCGTACGGGGCGTCATCGAGTCGGCCGGTCAGTGCCGCCGCCAGCAGCGCGCGCGTGTGTGCGATCGAGATCCGTGTGCCGACCCCAGGTGCGCCGCCGATCCAACCTGTGTTCACCAACCACACCCGCGGCTGGTGCGTGGCCATCTTCTCACCAAGCAACGTGGCGTAGACGCTGGGGGGCATCGGAAGAAAGGGCGCGCCGAAGCAGCTGCTGAATGTCGCCTCGGGTTCCTTGACGCCTTTCTCGGTCCCCGCCACGCGCGCGGTGTAACCCGACAGAAAGTGATACATCGCCCCTGCGGGCGTGAGCCGGGCGATTGGGGGCAGCACGCCGTATGCGTCGGCGGTGAGCATCACGATGTGACGCGGGTGGCCAGCCTGACCGGAGGGAATCGCGTTGTCGATAAAACGCAGCGGATACGAGGCGCGCGTATTCTCGGTCAACGACGCGTCATCGAGATCGATGTCCCCGGTACGCGCGTCGAGTACGACGTTCTCGAGGACCGTGCCGAAGCGACGGGTCGCCGCGTAGATCTGCGGCTCGGCGTTTGCCGACAGCCTGATGGTCTTTGCGTAGCACCCGCCCTCGAAGTTGAACAGGCCGCGGTCGCTCCACCCGTGCTCGTCGTCGCCGAGGAGCCGCCGTTCCGGATCGCTCGACAGAGTCGTCTTGCCTGTTCCCGACAAACCGAAGAACACCGCCGAATCGCCGTCCGCACCGACGTTGACCGAACAGTGCATCGGAAGCACGCCTTGGAGCGGAAGCAGGTAGTTGAGAACGGTGAAGATCGACTTCTTGATTTCGCCGGCGTAGCTCGTGCCGCCGATCAGGACGAGCTGCCTTGCGAAGTGCACGCAAATGAAGACCTCCGATCGGACGTGGTGACGAGCGGGGTCGGCCTTGAAGTTCGGCGCGTCGAGCACGGTGAAGCCCGGCGCATGGGCGGCTTGTCTCTGCGGATCGTTCTCCGGCACGAACATGTTTCGGGCGAACAGGTTGTGCCAGGCCAACTCGTTGACGATTCGGATCGGCAGGCGGTACGCGGGGTCGGCGCCAGCCCAGGCATCAAGCACGAACAGCGTCTTGTCCCGAAGGTACGCCGCCATGTCCCGATGCAACAGGTCGAACGAGGTTTCATCCAGGGGACGGTTCGCCGCACCCCAATCAATACGTGCCGCGCTCGACGATTCCTTGACAAGAACCTTGTCGCGGGGAGAACGCCCGGTATGCGCCCCGGTCAGACAGACAAGTGCGCCGTCGGACGCAAGCCGACCCTCGCCGCTTCGTACCGCCGCTTCGTAGAGGGACGCGGCGGACATATTCCAGTGGACATGGCCCGACGTCTCGATACCGCAAGCCTCGAGACCACATGCGCGCCGACGATCGTGAGTCATGCCGTGGCAAGGGTACCGGCCGTCTGGAAAGCAAGTCAACCAAATCGAACCCATCCGGCCGCCCTGAGGGGCCAATCGTCCAACTGGGGTATAGTGAATCCAAAGGGTGAACCGCCCGATACCCCGACAGTCACCATGCCCAGAACAGCTCAGCAGCGCGTAACCGTTCCGGCTGGCGCCAGCCGCGAAGGAAATTTTGCGCCGCTGTCGAAGGATTCCGGACTGGCCGCCGAGATCAAGGCGATGATCGTCTCGGGGGATCGTGACGCCGCGAGAGAACGATTCGCCGACCTGGTCGCCCTGCAGCAGCGGCGCGCGTCCCGCATCGCGTACCACTGTCTGCGCGACGTACACGATGCCGACGAGGCCGTGCAGGACGCCTTCGTGAAGGTCTTCACGCACCTTACCAGCTATCGCGAGGATCTACCGTTCGAGGTCTGGTTCACCCGTATCCTCGTCAACGGATGTCTCGATCTCCGAAAGGCGCGCGCGCGCCGACTGCGCTGGGTGCTCCCGGCCTCGCCGTCAACCGAGGTCGCGACGCGCGAGCCGGTCGAGCCCCAACCGAACCCGGAAGATCGACTGCTGGCGACCGAGTGCGGTCGACAGATCGCCGCGGCCGTTGCGCAGTTGCCGGAGCGGCAGCGCGCCGTATTTACGTTGTGCCAGATCGGCGGGCAGAGCGCGGCCGAGGTCAGTCAGGCGCTGGGCCTGAGCGAGCCCACGGTCCGCGTGCACCTGTTCCGAGCCATCCGGAAACTCCGAGGCCTCCTCGAACGGGAGCGTACGAGATGACGCAACATCCGCATCTGTCCGACGACCGGCTCATCGAGGTATCTCTCGATCGCTCCCCCAGCGTGACAGAGCGAGAGCATCTGGGCGCCTGTTCCGTGTGTGCGGCGCGCCGGGCCGACCTGTCGCAGTTGCTCGTCGCGACGACGAGCGTGGCGGTCGCCGAGGCCGACGCGGTGTTCACGCCTGAGCGCCTCGCACGGCAGAAGACACGAATCCTGCTGCGACTCGAGCAGGAGGGCCGTCCCGGAAAGGTGGTGACCTTCCCCGCCGGCCACATGCACCAACCGAGACCACTTCGGGCCCGCCCGGGGATGCGCTGGGTCGCCGGAGCCGCCGCGGCAGGGGTCTTCATCGGCATCTTGGCGGGCCACTACGCCCCCGTGTTTCGCTCGGGCGCGCGCCAATCTTCGTTCGCGCCGGTGAGCCCTGAAGCCGTCACCGTGCAGACCGTCTCCACGACCATGTCCGAGGAGGAATTCCTGGGCCGGCTGGAGATGGCCATCGATGGCACCAGCGGCACGACATTGCAGCCCCTCCACGACCTGACACCGCTCGCCTGGGAGGTTTCAGCGCCGTAGTGCCACCGTTGATTTTCCGGAAAGGCCTCGACCTCAAGCACGAAGTCGCCGGCGTACTCGCGTCGAGCTATCGCAGCGAACTCGTCGATCTCGTCAAGAACAACGGTTTTCAGTATTCCTCCGGGCGCCTGACCGTCCATCTCGCCCGCGAGTTCGGGTTCTGCTACGGCGTCGATCGAGCGGTCGACTACGCGTACCAGGCCCGAGTGCGATTCCCCGACCAGGTCGTGTACCTCACCGGCGAGATCATTCACAATCCGCACGTCAACGGGGAGCTTCGTGCCCAGGGCATTCGTTTTCTCAGCGACGAAGGTGAATCCATCGAACGGCTGAACGCCGATCACGTGGTGATCCTGCCGGCGTTCGGCGTCACGATTGAATTGCTCTCCACGCTCCAGCAACGAGGTTGTACGCTCGTCGACACCACCTGCGGGTCGGTCCTGAACGTGTGGAAGAACGTGAAGCGATACGCCGAAGAGGGTTTCACGTCGATCATCCACGGCAAGTACCGTCACGAAGAAACCCGCGCCACCGCGTCACAGGCCTTGAACACGGGCACCGGTCAGTACCTCGTCGTGCTCGATCGTCAGGAAGCGGACATCGTCTGCGAGTACATCCGTTCGGGTGGAAATCCCACCGAGTTTCGGACGCGTTTCGAACACGCCGCGTCGCCAGGATTCGATCCCGACCGCGACCTCCAGCGCGTCGGCTGCGCCAACCAGACCACGATGCTCAGCTCGGAATCGCTCGAGATTGGCGGGATGATTCGCGCGGCGATGCGAGACCGCTACGGTGACGCAGATCTGCCCGCGCGCTTTCGGGCCTTCGACACGATCTGCAGCGCGACGCAAGATCGGCAGGACGCCGTACTGGCGCTGCTCGAACAGCACACGGTCGATCTGATGTTGGTCATCGGCGGCCTGAACAGCAGCAACACCTACAACCTGGCGCGTATCTGTGCAGAGCGGGTCCCGACCTACCACATCGCCGATCCAGCCGGCCTCGTGTCCGCAGACGAGATCCGCCACAAGCCGGTCGGCAGCCTACGGGAGACGACGGCCACAGGTTGGATCCCCGGGGGACTCGTGACGATAGGGTTGACGTCCGGAGCCTCGACACCCGACAACCTGATGGGCATCGCCATTCGCCGCCTGGATGAGCTGGCGAACGGAACCTCCTAGGCCCGCTGGGCCCGATCGACCGGCCGTGCGGAATCGGCACCGCTCGCCAGGGCGGCGATATTCGTATCTACCTGTAACAATGGCAGTAAACGGCTCATGCGAGTTCGGCGTATTCTCAGACAGGCGAGCTATGAGGATCTCGAAATTCTTCGCACGGGGCGTCGTCGTGGCCACACTGCTGGCGGGTTTCGCCGACCCGGCCCTGGCGCAGCGCGGCAAGTGGTGGAATGACGAGCGCTTCCGGACTGAATTGGGGCTTACCCCAGAGCAGAGCACCCGACTCGAGGAGATCTTCCAGAAAACGCAACCCGTCCTGCGCCAGCGCATGCTGGCGCTCGACGCTGCTGAGGAGGAGTTCGACCGACGGGTCGAGAAGGGCGATGACACCTCCGTGATGGACTACGTCGGGACCGTGGAGACGGCTCGAGCCGAGCTCAACAAGACCCGCACGGTGATGCTGCTTCGGATGCGCCGCAGTCTGACCGCCGACCAATGGGCCAAGTTCACCGCCCTCGCCGACCAGCGGCGACAGCGCACACCTGAGCGGCGCCAGCGCTGAGCGGTGCAATACGTCGTTTCATGATCATGACGAACACATGTTTTCGTTCGCCTGCCCGAAAGCTCCATCCTGGGTTGGCTCGTACTGTCGCAAGCGTGTTGTACCTCGCGACGGCAGCCCCCGCGTTCGCCCAGGACACCACCGAACGCGCCCGGCTCGAGGAGATCGCGCGCCTCGCCGGACAGCAATTCGTCGTCGCCAAGACCGAGGCGGCGGCGAACCAGACCCGTCCGACGGTGCCGCCTCTACCTCCGGGTACGTCAGTGGATCTGACGCTCCAGGAGGCCACGACCCGTGCGCTCGAGCGCAACCTGGAGTTGGCGGTCGAGCGCCTGAACCCGCAGACCTTCGACCTGAACATCGCGAGGATCTTGGCGGGGTATCGCCCGACCTTGACCTCGCAGTTCGGCCAGCGCGCCGTCGTGCAGGCACCCACGAACCAGCTCAACGGCGGCACGATCGTCCAGAACGACACCACGACCTACAACGCTGGGATCGTGCAGTCGCTGAAATGGGGCGGCGGCAACTTCGCGTTTCAGTTCAACAACAACAAACAGGTCACGTCGAACATCTTCGCGAACTTCAACCCGACGTTCACGTCCAACTTCAACCTCGCGGTCACCCAGCCTCTGCTGCGCGGCTTTTCGATCGACGTCAACCGACAACAGCTGCGCGTGACCGCAATCAACCGCGATATCTCCGAAATTCAGCTCCGCGGGACGATCGCGACGACGCTCGCGTTCGTCCGCAACTCGTACTTCGAACTGCTCTACGCTATCGAGGCGACCGAGGTCGCCCACGGCTCCCTCGCCCTGGCCGAAAAACTCGTGGAAGACAACCGCGCGCGTGTGGAGATCGGGACGATGGCGCCGCTGGACGTCGTGCAAGCGGAAGCGGAGGTGGCCACCCGGCGGCAGATCGTGGCACAGGCCGAGGCGACGTGGCGGACGGCTGAACTCTCGCTCAAACGGCTCATCGTCAATGGTACCGATGATCCGCTCTGGCGAGCCTCGGTGAACCCCACCGATCGCCCCGTCTTCTCGCCCGAGCCGCTCGACGTCGAAGGCGCCGTGCTCAAGGCATTGGGCAATCGGACGGACCTGGAACAGGGCCGCCGACAGATCATGGCCAACGACACCACGGTAGCCTTGATGCGCAATCAGCAGCTGCCCTCCGTCGACCTGTTGGCCAACTACGGCGCGCAGGGGCTGGGCGGCACCCAATTCATTCGTCAGGGCTCCGGCCTCGGCAGTTCCGTCATCGGAGAGATCCCCGGTGGATTTCCTGACGCGCTGCGCACGCTCACGGCCCGCGACTACCCCACGTGGAACGTCCAGGTGAACGTGGCATATCCGCTCGGCGGCAGTGCGGCGGACGCGAACTATGCGCGCGCACGCGTGCAGCTCAGTCAGTCGGCCGCGCAGTTGCGAGCGCTCGAACTCCAGGTCGCCACCGACGTCACCAACGCCGCCCTCCAGGTTGAAAGCGGACTCACGCGGTACGAAGCGGCCTTGGTCGCCCGGCAGTTGGCGCAGACCCGGCTCGAGGCCGAGCAGAGCCGTTTCGACGTTGGCCTCTCGACAAATTTCTTCGTGGTCCAGGCACAGCGCGACCTGATAACTTCCCAGAGCTCTGAACTACGCGCGCTGCTCGACTATCGCCGCGCGCTGGTGGACTTCGAGCGCGCTCAGGAAGCGCCGGCGAACCGGGGTGCCGGTATCACGGCCATCAATGCCGGCGGTGGCGGCGGCGTTGGCAACTAAATTGGCTCGAGAGCCCGGACGGTCCCGCAACACATGAAAAAAGTCGCGCTCGGTTTCGGTCTGCTGCTCGCGGTGGCAGTGATTGCGTTCTACACCGGTCAGTCCAGTCGTGATCCTGCCCAGGCGGAGGGCGCCGGGGCCGGTGCAGCCGGCGGTCGAGGCGGCGCGCCCGGCGGCGGTGGCGGCGGCGGATTCGGTGGGGGCGGTCGAGGGCCGGCTGGCCCCATGACCGTGGAGGTCGCCACGGCGAAGCGCGGCTCGGTCATGCAGCAGCTCGTCGTGGTCGGCAACCTGGTTGGAGACGCGACGGTCGCCGTCGTACCCCGGGCGGCCGGTCGGCTTCAGGACATTTCGGTCCGGCTTGGCGATCGCGTCTCGCGCGGACAGCGAATCGCCAAGATAGAAGATTTCGAGCTGCAAGAGCAGGTCAAGCAGCAGGAAGCGGCGCTCGAAGTCTCGCGTGCCACTATCCGGCAGCGCGAGGCAGACCTGCAGCTCGCCCAGACCAACGCCGAGCGATCGCGGAGCCTCTTCGCGCGACAGCTCCTGCCCAAACAGACGCTCGACGATACCGAATCACGGTACCAATCGGCCGTCGCCCAGCTCGACCTGGCGCGCGCGCAGAACAATCAATCCACGGCACGGCTCGACGAGCTGCGGATCAACCTCACGAATACGGTCATCGTTTCTCCAGTCGATGGTTTCGTCGCTCGCCGCGCTGTCGATCCCGGCGCATTCGTGGGTCAGAACGCACCGGTCGTCGATGTGGTGGATATCGGTCGCGTCAGATTGGTCGCGAACATCGTCGAAAAGGATCTGGATCAGCTCAGAACGGGCGATGACACGACGGTCGAGGTCGACGCGTTCCCGGGCGAGACATTCGTCGGACGTATCGCGAGGGTCGCTCCCGTCCTCGACCCCGCGACGCGGACGGCGTCCATCGAGATCGAGATTCCCAACCCGGGGTTTCGCCTGAAGCCTGGCATGTACGCGCGGGTCACGGTGACGACCGATGAACGCAAGGACGCCCTGGTTGTCCCGGCGAACGCGGTGATCGACCTCGGAGGCCGGCGGGGTGTGTTCCTCGCGGCGGAGAACGACACGGTGTCGTTCAGAGCGGTGTCGGTCGGCATCGACCAGGATGCGCAGGTAGAGATTCTGCAGGGCCTCGCCGAAGGCGACCGCGTTGTCACTGTCGGTGCGGCGGCCCTCCGCGAGGGCGACCGTGTGCTCATTGCCGGTTCGGCTGCAGGTCTGGATGGAGACAGTGCCGCGGGAGACGACGGTCCTTCAGGTGCGACGGACGGGACCGCTCGCGGTACGGGAGTGAATCGGACGAATGGCGGGACGAGCGCTCCTCTCGAAGGCGCCCGCCGCGGCGGCGGCGGTCGACGCGGCCAAGGCGCCGCCGGCGCTGGTGCGCCTCCAGGTTCGACGACGCAGTAGGCTTGGTACGTTCTCGACTTGTGCACTCTTTGCATTTTGAATCTTGCATGAACTTCAGATAAGGGCCCCTCATGAGCATTCCTCGCCTCGCCATCCATCGGCCCGTCACGATGTTCATGCTGAGCTCCGTCGTGGTGCTGCTCGGCGCGATCTCGCTGACGCGACTGCCGGTCGATCTGATGCCAGAGTTCGCGCTGCCGACCATCAGCGTGAGCGTGAACTACCCCGGCGTAGGACCGCTCGAGATCGAACAGCTCATCACCCGCCCGCTCGAACAAGCAGTCAGCGCGGTCGCCGGCCTGGAGCAGGTAACCTCGTCGTCACAGGAAGGTCGCAGTCAGGTTCGGCTGAACTTCGGCTGGGGAACCGACATGAGCGAGGCGCTGGACGAGGTCCGAACCCGCGTTGACCGTGTCCGGGGCCGAATGCCTGAGAACGCCGAGGCCGTTCAGATCTTCAAGGCCGACTCGAGCGCCCAGGCGATCATCAATCTGGCGGTCGAAGGGGACTTCGACCCGGTCACGCTCCGGGAGATCGCGCAGAACGAGCTCTCCACGCGGCTCGAGCGGGTTCCGGGCGTGGCGGCCATCACGATCAACGGGGGCCTCCGGCGCCAGATCCACGTAGAGCTGTCGAAGGAGAAGATCACCGCCCTCAACCTGTCCGTGGACCGGGTGGTCCAGATGCTCCGCCAGGAGAACCAGAACACCCCGCTCGGCGAGGTAACGCAGGGCGATTCCACCTATCTCGTCCGAAGCCAGGGCGAATTTACGAGCCTCGACGATATCC
Source organism: uncultured Acidobacteriota bacterium (assembly GCA_963827515.1). GTDB lineage: Bacteria > Acidobacteriota > Vicinamibacteria > Vicinamibacterales > UBA2999 > JABFSA01. The sequence goes on along the minus strand of CAWHBF010000025.1, from coordinate 431,227 downwards.
GCAATCTCGTCGTCATGACCCGGGACGGCGTGCCGATCTACGTGCGCGACATTGCGGAGGTCATCGATGCGACCGAGGACCGTCGCCAGTTCCTCAGAATCGACGGACGCCCGGGCGTCCGCATGAGCGTCAACAAGCAGACCGGCGAGAACACCGTGGCCGTCGCCGACGGGATCAAGGCCGAGATGGAGCGGATCAACCAGGAAGTTCCTGGCATCAGGATGGTGGTCACCAACGACCAGTCCACGTTCATCGAACGGGCCATCACGAACGTCCAGGAGCACGCGCTCGTGGGGGGCGGACTCGTCGGTGCTGATCATTTTCGCGTTTCTCCGCGACTTCCGCTCCACCTTGATCGTCTCTACGTCCATTCCGGTTTCGGTGATCGGAACGTTCGCGCTCCTCTACTTCGGCGGTTACACGCTGAACACCATGACGTTCGGCGGCCTCGCGCTGGGCATCGGCATGATCGTCGACGCCGCAATTGTCGTGCTCGAGAACACCCATCGGCATCTGCACATGGGCAAGGACAAGATGACCGCCGCCATCGATGGCAGTGAAGAGGTCTGGTCCGCGATTCTCACGGCCACACTGACCCACATCGCCGTGTTCATTCCTCTGCTGTTCCTCTCGGGAACGTCGAGCATCCTCTTCGGTCAGCTCTCGATCGTCGTCATGTTCTCGCTCGCGATGTCGCTCTTCGTCGCGGTGACCATCGTGCCGGTGCTCTGCTCCCGCTGGCTGACCACCCCGGACGAAGATGCCGCGCGAACGGGCATCATTGGGCGCTTCTATCGTGCCAGCGAACGTTTCCTCGACAGCATCGATGAAGCGTACCGAAGGGCGCTCCACGTGGCGTTGGCCCACAGGCCCACCGTACTCGCCGGCGCAGTTGGCTCTGTCTTGCTGGCCGTGTTTCTCTACCCCCTGCTCTCGACGGAGCTGCTGCCCCAGACCGACGAGGGTGAAGTCAACGTCAACGCCGAGCTCGCGATTGGAACGCGCATGGAACGGACCGAGGCGGTCATGCTGCGTCTCGAGGAGATGGTGCGAGAGTTCGTCCCCGAGGCCACGACAGTCATCACGAGCGGGGGCGGCGGGGGCGGCGGCTGGGGCGGCGGCGGGAACAGCAACCGCGGGCAAATCAACATCAAGCTCGTCCCCCGGGACGATCGTCTTCGGACGAGCGATCAGATTGCCCAGGAGCTCAGACGCCAGCTCTCGGGGCTGCCGGGCGTCGTGGTCCGCGCCAACCCGGCCGGCGGAAACTTCCAGCTGAACTTCCTTCTGGGAGGCGGCGTCGACAGCAGACTTGCACTCGAGATTCGCGGCGACGATATCGACGATGCCCGCCGGATCTCGCAAGAGGCGCGCGTCATGATGGAGAACACGCCAGGCATCGCCGACGTGCGACTGGGACGCGACGAGGGTCGTCCTGAGATCACGATTCGCGTCGATCGTCCGAAGGCCGCCATGCTGGGAATGACGCCACAGAGCGTCACGAGTACGATTCAGACCAACGTCGCCGGGACCCAGGCGGCGCAGTTCCGGGAGCGCGGCAACGAATACCCGGTTGTGGTCAGGCTGCGCCAGGCTGATCGTGAAGGCATTGCAGACATCGGCGACGTGCTCGTCAGCACGCCAACCGGACAGGTGGTCCCCGCGCGCAACCTGCTTGCCGTGGGACGCGACGCCGGCCCCGTGCAAATCGATCGCAAGAACATGGAGCGCATCACCCGCGTGAACGCGGATATCGAGACGAGCCTCAGCGAGGCGATCGCCAACGTCGAGGCACGGCTTGACCAGGTACGCGTGCCGCCGGACTTCGCGGTTGGCTTTGGAGCAGAGGTCGAGGAACAGGCACGTTCGTTCGAGCAGCTTCGGTTGGTGCTGATTCTGGCGGTCCTGCTGGTCTACGCAGTGATGGCGTCGCAGTACGAATCGCTCCGCGACCCGTTCATCATCATGTTCTCCATTCCCGTGGCTGGCCTCGGGGTGGTCGGGAGTCTGCTCCTCACCAACACGTCGTTCAGCATGCAGGCGTACATCGGCGTCATCATGCTGGCCGGCATTGTCGTCAGCAACGCGATCCTGCTGGTGGACTACATCAACACCCTGCGACGTCGCGACGGCATGCCGCTCCGCGAAGCCGTTGAGGTGGGCGGTCGCCGGCGGCTCCGTCCGATTCTCATGACCTCGATCGCCACCATGCTCGGGCTGGTGCCCATGGCGATCGGCCTCGGCGAGGGCGGCGAGCTCCAGGCGCCTCTCGCACGCGTCGTCATCGGCGGTCTGCTGGTCTCCACCATGGTGACGCTGGTATTGGTACCGGCGGTCTACACGCTGTTCGAAGAGGGCTTTGCCGGGCTGCGGAAGGGCGCCACGCACTCCTAGCCGGTAGCCGGTAGCCGGTAGCCGGTAGCCGGTAGCCGGTAGCCGGTAGCCGGTAGCCGGTAGCCGGTAGCCGGTAGCCGGTAGCCGGTGAAGAAAACTAACCCGTTTCTGCGGGCTGTCAACTACCGACTGTCTTGCATTGATGCGATCAGGCCGTTCAGCATTCGTCCGATCTCGGCGACACGGTCCATCACCCGCCTGAAGTCATCCTCCCCGATGAAGCCGAGACGTCAGCGATCTCGACTTGGACCTCGATCTCCCCCTGCGATCCAAGAGCGATGTCCAAGTGATACAGGAAGGCTCGTTGCCTCTGGCGACGCTTCCCTTCACCAATGTTCGATGCGACCGATACCGCCGCGCGTCGCAGTTGCGCCGTCAGACCGAAGCGCTCTGACGCCGGAAACCGAGAGGTAACCCGGTACACGTCCTCCACAGCACCATCGCCTCGCGCCACACCTTGAGATCGTGAAACGAGCCCGCACCAGTCATCCTGCAACCAGGTGCAAGACCGTGCGCAGCTCCGTGCCCGTTCGATTGAACGGGCCCCGAGCGAGATTGTGCTGAAGTTGCAACGCGGAAACTCCAGGGATGCGTCAAGTCTTTCCAGGTTGGTGTTGCGGTTAGCTGGCAGACCGGAAGGCGGTGGCTGATAGCTCGTCAAGAATGTCTCGGTCGTCGGGAACCTCGACCACCGACGGACACAACTCAAGAACGATTTTCACATCGACGTTGCCGATTCACGCGCAGGCTGAAGCCTGCGCTCTACATTCACCAGTGGCCAAGCCACCAACTACCGGCTACCGGCTGGCTAAAGCAGCGGCTTCACATCTCGCTCGAATTGTTCCTTCGAGCCGATTCCAGACCGTCGGCTCGCAACGTTTCCGCCCCGATCGATCAGGATGGTCGTTGGCAAACCCCACATCGGCCGATTCGCGGACCCCACAGGCCTCCCACGACGATCAGCAGCGGTAGCGGTGCAAACAGTAGGTCGACCAGTGGATATGGAGTCGGGGTGTTCCGCGTCACGACCGCCTGCACGTCGCCGTACAGAGTCCAGAGCACTGCCGTCGCGGCAAATGCCAAGACCATGGCCGAACGGTTGGTGTGATGCAACTGCCCCACGACCCACCCACTCACGAGGAAACCGAGCGCCACCGCAGGACGGAACCACAACTGCGTTGCCCACATCATCGGAAACGGGTGGGTCCAGAACACCAGAATGAGGCGGTCCAGGAGCCAGCCCGACATGAAGCGGTTGATCTCGACGCCGATGAAAGAGAACAGCCACAGTGCTGTCCAACCGGTCACGATTGCACGGACAGCGACCAGCTTGTGAGTCAGGATGCCGGTGGTGATGTGGACCGCAATCGCAGCCAGCGCCTGCTGCCAGTACCACCACGCGGATCTGCGGCGTCGATGTTCCTCTTCGAGGTCACCGGCCAGCGCAGTGTTGTGGGGAACAAGATGATCGAGGAGCAGACGCGGCAGGGCCGGGGGACGGCTCGAGCGAGTCATGCGTGCCGTCTTTTCAGCACGGCAATGCCCTTTGAAAGAGCCGTAAGCGCCCGCTGTGTCTCCTGCACGGCGCGCACGCCTGGTGCCGTAACGGTGAAGTATCGTTTGGCCCTACCGCCACGCTCGGCCGTTGGCTCGCCCACCCTGGACGACACCAACCCGCGCACCTCCAGCCGATCCAGTGCGGCATAGACCGCTCCGAGAAGCACCGGCCGTTCGCCGGTGACTTCGATCTCGCGGGCGATTGGCACGCCATAGCTGTCTTTCCCGACGCGAAGAATCGCGAGCAGGATCATCAGCTCGAAGTCGGTAAGGTACTGCCGGCCCATTTATTCACATATTGTGAACATAGTTCGGCGTGAATTACAACCAGCCACCAGCCACCGGCCACCAGCTACCGGCTACCGGCTACCGGCTAGAAGCTCCCAGCCAGGTCCCCCACCGTCCATCCCGTCACGGGATCGATCCAGTCCGCCGCGATCTCGGACAACGGGCGCAGTACGAACGCGCGTTCGCGAAAGCGGGGATGCGGGACGATCAACCCGGGCTCGTCGATCACGGCGTCTCCGTACAGGATCAGGTCCAGATCGAGCGTTCGCGGCGCGCCGGGATAGGGTCGTACACGCCCAGACTGAAGCTCGATTGCCAGAAGCGTGTCGAGGAGGTCGCGCGCGCTCAGATCGGTGGTCCCAATCGCGGCGCCGTTCAGAAAGCGTGGCTGGTCCCCTACGCCAACTGGATCGGTGTCGTGAAAGGTCGAGACATGAAGTTCACGAACCACGGCGGCGAGCGAGGCGAGCGCCTCGTGGAGGTAGCGCTCCCGATCGCCCAGGTTACTGCCGAGGGCGATGGCGACGCGGACCAGGCTACTCCATCCACCGCGCTGGGAGGACGCTCCCCCGTCGCACGGCGTCCGACGTGCGTCGGCCCAGCAGGTCCTCGAACCCCGCGGCTCCCTGCTCGAAGAGGCGCTGGTGTTCGCGCGACTCGCCAAGAACGACGTCCAGCATGATTCGGTGCCGCGCGTGCGTCATCGCGGCCACACGCGGGCGCCAACTCTTCATGAACTCCCCCAGCGTCCGCGCGTCGTCTTCGAGGATGGCCCGAAACGCGGTCGCACCATCCCCCTTCGCGCGTTTCGCCTCCGCCGCGGGAACGACCATCGTGCTCGATGCCTTCGGCTGGGCGACACCCAACTCGGCGAGTGCTGACTGCAGCCAGGTGAGGTGCGTCTCTTCCCGACTGATGACGTATTGATAGGTGTTGTTGAAGTCGTAGTGGCTCACGACCCGTGCACCGGCCTCGTGACGCTCGAGAATCGCCAACCGGTCGGCGGCAAAGTCCGTCAGGATCTCTTGCAGTTCGTTGGGCTTCACGGATGTGACTATGCCTTCTGTTTCTCTTTGCAGGCGATACAGACCCGCGTCCATGGGATCGCGTTCAGTCGCGCCGGCGCGATCGGCTCCGAGCAGTCGCGGCACACCCCGTAGACGCCCTTGTCGATCCTCAGGAGTGCCTCCTCGATGGCCTGCAAAATCTTCGCGTCTGTCTCTTTGAGCTTCAGGTGGATATGGACTTCGTTCGTTCCCGTCGCCTGATCGGCCATGTCGCCCTGGCGACCGGAATTGTTCTCCATCGTCCACTGCAGCGGCTTCGCGCCCGGCCCGCCGACGAGCTCGCCGCGCTTCAGAAGCAGCGCTTCTCGGTAGGTCTCCACGTTCATGAACTCAACTCTCCAGAACCTCTAATCTTAGCTTACTCAGCGCGTAGCGTCGCAAGCGGCTTGTGCCGCAATACGTCGAGGCTGGCGAGCACGCCGACGGTCGCCACGATGACCGATGTTGCGACGATTCCGACGATCGTGATGCCGGGCGTCGCCTCCCAGGGCAGATCCAACGCGTATCGGGCCACACCCCAGCTGAGCGCGATGGCGCCCAGACCGCCGACCGTGCCGGCAATCGCGCCGAGCACTCCGTACTCGAGCACGAGCATCGCGACGATCAACCGACTGCTGGCGCCCAGCGTCTTCAGGATGGCCGCTTCGTACACGCGACGGAACTTCGTCATCGACACGGCACCAACCAGGATCAGCACACCGCTCAGAAGCACGAGCGCGCCCACGACCGTCACCGCCAGTGTGACGTTGTTGACGAGCGCCTGGACCGTCTGAAGAATCTCGCGAAGGTCGATCACAGAGACATTCGGGAACCGGGATACGAGCGACGACTGCAGCGCGACCCGCTCGTCCGGGCTCAGCGGTCCCTGGAGGGTGGAGATGTAAGTGTGCGGCGCTCCGTCGAATGTGCCCGGGCGGAACACGAACATGAAGCCGCCGGCACGGAAATCTTGCCAGTCGACCCGGCGCACGCTCGAGACGCGCGCCGTAATGATGCGACCGAGGACGTCGAACTGCATCTGGTCGCCGACCTGGATGCGCGAACCAAGCCGAAAGTTGCCGTCCGTATCGCGGTCGGAGAACCGTTCCTCGATCGACACCTCCGGCTCGCCCTCGAACGGCCCGTCACCCCACCATTCCCCCTCGATGATCTCTTCGTTCCCCTCGAGTTGAGACCGATAGGTGACGGTGTACTCCCGCGCCAGCCCTCGACCGCGCACCGCCTCGTAACTATCCAGATCCATGTCCTGGCCACGGACGGCCACGACGCGCGCGCGCAGCGTCGGAATGATCTTGGCGGCGCGACGCGATCCGCGGGCCGCGTCCAGGAAGGCCGCGACCTGATCGCGCTGGCTCTGTTGGATGTCGATGAGGAACATGTCGGGCGCTTCGGGCCCGGCCTGGATGGCGAAGTCCCTGAGCAGATTGACCTGCAGCGTCCGGACGCCCAGGATGAAAAAGGCACCCAGGCCAACGGCCAGCAGAATGACTCTCGTCTGATTGCCGGGCCGCGCGATGCGCAGCACGGCTTGCCGCAGAGCGAATGACTTCGCGTGCCGCAGCGGTTGAATCGCACGCACGAACAGAGCACCCGCCAGGTGCAGCACGAATGCCGTCGCCACGAAGCCCCCAGACAGCATCAGACCTACTTCGAGGGACCCGGCCTGCCACGCCGCCACGGCCACGAGCGCCACCGCCACACCGGCGGTCACCGTCCATTTCAGCCAATCGATTCCAGCCGGCGGGGGCATGTCATGCCGTAAAAGCAGCGAGGGTTTGACGTGCCGCACGTCGAGCAGCGGAACGAGCGAAAACAACATCGACACGAGCAGACCAATCGCAAAGCCCTGTACGACGGCGGCGCCGGTAAGGCCGAACTCCACGTGCATCAGCTCGGTGAGGTCGCCGACGAACGTCGGCACGGCGGCCATCACTCCCGCGGCCATCGCGACGCCCAGGGCGCTGCCGGCCACGCCCAGAAGTAACACCTGGGTCATGTAGATGGCGAGCATCTGTGATGACGTCGTGCCGATGCACTTGAGAATGGCGATGCTCTTGACCTTCTGCTGGACGAACACGCGCGTCACGCTCGACACGCCGATGCCCCCGAGAATGAGGACGACCAGTCCGACCAGGCTCAGGTAGTTCTCGGCGCGCGTCAGGTTCTCGCCCATCTGGTCCTCGGAGCGGCGATACCAGCGCACGTTGACGAACTCATTGGCGAACATCTCGCGCAGGTCCTCGACGAGCTGCGCTCCCTCGTCCTCCGGGACACGGAGCAGCTGTTGGAACGAGGCCCGGGTGCCGAACACAAGCAGGCCGGTCGCTTCGAGGTCGGCGCGGTCGATGATCACGCGTGGGCCGAGCGTGAACGCTCCGATACGACGCCCGGGCTCGGCGGTGATGACTCCACGAATCTCGAACGTCTCCGTTCCAATCAGGATGTCATCGCCGACCTCCAGCCCGAGCTGCGCCATGAGTTCCGGCCGCACGAGAGCGCCGCGACCGGCCACGAGCGCGTGCGCGTAGGTGCCCTCACGGAGCACCAACGATCCGTACAACGGAAACTCCGGTCCCACGGCCCGCAGTTCCACGATTCGCGTCGCGACCTTCAGCGGGTCCGCCGGCCGCACCATGGTGGGAATCTCGGCGGCCTCCGAACGGAGCGTAATGCGTCCCGCGCGCTCCTCGGACCGGAGCGCCTCGAGGACCACGTCGGTCCAGGGACGGTTGGTCTGCAGCGCCACGTCGGCTCCCAGGAGGGTCCGAGCTTCTCCGGCCAGAGCGACACGAACGCTCTGAATGACCGAGCGCAGCGCGACGATCGACCCGACGCCAATCGCGATACACACGAAGAAGAACAGCAGCCGCTGCCACGACGACCGGATCTCGCGCCACGCCATCCGCAGAACGAAGATCATCGGAGCACCTCCACCGGCGGCGCGACCGGCCGTCCGTCGCGCAGCACGAGCCGTGCGTCAGCCAAGGCCGCCAGCTCGACATCGTGGGTCACCAGTACCGAGCGTCGAGTGCCGGATGCGCCGCACCGCGAGGAGCAGTTCGATGATGTGACGGCCCGTCGATGAATCCAGGTTACCGGTGGGCTCGTCGGCGAGCACGATCGGTGGATCGTTGGCGAGCGCGCGCGCGATCGCGACACGCTGCTGCTCGCCCCCGGATAACTGCGACGGGTAGTGGTGGCCACGGTCCGACAGCCCCACTTCGTCCAGAAGCTGCCGCGCGCGCGCGACGGCGTCGCGGCGCCCCGCGATCTCCATCGGCACCAGAATGTTCTCGAAGGCGGTCAACGCAGGCACGAGGTGGAAGAACTGGAAGACGAAGCCGATCTTCTCGCCGCGCAATCTCGCCAGCTCGTCTTCACCGAGGGTGGTGATGTCGACGCCATCGATGAGAATCTGGCCCGTGCTCGGGGCATCGAGGCCAGCCAGCAGGCCCAGGAGCGTGGACTTGCCACTGCCCGACGGACCCACGACGGCCACGAACTGGCCGGACGCAATCGACAGGTCGAGCGCATGCAGAATCGTCAGGGGACGGCCGCCGCTGTCGACCGTCTTCGACACGCCGCGCAGATCGATCATTGGTCGTGCTTCTCGAGGAGCGGCTCGAGAACACCCCAGAGACGCTGCGCGATAATCGTTGCGCCTTCGGCGTTCGGGTGGATTCCGTCGGCGTTGTTCAGCGAGGCGATGCCCGCAACCCCGTCCAGGAAGAACGGCACGAACACCACGTCGTGCTCCTCGGCCAGATCGCGATAGGCCTGCCGGAACTCGGACGTGTACGCCGCGCCGTAGTTGGGGGGCGCCTCCATGCCCGTAAGAACAACAGCAATACCGCGCTGTTTGGCGCGCGTGATGATCTCGGTCAGGTTGCGCTTGAGCTGTGCGACCGGGAGGCCGCGGAGGCCGTCGTTCGCGCCGAGCTCGAGCACGAGCACGGCCACGTCACCCTCGATCGACCAGTCCAGCCGGCTCAACCCACCGGCCGACGTGTCGCCCGACACCCCCGCGTTCACCACGTCGTAGCGAAAGCCCTCCGTCAGCAGCCGCTCTTGAATCAGCGACGGTACCGACTGCTCTCGTGGCAACCCGAGTCCGGCTGTGAGACTGTCGCCGAGAAATACGATCCGCGCTCGCGAACGCTCCGGCTCTGGCTGCGGACGGACCGCCGCCCCAGTCGCCGCCCGAACATCCGCATCAGACCTCGGCGCCTCCGAGTCGGAGCACCCAGCGACGACGACTGTCAGGGTGGTCAGGAATGCGCACAGGACTCTCGCGAGCCTCCCGGACCGTTCCAATGCCATTTCGTATCATTGTACCCCTGTGACCTTCACGACCCACCCCGGCTCGCTCCATGGAGCGATCAACGACGCCTACGCCAGTTTGCACGACCGCAAGGTTGCGGACGCGCTGTGGACACGACGCCTGGATCTCTGGAGCGCCGACCCTTCCGTGCAGGAAAAGGTGGCCAATCGATTGGGGTGGCTGGACGCGATCGCGACGATCGATCCGCAGCTTCCTCGACTCCGCACGTACTCGGCGTCGTTCCGCAACAGCGGCATCACGGACATCGTCTTGCTGGGCATGGGCGGCTCGAGTCTGGCGCCGGAGGTACTGCGCGCGGTCATCGGAGTCGCCTCGGGCTTTCCGCGATTCACGGTGTTGGATTCGGTCGATCCCGACGCAGTCCGTGCCGCCATGGCTCGCCCGGAGTCGTCGCTCTTTGTGATCGCGAGCAAATCCGGCTCGACCATCGAACCGAACGTGTTGGCTGCCGAGGCCCTTCGTCGCATCAACGACGCCGGTGTGGCGGAACCTGGTTCTCGCATGATTGCGATCACCGACCCCGACACCGCACTGCACCGGCGCGCCATCGACGGGCGGTTCCGGGATGTGTTCATCAACCCGCCAGATATCGGGGGACGCTTCTCCGCGCTCTCCCTCTTCGGCCTGGTGCCGGCAGCGATGATGGGCATCGATGTCGATGCGCTGGTCGGGCCGGCACGGACGATGGCCGAAGCCTGTCGCGTCGATGATCCGCACCGCAATCCAGGTCTGTCGCTGGGAGCGTTCATGGCGGCGGCCGCGCGGGTTGGCCGCGACAAGCTCGTGCTCTCGGTCCCACCTCGGCTGGAGCCGTTCGGTCTCTGGGTTGAGCAGCTCGTGGCGGAGAGCACCGGCAAAGAGGGTAAGGGCATTGCCCCGATCGTCGGAGAATCCGGCCCTCTCTCTCTCTCCAACGACCGCGCCGTCGTCAGAGTGACTTTGGACGATGCGGCGTCCGAGGTGGCGGACGCCGCGTTCGACGCCGGCCTTCCCGTCATGACCCTCGCCATGCCGAATGTCCTCGGACTCGGGGCCGAGTTCTTCCGCTGGGAGGTTGGTACCGCCGTCGCGGGGCTCTTGCTGGATATCAACCCCTTCGACGAGCCGAACGTCCAGCAGGCCAAGTCCTCAACACGCGCGCTGCTCGACGTCTACACTACGACACGTCGCCTGCCGCGTCCCGAACCCGATGCGATGGTCGAGGGCATCACGCTCACACTGAGTGACGCGGCCAGACACACGTTGAATGGCCAAGGACCACTCACCCTCCTGCATCTGCTGCAGCCGGGCGACTACTTCGGTCTGCTTGCGTACCTGCCGCCGGCCGATGAGGGCTTTCAGGAGCAGCTCCGTCAGCTCCGGACCGCTGTGGCGGCGAAGACGGGCTGCGCCACGATGCTGGGATACGGGCCTCGCTACCTGCACTCCACAGGTCAGCTCCACAAGGGTGGTCCGAACACGGGCGTATTCGTCATCGTGACCGCCGATTCCGACGAAGACCTGCTGATTCCGGGCGAGCCATACTCGTTCGGCGTTCTCGAACACGCCCAAGCCGGAGGCGACTTCGACTCCCTGGCGCGAGCCGGCCGGCGGGTGCTTCTCGTCCGCGCCCCGAGCCGCGATCCGCAGCGCCTTCGGCGGCTCTTCGCCCAACTTATCTAGATTTCGCCTCGCCAACAGGCTGGACACTACCTGTATACTTCGTATCCTCTACCGTGGCTGTCGGTACGACGCACTCAATTCTCGGACGAGCTCGTGCGGCGCTCGAACGCGGGCGTGGGGCTGAAGCTGCGAAGTCTCTGACGCCCTTGCTGCGCTCAGGGGCCCTCAATCGGGACGACGAACTGGCCGTGCGAGCAGGTTTGGCGGAAGCATGGCTGCTGCAGGACGACCTCAACCAGGCCGGGACCGCCCTTGGAAGACCTCCCGATACGATTCGCGAGCCAATCGCCGACGCGACCTTGTCTATGCTCTGGCGGCTGCATGGCCGGGTGGCCTTCGCCCGCGGCGACAAGTCACGAGCGATCGCGTTACACGCGCGTGCGCTCAAGCATGCGGATCTCGCCCATGACTCTCGGGCGATCGGCCTCTCGCGCTATGAGCTCGCCCACTGCTACAAGCACGTCGGCGACTCCGGCATCGTCCGCGAGCACCTGACCCAGGCCGCGGCCGCGCTCCATGCCGCCGGCGAACGCCGCTATCTCGCGCTCGTGCACTCGCTGTCAGCCGTGCTCCTCGCGCAATCGGGCCGATGCGAAGAGGCCGAGTCCGCTCTCGGCCAGTGCGAGCGTCTGGCAAAGGCGATTCCCGCCGACGATCTACTCGCCGGCGTCGCGCACAACCAGGCAAACGTCGCGCTCATGCGCAAGCATCTCGATCGGGCGTTGGCGCTCGCCGAACGAAGCGTGGCTCTCCACGAGGCGCTCGGATCCGGTCACGGTCTCGCCGTCTCGCTGGCCTCGCTGGGTCAGATTCTCGTGCAGCTCGGCGACCTCGACCGCGCGGAGACAATACTGACTCGCACGCTCGAGGTACGCAGCCCGGTGCAGTTTCAAGAGACGACGGGCGCCGTCTACGACTCGCTAGCCCAGATCCATATGATGCGCGGGTCTTACGAACGCGCGGGTGAATACCTTCGTCTAGCCAGCGACGGGTACGGCGCGTATGGCACCCACTCGAGCCACTGGTACGAGTGGTCGCTGCTCGTACTCGGCGTGAAGCTCGCCATCCGCCGCGGCGACCCCGCCGAAGCCGTCAGGCAGGCCGAGCTGCTGGTGGCGACCGCGGGGCTCCCGCCGGCAGAGGCGATTCAGGCCGAGATCGTCACCTGCGAGGCGCTCGTGGCGGCAGGGCGGATCGGCGACGCCGAGCGACGACTCACATCTCTCGAGGCCCGGCTCGACCCTCGTGCCACGCCGGCGGCGTGGGGCGAATTCCTCCGCGTCCGGGGGACGGTGCACGAGCTTTCGAGCCGCGCCGCCTCGGCGCATCATGATTTCGCGCAGAGCGAGAGCGTGTTCGATCTCCTCGGCGAGCGGTACCAGGCGGCCGTGAGCAGCCTTGCACTGGGTCGTCTCGCGGCGAGAGCAGGCAACCGCACGTCAGCGGACCGGTTTCTCGGTCACGCTGGCGCGGTGTTCCAGGCGCTCGGAGCCAGGCGCGACCTGGCCGAAACGGTCGAAACGCAGGCGCAACTGCAGGAGTTCTCCGGGGCGCCGTCCGTCGTCTCGTCGAGCGAAGCGGACGATGCGGTGGTTCGCAGGCTGATCGAAGCGTCGGTCCTGCCTGGACTGCTGGCGCGCGAAACGGCGACCGCGCTTCTCGAGACAATCGGCGCACACGCAGCGGTCGTGTTCGTCGCGACGCCGGCAGGCGAGTTTCGGCTCGTCGCCTCGGCTGGATGCAGCGCCGACGAAGGCCGGACGATTGGACAGACGGCGGCGATGGGCTATCGCAGCCATCGCGACGGTGTCGTGCTCACGGAGCCACTCGGGCAAGACTACGACGGCCCACGCGCCTGCGCCGTGGTCGTGTCTCGCGACGCAACGGATAACGACAGTCGCCGGCTGCGCATGTTCGCGTCCATTGCTCGTCAGGGCTTCGAATTGTGCGGGCTGCGCGACCGTCCACCGCAGCCTCTCGAGCCGATCAGCGAGCGACCGCTCGACCCTCTGCTCCCAGGGTTCATCTGCGCCAGCGCCGCGATGAATCGGGTGCTCGAGCAGATCCAGCGCGTGCAGAGCCACGACCTCACCGTCTTGATCACCGGCGAGAGCGGCACGGGTAAAGACCTCGTGGCTCGCGCGATACATGCAGGTTCGTCCAGAACCGCCGCTACGTTCCTCCCCTACAACTGCACGACCACGACACGCGACATGGCGGACAGCCAGCTGTTTGGTCATCGACGCGGCAGCTTTACCGGCGCGGTAGCGGACCAGGCCGGTGTCATCCGAACCGCCAGGGACGGCACGTTGTTTCTCGACGAAGTCGGCGATCTTCCCCTTGACGTTCAACCGAAGCTGCTCCGGTTTCTCGAACAGGGCGAGGTCACGCCCGTCGGCGAGGCGCGGCCTCAGCGCGTCGACGTCAGGATCCTCGCGGCCACCAACGCCGACCTGGAGCAACGTGTTGCGGAGGGCAGGTTTCGCGAGGACCTGTACTACCGGCTCAGCGTGATTCGGATTCACGTGCCACCCTTGCGGGACCGACAGGAGGAAATTCCCCACCTCACCACGTTCTTCCTGCGAGAGGCATGCGAACGGCTGAACAAGCCGGGTGTTCAACTCGCGCCGATGACACTCGATGTGCTGACGCGATACTGGTGGCCGGGAAACGTCCGCCAGTTGAAGAACGAGATTCAACGGGCGGTGGCCATGAGCACATCACGCGGAACGGTGGAGCCCGACCACCTCTCGTCCGACTTGTCAGCACCGCCGTCATCGATCGGCTCGGTCAGGGCCTCTACCCTGCCGGCGGTTACGGTTCCTCGAAACCTGGCGGTGGCGATCGAAGAGGTTGAGCGAGATCTGATTGTCGGCACGCTCGACAGGACAGGCGGGAACATTTCGGAGACGGCGAGACTGCTGGGTCTGACGCGACGGGGGCTGTATCTCAAGATGAGGCGACTGGACCTGGACGGTGTTGCCGCGGATACCGAGCGGAACTAGGCATCTGTTGAAACCGGCACGTCGCCCACGGATGCAGTCCGACGCGTCTAAGCACCCAGATTTCAGATACTTCGGCAGATACCCAATTGACCGTTCAATGTCTACCTGGTCCGGATACCGAGTAGCCATGTATCCAGGGAGATGTATACCAGGTATCCAGCTTCCGGACAACATGCTTCGACCAGTATCTCCCGTTATTAATTGCAAATAAATGACTTACTCGCAAGCAACACCGAGTGACGAATCGTGAAAGACAGCGGCCCGTGCATTGAAGGTATCCGGCGCAACAACCGCCATTTGATGGAGCCCCCAATGCTCGAAGCTGCTGCGACCACTACCAAGACCTACTACGCCGGTCTGTCACGAGTCGGCAACCGTCGAAAGGTGCAGCTCCGGGGCCGCTTGACGTGGCGCGATGCCGCCGGCGTCCTGCGATTCGCTTCCGTCGTGACCAAGGACGTCAGCGAATTTGATGCATTTGTGGAGTGCCAGGCGCCGGCGTCAATCCCCCTCTACCGTCTGGTCCACTTTCAACTCGAACGAACCGGGCACGATTGCCCCGAGGTGCCGGCAGCGCTGCAGCAGGGGAAGATTCTGTCAGCTGTGTATCGCGTCGGACCGCGTCGGGCGGCAACGGGCACGCCTCAGGGATATGCGCTCCGGCTGCTCGTCGAGCCCGGGACCGTCTCCGCGTCGCGCAAGCGCCAGATGGCGATGGCCATGGCGAACTAGGCTCCCCCCTTCCATCCCCGCGTAGCCTCGGTCCAGACAGACGCTTATACTGGGGTCCGTCCCCATGTTCCCAACGGACTCCTCTGCTGTGCTGGCGGCGGTTGGCCGCCTCGTGGCGGACGCTCCGACGCTCAACGACCTCGTCCCACGCCTCGCCGCCGTCATCCGCGAGGCCATTCCATTCGAACGGCTGCACCTGCTGCGACTCGACCGCATCGAGTCGGTCGTCCTCTACGTCGTCCGGGCCGATGGCGAGTTCGAAGTTACCGGGCATCGCATCGCGGACTCAGGGGCCGGCGCCCAGCCTGTCATAGACGCAGACGCCCGCTCGCGTCTCGTCGCCACAGTGGGCCGAGGGGCAAGCATCGACGGCGCCATCTGGTTTACGTCGAGCCAGGAGGATGCCTTCTCGAGCGAGCATCAGTCGCTCATGGACGCCGTCGCCGATGTGTTGTCCCTCGCCCTGCAGCACGACTCGCTGCGCGCGACAGAGCTGCTCCGCCGGGAGCGGCTCGACACGCTCGACCGGCTGCTGCACACCATGGCGGAGGCGCTGGACATCCGCCACATCTTCACCCAGGTCTCGGACGTGGTGCGCGAGGGCCTGCCTCACGACATTCTGGTGCTGACGTCGTGGGCGGAAGACAGCCGCTCGTTTCGGGTGTACGCGATGACCGGTGAACAGGTCGACGATCCGAGCTTCTGGACACCGACGATTCTGACCGAGGACGAACGGGCGTTGCTCCACCGAGACCCCTACGTCGTTCGAGACGTAGAAAGCGAGATCCCGCCGGGCACCGTGCGGGGACGGCTGTTCAGGCGCTTCGGCGTGCGGTCCGCCCTGCGGGTGCCGATGCCGCTCGGGACCGGTGTGTTTGGCTCCCTCTTCTTCCTCGCTCGAGAGTCCGACCGATTCACCGAAGCCGACCTCGATTTCGCTCGACGCGTCGCGGATCTGCTTGCGTTGGCGCTCTCGCATCAGCGCCTGGCCGAGGCAGCCCGGCGCGACGCCGCGGCACGTGAAACCGCGGCGCAGCTCGAAGCGCAGGTGGCCACGCTGACCCGCGAGCTCGAATCGCGCACCGGACAACGCCGCGTCGTGGGCCACTCGCCGCAATGGCGGGATGTCCTGGCGCACGCGGCGCGAGTGGCGCACACGGAAACGACCGTGCTCCTCACCGGCGAGTCTGGAACGGGCAAAGAGGTCGTGGCGCGATTCATTCACCAGGGGTCGCGACGCAAACACGGTCCCTTCGTGGCGATCAATTGCGCGGCGTTACCGGACCAGCTTCTCGAATCGGAGCTTTTCGGCCACGAGCGTGGCGCCTTCACAGGCGCGGTCGCCGCCAAGCCGGGCCGCATCGAGCAAGCCAATGGCGGCGTCCTCTTCCTGGACGAGGTCGGTGAGATGGCGCCCACCGTCCAGGCGAAGGTGCTTCGAGTGCTCGAGGAGCGAGAGTTTCAGCGTCTTGGCGGCACACGCGGGAGCCGCGCGGATATTCGCGTCGTGGCCGCGACCAACCGTGATCTGCATGCGGCGATGCGACGTGGCGAGTTTCGGGAGGATCTCTACTACCGGCTCGGCGTCTTCGAAATCGCGCTTCCGCCGCTGCGGCACCGGCCCGAAGACATTCTGGAGTTGGCCGAGGCGTTCCTCGAGGAGATCGGCGGAACGGTTGGACGACCGGCCACCGGTATCGACGACAACGCGAAAGCGCAGCTGATGGCCTATGCCTGGCCCGGCAACGTCCGGGAGCTGAGAAACGCAATCGAACGGGCGGTGATCCTCGCCGACGGAGGGCACATCCGGAGTGAGCACCTCCCCGTCGCGCCCCGTCCGCCGGCCGCGGCACCGGTCAACGACCTGGTCGCCACCTCCGCGCCGATCCCCGCCGATGGCGTGAACCTCGATGCCATCGAGCGAGCCCTCGTCGTGAAAGCGTTGGCCCAGGCGCGACACAACAAGACCCGCGCGGCCAAGCTGCTCGGGTTGACGCGGGCGCAGCTCTACTCGCGAATCGAGAAGTACGGGCTCGCGGAGACGGAGATGTCATGAGCAAGGCGCCCGATCTGCTCGCCGTCGGGCTGATCCTCCTCCTGGCATCGGCCGCCACGTACGCCACGTTGCGGCTCACCTACGGCGAACGCCCTGCGTACGTGCACGTCCGGTGGGCCCCCTCGGTCGATGCCTCAACCAGGGAGCAACTCGAGCGCGTCCACGGCCTCACTCGCCCGGAACTGCGAGAGGGCCGCACGTGGGGGTACTACCTGACCGATCTCTCGGGTGACAACATCGAACGACTCGTGACCAACCCCGCCGCCGAAGATACGCACAACCTTCACCGCACGGCCTTCCGCGTCTGGCGAACGGCGCCCCGCGCGCCGTATTTGGGTTCGAAACCAGCCTGGATCGCGATGCTCCTGGAGTTTCTGACTCGGGCGTTCCTCGGTCTCGGTGGGTTTGCCGTGGTGGTCGTTGGGTTCAGAACCTGGCGCGCTCGATTCGCGCCGGCAGCAGGACGACCGTGACAGCCGTCTCGTTCTCGGGGCTTCGCCGGACGCTCTACCTCGGCGTCATGGGCACGATCTTCGTCGTGCTCGCCGGCACGACCTACCAGGGAGTCGCGACAGCGCTCGAGCGACGACAGCTCCCCCATCCCGGGCGTCTCATCGACGTGGGCGGTCACCAGCTGCACCTTGACTGCTCGGGCGAGGGTCATCCCATTGTGGTGCTCGAAGCACCTTCCATGGGCATGTCCGCGGTCTGGGGTTGGATCCGCCAGGACCTGACATCACGCACACGGGTGTGCGGCTACGACCGCTCGGGTCTGGGATGGAGTGAATCGGGGGATTTCGACTATGACCCCTCGCGCGCGATCGACGAACTTCACGTGCTACTCGAGCGCGCGTCAGAAACCGGCCCGTACGTACTTGTCGGTCACGAGTTCGGCGCAGCGCTGGCAACGGCCTACGCCGCGCGCTACCGCCCCGATTTGGCCGCGCTGGTTCTCATCGATCCGCCCGCTCAGAACAATGGGCCGGATCAGTCATCGATGATGCGTTTCGCCGACTCGTGGCCGTGGTTGGCGCGGGTGGGTGTTCTGCGCGGAACTCGCTTGCTCTCTCGCCGCGCCGACGGACTCCCAGAAACGTCCACCGCGGCGGTGAGCGCTTTCCTCAACCGCCCGGACCACCTGACACGCTCGGCCGGCGAGCTGTCGCGATGGAACGAGACGGTACGACTCGGATCCGCCGTCCCGCTGGATACCAGTCTCCGTGTGCTTCGGCTCGAAGCCGGGGGGACCGCACGATCCGCGGGCCTGAACGACTCCGCTCAAGCCCGCGTTGTCTCCACCGCAATTGCGAACCTGGTCGACGTGGTGCGGACCAGTCCATAGGGTGCAGGCACCCGATACGTCGAGGCCCCTAGTTTGCGTGCACGCGAATCGTCAGCGGTGCGCTGAGCGTCGTCGTCACGCTGGCTCCAGACTCGAGCCGGACTTCGTCTCCGCGAGTGGCAAGGACGACTCCGGTTCCGCCGGCCGCGCCGATCGCCGCGCCCTTGGCCGCACCGCTGCCGCCGCCGAGCAACGCGCCGATCGCTGCCCCTGCGCCCGCGCCAATCGCCACCTTGGTCGCATCCTCCCGCTTGGTGGGCTCAGCCTCATGCACCAGCGGCGCCGCCCCGACCTCGTATCGCGTACCCGCGTGGGTCAGCGAATCGAAGCGATAGGCGATGCGCGCAACACCTTTGACACGACCTGACCGCTCGACTGAGGTGACCGTTCCCGCGAACTCGGTCCCCGCCGGTAGAACCGTCGCGCCGCCGCCGGAGACCGCTTCGCGCAGCTCGGCCCGGACCACATCTTCGACGCTGCTGGTGTCGGAGGCGACGGCGGACTGCAGCCGGAGAGGTAGAGTCGTTCCAGCTGGCAGCGTCACCTCACGAAACGCAGGGGCAGCCGGCGCCGGCGCGGCGGTCCGAGCAGGGGCCGGGGCTGCTGCTGGGGCTGCTGCCGCTCGTGGCGCCCTCGCTGGTGCAGCCGCGCCGGGGGCCGCCGGTGCTTCCGTGGTGGCCGCTGGCGCCTCAGCCGCGGTTGTCGCCTCCGGGGCAGTAGCTTCTGCTCCCCCACAACCCACACACACAATGGCCACCGCCAATACGCTTGCCCATCGCTTCACAGAACCTCCTTCGGTCCGACCTGGTCGGACACCCTTCGCGCTACGTTTGAACATGTAGCGTTTATCGGTGCCGGTTGGACGTCACGCCAGAGCAGTCCGGGCCGTCCTGCCCTTACCGAAGACCAACACACGGTGCTACGTTAAAGCATGCAGAAGTGCCCGGTGATGATTCTGGCGTTGCTCATCCTCGCGGCTCCAGCCGGGGCCCAGCGGCTCTCGGACAATGTGGCTCCCGAGCACTACACCCTCTGGTTTGCTCCCGACCTGGCGACCGCCACGTTCCGTGGACGCGAGTCCATTCGCGTGCAGGTGCGCGCCTCGACGCAAGCGATCACCCTCCACGCCGCCGAGATTGAATTCGACGAGGTCACCATCGAGGCCGATGGCGTCAGCCAGACCGCGCGAGTGACGCTCGACGCCCGCACCGAAACCGCCACATTCACGGTTCCGCGAAACATCCCAGCCGGCCGCGCGACGATCCACGTCCGGTACCGCGGCATGCTCAACGACAAGCTCCGCGGCTTCTATCTCAGCAGAGCCAACGGACGCCGCTACGCCGTGACACAGCTCGAGGCAACGGACGCGCGGCGCGCCTTCCCATCATTCGATGAGCCCACATACAAGGCCACATTCGAGTTGTCGATGATGATCGACAACGCCGACGCGGCCATCTCCAACGGCGCGCAGGTCTCCGACACGCCAGGACCCGAGCCCGGGAAACACACGCTCTCGTTCGCCACCACGTCGAAGATGTCCAGCTATCTGGTCGCCATGGTCGTGGGCGATTTTGTGTGCCGCTCTGGCGCGTCCGACGGCACGCCGATTCGGGTGTGCTCCACGCCAGACAAGCTCGGACTCACAGCCTATGCACTCGAGGCCGCAGAGCAGCAACTCGCCTTCTACAACGACTACTTCGGCATCGAGTACCCGTTCGGCAAGCTCGACATCATTGCGGTTCCCGACTTCGCGGCCGGCGCGATGGAGAACGTAGGGGCGATCATCTTCCGCGAACGAAGTCTGCTCGTCGATCCGGCGCGTGCGTCGTTCAACGCTCAGAAGGGCGTCGCGTCGATCATCTCGCACGAGATTGCCCACCAATGGTTCGGCAACCTGGTCACCATGAAGTGGTGGAATGACATCTGGCTCAACGAAGGGTTCGCCACCTGGATCGCCAGCCGGCCCCTTGCTGCGTGGCGGCCCGACTGGAATGTCCAGCTCGACGATGCAACGGATACACAGAGCGCGCTGGGACTCGACGCGCTGCGATCGACGCGGGCGATTCGGATCGACGTGGATACGCCCGACGAGATCAACGAGGTCTTCGACGGCATCGCGTACGAGAAGACGGCCGGGGTCCTGCGCATGCTGGAGGCCTACGTCGGCCCGGAGGCCTTCAGAAAGGGCATCAACTCCTACCTCCAGACCTACGCATTCTCGAACGCAGCCGGCGAGGATTTCTGGGGCGAGATGACGCGCGTCACCGGGCGACCGGTCGACCGCATCATGCGTGCCTTCGTTGAACAGACGGGTGCGCCTGTCGTCTCGGTGCAGACACGATGCACCGGCGCAGGCATGGACCACGACGCTGGCACAAGAGAGATTCGTCGGTGCACCGGGCGCTGCCCCGTCGGACGCGCCCTTCTGGACCACGCCGGTGTGCTTCAAGCGAGCCAACGGCCAGGCGAATTGCGAGTTGCTCGACCAACCTCGGCGGACAATCCAGGCGCCTGCGTGCGGTGCGACCTCCTTTGCCAACGCCGGCAGCCGTGGCTACTACTTCACCGAGTACACGCCCGACGCAGTGAGGGAGCTGGCGCGCGGCGCGGCAGATCTGGCTCCGATCGAACGGCTGAGCCTGCTGGCCGACGAATGGTGGATGGTGAGGGCCGGCCGCCACGACATCGGCGTGTACCTCGACCTTGCCGACGGCCTCGCGAACGACAAGACCGCCGTCGTCACCGACACGCTCGCGACGCGTCTCGCCTTCATTGGCGAATACCTCGTCACACGAGACCAGCAGCCACGCTGGCAGCGTTGGATTCGGGAGCGTTTCGGCCCGTCGCTCGAGGGTCTCGGCGTGCCTGGAGACCCGCGCGACACGGACGAGCGCCAGAGCCAACGGGCTGAACTGCTCGGGCTGGTTGCCGGCACCGGGAACGATCCTGCACTCCAGCGGCGCATCGGCGAACTCGCCGATACCTACTTGTCCAATGCGGCGTCGCTGTCGGGGACGCTCGCGCCAGTGGTCCTGCGCCTCGCGGCCGCTTCAGGTGATGCCGCTCTGTACGATCGGTATCTCGCCCGGCTCGGTACGCTCGCCGCCCAGCCCGAGGAGTACTACCGCTTCTTCAATGCGCTGTCCTCGTTTACCCAGCCGGCGCTGGTGCAGCGAACTCTGGAGTTCGCCATCTCACCGGCCGTCCGCACGCAGGATACGGCGACGCTGCTCGCGGGGTTGATGTCGCGGCCGGCGTCGCGAGACGCCGCGTGGGCTTTCGTGCAAGCGCAGTGGCCCGCGCTCACGCAGAAGCTCGGCACGTTCCAAGGCATTCCGACGATCGTCGGATCGCTCGGCGGATTCTGCTCGACGGAACGAGCGGCGGAAGTACGACAGTTCTTCGACAAGAATGCCATTCGGTTTGCCGAGCGCACGTTGCGGCAAGCATTGGAACGTATCGAGAGCTGCACGGTATTGCGCGACCGGCAATCGCCGGCGTTCGCCTCGTGGCTGCAGGCGTCCCGGTGACGGCACACCTCAATCGAACCGGTTTCGACGTAGAGCGCACGCTTCAGCGTGCGCGTGTCCGCGGAGGCTAACCGCCTCCGCCAAGGCTACGGCGGTCCGCCGAAGCTTTACGCGAAGGCGGAAGCCTCCGCTCTACGCCGAATCGAAAAGCGCTCTAGCCTGCGCGTCTACCGAACAGTCAACGTCAAGGCCTTGCGGGGCACTTCCGGCCGGCAGTGATCCAGCCACGATCGTCCACACGGGTCGCGGTTTCTCAGTCGACAACGTCCCTCGTCCGTTACGATTCAGGATGTCGCGCTGACAGGAATGTGGATCCACCGAACGACCAGGACCTTCGTCGAGGACTTTGAATGCATGCGTACGACCTGATTTTCACGCTCACCGGGGGGCTCACTGCCGCCCTCATTCTCGGATACGTCACCCAACGACTCGGACTCTCGCCTATTGTCGGGTATCTGCTCGCTGGAACCCTTGTCGGTCCGTACACCCCGGGATTCGTTGCGAACGCCACGCTTGCCGAGCAGCTCGCGGAGATCGGCGTCATTCTCCTCATGTTCGGCGTCGGTCTGCAGTTTCACGTCGAAGAGCTGCTCGCGGTGCGCCGTGTGGCGATCCCAGGAGCCGTCGCGCAAAGCCTTGTCGCCACCGTCCTTGGCGCACTCCTCGGGTACGCGTTCGGGTGGGGCTGGTACGCGGGAATCGTGTTTGGGATGGCCTTGTCCGTCGCCAGCACGGTGGTGCTCGTGCGGGTCCTCGCCGACAACAACGACCTGCACACGCCGTCAGGCCATATCGCCGTCGGGTGGCTGGTTGTCGAAGACCTCTTCACCGTCATCGCCCTGGTGCTCCTCCCGGCCTTCTTCGATCCGGCCAACGCCGATGTTCCCCTCTGGATGGCCCTGGGAACGACAGCCATCAAGGTCACCGTCCTCGTGGCCTTCACCTCCGTCGTCGGGACCCGCGTCATCCCGCGCGTCCTCGACCATATCGCGGACACCCGATCGCGAGAGCTCTTCACGCTGACGGTCCTGGTGATCGCGCTGGGCATTGCCGTGGGCTCCGCGCTGATCTTCAGTGTGTCCATGGCTCTCGGCGCCTTTCTCGCCGGCATGATCGTGGGACGTTCGGACTACAGCCTCCGGGCTGCGTCCGATGCATTGCCCCTGCGCGACGCCTTCGCGGTGCTCTTCTTTGTGTCGGTGGGCATGCTCTTGGAGCCCGCCTCGTTGCTCGACGCTCCGGGACTGCTCCTGGGAGCGCTCGCGGTCGTCCTGGTTGGCAAACCTGTCGTGGCGCTGCTGATCGTGTGGGCGATGCGGTACCCGCTGAAGGTCGTGCTCACCGTGGGCATCGCCCTCGCGCAGATTGGCGAGTTCTCCTTCATCCTCTCGACGATCGCCAGGGAGCTCGGCATCCTGACGACCGCGGCGACGAACACGATTGTGGCGGTCTCCATGGTGTCGATCGTCCTCAATCCACTGCTCTACCGTGCCATCGAGCCGGCCGAACGATGGATCGCTGCGAGGCCGCGGCTCTGGCGCGCGCTGAACCGCGTGGCGCCTTCGCAGGCCGGCGCGGCGGCGTCGAGCGCCACCCGGCCCACGAGTCCCGCGCACAGGGCGGTCGTGATTGGATACGGACCTACCGGACGGACCGTGGTCAGGCTGCTCAGGGAAAACCAGATCGCACCCACCGTCGTCGAGCTCAACATGGAGAGCGTCAGAGCGCTCCAGCAGGAGGGGCTCGGCGGGGTCTACGGAGACGCGACCCAGGTTGATACGCTGACCGCGGCGGGCGTTCCGTCGGCAGGTACCCTGGTGCTGACTTCCGCCGGGATGGCGCACAGCGCCGAGGTCATCCGCGCAGCACGCGAGCTGAACCCCACCATCCGCGTGCTGGCGCGCGCAGCCTACCTGCGAGATCTCCCACCCCTGAAGAACGCCGGCGCCGACACTGTGTACTCGGGCGAAGGCGAGGTGGCGTTGGCATTCATCGAGAACATCCTCGATACGCTCGGTGCAACGCCGGAGCAGATCGACCGGGAACGCGCGCGCGCCCATGCGGAGTTGTCTGGGGGCGCGTAAGGAGAGCGACACGTTCCTCCGTCCCTCGCCGTAGTGGCCGAGGAGCCGCACCTTGGCTCCCTAGCGACGCGAGGCGAGAGAACCAGAGCAGGGGTCGTGCCCACTCGCAACGGTGCCAAGCACCGGTTAGCCGGCGAAGAAACGCTAGCCGCTCAGTCGGTGGCGACACCGGGACACACGACAGTCATCGACTCCGCCTGTCCACTGACGGACTCCGGCAGCAGGCGATACGTGGTGTCGGGCTGGAGCGTCAGGCTCGCCCCCCGAAAGTTTTCGTCCATCCACAACGTGACGGTCGCGGCCGGGCCGGCGTACGCACTTCTGATGCGGTTGTTCCAGAGCCGACCACCCGGAAGGTCACGCAGCGTGGCGTAGTCTCTCGGACCGTTGATGAAGTCGCTCAGTCCGGCCAATTGCGGGGCGTCCCACACCCGGAGAAAACAGCCGTCCACGCTGGGCATCGTCATGCCGGCAAACGGTGGGGAGGTAGGTCGACCCGCACACGCCGCACATACGACGAAAACAACACATACCTGGGCGCGCATGAAGCGCCTATGTTACTGCGATCAGCTCTTCCAATTTGGATATGTGACGCTCCAATTACCTTCGTCACAGCTGAGGCACTACCTGCACTGTTGCATCACTGACCTCTTCGAGGAACCGGTTCAACGTCGATCCCTTCATCAGGATCTCCCACCGTGACCGCGCGCTCTGCCCGAATACGACGTGCGTGATGCCCTCCCTCTTCGCGAACGCGACGAGTCCATCGCCTGGCTTGTCCGCACTCACGCGCACGACAGTAGCGCCAAGTTCTTCAGCCAACGCAATATTGCGTTCCAGCGCCTCGCGATCCGCTGCCTTGATAACGCCGGGGCGTTCCCGGGGCGTCTCGACATAGACGGCGTACCAATGCGCGCCGAGGCGTCCCGCAATCCGAGCACCGGCTCGAATGACTCTCGGCGCGTCACCACTGGAGCTCATACAGACCATAACCCGTTCGGGAATGAGCGCTGGCTCCAAGCCTTCCCGCTGGCGCCGCGACGCCGCCTTCTCACCGATTTCGTCCGCCACGGCTCGCAACGCGAGCTCTCGAAGGGTCGAAATATTCGTCTCGCGAAAGAAGTTCGTGAGAGCCTGCTCCACCTTCTCCGGCCTGTAGACCTTGCCCTGCCGCAGGCGGCTGTGTAACTCCTCAACGGTCACATCGACGTTGACGATTTCATCGGCGCGGTCGAGGAGCGTGTCCGGCACGGTCTCCCGCACTCGGACTCCAGTAACACGACTCACTGCGTCGTTGAGCGTTTCGAGATGCTGGATGTTCACTGCCGTCATCACGCCAATACCCGCGTCCAGCAATTCCTGGACATCCTGATAGCGCTTGACGTGTCTGCTGCCTGGGGCATTCGTGTGCGCCAGCTCGTCGACCACGCACAGCATTGGCTTTCGGGCGAGGATCGCATTGAGGTCCATCTCTTCGAGGACGACGCCCCGGTATTCGATCTTACGCCGAGCGATCACTTCGAGGTCGGCGATCCGCGCCTCCGTGTCAGCACGCCCGTGCGCTTCCACAAACCCAAGGACAACATCGACGCCCTCGCGGCGAAGCGTATGCGCGTCCTCGATCATCGAATAGGTCTTGCCGACGCCGGGCGCAGCCCCGATGTAGATGCGCAGGCGGGCTCGCTTGTCGCTCTGCAGCTTCGCCAGTAGCTGTTCCCCAGTCGGTCGTACTCGCTCGCTCACAACCGCATCCTAACGCGCACATTCGACTGGTCGCCCGACCTTTACGAACTCTTTATGGCTTTTTGCGGATTCCTTTAGCGGCTTGCCTCGTATCGTGTATGCATGGACGCCGGGAACAGTGTAAAGACGCTCGACGACGTTATCGCAAGCCTTCAAGAGCTGAGAAGCACGCTCGTCGGCAGATCGACATCCGAAACGCCACCCTCGGAACTCCAGGGGCGATACATCAACGCTCCGGTGTGGCCCTGGTTCGCCGCAGGGTGGATCGTGGGCGCCCTCTTCGTGCTGATGTTCCTTGGCGCGTGGACCTACGGGAGGACGTAAATGCTGACATTTGGCATGGTGCTGCTCGGAATGGCCGCGTTCGCTGCGATGGCCGGCTTCGCCACGTTCTGCGATCAGCTGTAGGTGACGTGATGGACCTTGTGTCATTGGTGCTGAGCATTGCCGCGATGGTCTATCTGGTCTACGCGATGCTGCGCCCAGAACGCTTCTGAAAGATTCATCATGGGCACCGAATACCTCGCCGTCGTCTTTACGATTTTGTTCAGCATCGCCACGAGCCTGCCGCTCGGCCGGTACATGTTCAAGGTCTTCACGGGCCAGCGTACCTGGCTCGATCCCGTCCTGGTTCCGCTCGAGCGGCTGGTCCTTCGGCTGACCGGGGTCGATCCACAAGAGCAACAGGACTGGAAGCGGTATTCCCGGTCCCTGCTCGTCTCCAACGTCGTCATGTGGATTGCGACGTTCGCGGTCGTCTCTCTCCAGCGCGTGCTGCCCCTCAACCCGGACGGCATCGCCAATATGGAGCCGACGCTGGCCTTCAACACCATTTCGAGCTTCACTACGAACACGAACCTGCAGCACTACAGCGGCGAGACTGGACTTTCGTACTTCTCACAGATGGTCGTGATCAGTTTCTTGCAGTTCGTGACAGCCGCGACCGGCGTCGCTGCGTGCGTGGCGACCATTCGTGGGCTCGCGGGCAATCGGTTGACGCAACTCGGGCAATTTCTACGTCGACCTCACTCGTGCCACCTTCCGACTGTTCCTCCCGCTGGCATTGCTGGTCTCGATCGTTGTCATGTCCCAGGGCACGCCGATGACCTTCGAGGGAGCGGCGAAGGCGACCACACTCGAAGGACAGGAACAAACGATCGCGCGTGGCGTGACGGCTGCCGTCGTCTCAATCAAGCAACTCGGCACCAACGGCGGCGGCTACTTCGGCCCGAACTCCGCTCATCCGTACGAGAATCCCGCTCCGCTCTCCAACTTTGTCGAGCTCTGGGCGATCGTGCTCATCCCGATGGCGATGGTCTGGACGCTCGGCTACATGACGGGCCGGCGACGCCTTGCCGTCGTGATCTTTGTGACGATGCTGGCGGTCTACATTCCGATGGTCGTTGCCGGCGTGGCCCTGGAGGGCGGCGGCAATCCGGCCATCGCTGGCATGGGTGTGGATCAGTCCACCGGCTCCATGGAGGGCAAAGAGGTGCGCTTCGGCGCCGGACTCTCCGCGTTATGGGCCGTCAGCACGACCGTCACATCCAACGGCTCGGTGAACGCGATGCACGATTCGCTGACGCCGCTGGGCGGCCTGCTGCCGATGATCGGCATGTGGCTCAACAACATCTTCGGCGGCGTCGGCGTCGGCTTCATCAACATGCTGATCTTCGTCATCGTCGCCGTCTTCGTCGCGGGAATGATGATCGGCCGCACGCCGGAGTTCCTCGGCAAGAAGGTCGAAGCCAAGGAGATGAAGCTGGCCAGCCTGGCGCTCCTCTGGCACCCGTTGGCGGTGCTGGTCGGCACGGCCGTCGCCTGCTACCTCTGGGCGACCACTGCTGATCCTGGAACGGCCCTCGCTTGGCTCAAGAACCCAGGCCCGCACGGCTTCTCCGAGATGCTGTACGAGTTCACGTCCGCCGCCGCCAACAACGGCTCCGGCTTCGAGGGGCTTGGCGACAACACGCCCTTCTGGAACATCTCGACGGGCCTGGTGATGCTGCTGTCGCGTTACATCCCGATCATCGCCCCGCTGGCGCTCGCCGGCTCGTTGGCCGCGAAGCCTTCGGCACCTGAAACGGCAGGCTCGCTGCGCGCTGACAGCGCCACCTTCGGCTTCACGCTCTGGGCCGTCATCGTCATCCTGGGCCTTCTGATGTTCATGCCGGTCGCCGTGCTCGGCCCGATCGCAGAACATCTCGCGCTGCGCTGAGGAGCGTCATCATGGGCAAAGAAATCACACAAGGCATCCGCTTCACCATCGTGGCGATGGTGCTGCTTGGCGGCGGTTACCACGTCGTCCTGTGGGCCGTGGGCCGCATCGCGTTTCCGTCGCAGGCGGAAGGCAGCCTCATTCGACGCGATGACGGGACGATCGTGGGATCCCGACTCATCGCGCAGAAGTTCACGAGACCCGAGTACTTCCACGCCGCGCCCGTCGGGTGTCGACTACAACGCCGCGTCGACCGGCGGCACGAACTACGGGCCCTCGAATCCCGATCACCTGAAGGCCGTGCAGGAGCGGCTTGCAGGCGGTCACGACACAGGAAGGGGCCACTCCGCGGCAGGTTCCGTCGGAGATGGTGACAGCCAGCGGCGCGGGTCTCGACCCGCATATCCCGCCTGCCGCGGCCGACCTGCAAGCGGGCCGCGTCGCATCGGCGCGCGGCGCCCCGCTCGCAGCGCGTGCGCGAGCTCGTGCTGGCGCACACCGAACCGCCCACCTTTGGGTTCCTCGGGCGGGCGCGGGTCAATGTGCTCGAGCTGAACCTGGCACTCGATGCGTCGTTCGGGCCGGCCGTTGACAGTCCGACGCGCCATCGAACGACACGGACGGCCGGTAGGAGCTGATCACATGGCAGAACGCGCACGTCACACGTCGCTCTGGGATTCCAGGCATCCTGCGGCAGGCAATCGTCGATTCCTTCACGAAGCTCGATCCCGCGGCAGCAGTTCAGGAACCCTGTGATGTTCATCGTCGAAGTCGGCAGCCTCGTGACGACGATGGTCTTCGTCCA
Source organism: uncultured Acidobacteriota bacterium (assembly GCA_963827515.1). Classification (GTDB taxonomy): domain Bacteria; phylum Acidobacteriota; class Vicinamibacteria; order Vicinamibacterales; family UBA2999; genus JABFSA01. The sequence goes on along the minus strand of CAWHBF010000025.1, from coordinate 402,402 downwards.
GGAGCTGCTCACCGGCGTCGGCGAACCCGCTCTTCACCGGGCAGGTCGCCTTCTGGCTCTGGTTCACCGTGCTCTTCGCCAACTTCGCCGAAGCGATGGCGGAAGGCCGCGGCAAGGCGCAGGCCGCCACCTTGCGCAAGGCCAAGGCCGACACCATGGCCGTGCGGCTGCGCGACGGACAACGCGAGACCGTCGCCGGCAAGCACGTTGCGGGCGGGCGACATCGTGCGAGTCGAGGCCGGCCAGATGATTCCCGGCGACGGCGAGATCATCGAGGGGGTGGCCAGTGTCGACGAATCGGCCATCACCGGCGAATCGGCGCCGGTCATCCGGGAATCCGGCGGCGATCGGTCCGCCGTGACGGGCGGAACGAAGGTGCTGTCGGACTGGATCGTCGTGCGGATTACGTCCAACCCCGGCGAAACATTTCTCGACCGCATGATCGCGCTCGTGGAGGGCGCAGAGCGTCAGAAGACGCCCAACGAGATCGCACTCAACATCCTGCTCGCCGTGCTGACGCTTGTGTTTCTGCTGGTCGTCGTGACGCTGCAGCCGTTCGCGTACTACGCAGGCACGAGCATCCCAATACCCGTGCTGATCGCGCTGCTCGTCTGCCTCATTCCGACCACTATCGGCGCGTTGATTTCCGCGATCGGTATCGCCGGCATGGATCGCCTCGTTCAGCACAACGTGCTCGCGATGTCCGGGCGGTCAGTCGAAGCCGCAGGCGACGTCGACACGCTGCTGCTGGACAAGACTGGCACGATCACGCTTGGGCAACCGTCAGGCGACCGAGTTCCGTCCCGTCGCCGGGATCAGCGACGCCACGCTGGCAGACGCGGCACAGCTCGCCTCCCTGGCGGACGAGACACCGGAAGGACGGTCGATCGTCGTGCTCGCCAAGGAGAAGTACGGGATCCGGGGCCGCGCGTTCGCCTCGCATGAGGCGGTGTTCATCCCGTTCTCGGCGACGACGCGCATGTCGGGAGTCGATTTGAACGGCCGCCGCATCCGCAAGGGCGCGTCCGATGCGATTGAGCGCTTCGTTCAGGAGCACGGCAACACGATTCCAGCGGATCTCAAGGCCAGGTGGACCGGATCGCACGCGAAGGCGGCACGCCGCTCCTGGTCGCCGAGAACGGACGTGCGCTGGGCGTCGTCCACCTGAAGGACATTGTCAAAGGCGGCATGCGCGAGCGCTTCGCGCATCTGCGCGCGATGGGTATCAAGACCGTCATGATCACCGGAGACAACCCGCTCACCGCCGCCGCCATTGCAGCGGAAGCGGGCGTGGACGACTTCATGGCGCAGGCGACGCCGGAGGACAAACTGACAGCTCATTCGTCAGGAACAGGGCGCGGGCCGGATGGTGGCGATGACGGGCGACGGCACGAACGACGCCCCGGCGCTGGCGCAGGCGGACGTCGGGCGTCGCGATGAACACGGGCACGATGGCCGCCAAGGAAGCCGGCAACATGGTCGACCTCGACTCCAACCCGACCAAGCTGATCGAAATCGTCGAAATCGGCAAGCAGCTGCTGATGACCAGAGGCGCGCTGACCACCTTCTCGATCGCCAACGACGTGGCGAAGTACTTCGCCATCATCCCGGCGATGTTCATTCTGGCGTTTCCGCAGCTCGGCGTCCTGAACATCATGGGCCTGGCGACACCGGAATCCGCCATCCTGGCGGCGGTCATCTTCAACGCCGTGATCATCATCGGCCTGATCCCGCTCGCGCTCCGCGGCATCAGCTATAAGCCGCTCGGCGCGGCGGCGATTCTGCGACGCAACCTGCTGATCTATGGGGTCGGCGGTGTCGTGCTGCCCTTCCTGGGGATCAAGGCAATTGACGTCGTCCTGGTCGCCGTTGGCCTCGCCTAGCGTTACGATGACGACGGCGCTACACGTCCGCGAATCGATAGCCAACCCAGGGCTCGGTGAGGATGTATTTCGGCGAGGACGGATTCGGCTCAATCTTCTTGCGCAAGGCGCCCACCAGGACCCGCAGGTGCTCTGGCTGATCCACCGCGTTCGCACCCCAGATCGCCTTGAGAATCGCCCGATGCGTCAACACCCGGCCGGGGCGTTGGGCCAGATACAACAGCAGCTCGAACTCCTTCGGCGTCAGTCGCAGCTCCTCGCCGTCCCGCAGCACCCGAAAGCGCTCCCGATCGATGACGAGGCTGCCCCGCACAATGGGTTCGGACGTCGCCGACGGACTCTCCGACCGTCGAAGCGCCGCCCGGATCCGCGCGATCAGCTCCTCGGCGCCGAAGGGCTTCGTGACGTAGTCGTCTGCGCCGGTATCGAGCGCGCGTACCTTGTCGCCCTCCGCACCACGGGCCGACAGCACGACGATCGGCGTGGTCGAGTGCTCGCGGACCATCCGGCACACCTCGATGCCATCGATGTCAGGCAACCCAAGGTCGAGCACGATGAGGTCGGGTTTGTCACGCTCGACGCTCTCGACAGCGGCGCGGCCGCTCATCGCGGTCAGCACCTCGTATCCACGCGAACGCAGCAGCGGCGCCATCGTCGCCAGGATGCTGGGTTCGTCGTCGACGATCAGAACCTTGGCCGGCATCCCTAGGCCCTCACGCTCGATCGGGCGTTGCGGCCCGGGAACGACGATCGTGAACCGCGCCCCACCGCCGGGGACGTTCTCGGCCCACACGCGGCCGCCGACGGCGGCCAGGAGCCCGCGGGTAATGGCGAGTCCCATCCCGGTCCCAGGCGCGAGTTGTCGTGCGGTATGGCCGCGATAGAAGCGCTCGAACAGATGATCCAGCTCACCTGGATCCAGGCCAGGACCATGATCGGTGACGGCCACGTGGAGACCGTCCGCGTCGGCGCGAGCCTGAACCGCGATCTCGCGATCTGGCGGATGAATACCGGGCGGCGTTCTCGAGCAAGTGGGACAAGGCCACGGACGCCACGCGTGGATCGATCTCGACTTCGGTGTCGGCGTCGGCATCCACCTGCGAGCGGGTGGCCGTCCAGGGCGTGCCTGACGTGAGCCGAGGCCGCGTCGACGATGTCGGCGGGAGTGACCCACTGGCGTTCGACGTCAATCGCCGCCGCATCGATACGCGCCATGTCCAGGATGTCCTGGAAGAGACGATTCAGCCGGTCCAGCTCCACGATGGCCGCGCTGCCTGCGCGGCGTGTTCGCCGGCGGGCAGATGACCGCTCAGGTTCTCAACCGCCACGCGGATGGCCGTGAGCGGTGTCTTCAGGTCGTGGCTGAGCGACGCGAGCAGCGTCGCCGCAAGGTCCGCTTTCTGGCGGACCAGTTCCGCGGCTTCGCGTTCGCTGAGGAACTGCGTCCGCTCGATCGCAATCGCGACCACGCCCGCCACGGCGTCAAGAGTGCCGACGTCGAGGGTTGGGGCGACGGCGGCGAGCAGGCCGACCGCCTTCGTCCCGTGCCGCAGCGGCACGATCAGCACGACCATTGCGCTGGTCGTCACTCGACCCGCATGTGACCACCATACGCGCGCCGGTGCGCGTCGAACTCCAGCGCCCCGCGCGCCTTTGCGAGGGCTTGGTTCAGGAGATCGGGATCAACGCGCACCTCATCGTGGCCGCCCTGATGGATGCGCCAACCGTGATCGCCGGGCAGGCAAACCGCCACACCCGCAAGTTGAAATCGCCGAGCGACGTGCCGGGCCAGCGCGTCGATGGCGCCCACCGTCTCTGTCGTGAGCAGCACATCTCGCGTCAGATCGAAGAGCCGGGTGACCTCGTTGCGGCGGGCAATGGCCTCGCTGGCGCGTGCCTGAGCCGCCGCAGACAGGTTGCTGGCGATGACGGCCGTCACGAGGAAGGCAAACAACGCAATCCAGTTCTGTGGATCGGCGATCGTGAATGTGCCAACGGGCGGCAGGAAGAAGAAGTTGAGCGCCAAGGTGGCAGCGAGCGCGACGACAGTGGCAATCCAGAGCCGGCCGAACGTCGAGGTCACCAAGACGACCAGCAGCAGGGCCAACGCAGCGGTCGTCGCGCTGACGGGCAGCAGTCGGACGCCCACAACCGTGACAGCCGTCGTCAACAGGCCGGCCGTCAGAACCGCGACGTCACGGCCTCGAACGCCCCGCGGAAGCGACATGCTGCCGGTCATTGTGACACTCGGCGGTGAGTGCGGCGGCCGATCAGTGCCGATTTCTTATGGACTCTTTACGCCTTTCTTACGTGCGCGAGGTTTACCGTGAGGGCATTGGAACGGCATGCATACCGTCACGTCATTCCACGCGTCCGCCGTTCAGCCTGATCAGCTCAGTGGGATCATGGCCGACTACCTGGCGCTCGAACGCGCCAGGATCTTTCGGCGATTGCTCGTGAAACGGTTCGGCGTGCTGGCGGCCATTTTCGCGCGGCGTCAGCTTCCATTGGCTGTCGGCGTTCGCGTCCTGGTTCAGCGTCGGGCTCTGCGTGGCGGCGCCCGTCTGGGCGTGGATTGTCGAACTCGGTTGCGAGCGGCGACTCGCGCGCCGGCTCGACGAGGTGCCTGGACAAGCCGTGCATGTGGTCGAGTCAGCCGCGCCCAACGAGAGCCACTCGTAAGAAAGTCATAAAAAGTTCATAAGTACCGCCGCGCGGCCCGAGTCCGGCCTGAACTCCTCCCATAATGAGGATTGCCTAATTCGCGTCGAGCGATACGGGGGAACCAATGGAGGCTCGTCACGCACGACCTCCAGGGGCGCATCCGGCACTCCGCCGGTAGAGGACTTCCAACCTCGAGCCCGTCAGCTAACCCCGGCGGCACTTGGAGGGCTCGTGTCCGATCCGGCTGATTCGCCAGAACCCCATACGCCATCGGCAGCCCATGCCGACCGCGGCGCCTGCTTCCCCTGACACTGACCGCGCTTGGCGTCGTCTACGGCGACATCGGGACGAGCCCGTTGTACGCCCTTCGCGAGTGCTTCTTTGGCTCGCACTCCGTGCCACCGACGCACGAGAACGTGCTCGGCGTGCTCTCCCTGATCATCTACTCGCTGGTGCTCGTGATCTCGGTCAAGTACGTCGTGATCGTGATGCGCGCGGACAACCAGGGCGAGGGCGGCGTCCTCGCGCTGACCGCCCTGATCCCGAGTCGGGCCGGCGTCGCTGGTGGACCGGCGAGATTGGCGGTCGGGCGGCCGCTTCTGATCGCGCTCGGCATCTTCGGAACCGCCCTGCTCTACGGAGACGGCATGATCACGCCGGCCATCTCCGTCCTGGGTGCCGTCGAAGGTCTGGAAGTCGTCACGCCGCTGTTTCGCCCGTACGTGGTGCCAGCCACGCTTGTGATCCTGGTCGGGCTTTTCGCCATTCAGAAGTACGGGACCCACCGTGTTGGCGGATTGTTCGGCCCGGTCATGGTCATCTGGTTCGTGACGATCGCTGCCCTGGGCGTCGTCTGGATCACGCGAGCCCCGGCCGTTCTTGCGGCGTTCGACCCGCGGCACGCGGTGACCTTCTTCGTCTCCAACGGATTCACTGGATTCGCGGTCCTCGGCGCCGTGTTCCTGGTCGTCACGGGGGGCGAGGCGCTCTATGCCGACATGGGGCACTTCGGAAAACAGCCGATCCGATTGGCGTGGTTTGCCTTCGTGTTGCCGGCCCTGGTGCTGAACTACCTCGGCCAAGGCGCGTTGCTGCTGATCAATCCCACCGTCGAGCATCCATTCTTTCTGCTCGCGCCGTCGTGGGCCCTGCTGCCGCTCGTCGCGCTCTCCACGGCGGCGGCGATCATCGCGTCACAGGCGCTGATCTCCGGTTCGTTCTCCATCACACGCCAGGCCATTCAGCTTGGACTCGCGCCCCGCCTCGATGTGGAGCACACGTCAGCGCGCGAGATGGGCCAGATCTACGTGCCTCAGGTGAACTGGGCGCTGATGTGTGCCACGTTGCTCATCGTGATCGGCTTCGGCTCGTCGAGTGCCGTCGCCGCCGCGTACGGCATCGCCGTCACGCTGACCATGGTCATCACCGTGCTGCTGCTCTATGTCGTGATGACGGAACGCTGGCGGTGGCCGAAGCCGGCGGCGCTGACGATCCTGGTGCTGTTCCTGACGATCGACCTGGCCTTCTTCGGCGCCAACGCTCTGAAGCTGATGCAGGGTGGCTGGGTCACGCTCGCGGTCGCGTTGCTGCTGTTCACGCTCATGACGACGTGGAAGACCGGTCGTCGTCTCGTGGCCGAACGACTCACCGCGCGCGCGGTTCCGCATCGAGGAGTTCATCGCAACCGTGGCGGCCATTCGGCCGGTCCGCGTGCCCGGGACCGCCGTGTTCATGACGGCGCAGCCGACAGGCACGCCCCCCGCCCTCGCCCACAACCTCCGCTACAACAAGGTTCTGCACGACCACGTCGTCGTGCTCACCGTCACGACCGCGCAACGGCCACACGTGGCTGACGAGGACCGCGTGTCCGTGGAACCGCTCGGGCACGACTTGTTCAACGTGCGGGTGCAGTACGGGTTCATGGAGGATCCGGATGTGCCAGCGGCGTTGCTGCAGGCACGCCAGCAGGGCCTCCCGATGGAACCCGACGATGTCACCTATTTTCTGGGCCGAGAAACGATCATCGTCACGCGCCGGAAGGGCATGGCCATCTGGCGCGAGAAGCTGTTCGTGCTGATGTCACGCAACGCGATTCGCGCGACGGCCTTCTTCCGGCTGCCGCCGGAACGCGTCGTGGAACTGGGAGTTCAGGTGGAGATGTAGAGCCCTGGGTCCGGTGTCACCTGAGCCGTGACTCGGGGCATATCAGCGGTGTCAATGATTTTGAGCGCCATCACCCACCGGTTGTGTCGACTGATCCGCGAAATCCGCTTACTCCGCGGCCGCGGCAACCGCGGCGATAAGATCTCACCCGATCCGACGGCGTGACGACTCGCGTCTCCTTCAGAATCCAAGCTGCGCTCGCAGTGAGAGCGTGTTCTCCGGCACCCGCACCGCCCTCGTGTTGCCGTCGAACACCGTGCGCCCGAGGGTTCAACAGTGCCGGATAAGTGCCGAGCGTGAGCCACTGCGGCTTACCGCCAGCGCGGTAGACGAACGCCCACGTCTTCGCACCGTTCGGAGTAACACGAAGCGCGAGACCGCGAGTTTGTGAATCGAAAATGAAGGCGCGAGTCGATGGCCGGAGGCTGGGAGTGACCGGGAGAGGAGGTCGTGCCCGCTCGCGGCGATGCGCAGCATCGTCGTGGCGCGCCTGAGGATTGCCCTCGGCATGATGCCGAGCAGCGCGAGGCGGAGTGCCGGGGGCGGGGGTCGAACCCACACGACCTTTTCAGGTCCCGGGATTTTAAGTCCCGTGCGTCTGCCAGTTTCGCCACCCCGGCGTAGGCGTGGAACCAGTAGTGTACGCGGATCGAGGTTCGCGTACGTGCCGCGCGCGTCCCCGCGGTGGTCCCTCCTGGCGCGTGGCCCTAACTACTGAACACCTTCGAATGACGCGATGAGATCGATGACGGGATCCATCGATGCCGCGACCGCGTAGCCAGAGTTCGTCGCAATCTTCTGCGGACCAGGCGGAACGGTGTCTTGAAGGAATGGAATGAATTGCGTCACGACTCCGATGATTCGAAGCGGGCCGCCCGGAGAGGTGTCAGGAGGGAGCTGCAGCACGGGACCACCACTGTTTCCCGGGTTCACTGGCACGTCCAGAATGATTGTCTTCCGCTGCGTGTTGGTGCCCGCGACGATCCCGCTCCTGAGCAGCGGCCGGGAGAAATCGATCTGAGGAGTGGCCGGAAGACCAATCGTGAGCGGATAGCCGAAGACGACGACGGTGTTGGAGATTCGTACATCCGCAAAGCGAGCGAGCGTTCGAAGCCTCGCCGCCACCATCGTCCCTGTCGTTTCGGACAGGATTGAAACGCCGGACACAGGCTCGAGCTCCGCGGCCGACTGAGAAAGGGCGGCCATCCGAATGACCACGAGATCCCCATCGGCGCTCGTCCGCAAGTCGCCATTCTTCCGTAGAGTCAACAGATCGAGCTTGTGCACGTTCTTGGCGGATTCCGAGGGGTTCGTGCTGAGCGCCTCCGTGACGGCGGTCGGGCTCTTTGTTGTCCCATCGGGGTTGAAGAGGATATGAGATGCGCTCACGAGAAACAGGTGTCGTTCGCCTCTCACGAAGAAACCTGTTCCCGTCGTCGTACCCAGGTCGACGAGAACCGGATAGGCGAGGTTGTCGTCCGGCAGCTGCCTGAGCTGAGCTCCGGTCGCGGTCGAGAGAACCAGCGTCGCAGCCACAACGAGTCCTAGTCTCATCATCGCAGGCTGCCCCCTAATGAAGATGGCTCGCGGCTGCTCGTGTGGGGGCACGATCGCCGCGGGTCTTGTTGTTCCGACCAGCTCCCGGACACTGCTCATTCTACTGAAATGGCTGGACTCTTCGACCAGAATCACCCCGGAGGGCACCCGACCAAATGCTTCTTGACCCCTTCTGCCGATACTCGGGACGCGTTCAACGAGATCGATACCACCTGCAAGCTGATCGACGGCGCCTCCTCCTCGAGCAGCAGCAACGGGAACTACGTGGACCTGAAGGTCACGCTCGAGGTCACGGACAAAGAAGGCGACCAGAATACGTCGGTACGAACGGTCAAGCTGTACACGAACAAGAACTGCGGCTACTGACCTCCGCTATCGCCGCAGGGACCGCGAGCAACCCGTACTGGTTGTCAACGCGAGGCCCTGCGGCGTCGTAATAACTGGGGTATTGGTTCGCCTTCGCCCCCTCTATCCCGGGATCTCCTTCTGATGCCTGTGTGTCGTCTGGGAGTCGCACGACTCCTGTTCGCCTTCTGTGTGCCCTGTCTGTCGGCCCTGCCGGCTCTGGCACAGCAACCGGCGCCCGAGAGCAACGCTCAGCGCACGGTCGCCGCGACTCGTTTGCCCGACGTCAGCATGGTCACCCTCGACGGTCGCCTGGACGAGGCGTTCTGGTCCACGCTTACCCCGGCCGCCGATTTCATCCAGGTCGATCCGGCCAACGGGCGGCCGGCCACCGAACGCACCGAGGTACGCATCGCGTACGACAACAACGCGCTCTACCTGGGGGTGACCTGCTTCGACTCCGAGCCGGACAAGCTGATTGGCTTTCAGCGGCGGCGCGATCAGGGACTTGGCTCCGACGACCGCTTCATGTGGATCATCGACACGTTTCTCGATGGGCGCACGGGATACTTCTTCGAGATGAACCCCTCGGGGCTCATCGCCGACTCGCTCCTCGGGATCAACGGCGAGAACCGGCAATGGGACGGCATCTGGAACGGAAAGGCCCGGCGAAGCGAGATCGGCTGGACCCTCGAGATCGAAATCCCCTTTCGCACGCTCAATTTCAATCCGAACAGCGACACCTGGGGCATCAATTTCCAGCGGACCGTACGACGCAAGAACGAAGAATCGATCTGGAACGGATGGGCGCGCAATCAGGGACTCCGCCGGATGAACAACGCGGGCCTGGTCTCGGGCATCAGCAATGTCAGCCAGGGTCGCGGCCTCGATATCAAGCCGTACGGCCTGCTCGTCTCTCAGGCCTCACCTGGCCGGGGCGTCACGCGCACCGATATCGACGCCAGTGCGGGTATCGACCTCTTCTACAACCCCACGCCGCTCCTTCGCACGAACTTCACGGTCAATACCGACTTCGCCCAGACCGAGGTCGATCAGCGCCAGGTGAACCTGACGCGCTTTTCTCTTTTCTTCCCCGAGCGGCGTGACTTCTTCCTCGACGGCGCCACGTTCTTCGACTTCGCGAGCGCCAACGAACAGGACAACAACCAAGGCCAGGGCAACTCCGATCGCATCCTGCCGTTCTTCAGTCGCCGGATCGGACTGAGTGCCGCCAACACCCCACAGAAGATCGACTTCGGCACCAAGGTCACCGGGCAGGCGGGCGGTCAGGACATCGGACTGCTGCACGTCCGCACGGGCGAGTCGGACGGCTTCACGAGCGAGGATTTCACGGTCGCGCGCTTGAAGACCCGCCTCTTCGAGCAGTCGTACGTGGGTGGGATTTACACGCGTCGCGACCCACGAAACGGGAGCGACCCGAGTCATACGGCCGGCTTGGATGCCCGTTTCTCAACGTCCACGTTCATGGGATCCGAAAATCTCGTCGCCGCCCTATGGATGCTGTACGCGACGCAGGAGGAATCCTCGAGCGGCAACTCAGCCTTCGGCGGTTCCGTCATGTATCCAAACGACCGCTGGGACGGACGCTTCGATATCGCCGAGGTACAGGAGAACTTCGATCCCGACATCGGTTTCGTCACGCGCCGCGGCTATCGACGATTCAGCCCGGAGCTGAACTTCTTACCGCGTCCCGCGAACCATCCCTACATCCGGCAGTTCGAGTTCGGAGGTACGTTGGACGCAAAAACGGATCTTCAGAACGACATGCTCACCAGAACGATCGACTTCACGCTGCTCCAGATCAATCTGCATTCCGGGGACATACGGCTCGATCAGCGCCAATCACAATTACGAGCGGCTCGACGAGCCGTTTGAGATCACCGACGACATCACGCTGCCGCTGGGCGCCGAGTACAACTTCGCCCGCTACCGGCTCTGGATGCAGACCGCCAACCGCCGTGTGCTCGCGGTATCGATGCGGTACGACGCGGGCGACTTCTACTCCGGCTCGCGTGAGGAACGCGTGTTCAATCTGACGGTCAGGGCCCGCCCCGGCCTCATCGTCGGTTTCAACGGCGAGTGGAACTCGGTCGAACTGCCCGAGGGCAACTTCTCCACGCGTCTCTATCGCCTCAACCTCGAAACGCAGTTCACGCCCTACATCGCGCTGGTGAACAACGTGCAGTTCGACTCACAGAGTGCGGTGCTCGGCTGGCAGTCGCGCTTCCGGTGGATCCTCGCCCCCGGCAACGATCTCTACGTCGTGTATACCCACAACTGGCTGGATGACGCGGTGCGCAACCGGCTCTCGACGCTCGACCGGCGCGCGGCGTCGAAGGCGCTTTACACGTATCGTTTCTAGACCCGTGCCCGAGAGGCCCACTGACGAACGTCCGGCGCACCAGCGCCGACCCCGCTACTCCGGCAGAAACCCACGCGCGTTTCGTGACAAGTACAAGGAACTGAACCCCGAGCGATACCCCGAGGACGTGCAGAAGGTCCTCGCGTCTGGGAAAACGCCTGCGGGCATGCACGTCCCGATCATGGTTGCCGAAGTGCTGGAGTGTCTGCGTCCGCACGCCGGTGAGGTCGCGGTCGACTGCACGCTCGGCGGGGGCGGTCATGCACGAGCCATCCTCGAGCGGGTGCGGCCGGGCGGCCGCGTGATTGGGCTCGACGTCGACCCGATCGAGCTGCCCCTCACGGAAGCACGCCTGCGGGCCGCCGGCTTCGGCTTGGACGAGTTCGTCGCGCGTCAGGCGAACTTCGCGAGTCTGCCCAAGGCGCTGGCCGCCGAAGGACTGGAACGTGTGGATCTGATCCTGGCCGACCTGGGCGTCTCGTCCATGCAGTTCGACAACCCCGACCGGGGCTTCAGTTACAAGGGGGCCGGCCCCCTGGACATGCGCATGAACCCGGACCGGGGCGAGTCGGCCGCGCAACTGGTGGCGCGGTCGAGTGAGACGGATCTCGAGCGGATGCTCGAAGAGAATGCCGACGAACCACACGCCCATCTCATTGCCGCTCTGATGAAGCAGCAGCCTCTCGACACCACCCACGCCCTCGAGCGGGTGCTGCGCACCGGTCTCACGTCGGCTGTCCCTCGGATCACGAAGGCCGACGTGAAGATATCCACCCGTCGCACGTTTCAGGCTCTGCGGATAGCGACCAACGACGAATTCTCCGCGCTCGACGCGCTCCTGCGGACAGTCGCGCACTGTCTCTCGCCGGGTGGCCGGGTGGCCGTGCTGACCTTTCATTCGGGCGAGGATCGGCGTGTCAAGAAGGCGTTTCAAGCGGGTCGCCGAGCTGGCGTGTACTCGGAGGTGGCTGAGGAAGTCATCCGTTCGACGAAGCAGGAGACGTTCGCCAACCGCCGAGCTTCATCGGCGAAGCTGCGCTGGGCGGTACGCGCAGGCTGACCACCTCCGCCAAGGCTACGGCGGTCCGCCGAAGCTTCATGCGAAGGCGGAAGCCTGCGCGCTACACTCACGGGAACACAGGCCAACGGATGGATGTACTCGATCACCAGCGGCAGCTCCTGGACCGCGCGCGTCAGGTCTATCGCGACACACCGATCAGCGACGAAACAGTCCGCGCCTACCTCGCAACACCCAGACATCGATTCGTGCCGGCGGTACAGGCAATGGGCGAGCCCACACTGGCAGGATGTGACCGAGTTCAACCTCGACGAGCATCTGGCCACGCTCTACGCAGACAACGCGATCATCCTCTTCGGCGACGATGACGACCACATTCAGTCCACGATCTCCCAGCCTTCATTCGTGCTCCGCATGCTCGACCTGCTTCAGCTGCAGCCTGGTCACACTGTGCTCGAGCTCGGAGCCGGATCCGGTTGGAATGCCGCGTTGATCGGGCAGATCGTCGGACTAACGGGACGGGTCTACAGCCTCGAGATCATTCCTGAGATGGCGGAGCGGGCGTCGGCGTCCATCGCCGAACTGGGCATCACGAACGTCCACGTGATTGCCGCCGACGGGAGCAACGGGTACGCGGCCGGCGCACCGTACGATCGCATCGTTTTCACCGCCGGGGCCCATGACCTCCCGCGTCCGTTCTACGACCAGATCAAACCCGGCGGTCTGCTGCTCATGGTCGTCAAGAGCCACGGTGACGGCGACACATTGTTCCTGCTGGAACACGTCGGCGATCATTTTGAGTCCAGAGACGCGATATCGTGCGGTTTCGTGTCGATGACCGGCAAGCACCAACTCGACCACCTCGCCTCTGCGGCTCTCGAGCCCCTGCGGGAACGGACGGCGATGGCCGCAGGTTCCGCCTCCACGTCTATCCGGCGGATCGGCATCTCGCGACGACGGGTGACCAGTGGATCGTCCGTCGTCAAGAATCGCAGTTCTTGTGGAGCCCGTGACAGGATTCCGCGCAATAATTGGAGCGCTTACTGAGGAGATCCCATGAAGAGAATGCTCGTGCTGGGCGCGCTGGTGATGACGGGTGGCATGGCTATCGTGGCTGCCGCTCAGCAGAAGCCGCAAGTGATTGACATCGCCAAGGTCGCGGACAACTACTACGTGCTGACCAGTTCCACGCCCGGCAGCCCCGACAGCTTCAGCGGCGGCAACGTCGGCGTGTTCCTCACGACCGCCGGCGTCGTGCTCGTCGATACGAAACTTGCCGCATGGGGCGACACGTTCCTCAGCCGCGTCCGATCGATCAGCGACAAGCCGGTGACGACAATCATCAACACCCACACGCACGGAGACCATACCGGCAACAACGACCGCTTCGGGACCAACGTCGAGTTCGTCGTCCAGGAGAACACGAGGACGAACATGGCGAAGATGGATGCGTTCAAGGGCGACAAGGCGCAGTTCCTCCCCAAACGGACGTTTCGCGATCGGTTGACGCTAGGTCGGGGCGCGGAGCAGATTGACCTCTACTACTTCGGCCGCGGCCACACGGACGGCGATACCTTCGTCGTGTTCCCGTCGCTGCGTCTGGTACAAACTGGTGACCTGTTCGCCTGGAAGGACGGGCCGCGGATCGACCGCGCCAACGGCGGCAGTGGCGTGCAGTACCCGCAAACCATCGCGAAGGCACTGGCCGCTTTAACGGGCATCGACATCGTTGTCCCGGGTCACAGCCCGATGATGAAGCTCGCCGACCTGCAGGAATACCAACGCTACACGTCCGATCTACTGAAGACCGTCCAGGACGCCAAGACCGCGGGAAGAAGCGTCGATGAGGCCGCCGCGGCGGCGATCGCGATGACCCAGAAGTATCGGGGCTACGCCTCGGAGCGCGTCAAGGTGGCCGTACAAGACATCTACGACGAGCTGAACGCGGGCGCGGCAAACCGCTGATTGCGCGGATCTCGAGCATGATAGGCGCCGCGGCTCGGCCCGTCATCTAGAGCCGTACGCCGCGGCTGGCTTCACCTGCGACATCAACGCCAGGATCTTGCCGTCGAGGTCCTTGAAGAACGCCATCCACTCCTCGACGCCGGACTCGTGGCGATGGATCAAGTGCGGTGCGCCGAGAAACGTGACGCCTCGTTCGGTGAGGCGCTTGTGTGCCGCCTCGATGTCCTCGGTACGGAAGTAGATGGTCGAATCGCCGGGCTCGCCCACTTCCTTCTCACCCGCAGCCAGGAATAACCTCACGCCGTGGCAGTCGAAGAAGGCAAATGTCCCGAAGGTGAAGAGGTGCCGGAGTCCGAGGACATCTCGGTACCACTCCACGGCGGCGCCGATGTCGCGCACCTGTCGTGAGATCTGTCCGATCGGTCCCATCGCATTCGTCTCCGTCATGCCGCTTCCCCTCCAAGAAAGCCTCCGGACTGGTGTGCCCACAGCGCCGCGTAGATGCCTCCCTGCGCCAACAAGGCCGCGTGGGGACCGCGTTCCGCGACAACGCCTTGCTCCATGATGATGAGCTCGTCCATCCGCTTCACGGTCGAGAGTCGATGCGCGATCACAACGGCGGTACGACCTGCGAGGAGCGTCAGGAGCGCATCCTGTATGAGCGCCTCGCTCTCCGAATCGAGCGCGCTGGTCGCTTCGTCAAGCAACAAGATGGGCGCGTCCTTCAGAATCGCCCTGGCAATCGCCACCCGTTGACGCTGTCCTCCCGACAACTTCACTCCGCGCTCCCCCACCAGCGTCTGATACCCGCGTGGCAGCGCCTCGATGAAATCGGCCGCGTGCGCGAGCTCCGCGGCTCGGCGTACCTCCGCATCCGAGGCGTCTGGCCTTCCGACGCGAATATTGTCCGCAATCGTCCGATGGAACATCGAGGGGTCCTGCGGCACATAGCCGATCACTTTCCGGAGAGCCGTCTGCGGGACACGGTCGATCGACTGCCCTCCGATGACGATCTCCCCGACGTCCAGGTCGGAGAAGCGTAGCATCAGCCGCGTCAGCGACGTCTTCCCGCCGCCGGACCGGCCCACGAGGCCGATCTTCGTGCCAGGCGCGATCGCCAAATTGAAGCGCTCGAAGAGCCACGGTTGTGACTCGCTGTACCGAAAGCTCACGTTTCGGAAGCTCACGCCGTAGTCGGCGGGACAAAACGCCTCAGGCGCCTCGATATCCACCACGGATGGAGGCTCGAGCAGCAGCTCCGTAAACTGGGCGGCATCCGTCAGCGCGCCTTCCAGATTGCGGTACATGCGGTTGAACTCCCACATCACGCGTGTCGCCGTGGAGTAGTAGCTGAACGTGATGAACACCGCCTCGAACGGGACCCCGGCGCTCTCACGCGTGGCGAGCGCCACGATGAGGCCCAGGGTGTTGGTCGCGACGAACATCGGCGATGTCACCAGGTCTACCCGCAGGTTCTGGTAGTCCCATGAGCGCAGCGTCTTCGTGCCGAAATCCCGCACGTTGAGGTCGTGGATACGCGCTTCATCCGTGCTCCCGCGCAAAGGCGCGAATGGCCTCCGCGTTGGAGATGGAGTCAGCCAGATGCCCCGCCATGATGTTGGACGCCACTTCGCGAACGTCGACGAGCGCCCGGCGCCTCTGGATCAACGGAAGGATCATCGCCAGCGTGATGAGCAGCATCACGAGCATCACCGCCACGAGCCATGGTGAGTACTGCCAGAGCACGACCGACACGAAGCCCAAAGGCAGAATCGTCGTGGCAACCTGAAACGCCGTCACGTCGAACACGTCCTCGAACCGCCTCGCATATCCGAGGGCGCGTTTCGTGACGGATCCCGCGTAGTTGTCCTGAAAGAAGGCGAGATCCTTCGCGAGCAGCTCATCCATGGCCTCGGTATATAGCGCTTCGAGACCGCGAATCTCGACGCGAATGATGAGCGCCACTGCCACCCGCCAGCACACCTGTCCCCCGAGCCACAGTCCCGCGAACCCTGCGACATAGGGAGCGAGCTCCCGTACGCCGAGTGACTCGTCTCGCGTGACGCGTCCGAGCAGCTGCGCGATGATCAGCGGCGGTGCGTAGTAGGTCAGGATGTCGCCCAGGGCCGGCAGGATGATCGCTCCGGCTGTAAGCGCCGGCTGCTTGCGCAACTGGGCACTGTAGCGCTTCAGCACCAGCCAGACCGCGGCCGTCAGGCGCCCTGGGTCACGTGTGGTCTCCGATGTCGTCGTCATACTGCCTCTTGAACGTGTCTTCCTCGGTGTCAGGGGTCCAGAAAAAAGAAAAAGGGCCATCACCGTGTTATTCAGGTGATGGCCCCTTCGAAAAGCCTGGGATGTGAATGGGCGCCTATCTCACCTGTGTACACCTCTGCCGACGTCGATGCGAGGCATCGATTCCGAGCTCTGAAGGCACGTGTACACAGCCGCCATGTAGATTAGGAAAACATAGGGTCCGTTCGTCTGTCAACCTCGAAGGACCCTCGACGGCCAGCCATGTCAGACCGCGATCGACCCCTCGACGCAGGTAACGGAGTGCCCGCCGACCCAGATCGCCCCATCCTCCCCGAAGCGAACGGCGACCCGTCCATCGCGGCCAAGACAACGACCTTGCCTCGCCAGGTAGTCGCGATCGGCGACCAATCCGTCACGTCGCACGAGCGCCGCGACGCACCCGTTGCCGCTGCCGCACACGGGATCTTCCGGAACGCCCTCGCCGGGAGCGAACGAGCGGACTTCGAGGCCAGCGGAAGCAGTTGGACCATTGAGTCCGAATACGGTGACGCCAGTGAGCCCATCGGGGACCAGTGCTCGCAGGCTCTCCATGTTCGGCTGCAGCGCGATGACAGCCTCTGCGCTCGGCAGTTGCACGGTCAGCCACACGGGGCCGACGTCGATCGCGGCGACGCGCAGCAAGTCGGACTCCTCCGTGTTCAGCGCGTCGGCCAGCCGGGCAGTAGGTACGATCGCCTCGCTGAAACGCGGGACTGGGAGCTCGAGAAACAGGCGTTCGCCATCCCGCTCGATCTGCACCAGCCCCTTTCCGCACTCCTGTACCACGCGCCCTGTCGTCTTCGGCTCGAGACCATGGCGCAAGGCGGCGTGTGCCGATCCGATCGTTGGATGGCCGGCGAAGGGCAGCTCGCTCCTGGGGGTGAAGATGCGCAAACGGTAGTCAGCCGCCGCATCGATCGGGCGGCACACAAACGTCGTCTCGGACAGGTTCGTCCATCGCGCGATCGCTTGCATCTCGTCGGTCGACAGCGAATCGCCTTCGAGGACAACCGCCACGGGGTTGCCCATGAACGGCACCGAGGTAAACACGTCAACCTGCTGAAACGGGAATTTTCTCATCTGGAGAGCGGCGGCCAGGCCCCGTCTGCATGGGCAGGAACGGATAGGTCATAAATCCAAAGGTTGATCAGGTCCAACCGGCCACAGAGTCGCAGAGACACAGAGCATCTTGATCGAGATGTCCCAGCAGCCGATCCTCCGTCACGCATGGAATGTGACCGTCAAGCGAGCCCTTGAACTCGGCGGCCCCGGGCCTTGAGCCATGATTCGGCTTGGGCCCGGCGGCCGAGGCGCAGCAAGGAAAGATAGCCGAGACGAGGAGGCCCGGCAGCAGTCCCGTAGAACGCGGTCAGCGACTCGACGTTGCGCCCACCCGCGCAGGCTCGATGCGCAGGACGCCGCCAGGGTTGGCGTCGACAACCACGTAGATATTTCCGTCCGGCCCCTGGCGCACGTCGCGGATTCGTTGACGCACTTCGGTGAGCAGCGCCTCCCGACCAAGCAGGCCGCCCTTCTCATTGAAGGCGAGGCGGTGCAACGACTGCCCCGAGAGCCCGCCGACGAAGATGTTGCCCTTCCACTGCGGAAACGTGTCCCCTGTGTAGAAGATCATTCCGGAGATCCCGATTGACGGGAGCCATGTGAGAATGGGCTCCTCGATCCCCTCCTTCGTGGGGTGCTGGCTGATGAGCACGCCGTTCGGCCCATACTCGCGTCCGTATGAAGCCACGGGCCAGCCATAGTTCTTCCCGGCCTGCAGGAGGTTCAGTTCGTCCCCACCCTGGGGCCCATGTTCGTTCGCCCAGACGGCTCCCGTTTCCGGATGAATCGCGAGCCCCTGCGCGTTTCTGTTGCCGTAGGTGAAGATCTCGGGCTTGTATCCCTCCTTCGCCAGGAACGGATTGCCTGGCGCGGCCGCGCCGTCCGCGGTCAACCGCAGAACTTTTCCGCCGTGGATGGCAGTGTTCTGCGCGCGGTTACGATCGCCGCGCTCCCCGATCGTCATGTACAACACGCCGTCGGGGCCGAAAGCGAGCTTCGAACCGAAGTGTGGATTCCCGGTGTTGCAGTTGTCTGCCACGAACAGATCCTTCGCCTCGGTCAGCGCCTTGCCGTCAAACCGCCCGCGCAGCAGCGCCGTCGTCGCGCCCTTCTCGCATGCCTTCGAGTAAGTCAGATACAGCCAGCGGTTCTCGCTGAACCGCGGGTGGGGCAACACCTCCAGCAACCCTCCCTGCCCTGTCGCCCAGACTTCGGGAATGCCGGCGATTGGCTGGGGATCGAGCGCGCCGTTGCGGACGATGCGAAGGCGGCCGGGCCGTTCAGTCACGAGCATGTCGCCGTTGGGCAGAAAGGTGAGGCTCCACGGAGTCACCAGCCCTCTGACCACCGGGACCACCCGGTACGTCGTGCCGCTCAGTTCGAACTCCCGCGCGGCGTCGGGAAAGGGAAGCGACGGAACACGCTGGAAACTCCCTGGTGGCGGCGATCCGCCCTGCGCAAGGGTCGCCGCGGCCGCTAGCGTGACGACGGAAGCTGTGAGCATGCCGCGCATGCGGTTCTTGGAGTTGATCATGAAGGCTCCTCCTGCAGGAAGGACAATCTAGCATGCGGAGACCCCGGAAGGATCAGCCTAGGCGCCGAGCCCGATTGATGCCGATAGGCGACATGAGCCTAGTGGACCGTCGCCGCCGCCTTCTGCGCACCGACGACGCGCTCGATTCTCGCGCTCAGCTCGCTTTCGGGGACATCGAAGGGACCGGCGACGACAGCGCCGAGCGTGAGTTCGAGAGCGATCACGACGCCGCCGGTCTCGAAGGGGCTCACGATCCAGCTGAACCCTCGCAGCGCGACGGGACGATCGGGCGTCGCGTCGGGGTGTTTGGCCCGATCGAGCGCCCGAAGCATCCCCTCGAGGACAGCCATGACGTCCGCGTCGGTCCACGCCCGCGGCCCTGTAGAAACGGGCGCGATCACCGCCGTGGTGGCGTGGTTGTCGCCGCGCAGCCAAATATCCAGTTGAATATCCATGTGTCGAGACTTGTCACTTGTCACGCGCAGGCTGAAGCCTGCGCTCTACATTCGCTTCGTCGAGCCTGCTCTACATTCGCTTTGTCGAGCCTGCGCTTACATTCGCTGAAGCGTGCGATCTACGGGGAAACTGTCAAGATGCACTCTAAAGCCTGCGCTCTACAGGCCGTCCATCTGGCGCGCTAGTTCCTCGGGCGTGCTCACGGGCGCCTGGCACGTGAACTTCCGACACACGTACGCGGTGGCTCGCCCGTCGCGTATCCGCAGCTCCTGCGTCCATGGCAGCAATCGTGACAGTTCCCGCCGATGCATTTCGTGGACGGGCACGATCACGGCGTTCGGAATGTAGCGCCGTCTGACGAGACCCATGAGGGCCTGCGTATCGGCGGCCGTCGGCTCACCCACGACGACCACCTGCGGCATTCCGGCATGATACGTCGAGAGCGCGGCCAGCATCATCGGCACGGTGCGTCCCCGCAGCGACGCGCTCCCGGAGAACATCCCGAACGTGCGTTCGATCTTGTCAGCCATTGCGGGATCGGCGGTCAGATGCGACAACGTGAGGAGATTCAGAACGGCCACCGAGCTGGCTGACGGTTCGGCGCCGTCGTACTCCTCCTTGAGCCGCAAGAGCACTGACTTGTCTTCACCGGTCGTGCTGTACCAAGCCCCTTCCACGGGATCCCAGAAGAGATCGTCGAGCCGCCGCTGCAGCACGAGCGCCCAGTCGAGCCACGCAGGATCACCGTCTGCCTGGAACAGCTCGAGCAGACCGAAGCCCAGGTACGCGTAGTCTTCGGCGTACGCATCGACACCCGCATCTCCCTGCCTGTAGCGCCGCAGGAGCCTGCTCTCGCCCGTATTCCAGAGGTGCTCTCGAACAAACAGCGCCGCCCGCTGCGCGTCGGCCACGTACTGCCCACGTCCCTCGAGCACACGTCCGGCTCGCGCGAATGCCGCGATCATCAGCCCGTTCCAGGCCGTCAGCACCTTGTCGTCGAGCTGCGGCCGAGGCCGGCCCGCGCGCGCAGCGAGGAGCGCCACGCGCCCGCGGTCCAGAGCAGCGGCGACCGCCTCAGGCGTGCGTCCGGTCATTGACGCAATCTCGTCGATGGAGTGCGCGGTGTAGAGCAGATTCTTGGCCGTGAATTCGTTTTGGGGATCGAATGGAGCATTGCCCGCTGGCAGAATGCCGTACCGCAGTCGAACGACGTCGGCATCGTCTCCCAGCACAGCGCCAATTTCCTCGTCGCGCCAGATGTAGAACGCGCCCTCACTCTTGTGCGGGGACGACTCGTGCGCCTGCTCAGGCGGGATACTGTCGGCGTCCTCGGCGGAATAGAATCCGCCGTCCGGGTTCGTGAGATCGCGCAGGACGTAATCCAGGGTATCGGCAGCGACGTCGGCGCACATCGGCTCGCCCGTCAACTGCGCCGCCTCGACGTACGCCAGCACGAGCTGTGCCTGGTCGTAGAGCATCTTCTCGAAGTGCGGCACCCGCCAGTCGCCATCGACGGAGTAGCGGTGGAATCCGCCGCCGACGTGATCCCGCATGCCCCCGAGCGCCATGGCTCGCAGCGTCGCAAGGACGATGTCGCGTGGGTTGGTGTCGCCGGTGCGGCGATGCTCGCGGAGCAGGAACAGCAGCTCACTCGGGCGCGGGAACTTCGGCGCGTCACCGAATCCACCCCGTCGCGCATCGAACGCGGACGCAAACTCCTGCACGGCCCTATCGAGCACACCAGCTACCGGGACCATGCGGTCCCCGGGAAGGCCCCCAAGCGATCGGAGGCGCTCGACGATGGAGGTAGCGGATTGGAGAACACGGCCGCGCTCCTCGCGCCAGGTCCGTGCGATCTCGTCAAGGATTTCCGTGAAGCCCGGCCGTCCCCATCTCGACGTCGGCGGGAAGTAGGTGCCTCCGTAGAACGGCGCCAAGGCGGGTGTGAGCCACACGCTCATCGGCCACCCTCCAGAGCCGGTCGTCACCTGCACGAACGTCATGTATACCCGATCGACGTCCGGCCGTTCCTCGCGATCGACCTTGATCGCCACATAGTCGCGGTTGAGCAACTCGGCCACCGAGGCGTCCTCGAAGCTCTCGTGCTCCATCACATGGCACCAGTGACAGGTCGAGTAGCCGACCGAGAGGAAGATCGGCTTGTCTTCCCGACGTGCTTTCTCGAAGGCGGCATCACCCCAGGGGTACCAGTCCACCGGGTTGTCCTTGTGCTGAAGAAGATACGGACTCTGTTCGGCAGCGAGGCGGTTTGGCATTTACTGAGGTGGCATCGCGTGAGCGGCCGGCATTTTGAGCAGCCGGGCCTTGATGGTTCGAAACTGACCGGTATCACGGGTGCCCCCGTCCGCGCGTTCGACATTGGCACGAAGCTCCTGGATACGGTCCTGGGGTGCTGGATGGCTCGAAAAGAAGATCTCGACGCTCGACGGGTTGCTCTGCGCTTCGCGCTGGAGGATCTCGAAGAGCTCCACCATGCCCCGCCCGTCCCACCCCGCACGACGCAGTAGCTGCAATCCCACTCGATCGGCTTCACGCTCGTCGTCTCGGCTGAATTTCAGGAACACGCCGTTCGTGAGCAGTCCAGCGGCGGCCTGCGCGGCATCGGCGCCGCCGCTATTACCCAGGAACGCCCCCAGAAGCCCGAGTCCAAGATTCGCCAGGATGCCCTTTGTGAGTTGACCGGCTGCATGCCGCTCGGCGATGTGGGCCACCTCATGGGCGAGGACACCCGCGACCTGCGATTCGTTCGTCGCCGCGTGGATCACTCCACGATGTACCCAGATCGGACCTCCGGGAAGCGCGAACGCGTTGATTTCACGATAGTTCGCCACCGAAAACGTGTAGGGGTACTTCGGACCGGACGCCGCGCGCACGAGTCGTTCACCAATGGCGCTGATGTAGGCCGTCGTCTCCGCATCCGTCAGCTCCGGCACCTCCTTGCGGATCTGGGCGTTGGTCTCCCGGCCGATGTCTATCTCATCTTCAACCGACACCAACGAGAACTGCGCCGCGGATTGCTCAACCGATTGGCATCCGATTGCAGACACGCACAGTGTCACTACCCATAGCGACAAGGGTTTCATTGTCAGAGTCGAGGTGACGGCGCCGCCGGCGCCTCCTCCGAACGCCGCCGCCGCAGTCGGGAATGGGCCGCTGTGAACTCTACGCCGTACATAAGGATGACCGAAGACACATAGACCCAGAGCAAAAATACAACCACCGCGGCGATCGATCCGTGGATCAGGGTCAAGCCACCCCTCGAGGTGATGTACCAGGAAAAACCGTCGAACGCGACCCGCCAGAGCAGACCGGTCAGGATTGCGCCGACCCAGACGTCGCGAAACCGGGTCTTGGCATTCGGAATGAAATGGTAGACAACACCCAGCGCCAGAATAAGGAGGATCGTGGCGGAAGAGGCGACTGTCATCGACCGGAGCGCTTGAAGCCACTCGAATCGCGTGAGCATCACACCAAACCATGATGCCTGCGCGACTTTCATGGCGCTGACCAGGAGGAGCGCGACGATCATGACGCCGCCTCCGGCGACGAGCATGAGGAACGACACCAGGCGATGCTTCAGGAAACTCCGTTGCTTCTCGACGCCCCACGCCTCATTCACGGCGCTCGTAATGGCGCCGAACACGCCGAGCGACGCCCACATGAGGCCGAGACCGCCCGCCACTCCGATCCGGAAACCTGTTTCCCTCAGAGCGATGAGCTGCGCATTGACGAACTCAAACTGCGTCGGAAAGTAGCTGAATACGAATGTCAGCACCGCCAGGCGGTCCTCCGCGTCGGCGGTCACCGATCCTAGAATCGAAAAGACCAGCAGCAGAAAAGGAAAGAGCGACAAGAGCGCGTAGTACGCAATGGCCGCCGCGTGCGTCAAATCGTTGCCGTTGAGCAGCCGGACCAGCGCTCGCCACGCGGCCTGGGCCGATACACGAAGCTCCGCACGGAGGCGGAGCAAGACTCGAGCCGGCGTCACAGAGTCATTATTGCCTAGCGCCCGTGTCGCCCGCCGACTCTATAATTCCCGGAACTGGATGGTGGATCGTTCGGAGCGTGCGGATCCTTCGAAACGTGCGGATCGTTCTGTTCGGCCTGATGTGACGATCGTCGAGGTCGGACCGCGTGACGGCTTACAGAACGAAGCGGCGTTCGTGCCAACGGCCGCGAAGATTGCGTTCGTCGATCGCCTGGCACGTTCCGGCCACAAGAGGATCGAGGTCTCCGCGTTCGTCAATCCACGGCGGGTACCGCAGATGGCCGACGCGGCCGAGGTCTTCGCGGGAGTCACCAGACAGCCGGGCGTGACGTACACGGCGCTCGTACCGAACATGCAAGGACTCGCGCGGGCTCGACACGCGATGGTCGACGAGATCTCGGTGTTTCCCGCCGCATCAGAGACGTTCAGTCAGCGCAACCTCAACCAGAGCGTGGCCGACGCGATGGCCGCCTCGAGGGACGTCTGCACCGAGGCACGGAGCACAGGCCTCCGGGTCAGAGCCTATCTCTCGGTCGCCTTCGGCTGCCCGTTCGAGGGCCCGATCGCCCCGGCCAGAGTAGCCGAACTGTCCGAGCAACTCCTTGAATTCGGTGCGTACGAGGTAGCCATCAGCGACACCATCGGGATCGCGCACCCCGGCCACGTCTACAGGCTGCTCGACGTCGTGACCGCACATCTGCCGGTCTCGAAGATCGCGCTTCACTTCCACGACACGCGCGGAATGGCGTTGGTCAACGTCCAGGCGGGCCTCGAGACCGGCGTCTCGACCTTCGACGCATCGGCCGGCGGACTCGGGGGGTGCCCCTACGCCCCTGGCGCGACGGGCAACCTCGCGACGGAGGACCTGCTGTACCTCCTCGATGGTCTCGGCGTCACGACCGGCGTCAGCCTCGATGCCGTCGCGGAGGCCTCGCGTGCACTCGAACCGCACGTCGGCCACGCACTCCCCTCCCGCGTGCTCCGCGCCGTGCAGACAGGTCAGGGACGAGCGTAGGATCGTACCTGTGCCGATGATCACCGATGTCGAGCCGACGGCGCAGGACATCGACCGCATCGTCCACAGTCTGGAGAAATCCTGGACGGCGACGATCACCGTGCGGCGTCAGTCCCCACGCGACGTCGGCTATCGCGAGATCTTCGTGTCGCTCGATGGTGAATCGCTCGGCGTCTTGCGCCCCGGTGACGCGATCACGCGCGAGACAACACCCGGCTCGCATCGGCTGCGGGCGCACAATACGCTATTCTGGAAGACGCTCGAGGTCAGGCTGATGGTGGGCGAACACGCCCGCTTCATGGCGGTCAACAGGGCCGGATGGGGCACGTATTCGGTCCTGGCCTTCTTCATCGGGTTTCTCGGGGCCGGGCCGTTGTATCTGACCTTCGAGCGAGAGGACCAAGGCGCGCATGGACCCTGAACTGGTGACGAGGCTGACGGAACTCGTCGAAAAGGTCGGTCTGCTGCGGCGCGACATGCAGCACCGATCAGATCTCGAGAAGTACGAAGGCCGTTTTGCGCGGATCGATCAGAAGTTCTCGGCCCTGGCTGAGTTGATCTCGCGGAGCGATCCGGACGTGGCCACGGCACTGCGCACGGCGTGGCAGCTGCCGGCGAGAAGCCTTGCGTTTCGGAACGCCGAACACCGCAAGAAGCCGGACGAGTCCGAGCCGTGAGCCTATGCAAGGCCACAGAGACACTGAGTCACAGAGAAAACAAAAATGCTCTGTGCCTCTGCGACTCTGTGGCTTGTGAGATGTGCGATACTCACCACTTTCCCCCTCAAATCAAATCCGCCGGGCAGCCCCCGGCCTACGTGGAGCACAGTGATGGCAACATTCGCGCGGCATGTCGATGTGGAGTGGACTGGCAACTTGATGGAAGGCAGCGGAACGGCCAAGGCCGGCACGGGGGCATTCAGCCTGCCTGTGACGTTTCCGAGCCGCATTGACCCGAAGGGCGACACGAAGACGACACCCGAGGAGCTGATGGCCGCGTCGCACGCCGTGTGCTTCACGATGGTGCTCACGAACACGATCACCAAGCAGGGCGGCAAGGCCAAGAGCGTGAAGGTCACCGCCACGGTCACGGCCGACAAGGGTGACGCCGGGATCAAAGTCGTCTCCTCCCACCTCAAGGCCGTCGTCGAAGGGCTGGAAGGCATCGACAAGGCCGGACTGGGCGAACTCGCCACGGGCGCCGAAAAAGGCTGTCCCATCTCGAACGCGATCCGCGGCGCGGTGGCCATCACCGTCGAAGCACACGCCGTATAGCACGGCGGGCCTCGGACCGCCAATCCCCGAGCGATGCCGTACAATAGCGTCATGAAGAAGATCCTCCTCATGGCGCTACTCCTGCTACCCTCGCTGACGGTCGCTCAGGATACAGCCCAGGTTCGGCGGATGTTCGAAGCCGGGCGGTATCAGCAGGTCATCGAGACCGCTACCGAAGCCGCTCCGCCCGAGGCAATCTACACCGCTGCGCAGAGTCACCAGAGGCTGGGCGCCACCGGTGAAGCTCGAGCAACCTACGGCCAGCTGGCCGCCCGCCCGGAAAACGATCCGTGGCATTTCATCGGCCTGTCGGGGCAGCAACTGCTGGACGAGGCGACCGACGCAGCCCTGGAATCAGCGCAGCAGGCAGCTGCGCTGGACGGCGGCCTCGCGGACGCGCATTTCCAGATCGGCCTCGTACTCGCCAAGCGACAGGACTGGCAAGGAGCCGCCGCGGCGCTCGATCGCGCGGCCGAGCTGAATCCCAGCCACGCCTACGCGCAGTACTACGGCGGCCTCATGCACTACCGGGCGGGTCGTCCCGATCGGATGGCGACTCACTTCGAGCAGTTCCTGAGGCTGGCGCCTGAAGCGCCGGAACGTCCCGAAGTGATGCAGATCATGAAGACCGTGCGCGGACGGTAGTATCGACGGGCCAAACCACGAAGGACACGAAGGGACCCCATTGGTCGGGTTCTTACTTCGTGACCTTCGTTCTCTTCGTGACCTTCGTGGTCTAAAACGCGTGCCCGAGCCCGAACGTCCACCGGCCGCTGGTTGTCGGCGCCCCCCAGGCGATCTTCGCGAAGTCAACGCGTAACAGCGCGAACGGCGTCGATAGTCGCAGCCCGACGCCGAGAGATCCGACGAGTTCGCCGAGCCCGGCCTCACCACGCTCCGCGAAGACGTTGCCGGCGTCCACGAACGTCACCCCGCGCAGCCATCGGTAGATCGGCAGCCTTACCTCCTGGTTGAAGACCACCATCACCTCGCCGCCAGCAGCCTCGCCGAAGAGGTCTCGCGGCCCGAGGCCTTCCTCAGGTACGCCGCGGACCGAGCGTGAGCCGCCCGAGAAAAAACGTTCGGACGGGATGAGATCCTGTCCGTCCAGCGGCGCCACGACACCGAGGCGGGCGGCGGACGCGAAGACCACGCTCTTCCAAGGACGAAAGTAGTAGGTCTGCGCAACCTGGCGGACGAATCGGATATCCGATCCAAGCACCTCCGGAGCAAGCTCCAGACTGTACGAGGCCAGCAGACCTCGAGTGGTCTCCGTGGGATTATCCCGGGTGTCCCATGCGGAAGAGGCGTCGAGTCGAGCGATGTTGATCGCAATATCAAAGACGGGCACGCCGGGAGGCGGTTCCGTGTCGAATGTCCGATCTCGATCGAACGCGTACGAATAGGACAGACTCAAGCGTCGCCGTATGCGCGCCCGCTGCTCCCATCTCACCTGGGTCGCGTCGGTGACGAACGTCACTCCCTCGAACTGTTCGTGGGACCGTTGCGCGATCAGCGAAGACTCGAGCGGCAATCCAAAGAACGTGGGCGTTTTCAGATAGGTTCGAATCCGTTGCTCCCGACGCTGCCACCCCGTGGCGGCGCCGATGGTGATCGCCCGACCGAAGAGCGTGCGGCGGCTCACATCCGCCGTCAATTCCGGGACCAACTCACGCCGCTCGATGTCGTCCGCACGAAACTCCTCGGCCACCAGTAGGCCGTACCGAAGATTCAGCGCCGGCCATTCCTCTACTGTCACCCGCAGCCGTTTGGGAGCCACCTCGTCATTCGCGGACGGAGACTCGACCGGCTCGGACGCGACATCGATGCGGCGGAACAGTGCGGTGTTGAAGAGACGGGTTCGCCCCTGCAGCAGTTCCGCTGTCCTGAGCGGCTCGCCAACGGACACGTCAAGCGCTCGGAGCACGACGTCGGTGTCAATCCCCTGGTTGCCGACAACGACCACCTCCGCAAGCACGTCGCGCACGCCTTCCATCACGACGAACACGACGTCGACTGTCGGCGCACCCTCGGATACCGCCGTCCGCACCGACACAGTCGCCGCTCCGAAACCCTCCCCCCGGTGCAGCGCCACGAGTCGATTCCGCGCGCCCTCCAGAAGCGCAGGGTTGTACGGCGCCCCCTCGACCAGCTCCGTCGCCTCTCGGAGCATCTCGTCCGTCAAGCCGCGTGTACCCTCGAAGGCGACCTTCGCCAGAGTGAACACAGGACCGGCATCGACCTGCACAGGAAGCACGGCCGTCTGCTCTTCGAAGAGCGGTGCGCCAACAGAGACCTGTGCGCGGATGTGTCCATTCGTGCGCAAGTACGACAGTGCTTCTCGCTCGACGGCTCCGGGATCAAGGACGACCCCGTCGACGAGCCCGCGTTCCGCAAGGTGCCGTTCCAACTCGAGAGCCAACGTGTCGGTGGCACCCTCGACCCTCACAATCGTGCGAGTGCTGCGGACACCCGGGTCGACCACGATATTCAGTGTCTTTGTGTTGCCCTCGTCGCGGACGCTCACGTCCACCATCGGCCGCAGATACCCGCTCCGTGCCAGGTTGGCTCGAACGATCTCCGATGCCTCGCCGATCAGAAAGTCGTCGAAGACCGCTTCAGCCCAGGCCGTCTCGAGCTGCGACCGTAACGCCGCATCGAGGTCGAGCCCAGTCACGACAATTCTCGACTGCGGACCTCCGACGATCTCATACGTCAACACCACGTCGCCCGGCCCCTCAGAGCGCCTCGCGGTGATGCGCGGGGTCAGGTATCCCTCAGCCAGGTACAACTCCTCCACGCGGTCGCGATCGTCCTGCCAATCGGCGAAGTCGAACGTATCGCCTGGTGTCAGTCGCAGGACCGCTCTCACGCGCTCCTCCGGCACGGCGGAATCGACGGAGACGTTGATAGCGGTGACACGCGCCACAAACACCTCCTCACGCACCACGGCGCCAGGTCGAATCGGACGGCCATTCACCCCAAACGCCAGATCGTGACGAAAGCCGTAAGACCGCAAATCGTCATCGTCGGTTATGAGCCGCAGTTCAACGCCACGTCTCAGCTCGTAGTCAACCATCCAGGCTTGCGCGTCACTGTCGCGCAAACTTTGTGAGAACGTCAGGTTGAGACCGGGCCGAAGACTCTTGCCGAACGTGAGCCGTGTCGTTGGGTCGAGATCCGTTTCGGTTTCGGTTGGATCGTTGCGCAGGTTCGGAGTATCGATGCCGCCGAGTCGAATCGTGTCGAGCCCGACCGCCCGGCTCGCGAACCCAAGGACCTCAGCCGAAAAATTGCCGAGCACCTGTGTTCCGACGAAGGCCGCATCGTCCGGCGCGAGATTCTCGAGCCGCTCGCCCGTCAGGAGCAGCGACGCGACCTCGGCCTGGCCGAGCTCAGGGCTGGAGGTGGACCGCAGGTCCACGGTCGGATTTTGCGCTGAACCCGTGATCGTCACTTGGATGTCCTCACCGCCGGCGCGGGTATCCGCCTGGATGTTGAGGATGGGCTCGATGATCACGGGGTTCGTGAAGTCGATCGCCGCTAAGGAACCGAGGGTATAGACATTCCGACCGACAAAGAGTTGACCACCTTCACGCAGGTCGGCGCGTCCCGAGAGCGCGGGAGCAGCTGCCGTGCCGATCACCCGCAAGTCGGCGCCTAGCTCGAATTGCCCGTAGTTGTTGTCCACGATGATGTCCTCGTCCGTGACCAGGCGTATGTCGAGCGCCAGGGCAGAGAGGATCGGCGACGGTTCGGTCGTACCCGCGAGCGCCTGCGCTTGCAGCCCGGTCAGGAGTCCCGTGACGACGGCAAGCGGCTCGCGGTAAGAGCCGCGAACGACCGTAACCGTGCCGGAGAGACGTCCAGCGCCGAGCAAGGTGTTGGCAACCAGGTTGAGGTCCGCATCGACCTCGCTGCGCAGGTCGGCTGGAAACTCCAATGCCGTACCCCGGATGCTCGTGGATAGCTGAGCGTCCAGTCCACCTTCGGACGAGTACGCGAGCGCTCCGCTGCCGGTCAGTGCGCCGCCGTTCACCATGCCGGTCAACGACGTGATTTGCGCGGACCGACCTTCGAGCGTCGCCTGCATACTGAGGTCCTCGACGAGGACCCTCGGATCCGCCAGGCGCATCTGGCCATCCGTGACGGTGGCGTCGCCGTCGATGCTCGGATTCTCCACCGGGCCGATGATCGAGATGCGGGACTGAAAGCGGCCGGCGGTCGTCAGGCCGGCCTCGCGAGTGAACGGAGTGAGCACGCGCAGGTCGACGTTGCCGTTGGCGAGAATCGCGGCCTGACGGTTCGCGAGACCGACCTGCCCGCTCACGCCCAGCGTGGCGCCCTGGCCGGTCCAGTCCCAGGCCTCGACATAGGCGACACCATTTCGAGCCACGATACGCGTCGGCACCCGCTGGGTGATCGGGAGATCGGCGATGCGCACGTCGAGCCGTTCGATTTCGAGCTCTCCCGTCAGGGCGGTGAGATCGGGTGTGGCGCCGGTGGCCTCGAGCGTGACGTCAATCGAACCCGAGATCTGCTCGGTCGTGGCCTGGTCGAGGAACGGCGACAAGATGGCCGCCGTCACGTTCGTCGCGCGCGCGTGCAGCTCCGCGCCACCGTCCAACGGGGCCGCCATTGACGTCAACACCCATGACAGCGGCACTCTGCCTGTGGCGGCAACGTCCGCGTCCTGGTACGACGCCGCACCTTCGCGCAGCTCGAACCATCCGTCTCCGGCATGAGCTCTCACCACCAAACCAGATACCGGTGGCAGGTCCTTGAGGGCGATCGAGCCGGGCCCCACCTCCAGATCGGCAGCGACAAGAGGGGCTTGTAGAGAACCGGTAACGTGAGCCAGAAGCGCGACGGGACCGGTTCCACCAGTGAGGGGCACTTCGACCAGGCCGCTCGCCGCCGCAGCGCGTGCGACTTCGCCGACGCCTCCAGTCATGACGAGCAGCAACCCCGCTGTTTCCGGAACCGGGTCGAAAGCCGGCAGACTCCCGGATGCCGACAACGTCGTCTCCCCTACCGAGGCTTCGAGTCGATCGATGTGTACGCGTTCGTCCTCGTACCGAAGCCGCGCTGGCTCGGTGACTCGAATCGGCAGGTCGCCAACCGTGGTGTCAAGAGATGTCACTTCGACCGATGCGGCTCCCGTGCGCCACTCGGTCAGGGCACCCTCGAAGTGAATCGACGCCGATGCGAGGCCTGCTATCGGTGCGGGCGTTACCACGTTCATCAACACGCGCGCGAGGTCGAGACGGTCGGTTCGAACGTCGATCACGGCGTCGTACGGAGCGGCGATCTGCACGCGGGCCGTCGCGGTGGTGCTGACATCGGGAGCTCGCGCCTCGATCCGAGCGGCAGGACCCGCTTCGAGCGCGATCGACGCCGTCAGTTCACCGAGCTCGGTGTTCTGCACGGCGGCGTCACGCACCACGATCTCGCCGTCGCCCTGCGGCGCCTCCAGCGTGCCCATCCCAGTGAAGCGGAGACTCACGAGCCCGCGGACGGGTCGGTCCTCCGTCGGCACCAGCTGCCAGTCCGCACCCTCAAGTGACGTGGAGTACCGTCCGCTGGCGAGCTCGTAGGAGGCCGAACCCGACACCCGACCGGGTCCATCAGCCTGACTCACGGACACCGTATCCAGGATCAGGACGTTCCCCACCTCACCGGTGGGGCGGGTCCCGCGAAGCGGACCCGCCGCATCTGTGAATCGTCCCATCCGCCCGCACGTCGCGCAGTCGCTCGCCTGCCACGACTGCCTCCGGCGCATCGACGCTGAAGGTCAGACTGCTGGGAAGAAAGGGACGACCGGCGATGTCCGCGCGAACGGAAGCGACCTCGAACCCTTCGCCGGCGAGATTCGTCACGAGCGCGCTGCCACTGGCCTCGGGATCGACGAGCCGCCCGCCAAGCTCCAGCATCGCCTCCACGCGACCTGCCGTCACCAGCCCGGGGTCAACGCTCGCCAGACCCACATCTCGAAGGGCCGTCACGATTGCCTCGAGCTCCGTCCCCCCGAGTGTGATCGCGCCGCCATCCATCACGGCGTCGGACAGAAGCTGGCCGGCGCGCAAGCGACCTCGGGCGTCCAGCTCGACCGGTGCCACTCCGGCCACTACATGGCGCGCGGCGATTTCCCACCGGGCGTCATCCAGCGTCAAGCTCGTCTCGCCAGGCACTGCAAGCCGGCCGCGCGAGTTTCGCGACCCTGCGACCTTGAGACGCAGCGAGCCTTGCCAACCCGTGACATCGGTGCCGATACCGTTTGCCGAAAGGTCCCCGGAACTGAGACCGGCCGGCACGTACTCCAGGTCCGGGGCAAAGAGACGTGTGGCGGAGGACGTGTCGACATCCGTCCACGACGCGTTCACGCGACGCACCGCATCCGGAGCGAATGGAACCGACGCCGTCGCCTGCACGCGGCCCGAGGCTACGCCGAAGTCCAGCGACTCCATCTCGATACCCGTCAAGGAGGCCAACGCCCGCGCACTGAGATCCGTCACCGACAGCTGACCCATGGTGATGCGTTCGCTCGTGGCGTCCAACTGCGCGCGTGGGTCTGCCAGCGGACCCGAAATCCGTCCGGCGAACGCGAGCGCGCCCTCCGGCACCTCGCCGTCTGGAATGCCCCACCGAGCCAGGCGTGCGATATCACCCGTGCCAGTCACCTGCAGATCGATCGA
Organism: uncultured Acidobacteriota bacterium; assembly: GCA_963827515.1. Taxonomy (GTDB): domain Bacteria; phylum Acidobacteriota; class Vicinamibacteria; order Vicinamibacterales; family UBA2999; genus JABFSA01. Next base: position 370,084 of record CAWHBF010000025.1, on the reverse strand, counting down.
CGGCTCCATCGCGATAAGCAGCATCGATCCGTCGAGCCCAACCGTGGCCTCGTCCGATCGAATCTGCCCACCCGTCAAACGAAGCGTCCGGCCGTCGAAGGCCGCCTGCGAGCTCAGCGTCGAGATCGTCGTCATCTGACTGCCCACGCGGATCGCCGCGGGCTGGACCAACGAGATGGAGCCGCTGTCGCGCATCAGCCGCACGGCCATGACAGGAATCTGCAGACGCAGGTCGATCTGCTCGTCGAAGACGTCAACCGTCAGGCGCGAGACATCGAACCGATCGATGGGGATGGCCGCAGGGTCCCCACCAGGACTGCCGTCCGAGCTCGGAAGATTGGATGTGCCGTCCGCCCGCCGGTGCACGCGAACGAGCGCGTTGGTGAGCGAGAGCTCGCTGATGTTGAGATTACCGAGGAGCACACCAGGCGACAATCGGAGCGCGACGTACTCGGACTCGAAGAAGGGTTCGTTCGTCTCCCCCGTTGCCGAGACCCGTACCTCAGCAAGACCGACTCGGAAAGCAGCAAGGTTGTAGTCGAGTCGCGCAGCGTCGAGCACGAGGCTGTAGTCGCGCTGCAGAACCGAACGGGCATATCCAAGCACGGCGCGGCGCGCGAACGGCAGATGGGCCAGGAGCACCAGCATTCCAATGCCGGTTGCGAGCGCAACGATCGCGATCCCGGCGCGCTTCAGACTCATGCAACCCCAATCGTACGTCGTCGCCCGCGTGCCACAAGGGGGGGAATGAAGTGGGAACCGGGACCACCACATCTGGGACTCAGTGTGTTACGCTACCGACACGTCGGGTGCCACACCAGAGCTTGGCGGCCTCGCAGCCGCTCGATGTCACGCTGGAGCTCCTCCCCAAGGCGCGTTTTGACCTGGTGGAGTTGAGGTCCCATTTTTCGGCCGAACACGAGGCCCTTCGGGCCTTTCCCCAATGTCTCTATTGGTCGTCGCACACGACGGCGGGTTTTCTCGATCGAAGGCTCGCGGCGCGCCTGACTCCCCAACACGTCCCGAGCTACATCGAAGCCTTCAGGGCCCTTTTTCCGGAAGGCGCCGGATACGAGCACGACCGGCTGGAACGCCGCGACGACCTCGATCCCCAGCAACGTCAGGTGGAGCCGAAGAACGCGGATTCACATCTGGCCTTCATGGCCGGGGGCCTTCGGGCCTGCGTCACCCATCCGAACCTACCGACCGAATCGGTCTTCTTCGTTGATCTCGACGGCGTCGTCGACGGAAAGCCGCGTCGCCGGCTGACCCGTCTCATCGGCTTCCGCCAGGAACGAGTCGTCCGCACGTTACGCATCGAGGTGCCAGTGTCGGGGCACCCGATCGACTCGGTCAACCTCAAGGATCCCCGTCTTGGCGTGTACGAGCGCCTCTCGGAGTTCGTCACGAGCGCCGGTGTCGGCAAGGGGCGCCTTCGCATCGTGCTCGATCCGGCCGAGCGTCACTCGGCGCTCACGATCAACGAATACGAAACGCTGCTGATGAAGTACGACCTCGCTGAAGTGCTGAAGAATCCCCTTCGATTCTTCGCGGAGAAGAGCCGCCACGCGCTCGCCAATCCGCGCGCGGTGCCGGCGAAGACGCTCGGCTACGCCAAGTACGACTTCGTCAGAGTCCTCAATCAAAGTCTCGACACGCTCGGCCTGCGCGGCTCGATCGTCGAGAAGGTGCTGGCGCGTTCGCTTGCAGTCCCGGCTGCCCGGTTCTTCCGCATGCGACGTTCCGTCAGCATGCTCGTCTCTGAACGCCCGGACGGCTCGAACGGCATCATCGAAGGCACGTATCAGAGTCCGATCCTGGTGCAGTGGCAGCGCGCCCCGCACCAGACTCGCGTCCTCGAAGCCACCCTCACAGAACTCCGCTAGAAGAACGAACCACGAAGGCCACGAAGAGAACGAAGGAACGTTTTTAACGTACCCTAAGTTGATCTTCGTGCCCTTCGTGATCTTCGTACCCTTCGTGGTTGCTGGTGTCTTAGCGCGGGAGCTGAGCGGGCATCTCGGCGATGACGTACGCCAGGACGGCAATCGCCGCGGCCGCCTTCGAGACTTCCCCCGGCGCAATCCGATCGACCGTGTCGGCCGCCGTGTGATGAATGGCGAAGTATCGTCCGGGGTTCCCCAGGTACGCGGCCATGGGCGTGTTGCCGGCCTGCGAGATCGGACCAATGTCGGCGCCGCCTCCACCACCTACGATCTCCGAGACGCCGAGCGGCACGAGGAGAGTCCCGATATCCCGCACCACGGCTCGCGCGGCCGAGCTGCCGGAGAAGCCAACGCTGGCGGGCTCGAACACTCCCGAATCCGACTCGAGCGCGAACACATGATTGGCGGCGTGCGATGCGTACTTCGCCGCGTAGGCATTCGCGCCGCGTAAGCCATTCTCCTCATTGACCCAGAGGACGATGCGGACCGTCCGACGGGGCCGCAGTCCCAGCCGCATCATGAGACGTGCGGCTTCCCACGTCACGATACAGCCGACGCCGTCGTCAGAAGCGCCGGCCCCAACATCCCACGAGTCGAGATGACCGCCGAGCAGTACGATTTCCTGCGGAAGCTCTCGACCCCGGATCTCGCCGACGACATTCGCCGACTCGACATCCGCCTCGGTGCGAGCCTCCATGCTGAGGCGCACACGAACCGTCACGCCTCTCGCTCTCAAACGCGCGATGCGATCCGCATCCTCCGCGGACACCGACGCGGCGGGGATCGGCGGTGCACCCTGGCCGTACCTGAAGGCTCCCCGTATGCGGGGTTCGAAGCCCCGTCGGACCCACGGCGCGCACGAGAGCTGCCACGGCGCCGAGTTGCGAGGCCGCACGAGCACCACCGGTCCGGTAGCTCACGGTGTCGCTGTAGGTCGTGAAGGGCGCGTTGAAGAGCACGATGCGGCCGCTGACCTCGCCAGCGCGCTGGCGCAACTCGTCGAAGCTGCCGACGACCACCACGTCCGCTTCGATGCCCTCCGGCGGTGTCGCCACGGAACCGCCAAGTCCCAGTATCGCCAGCGTGTGTCGGGGCGGCACGACGATCTCCGCGCTCTCGTTCCCACGAACCCAGCGCGGCACCATCACGGGCTCGGTGCGAACGTTCTCGAGCCGATCGCGTTTCATGGTCTCGGCCGCCCACTCGATCGCGCGCTCGAGGTTCTCCGACCCGCTCAGCCGATGGCCATATGTGTCCGTGAGCTCCGCCAGCCGCCGCCACGCGAAGTCATCGCTCGTGGATGCATGAATCAGGCGCGACGCGGACTCACGGTAGGGATCGAGCCAGGAGAGGCGGGAGGGAGCCTGCGTGTACGCGCGTCGCGCCAGCAACGCTCCGCCGATGGGAGCTGCGGCCAGCAGCCTGGTCAATACCGTCCGCCGACTCAACGACATGCAGTCAACTCTAACGTAGCTCGGCGGATTCTCGGGAGTGGTGGGATTCGGCGGGTCCGCTCCGCGGCACCCGCCCTACGTCACGCTGGACCCACCTCCGCGTACGTAGGCCGGGTCCCGCGCAGCGGGACCCGGCGAACTCCGACTCCTATTTCGTCCCTGTTGCCATCCGTGTCGGTGGGCCGATCAGCAGCGATCGATCGACGCCCGCTCTCGGACGGAACTTCTGCGGCCGACCCACATGCACGTCGGCGGTGTAGAGATTGTTCTCTGCATCCACGTGGAACTGGTGGACGCCCCAGAACGCTCCGGGCATCGTGCCAAACGTGCCCCACGACGACAGCAGACGCCCGTTCAAATCGTATTTGGTGAACTTCTGGGTCTGACCCGACGCTGACCAGAAGAACTGGTCGTCAGTCATCAACAGCGAGTACGGCAGCGGCACGTTCGGCCACGCATCGAGGAACTTGCCGTTCTCGTCGAAAATCTGGATGCGATGGTTCGCTCGGTCGCTGACATAAAGGCGTCGCTGCTTGTCGGTCACGATCGCGTGAACGGTATTCATGTAGTTTGGGCGCGTCTCGGTGGGAGGGGTCCCCCTCATCCCCCAAGCCGTCACATACTTGCCGGTCCGATCGAACTTCACCACGCGCGTGTTGGTGTAGCCATCGCTGATGAAGAACGTGCCGTCCGGGAGAAAGGCGATGTCGGTGGGCCGTCCGAAATGCTTTTCGTCATTACCGGCCACCTTGAACTCGCCGAGCGACATCACCAGCTTTCCGTCGCGGGTGAACTTGTAGATCATCTGGGCGCCGTCATCCACGAGCCAGATGTGGCGATCCGGGTCGTAGGGACTCACGAGGATCCGGTGCGGACGGACGAAGAGCTTGTTGTGCTGCTCCCACGATTCGATCAACTTTCCGTTGCGATCGACGAAATTGACGACGTGATCCCACCGCGGATGGCGCGCTGGATCTTTCTGCGAGAGATCGTAGCCGGAGGCATTGCGCGTCGGCACCGGATCCCCGACGTCCTCGAGCACCGGGAGACAGCCTCGGGCGAAAATGATCACCCTGTCCGGGCTCTCCGCCCAGATTCCTGACGTCGATCCGATCTGGTACCCCGCGCCGCACCAATTCTGCGGCCACCCCGTTACCACCTCGTATGGACCGGTGATATCACCGCCACCCTTCTGCTGCGGTGCTTGTGCAAACCCGCCGACCGTGAACAGAGCGATGGTCGCAGCGGCTACGGCACTGATTCGCGTCATGACACTTCCCCTTTCGTCGACAGTAGCTACTTGCCCTGTCGTCCAATGGTTCCCGTGTACTGCAGGATGAAAAGCCCCGCCCCCGTGCGGTCCGAGGCATAGGCAAGTCCGCGGTCGTCGAGATCCACGTCGTTGATCTGAATGGCGGCGACCTGTCCCTTCTCAATCGGGTGGGACTTCTCGGTGATCTTTGGTACGTAGGACCCCACCTCGCGCACGTTGTAAGGGTCCGACAGGTCCACGACTCTCACGCCGGCGTTGAAATACGCCAGCCACGCCAGCTTGTTCTCGAACCGGTTGATCCGTCCGTTGACGGTCTCCGCGTTCTGGTGCGGACCGAACCGTCCGCCCTTGTTACAGAATTCGTCGGCCGGCACCTGCCACACGGACACCGGAAACGGACGCTTCTCGTCCGTGATATCGAGCATGTACGACTTCGACCGCACGCCCTTGCACGGCGCGAGATCGTCGGCCGCACCGGCCTCATCCACGACGAACGTGTACGTGCGCGGGAGCGAGTCCGCGCCGAAGTTCGGAACGCGGTCATAGACGATCGGCGAGACCGTGTGGGGCCCGCGATGCGGCGGATTGAAGTCGACCGACCAGACGAGCGTCGGGCGCGCGGGATTCGAGATATCGAACGCGGCGGTGTGTCCGGCTTCGCGGTACCCGATGTAGACGCGCTTGTTCTGCTCATCTACGTTGGGATGGTGCGCGTACTGTCCTTCGAAGCCCGGTTCTCCGTCCTTCTGCCCTGGAATCCACATCCGGCCCACGAACTTCGGCTGCTTCGGATCCTTCAAATCCCAGATCTGCGCGAGCGTGCTGCGAAAGCCGGGCTCCCCCGCCGCTGAGTAGAAGTAGCCCGTCTCCTGCGACCACCATCCCTTGTGCGCACGGCCGATCAACGTGCCGCCGCACCCGCGCCCGCAGGAGCCAGCGGGTGTGCCGGTGATCTCAGAGACGAGGGCGATCTGCGTGGGATCGGTCCCGCGCGATGTGATGTCGAAGATTTGAAACTTGAACGTGTCGCCGTATTCCGAGTTGCGAATCAGGTAGTCCCGACCGGAGCCGTCAAACGAGTAGTCGTACACGACAGACACGCTGCGCGAACTGGCGTTCGCTTCGTTGGGAATGTGCCACACGAGCTTGGGGTTCGCCGCGTCGGCGACGTCGAGAATCGACGTGCCGTTCCATTCCATCTTGCCGTTGAGGTCGTTCAGCTTCTGCGTCTCGTCCCACAGGTTCTCGTGATGCCCCACGTATACCCAATTGCCATTGGCGGCATCCGACTTGGCCACGACGACGAGCGACTCGCGGCCCTGCAGGTCGTTGTGTCCCACGAGCTGGACGTTCTGCGAGGCGTCCGCGCGCGGGTCAGCGGCAGGCTGCCCGGCGGGCGGGACGGCAGCCGGCGACCCGCAACTCGCGGCCGCAGCCGCCAGGGCAGCCGCCCATACCAGTAGAGGTCGTGTCATCGGGCCGAATTGTAGCCGAACGACGGGAATGTCGGACCATTCGAATCACTCGAACTGACCGATAAAATGGGTGGGATGCAGCTACGCGAGTTGAACATCGGGTGCGTGGGGGGCGGAACCGGGCTTCCCAGCCTTCTTGGGGGCCTCAAGTCCAACCCCTGGCTCACGCTCAATGCGGTCGTCACGATGTTCGACAGCGGCGGAAGTTCGGGGCAACTGAGGGACCAGCTGGGCGTGCTCCCGCCGGGCGACGTGCTGAAGTGCGCCCTGGCGCTCGCGCGCAACGAGGGCGAGGCCAGGCGCGTGCTGCTCGCGCGCCTTCCCACACTCGAACACCACGCCAAACTCGCAGGACACACCGGCGGCAACCTGCTCCTCTCGATGATGGAGCAGTACAGCGGCGACTTCCTGGCGGCGGTGGACGGCCTGCGAGGTCTGCTCGGTTGCCGCGGCAAGGTCTGGCCCGTCACCATCGAGCTTGCCTCCATCTGCGCCGAGTATCACGACGGAGCGCTCACGCGAGGTGAGGTCGAAGTCGACGCCGAGCAATCGCGTGGTCATCAGGTCAACAAGCTCTGGCTGGAGCCCGACGTGTCTATCCATCCGGCCGTTGCCGACGCGATCCGGTCGTTCGACGCCGTGATCATCGGCCCGGGAAGCTTCTATACGAGCCTGATGCCACCCTTGCTCGTGCGCGGTGTGAGAGAGGCGCTGGCCGAGGTGCGCGGCCCTATCATCCTTATCGCGAACCTGCTCACCGAAGGGCGAGGGATGGCGGGTTTCACGGCGGCCGAATCAGCGCGCTTGATCGGACAGGCCGTCGGACGACCGGTGGATGTCATCATCGCCAACGGAGATGGCACCTCACCCGACGCGCTCGCCCGCTACGCCGTGGAGCACAAGTCTCCCCTGCCCATCGGCGAGGTCGATCCCGAATGTGAGCTCGTGGTGGGCCAGTTCTGGCGCAAGGACATCGCGCGCCACGATCGACGCCGTCTGTCGTTTGCGGTGTGGAGCGTGCTCAGCGACGCGCCTGCTGCAGACTGAGCACCACACCTCGCGAACACCGGCGATCGTCTGAGACGATCTCGATCACCAGCACGACTCTCGATTGACGCGGCTCGACGCCGTACGTTACCGTCCCTCTTACGATTAGGTCAGCCACGACGCTGGTCTTTCCTTCGGCGCGGACCTCGCCGTTCCTGCCTCAATTAACAGCGGAAGTTTCCTGATTTCGTGTTGCCCAACAACACGAGGCTGGAGAAGACATGAAGGTAGCAATCATGCGAGGGCTGTCGATACTGATCTGGATAGGCATAGGACTCCTGGCTCTGCCGGCAACTGGCTATGCCCAGGAAGCGGTGCTCACGGGCACCATCACCGATTCGACGGGCGGCGTGCTGCCTGGCGTCACGATCAGCGCAATTCACGAAGCGACAGGAAACCGGTTCGACACAGTGAGCGACGAACGCGGGATCTACAGGATTCCGGCGCGCGTTGGTGGCTACCAGTTGACCGCGGAGCTCACGGGCTTTACGACGGTGGTGCGCAGCGGCATTCAGCTACTGATTGGGCAGACCGCGGCGATCGACATGCAAATGGCACCATCGACGGTGCAGGAAACCGTGACCGTTTCGGCAGAAACGCCACTGCTGAACGTGGCCACCTCGAGTCTGGGTGGCAACATCAGTCCCGAGCAGGTCCAGGAACTGCCGGTGCAGGGGCGCAACTGGATGGCGCTGGCGATGCTCGCCCCAGGGAGCCGAATGCAATCCGACGCCGCGACGACGCCGTTGCCGGATCGAAACATAGGCGAGCAGCGCGAATTTCAGCTCATCCTCGATGGACAGCAGGTGTCGTCCGAGCGCGGCTTCGGTGGCCAGCCGCGCTACAGTCAGGAGTCCATCGGGGAATTCCAGTTCATCTCGAACCGATTCGACGCCACATCCGGACGGTCGTCCGGCGTGCAGGTGCGCGCCATCACGCGCTCCGGCACGAACATGTTCTCGGGCTCGGTCCGTGGAAACTTCCGCGACAGCAAGTTCAACGCGGAGAACCCGGTACTGAATCGCGTCGTGCCGGTTGACAATCAGCAGATCGCCTTCACGCTCGGTGGACCGGTCGTACGCGACAAGCTGCACTTCTTCGGGCATTTCGAATACGAGCGCGAGCCGCGCGTCAGCATCTGGAACACCCCCTATCCGGCCTTCAATGTCGAGCTCGAGGGCAATGACTCGGTGAAGCTGGGTGGAGGGCGCCTCGACTATCAACTGTCGCCGGATGTGCGTCTCATGGGTAAGGCGTCCTACGCGAAGAAGTTTCAGCCGTTCGGCGGGGGCAGCACCAACCACCCGGCCGAAACCGGCTCCCAGGCTGACGTGAACTGGGAATACCTCGGCCAGTTGTCGCAGGTGCTGAGCAATCGCGCCGTCAACGAGATCAAGGGAGGCTACGCCAAGTATTTCTTCGATCAGCTCAACCTGACCACGTGGTCGGACCACTGGCAGGCGTCCACCCAGTCGGATTCGCATCCCGACGGCGTGACGACAGGATCGCCACGTATCACGTTCACGGGCTTCACCATCGCCGGCAACCAGTTCTATCCGCAGGACGGGGTCCAGACGATCTGGAGCATCCGGGACGACTTCACGTTCTCGTATGAAGGGCGAGGCCGCCACGACTTGAAGGCGGGCGCAGAGTACCTGCGTGACCGCGACTACGGTCATAGCTGCCGGAGGTGCATGGGCGTCATCGACGCTCGCAACGGGCCCGTGCCGAGCAATATCGAAGCGCTGTTCCCGGACGCCTTCAACGCTGGCACCTGGAATCTGGCGGCGATTTCCCCGCTGGTCCGAACGTACGACGTCGGAGTTGGCGACTTCTTCACCGACGACACGCGACCTCAGTTCGGCGTGTGGTTGCAGGATGACTGGCTGCTGTCACCGAAGCTGACGCTGAATCTCGGTGTGCGATACGACCTGAGCGTCAATGCCAGCGGCAAGGAGTACAGCGTGCCCCCGTTCGTCGAGGCAGGCAAGCCCGACGACACGAACAACGTGGCGCCCCGGATCGGTTTTGCCTACCACGCCACCGAGCGCACGGTGTTCCGCGGCGGGACGGGGCTCTACTTACGGGACGCCGTTGTCGGTCGAAACCTACTGGATGGCTCACGCGGTCAAGAACAGCGTGATTCAAATCACCAACGACGGCAGGCCGAACTTCGCCGCCGATCCCCTCAACGGCCAGCCGCTCCCGACGCTGGAGCAGGCGCGGCCGCGCTTCTGCCACATCAACCCCGTGCCCGGGTGTCTGCGCGAAACAGTCCAGGAGCTGGCGATGCCGGACTACACGATCGAGCTGGCGCGCAGCTGGCAGTCGTCAATCGGCGTTCAGCGTCAGATAGGCGCGACCATGGCGGTCGAAGCCGACTACGTCTACAGCCAGGGCCGCAACGAGAAAGACATCGTCGACAACGCCAACCTGACGTTCAACCCGGCGACGGGTGCCAACTATCCTTTCTCCGACATCGCCCGCCGCGCGTATCCGGAGTTCGGCCTGATCTCGATGCAAGTGCGCACCGGCCGGTCCAGCTATCACGCGCTGCAGACAGCGTGGACGAAGCGACTGAGCAATCGCTGGCAGGCGTCCGCCACCTACACGCTGTCGGGAATATGGGATGAAGAAGCGCTGCCGCACGGCTTTTTCGGTCTGGGACAGGTGACCAACGCCGTGCCGGACCTCGGTGGTGAATTCACTCTCGGCTCCACCGATCTCCGCCATAGGGCGAGTCTTCAATGGTATCTGGCAGGTCGGCCGAGGCTTCCAGTTGAGCGGCCTCTATTACACGGGCATCGGGGAACGGGCTGCGACCGTGTACGGCGGAGACCTGCGGGGTCTCGGAGGCGGCGCCGGCGCACAGGCCCTCCGACGGCAGCGGCTCCGCCCGGATGGCACGATCGTCCCGCGCAACAGCTTCACGCAGCCACCGCGACGCCGGGTCGACCTGCGAGCGCAGCAACGGATTCCGATGGGGCGCGTGGCCATCGATGGCATCGCCGAAGTGTTCAACCTGTTCAACTCGCCCAACTGGACCGTCAATACGGATGAGAGCAGCCGGCAGTACATGCAAAACGTGGCTGGTGCGAACCGGACCGTCCAATTCGGCTTCCGGTTGACGTTCTAGGAAGGCTGTCTCTAGTCTCTAGTCTCTGGTCTTTGGTCGTCATCGACCAGAGACCAAGGACTAAAGGCCAACTAAAGACCAGAGACTAGAGACCAAAGACGAAGGGATACAACAATGGCAGTCCACATGGATCGTCGAGAGCTTCTCAAGTCGCTTGGCTGGGGAACGGTTGCCGCCGGCGCCGCGGGCGCCATCACCTCAGTCGTGCCCGCGTGGGCTGAGGCCGCGGCGGCACAAGGCACGCCGCCACGAGCGGGCATCCCTCGAATCATTTTCTCGCGGGCTTCGCTCGCAAACGGAATCATTCCGCATTCCGGCGAAACGTCGATGGAGCTGTACCACAACCATCCGCACTTCGAGAAAGAAGAGATCGTCCAGCCGGAGGACATCCGACTGCAGACGCGGCTGACGATGCGCAACCACAAGGAGATCCTCGACTGGATGGGCCTTGACTGGAAGCACGTCGTCAAGGTGACGCGCTTCCAGAAGCGTCTGGACGAGTCGAAGCAGATTGAAGCGGTGATGGCGGACTACTTCCGCGATTCGTGGCCGCCGATGAGCGTTTACGAGATCGACGGTCTGTCATCGCCTCAGGCCAGGCTCGAGATCGAGATGTGGGTCGTGCCAGACTCTGCGGCCGTGGAGAAGTACACCACTCCCGCTCCCGTGAAGGGTCTGAGTTCAGTCCTCCCGCGTCCCGAGGTCGTGGCTCGAACGGGATATGCGCCTGGCATCATGGTGAGTAAGGACATGGACCTGATCTTCATGTCCGCGCTCACGGCCTATCCGTACAAGGTCGACCCGTGGAACCCGGGCGAGTTCAAGCTGCCGACGGACCCGGACGCCCGCGGAGCGATGGCCACCGAGAATCTCGAGCGCATCATTCAGGCCGCCGGCATCACGTGGCAGCACCTGATTTTCCGGGTGAGCTTCACGGCTCCTGGTGGCGGCGGTGTGAACTTCGGGGCGAAACAGGGCGACTGGCGCTCGTGCAGCACGAGTCTTCGTGTCACCAACACCGGCGTGCCGGGCGTGAACGTGTTGTATCAGATGACTGCAGCTGCGCCGCGGCGGGCGCCGGCGGCCAAAGGTCCCCTTCCCGGGGTCGAACCGCTCCTCGTCGAGCCCGGGATGTCGCTCGCTCCCGCCATCAGGGTCAGGAGTGACGTGGACCTCGTGTACTTCTCAGGCATTACCGCGTATCCGATCGATGTCGATCCGTGGAACCCCGGCAGCTTCACGTTGCCGCAGGACACGGCCGCTCAGGAGAAGATGCTCGTGGACAACGTGGAGCGGATGCTGAAGGCTGCCGGTGTCACGTGGCAGCACGTCATCGTGCTGGACCGCACCGGTGAAGGCGCGGCATTCAGTCCGATGACCGAGCGAATGGGCACCTGGCGTCCGTGCAGGACCACACGAGTGGTCCCGAGCGGCGTACCTGGCGCAAAGGTCCTCTGCGACATCACCGCCGTCGCCCCTCGGAAGGCCTAACGACGTTCGGGTCGAACGATCGTGTTAGACCGTTTGTCGATTCGGCGTAGAGCGGAGGCTTAAGCCTCACGACAGGACACGCGCAATCGCTGAAGCTGTGCGTCTCTACGTCGAAACGCGGCCGCTCTAGTTCCTCGCTCAGAACGTCAGCCTGAATCCGAACTGCACCGTGCGGTTCTCCCCCACGATATTGCGGCCGAACTGCGCGCTGCTTTCCACCGTGTCCACGGTGAAGTTCTCTGAATTGAAGACGTTGAAGACTTCGGCGATCCCGTCGATCGCCGCGCGGCCGGGCAGCGGAATCCTCTGTTGGACGCGGAAGTCTACGCGCTGCCGAGTCGGCTGCGTAAAATTGTTGCGCGGCACGATCGTGCCGTCGGGACGATAGCGGGCGCTGCCCGCCGCACCGAACCCACGCACATCGCCACCGTAGCTCGTCACGGCTCGCTCACCGATGCCCAGATAGAGCAGCCCGCTCGCCTGAAAGCCGCGTCCGACCTGCCAGATGCCGTTGAGCACCGCCCGCTGGCGCAAGTCGGTCGCGTCCAAGGTGAACTCTCCTCCGAAGTCCTCCGCTACCGGGAAGGGCACCTGGGGCATTCCGCTGTGAGGCGGCGCCTCGGCATTCCAGAGCCCAGACAGCGTATAGGTCGCCGAGGCCTGCCACCGGTTGCGGAGCCGTCGCGTGAACGACGTCTGCAGCGCGTGGTAACTCGACCAGCCGGTCCGGGCCGCCATTGAAATGAGACCGTATTCCGGATACGCGCGGCGGGCGATGTCCGAGAACGGGTAGTTGGCGCCGGTAGTCGGATTGAAGGTCAGGTTGACGTTGTCGATGATGTCCTTTTCATGGCGACCCTGGCTGTAAACGTAATCGGCTTCGAACGCCATCACGTCCCCGAATTGATGCTGCACACCCATCGTCGTCTGCCACGTTCGGCCGAGATCCCGGCCGTATTCATCGAGGGACATCAACTCCTGGATCGACCGTCGCAGACAGCCCGGCACGTTGCGGACGTGGCAGAACCGCTCGTTGGCTTGCTCCAGTGTCGGTAGGGGTCGCCCGTTGAACGGGTCGGCCGCGAAGTTAGCGCGTCCGTCATTCGTGAGCTGAATCACTGCGAGCCGGTTGATCTGTGCCATCCAGAACGTCTCTACCGACAGCGGGACGGCGAAGTAAAGGCCCGAGCCGCCGCGCAGGACAGTGCGGTCGCCCATCTGGTACGCGAACCCGACACGTGGCTGCAGGTTGTTGGTGTCATTGGGACGGTCTCCCTCGAGGAACGGCGGCACGGCGTACTCGTTCCCGTTGGCGTTCATGCTGATGTCGTACCGGAGCCCCAGGTTGAGCGTCAACGCCGACGATATCTGCCAGTCGTCCTGCAGCCACACGCCAAACTGCGGGCGCACATCGTGTGTTGTGTAGTCGCCGACGCCGATGTCATAGGTGCGAACCAGGGGCGAGATGGCCGCCAGGTTCCAGGTATCCGCATTGAACGAATCCGGGAACAGGGCCTCGATATTGGCGGGCGTCGGACCGTTGCGCGCGTCGATACGTCCCATGCAGACCTGACAGTTGTTCCCGTCGTCCACATACCGCTGATACTCCACGCCCGTTCTCAGATCGTGACGACCGCGTGCGTCGTACGAAAACGTGAAGTCATCCCGTACGCTCCAGATGTCCTGGGCGCCGTGTCTGGGGTAGAACACGTTGCCACCGATCGTGAAGGTGCTGAACGTGATACGGGGTGAACCCGTCGTCACCCCGTTGGCGGCTTGCCAGTGATTCGACCAGGTGGTCAGATTCGCATTCTCGAAGATCCATCTGGTCTTTCCCACCTTGACCTCGTTGACGGCGCGATTGCTCAACACCTGTGTCAGTTGTGCGAGGTACTCCCGGTTGGTATCAGCGGTCGTGCCGGTCGCGGCGGCGTGGCTCGTGTTGCCCGGGTCGAACGGGCGCCAGCGCCGGCCCTCCGACGCTTTGCCCATCAGACGAGCCTGCGTGGAGAGCTGGTAGTCCACGCGGCCGCCGCCCATCTTGATCGTCTCGGTGTCGCTGAGCTCGACGTTGAAGGCAGGGTACGGCGTGTTCCACACACTCGTTCGAGGCTCGCGCTCCAACTCAAAGTGCCCAAAGAAATGAAGTTTGTCTCGCAGAATGGGCCCACCGAGGGTAAACGCGAGCTGCTGGTTGTCGATCGGGACGACGCGATTGAGCACCGGGTTCTCCGCGTTGAACGTGCTGTCCCGGAAATTGCCCCGGACCGAGCCGGCGAAGGTGTTGGTGCCAGATCGCGTGATCGCCCGGACCTGCACGCCCGACGAACGACCCTGTGTCGCGTCGAACCTGTTCGAGATGAACTGGAACTCCGCGATGGAGTCCTGACTGTATCGAGGCTGCGCCCCGTACCCGAGCTCGGAGGCGACCGCCTGACCGTCGATGCTGAACTGGAACTCCCGCTGCTCACCGGTATTTCTGTCGGGCAGCGGCGTGGTCGCGGCCGGCGACGTCATCCGACTGCCCGGTGCGAGCATGGCGAGCGACATCCAGTTGCGGCCTTGAACGGGCAGCTCCTGCACTTGGCGGGGATCGATGTTGCCACCCAGGCTCGACGTCGACACGTTGAGCAGGGGTGTCTCTGCCGTAACGGTGACCGTCTCCTGGACGGTGGATGGCGCCATCTGCATGTTGACGACCGCTGTCTGTCCCACGAGGACCTGCAGCCCGGGACGAGTGACGGTCGCAAACCCCTGCAGCGCCGCTGTGATCTGGTACTCGCCAACGCGGGCGGAAATGCGGTACGCGCCGCGCTCGTCGGTGACCGCCTCGAACCGGTTTCCTGTGGCCCCATGGACCGCCGTCACCGTCACGCCGGGCAGGACGCCGCCCGTCGAGTCCGAGATCGTTCCTGTCAGGACCGCTTCCTGCGCGTAGGCCGCGTACGGCAGCGCCAGCAGCGCTGCGAGGAGGAACAGCCGTCTCACTATGAACACCGCCATTGCACTCTCCTTGTCAGGTTAACGAGCCGCCGCATCGTACACGATTCGTCCGCCCACGATTGTCATCGTGGGCTTGATGTCCTTGATTTCCTCCGCCGGGACGGTCAGGTAGTCGCGATCGAGGACCACGAGGTCCGCGAGCTTCCCTGCTTGAATGGATCCGAGGTTGTTTTCCTGGAAGACGAGATAGGCGTTCTTGCGCGTGTGCGCGATGAGCGCATCCTCACGGCTGATCGGCTGCCTCAGCACCTTCATGCCACCGACCATCTTCCCGGTGACCGCCCAGCCGAGCGTATGAAACGGCAGAATCTGATTGGCTCGGCTGCCGTCGCTGCCCAGGCCCCATGTGATCCCGCTGCGCTGAATCGTGGCAAGCGGCGCCATGTCGTATGCCGCATCGCCAAACTGACGCACGTTGATGCCGCCGTTGATCACCGCCCATGGATGCACGGCGGCGTAGAGGCCAAGCGTCTTCATGCGCTCGAGCTGTGCCGCCGTCGGCTGGTTCAGATGAGCCAGCGCCCAGCGCAGATTCCTGACGGGTACTCTTTGTTCACGATCTCGATCTGATCGAGAAATGCATCGATCGTTTCTTCGAAGTTCGTGTGCACGTGGAGCGGCAGGCCAGCCTTGGCGATTTCCGTCACAATGCGCCGCCATTGGGCGAGATCTTCCGCCCGTGTCTCCCCCCGATGCTCGAACATCGGATCGGACAACGCGCCGAGCACCCCTTCTCCGTACGTGTGATGATCGATGAACTTGTCACCCTGAAAGAGCTTCATCTGGGCGATACGCGGCAGGAGCTCGTTCACGTTGCCGCCCCCGCCGGGCGCGGTGATGCAGAACACCCGCACATCGAGCCGTCCTTGATCGGCCCACTGCCGATAGCGCTTCAGGAGATCCGCTTCGCAACCTGAACTGCCGAACGTCGTCAACCCGGAGCGGCTCAGCTCACGGATCATCCCCAACGTGCTCGCTTCGATCTCGTTATCTGAAGCCGTCGGCAACTTGCCAACCAGCGCCCGGAACCCGGCCTCGTTCAGTCGACCTGTCGCGCGGCCGGCCGCGTCGCGATCAACGCCCGCGGCATCGGGAGTGGCGGGGCCGCTTCGCGGGACTTCGGGAACGGCGGGTCCGGTTCGCGGAGCCCGCCCTACGGACGCGGTGTCAATACCCAGCACCTCGAGCGCCTTGCTGTTGAGAAAGGCTTCGAAGTACGACGCCTGCAGAAACACGGGGTGGTTCGGCGCGATCTTGTCCAGTTCCTCGCGCGTGAACGGCGTTCGGGTTGTCGGCAAACTGTTCGAGCGCCCAGCCGCCAAGGGTGTAGATCCACTCGCCCGGCTTCACCGCCTGCGTACGTGCCCGAAGCATCTCGAGCGCCACCTTCCGCGACTCGATTCCATCCCAGCGCACTTCGTAGCGCCAGGTGGTGCCGTATCGCAGCAGGTGCATGTGGTTGTCGATGAGGCCGGGAATGACCGCCCGGCCGCGCAGGTCGATGCGGCGCGCGCCAGCCCCGGCAAGACGGTCGATCTCCTGATTCGTGCCGACCGCGACGACTTGGTCGCCGCGAATCGCAACCGCCTGCGCGATCGTGAACCGCTCGTCGACGGTAATGATCTTGCCGTTCGACAGAATCAGATCGGGTGCGCCCTGCGCGGAGAGGATGGAAACCGCACCCGCAGTCAGCACACCCGCGAGCGCAGCGATGGTCCCACGAGTCATGCGTGCCCCCTTATCGCGAGGATGATGCCGTTGCGGCGGCATCATACACGACCCTGCCTCCCACCAGCGTCTGAACGGGCTTGATGTCCCTGATCTCGTCAGCAGGCACTGTCAGGTAGTCGCGGTCGAGCACCACCAGGTCGGCCAGCTTACCCGGCTGGATCGACCCCAGATCGTCCTCGCGGAACACCAGGTAGGCGTTCTTCCTCGTGTAGGCGATCAGGGCATCCTCGCGACTGATGGTTTGCCGGATCACCGTCCTGCCGCTTGGCAGTTTTCCGGTGACGGCGAAGTGCAAGGCGGTCATCGGCAGGTGCTGATTCGCCGCGCTGCCGTCGCTACCGAAGCCCCAGGCGATCCCGCTCTTCTGGATAGTGGCGAACGGAGCCAGGTCGTACGCCGCCTCGCCGAACCCTTCGTGCATGATCCCGGCATTGATCACGCCCCACGGGTGCACGGCGGCATACATCCCCAGCTTCTTCATCCGCTCGAGCTGCGACGCGTTGATCTGGTTCACGTGGGCGAGCGCCCAACGAAGGTTCCGCACGGGATAGACCTTGTGTACTGCCTCGACCTGGTCGAGGAACGCATCGATCGTACCGGTCAGGTTGGCGTGCACGTGCAGCGGCAGCCGGGCCTTGGCAATCGCCATCGCCATGCGACGCCACTGCTCGAGCTGAGCCGGCGGTGGGCTCGACTTCACCGCGAACATCGGGTCGTGAAGCGGCGTGTAGACGCTCTCGCCGAAGACCACCTGGTCGATGTACTCATCGCCCTGGTACAGCCGCATCTGAGCGATCTGAAGGATCGACCGGTCCACCTGCTCTGGCGTGCCGGCCGCCGCGCCGCCGATGCAGAACACCCGAACGCCGAGTTGCCGCTGCGCCTTCCACTTCTGGATGATCTGCAACACGTCTTCAACACAGCCGGCAACGCCGAACGTCGTCAGGCCGACGCGGTTCATGTCGGCGACAAGGGCGCGAGTGCTCGCCTCGAGCTGCGCCGGCGCGACACGGGGCAGCCGCGCGGCCACTGGCCGCGTCGCGGCGATGTCTCCTTTGATGACACCAGTCGGCCGGCCGGCGGCGTCACGCTGGATGGAGCCTTTGATGAAATCCTCGGGGTCGGGTGCACCCTCGCGAATGCCGAACGCCTCGAGCCCACGGCTATTCAGAAAGACCTGGTAGTACGACTCCTGGAGCGCTACCGGGTTGTTCGGTGCGATGCGGTCCAGTTCCTCACGCGTAAACGCCTTCGCCTCGTCTGCAAACTGCGCGGTGGCCCACCCGCCGATGTTGAACACCCACTGTCCGGCGCCGACCGCCGCCGACCGGGCGCGAATCATCTCGATGGCCTGCTTTCGCGTGTAGATACCGTCGAAGCGAAGCTCGAGCTGCCAGGTGGTGGCGGCGCGCAGCAGATGCATGTGGTTGTCGATGAGGCCGGGAATGACCGCCCGCCCCCGAAGGTCGATCCGGCGAGTCTCCGGCCCCGCCAGGCGCGAGATGTCCTGATTGGTCCCCACCGCCACAATCCGTTCGCCCTTGACCGCGATGGCCTGGGCAATCGTGAATCGCTCGTCCACCGTGACGATCTTCCCGTTGGTGAGAATGAGATCGGCGAGCGCCGCCGCGGGCGTCTGAGCGGCGGGCGCCACTGCCCGGCAGACGACCGCGCACCACGCGCCCAGGATCACCAACCGCACATGACGACGCATCTGCGACCTCCTTGCTGAATCCACTGCGGGTTCCGCGCAGCGGACCCGCCGATGTCAACGCGGTCTCGCTGCCGACGCACGAACCGCGCAAGTTGAAACCTGCGCTCTACACCACCCCGAACGATCCGAACGATCCGAAGACGTTCTAAAACCGAAACAGACGATTGACCTTGACGATGACCGCGCGCGTCGTCATTTCGGGAAAGCCCGACAGACTCGTGTTACGTTCGTCGTTGTAGACGACGAAGAGTTCGCTGCCGGGCTGATACTCCCAACGGAACCGGACATTGGCTGACAACGTGTTGCTGGCGGAGTTGTACTGCACGAGGGCGCTCGTGAACATCCACGGCGACCTCGTGTAGGTGACGCGTGAACCGGCCAGGTGCGTCGTGAAGTCACCCTCGACGAGATCGACACGATTCACCGAGTAGGTCGGCTCCACAGAGAGCTGCGGCGTGAGCGCGAGGCGACCCCGGCTAGCCGAGAACGCCGTGCGATGCCCGTTGTAGAACGTCCCGTGCTCGAACGCGAGGTTGGCGGCAACTTGCCGTTGCGGCCTGGAGTTGAAACCCAGACGCACGTTCTGCCAGTTGTAGCTGCCAACCGGGAGCGTCACTCCCGTTGCGATACGAAACGGACGTGGGATGAACTCGTATTGATCCAGGTAGGTCACACTCACTCGATCCGCGTTCTGAAACTCGATCGCGAACTCGCCCGACTGCTCGCGGGTATCCACACGTCCAGCGCCGTTCTCGAAGTAGTCCACCGCCGCGATCCCCACCAAGCGCCGGATGGAAGGCATCGACCGCGGCCGTGGGCTGAACCGAAACTCACCCAGCGACCGCCGGATATCCGGGCGACGTACGAATCCGATCTCCGGGCTGAACTGCTCATCCACCCGCAGGCGTTCGATCTGCACGCCGTACCGATCGCCCGGAAAGTCCAGTTGTGCGCGGTAGCTCGTGTCTTCGTCGCGGACACCCTCTGTTCGCGTTCGTGCCCAGTAGGAATTGATCGCCAGGTCGTTGAAGAAGTTGAACGTGCCGTCCACGCCGTATGCGTGGTTCGATCCGGATGCCACCTGTGCGGGTGATCGGCGTGTGGCAAGAACGCCCACGCTGCTCTGACGCAGGATGTCGCGCTTCACACGGACGACAGAGAAGTTGGTCGGCTCGACCCCTGGCACGACGGCTGTCCCCGCCAGATCATCCGTCTGAATGTTCAGCGCGCCGATCGTGTAGGGTCCAATGCGTCCGGTCAGACGTCCACCTAGCTCGAGCGGCACGGGACGACCTTCTTCGAGTCCGATGCGACGGCTGTAGAACAGCACAGGGGCGTCCCCGCCAGTGGTGACGCCGCCAAACGTGAAGGTGTCACGGTTCTCCAGGAAGAACTCCCGCTTCTCCGGGAAGAACAGGCTGAACCGCGTCAGGTTGATCTGCTGCTCGTCGGCTTCGACCTGCGCGAAATCGGTGTTGTAGGTAAAGTCTGCCACCAGGTTCTGTGTGATGGCGTATTTCACGTCGAGCCCCACATCGCCGTCGAAGTCGTCCGAGATCGGCGGCGCCACGGTCGAATTGCTCGTCAGCGTGGAGATCCCGTAGGGTTTGATGTCCAGATTCCGCGCGGGCGGCGGGGCCTCGACGCCCACGACGGCTGCTGCGAGCGCCGCGTACTGGGCACTGCTGTTTCCGCGCCCCGCGGGGACCGGCGTCAACACCGACAGCTCGTTCTTCCAGCGCACGGTCCTCAGCACGTTGACACCAAAGACCTGCTCACGGCCCGCTGAATAACGGAACGACCTGAACGGCAGCGCCAGCTCGACCGTCCATCCGCCGTCGAACGTGCCGACGGCATGATCCCAGATCGGATTCCAGTCGCCGTTGTACTGGGGACCGACTTGCTGGCCATCGTTGCGGGCGCCTATCGAATTGATAGAGAACGAGAGCCCGTTGCGACGATCGTAAAAGCTGTCGAGAAAGACCTGCACGATGTCGTTGCCATTGATGAAGTTGCCGACGTCACGGCGCATCTCGGTAGCAATGCGCCGTTCCGGTGCGCTGTCCCAGTTCTTGAACGAGACATATACGTTGTCGTCGTCGAACGCGAACCAGACCTCGGTCTGTTCGGTTGCGGGTTCGCCGATGTTGGGTTCCACCTGGACGAACCCCGAGATCGACGGCACCGTCGCGTAGAGCGAGTCGTCGAGTGCGCCGTCGATCCGGATTGGCGACGCCACACGCACCGCTCGGATCGTGGCACGGCCTTCCGCGTTTCGCGAGACCACTTCTGGCGCCAACGGCGCCGGCGGCCCATCGATGATCGGCTCCTGACCGCGGGCCTCGACTGGAGCCGCCAACAGCGCGACGAATGCGTACAGCAGAGCGTGCACGGCGACTCGACGCATCCGGGCAGCCGCGCGTAGGCCCACCACCGGAGTCCGACTACACGGCGGTATCACCCGAGCTATGGGAGAGCAATCTGCACGCCGACGCGACCGGCGAGCGGCAATCCGGTGGTGAGGATCGGGGTACGTCCGACGTCGTACTCGTTGTCGAACAGGTTCTCCACCGCGACGAATACCTGGACTTGCCGACTCACACTGCGACCGGCATAGACGTCGAGTACCGTCGCACGCCGTAGCACGAAGGTATTCAGATCGTCCTCGAACTGGGCCCCGGTGACGCGAAGCTGCGTAGACGCGCTCCAGCCGTGGTCCACGTACCGTGCGCCGATGCCGACGTTGTATGCCGGAATCTGCGGGACGTCGTTATCGCGAAGACTGGTGTCGCCTTTGAATACGGAGCTCGTAATCCCGGTGGCCAGCGTGACCGTGACCGCGTGGGGCAACCGCACGTCCCCTTCGAACTCGAAACCAGCGGCCCGGATTTTGTCGGCGTTGGCGCGTTGCTTGGTGATGAGTATCGGTGTCGTCGACAGCGTGACGTTCGTGATCGCATCGTCCAGAATGTTCCAGAACGCCGTGAGGCGCGCGGACGCCGCGCCGCGGCTGATTTGGACACCGCCATCGCCGCCGGTCAGTCGTTCCGGCAACAGTGCCTCGTTCGGATTGGTCTGGGTGCTACCGACGCGGAATCCGCGATAGAGCTCGTTGAGCGTTGGCGCACGGAAGCCCCGGTACGCCGAGGCACGGACCGCCACGCCTTCGCCAACGCGGTAGGCGAACGACCCTCGAGGGTTGAACGAGCCGAGCGTCTTGCTGAAGCCGGTGTTTGTGGACTCTGTGTGCCAGCCGCTCCCCTGTCCGCCGGCGACCACCGTCAACCGATCGCTCACGTTGAAGGTCGCCTGCGCAAAGCCGGAACCAAGGCGCTGGGTGCCTCTGATGCTTGTCGTCGCAAGCGGCATACCTTGAGCGTTATAGGGTGTCTCGACGTTCGTCCCATCAATCCAACGCATCTCCCCGCCGAGCAGCAAGGCGTGACGGCCGAACGGCTGGATCCACTGTGCGCCGAACCCGCTCACATCGGTCGGCACGTGCTGAACCCTGTTCAGCGTCTCGGCCGTGCGGGTAGCGTTAACGGCCGAAAACGTCTGGTCGTAGCCTTGCGTCCCGCCGAAGCCACGCAGCATCACGAGACCACCGCCCACCCCTCCGGACGCATCGACCGCGAGCTGTCGCGATGCCGTCGCGTTGATGGTCGCCGGCGTGGCATTCAAACGATCTTCCTCGAAGACGCTGCCAGTGGCATCGAGGCGCCAGCCATTACTCGCCTGATACCCCGCGGCCACCATCCCGGACAGGTGTTCCGACGCCAGTTCGGAATCGATCGGGCCTCGCGGGGGGATGCCCGGATCCTGTTCCACCGCCACCGGAATATAACCGTCGGTTGAAAACCATTCACCGGCCGCGCTGTAGGTCCATCCGTTGGTCCGGCCGCCGCCGAAGAGCGAGACACGGCCGGTCGACATGTTGCCGCCTTCCACGAGCATCCTGGCTGTCGGCCGCCCCGGCCGCACCGTGAGAATCTGGACGACACCGCCGACAGCGTCGGCGCCGTACAGATCGCTACCGCCACCACGCTGCACTTCTATCCGGTCAATCGCCGCCTGCGGCACCTTGTCCCAATAAATCCACCCACCGAAGGCATCGTTGAGCGGAATGCCGTTCGCCAGCACCAGCGACCGGCTTGCGCCCGTGCCACCGAGGCCGCGAAGCGCGATGCCCTGCGCCGTGGGATTCGAGACGCGCGACGACGTGCGGCGGAAGAGCGTGAACCCCGGCACCATCTTCAGGGCATCGTCGATTGAAACAGCCGCGGAGCTGAGCAGTTCCGACGCCGGGATGACGTTGACGGTCATCGTCGGATCCGCCCTCGGAGCCTCGCCGCGCGAGGATGTGACGTTCACCGCCTCGAAGAACGGAGCCGGCTCGAGCGTGATCGTGAGCTCCGCGCTGGCCTCCGGCACGTCCATCGTCTGTGGCGCGAAGCCGTTGGCGGTGACGATGACGCGCGCCGGGCGAGCGACATCGCCGGAGAAGGTAAACCGCCCGTCGGTCGCGGTTCGGACGTCATTGACCGCGACGCCCAGGACCTCGAGGCGGACCGTGGCATCCGGCACCGCCGATCCTGATGGGTCCAGCACGACGCCCGCGACCGAGGACGTAAGCTGAGCAGCGCCGGCCGCCACGAGTACCAGCGAAAGAAGCAGACCGTTCATGGGGTCGGATTGTACCCGCTCCAGCCCCGGATCAGTTCCCGTCCGGGAAAACGCGCGGGAGGCCATGCTCGCGCGCCGATTGAACATCGGATGGCGGTCCAGCGGCAGATGTTGGCGGGAAAGGCACGATCGCCTATCCTCGTCCTGTGCTCATCCAACTCGCGCCGCGTCGTCACTTCCGATCAAGCGTGGTTGTTTTTTCTCCCCTGTATAGCTCTCTCGTTCGTGCTCGGCTGCAGTTCGTCGCCAGGCAATCCAAAGGTGCCTGCCGGCGCCAAGAGCTCCGGCGGAAGGCACGCCGTCATCGAGACCGACAAGGGGGCGATCGAGATCGAGTTCTTTTCGACGGATGCTCCAACAGCCGTTGAGAATTTCCGGCTGCTTGCCGAGCACGGCTATTACGACGGCCTGACGTTCCACCGGGTTGTGGAGGGATTCATGATCCAGGGCGGCGACCCCGCGGGCGATGGCACTGGCGGTGAGAGCGCGTGGGGTCCGCCGTTTGCTGACGAGATCAATGCTGAGTCGGCCCTGTACCGCGATGGATACCGGCGCGGCTTCGTCGCGATGGCCAACGCGGGTCCGAACACCAACGGCAGCCAGTTCTTCATCCTTCATCAGGACTATCCGCTGCCGCCCAACTACGTGATCTTCGGGAGGGTCACGGGAGGGATGGATACGGTCGACGCCCTCGCCAGTACGCCGACAACGATGGGAGCAGGCGGTGAGGCGAGCCAGCCCGTCACTCCCCTGACCATCAAGAAGGTCACGATTCGTCCGTAGCGAAGCAACAACCCACCACGCCGCTTCACGTGACCGAGGACAGCTCCTGATAAGATCATGAGCCGCCACTGAACCTGTTCGTCAGGCGGACTCGTCCGCATGAGATTGCAGGAAGGCGTGGCTACATCTTGTCTCCACTGATTCGTGAGCTCCTGAACATCCTCTTGATCACCCTCGGCGTCCTGTCGGCGGGCATGGGCCTCCACGGATTCCTGCTCTCCAGCAACTTCATCGACGGCGGCGTCACGGGCGTCTCGATGCTTCTGGCCAAGGTCACGCCCTTCTCGCTGTCGTTCTGGCTCCCGGTGATCAACCTGCCGTTCGTGGCCGTTGGCTATCGTCACATTGGCGCCACCTTTGCCCTGCGCAGCCTGCTGGCGATCGTGGGGCTTGCCGTCGCGCTCTTTTTCATCCCATATCCAGACGTGACACACGACCTGGTGCTCACCGCGATCTTCGGCGGCTTCTTTATCGGCGCCGGCATCGGCCTGGCAGTGCGCGGCGGTGCGGTGCTCGACGGCACTGAGATCGCCGCCTTGCTCATCAGCAAGCGCACCCACCTGCTGAAAGTCGGCGACGTTATTCTCGGCTTCAACGTGCTGCTCTTTCTCGCAGCGATCTCCGTCCTCGGCGTCGAGGGCGCCCTCTACTCCATCTTGACGTACGTCGCTGCGGCAAGAACTTTGGACTTCGTCATCTACGGACTCGAGGAGTACACGGCGATCACGATTGTCTCCCGCCAGAGTCACGCGATTCGCGAAGTCATCACCAGAGAACTTGGCCGAGGCGTGACCGTCATCAAGGGTTACGGTGGCATGAGCGGGGAAGAACAAAATATCCTGTACTGCGTGGTCACCCGCCTCGAGATCGGAAAGGTACGAGGCATCGTCAAGACGATCGACGCGGCGGCGTTCGTGGCGTATCACGCTCTCGCCAATGCTGAGGGTGGAGTCGTCAAGAAGACGGGCCTGCAGTAGCCGCTCGATGATTCTCGAAGAGCGCGTGCGCCGTGGGTTCGAGGAGCGGCGGTGACTGACCGACGCGTCGCCCTACTCCGCGGGATCAACGTGGGACGCGCCAAGCGCATCTCGATGGGCGATCTCCGCGCGCTCTTTGCCGGGCTTGGGTACGGCGATGTGAAGACTCTCCTCAACAGCGGCAACATCGTGTTCACCGTGGCCAAAAGGAACGCAGGTGACCAGGCGGATCGCATCGAACGCGCGATCGCGGAACGACTCGGCGTGACGACGCGGGTCACGATTCTCCGCGCAAGCGAGGTGGCCGAGGCCATTCGCGAGAACCCCTTGGAAAAAGTTGCCGCAGATCCATCACGTCTTCTGTTCCTGGCCCTGCGAGATTCAACCGTGCTGGCGCAACTGAAACCACTGCTGAAGGAACGATGGGAACCGGAAGCGCTGGCCCTCGGGACACGCGTCGCGTACCTCTGGTGCGCACGTGGTATCAGCGACAGCCGCCTGTGGACGGCCGCACACCGCGCGATCGGCGACGCCGGAACGGCGCGCAATCTGACCACGATGACCAAGCTGCTGGCGCTGGTCGATGAACGGACCGAATCGGAAGGCTAGGCAGCCGATTTCCGGGTAGAATCCTGCCGAGACGCACAACGTCCTGCGCAGACACTAGACGAGGACTTCGACCATGACTTGCATCACACGACTCGCGGCCCTGCTTGCATGTGTGGCACTGGTCTCACCTGCCACGCGTGCACAGCAGCAGGCACAGCCGTCGCCGGCCGACTGGCAACGCATGCATCAGATGGGCCTTGCACACAAGACGGCGTGGGACCTGTACCAGTCGCTGAAGAAGACCGCCCGCGGCGGTCAGACATCCCCACCCTTTGCGCAACTGCCGGACTGGTCTGGATTGTGGACCTCGGGAGGTGGTGGCTCGCTCTTCGGCCGCGCGCCCGGTGGTGTGATGCCCAAGCTCACGCCAACCACGGCCGCCGTTCTGAAGAAAGGAGCAGAACTCGCCGCCAAGGGGATCTCCTACGACGAGAATCTGAGCGAGTGCGGCCCTCCGGGCTATCCGCGCTGGCTCGCCATTCCGTTCCTCCGCGAGTTCATCGTTCGACCCGAGCAGACATGGCTGTCGTCGGAGACGGTCAACAACGTCCGCCGTGTGTATACCGACGGTCGCGATCACCCCTCACCGGCCGACGCCTTCCCGCTGTACTACGGCGATTCCATCGGTTTCTGGGAAGGCCAGAAGCTCGTGATTCATACGAATCAGCTCATGGCACGTTCGATGGGCCGGAACCAGCCGGATCAGAGCGAACAGATGGAAACGGTGGAGATCTGGGAGAAGATCGATCCACGCACCATCAAGGCCGACGTCTGGGTTTACGACCCTGCGCTCTACACGGAGCCGTGGTACATGCAACGGCGCTACACGCAGGTGGCGAACGCCGACAAGGCACTGCGGATGAACTACTGGCACTGCGGCGAGAATCCCAACAACGACGTCTACAAGACGCCCGAAGGCAACACCCAGTACAACGACTTCACGTTCACGACCGATGACAATCGCACCAGGGAGCAAGGCAAATGAGCAAAGTCACCGTCCTCGCCATGGTTTGCGCATCGGCGCTTCTCGTCGCGCCGGTTGCAATCGCGCATCACTCCGGCACGATGTTCGATGAGACGAAGGAAGTCACGCTCGACGGTGTCGTGAAGGAGTTTCAGTACACGAATCCCCACTCCTGGCTCCTCGTGGACGTCACCGGAGCGGACGGCAAGGTGACGACGTGGGGCTTCGAGGCCGAAGGACCGACCACGCTCATGCAGATGAAGGTGCGTCGCAGCGACTTCGCCCCGGGCACCAAGCTGAAGATCACCGGACACCCGATGAAGGACGGTCGGCCGGCCGCCTCCTGGACCAAGGCGATTCGCGCAGACGGCACGGAGTTCTATCCGAGAGGGCGGAACGCGGAGGGCAACTAGGAAGGGGATCGTCGGCCCGCGGCGCGTCATCGGGGACGCCAGTCGAACGCAAGCAGCAGCGTGCGCTGCGACGCATCGCCGTTGTCATCCGACAACAGGTAGAACCTCACCCCGCCGTCTGACTGGGGCACGGCAGCAACCCCTTCGAAGTTGTCCACTGTCAAGGGTGCGGCCATGTCCATTCGAGCAATCAGGGTATTCGAGTGAAACATCTGCAGCGAAATGCGACTGCCCCGGACGACGTCGAACGCCCGCAACAGATGGACAGTCCGCATACCGGGCAGGTGCTTCATGCTCACCAGCCCGAACTCCTCCGCCTTCGCGACCGACGGCGCCGCGACGCACGGCGCCGACAGCCGGCAGGTCCAGGTCTCGCCCGTGTCTTCGACGCCAACGTCATAGGCATCGGCCCCCGCCTCCGGATCGACGGCCAAGCGCCTCCATGCCTCCGTTTGATGGCAAGGTCGTGTTGGGCGACGGCACCGCGCGTGGCGGTCCGCCGTCGGCGGGATACAGCCACACGCGGTGGCGGCGTTCGAAGCTCACGAGGCGATCCCCGTTCGGCAACCGGGTAAGCCCCTCGGCATCCGCGTCTTCCTTGTCGGCGAGCACTTTGCCGCTCTCGTCTGTCAGGAGCGTGAGACGGGTGTCGGCGAGGCCCGCGAGTCGTCCCGCTCCATCGAAGACGAGTCGGGCGTCGAAGAAGACGCCCATGTCCCCAACCACGGTCAACCCATCGGTACCGGTGACTTCTAGATCTGACAGGCCGTGCAGCTGGTCTGTCTGACTGGATGTCAGCGCCAAGCCACCGGCGTACACGAAATCGCCGATCGCCGACGTTGAAGGATTACTGGAATCGAGCGGCACAGGAACCGCGTCGACACTGATCGAATGACTGGACGCGGAGCGCGGCGGCACTCGGGCGCGACGCCGCCGAGGTACAGCCGATCGAGCCGGCAAGGCCCCCGACCGCGGCGAACACGCCCGCCGCGAGCCGGAGAATATTGCAGGTGCCCAGATGCCTCTCCGCTACACAGAAACGTGTGGATCGAGTGTCAAAGGATCGTTCCAACAGGCCACAGAGTCACAGAAACACAGAGTATTTGGGTTTTCTCTGTGACTCAGTGTCTCTGTGGCCCTGTTTAGTTGGTCGTCGTTGCCGGGAAAATCCGCATGAACTCTTCATGCGTGCCCACGCGCCCGCCGTGCACGGCCGCGTGCCGCTCGACGTCGAGCTTGAGCTTGCGAATGTTCAGCATCAGCGTCTTCGCCGACGCGGTGGGCGCCGGGAGCTGCGCGCCTTGCGCTGGCGGTGAATAGAGATCCGCGTTGAACAGGATCTTCTCTTTGGGCAGATAGACCATCAGCATGTCAGGCGCGTGATGCCCCTGCGCGACCGACGGGTCTCCCAGCTCATACGACATGTCCTGCACGTGGTAGACGGTCATCAGCCGATCCGCGTCGCCCAACCCGTACTGCGCCGTGCCTCGCACCTCGCCGGACACGACCTGGATCGGCGCCGGCCGGCGGCTGATCCAGAACATCGGACTGAACTTGGCCATCCGATCCGGCTCGAGCGTCCTCGGGGCGGGATCGAACAGGATGTCCAGGTAGTACCTGCTTGTTGGTCTCGTGCGTGACGATCGTCGTCCCCTGCGACAGATACGTGCGCAGACCACCCGAATGGTCGAAGTGCTTGTGGGTGTTCACCACGTACTGGATCGGCTTGTTCGGCACCAGACGGTACGCTTCGTTGATCACCGCCAGCGAGCGAGCCTCGTTGTTCGGCGCCTCGACGATCGCCAGGAAGTCCCTGAACTCGACGAGCAGGCTGTTGTGCGAACCGCCGCCCAGCAGCCACACGCCCGGGGCGAGCGACTGACTCTCGACCCTCGCGGGTGGGATCACCGCCGTGCGCACGGAGTCCGGTACCGGGATCGTCGTGACCGGTGCGTTCGGCTTCACGCTGGTCACTTTGTACTCGTAGTAGTTGTGCGCCGGGTTCATCCTCGGATCGGCCTGGTGCGTATGGAGCAGCATGGGGAACTTGATGCCACCGAAGTCCTGATACTGCGTATAGCGCAACTCGTAGTCCATGTCGCCGTAGAACGGATTGGCGATCCAGGTACCGACGAGCTCGACCAGATTCTGATCGTTGATGTGCACGTTGATCTTGTACTTGTTCAGGAAGGTGAAGTTGACGATCGTCACCCAGCGATCGAACTGCGATAGCCCGAAGTCGGACGCTCCGACAAGCCGTACCCTGGTCGCCGTCGCGTCCTTCGCCGCCAGCGCGGCTTTCAAGGACCCGTGCGGTGTAATCGCCAGCTCGAGCTGACGAAGCTCGTTGAACGAGATCCCGTCGAGGTAGCCACGCGTCAACGGAACCGGCATGTTGTCGCGGATGTCCCAGGCGTAAGCGCCGTTGACCACCGCGGTGACGCGCGTCGCCGGCATCGGCACGCGGCCGAACGTCGGATAGTTGCCCTGCTGGCGCGTGTAGTCCTCGCGCGACCACCGCGCATCGAAGTCGATGCGCCGCGTGTAGTCGACGACCTGGTAGGTCGGCCACCCACCCTCCACGTTGAACTGCTGTCCGATCTGCGACGAGAACCCGGCCCCTGTATATTCGATCGTCTTCAGGTTGTCGGCGCCCATCGCTTTGACCGAGGCCAGCAGCGCCGCGCGAGCGTCGACCTCCTGGGCCGAGTAGTTCCCACTGGATAGAACGAGAACCGCGGCGATTATCGCAAGTCTCTTGATCATGAATCCTCCTTGGCGATCGGATGCCTGTTAGCGGATGTTCTTCTGCAGCCACCCGTCGATGAACTTGATGATCTCGTCGCTGTTCCTATCCAGGAACATCTGATGATGATTTCCGCGCATGCCCAGGTCCTCCAGGCGGAAGAAGTCGGCCTTGGCGCCCGCCTGGTTCAGCCACTTGGGAATGCACGCGTCAAAGACACGGTGGTACGTGCCTTCGGCCGAGAACGAAAGGATACGCATGTTCTGGAAGTTCACCAGCTTCCTCGCCGGCTCGTCCTGCATGTAGCAACCGACCTCCTGACCGGGCCGCTCGGACGGCTCCAGGTGCACCTTCAGCTCCGATGGGCTGCTGATGGGCGGATCGAACTTGAACGGGGTTGTCGTCAGCCCCCACGACTGTGGGTTGACGCGCGTGTACGTGACCTTCGCGGTATCCACGTTGCCGATCTGCGGACCGCCGGGTTCGATCGCCACCATGCCGGCGATGAGCTTCGGCCGTTGCTCGGCGACGTCGAAACCGATGCCGCCGCCCTGTGAGTGGGTCATCAGGATCACCGGCTGACCGATCCGATCAAGGAGCGCGATTCCCGCGGGCACGGCGAGCGCAGCCTGGTTGTTGACGAACTGCATCTGACCCTTGATGAAGTTGTCGAACACGGGATCGCCCATCATCCCCTTCTTCGGGTGATCGCTCGGCCACTGCGTGTACTTCTCCTCCTGCGGAAAGTCGCCGCCAGAGGTCGCCGGAGCCGTCCAGATCTGCGAGAGCTGTGTCGCCGAGCGGATGCCGAGCTCTCCGTCGTGGCCTGGCACGTAACGGAGACCGCCCGCGCGCCGGGTAGTCCACCATGTAGACGACATAGCCCTGGTTCATCAGATAGTGCGCCCAGCCGGGCCGGCCGTCGGGCGTCTGCTGAAACACCGCGCCGCTCTGACCGTTGCCGTGAAACATCACGATGGGGTGCGGCCGGCGAACCTGCTTCGGTACCCAGACCTCGACGTACATCGCGCCGCTCATCTGCTCCTTCCCGGCTCACCCACGTACTTGCCGCCCACATAGAAGTGAGCCATCCGACCGAGGTTCTCGGTCGAGAACGTGGGAATGGACGCCGGCGGCAGCGCCCCGGCGTGGCTCCCGGCGCCCTGCCCACCAAGACGAACGCCGACGACTAACGCAATCACCGCGACGAGCAACGTTCCCTGCACCGCTTTAAAACTCATGGGTCTCTCCTCGCCGCTGTACTTCGCACTTGCACTGTCCGCGCATGCTAAAGCATGCGCTCTACAAACGCCGCACTGTCCGCGCACGCTAAAGCGTGCGCTCTACAAACTTTGCACTTTCCTGTCCGCGCACGCTAGAGCATGCGCTTACAATCACTTTCCCTTCGCACCTCGCGTCGTCCTTCACGCCGGAAACTCCGGTGGCGCTCAGAAACCGGCGCCGTGGAAATCGGTCATGGCCGGTAAAGTATAGAGCCGAATCGCGCGTCGCTCGCAGCGAACACGATTAGGGGGAGATCTCCGTCGAGGGGAGCGCCAGTCCCGGTGTTCAGCTTGGCGGAGTTGGAGGTACCCTTGGTGTGATCGCGACCTCCCTGACGCTGGTGTAGCCAGTGACAGATACCGCGCCCACTCGTGCATGCCTGACCTGAAAGACGACCTTGCCTCCCTGCGCATCGAGCGCGAACCGGACCGACCCAGCCGCCGCTGGGTAGGCTGGGTGGTGCTCCTCCTCGTCATCGGAGCCTCCGGTGCAGCGGCGTGGGTCTGGATCACGCGTGAACGGCCGCTCGAGGTCGAGGTCACGACCGTGTCCCAACGCGCCGCTGGGGCACAGGCCGCGGTCCTGAACGCCTCGGGCTACGTGACCGCGACGGCGCCGGGCGACTGTGGCGTCCAAAATCACCGGCAAGCTGGTGGAAGTGAACGTCGAGGAAGGCATGGCTGTCAGGGAAGGCCAGGTGCTCGCCCGGCTCGATGATGCCACGCTGAAGGCGACGCTGGCGCTGGCCGAGGCGCGAGTCGAGGCGGCCCGTCGAGGCGTCCGCGAAAACGAAGTACCGGTTCCAGGAGGCGAAGCTGACCCTGACTCGCCTGACACGGCTCGTGACGGCCGGCGTCGCCACTCAGGCTGAGGTCGAGGCCGCGCAGGCGCAATTCGACTCGTTCGATGCCCGTATCCAGTTGGCACACGAGCAGGTGCTGGTGGCGGAACGAGAGGTGGCGCTTGCCAGGACGAGCCTTGACGACACCATCATCCGCGCCCCGTTCAGCGGAATGGCGATCTCGAAGGACGCTCAGCCAGGCGAAACGGTGTCGCCAGTGTCGGCGGGCGGCGGTTTCACACGGACCGGCATCTGCACCATCGTGGACATGGAGTCGCTCGAAATCGAAGTCGACGTCAACGAGGCGTACATCAACCGCGTGCGGCCGCGCCAGGAGGTGACCGCCCTGCTCGATGCCTACCCGGACTCACCCATTCCGGGCCGCGTGATCACGACAGTGCCGACCGCAGACCGCCAGAAGGCCACGGTCCTCGTTCGCATCGGATTCAACGAGATCGACGCTCGGATCCTGCCCGACATGGGCGTGAAGGTGACGTTCCACCGGCATGAGGACGAGCAGGCGGACGCGGCACCGGCTCGTGCCGTCGCGCTCGTACCGAAAACGGTGATCCTGTCCGACAACGGACAATCGTACGCGTTCGTCGTGTCGAGCGAAGGTATCGTCGATCGACGGGCCGTCACGATTGGCGGCGCCGACGGAGATCTCCTCGAAGTGCTCGCCGGCCTGAGATCGGGCGAGCGGGTCATCGTGTCTCCTCCCCCGGCATTGGCGAGCGGCACGCGGGTCGTACCGCTGCAAAGGTAGACAAGACCGTATGAGCGATTCACTCGTGAAGGTGCGTGACGTCAGCAAGCATTTCACTCGAGGCACCGAGCGTATCGATGTCCTTCGGGGTGTGAACCTCGACATTCCCAAGGGCGACTTCCTCGCGCTCATGGGGCCGTCGGGCTCGGGCAAGACGACCCTGCTCAATCTGATGGGAGGGCTGGACGCGCCCACCGGAGGAGACGTCGAAGTCGACGGCGTGCGTATCAGCTCCCTCAGTGGCGGCGCGCTGTCGCGGTGGCGGTCGAGACACATCGGGTTCGTCTTTCAGCTGTACAACCTTCTACCGGTGCTCACCGCCGAACGGAACGTCGAGCTGCCGTTGCTGCTCACACGCCTCTCCAAGGCCGAGCGACGCAAGCGCGCGGCGGTCGCCTTGAAGGTCGTCGGATTGGCCGACCGGGCTCGACACTACCCGCGACAGCTGTCAGGCGGCCAGGAGCAGCGCGTGGGAATCGCGCGGGCGATCGTGACCGACCCGACGTTGCTCCTCTGTGACGAGCCGACCGGCGACCTCGATCGCAAGGCTGGGGACGAGGTGCTCGATCTGCTGCAGTCGCTCAACCGCGATCACGGCAAGACGATCGTCATGGTCACGCACGATCCCCACGCCGCCGAGCGGGCGCAGCGCACGCTGCACCTCGACAAAGGCAGTCTGACGGGAGACGGACAACGATGAAGTTCTTTCCGTTCATCTGGAAGAACGTCTGGCGGCGGAAATTCCGGACGACGTTCACGCTGCTCTCGCTCTTCGTGGCCTTCCTGCTCTTCGGGCTCCTGATGACCATCCGCACCACGTTCAGCCTTGGCGTGGATGTCGCGGGGCTCGACCGGCTGATCCTCATCCACAAGGTGAGCCTGATCATGCCGCTGCCCTACTCGTATCTGGCTCGCCTGCAGCAGACCGACGGCGTCGAGCTGGCCACGCACCAGACCTGGTTCAACGGCATCTACCAGGATCCGGCGAACTTCTTCGCGAACATCGCCGTGGAGCCGGAACCCTTCCTGAAGATCTACCCCGAGTTCAAGGTACCGCCGGACCAGGTGAAGGCATGGCTCGCCGATCGCCAGGGCGCGATCGTCGGAAAGGACCTCGCTGCGCGCTTCGGCTGGTCGGTGGGCGATCGCGTCCCGCTCACAGGGACGATCTGGCAACCGAAGCAGGGCCAGACCTGGGAGTTCAACATCTCGGGCATCTACGACGGTGGCGACTCAGTGGACAACACGCAGTTTTTCTTTCGGCACGACTACCTTGACGAAAACCGGGTAGAAGGCGAAGGCCTGGTGGGCTGGTACGTGGTGAAGATCGCCGATCCCTCCCGCGCCGTCGAGC
Organism: uncultured Acidobacteriota bacterium; assembly: GCA_963827515.1. Lineage (GTDB taxonomy): Bacteria > Acidobacteriota > Vicinamibacteria > Vicinamibacterales > UBA2999 > JABFSA01. The sequence continues at coordinate 336,394 of CAWHBF010000025.1, read as the reverse complement.
TGAGCCGGACGTTCGACACCATGTTTGCCAACTCATCGGCCGAGACCAAGACGACCACGGAAAAAGGTTTCGTCGAGGGCTTCGCCAAGCAGATCGGCGACATCGGCGCCATCATGGTCGCCATCTCATCCGTTGTGCTCTTCATGTTCGGCCTCGTCGCCGCCAGCACGATGGCGCAATCAGTGCGCGAGCGTACCAGCGAGTTGGCGGTGCTCAAGACGCTCGGATTCGCCAGCAGCACGATCCTGCTGCTCGTCTTGGCGGAGTCGCTCCTCATCGTGACGCTGGGTGGCGGGCTGGGGCTGGCGCTGGCGTGGATCGTCGTTCAGCAGGGCGACCCGACCGGCGGCATGCTGCCGATCTTCGTGCTTCCAACCCGCGACGTCGTCCTCGGCGCCGCGCTCATGGTCACGATGGGATTGCTCGCGGGTGTCGCACCGGCGCTTGGAGCCATGCGCCTGCGGATCACCGACGCCTTGAGGAGGGTCTGACGTGGAGTGGTTCGCACAGACCGGCGCAGTGATTGCGCTCAACCTGCGTACGATCCCGGCGCGGCTCAGCTCGTCCGCAGTCGCGATCATCGGGATCGCAGGCGTCGTCGTGGTATTCGTGTCGGTGCTCTCGATTGCCGCGGGGTTCACGGCGGCCATGCAAGGGCTCCGGATCACCCAGCCGGGCGCTGGTGATGCGAAGCGGCGCCGACTCCGAGATGACGAGCGGACTCGAGGGCACGGACATCGACGTCATCAAGCAGACAGCGGGCATCCGGCGCGAGGGCGCCGGCCCGCTGGCGTCGGCCGAGCTCTACGTCATCATCGACCTGCCCAAAAGGGCGATTCCGGATGCCGCGGCCAACGTGCCCATGCGCGGCATCGAGCCAGCGGGCATGACGGTCCGTGACGAAGTCTCCCTCGTACAGGGCCGCATGTTCCAGTTCGGTACGAACGAGGTGATCGTTGGCCGCGCGGCGAGCGGACAGTTCGTGAGCACGAATCTCGGCGACACAATCGTGTCGGGCCAGAACCGGTGGCAGGTGGTCGGCATCTTCGAGGCTGACGGCGGCGTGGCCGAAACCGAAATCTGGTGCGATGCCCGCACACTGCAGGGCGCGTATCGCCGCGGGAACACGTATCAGTCGCTCCTTGCGCAACTGGACTCGACCGATTCATTCGATGCGTTCCGCGATTCGCTCACATCGAACCCGCAGGTCAACGTCTCCATCCGCCGCGAGAACGAGTACTACGCCGCGCAGTCGGTGGCGATGTCGCGGCTGATCCGATCGATCGGCTTCGGCATCGCGGCGCTGATGGGGATCGGTGCCGTCTTCGGCGCCATTCTGACGATGTACACCGCGGTGGCGACACGGGCGCGAGAGATTGCGACGCTGCGCGCGCTGGGATTCAGCACCTCGTCTGTCCTGGTCTCGGTGCTCGCCGAATCGCTGGCGCTAGGAGCGATCGGCGGAACTCTCGGCGGTGTCGCCGCCTACTTCGCCTTCAATGGTTTTGAAACCTCCACGATGAACTTCCAGACGTTCAGCCAGGTGGCCTTCGCGTTTCGCGTCACCCCGGAACTGCTGACGATGGGGCTCGTCTATGCGCTCGCGATGGGGCTCATCGGAGGCCTCCTGCCGGCCCTTCGCGCGGCACGCCTGCCGATCTCGACCGCCCTGCGAGAGCTCTGAGTTGCGTCGCGCACGCCGTAGAGCGCAGGTTTAGCCTGCGCGGACGCATGTCACGTCGCGTCGCGCACGCCGTAGAGCTGCTTTAGCCTCGCGACCACGTAGTGGCCGGCTTCAGCCGGCCCCCCGGTCCGCCTGAAGGCGGACACTACGTACAAAGAGAAACCGCTCTAAAACACGCGCGCTACAAGTGACGGGAACGGCGTAGAGCGCAGGCTTCAGCCTGCGCGGCGTAGTCGCACGCCGTGTCGCGTCGCGCACGCTAAAGCATGCGCGCTACAGGTGGCATCGGCACGCGGAGGCTTGAGCCTCCGCGGACACGTGCACGCTGAAGCGTGCGCTCTACGGCAAAACGCAAATTGCCCTAGTCAGCCGCGAAGCAGTAGAGCAGGCCCGCTCCGCCCGTGGCCCGGAGGTTCTCCGCGGAGCAGCCCTGCGACGCATGCGCGGAGTTCCACGGCGAGCCTGGAGTTCCGCGGGCCAGGCGATCGTGATGCCCCAACATCGCCGACCCGGGACCGCTGCTCGTCCAGTTCTGGCAGGTCATTTCAGTGGCTCGACCGTCGGTCGTCGAGCCCGTCAGAATGTCGTGCCTGTTCGGCGCTCCCGTTGCATTGATCGTTCGTCCCTGCTCGTCGAGCGCCGTGTCAGCATTGATGTTCGCCTTGTCGGAGTGCAGATCGGCGACGCTCTGGGCCACGAGCGCGCCCTTGACGTTGTGCCAGGGGCCGGCGCCGATGCGATCTCTGGCGTTGACGCCACCGGCACCGGTCGTGCTGAGATAGGCCCGCCAGGTTCGATTGCCCACGCCGGCCGTCTTCGCAAGCGCCTGGCAGCGTTGGTCGGCGCCTGTCAGGCCTCCGAGATCGCCAGTGCCGGATGCGGAACTCGTGACGAAGAAACCTGTGCGAGGCGCCTGCTGGGCGAACGCCCGGTCCATCAGCACCACCATAAGAGGAACGATTGCGAGCACGACAACGCCAAGGCTGCGATTCATGGAAAACACCTCCTCAAAGAATCTTAGCTCACCAGTTGATGGTGTCCGCAGTCCTCGGCGCCAACCGTCGGCCGGGTCCCCGACAAGCTGGAGCAGTTTTCATCTAGATGTAGTTGACCAGGTTGGCGTGAGCGCAGTCGCATCTCGCGTTACGTTCGCGCACGCTAAAGCGTGCGCTCTACGGGTGGCGGGAGCGCAGAAACGAGAATCGCCGAGTCTGGAATGACGTAGAGCGCAGGCTTCAGCCTGCGCGTCAGCAGCGAGCGGCGACTATGCCCACTGCGGCGAGCGGCGGCGCAAGACGATGGGCACGCACCGCGGTGCCAACGGCACACCCTGAGGCATGAACCGTGGGGCTCGTCTCAATCGCCCTCGAGTCGACAGCGCCGGCGCGCAGCTTCAGGTGAGCAAAGATCCGGCGCCCGCCGTCGCCCGTGTCGAGCCGAAGCGGCTTGCCCACCTCGAGGATCGCGGGAAACGACTTCAAGCTGACCACTCCGCGCACGTTGCCCCCGATCGCCAGAATCCGCTTGCCCGGCTGATCAACTGACACCACCACGTCGCAGTGGCTTCGCGCGCCGACACCCATCTGCCGCCGCCGCTCCGCGATGGTGCGATAGGTCGGGCGGCGCGAGGAGCACAACAGGTCGCCAGGTTCGATCCCCGTCTCGCCGGGATCGTAGGCGGCAAACGCCGCCTGCGACGCACTCCCATCGCGCGCGCGGATCGCCTGATCGATGTAGGTGTAGTGGGCGATCGCCCGCTGGAACTGGGTGGTCGCGCCCAGACCTGCTTCGCACATGACCCACGACACGAAAGCAGCCGACCACGGAGCGTTCCACCGTGCGTCGATGCCGTCCAGGTTCCAGCGGTCGTTCTGCCTCGCGACAATCCACGACCCCTCGGCCGTGACCGCCCAGTACCCGGCGATCGAATCCGCCACGCGTTCGGCTTCAGCCGGCGAAAGCCTCGATCGACGACCGCGCCGCCGCTCACCGTCGTCGCTCGTCAACGTTGGCGGTGGGTCGTTGTCGTCGGTGTCGTTCGCCGCAGCCAGACGAAACCCGAAGAATGCCCACTCCTGAACGGCCACGTCAACGATGCGGCGTCTCGTGTCGGCGGTCGGCAGGGTCCGGCACGTGCGTGGCTGCACGGCCATCACGCCAGGCAGACCGCGCACGCGCGCGGACGGCGGCACGACATCGAACACATCAGCTGGCAATCGCTCGAAGCCGGGATGCTGTGCCGAGACACCGCGGCCGTCCGCGAGCATCACCAGCGCAACGATCGACAACCGGACGAGGGATCGCGAAGGCATCCTTTTGACGGTGGAGGACGGTAGCACAACTCTCCTGTCGGTCGCAGTAAACGGGTCGGTGGGATTCAGGCCTTGGCCGCCAACTATGCGGCCATGATACGATGGCGAACATAATACGAATTATGAGCGAAATACACGTGGAAACACCAATTCTTCTATTCGATCTCGGGAAGACATCGCCGACGACCAGGGAGGTCGCCGAGGCTGTGCGCCAGGGAGGGCCCGACGCGCTCTCCGGCGCCGTGCGCCGAGCCGACGCCGCTCGATATCAGGAGGTCCACTGCCGTTCTGCCCTCAACGAGGTGAAGGGTATGCCCTTCCAGTGGACGCTAAACCCATACAGGGGCTGCACCCACGGCTGTCACTACTGTTACGCGCGGCGCTACCACACGCAGTTCGAACTTGGCGCCGACGATGACTTCGCTTCCGTCATCTTCGTGAAGACGAACTTCGTCGCCGTCCTGCGCCGGGAGTTGCAGTCGCCGGCGTGGCGCGGGGATTACGTCGCGATGGGGACTGCGACCGACTGCTATCAACCAATCGAAGGCCACTACACGCTCACTCGGCGTGCCCTGGAGGCGCTCCATGAGTTTCGCAACCCTGTCGGTGTCGTGACGAAGGGGCCGATGGTCGTGCGTGACAAGGACCTGCTGGCGGACATGGCCAGGGCGGCGGGCTGCACCGTGTGTGTCAGTGTGCCGACCGTCGATGAAGACGCGTGGCGACAACTCGAGCCCGGCACCGCACACCCTCTGCAGCGGCTCCGCGCCGTTCGTGAGCTCGTGAACGCTGGTGTCCGAGCCGGTGTGCTGATGAATCCGATCGTACCGGGACTCACCTCAAAGCCAGCTCTGCTCGAACGAACAGTAAAAGCAGCCGCCGATCACGGCGCATGCTTCCTCGGCTGCAACGTCATGTTTCTCGAAGGAGGCACACGCGAACACTTCATGCAGTGGCTTGCTCAGAACCACGCTGATCTTGTCCTGGGCTACGAACGACTGTACGCCGGGAAGTATGCGGCGGGTGCGTATCGCAAAGCCGTTTCCACGACGGTGCAGCTGCTGCGCGGGAAATACGGCCTTGACCGACGAGAGTCGGGCGATACGGAGGAGGCATCCACGCCTCCCGTCGTTCGCGAGGCACGCCAGCGCCTCCTGAACTGGTAGGGCCGCGCGCTCGTGTCTTATTTCTTCCCGTAGTTCTCCTTGGCGGCCGCTTCCATCAGGGCTGCCGTTTCCGTCCCGGTGCACATCGCTTCCATCACCTGATCGAACGGCGCCAGCCGGTATACCTTCTTGTCGACCCACGGTCGCATCAGCACCTTCGGATCGTCATAGGTCTTCTCGACCTCCATCGCGTTCGCCGCGAATCGCCGATACCGTTCGGTCACGTGCAGCGCATCGGAATGAAACGACACGATGCCCTGGGGTGAAATCCAGTTCCGATCGTTGAACGTCGTCACATCCACGACCAGCGTGTCGCCCTCCCATCGACCGACCGAATCGCCCCAGTACGAAGGCGGCTGCGTGTCGCTGTGCGTGCGCCCGGGCTCGGTGGGAATCAGCCGGAAACCGTGAAACGTCTCCTGAAGGAGCACGACGAGCTTCGGTGTCTGGACGAGTTGAATGATATTGGTCTGCGGCGGGCCGCCGACGCTCGGAATGCACCGCAGCGACGGATCGTCCTTGTCGGCGAGCGTCTTCGCCTTGGCTGCGGCTTCAGGCGTGTACAAGCTGGCAAAGGTGGAGCCTGGCGCCACCGCGGGCGCCGGACCACTTCGAGGCGCCCCTACGCGGCCTTCCTCGAGGGCCGGCTCACGGCCCAGCCACCAGACGCCGCTCAGATCCGGTTTCCCGTCCGTGGCGCGTGGGACTGGACCTTCCGGCTTCCACTGCACCTCCTGCGCGAACGCGGGCGCCGACAGAAATACGAGGGCGAGAATGATGGCTCGCATGTCGTCCCTCAGTACGCGTCGGCCGCGCCCTTGGGCCCGACGACGAACGTTCGACCGTCCTGCAAGATGATTTCGCGGGCGGCGCCCATGGTCGCCGACAGGTCCCTGGCCCTCGAGCCCTTGATGGTGACCTTGTCCCCAACCTTGACCGCGTCTCGCTTGTAGCCGGCGCGGATGAGCGAGGTCGGCGTATTGCCTTCGAAGCCCCATCTCGTGACCTTGCCGGTCTCGTCGGTCACGTCCACGTAGAACCAGGAGTGCGGATTCTCGAGTCGGATTTCGGTGACCACGCCGGTGACCGCCACCGGCTTGTTCTCATCGAACGCGGCCGCAAACGAATGGTGGGCCTTGACGGGAATCGCCACCAACGCGACGGCTGCGATGGCCAGAACGGCGCGAAGCACAACGCGGTTCATAAGTCCTCCCTCTGATTGACCCTCCGGTAGGTGGGCACTTTGTATCAGTCCGTCGTGGCTGAATGCAAGCGTCTCGAAACCAGCAGGACTGGCGGAGGGACCAGACTCGCCATGAAGCCTTCAGGACGCGCCGGCGCGATATAGTACGCCCCGACGCATGACACAACGCACGATCGCGACCAGCTCGCTCACCCTGTCTGACGGCTCGGTCCTCGCCTACACACTTCGCTCTTCGAAGCAGCCGAACGCGCCTCGTCTCGTCCTGATCCACTCCCTCGCGCTCGACCGCAGCGTCTGGGATGGTGTGGCCGGCCAACTCGAAGGCGACACAGACGTGCTGACGTACGACTGCCGAGGTCACGGCCAATCCGACCGCCGGGCCGTCACCTACACGGCGGAGCTGTTCGCGAAGGATCTGGCAGAGCTGCTCGACCACGTTGGGTGGACGTCGGCCACTGTCGCCGGCTGCTCGATGGGCGGCTGCGTGGCGCTCGCCTTTGCCGGGCTCTTTCCACATCGCGTCACCGCGCTCGGACTCATCGATACGACGGCGTGGTACGGCGCGGATGCGCCGGAGAAGTTCAAGGAACGGGCGGACGCGGCGAAGGCCAAGGGCATGGCCGCACTTTTCGGATTTCAGTCCACACGCTGGTTCTCCGACGAGTTCCGCGCCAGCCATCCCGAGGTGCTGAAACGGACGCTCGACGTGTTCGTCGCGAGCGACCTCGCCTGCTATGCCGCGGCGTGCGACCTACTGGGAGCCGTGGACGTGCGCTCCTACCTCTCGGCGTTTCGAATGCCCGTCGCAGTGGTCGTCGGCGAGGAGGACTACGCGACGCCGGTCGAAATGGCGCGTCAGCTGCACGACGCGATCCCGCAATCGACGATGACCGTCCTCGCGCGCGCCAGACACCTCACACCTATCGAACATCCCGGCGCCATTGCTTCCGAGCTTCGCGCGCTGAACCTCCGCGCCGCCGAACGCCGCGCGTGAGTGAACCTGCCTCGGCCGCGTCGCTCATCGCACGACTCGAACGCGTGCCCTTCTCGCGCTGGCACCTCCGCGCCCGCGTCATCATGGGCAGCGCGACGTTTTTCGACGCCTTTGATGCTCTGTCTCTGGCCTTCGTGCTGCCGGTCCTGGTGCGCCTGTGGGGGATCTCAGCCCAAGAAATAGGCTGGCTGATCGCGGCGGGCTACCTCGGACAGTTCGTCGGCGCACTGCTATTCGGTAGCCTTGCCGAGCGGTACGGGCGAGTGCCGAGCGCAGCAGCTGCGACGGCGCTCATGTCGGTCATGAGCCTGGCCTGTGCGCTGGCCGGAAACCTGCCGACCCTTCTCGTGCTTCGCCTGATCCAGGGCATCGGTGTCGGCGGTGAGATGCCCGTCGCGGCGGTGTACATCAACGAGCTCTCGAAAGCGAAGGGCCGCGGGCGCTTCTTCATGCTCTACGAGATGATCTTCCCGATCGGCCTCATGGTGACAGGCCAGGTCGGCGCGCTCGTGGTACCGACGCTCGGCTGGCAGGTGATGTTCCTCATCGGAGCGGTGCCTGGCCTGATCATCGCGGGACTGCTCCTGCGCCTGCGGGAATCGCCGCGCTGGCTGATCGGACGAGGCAGGCTGTCGGACGCCGAGGCCATCATCCGCGAGATCGAGGCCTCGACAGACGGGAGCAGCGAAACCACGAAGGACACGACGACCACGAGGACTCACCATCAGGTGGGCTTCCTGATCCTCGAAACCCTGATGCTCTTCGTGACCTTCGTGGTTCCGTTGCCCGCACTCGCTGGACTGAACTCCTCTCTCCGATTTATCGCGGTCGTACCGCCATCGTCTGGACGCTCTGGGCGAGCGCCTACTTCATCACCAACGGGCTGAACAACTGGATGCCCACGCTGTACAACAGCGTGTACGGCCTCAGCCTGCAGCAGTCGCTGCGCGCGGGCACACTCACGAATGTGGCGCAGGTCGTCATCCTGCTGGGGTGCGCGTTCGCCATCGACCGGACCGGGCGTCGCAGATGGATGATGGTCTGCTTCACCGCCGGTGCGGTCCTGCTGGCCGCGCTCGGCACTTTCGCGTCGGGATCGGTCACGGCGGTGATCGTCCTGGTGACACTGAGCTACGGGATCGTCGGGTCGGTCAACGCCGTGCTCTATCTCTACACGCCGGAGATCTATCCCACCCGGATGCGAGCGATCGGCACGGGCTCGGCCACCTGCTGGCTGCGTCTGGCATCGGCCGCGGGACCGCTCCTCGTGGGGTACCTCGTCGCCTCGCAGGGCACGGGCGCGGTCTTCCTCATGTTCGCCGCCGCCGGATTGATCGGCGCCGTGGCGGCCACGCGGGTGCTCGAGACGCGCAACCGTCGCCTCGAGGACATCGCGCCCTGAACCACGAAGGACACGAACTTCGTGTCCTTCGTGGTTGGCCCTCGTTTGGGGTAAACTTCGGCCACATTTTCAGGGGGATCAAGATGGTGAAGCGATCTGTCGATCGTCGGGACTTTCTCAAGGGCGCGGCCGTCACGAGCGCCGCGGCGCTCGTCCCGGGATCAGTGGCCGCCGAAAGCCCGCAAGCCGCGCCGCCGGCCCAGACGCCAGCGTCCGCACCCGTTCCGCCCAGGGAAACCGACCCGGCCGGCGATGACGAAACTCATCACGATCGATCGGCCCGGCGGCGACTTCATGGTCGACGTCCTCAAGTCGCTCGATTTCGAGTACATCGCCTCGAACCCGGGCTCCAGCTTCCGCGGTATCCACGAATCGATCATCAACTACGGCAACAACTCGAAGCCGGAGTTCATCACCTGCTGTCACGAGGAGTCGTCTGTCGCGATGGCGCAGGCCTATTTCAAGGCCGAGGGTAAGCCAATGGCCGTGCTCTGCCACGGCACGGTCGGACTGCAGCACGCCTCGATGGCGATTTACAACGCCTACTGCGACCGCGTCCCGGTGTACATGCTCGCCGGCAACACCCTGGATGCCACCATGCGGCGGCCAGGCGTCGAGTGGGCGCACAGCGTCCAGGACGCCGCGGCGATGGTTCGTGACTTTACCAAGTGGGACGACTACCCGGTATCGCTGCCGCACTTCGCCGAGTCGGCCGTGCGCGCCTACAAGATTGCCATGACACCGCCGATGTCGCCGGTCCTCGTGGTGATTGACGGCGGCCTGCAGGAGGATCCAATCCCCGCCGAGATCGCCGCCCGCCTGCGGGTACCGAAGCTGACAAAGACGACGCCGCCTCAGGGCGATTCAGGCGCCGTGGCCGAAGCCGCACGCCTGCTCGTCAACGCGCAGAACCCGGTGATCGTCGCGGACCGCGCCGCGCGCACCCCTGCCGGCATCGCCAAGCTGATTGAGCTGGCTGAATCGATCCAGGCGCCGGTCGTCGATCAGCACGGACGGATGAACTTCCCGTCGAAGCACCCGCTCAACCAGTCCGAGAGCGCGGGCCAGCTCATCGCGGGCGCCGATGTGATTCTCGGGCTGGAGCTCACGGACTTCTGGGGCACGGTCTCGGCGTTCCGCGACGCACTGCACCGGAGCTCACGCTCGCGCATCAGGCCGGGCACGCGCCTCATCAGCATCACCTCGGTTGACCTCTCCACGAAGAGCAACTTCCAGGACTTCCAGCGATACCCGGAAGTGGACGTGGCGATGGCCGCCGACGCGGAAGCCACGCTGCCAGCGTTGACCGAGGCCTGCCGCAAGCTCGTCACCGACGATCGTCGCCGGGCGTTCGACGAGCGCCGGAAACGGCTGACCGAGGCACACGCCCGGTCGCACGCGGCGGCGCGCACGGAAGCGACGTATGCCTGGGACGCCACGCCGGTCAGCACCGCACGCCTAGCCGCCGAAATCTGGGCGCAGATCAAGACCGAGGACTGGTCACTCGTGTCCGAGAGCGGCAACAGCAGCGGATGGGCATTCAAGCTCTGGGATTTCGACAAGCACTATCAGCACCTCGGCGACGCTGGAGGCGCCGGGGTCGGCTACGGATTACCGGCCGCCGTGGGCGGCGCGTTGGCCAACAAGAAGTATGGCCGGCTGTCGGTGAACATCCAGGGTGACGGCGACTTTCTCTACGCGCCGGGTGTGCTGTGGACGGCGGCGCATCACAAGATCCCTCTCCTCACGGTCATGCACAACAACCGCTCGTATCACCAGGAGGTCATGCACCTTCAGCGCATGGGGAACCGGCACAACCGGGGTGTCGATCGCGCACACATCGGCACGACGATCGACAACCCGAACGTCGACTTCGCCAAGATTGCGCAAGGGATGGGTGTGTTTGCCGAGGCACCGATCACGAACCCGAACGAACTGGGTCCCGCGATTCGACGCGCGCTCGCGGTGGTGAAGAAGGGCGAGCCGGCGCTCGTCGATGTCGTGACGCAGCCACGCTAGAGAAGGAATTCAAGATGCAAAATTCAAAATGCAAAATGAAGGTCCTTCTTGCTTTCGCGACCGTCATCACCACGGCCGTGGTCTCGCTCGCGGCGGTCCAGGCACAGACGACGCCCGCCGCGCCAACGCCTGCGGCGCCTGCGGGGAACGCGGACACCGGCAAGAAGCTCTACGTCAGCGTCGGCTGCTATCAATGCCACGGCTACGAGGGTCAGGGCGGCGCCGCCGGCCCTCGGCTGGCACCGCGTCCTCTTCCGTACGCCGGTTTCTCGCGGTACGTCCGGCGGCCGACCAATCAGATGCCGCCGTACACCGAGCGTCTCGTGCCGGACACCGATCTCGCGCACATCTACGCGTATCTCCAGTCACGGCCCATCCGCCCGCAGCCGCCACTATCCCGCTGCTCCAGTAGAAGCCGTCCGCCTCCGTGGGCGAATCAGGAGCCGCCGCCGAGGCCGTTCCTGATCCCTTCGATGAACGTATCGATGTTCTTTCTGGCGATCCGATCCATGAGGCCCTGAGGGCCGAAGGCCGCGAGCTTTCCGGATATCGTCACGTCGCCCTGCCAGTGGACCACGGTATCGCCGCTCTCCCCTGGCTCGAGCCTGAAGCTGGTCACCATGTCCACGGCGCTCGCGAGTCCGTTGCCCTTCCCCACAATCGTGGTGCTCACCGGCGGCTGACGATCCTTGATCGTGAGCTTCATCACCACATCACCCTTGATGTGCGAGACGCCGACGCGGGCGGTCACGGTGAAGTGGTCTTGATCATCGATCACCACGTTCTTCACGTCAGGCATGTGAAGGCTGACGCGACTGGGATCGGTGAGAAACGCATAGACATCGGGTCGCGCCGCGTTGATCGTGAACTGCCCATCCAGGTGCATGACGTCCTCTCGCCTCAGCTAGGTATATATTCGTTCCATGATGACCGACCGTGTCTCGCTCGCGCCATGTGTCGCCGCCGCCTGCCTCGTGCTTGCCCTCGGCTGCTCGCCAGCGCCGGAATCAGCGCCTCAGCCTGTCGAGACGGCAACGGCACCCGCACCCGTCGACCCGATCCTGACCGCCGACGCCGCGCTGACGCAGGCGATCGCGACGTCCAACTCGGCAGCCGCGCTGGCCCTCGTGGACGAGGACGTCACCTGGACGGATGCGACGGGTCGCACGATCGGCAAGGCCGACATGACGCAAACCTTCCCGACCCCAGCGATCGGGGACGAGAGCGGCGCCGACGTCCGTCGCTTCAACTACACACGGGTGGGCGTGGTGCAGATCCACAAGGACAAGCTGCACGGCCTGCGCGTCTGGGTGCAACGGCCTGAAGGTTGGCGCCTGTTCGTCTACCACGAGGTGCAATCGCTAGCCACTCGCCGCCAACCTCCACCCCAGGCACCGGCAAGGAGTGCGTGAATCCTTGCCGCACGATTGCCGTACGAACCGACCAACGCGAACGAACGAGCCGTCATCGCGGCCTACCAGGCGCTCGAAACCTCCGCCCACGCGGCCGACGTCGCGAACTGGGGCACGCATGTGGCGGACGAGTTCATCCTCGTCAGTTCCAACAGCGATCGCACGTTCAGCAAGAGCAGAACGCCTCGACGGCTTGCGCAAGGCGACGTTCGGCGGCGTCTCGCCCACCGAGCTCATCTCGGCGCGTCTCTTCGACTTCGATGACGCGGTCGTCATGCGATCGCAGCATCGGCCGGTCAGCGGCGCGCCGCTCCAGATCACCCGCGTGTGGGTGAACCGCGGCGGAACATGGGCGTCCACGTTGAGCTACCAGACGTCGATTCAAGCGACCGCCACCACGCGCTGAGGGCAGCCTCGGCGGGTCCGCTACGCGGCACCCGCCCTACTATCCCCACCGGCTACCGGCTACCGGCTAGACCGTTTTTCGATTCGGCGTAGAGCGGAGGCTTTAGCCTCCGCGGACACGCGCACGCTGAAGCGTGCGCTCTACATCGAAACGCAAACCGCTCTAGCTAGACATGCAGCGTGGGGACCTGAATTCCACGCGCGCGATCCGTCGCCACGGCGAACGCACGCCGGAAGAGCACGCCGGCCAAGTGACGTTTGTACTCGACCGATCCTCGCGTGTCCTCAAAGGGTTGCGCGGCCTCTCGAACGAGCTCCTCCGCCCGACCGAGCAGCTCCACGGACACCACGCGTCCCTCCAGGGACGCCTCTGCGGCTCGCGCCCGGATCGGCCTGGCCCCCAGGGCGCCAAGGCTCACCGCGACGGCGACACATCGATCGCCATCGAGCGCGAGCTGCACGCCGATGCTCGCGACCGCGAAGTCGCCGGCGCGCTTCTCGAACTTCACGTACGCCCCGCCTGCGGGCGGCCGCGGAATCGACACCGACACCTCCGTGACCATCTCGTCCGCTGCAAGGTCGGTGGTGTAGGCATCAAGAATGAACACATCGAGCGCCAGCGTCCGGCGTCCACGCGGGCTCGCGATCGTGACGTGGGTATCGAGGGCCATCAGCGCGGCCGGCCAGTCACCCGCGGGGTCCGCATGCGCCAGACTTCCAGCGACAGTGCCCCGATTGCGAACCTGCACATCAGCCGTCAATCGGACGGCATCGAGCATGAGCGGCAGATGCTCCTGAACCAGCGGCGAGGCCGCGACGTCAGCATGCCGGCAGAGCGCACCCATCGACACCCGATCGTCGACTCGGCGCAAGCCCGCCAGACCGTCGATCCGGTTGATGTCGATCAGATAGCGCGGGCTGGCGATCCGCAGCTTCATCATCGGGACGAGGCTTTGCCCTCCCGAGAGAATCTTGGCCTCCTCGCCGTACTTGACGAGGAGGTTCAGCGCCTCATCCACGGTGCGCGGTGAGAAATATTCGAATTCCGCGGGATACACTTACATCTCCCGGCGGGTCCGCTTCGCGGCACCCGCCCTACTGTGACCACGACGGCAACGCCACAGAGACGCAGGGGCACAGAGGAAAACAAACAGAGATTTTTCTCTGCGTCTCTGTGCCTCTGTGGCCCGTGATCATTATGAAAATCGACATCTTCAACCACATCGTCACGCCCAGATATCGCGAGGCCAGGCTCAAGATCGCGCCTCCGCAGATGCGTCTGCAGGACCAGGAGCGAGTCATGCCCGCGCTCTTCGACCTGGACGCACGGTTCCGAGCGATGGATACCGCCGGTGAGGGATACACGCAGATCCTCACGACAGCCAATCCCCCCGTCGAGACGTTCGCCGACGTGGGCAACGCGTTGGATCTGTCCAGGATCGCCAACGACGAGATGGCGGAGCTCGTCGCCCGCTATCCGGAACGATTCTTCGGCGCGGCCGCGTGCCTGCCGATGAACGACATCGACGTCGCGATTCGCGAGCTCGAGCGTGCGATCGATCAGCTCGGACTGCGTGGCGTCCAGCTCTACACCGACGTTCAGGGTGTGCCGCTCGACGATCCCCGCTTCCGTCCCTTCTTCGCCAAAGTCGCCGAGCTCGACGTCCCGATCCTGCTGCACCCGGTTCGAAGCGCCGATCGGCCGGACTACCCAACCGAAACGGCGAGCCGGTTCGACACGTGGCGTGCGATTGGCTGGCTCTACGACACCGTGTCCGCAATGGCTCGGCTGACCTTCTCCGGCGTCTTCGATCGGCACCCCGACATCAAGATCGTCACGCATCACCTGGGCGGTTTCGCGCCGTATGCCGCTGAGCGGATCCGGGAGGGCTATGACAAGCTGCTCAATGCCGCACGTGTCAAGAACGAGCCTATCGGGCTCCAGCAGCATCCGTTCGACTACTTCAAGCAGTTCTATGCCGACACCATCACCATCGGGTCGGTCTCCGCGCTGCGCTGCGGCATCGATTTCTTCGGTGTCGATCGCGTCATGTTCGCCACCGACATGCCGTTCGACACGCAGGGCGGACTCAAATACATCGACGTCGCACTCAAGGCGATGGAGGCCATCGACCTGTCCCCAGCCGACAAGGCAAAGATCTTCGAGCACAACGCCTGTCGCGTCTTCTTCCGCCTGCCTGCCGCGACGTAGCCCAGGCGATTCTCCCGTTGCACTTTTCACTTTGTAATTTGCCTGGCACTTGGTCGTCTCACCCCCGGCCTCGGTTGATCAACTGCCAGACTCGCTCTGGCGACAACGGGAGGGTGCGCACCCGCACGCCAAGGGGCGTCAGCGCGTCTTCGACCGCGCTGGCAATGGCTGCCGGTGACGGGATCGCAGCGCCCTCACCCGCTGCCTTCTGCCCCAGCGTCGTGAACGGATCCGGCACCGGGTGGTGCTCGATTTCGATGTGCGGCGTCTCCAGCGTCGTGGACTTTCCGTAATCGAGTAGCGTCAACGTTTGAAGCTGCCCGTCGGCGCCATAGACGAACCCCTCGCCGAGCGCGACCGAGATTCCATGCGCGGCGGAGCCGTAGATCTGGCCGTCCACCACCGACGGATTGATCAGCGTGCCGTTGTCGCTCACGATGACGTAACGCAGCACGCGAACCCGTCCGGTCTCTCGATCGACTTCGACGACGGCGGCATGCGCCGCGGACGAAAAGGTGTACTGCGCGCGTACGCGGCCCTCCAGGTCGGGCAGCATGAGCGGATCCGCGTGAGGGTGGCTGTGGTAATACGTGGCCTCCATCCCCCCTTCGAAGCCCTTGGGCAGCATCGCCTGATTCCCGTAGGCGATCTTGCCAAGCTCGGCGAATGTGATCTCGGCGGGTGCGGCGGGTCCGCTTCCACCTTCGCCAAGGCTACGGCGGACAAGTCGCGGAACCCGCCCTACGATGGAAATGACACCGTCCTCGATTTTCAGCAGATCCTTCTCCACCTTCAGCAGGTGCGCGGCCAGCGTGAGCACCTTCTCTCGGAGGCGCGTCGCCGCGCCGTGCACCGCGCCGACGTCGTAGAGATGGAAATTGTTGCCGCTGTTGGAAGCCGACACGCCCCACGGCGATCGCGCCGAGTCGAACGTCGCTGCGAGAGCGATCCGCTCCGGCCTGGCGCCGAGCACGTCGGCAATGATCTGGCACGCGGTCGTTTCATGCGACTGGCCGCAACTCGGCGACCCGAGCGTGAAAATGACCGAGCCGTTCTTCTCGAGCTTGACCGTGGCACCCTCGACACCACCGGCGCCCGGCATCTGCTTCGACTGAGGAAAGATCGCCATGTCCCTGGCGGCGTTTCGGCCGCCGGGCTCGACGCCAATGACGACCCCGATGCCGACGAGACGCCCCTCCGGCACGCCGTTCCGCCCTGACGCTCGCGCCTGCCGTCTGCCTGCGTCGAACGCCTTCGTAGTCGACGTTCACCAGCACCTTGTCGAGCAGCGTCTGGTAGTCGCCGCTGCCGTAGATGTTGCCGTTCGGTGTTGTGTACGGGAACTCGTGCGCACCAATCAGATTCCGTCGTCGAACCGCAAGGGGATCGAGCGACAAGTCCTGGGCAATGCGGTCCATGATGCGCTCCCACACGAAGCACATCCCCGGTTTGCCGATGCCACGATTGGGCACCACCGGACACTTGTTGGTCAGCACGGATCGCCCATCGAGCCGCAGGTGCTTCACCTTGTAGGTGTTGAAGAGATTGTTCAGCTTGTTGGTGAAATGAATCGTCAACGTGCTGATCGACCCCCCGACGTCGTCGGTGTCCTGAATCTTGAGCCCGAGCACTTCGCCGTCTGACTTGACCGCGGCCTGGACGTCGAACTCCTGTTCACAGGAGTGACCGCCCGCCATCATGTGCTCGCTCCGGTCTTCGATCCACTTCACGGGCCGACCGGTCTTGACCGCCATGAGCGCGGTGAGGACGGCGTACTTCCTGATGAGATGAATCTTCTGACCGAACCCGCCTCCGACGTCGGGGACGATGACCCGCACGGTATCGATCCCGAGCGCCTCCGTGATCGCTTCGTAGATCACATCCGGGGACTGCGAGTTGCACCAGATGGTCAGAAGCTCAGGCGTGTGATGGACAACACACGCGAACGGCTCGAGCGGCGTCGAGCTATATCGGTGGATCTCCAGACGTTCGCGCACGACCCGGTCGGCGCGCGCAAACGCGCCCTCGATGTCGCCATACGAGACGTGGCCCTCCCAGGCGACGTTGCTCCCCAGCTCCTCATAGATCGGCGCCGCCGCAGGATCAGCGGCGGCCGCAATGGTGGAGGCTGCGGCAAGCGCCTCGTAGTCGACCTCGATCGCCTCCAGCGCATCCTCGGCTCTGGCACGGGTGTCGGCCGCGACCATCGCCACGGGCTCGCCAACGTACCGAACCTTGCCGACCGCCCCTGAGTACTCCGGGATGGGCACGCGAAGTCCAGACGCATAACGTCCGGGTTTGAATGGACGCGACAACTCTTTCACATCGTCCGGCGTCAGGACACCCTTGACGCCTGGCCGCTCGGAGGCCGCCTGGCCCTGCACGGAGAGGATTCGCGCATGCGCGTACGGGCTGCGCAGGATGCAGGCGTGCAGCATCCGCGGCAGCGTGAAATCATCCACGAAACGCCCGCGGCCCGTGACGTGCCGTGGGGCTTCCTTGCTACGCAGACTCCGTCCTATGTGCATGATCGCAGGCGAGCTGCCGCCTCCTTCACCGCCTCGACGATCTGCATGTAACCCGTGCACATGCACAGATTGCTCGACAGCACCTGACGAATGTCCTCTTCGGTCGGCGTCGGGTTGCTGCGGAGCAACGCTTGAGCCGCCATGACGAAACCTGGCGTGCAGAAGCCACACTGCAGCGCAAATCGTTGTACGAAGGCCTCTTGCACCGGATGCAGGGTCCCTCGCTCCGCCAGCCCCTCGATCGTGACGACTTCGCGTCCATCGGCCTGTACCGCGAGCATCAGACACGACTTCACGAGAGCTCCGTCCACGAGCACCGAGCAGGCGCCGCACTCGCCCACCACACAGCCCACATGGGTGCCGGTCAGCCCGACGTGGTCCCGCAGAAAGTGCACCAGGAGCGTTCGCGGCTCCACGTCGCCCTCGCAGGCTTCCCCGTTGACGGTCAGCGCGACCGCATGCTTCATCACAACACTCCCAAACTCGTGAGGAGAATGCCAGGCGGCAACGGAATGTGCAGCAACTGGATGAACAATCCGTAGACGAACGCCCATGACACCACGGCATAGGCGCCGGCCGCCACCGCCGACTGTCGCGACACGAGGACCAGATACACCAGCGCGAAGAGCGGCACCGTGACGAGCGCTCCCAGCAACCAGAACATCACGAAGAAGGCTGCCATCCAGCCGACCGCCGATCGCCATTCGGCGCGAGAGGCAGTTGTGAAGACTTCGGGAACGTCGTCATGGACGGCGGGTCCGCTTCCACCCGCCCTACGTTCACGGCTTCATCCCGGCGGGTCCGCTTCCACCTTCGCCAAGGCTACGGCGGACAAGTCGCGGAACCCGCCCTACGTTCGAGGGGCGCGGTATCCGCCCTACGAAGGCGCTTGCGAGCGACAGGGCTACGAGTACCACGCCGGTGAGCAACGGAAAGACGGCAGTTCGGAACGGCCATGCACTCGCCTGATAGAGCACGTATGCTCCGGCTACGAAAAAGCCGATCGCAATCAGCCGGTCGGCCGGTTGCGCGACCGAACGAGCGGTCTGACCTCGCCCGCGAATCAGCGGCCACAACAGTCCGGCAATCGTGACGACCATGAACGCGATCACCAGTGGGCGCGTGATCCATGTCCATTCATAGAGCGAGTACGACAGAAACAGATAACGCTCCGCGATGTCGCCCAGCACCAGCGCGAGCAGCATCGGCGCCCTGGGCCAGTTCCACTTGATGGCGCCAATCCCCACCACCGTGGCGGCGAGCATCAGGACAATGTCGGCCAGACTGTTGTGCGCCGTGTAGGCGCCAAGAGCAGTGAGAACAAGCAGAAACGGGACCAGCACACTGGCCTTCACGTATGTCAGCTTGACGAGCTGATTGAGAAAGAGAAATGCGATCGACACCGCGATGATGTTGGACAACACGATCACCCAGACCATCGAGTAGGTGACGTCCAGATTCTTGGTCAGCATCGCCGGCCCAGGCACGAGTCCCTTCAGCAGGAACACGCTGAGCATGATCGCCATCGAGATGCTGCCTGGAATCCCGAACGCCACGGTCGGAATGAGGTTCCCACCCTCGCGGGAGTTGTTCACGGCGCCAGTCGCGAGCACGCCTTCCACGTTGCCCTTGCCGAAGGTCTCGGGATGCTTCGATGTGTGCTGCGCGTGTGCGTAGGCAATGAACTGCGACACGGCGCCGCCCATTCCCGGTATGACCCCGATACCCACCCCGATGGCGCTGGCGCGAAGCGTGAGACCCCAGTGCTCGAAGGTGTCGCGCACACCCTGCATGACGCCGGCAATCCGGCTGTCGACACCACGCTGCGCGATGCTGTGCTTCGTCATCATCAACTGCAGCACCTCGGCGCCGCCGAAGAGCCCGACGACGACCGGCACCACGTTGATGCCCTCCCACAAATACAACTGACCGAAGGTCAGGCGCGGGATGCTGCTCTGCGGGTCGAGCCCGACCAGGGCAAGCAGGAAACCGAACGCCGCCATCAGGAATCCCTTGATGAGATGCCGACCGGCCAGCGACACGATGAAGCTCAGCCCCAGCACGGTGAGCATGAGGAACTCGGGTGGACCCAGCAGCAGCACAACGGGCCGAATGACTGGGACTGAAATGGCCAGAACCACCGCGCCCACGAGGGCGCCGACAAGCGACGAGAAGAGTACTGCGCCGAGGGCTCGACCAGCCTCACCACGCCGGGTCATCGGATAGCCGTCCAAGACGGTCGCGGCTGAGGTCGCCTCGCCAGGAATTCCGAAGAGCACCGATGTAATGTCGCCCGTCGTGGCAGTCACCGCGTGCATCCCGAGCAGAAACGCGAACGCTGAAATCGCGTCCATCGGATACACGAACGGCAGCATCATCGCGAGCGTGGCCGCGCCGCCAAGCCCTGGCAGAATGCCGACGACCAGACCGATGGCGATGCCGACGAGCATCACCCCGAAGGTGTGCGGCGCCAGCACCTGCCCAAGAGCGGAGAAAAAGACGTCCACTTATCGGTCGGACACGGCGCTCATCCGCGCGCCTTTTCGTCGACCGCCCCAGACGGAATCACCGTTTCGGGCAGCGGAAACCGCGGATCGGCAAAGAGAGCCTTCCACTTGGCCACCGCCTCGCGCACACGAGCAGGACTCGACTGCGCCACGCGGGGAAACGTCTCCAGTTTCTCGAACGGGCGACAGGCGTCGATGAGTGCGCGGCTGTTGTACGGGACGGTCGGGTCGGCCAGCAGCGGATCCACCTTGCTGCCCCACGACTTCCGCATGATCTCGATATCGTCCGAGGGCTCGCACCGCGTGCACACGGCCCACATCACCTCCTCGAGGTTCATGGGGTCCACGTCATCGTCCACGACGATCACAAAGCGGTTCATGTACGCGGCGGCCTGGCACTGGGCGGTGATGTAGCCTGCCTGACGGGAGTGGCCGCAGAAGCGCTGCTTGATGGAGACGACAATCAGCAGGCGGCCGCCCCCCGTTTCGTGCGCCCACACTCCACGGACATCGCGAACGCCAACCTTGCCGATCTCGTCCTGGATCATCGCCGACTTGAGCAGTGCACGCATGTAGGAATAGTCGTTCGGTGGCTTGCCTGGGGGCGTACCGAGAATGATCGGATCGTTGCGGAAGTAGAGACGCTCGATCTCGAGTGTCGGCACCGGTCGAAGAGACCCGGAGTAGTACCCGGTCCATTCACCGAATGGTCCCTCGTGAAGCACGCGGTCCGGACGGATCCACCCTTCGACGACGATCTCGGCATCAGCCGGCATCGGCAGACCCGTCACCTGACCGCGCACGACGCGCACCTTCCGGCCGACCATCGCCCCTGCGTATGCGTACTCGCTGATGGTGTTCGGCACCTCGGTGCCCGCCACCATCAGGAGCAGCGGGTCGTGACCGAAGGACGCGAGCACCGGCGCCTTCCCCGCCTTGGCAAACCAGCGGTCATACTGCGCGCGGCCCTGCTTTCCCGCCTCGGCGTTGATGGTGGCCGAGCGGCCGCCCTCCTGAATCATCATCCGGTAGGCGCCGAGGTTGATCCGGCCAGTGTCGGGATCGCTCGTGACAACGGCCACTCCGGTCCCGATGTACCGTCCACCGTCATGTTCGTGCCACAGTGGGGCCGGGAAGCGGGTCAGATCGACGTCTCGTCCCTCGACGACGTTCTCCAGGATCGGACCGGTGTCGACCCACTCGGGCTCGAAATCCGGAGCTGTGGACTCCCATTGCATGGGCTTGCCGCGAAGAGCCTGCACGAGCTGCACGGTGTCCAGGTTGTCGTCGAGGCCGAGCGTCACCGCCATGCGGCGGGCGTTGCTCACCGAGCCAGTCAGCACCCGATAGCCTCGTGGGTACCCAACGATGTCGTCGAAGAGCAGCGCCGCGGAGGGCTTTCGGCGATAGTTGATCTCGGAAATCGTGCCGATTTCGAGATTCCAGTGGGCACCGGAGACGTGCTGCAGCTCGCCCAGCTTTTCGATGCGCGAGATCCAGTCGCGCAGGTCGGCGGGGCGCGTCATCCTTCGGCCCGGCTCTGGGTGACGATGAGCGCGAGTCGAAGGATCACGGCTGAATGATCTGCCGGTACTTCGCCGCCATCTCGGGCGGCGTGGCCAGCACCTCGTTGAGGATCTCTTGGATCTGGTCGGAGTCTTTGGGCTGGAACTCCAGGTTCATCGCGGCGGCTTCCTCGAGAAACATTCGGTCCTTGTAGGTGGCCGCAAGCGCCGCGCGCATGACGGCGACGCGGCCGACGTCAACGCCGGGTGGCAGGGCGAATGGCTTCGCCATCGCACCAGGTGCATCGACCAACCGTAACAACGTCTTGCTGTCCTCGTCGCGGGCGAACTCGAGCGCGAGAGGCACATCCTTCAGGTCTGGGTGCCGCGTCGTACCGTTCTGGACGAACACCTTCGCATAGCCGTCCTTCAGCCACTCGCCGGACGCCGACTGCACCGACTCCCATCCCAGACACATGCCCTGGATTTCGCCGCGCTCGACGCCGACCCGTACGTCGTTGGTCGTCGGGTAACCCGCGACGGCCTTGAGGCTCGCACCGGTCGCCGCCGCGAGCACTCGCGGGGCATCGTACGTGTTCGAGCCTGGACCCGTGCCGCCGACCGCAATCGGCGCCGCATGGCCGATCAAATCCTTGAACGCGGTCACAGGGGCGTCAGACCTGACGATGCAGACATTCGGGTCGTCGTAGGAGCTGCCCAGCCAGTTGAACTGACGAAGGTCGAAATTGACGCCTTCCCCTCCCGTGAGCTGGTTCATCATCTGCGCCTCGTGGAAGAGGCCGATGACCGTTCCGTCCTTCGCAGCCGCACTGAAGACATGATTGGCCGCCACCAGGCCACCGCCACCGGGCATGTTGACGACGATCACGGTTGGAGTGCCGGGAATGTGGCGCCCGATGTGTCGTGCGACGAGACGCGCGGTCGTGTCGAAGCCGCCGCCGGCGCCCGAGCCGACGATGATGCTGACGGTCTGGCCTCGGTAGAACTCACCCGGCGGCGATCCCGCTGCGCCCGAACCAGACCCGCCGCAGGAAACAAGCAGAGCCCCGAGCAGAGCGAGACCCGCACGACAGAACAGCCGACGCACGCGGTCTAGGGTATATCAATCCCATTGGTGGAGACTCGTCCTGAAATGAGGTATAAGAAGTCGCTTCGTTGACATCTTCAGGAGAGGTGCATGCAAAAGGTTCTGGTCCCGATCGTGACATTCGTCCTCGGCCTTGGCGTCGCGATGTGGACCGCGCAGCCGCGACCGGCCGAGCAGCCGGCGGCCCCTGCCCAAGCGGGTTTCGCTGCTGTGCCGGGCGCCATCGGGAGCCAGGATCTCACCGGGCCGTACGAGGTCGTCAGGGGTTGGCCGAAAGACATCAGCACGCTGCCGGGCAATGACAAGTGGACGTACGGCGCCGGCCAGAGCGTGTTCGCCGAGAGCCCGAACCGAGTGTTCATGCTCTTCCGTGGTGAATTGCCGAAGATGGATCCGCCGAGGGCTACGCTCCTTCCGCAGGTGGGACCGAGCATCTCGTTCCCCGTGGCTGGACTGTGGCGTGATGCGACGGTCGCCTCGCTGCCCGGCACCGGGGGCACGGACCAGGATGTTCGCAAGTGGCTCACGGCCTGGGAGGGCAAAGACGACGAGCTCGGCATCAAGGGACCGCCCTACCGGGTGCTCGGTGTTGACGCGAAGTGGGAGAACTGCATCGTCATTGCGGACGCAGACGGCAACATTGTGGAGACGTGGTCTCAGTGGGACAAGCTCCTCCGCCGGCCGCACTCGGTGTACATCAGCCCGTACGATCCCGAGAAGCACGTCTGGATTGTCGACGACAACATGCAGACGATTTACAAGTTCACCAACGACGGGAAGACGCTCGTGCAGACGATCGGCACGCCGGAACAGGAGGGCGCCGACGCCACCCACTTCAACCGCCCGACGTTCATGGACTGGCTGCCGGACGGGACCTTCTTCGTGTCGGACGGCTACACCGGTACGCGCGTCGCCAAGTTCGACAAGGACGGCAAGTTCGTGATGGATTGGGGCATCAAGGGCATGCCGCCAAATGAATCGCGGCCGAACTACATGAACAACGTTCACGGGGTCGCGGTGGATCCGGTAAGCCGGCAGGTGTTCGTCAACGATCGCAACAACCACCGCATTCAGGTCTTCGACGAGAACGGGAAGTTCATCAAGGCCTGGCGGATCGACGCCGACCCCTCGAGCCTGCACCTGCTCTATATCGGCGAGGACCGAAACATCTGGACGTTCGATCGCAGTACCCACAAGCTCCTCAAGTACGATCAGGACGGGCACCTCCTGTACGCGTGGGGCACGTTGGGCTCATTCCCGGGAGCGCTCTGGGGTGTTCACGGGATGAGCGTCGATCAAGAAGGCAATCTGTACGTCGCTGAGGTGGACAACGGGCGCGTTCAGAAGTTCCGTCCGCGGGCCGGCGCCAATCCGGATTACCTGATGGCCAAGCCGGTCAAGGCGGTCTGGCAGTAGCACACGTGGCGGTTCCGCGAAGCGGACCCGCCGGGAGAGGAATTATGAAACATGTCGCCGCAGTAGTTCTCGGTCTGGTGCTTCTCGGGCTGGCTGGTGCTCAGCGCCCGACAGTCGTTCTCGCGCAGGCAGGGCCTCCATGGAAGACCTTGCTCGCCGGAACGAATATGGACGGCTGGACGCCGATCGGCATGGCCAACTGGCGTGTGGTCGACGGTGCGGTGCAGGCTGACAGCGGCATGGGCGGCTTTCTGGTGTCGAAGGAGTCGTACGGCGACTTCGAGCTGCGCGCCGACATCTGGGTGACCCCCGACGCCAACAGCGGCATCTTCATCCGCTGCGAGGACCCGAAGCAGATCACCGCAATGAACTCGTATGAGGTCAATGTCTACGACATGCGGCCCGACCAGGCGTATCGCACAGGGGGCATCGTGGACGTCGCCAAGCCGACGAGCATCGTGAACACCGGCAACAAGTGGAACACGCTCGAGATCACAGCCAAGGGATCGCGGCTGACCGTCCGTGTCAACGGCATGCCGACAGTGGACGTGATGGATACCAAGCACGCGCGCGGGCCCATTGCGCTGCAGGCAGGCATCGGAACGGTGAAGTTCCGAAACGTCCAGATCCGATAGCGGATCGTACTTGTACCGGTCAGAGCGAGTGTCCGGCTTTAGCCGGACCAGCGCAACGGCAGCGCCACGGTTGGTCCGGCTGAAGCCGGACACTACGTACGTTCGAAGCCGCCCTAGTTGGGTCCGACCAGCTTCTCGAGTTGTTCCACGTTCTCGTTGTTGGTGCAGAAGTTCTCGGTGAGATCTTCGCTTCCGAGCGAGTACGTCCGCCATGCTGACGTCCATGGCTTGGTCAGCACCTTCGGATCCTCGACCGAGGTACTGCCACTCGAGGTAGTTCATGGACGGCCGCCTGAGGCGCTCGATCACGCGCACCTCGTCGCTGTGGAACCAACCGTTGCTGTTGATCCAGGTCCGCGAGTCGAGCGAGACCGTATCGATCACGAGCGTGTCACCCTCCCAGTGGGCGACCTGATCCCCGTTGTAGAGCGGCTCTTGCTCTGCCTTCGGCTTGTGGGGACGTCCGTCCGTGTGAACGACGCGCCAGTCGTTGTCGCTTTCGATCAGGTGCACGAACAAGCCAGGCTTCATGATGATCTGATGCGGATAGGGATTCTGATTGAACATCCCGGGCGTCCCGACCGGATCGCACCGGACGTTCGGCCTGGCGAGCTCGATCTCCTCCCTGGTCATGCTCTTGATCTTCGCCGCCACTTCCGGGAGGAACGGGATCGGGTCCTCTTTGACAGGCGCATCGGGCACGATGCTCCACGCATTCGCCTTCCCCGTTGGGCCCGAGAACCAGACGCCCGAGAGATCCACCTTGCCATCGGCCATGCGGGGTGGCGGACCACCCGGGGGCAGCGGCACGGGCACGACGTTGCCCCGTGCTTCAACGAAAGGCTTGTCCTGGGCGGCCGCCGTGACGGACAGCAGGCCCACCGATGCGAGCATCACACCAATAAGGGTTTTCACGACTATTTCCAGACTTTCGTGCCGAAGACGCCTTCGACATCCTGCCCGAGCCGCTGAACGGTGCCGTCCGCCAGCTTGATGAACGAGGCCGCGTAGCGGTTCTTCTCGCCGTTCCTCGACCCACAGCCTCTGATCAGGACTTCCTTGTTGAGACTGGCATTCAGCACGGCCGGCGTCGCGCCCCCTCGCCTCAGGTTGGACGTCGACGAGAGCTGAAATGTCGCCTCCTCAACCTGACCTGCGGCGTTTTTTACATTGAGGAAGAGATACGCGTGGGGATTCTCGTAGTTCACCTTGGTAAGCACCCCGGAAACGTCAGCGCACGCCTTGGCGTCGAACTCGACGGCAAACGCGTGGTGCGCGGACGTGGGGACCGCTGCGGCCAGCAGCAGTGCTAATGCGATTCCGAACGTGACTCTCATGGACAATTGCCTCCAAATTGCTAGCCTGTAGCCGGTAGCTGCTAGCCAGTAGCTGGTAGCTGGTAGCTGGTAGCTAGGTAACTACCGACAACTGTGCTACCGGCTACCGGCTACCAACTAGCTAGCTAACTAAAAATCATACTTGATACCGAACTGCATGACCCGCGGCTCCCCTGCCTGCGTCGTGATGCGGCCGAACGTCCCGGCGTTGAAGTTCGCCAGCGGGTCACCCCAGTTGAAGTGATTGAAGAGATTGAACGACTCGACGCGGAACTCCAGCCGTCGCGCGCCGCCGCTCGCCACCACCTTCGACAGGGCCAGATTGATATTCCAGAAAGCCGGGCCATTGACGGCGTTGCGGGTCAGATCCCCCAGAGTACCAGGCGCCGGTTGCGCGAACGCGGCACGGTTGAAGTAGTTGGTGAGAGACTGCTCGCCGTAGAGGTCGTCGCTCACCTGGTTGGGCCGCTGTTGGGTGATGCCCGTGAAGGCGTTGTCCATGCCGCTCGTGATGTTGATCCGGTTGCCCGAGCGCGCCGTCAGATTGCCCGACAGCCGCCAGTTCGACACCACCGCCCGGACGACCGCGTTCGTCGCCTCCGGCGTCTCGTAGCCGAGCGTGATCGACGACAGGTGCTTGCGATCCTGGTCGCAATACCCGGCATCGAACGACGGATCCTCCGGCTTCTGATAGCCGGCGCTCGCCTGATTGAACGTGAGCGCGGTGGGGGTGCCCATGCAACGCGAGAGGGTGTAGTTGGCGTTGATGCTCAACCCGCTCGCGGAACGCCGCTGCACCGCGAGCTTCATGCCATGGTAGTCCTGGTAGCCCACGTCGGTGTTCTCATCCAACGATCCGATGAGCCCCGCCTCGCGCGGATCCTGCTGGAAGAGCGCTCGCCGCTGGTTGAGGTTTGCATTGGTCGAGCAGACGGGGTACGCCACGCCGTTGATCGTGCAGGGGCCCAGCCCCATGAACACGCCGGGGTTGAGGGCCTCCTGCGCCCATAGCCGATCGGAGTGACTTCCCAGATAGCTGACGGCCACTCCCCACTGGCTGCCGAACTGCTGCTCGACCGTGAGGTTCCACGACTGAATGCGTGGGGAGTTGATCGCCGGGTCCATCGTCCCGAACGAGCCGAAGGCCGGGTACTGCGTGGTCGGGCCCGTCGTGATGGGATGAGGATCGCCACCGGGAACCCCGGCGTAGGGATTGTCGAAGCGCCCCACCGGGTCGGTGATCAGCGACCGGTTGCCGAACGGCGGCGCGTTCGCGCTGATGTTGTGGTACTCCCCGGACATGAAGTCGTACGCCATCGCGTACGAGCTACGCACGGCCAACCGACCGTCACCGTGCACGTCCCACGCGACCCCGGCGCGAGGCGAAAGGTTCCACCACTGCTTGTTCAGCCCGGTCTTGCCGTTGTTCGGGAACCCTTCGTCGCCCGCGTACAGGAGACCGGCCGGCGCATTGAGGAACACCGTGCTCTTCACGCCCTGCTGGAAGTTCTCCATATCGAAGACGGAGATCACGCCGTTCTCGACGTTCTGGCCGAAGAACGGCTCCCACCGCACGCCGCCGTTGATGGTCACCCGGCTCGACACGCG
This sequence comes from uncultured Acidobacteriota bacterium, assembly GCA_963827515.1. GTDB lineage: Bacteria > Acidobacteriota > Vicinamibacteria > Vicinamibacterales > UBA2999 > JABFSA01. The sequence goes on along the minus strand of CAWHBF010000025.1, from coordinate 308,940 downwards.
CCACGAATCCTGCGCATAGCCCCCGACGTACCAGCTGTTTACGGGCAACTTGCCAAGCCCTCCGTGCTCGACGCTGGTCACACGCCCGACCATCAGGTCAGCGAGCCCCAGGCCCGTCGCCCGGCCATCGAAGATCCAGTTGCCGTTGGCCCGGGACGTCGACGTGTAGTCGCCCTCCCAGTACTGCACGTTGCCGCCGATGCCGAGCTGGTGGTTCCCTCTGACCAGTGTGAGGTCCTCGGCCACCTGATACGTGTCGTTGAAGAACAACGCGTTCGTGTTCGTGCCCGTGTACATCGTGAACCCGCCGGTGATGGTGAGCGACATGTACCCCGGGTAGTAGCTGTAGATATTCGCGCCGATATCTCTCGGCGAGAAGAACGTGTTCTGGTAGTTGTCGACCTTGACCTTGTTCACCGCGAAACGCAGCGCGTTGACCATCGACGAGCTCAGGACCGATGTCTGACCCAGCGTAAAGGAGTGCACCATGTCGTCCGCGCCGACGACGTTGGTCTTGAGGATGCTGTCCGACCCACCGGCGTAGCCGGGCTCCTGCGTGAAGTGGCTGGCCATGTAGCGGCCAAAGAGGGAATGATCGGCGGTCAACTGATGGTCGATCCTGACGATCGTCTGTGCCTCGTCTTTGTTCGACTGCACGTCGAACGCGATTTGACCACAGGGGTCGGTGGTGCTTGGCAAACGCTTGGCCAGGTTCAGAGCCGCCGGGCTGAAGAGCGCCGGGTCGATCCGGTTGTTCACGAACCCGCCAGTCAGGTTCACCTGGCGTCCGCCGTTGCAGGCCGGTGACGCGAACGTCGTGAAATCACCCGCCAACATGGCAGGCGTCGGGACGAACGCGATGTTCTCCGCCGGACGCTGACGGATCGCGGTGCCCTGATACGCGCCGAAGAAGAACAGCCGGTCCCTGATGATGGGTCCGCCGAACGTGCCTCCGAACTGGTTGCGCTTCAACCCATCGTCCACGCGCTCTCCGTCTCACGGTGGGAGCAAAGCGGCTCGTCGCATTGAATCGATGGTGGCGCAGGAACTCGAACACGTTCCCTGAGAAACGGTTGGTGCCCGACTTCGTCACCGCGTTGACCGACGCGCCCGAGTTCACGCCGTTCTGTGCGGTCAGGCCGCTGGTCGCGACGCGGAACTCCTGCAGGGCGTCCGGAAACGGCAGCGGCAGATTCGCGTTCTGCTGCCGGTTGTTGTGCGTTGCGCCGTCCAGCGTGTAGCTGACGCCGGTCGAGAGGCCGCCGGCCACCGAAATGTTCACGCCGCCGGGGGTGCCGCGGCTGCTGACGACGTTCGTCTGCACCGCCGCACCGACCATCACGACCAGGTCCACCGGGTTGCGGCCGTTGAGCGGCAGCGCCAGGATCTCTTCGTTCTCGACCACATTGCTGATGCCGGCGCTTCGGACGTCCACGATCGGCGCGGCGGCTTCAACCGTGACCGTCTCCTCGAGCGACCCCAGATCCAGGGCCGCATTGACCGTCGGCGTGGCACCGACCGTCAGCACGAGCCCCGTTTGGACGTAACTCCTGAACCCCTGCAGGGAAACTTCCAGACGATACGGGCCCACCGGCAGATTCGAGAGGAGGTACGACCCCGTCTCATCTGTCACGACGGTCCGTTCGAGGCCAGTTCCCGTCTGCGTCGCAGTCACGGTGGCGCCGGGCAGTACCGCGCCGCTTGAATCGGTTACTCGGCCGTTGAGCTCGGCCGTGGCGAGCTGCGCCGACGCGGCCGCAGCGGTGAGTAGAAGGATCGTCGCAACAGCACAAAGATGTCGGACAAGACGCATCATCGAGTTCACTTCTCCCGTTCTGTCATTTGTTGGGGATACACCTCTGGCACCAGGGCACAAAACAGAGCTAGTCCTTATAACACTAGGACTTGCAGCGAGTCAATCGAACCGCCGCCCGGCCCACTAGCGGCGTCGCGAGGCCGCGTGATACGTTTCCGAGCCTCGGGAGGCGAGTTCGGCGGCAATTGGGGAACCTACAAACGTGAAGGAAGGGGGCCTGTGACGTCCCGACTATTGCTCACCGCGATCCTGGCTGCGGCGCTCTCGAGTACGGCCGACGCCCATTTCGTCCTTGTCTCACCCGCGGCGTCACTGGTCCAGAACCGCCTCGGCGACCCGCAGAAGCAGGCGCCTTGCGGCGGTGTGTCAGCGAATCCCGGACGCGGGACTGCCGCGAATCCCGGCACGCCAAGTCACGCGGCTACACGGGTCACGGGTGGGTCAGCACTCCATCTGCTGTTGCAGGAGACGGTGTTCCATCCCGGCCATTATCGTGTCGCGCTCGCGCGTACTGCCGGACAACTGCCGGCAGACCCGGTCGTGAGCACGCGCGACAGCGAGCGCGGTCCCTGGTCGGTTTCGGCCGCCATCCAGAATCCCCCAGTCGCACCGGTGCTGGCTGACGGGCTCTTTGCTCACACGGAGCGCCCGACCGGGCTCTGGGAAGCCGATGTCCAGATTCCCAACATCGACTGCCCGAACTGTGTGCTCCAGGTCATCCAGTTCATGGCGGAACACGCCAGAAACATGGATGGAGACTATTCGTACCACCATTGCGCCGTTGTGGACATCACCGCGGATCCGTCCAAGCCGCTCGACAACCGCTGGGGTCCTGGGAACCGCTGAGTCAGTCCTCGGCCTCGACGCCCGACGACAGAGCGCGTTCGGCGCCGAGGAACAGGGGCCAGGAGTAGACTTTCACGAGCTTGCCGATGACTCGAGCATTCGTGCTGCTGTTGCCGCTGCTGCTGTCCGTATGGACTCCGGCCGGCGCACAGACGAACACGGGGGAGATCGCCGGCATCGTTCGCGACTCGCAAGGTGGGGTGCTGCCTGGCGCCACCGTGTCCGCAGAGCACCTCGCCACTCGCACGATCGTGGAAAGTACAAGCGACGAGGCCGGCCGCTACTTCCTGCCGTCCCTTCCCGTCGGTACGTACCGTCATCACCACCCAACTCACTGGATTTCGTCGGGTGTCACGGTCGGGCGTCGTCGTGTCGCTCGGACAGACGCTGGTTGTTGATTTCTCACTCGACGTGGGCGGCCTGGCCGAGGAGATTCGCGTGACCGCGGACGTGCCGCTGCTGCAGACGTCGAACGCGGAAATCAGCGACGTCATCGAGAACCGCGTCGTGATGCAGTTGCCGCTCAACAGCCGGACCTTCCTGGCGCTCGCTCAGCTGAGCGACGCCGTCGTGTTGCCCCCGGGTGGCACCCGAGGGGAGGCGCTGCAGCAGGCCGGGCCGCTCCCGAACGTCGGCGGCCAGCGATCCGGCCACAACATCTATCTGCTGGACGGCGTCAAAGTCACGGACGAGCTCTTCAACAACCTCGTCATCAGCCCGTCGGTCGACTCCATTCAAGAGTTCAAGATCCAGAAGTCGCAGTATCCGGCGGAGTTCGGCGGCAAGGCCTCCGCCTTGATCAACGTCGCGACCCGCGCAGGCACCAACACGTTTCAGGGCAGCGTGTTCGAGTTCCTCCGCCACGAGATGTTCGATGCGCGGAACTATTTCGATCCGAAGGACCAGCCCATTCCGCCGCTCCGCCAGAATCAGTATGGCGCCGTGTTCGGGGGGCCGCTGGTCCGTGATCGCACCTTCCTCTTCGCGAGCTACGAAGGCCAGCGCGCACGTCGATCGCTGACTCGCACCTTCTCGGTCCCGTCGCAGGCCGTACGCGGAGGCGACTTCTCCGGCGCCGGCCAGATCTGCGATCCGCTGACATCGGACCCCGCGACCGGCCTCTGCGCTCCGTTCGCCGGCAATCGCATCCCTGCGCATCGTATCGATCCGATCGCCGCGGCGTTTCTGCAGCACGTGCCTCAACCAACGTCAGGCGCCGCCCTTCAGAACTTGACGTCCATCGGCAGCCAGGAAAGGGACGTGCATCAGAGCAGCGTTCGCCTCGACCATCGCTTCACATCGGGCGATCAGATCTTCGCGCGGTTCAGCACGTTCGATGTGGAAGAGTTTCAGCCCTTCGGCACGAGCAGCCTGCAGGAGACGCTCGTCCCGGGCTTCGGACGCCATGTCAATACGAAGGCGCGGAACCTTGGCGTCAGCTACACCCGCGTCTTTGGCCGGTCGGTGGTCAACGAGCTGCGTGGCGGATGGATGCGCGTCAACGGCGGACAGGTCAGCGAGAATCGCGGCGTCGACTTTGCGGGATCGGTCGGCCTGCAGGGCGTCACGCAAGACCCGGCGGACGTCGGCTTTCCGCAAATCTCGACGCGAGGCCTGTACAGCACCTTCGGCGATCCGACGTCGTTCGTTTACCGGAACAACGAGCACATCGAGCTGTACGACAACATCACGTTCGACCGCGGCGCGCACCGCGTCAAGGTGGGCGCGTACTACTACCATCTGAAACTCAGACCAGAGCAACCCGACAACGCGCGGGGCGCCTTCACGTATACCGGGCAGTTCAGCGGAAACGCCTTCGCGGATTTCCTGCTGGGCTACCCGACGTCGGCTGTCGCCGGCCACGGACGCGGGGACGAAGACGGACGAACCAACTGGTTCCATGTGTTCGCGCAGGACGACTGGCGAATGCGCGGCAACCTTGTCGTCAACGTCGGCCTTCGCTACGAGTACAACCAGCACTTGCGCGATACGAACAATCGCCTGTCGTCGGTGGACTACCTCACGCCGGGCGGACGCTTCGTGATCGCCAGCGATGAAAACGGACGCATCAATCCCGACGCGCAGCCCTTGCTCGGGCTGATTCCGATCCCATACGTGACCTCGCAACAGGCCGGATGGGAGCGCGGCCTGCTCAGTCCGAGCTGGCTGCGCCTCGCGCCCCGGACGGGATTCGCGTTGTCGCTCGACGACAGTCGCGCCGTGATTCGCGGGGGGTACGGCATCTTTCTCAACCAGTGGGCCTACAGCGTGCAGACGGCCTTCGCGCAGAATCTGCCGTTCTTCTTCACGAAGCAGGTGGACGTCCCGGCGGACCGTCGCGTCCCCACATTCCAAACCCGCGACATCCTGACAAGCGATCCGACCGGCGTCGTGTCACCTCGCATCATGGACCACGCCTACGCCGTCGAGTACACCCAGACGTGGAGCGGCGGCCTGCAGTACGAACTGCTGCCATCGACGATGGTGGAGGTCTGGTACATGGGTTCGTGGACGCTCGGCGCGGACAACGCGACGGTGCACAACGTGCCGGAGCCCGGGCCGGGGTCGATCCAGTCGCGTCGTCCGATTCCGCAGCTTGGGGCCATCCGATCGATCAGATTCGACGGCAAGTCCATCTATCACGGCCTGACGCTGAGAGGCGAGCGGCGCTTCCAGAACGGCTATTCGTACAACGTGAGCTACACGCTCTCGACGTCGAAGGACGATGCGTCGAGTCCGGGACCGACCGACGCCGAGACCAATTTTCCGCAGAACGTCAGGAACATCTTCGACGAGACGGGCGAATGGGCCTACTCGAGCTTCGACCATCGGCACATGGTCGTCGCAAGCGGCACCTACGAGCTGCCGTCGTTCGCGGATGCCGGGGGTGTGAAGGAAGCGCTGCTCGGCGGCTGGCGCGTGAACGCCGTGATCACGGCGCAATCCGGCGCACCGTTCACGGTCAACCTCGGTGTCGACCAGGCGAACATCGGCGCCGGCCCCGCACAGCGACCCGATCAGCTGAGGGACGCGGCTCTTCCGGCGAACGAACGGACGCCAGAGCGATGGTTCGACACGTCCGCCTTTGCGCTTCAGGCGCCCTTCACGTTTGGCAACGCGCCGCGTAACAGCGTGATCGGCCCCGGTCTGACGAACCTCGATCTCGTAGTGGCGAAGACGTGGACGCTCGCGGGGACGCGGCAGGTCGAGCTTCGATGGGAAACCTTCAACGTGCTCAACACGGCGAACTTCGATCTCCCGAATAGAACCTTCGGCACACCAAATTTCGGACGCATCTTCAGCGCGAAGGACTCGCGGCAGATGCAGTTCGGCGTGAGAGTGAGCTTCTAAGACCGACTTTTCGATTGGGCGTAGAGCGCACGCTTCCGCCTTCGCGTGAAGCTTCGGCGGACCGCCGTAGCCTTGGCGGAGGCGGTCAGCGTGCGTGGTCCGCGCACGCTAAAGCCTCCGCTCTACGGCGAATCAAAAACGCGGCATAAAGCGGTTCAGGCAGGCGGCGTCGACGACCGAGCGGTCTGTTGCCGGGTAAGAACCGTCACGTGGTGCACGGTCGCACCGTTTCCCTTCGACGACGTGCCGAGTTCTGGCGTTCCACAGGCTCCATCGCCTGACGGACACGAGCAGCCGGTTCGCCGTGCACGCGTCCCGACGAATCCCAGGACACGCCGACAGATCGTGACGCCGGCAGCCAGAGCCGCAAGAGTCACAAAAGCGTGCTGCAGGATCTCCCCACTCGGCATCCGCAACTCCTACGAGACTCCCGCCGCCCGCAGGCTCTGGTATACGACGAAGGCGACAACGTACGCCAGGCCGGACATGTAACCGAGCTGCAGCGCGGCATACTTGAGACCGCCCGTCTCTTTCCGCGTGACCGTGAGCGTCGGCAGGCACTGCATCGCCAGTACGAAGAACACCAGCGCGGCAGCGGCGGCGGCCGGCGTAAACACGGCCCTGCCGTCGTCTCGCGTCATGCCGCGAATACTGGCGACCACTCCCTCGTCCACCTCTGCGTCCGCTTGACCGCCGGCGAGCACCGACATCGTCGACACGAACACCTCGCGGGCGAGAAAACTTGTGAGCACGCCGACTGTAAGCTGCCAGTCGAAGCCGAGCGGTTCAAACACCGGAGCAACCGCGTGCCCCATTTGCCCGGCAAAGCTTCCCGCCTGCTCGGCCTTCGACTGCAAGGCGTCGGCTTCGGCCATGAGCGTGGTAGCCGCATCCTCCCCGATTCCTGGAACGGAGGCCTGAAGTCGCAGGTTCTCCACTTGCGGCGTCACGGGAACCTTCGGATAGGCACTGAGCCACCACATCACGACGCAAATCGCGACGATCACCGTGCCCGCCGTTGTGAGGAACGACAGGCCCTGGTCCTTGGCGGCCAGCACGGCATTTCGCAACGACGGCATCTTGTAGGTCGGCAGCTCGAGGATCAGGGGCTGCGCGCGCCCTGGGAGAATCGTCCGCCCAAAGAGCCACGCGGTAAACAGAGCGGCGGCCGCACCGAGTAGATAGCAGCCGGCAAACGCCAGGCCGGCGGCCGCCGGTCGTCCGGCAAAAAGCAAGGTTGTGAGAAGCACGTACACCGGCAGGCGCGCGGAACAGCTCATGAACGGCGCGACGAGAATCGTCGCCAGACGATCCCGGCGATCGGGAATGAGCCGAGCGCTCATGATGCCGGGTAGCGCGCATGCGTGCGAGGTCAGGAGCGGTACGAACGCATGGCCCGGCAGACCGAACCGCGCGAGCACCCGATCCAGCACGAACGCGGCGCGAGCCAGGTAGCCGGTGTCTTCGAGGAGCGTGATCAGGAAGAACAACAGACAGATCTGCGGAAGGAACACGATCGTGCCCGCGATGCCCCCGACGACACCTTGGGTCAACAGATCCCGGTACTGGCCCTGCCGGCAACCAGGTCTCAGCCATCTGGCCGAGTCCGGCGAAGGTCGCTTCGATCAGATCCATGGGGACCGTGGCGAGCGCAAAGAGCACCCAGAAAAGCCCAGTCATCACGGCAAGGAAAGCCAGCAACCCAAGAACCGGATGGGTCAGTACTCGATCGAGGCGCTCGGTGAAATGGTCGACGCCATCGACTCCCTGATCTCCGGAGGTCACACCGGCCGCGACGCCTTCCGCCCATGCCATCGCTACTTCTGGCGTCGCGTTCGCGGGAGGCAACTGCGCGGGAGCGCGCCACGCGGTCAGCAGCGCCGTGCGCAATGCGCCGAGCCCGGTGCCCTTTGTGGCCGTCATCGGAACCACGGGGATACCAAGTCGGCGAGACAGCGCGGCCGCATCGACTGCCAGACCCCGCCGCTCCGCCAGGTCGCTCATGTTGAGGGCCACGACCACGCGGTGGCCGCCGGGAATGACCTGCGACGCCAGCACGAGATTACGCGCGAGGTTGCACGCGTCGACGACGATCACGACAGCATCCTCCGCCCGCGCATCGTTCCCGTGCAGAGCGGTTCGGGCGATGGCGCCTTCCGGCGTGTCGAGGTGCAGGTCGTAGACACCCGGAAGATCGAGAATGTCGATCGGCTGCGGAAGCTCGGACCACCGGCTGCGCCCCGTTCGCACGGCGGTCGTGGTACCGGGGAAATTCGACGTCTTGGCGCGCGCCCCGCACAGCACATTGAACAGGGTCGTCTTGCCGGTGTTGGGATTGCCGGCCAGCACAATCCGGCCGATGTCACCCGACGCGTGCTCGTTCGTCGACGCAAGAACGGCGGCCGAACCTGCTACCACGCGCTTCCTTCGGCCACCGCGACATAAACGGACTGCGCGACCTGCTTCGACAGGCCGATGCGCGTGGACCGCACCTGAATGATGCACGGGTCGCCGATCCGGCAGATCCTCAGACGAGCGCCGTCTGTGAGCCCGAGCGATCGCAGCACCGCGCGCGACTGCTGGTCGACGACCTCGCGGAGAATGCCAATCGCTCCTGGGGCGAGATCCAGCAACGGTATCGACGTTGGGGTCGTGGCGCCGCTGTGACGCGGGGGTGCCTGACCGTCGATCATGGGATTCGGCATGGTACTACATAAATGAGACCGCGTCTCATGATCGGAATCGTCACTGGCGGCCGAGTGTCTCTGGCGCGTGGGTGTCCCACCATTCGCGCGCCTGCTCCTGCGTCCACGGCTGCTCGACCTTGATTCGCGCGAGGTGGACGTCGAGCTCCATCGCCGAAGCCGGCCGCAGTCCTGGGTCCTTCTCGAGGCACATCATCAAGAGCGCATCGAGATCCGGCGGAACCGGGAGCTCGGTCATCTGGGACGGCGGGGCCGGCCGCGTCTGTACATGGTGCAGCAGCATCTGCGCGGCGGTACTCGCCTGGAAGAGAAGACGGCCTGTGAGCGCGAAGCAGGCGCAGCACGCCAGCGAGTACAAGTCGGCGCGTCCGTCGATCCGTCCTTCCCCGATCACCACCTCCGGCGCCATGAATGCGGGTGTCCCCTGCACCAGGTTTTGCGCCGTCAGCAGCGTCGCGTCCGACCCACGTTCGTCCCGCACGATACCGAAATCGAGCACCTTCAGGTAGTCGTACTCGGGTCCCAGGCAGGTGACGAACAGATTCGCCGGCTTGATATCGCGATGGACGAGCGCGTGCGTGTGCGCTTCCGACAGCGACCGACACGCCTGACGAAGCAGCGTGATGACACGTTCGGCGGGTTGCGGGCCGAAGCGCGTGATCATGGTGTGAAGGTCGAAGCCATTGAGCAGCTCCATCACGTAATAGAAGCTGCCGGTGTCGTTGACGCCGAAGTCGTACAGCTGCACGGTGTGCGGTGAACGGAGGCCGGCCGTGACCTGCGCCTCACGCTGAAAGCGGCGCACGAGCTGATCCTGCGGCACCCCCTGTTTGACGTCATGCCGAATCAACTTCACGGCGGCGGGCCGCGCCAGCAGACGATGTTTGGCGAGCCAGACTTCGCCCATCCCACCAGAGCCGAGCGGCGAGACCAGCCGATAGCTGCCAACCGCCAGGCCCTCGTCGAGGAGATCCTCTTCAATCTCGATCACGCTGCTCCGCGCCGTCATGATCGCGCGCTCGAGCACCGTGCGTAGCTCGCGGATGTTGCCGGGCCAGAGATACGCCGTGAGCCGCGCCATCGACTCAGGGGACACGCCGGTCACGGACTTCCCGAGCTGCCGGGCAAGCCGGCGCACGAAATGGCCGACGATCGCCGGAATGTCCTCGCGACGATCCGCGAGGGCCGGCACGGCGATCCGATATCGCGAGAAGACACGCAGCAGGGAATCGACGCGGCTGCCGTGGCCGCCGCGTCCCACGTCCTGAGTGGTCGAGCCGACCACACGCACGTCGTCCCCCACGCGCTCCCTGCGCAGGATGGCCTCCAGGAACGGGTAGCACTCGTCCGGCAGCTCGTGCACGGCGTCCAGATACAGCGTTCCGCCGGCGGCGAGCTCGAACTTGCTCGCCAGAAAGCGCGCTTCGAGCGCGCAATCCGGCCCGATGTCGACAGTGGACAACTCGAGCGACGCGGAGCGTGAGGCCGTGTGCGCCTCTGGACAGCTGACGAAGATGAATGCCCCCGCCCGCTGGGATGCCGCGTGGACGGCGTGCGCCACGGCCTCCTTGCCGGCACCCGGGGGCCCGACCAGCAGAAGCGGCTCCTTCCGCGGCGCTTCCCGCGCGATCGCCTCCCGCAGCACGCGGACGGCGCCGCTGTCGCCGAGCAGGGGACCCTCCACGCGACTGCGCGCATCGCTCAGCAGCTCTTCCGCGACGCGCAGTTCTCGCTCGAGCGCCGCCGTGCGTTCCGCCACACGGACCTCGAGCGATGCGTTCGCCGCCTGCAGGGCAATGGCCGCCTGCGTGCGCTCTTCGAAGAGCTGCGCGTTGTGGATGGCAATCGCAATCTGATTGGCCACAATCGACACGAGGCCCCGCTCATGGGGGCTGAACGTCCGCTTCACCGGACTCTCGATCGAAAACACGCCGATCAACTCGTCGCGCGCGAGTAGTGGAATCGCGAACTGACTCTCAGCGTCCGCAAGCCCGGGCACGGGCGCCTCGCCCAGTTCCTGACCGCGCCCCGCTTCCACCATCTGGCGCCGCTGCGCCGCCGCGTACGCACGCTGCTGACCGAGGTTGCCCGCGTAGAGCGCCTTCCGCCTCTCGGCCACCAGGCCGATCACACCGGCGCCTACCTTCACGCGACCGCCGACACCCTGGTCGTCGTAGCCGCGGCTCGCGACCACACGGAGCGTCTCGCCGCCAGGCTCGGCCAGCACGATGATCGAGTGGTGAAACTCGAACAGCTCCCCCATCGTCCGCAGGGCCGAGGCATAGATCTCGTTCAGGTCGAGCGTGGAGCTGAGGTTTTCGGCCGCACGCTGGAGCACTTCGAGTTCTTTGGTACGGCGCGCCAGCTTCTCCTGAGGCGAACCAGGACTCGCGGCGCTCGACTCCGGAGCGTCAGACATGTGGTGGATAGAACTGTCTCTCGACCGAGATGACCCGGTAGATATCCGCGGCGCGAAGCTTGAAGATGCCGGTCATTCCGGTCATCGAGGCGATGGCTTCGATCTGCATGTCCATCGCGTCGAAGACAGGACCCTCGGTCTCAGAACGCTCGAACTCGAGCTCCAGCATCCACAGCGATTTCCCATGAATATCGTGCACGGTAACGTGCGCGCGCGGATTCTCACGGACATTGCGGATCGTCTTGTTGAAGAATTGGAACGACAGCGCCACGTGCGTTTCGCTCACGTAGTACACCTGAGAGATCGCCGTCGCGTTCGGGACGCCGTCGGCCGAGCACGTGACCATGGCGGCGGGAATGCCGTTGTCCAGAACAGGCCGGATCTCGGCTGGCAGTCGCGTGTCCATTACCCCTCCCCCCCAACGAGGCGCGCACCGGCGCCTGGGCCTGGCGTCTGAACGAAGAGTTCCCGCACCTCGAAGTCGATGGCCAGCGCCGGTATCTGGACAAAGGCGCGGAGCGACGGCCCCGCCCTCTCGCCCACGAACGCCAACACCGACTGCACGAAGCGTTCGCGGATGCGCTCGGCGATCTCGGCATCCCCCTTCTCCGCCGGACGATGCCGTATGTACCGGCCCTTGAACTGGTAGGCCTCGTGTTCGGGGTACTGCTCGATCGTCAGCGCGATCTGTCCGTTGTCCTCGAGGGACTCGATGAGATGCTTGCGGCCTCCCTCCGGCACGAAGACGGTGAGCGTGCGCGCGTCGGGTGCCAGCGCCCATCCACACACGCTGTGTCCGTGGGGAACGAGGTTGCGATCGCGCGTACCGGCAAGCCCTACGTTGGCGCGGTCGAAGAAATGAATGATCTTCCCTGGAATCATAAGCAAGCTAGGCTACCGGAGAAGGAGGGGACGCACAACTCTCGGGGCCCGACGACACCGATCCGGTGGCGTGGACGCGCGACGGCCGACTGGCCTTCCAGGTTCGGAGCCGGATGGCGCCTACCCTTGAAGCTGCTCGGTCAGCACTCTGCTTCCGTCACGCTGACGTTCACATCCATCTCGAGAAACGCTCCGGGTGGGCCTGAGTAGGTGCCCCACAGCGGCAGCACGTACTCTGGGGCCCAGGCGACCGCGACGCGAATCAGATTCCGATTGCCGATGATCCTGTTCGTGGGGTCGAAGTCGATCCAGCCGGCGCCAGGGAGATAGGCCTGCATCCACGCATGCGTGGCGCCACCGCCCGAGAGACCCGAGCAGTCCGGGGTGTACACATACCCGCTTACAAAGCGCGACGCCACGCCGAGCGACCTGGCCGCCTCAATCATGAGCACGGCGAGATCCCGGCAACTGCCCCGCCGGCTCCGCAAGGTTTCATCTGGTGACTGCACGCCCTTCTCGATGCGTCGAACGTACGTAAACTCATCACGGATGCCGCAGGTCATCGCCCGGAGCATGGCGATTGTCCCGGTAGAACCCGCCGGATCGAGAAACTGCAGCGCCCACTTCCCAACGCGTTCCGCCGGATACTGCGGAGCGAGCGCGCGTGCGAGATTGGGAAAGTCCTCGTCGGAATAGGTAAACGGATAGGTGCGGGCCTGTTCCTCAATCGGATATTCGAGCACCGTGGTCTCGAAGTGCTCCAGGGACACCGTGCTATCGAAGCGCAGTTCCGACGTGCTCCCTTCGAACGTCGCCACGGCGACGGAGTTGTCGAAGGAATCGTGGAGCCAGCGCACATTTGTCGGTTGCGGCGTGATCGCCAGGTGAGCCTGGATCAAGCGCAGGTCGTGACTCGCCCGCGGACGGAACATCATGCGGTGCTCGCCGAGACGGACGGGCTCGCGGTACCGGTAGACCGTCGAGTGAGTCACTGTGAGAAACGACATCAGCCGTCCACTCCGGCAACTGCGTTGACGGGAATCTCGTCGGTCCAGACGCTGAAGCGCTCGAGGGTATTAGGGCCGAACGTCGTGGCGATGGCCACGTCGGACGCGTCGCGCCCACGCGCCATCAGAATGCGACCGATGCGCGGCACGTTGTTGCGAGGGTCGAACATCTGCCAGCGGCCGCCGATCCAGGCCTCGAACCACGCGGCGAAATCGCCCACGGCATGAGGGGGCGGCGTTCCCACATCGCTCAGATATCCAGTGCAGTACCTGGCCGGAATATTCATGCAGCGACAGAACGTGATGGCCAGGTGCGCGTAGTCCCGACACACGCCGGTGCGCTCGTTGAATGCCCCGGTCGCGGTCCGATTGGCCCTGGCGTTCTGGTAGTTGAAGTAGATGTGATGGTGGACGAAGTCGCAGATGGCCTGCACCCGCAAGTAGCCCGGCGTGGTGTTGCTGAAGAGTTGCCACGCCGTCTCCGACAGGAGGTCCGTCTCGCAGTAGCGGCTGCCCAGCAGGAACACGAGCGTGTCTTCCGGCAGGTCCTGCACCGTGTCCTGGCCGGCGTCACGGACATGCGTATCCGGCTGACCGCTGTCGTTGACGATGCTATCGGCTGTGAGGCGGAGTCGTCCCGGGGGTGCGAGGACACGGTGGCACTGGTTGCCGAATCGCGTCCCGATACGACGTGATCGGCAGTGGCGGTTCCGAGGTGGGGCGATCGGACACAACGAGATCCGAGGCACGCGACTCATGAACATTGACGACCAAAATGATTGGTGTGGGCTGCGGGAAGTCGTAGATCAATTCGTAGCCGACCCTGAATTGCATGGCGAGTAACCTGTTCTGAAAGGTGGGGTGGGTATTATCCCTCACGGGTCACGGTGGCGTGGCGAATCCGACGATCGCTGCCGATCGTTGGGCCTTTGTGCGGTCAGTTGATCGGTTGAGAGCGCTCCCACCGGATTCGGTGGGAGCGCCAAGACAATTGCGGACAATTGCGCTGCGACGAGGGCTTACAGCGACGATTTCCGGCGACTCACCCTAGTCTGCCGGTCAACAACAGGATGAGCAGGACGAGCAGTATGATCCCGCCGAGACTCCCCCCTACCCTAGGACCACCCATGTAGAAGCCGCCGCCGCCGAACACCAACAAAAGAATTAGCAGCACAACTAGTAGGCTCATAGCGTTTTCCCTTTCGAAGTCCAACCATGGTCATCACGGTGCTTCTTCCGTGCGGTGCGTCGTTCGTTGGCAAGCGCGTTGTAAATTCTTGATGCTCGTTCCCCGATTTTTCCGATCACACGGAATCTAACCCATTCCCGCGGCCAAGAACGTGGCGAATTCGTCGCGTCGCAGCCCAGACAGCCGCATCGAGCATCTAGTAAGGCAATACGCGAGCCAACGACGGTGCGCGTTCCATGTCTGGGCTGGAAGCGGTTCACACCACCGCGAGTTGAGCGGAACGTGGCTCAGCTCATGGTCCGCAACGTCGACGAAGCCGTCGTGCGGGAGCTTAAGAAGCGCGCCGCCCGACGCAATCACAGCGCCGAACAGGAGCATCGGGAAATTCTCGAGCAAGCGTTGTTGCGCCCCAGGCGCCGCTCGCTGGCTGAGGTGCTCGCAGCGATGCCCGACGCTGGCGAAGACGCCGACTTCGAGCGCCGCCAGATCGACCGACGGGCGTGACGAGGGCCTGTGTACCTCGTCGACACAGACGTCATCAGCAACGCGCGGAAGCGCCTTCGCGCCAATCCCGGCGTTCGCCGATTCTTTCGGGATGCTGCGACGCAGGGCATCCCGCTGTTCCTCTCGGCGGTCACGATCGGCGAGCTGCGCCAGGGCGTTGAAGCGGTGCGCCATCGCGGCGACCTCGCGCAGGCGACTCGCCTCTCTCGTTGGCTCGGCACGGTCACACGTGATTACGCTGACGCGATCCTCCCATTCGATGAGGAGATCGCGCAGATATGGGGCAGGCTGCGCGTGCCACATGCCGACAATCCGCTGGACAAGCAGATCGCAGCGACGGCGCTGATGTACGGCCTCACCGTCGTCACCCGCAATGTGCCCCACTACAAGCCTACCGGCGTAGCCGTCCTGAACCCTTTCACGTGAACACGACGACCGCGAATTCGCATTCGAGGCCGCAGCGTCGACTACTACGCTGCGCGCCGCTCGATACGAGTCTTTCTGAGGGAACGCGATCGACTCGAGTGCTTGCGGTGTCGCGTGCGGCCTGGGTATGCCTATCGGCTTCGCCGTCCGCGCCTCGGGCGCGACGGAAATGGCGGTGTCTGTGTCGCCAGCCATTCAAGCGCGCCATCGGTAGCCGCGAATGCGTCGGCGAGCGTCTCGGCGACGTACGCCGCCTCCTCGCGGCTGCGCCACGCGAAGTGCGGCGGCCGGTCGAACGGAATCGAATCGGGATCGAGCAGGTAGGACGCCACGTGTGGATTCGCCTGGATGGCGGCGTCGAATGCCGCGCGGGTATCCGAGGAGCTGCGGTCCACGCGCAATCGCCACAGCAGACGGCCGTACGGGCCACAGGGCTTGCGGGTCGTCATCGTGCTCGGCCAGCAAGACGCCAGCCTCATCGTTCAACCCAAGTTCAAGCAGGGCGACGAGCAACAAGTATCGCACGCCCTGATGGTCGCCCGGGTTCAACTCCAGCAGCGCGCGATAGTGTGCCAGCGCTTCGTTGTGACGCCCTAAGTCTCTGAGCGCCTGCGCCAGCCCGAGCCGGGCGCGCATGTACGGGCGCGTCTCGAGATGACCCCAGAACTCGCCGCGCAGCGAGGTGAATCGATCGGCGCCGATCGCGGCGGCGCCGGCGAGCACGGCGCGCTCGTAACGCTCGACTGCGGCATCTGGGGTCGACGCCTCTTCAGCGAGCAGCACCCACGCGTCGGCGCAATCCTCGGACGTCGCCAGCGCCTGGCGCGCTCGCTTGATCCGCAATCGACCGTGCGCCTCCATCGCGTCGTAGGCCAGCTCCTGTGCGCGTTCGAGCCGTGTGAGCTCGCGAGCAGGAGATTCCGGAGGCGCGCCTTCTTGGTTCAATCGCTCGAGCTCCACGTTCACCGCCGCAAGGGACTCGAAAGCTCGACCCTCCAGCAGACGCGCGATGCGACACTCTCACGCTCGGCGATGCGCGGCATCACCATCGCGGGCACCGGCCGTCGTCGGCCTGCCAGCTTCGGCCTCGAGCAGAAACGGCAGCGAGAACGTCAGTTCGATCGGTCCGTCGAACGTATGCACACGTTTCTGCCACGTCCCGGCGTCGAGCTCTCCTCCGTCGTTTCCGCAAGTGCACGTAACAGCGCCTCGGCGTGCGCGAGCCCGCGCGCGTCTGGTCGGCGCATCGACCCGCCTCGTTTCATGTCTGCTGGCAAGCGGATACGCGCGCGGTCCTCCCACCGGCAGCGCATGGTCCTGCCACGCATCTATGTCGGCGAACGGCAGCTCGTCTATCGCACCGAACGTCACCCCGTGCGCCCGCGAAACCGAGCGTCCGGCACCAGCTCCTTCGAGCAGACTCTCGAACGCGGCCCGCGAGTCGAAGAACGCGAGGCCGAACTGCTGCCTCCCTGCCCAAGCACACACACGTGACGCATGTTCCGCGGCGCGCGCCCGCCCTCGACGATGCAGCAGGTCCTCGTTCGTCAGATGGTTCCAAGGCCGCGCGACGAAGAACGCCGCGGCCGCGTCAGCGAATGCGCGCACCCGCTCGACGGACATCCCCGGCTATTCCAGCAGGCCCGGCAGCCGTTCGTCCTCGATTGCTCTTCGAGGTTGTGAGAGCGCCGCGCACGGCGGCAATTCCGGCGACAAGCGCACGGCGGTGTCAGGATCGCCAACTACGCCGCCAACGCGTCGCGCAGACTGGCGCGCACTTCGACACGGGCCGGTCGGCCCTCGAGTCCTCTTGCCCATTTCAGCCCGAATTCCAGGAACGTGGCCAGTGCCAGGCCGGGTCGCCTCCTCGCCCTCTTTCGCCAGATCCAGATGAACCAGTCCGGTCCGCTCTGCTCACCCAGAGCACGCCGTCAGCCGAAACGGCGGTCCATCCGGATCTGTCTGATGCTCCACCCACATCGGGAACCGGACGATGTCGCCTTGCCAGACTTCGCCGGCTCGTTGCGGCAGCCGCTTGAAACGACTCAGCGCGAGTGGAATCGGGATGGCGAGCGGCATGCGTTTCACTTTAGCTGATCGTGACGCTTGACGTCTGGAGTTCCTGCAGGTCCCGTCAGCGCGGTGCGCGCTCAGACCTTGTCGTTATTCGGGAGTGGCTCGTGGGCGAGTTCGGCCATCCGAGTGAGCCCGCGCTCGGCGTGCTTCGCGAGACGGGCGGCGGCGGCCAGCACGGCAGGCTCGTCGCGTTGCGCGGGTTCGATGCGCGCGGGGTTCAGGGCGCAACTGTTCGCCCAGGCGGCGATGTCCGGCTCAGCGCCGTACGTGCGCGCCGCGATGGTTCCACGCACCTGCATCCGCGCCCAGCTGGCAGGGGTGTCGGGCAGGGTGTTCGGCGGACACAATCGGTTGCGCTCCCGGTCGTCGTCGCGGGTTGCTTCCACGTAGCCGGCCAGAGCCGCGCAGAAGCACGGGAAGCCGACCCGGATCGTCTGGAGTCGGATCTTATCCGGGCCCCAGATGGGAACGAGCGGTGGGTACTGCAGTCCGGAGGCGGCGCAGTGCACGACGAGCGAGCCCGGCGCCAGCGAGACAGAGCCCTCGTCGAGGACGATTTCGCGACGTGTCACGTGCCTGATGTGTCCGAGACGAACAACATTCTTGATGGTGCGGAGGAGATCGAGCTCCCATGCGGCCAGGGTCGGGGTCTTGGCCATCGTAGGTATGACATCCCTGTCAATCCGGAGCATCACGCCGGCAGCTTCGAGGCGCAGGAACAGGTCGTCGAGCGACTCGGCCGAGGCGGCCGCTTCCATGGTGTCCGCCGCGAGCCCCAGCCCCACCACCGGGTCGGGCTGGACGACGGCGCGATTGAGCATCCACGGATCGCGCGGGCGCACCCAGACAATTCGGTCCGGCGGCACGCCATTGACCAACAGCCATACGATCCCGTCGGTCGCGGTCTTGCCGGAACCGACGATCACGTAGCTGTTCGGCGCCGTGGTCAACCTGGCGAGTTCGTTGATGGCCACGACATGGACGTCATCAGCAACATTGAACGGCGGCGGTGTCGTCGCTGGAATCGTCGGCGAGAGGTAGGTGGCGTCGACGACTCGGCGTCGGACGTGCACCTGCACGGTCTCTCTCGACACGCGGGAGGTCACGAAATGGGACGAGCCTTCTGCGTGGTATTCGCTTTCCCCGAAGAACGTGACTCGCCCCGACCCGAGGAAGCGGCGGTGCAGGATGTCGTCGAAGTACGCCTGGATCTCCGGCTGACCCGCCCGCTCCTGAAGTCCCACCTCCGGACCGCCCGGCTGCACGGCGCCGCTGCCCAGAACGGTTGACGCGACACCGTAGAACAAGGACGCCTGATGCAATTGAACGAACGGATACGCGTCCAGCCAGTGCCCGCCAGCCGCGTGCCGGCGATCGACCAGCGTGACGTGCACGTCCGCGTGATCGATCAGCGCGTCGGTGAAGGCCATGCCCATCGCCCCCGCGCCCACGACGAGGTAGTCCGTCTCCACCGATCGCATCACCACCGAACTGGCTCTTGGCTAGGAACGAAGGTCGCCGGCAATACTGTTACCACACGGCGACCGCGTCTCGGTCGGCGTCACGAGCCCGTCGACGGCTGGGCCGGAACAGCGCGCACGCGCGAGAGGCATAGCCACGCGGCCGGTGGCACTTCGACATTAAGGTCGAAGTGAATCGCCCGTAGCTCCAAGATCTCGAGGGCCGGCTCGACGGCGCTGGCGATCTCGCGTGCGCTGCGCCGAGGCGGCCCGGTGTCGCGGGGCGCGCCTTCCGTGCTGCCGATGAGGCTCAACCACAGGCCGCCCGGCGTGAGCACACCGGCGACCAGCGCGGCAAAGCGCGCGCGTACCTCGGGCGCGTCAAACACATGAAAGCATCCGCGGTCGAACACAAAGTCGAAGACGCCCTCCGGCGGATCTCTTGAGGAAGTCGAGCACCTCGAAGCGGCACGCGTTCGCGGCGCCGCCCAACTTGGCGCGGGCGCGATCGATGGCCAGCGGTGACACGTCAACACCGAGTGCGTCGAAGCCGCGCGCGGCGAGCCACAGGGCGTTGGTGCCGGTGCCACAACCAACCTCCAGGGCGCGGCCGGCGGGTATCGTCCCAGCCTCCACGGTCGCGACGAGTGCAGGGTCGGGCTCGTCCGAATCCCACGGCGTGAAACCGCTGGCGTAGTGCGCGTTCCAATCGTGATCCGGCATGGTCGCTCTCCTGCAACTCGCAGCGTGGCCGCTACGGTTAGCGCACGCCGATCCTAGCCCATCGCTCTGAGAGAACAGCTCGATTACTAAGTGAAGATGGAGGCGCCGTCCGGATTTGAACCGGAGATGGAGGTTTTGCAGACCTCATCAGACTGCAAATTCAGGCCACGATCCACACATTCATTGAGCGTTTCGGCTGCCCTGCTCCGCCCAGATCCGCCCGAAACCGCCGTCAATGGTTAGCGCAGTGGTTAGCGCTCAAGATTCATGGGACGTTGACGACTAATCGTGAACTCAGGAGAATGTCGCATGCCAATCAAGAGGTTCCATCGAATCGTGGCGACGCTGATCGTCGCGGTGAGCGTCGGGTTGATCGGGTGTGGCGGCGGAGCCTCGGCCGAGCAGTCTGCCTCGACGCGCGTCGCGGCGGGCAGCGGCGCGCCCTCGGGTGCTTACGAGTCGCGCTTGCCTGACGGTACCGCCATACGCCTCAGTTTTCGCGACGGCGGCGCAGTCGGAATCGCTATGACGGAAGACGGCAAGACGAATTCTCACGACGGCAAGTGGATCCTGAACGGCGAAGTCATCCTCGTCGAAGGCGGCGAAGGCATGACGATGCAATTGAGCTGGCGGGGTGATGCCCTGGTCACCGACTTCGGCGGCGTCACGCTGACCTTCAAAAAGGTCTGAGCGCGCGTTCGCCGGGCTGTCCAGATCGGATTCCCCTCGACGTTCGATGCGGTTTTGGTCCGGAACTCGTTGAAGGGCGCAAAGCCGCGCCTGGCATTGCCCCGGGAGGGCCGCTCTCAGAATTAATGTCCACAAAATAGAGCCTTTGATCTACCGGCACACGAGGCCCAAAAGGTTTACGCTTGCGCTCTCCCATATGCCACATCGCCTGTGCCCTCTGTGCCACCAGTCTGGGCGCTTACTGGATGTCGCCAGGAGCAACCTCTTCGGCGCGTCCGTCGATTACTATCGCTGCGATCCCTGCGGGCATGTGTGGACCCGCAGCAGATTTGACCCCAACGCCCCTGCCGTCAACGTGACCAAAACGAACGGCGAGACGCCTCAGCCCGAGCAGTAGCTCGCCACCAGCGCTAGGCCGCAAGTCTCACACCGCCTGACAGGTACTGAGGCCAAACGACACTCTTGCCCGCCTTCCCCCTGAGGCGCCTGGCTCAATTCGCCGTCTTCGTCCTACCTCTGTTTCTGGTTGCTTGTGACCGAGTGCCAGCGACGGCAGTGCGGGCAGCGGACCTCGTCTCCAGGTTGAAGGGGCGTCTGCATTCCGGTACCGTACCTGATCAGCCGGACGGAGGAGGTCAACATGCCGTATCGAGTGGTTCAACCCTACGGAAAAAATCGCACACGCGAGGCGACCGAGACTTGTTCCTGTGCGACGCCGGGTGAGGCGATGCGAAAGACTTTAGCTGTCGTGATTGCGTCGCTTAGTCTGTTTGTCCATGCGAGTTACGTTCACGCTGCACAAAGCGAAAAGTGGATGCTCTACGGCCCGACTGCTATATCGTGTGGCACCTTTACTACGTCCACCGGAGGGAGACGAAACGAGCTTGAATGGTGGCTGCTCGGATTCGTTTCCGGTGTTGGCAACGCGGGTGTCCAAATGCGCGGAACCGATTCTGAAGGAATAAGGGGATTGGCCGTCAAGTATTGTCGCGAACGCCCCTTGGACCGCTTTGCTCAAGCCGCCTCTGCGGTGGTCGCAGAGTTACGACGAACGACCGCCCCTTAGAGAACCGGGCCGCCGAGGGGTCACAAAGTCACCGTGCGTATCGAGTCGTTCAACCGTGGGGCAATGCGATCCAACGATTCACGGAACACAACAGTAGACCCATCAGACGAGGTCACCAAGTCTACCCCGCCGCTCGCAGTGCCGTTATCGTAGACAGGTCGAACGACATCGATGGTTAGCGCACGCCGATCCTAGCCGATTGCTCCGAGAGAACAGCTCGATTTACTGAGTGAAAGATGGAGGCGCCGTCCGGATTTGAACCGGAGATGGAGGTTTTGCAGACCTCTGCCTTACCACTTGGCGACGGCGCCGCTAGATTGTGTCGCGGGGTCGCACCACCCGCGAGGCTGGCGCGAGAAGGAAAAGTGGAGCGGGAAACGGGATTCGAACCCGCGACTTCGACCTTGGCAAGGTCGCACTCTACCACTGAGTTATTCCCGCCCGCGTCGAACCGGCATCGTACCACACGGGATCGGACCCATCAACCGGGCCATCCCGGTTCCACCCACGAATGCCTGTTTATACGCGCGTTTCCCGTAAGACTTCGGCGGCCTCCTCTGGCGTCGTCGGGTTGAGATAGAGCCCCGTCGCCCACTCGAAGCCGGCCACCTTGGTCAGCTTGGGAATGATCTCCACGTGCCAGTGGTACGACTCCCCCAGCGCCTCCTTGACCGGTGCGCTATGGATGAGCAGGTTGTAGGGCGGCATCTCCAGCGCCTTGTCCATCCGCCGCAAGAGGTCGCCCAGCATGCGAGCCAGCGACGCGAGCTCCTGCCGCGGCGTATCCTCGAACCGTGCTTCATGCCGTCGCGGCAGGATCCAGGTTTCGAACGGAAACCGCGGCGCGTAGGGCGACACGGCCACCATGTCCGCACTCTCCGCGATCACGCGTCGGCCATCGGTGATCTCCTGCCGAAGGATGTCGCAGATACGCACACCGTTCCTTGATCTCGTAGTGCGCGCGCGCACCCTCCACTTCGTCGCGAACCTCACGCGGGACGATGGGCAGCGCGAGGAGCTGTAGGTGCGAGTGCTCCACCGCCGCGCCAGCCGGCGCGCCGTGGTTCTTGAAAATCACGATCGAGCGGAACCGCTGGTCTCGCTTCAGGTCGTGCACCCGCTCACGGCAGGCCCAGAGCGCCTGTTCGACCGCGTCCTCGGGCAGCGTCGCGAGCGTCTCTTCGTGCCGGGGCGACTCGATGATCACCTCGTGCGCGCCGATGCCGTTCATCTTGTCGAACAGGCCCTCGCCCTGGCGATCGAGCGTCCCCTCCACGCGGAGGGCGGGAACCTGGTTCGGGACGACCCGCAGGCTCCACCCGGGTGTGTCGGGTGCGCTCCCCTGCCGGCCGAAGGCGAGAATCTCGCGCGCGGTCATCTGCTCGTGCCCTTCACAGAAGGGGCACCCGCTGTCGGATGTGACCCGGACTGGCTCGAGGTGAAAATCGGAGCGGCGCTTTCGACGCTCGGTCGAGACGATGACCCAGCGGCCGGTCACGGAATCTTTGCGAAGTTCGCTCATGAATACCTGACGCGCAGGCTAAAGCCTGCGCTCTACATTCTGCCTGTCACGCGCACGCTAAAGCATGCGCTCTACACTGCCTGCCCCACGCGCACGCTAAAGCATGCGCTCTACATCTACCCGCGACACTCACGCGCAGCGCTAAAGCCGTGCGCTCTACACAACCCCGCACCCCACGCACTACGCGGTGAACGCATGGGGATACACCTCGACGCGCGGCCGGACGCCACCGACGTCAACGGTCACCACGTCGAACCGGCACGGGCGATCGACAATCCGCCGGCGCGCGAGAAACTCTTCGGCCAGGCGCACGATCCGCTGCTGCTTCTGGCGAGTCACGGCCGCTCCGCCGCCCCCGAATACGTCTCCCGACCGCGCTTTCACCTCGACAAACACGAGCGTCTCCCCGGCTTCCGCGATGATGTCAATTTCTCCGTACCGGCTCCGGTAGCGGCGCTCGAGAATTGCGTACCCGCGGCGCACCAGCTCGCCGCACGCGAGTTCTTCCCCGACTTTCCCGAGAGACTGACGGCCATCCCCTGCCATGTCCCGTCGGAACGCACATCACGCGCCAGTCCCTGGAGTAACCCGCCAGCCCTATTTCTTCTTCCATCGCGTCCCCGCGGGATTGTCCTCCAGAAGGACGCCTCGGTCGGCCAGTTCACGGCGAATGTTGTCAGCGGCGGCGAAATCACGCCGCTCGCGCGCGGCACGCCGCTCGCCGATCAACCGTTCGATCTCCTCGACCGGCACAGGCGGTTCGGAGTCCTCGGCCTGCCGAAGGCTGACGACACCCAGCACCTGATCGAAACGGTCGATGGCGTCGGCAACGGCGCGCGCCTCCGACACCGAAATCTCCTGCGCATCAATCGCCGCGTTCACATCTCGAACGAGATCGAAGACGGCCGCGAGCGCCGCCGCGGTGTTGAGATCGTGCTCGAGGGCCGCCCGGAACGCGTCACGAGCCTTCGCCACCTGCTCCGCCACGCGCGTGTGCACGCCGCTTCCGGCAACCGTCTCGAGACGGGCACGGAAATCGACAATTCGTCGAATCGCCTCCTCAGCCTGGTCCATGCCGGTCCACGTGAAGTTGAGCTGCTTGCGGTAGTGCGACGACAGGAGCAGATAGCGCAAGGCCGACGGCCGATGACCACGCGCGGCAATCTCGGCAATCGTGTAGACGTTGCCGAGCGACTTCGACATCTTCTCGCTCTCGACGAACAGATGTTCGATGTGAAACCAGAACTTGGCGAA
Source organism: uncultured Acidobacteriota bacterium (assembly GCA_963827515.1). Classification (GTDB taxonomy): domain Bacteria; phylum Acidobacteriota; class Vicinamibacteria; order Vicinamibacterales; family UBA2999; genus JABFSA01. The sequence continues at coordinate 285,004 of CAWHBF010000025.1, read as the reverse complement.
CTGGGTCTTGGTGGCGCCTTCGCTTTGCGCAATCTCGTTCTCGTGGTGCGGGAAGATGAGATCCACGCCGCCGGCGTGGATGTCGATTGGCGGTGCGCCTAGAAGCCGCAGTGCCATCGCGGAACACTCGATGTGCCACCCGGGGCGTCCAGGGCCCGTGCCAAGGTCCCATGACGGCTCGCCCGGGCGCGCGGCCTTCCACAGAACGAAATCGCGCGGGTTGTCTTTCGAGTACTCGTCCACGTCAACCGTGGCGCCGTCCTTCATGCCATCACGGTCAAGATGCGCGAGCTGCCCATACTGCGGCAGGGTCGAGATCTTGAAATAGATCGACCCGTCGCGGCGATAGGTGTGCCCTTCGCGCTCGAGGGTGAGAATCATATCGCCCATTGCGCGCAGATTCTCCTCGTCGGTCGCGCGCGGCATTTCCTCGGGCGCCTCGATCCCCAAGCGCACCGAATCTTCGCGGAACGTACGAATCCACTGGTCGGTATGTTCACGAAGTGAAGTACCGGCCTCCAAGGCGCCTGCGATGGTCTTGTCGTCGACGTCGGTGTAATTCACCACCTGACGGATCTGATGGCCGCACACGTATTTCAGCGTGCGGCGCAGGACGTCGAGGCACACGTACGTCCGGAAGTTTCCGATGTGCGCGCGCGCATACACGGTGGGCCCGCATCCATAGATCCTGACGAGGCCATCCTGTTGTGGGGTGAACGGCTCTTCCTGACGGCTCAGCGTGTTATAGAGACGAAGCATACGGAACTCAGTCGTTCACCCTTCTCGATTCTCTGTGCTCGGTTCGTGTTCAGGTTCGAGTGAACCCGGCATCAAACATTGAACACGAATCAAGCAGCGAGAACCAAGAAGAATGAACAAGGGAGACTCGACCTACACTGACATCCGCGTGAAGAGCCGCTCGGCACGGCGGCGATCCGCCTCAATCTGTGCCTTGAGCCCATCCACATCGTCAAAGCGGCGCTCGTCGCGCAGGCGCTGGACGAAACCAAGCCGCACGTCGCGGCCGTACAAGTCACCGTCGAAGCGCAGCACATAGGTTTCAATGGTCGTCCGGTCGGAATCGCCGAAGGTGGGATTGGAGCCGATATTCGTCAACGCCGCGTGAATGATCCCGTCAACGGTCAACGTGGTCGCGTACACGCCGTGCGGCGGGATCAGTTCGTTGGCCGTGTGCAGGTTCGCGGTCGGAAAGCCGATCTCACGACCTCGCCGGCGCCCTTCCACCACCCTTCCATCGAGCGTGTAGGGGTGGCCGAGCAGCGCGGCGGCCTCGTCCATCCGGCCTTCCGCGACCAGCCGGCGAATGCGCGTGCTGCTCACCACGAACTCCTTGTAGCGCACCGGGTCGATCTTCTCCGCTCGAAAGCCGTACCGCTGGCCGAGCGTCCGAAGCACTGAGAAATTACCGACCCGCTCGTGGCCGAACAGAAAATTCGCGCCAACCCACACCTCGGCCACGCGCAGCCATTCCACGAGCACCGACCGCACGAAGGTGTCGGGATCCCACTGCGAGAGTTCGCGCGTGAACGTGACGACGGCCACCGCACGAATGCCGGCGCGGCCGAGCGCGTCGATCCGCTGCTCGGTGGTCATCAGAAGCGGTGGGGCTTTGTCTGGCCGGACGACCCGCGGAGGGTGCGGGTCGAAGGTCATGGCCATGGCCACGCCGCCGCGCTCGATAGCGCCCCGCTTCACGCGGTCGAGAATCTTGAGATGTCCGCGGTGGAGGCCGTCGAAATTGCCGAGCGCCAGAACAGGGCGCACGAGCCACGACGGACGCGGGTCGTCTGGGAAATGAAGAACTTCCATGGCGGCTACGACGCGTCGACCCAAGCGTCGAGCACGAGGCCATCATATGCCAGTTCGACGCCGGCGGGCAGGCGCGCATTCGTCGCCGCGTGACCCAGATTGTGAGACATGTGCGTGAGGTAGGCCCGCTGTGGCGCGATGCGCGAAATGGCGCCGAGCGCTTCATCCACGGTGAAGTGAGTCGAGTGCTTCTTCTCTCGCAGCGCGTCGATGATCAGCGTATCGACGCCGGCGATCATCGGCCACGAGTCCTCCGGTATCCGACTGCAGTCGGTGAGATACGCGACGTTTCCGAACCGATAACCCAGGATCGGCAGAGAGCCATGGAAGAGGGGTATCGGGACGACATGAATCCCGGCGGCCGTGAACGGACCGTCGACCTCATGCACGTCGAGCTTGGGAATACCGCCACCCTCGCGCCGCACGCCGTCGAAGACGTAGTAAAACGTCCGTCGAATGCCGTCCCAGGTCGATGCGCTCGCATAGCAGGCTATCGGACCGCCCTGCATGAAGTTGAACCGGCGAACGTCGTCCAGGCCGAGAATGTGATCGGCGTGACTGTGCGTGAAGAGGATGGCGTCGACGCGAGGCAATTTGTACGTCAGCGCCTGCTGTCGAAAGTCAGGGCCGCTGTCCACCAGTATCGCCGTGCGTCCCGGCACGTCGACATAGATGGAGGGTCGCAAGCGACGATCGTGCGGGTCTTCGGAGGTGCACACCTGGCAGGTGCAGCCAATCATCGGCACACCTGAAGACGTGCCGGTGCCGAGAAACGTGATTCGCGCGGGAACAGTCACCCTTCGAACTCAGGGTGCACCCGTCGACTGCGCTCAGGGTTCAAGGGAGAATGATGCGGGACTTCGACTCAGGAGCCACGGAGCCCAGGCGATCGCCCTGCACCTCGATGTAGCGAAGCCGCAGCTCGAACAGCAACTGCTCGAGGAGCTGACGCTCCTCCGCCGTCAGATTGCCCCGCGTCTTCTCTTCGAGCAGCGCCAGAATCTCGATCATCTGCTGCGCCGCCTGCGGATTGGCTTCCATCTTCGCGCCGCTCACCGGGTCGGCGACGTCGCCGAAATGCACCGCCGCGGTGTGCGCCAGCGACAGCACGAAACCGACAAAGGTGATGCCCGAAGGATCGGAATCCAGCGAGGGTATGTCGTGCGTGTCTTCACTCATCGATACGACCAGCCGTGAACGAGCCGCGCAGGCTGACAGGAGGGAGCCTGCGCTCTACGGGATACGGACCACCAGCTACCAGCTACCGGCTACGAGCTACCGGCTTCCAGCTACCAACTAGAACGAATCCGGATGGTAGCATACGCGCCTGAGACACTATGGCTGACACACCCCTTCCCCAGCGCACCGGCATCGGTACGGATGCGAACGCCGGTGCCATGTTCGACCGCCTTGTCGAGATCATGCGGGCGCTGCGTGCGCCTGGCGGGTGTCCTTGGGACCGAGAACAGACGCTCGGCTCTCTGCGGCCCTTCGTGCTCGAAGAAACCTACGAAGTGCTCGAGGCGATCGAGAGCGGCAACGCGGAGAACCTTCGCGAGGAGCTCGGCGACTACCTCTACGAGGCGGTGTTCCTCGCGCAGATTAGCGAAGAGGCCGGCGACTTCTCGATTGCCGACGCGATTGGGGCGGTCTGCGACAAGCTCGTACGACGCCATCCGCACGTCTTCGCCCGCGCGGCCGACGACCCGACCGTCACGACCGAGCAAGTCGTCGAACGGTGGGAGGTGATGAAGGCGCGCGAGCGCGAAGCCCTTCGCCCAGGCTCAGCGCAGGTCGCTGCACGCGAATCGCGGCGTAAGACCACGCTCAGCGGCGTGCCGACCACGATGCCCTCGTTGCTGCGCGCCTATGAGATCGGTGCCAGAGCCGCAGCAGTCGGCTTCGACTGGGCGCGAGCCACCGATGTCCTGGACAAGATCGACGAAGAGGTGCTCGAACTGCGACACGAGGTCGAGTCCGGTGCAACGGGCCAACTCTCGCGTGCCGAGGAAGAGATGGGAGACCTCCTCTTCGCCATCGCCAATCTCTCCCGCAAGCTGGGCATCGAGCCCGAAGCTGCACTCCGCCGAGCCAACGACAAGTTCACCCGCCGTTTCGAGGCGGTCGAACATGCCTTCAGCGCGCGCGGCGAATCGCTCCAGGGAGCGACGCTCGAGCAAATGGAAGACGAGTGGCAGCGTGTGAAGCAAGAATCATAACCACGAAGGGCACGAAGGACTCGAAGCTCACAAAGGCGCATCAACCACGAAGGCCACGAAGATCACGAGCTACGATGGAAAACATCTTTGGATTCCTGACATTCCTGACCTTCGTGATCGTCGTGCCTTCGTGGTTCAAAGAGCGTCGCACACTTCACACCACCACCCTTCTAAGGCCGCGGCGCAAAACGGGAACGCGGAAGTTGATCAGGAGTCCTCCCCGCAATCCTGTCGTTCGGAGGTACGACATCACCTGTGCCAGGTGCACCTCATCCAGTCGAACCACTGATTTCAACTCAACGACAATGGCCCCTTCGACGATCAGGTCCACGCGCTGACCGCTGATCGACAACACTGCGGTACCTGCACGCAACACCGGGCGTTCCGATTCGTAGGACAATCCCCGCGGCCTGGAGTTCCAGACACATCGCCTGGCGATAGATGGATTCCAGGAACCCTGGACCCGAGCTCCCGATGCACCCGAATCGCGCAACCAATCGTCTCGGTCATCGCCCGCTCCGCATGCAGCCGTCCAGAGGGGACGGCAATCGCATCCTGTAATGCCGAGCTGTGTAACAGCATTGCCTTCGAGATCTTCGCGTCCTTCGTGGTTATCGTGACTCTTTCGCGGCTCATCTGCTTCCCTCCAACGATACGTGCGCACACGGACGTGGATGCCGTCCGTCTCGAGGCTGATCTGACCGTGAAGATCGGTTCGGTAGATCGTCGCGCCGACGGACTCCAGTCGCTGAAGGACATCTGGCGCCGGATGACCGAAGGAGTTACCCCGGCCGCAGCTGATGATCGCAATGTCAGGCCGCCAGCTCTCGATCAGCTCGCGTGAGGACGATGTTCGGCTGCCGTGGTGGGCGACTTTGAGAATCCGGTGCTTCGCAGGCGTGAGCTGCGTCGCGATTGCCCGCTCGATGCCGCCGCCGACGTCTCCCAGCAACAGCACGGCCACGTCGCCGTAACGCACTTCCAAGACAACGGAGTCGTCGTTGCGCACGCGCCTACGTTCCCAGTCGGGCACGGCTGGATGCAGGACGCGGATGCTGGCACCCCCGATGCGCAGGTTGTCTCCTACCTGTCGCCGGCGCACAAGCGCCCCCGTGTCGCGAGCGTGCGCCAGCACGTCCTGGAGTGCGACATGACCTTCCACGGGAATCCCCTCCCACACGGCTGAGGGCCTGAAATCGCCCACAATTGCCCGGGCACCACCTATGTGATCGGGATCCCCGTGGGTCAGGAGCAGCGTGTCGAGACGACGCAATCCCAGAGCCCATAACGCTGGCGACAGGACTCGGCTCCCGATGTCGAAGCTTCCCGCACCGAAAGGCATTCCGCCGGCATCAACGAGCAGCGTGGTGCGATCGGGGAACTGCAGCAATGTGGCGTCTCCCTGGCCGACGTCGAACGCCGACATGCGAAGCGCCGATGGCTCTGAGGCCGCGCGCCACCAGCCTGCCGGCTGGCCGACAACGATGCCAGCGACCGAGATGCCGCACGCGGCCATGCCGAGCGCTCGTGGAGCACCACGAGTCACGAGTGCAGAGGCGAGACCAAGGTAGTAGAAACCGATGAGCCAGATAGGAGGCGGAGGCACGCGAGCCGTGAGCCACGGCGCGAGATCGACGAGACGGGCACTTTCGGTCAGCGCGCGGGCGGCGCTGTGCGCAATCCGGCCGGCCGGGCCGGCGATCGTCTCCACCTCGTCGGCAGAGGCCAGAACGATGCCTCCGATCTGGACGAATCCCATCAACGGCACCGCGGCCAGGTTGAGCAGGAGGCCCGCGCTGGTCACACGCGAGAACGTCCACGCGCTCACGGGCAGCAGCGCCGCTTCGGCTGCCGTCGAAGCAACGAGCGACGCGATCAGCCAGCCGGCCACGAGATGCCGGGACGAGGTGTGGCCGAGGCGTCGCGCCCCTTCGATCAGGGCCGCCGTCGCGCCGCACGTAAGAATGAATCCCACATCGCGCACTTCGAGCGGACTCGTGGACACGATGAGGGCTGCGGCCGCCGCCAGCGTGTGCCACGGTGCACTTCGATGATCGATGACGCGCGCGCCCAGGTAGATCACGGCCATCGTCGTCGCCCGCCACACGGAAGGGCCGGCGGTGACGACTTGGGCGTACGCGACCAACACCAGCATCGTCCCGAACGCCGCCACACGCCCACCCAGGCCGCACAGATAGAAACTCGCGAGCATGAGCCCAGCGAGGATGGCGATGTTGCCGCCTGATATCGCGATGACGTGATACGTGCCGGCGGCCTGCAGGCGAAGGCGCACCGCCTCCGGGAGGCCCGAACGGTCGCCGATGAGCACCGCCGTGACGATGGCGGCCGAGACAGCGTCATGCCGGCCGACCCAACGATCGACACTTCGACGCACGCGTTGCCGAAGAGTGGCGGCGCCTTCCTGGATGCGACCTCCCCTCTCGACGACCCGGACGAGCAGGCCGCTCTTGACGGATCCAAAGAGCGTGGTGCCCCCGAGCGCCAGATCGCGCTCGAGGTCCGGCACGCCTTCGTTGAGGTATCGCGAGGGCCGGCGGAACGTGACCGATGCCTCGAGTGTCCGTCCAGCACGCCACTCGTCTGCCTCGTGATGTGCGGGAGCGCCGCCGACCGTCAACGAGACGGTGCCGTGTGTGTCATGCCATTCGTCCCGCACCCGTACCGCGGCGACGGCGGCGAGGAGTGTGTGGACGTCACCGGCGCGCGACGCGTCTTCCAGCAGGAGTACCCGTACCAGCAGGGGATCGTGTCTGGCGCCAGGACCAAGGGCTTCTATCGCAAAACCGCCGAACTCGCGGTCGAGGAGCGCCCGCAACGGCGTCTGGAGCGCCTGCTCCCGCGCATCGGCGGCAAGTCCAACCGCAGCACAGAAGAACGCCGCGGCCAGCGTCGCCACGGTTGTTCGGCCCCTGCCGAGCCACCATACGATCCATCCGACCACCGCGAGGATTCCCGCCGTCCATACGAGATAGACCGCCGACACTGGCGCGCGGATTCCGAAGGCCGCCCCTGCCAGCAGCGCAATCCCCGGCAGGAGTCCGATGGACGGCATCGCCAAGGCACGTGCAAGCTGCGGCGCAGGATTCGAACGAGTTGGTGGAAGGACTTACGGGTGGAGATCGCAAGAACTGCCGAGTGCCGAACAGGACGAGATGGCAGTTATTGCCGCGGTCACCGTCGCCGTCACGCGCAGGCTGAAGCCTGCGCTCTACAAACCACTCACGCGCACGCTGAAGCGTGCGCTCTACGAACTACCGAACCCTGAACTCCGAACACGAACCCGAACCGAACTTGAACACGAACCGAGCACCGAGAACGCAGAAGTGTGAACGACACGTTCAAGGTTCAGGTTCAGGTTCAGCGCCCCGGTTTCGACCCCCGCGTAGTAGTCCTGGAGGGAACGAACGGTAAGCGCCTGCTGGCGTAGCGCCTTGATGGCCATGACCGCTGCCGATGCACCGGTCAGCGTTGTGATGCACGGCACTTGCGCCATCGTGGCGGCGCGTCGGACAGCGCGATCGTCGAAGAACGAATCACGGCCGAGCGGGGTGTTGATCACCAGGTCGATCTTGCGGTTGACGATCTGGTCCGCGATGTTCGGCCGGCCTTCGTTGACCTTGTAGATCACCTCGGCATCGATGCCGTGAGCGCGAAGGAACGCCGCCGTGCCTCGAGAGGCCGCCAGCGAGAAGCCGAGCGCCGCGAGGTCGCGCGCAATCGGGAGCACGGTCGGCTTGTCGCTGTTGTTGACGCTGATAAACACGCAGCCGAGCTCGGGTAGCCGCTGCCCCGCGCCCATCATCGCCTTGCTGAATGCAGCGCCGAAGGTGTCGGCGCCTCCCATCACTTCCCCGGTGGACTTCATTTCAGGCCCGAGAATCGTGTCCACTCCAGGAAAGCGGACGAACGGAAACACGGGGCTCTTCACGAAGACGCCATGGACCTCGAGGTCGTTCACGAGTCCGAGGTCCGCCAGCGACTTCCCTGCCGATACGCGGGCCGCGACTTTGGCGAGGGGCACGCCGGTCGCCTTCGAGATGTACGGGACCGTGCGCGACGACCGTGGGTTGACCTCGAGGACGTACACCGTATCGTCCTTGATGGCGTACTGGATGTTCATCAGCCCGACCACCTTGAGCGCACGGGCGATCCGCCGCGTGTACTCGCGAATAGTCGCCAGGTGGCGTTCGGCCACCATGAACGGCGGGACGACGCAGGAACTGTCGCCGGAGTGGATGCCGGCTTCTTCGATGTGCTCCATGATGCCGCCGATCACGACGGCGCCGCCGCTGTCCGCCACGGCATCGACATCGAACTCGAATGCATCTTCCAGGAATCGATCGATCAGCACCGGCCGGTCGTGCGAGACATCGACCGCCCCGGTCATGTATCGCTCGAGCGCACTCGAGTCGAACACGATCGCCATGCCGCGGCCGCCGAGCACGTACGAAGGACGCACGACCACCGGATAGCCAACCCTTTCGGCCACCTCGTGGGCTTCCTCGGACGAGACGGCGGTTCCGCTGGCGGGTTGCGGCACGCCCAGATCCCAGAGAAGCTGCGAGAAACGCCGCCGGTCTTCAGCCAGGTCGATCGAATCGGGAGACGTCCCGAGAATCCGCACGCCCGCTTCCTGCAGCCCGAGCGCCAGCTTCAGCGGTGTCTGCCCGCCGAACTGCACGACACACGACACATCCCCGCCCGACGCGCGCTCGCGTTCGATAATCGCCATCACGTCTTCGAACGTCAGCGGCTCGAAATACAAGCGGTCGGCGGTGTCGTAGTCGGTCGACACGGTCTCAGGGTTGCAGTTGACCATCACGGTCTCGAAGCCTTCCTCACGAAAGCCGAAGACGGCATGGCAGCAGCAATAGTCGAACTCGATGCCCTGGCCGATCCGATTGGGACCGCTGCCCAGGATGATGACCTTACGGCTGGGTGTCGGGTCCGATTCACACACCTGTTCGTAGGTCCCGTACATGTACGGCGTGAAGGACTCGAACTCGGCGGCGCAGGTATCGATGCGCTTATAGGCCGGTATCAGACCTTCATCGACGCGCCGCTGTCTCACCAACTCCTCGCTGACACCATGCACGGCGGCAATGTCGGCATCACCGAACCCGGCGCGCTTGAGCGTTCGCAGGAGGTCGCCCGACATGTCACGGAACTCGCCGAGCGCCGCCATGCTGCCGCAGCGCCTCGATCTCCACGAACTGCTGCAGGAACCAGGGATCCATCTTCGTCAAATCGTGGAGAACCTCGACGGTCCAGCCTCGGCGCAGGGCGCGGAAGAGCGCCCACATCCGTCGATCGTTGGGCACCACCAGGCGCTTCCGGAGCGCGCTATCGTCCTCGTCCTCGTCCCCCGTATCGCTGGGTCCTGACGGGAACAGGCTTCCCTGCTTGCCAAGCTCCAGCGATCGCACGGACTTCAGGAATGCCTCCTTGAACGTTCGCCCGATCGCCATCGCCTCCCCCACCGACTTCATCTGCGTCGTCAGAGTCCGGTCGGCTTGCGGGAACTTCTCGAAGTTCCATCGCGGGAACTTGACGACGATGTAGTCGATGGTGGGCTCGAAGGACGCAGGCGTGAGGCGCGTGATGTCGTTCGGGATTTCGTCGAGGTGATAGCCGAGCGCCAGCTTCGCAGCGATCTTGGCAATCGGGAACCCGGTGGCCTTCGATGCCAGCGCGGACGACCGCGAGACGCGCGGGTTCATCTCGATCGCGACAATCCGGCCGTCAGCCGGATTCACCGCGAACTGGATGTTCGACCCACCGGTTTCGACGCCCACGCGTCGAATGATGCGCCGCGCCATGTCGCGCATGCGCTGATACTCCTTGTCGGAGAGCGTCAGCGCGGGCGCGACGGTGATGCTGTCGCCCGTGTGGACCCCCATGGGGTCGATGTTCTCGATCGAGCAGATCACGACGAAGTTGTCGGCGACGTCGCGCATCACCTCGAGCTCGAACTCCTTCCAGCCGATGACCGATTCCTCGACCAGAATCTCGTGCACCGGGCTGAGGTCCAGGCCCCGACCAGCGAGCTCGCGGAATTCTTCGATGTTGTAGGCGATGCCGCCGCCAACGCCGCCCATGGTGAAGGACGGCCGGATGATGGCCGGGAAGCCGGTGGTTTCGACGAGGGCGAGCGCTTCCTCGAGCGTCTTGGCGACACCGCTGTCGGGCACTTCGACGCCGATCTCCCCCATCGCGTTGCGGAACAGGAGGCGGTCTTCGGCCACCTTGATCGACTCGACGGAGGCGCCAATCAGCTTGACGTTGTACTTCTCGAGCACGCCTCGCTCGGCCAATGCGATCGCCAGATTGAGGGCGGTCTGCCCGCCAACGGTCGGCAACACGGCGTCGGGACGTTCCTTCTCGATGATCGCCTCGGCCATCTCCACCGTGAGCGGCTCGACGTAGGTGCGATCGGCCATCTCGGGGTCGGTCATGATCGTGGCCGGGTTGCTGTTGATCAGCACGACCTCGAGCCCTTCGGCCCTCAGCGCCTTGCACGCCTGCGTGCCCGAGTAGTCGAACTCGCACGCCTGCCCGATCACGATCGGACCGGAGCCGATGACGAGCACGCGTTTCAGATCAGTGCGTTTCGGCATGCAGCCAGCATCAAACCACGAAGATCACGAAGGCGAACGAAGAACACGTACATGATCCGAAATAGTTCATTCGTGATCTTCGTGACCTTCGTGGTTAGGACCATCAACTCTTCTCCATCTCGGCAAGAAACTGCTGGAACAGATAGTCGGCATCGTGAGGACCGGGCGACGCTTCGGGATGGTACTGCACCGAGGAGATCGGCTTGGTCGTGTGGCGAAAGCCCTCGACCGTGCCGTCGTAGAGATTGAGGTGCGTGACCTCTACATCCCCTGGCAGCGTCTCGGGATCCACGGCGAAGCCGTGATTCTGGGACGTAATCTCAACCTTGCCGGAGCTCAGATTCTTGACCGGATGGTTCGCGCCTCGATGTCCGAACTTGAGCTTGAACGTCTCCCCGCCGACCGCCAGTCCGAGAATCTGGTGTCCGAGACAGATGCCGAACATGGGCACACCGGCGCCCACGAGGTCGCGCACGTTGCTGACGGCGTAACCGAGCGCGGCTGGATCGCCGGGGCCGTTGCTGAGAAAAATTCCGTGCGGCTTGATGGCCAGCAGGTCGGACGCCGGCGCCGAGGCTGGAAACACATGAACGTCGCAGCCGTGAGCGTCGAGGCGCCGGAGGATGTTCCACTTGACGCCGAAGTCGTAGGCGGCAACCCGCAGGCGCGCCGACGCGCGGCGGCCAGGCGATATGCCGAACTCGACGCTATCGGCCTCGCCCGATGCGGACGCGCGGTCGCGCCACTCGAACGCGCGATCGCACGTCACCCCGGAGACGAGATCGGCCCCTTCCATCCGGGGAATGGCGCGAGCCTTTTCGACAAGCTGCTCCGGGTCTACCTGCCCTGTGGCAATGACCCCGCGCATCACACCGGCCGAGCGCAACACGCGCGTCAATGCTCGCGTGTCCAGATCCGCGATGGCGACGATGTGATGGCGGACGAGATAGTCCTGGAGGGTGCCGTCCGCACGCCAGTTGCTCGCGCGTGGCGACGCTTCCCGCATCACGAAGCCGGCCACGTGGGGCGTCTGCGACTCGTCATCTCCGGGCGCCACGCCGTAGTTCCCGATTTGCGGCGCGGTCATGGTGACGATTTGCCCCGCATAGGAGGGGTCGGTCAGCACCTCCTGATAGCCGGTCATGCTCGTGTTGAACACGACCTCGCCTTGGGCTTCCCCGTGCGCACCGGCGGCGACGCCACGGAACCAGGTACCGTCCTCGAGAGCCAATATCGCGTTCATGTCTTCGTCTATGGCCTACGGCTGTCGCAACGGTGGGCGCAAGCGCCTGGGAGGAATCGAACGCGAGGGCGTAGTCGCACCGGATCGTAACACGTTGCCTTGACACCGCACACGACGCCTGCGACAGTACAACCTAGTGCCTTCCCAGACAGGCCTCTCCGAGACCGTCACCCGCATTCCCATCGACATACGGCGGTTTCCCTGGATCAAGAAGCTCTCTGCGGACTATGCATGCGACTTCGCGCGCGTCGCGCGGTTTTTCGCCGGGGATCCCCAGGATTCGTCCGCCTGGCGCGACGCCATCGCCCGCGTCCAGCGGCACCCGCGCCAACGCGATGCCATCGCTGACATCGTATCCGCGCAACAGCGCGCGCGAACGGCTCCCCCTGAGGCTATCGCCGCCGGCGGCCTGCTTCGGGATCCGCGTGCGGTCGCCATCGTTACCGGCCAGCAGGCCGGGTTGTTCGGAGGGCCGCTCTTCACGTTGCTCAAGGCCCTGACCGCCATTCGACTGGCCGAGCGCACGGCCGCGGAGCACCACGTGCCGACCGTCGCCGTCTTCTGGATTGATTCGGAAGATCACGACTGGAACGAGGTGAAGGCGTGCAACGTGCTCGACGCCTCGCTCGGTCCCGTCCGGATCTCCTTGAACGACCCTCCCGGGGCAGGCGACGGCCCGGTGGCCGGCGTTCGACTGGACACGTCCGTCACGGCTGCCCTCGACCTCCTGGCTGCGACGCTGCCCCCCTCGGAATTCACTCCCAGCCTTCTCGAAGGGCTTCGCAAGGCGTACGCGCCTGGTGTCGGCATGGCCGTCGCGTTTGGCCGATGGCTGGAATCGCTCCTGGGATCCCGGGGTTTGGTCGTATTCGACGCGTCGGATCCGGCGGCGAAGCCGCTGGCGTCGGCACTGTTTGCGAGAGAAATCGAGCACATCGGAGAAACGTCTCGTCTCGCCGCCGAAACCGGCTCCGAACTGACGGCTCTTGGCTACCACGCGCAGGTCACCCCGCACGAAGGGCACGCAGCGCTCTTCAAGCTTGACGGCACTCGCGGCGGCATTCGAATCGAAGACGGCCGGCTCATGGTCGGCGACACGAACGCTACGAAAGACGCGATCCTCGAGCGGGTACAGACGGATCCCGGCGCGTTCAGCCCCAACGTGCTGCTCCGACCTGTCGTGCAAGACACGTTGTTTCCAACAGTCTGTTACGTCAGCGGCCCCAGCGAGATTGCGTATCTGGGACAACTCCGAAACGTCTACGCGGGGTTCGGCGTCCCCATGCCCCTGTTCCAACAGCGGGCGTCGGCCACGATTCTGGACTCGAACGCGATGCGATTCCTGCAACGCCACGAGTTGTCACTCGAAGCGCTCAAGGCCCAGGATGAAGCGGCCTTGAACCAGCTTCTGAAGGCACAAATTCCTTCCGCCGTTGACGCGTGCCTCGAAGATGCCGCGCGCGCCATCGCTGAACGCCTGGAAAGTCTCGCGGAGGCGGTCACAGAACTGGATCAGACGCTCGAAGGCGCCACGCGATCGGCGCTCGGCCGCATGCTGGACGACCTGAAGAAACTAGAGGGGAAGATCATCCAGGCGGCCAAACGCAAGGACGAGACGTTGCGCCGCCAGTTCGTGCACGCACAGGCGCAGGCGTTTCCTGGCGGGCAGCCCCAGGAGCGGGAAATCGGCCTCGTGTACTTCGTCAACAAGTACGGCAGCGTCCTGATCGACCGCCTGAGTGAGGAGCTGCCGCTCGACCATGGCTCCCACTGGGTGGTGACGATTTGAAACGTGCTCGCCTGAAACGGGTCCTGAAAGCCAAACCGACCTGGGTGCGGTACGCGCTCGCCGCAGGGATCGTCCTGGCAGTTGTCGGGTTCGGGACGATCGTCACCTACTACGTGAGTTTCTCGCGCCTCATCGATGCACGGCTGCACGGTGAACGCGAACGCACGCTGCCCCGTGTGTACGCACGGCCGCTCGCGCTGAGGCAGGGCCAGGCGATCGGCCAGCAGGAGCTCATCAGCCGGTTGAACGACCTGGGGTACGCCCAGAGGGCGGAAGCGGAGGTCCCTGGCGAGTTTTCAATGACCGAGGGGACGATTGCGATCAAGCCGCGGCTTGCCTCATTCGACGGCCGCGTCGTCCGTATCTCGTTCACGCAGCGAGCGCCGAGCATCCGGCGGATCGAGGTCGAGGGCAAGGGCACGGCGACAGTGGAACTCGACGCGCCGCTGCTGACCGCGCTGATGACGAGCGGAGACCGGGAGAAGCGTCGGAGCGTACCTCTGACGACGATCCCGATCTACGCGCAGCAGGCCGTGCTCGCGATCGAGGATCAGGGGTTTTATTCCCATCCCGGAATCAATCCCTTTCGAATGATTGCCGCGGTCGTCACCAACGCCTTCGGCGACAACCCGAATCTCGTCGGGTACAGCACCATCACGCAGCAGCTTGCGCGGATGTTTTTCTTGTCCGACGAGTTCAACGCAGAGCTTACTGAGGGCAGACGGTCGTACGTGCGGAAGCTACGCGAAACGATCATGTCGCTCGTCCTCGAACGGCGGGCGTCCAAGGACGAGATTCTCGAGCTGTATCTCAACGACGTCTACCTGGGACAGCGCGGCTCCTTTGCCATTCACGGTATTGCCGAGGCGGCGCGGCTCTTCTTCGGCAAGGATGTCGCCAACCTGAGCCTCAGTGAGGCGGCGCTGATTGCCGGCGTGATTCAGAGCCCAGGTCCCAGGTCGCCGTTTGCCAATCCCGAGCGAGCGGTCGAACGCCGCAACGTCGTACTGCAGGCGATGGCCGATGAGGAGTTCGTCACGGCCGAGGTGGCCGAGGCGGCGATCAAAGAGCCGCTCCGAGTCGTGGCGCGCGCCGTGGACAACGAGGCGCCGTACTTCGTGGACATGGTCGGTGAGCAGGTAGCCAAGACGTTCCCTGGTGTCACCGCTCAGCCAGGACGCGTCGATGTGTTCACGACGCTCGACCTGAACCTGCAGCGCGCCGCGCTCGACGCCGTGCGGAACGGGCTCGCGAACATCGACAAGCTCCTGGCACGTCGGAAGCGCACCGAGCTGGCCCAGGTCGCGTTGATCTCCGTGGATCCTCGCACCGGCGAAATTCTCGCGATGGTTGGAGGGCGTTCCTACAACCAGTCGCAGTACAACCGCGCCATCGAGGCACGGCGCCAGCCGGGTTCCGTGTTCAAACCCTTCGTATACCTCGCTGCGTTCGAGCAGGCGGCCGAAGAGGGACGGACGAACCTCACGCCAGCCTCCATGACCCTGGACGAGCCGGCCACCTTCTCCTTCGACGACCAGGTCTGGGAGCCGCAGAACTATGACGCCTATGACGGCGAGATCACCTGGCGTCGCGCGCTGGCGATGTCGCGTAACCTCGCCACGATTCATGTGGGCGAAGCGATCGGCTTCGACCAGGTGGCCGCCGTCTGGCGGCGCGTGGGCGTTGGCACTCCTCCTCGAGCGGTTCCGGCAATCACGCTCGGCGTGTTCGAGCTGACGCCCCTCGAGGTCGCGCAGGCGTACACCCTCTTCCTGAACGAAGGTCAGGTCAGGCCGCTCACATCCATACAGCGCATTGAAACCGCCGAGCGGGAGCTGCAGCCGAAGCCCCCGGTGCTGAAACGTGCCGCACGTCCCGACACGACGTTTCTGGTGACGAGCATGATGCGCAGCGTCATCAACGAAGGGACAGCGGCCGGCGCCAGGGCCTCCGGGTTTGCGCTCGACGCCGCGGGAAAGACGGGCACGACCAACGACCTGCGTGATGCCTGGTTCGTTGGATTCACGCCGGAACTCCTCACCGTGGTCTGGGTCGGCTACGACAGCAATCAGCCGGTGTCGTTGAGCGGCACCCAGGCGGCGTTGCCCATCTGGACCGCGTTCATGAAAGCCGCCGTTGCCGGCCGTCCGAGCGGAGCCTTCGAGGTGCCCGAGGGGATCACCTTCGCCGAGATCGACCGCGACACGGGCAAGCTTTCGCTCCCCACGTGCCCTCGTGTCTACAACGAGTCATTCCTGACCGGGACGGAGCCGACGGAGTACTGCGAATTGCACAGGTGGTAAGAACCGTGAAGCCGTCGTTCACTCTTCTAGCTTCTCGGTTCTCGGTTCGTGTTCAAGTTCGGTTCGGTGAACGTGAACGCGTGAGATCCGTCGTTCACTCTTCTCGAGTTCTTCGTTCTCGGTTCCTGTTCAGGTTCGGTTCTTCGTTCGGGGTTCGTTGGTTCGTGGCCTTCGTGGTTCGGGACTTCGTGGTTGATGTTCGTTGGTTCGGCGTTCGGGCCTCGAGGCGATTCGGCGTTCTCGGGCGCGACGGGCGTTGCGAAGCGCTTCTGGCGACTGCAGATACTCCATCAGTCCCGTCACCTCCTGCAGTGCCGCTTCGGCGAGGGCGTCGTGCTCGAGGCGGGTTTCCTCGGTGATGTAACCCTTGTCCACGGCGTCCCGCAGGTGGTTCTGGGATTCCATCAGGGACGATCTGGCCAACACCAGGAACCGCGCGAAGTCGGCAGGACTGAATCGCCCAAAACCCTCCGCCACATGAGCCGGAGCACCGCTCGCGGCCCTCTCG
The DNA here is from genome assembly GCA_963827515.1 of uncultured Acidobacteriota bacterium. Taxonomy (GTDB): domain Bacteria; phylum Acidobacteriota; class Vicinamibacteria; order Vicinamibacterales; family UBA2999; genus JABFSA01. Next base: position 268,474 of record CAWHBF010000025.1, on the reverse strand, counting down.
AGCTGCGTGCGACGGCTCCAGTCCCCTGCCAGGGGCTCACCGAACACAGGCGATAGACGGCTTTCTTGTACACATCGCACGCCTGCCAGGCGCGCAACTCGGTGAATCTGTGGACACCCACGCACACCTCGTGGCACACGGGATGCCGGACCCCATGCCACGAAAACCCCAACGAATCCGTCCGCGGGTGGCAATTCTTGCAGGCACCTCGAACCTCCACGAACGCAGAACCTGCCACCCGAACCCAGAACCGTGAACCCCGAACCCCGAACCCAGAACCCAGAACCGAACCTGAACACGAACCGAGCACCGAGAACAGAGAAGCGTGAACGACGGTTCTATAATTAAGTTATGAACCAAGAAGTCTTCTCCGCTCTCAACGAGGCGCTGCAGCGGGGTGAGGAGGTTGCGCTTGTCACCATCGTGTCGTCCACCGGATCCACGCCCCAGCGGGTCGGCGCGAAGATGCTCGTCTACGCGGACGGCCGGACGGTGGGCACGATCGGCGGCGGCTGCTACGAGAACGACGCGTTCGGAAAAGCCCGGGAGGCGATCAAGAGCCGCAAGCCGATAACGGTGAAGTTCGAGCTCAACGATGACTTCGCGCAGGAAACGGGACTGGTGTGCGGCGGGCAGATGGAAGTCTTCATAGAGCCTGTCGAGCCTTCACCGGAGCTCTACGTGTTCGGCGCGGGCCACGTGGGTTATTTCGTCGGGAAGATGGCGTACGAGGTGGGCTTCAAGGTGCACGTCATCGACGACCGAGAAAAGTTCGCCAACACAGAGAGATTCGGCGAAGGCATCGAAGTCGTGGTGGACCACATCCCGACATGGATCAGCACCCACCGCCTGCCTCCAACGTCGTACGCCGTCATCGTGACCCGAGGGCACACCCACGATCTGGACGCGATGCGGGCGTTGGCTCAGATGTCGCTCAGGTACCTGGGGCTGATCGGCAGCAAAGCGAAGGTGAAGCGGATTTTCGACGCGCTCATCGAAGAGGGAATGCCTGCGAAGTCACTCGAGGGAATCCATGCGCCGATTGGGCTCGATATCGGTGCGATCACGCCCCAGGAGATCGCTGTCAGCATCCTCGCCGAGCTGATCGGGGTGAAGCATGGAAAGATTTCAGGCTCCAATACCACGGCCGTCAGCATGCGCTGGGAAGGCGCCCTGCAGAAGCGCTGACCCGCTGCCCGGGTGTCCGCTCCGCGGGGCCCATCCGATATAATCAGAAGGTAGCGCTAAGCATCTGACACGCAATGGGTTCCCACGAAGTATCTGAACGGTCAAGGCGATTGCTGGCGACGCTCGTGCGCGCCTACATCGAGACGGGCGAGCCGGTCTCGTCGCAGCTACTCGCCCGCCAGAGCGGGTTCGGCCTGTCGTCTGCGACCGTCCGGAACATTCTGGCGCAGCTCGAAGAGGGCGGCTACGTGCACCAGCCGCACACCTCGTCCGGGCGAGTGCCCACCGATCGGGGCTACCGGGTCTTCGTCGATCTGCTGCTCGAGAGCCGCAAGCGCGTGCGTACGCCGACGGTGGTCGAGACGCACCTGCGCGAACAGGCGGAACGGTCACCGCTGCTCGACGACGTGCTGGCGAGCGTGTCGCACTTTGTGTCCCGCGCTGCGAAGCACGTGGGATTCGCCCTGTCGGGCACTCCCTCGGCAGTGCTGCAGCGTCTCGAGTTCGTGCCGCTGGGAGGCTCGCGCATCCTTGTCGTCGTCGTCTCTCGGGGCAGCCAGGTCACACAGAAGGTGGTCGATGCCGGCGAGGACCTGACACCAGACGAGCTGGTCCAGGCGGCGAACTACTTGAACACCGAGTTTGCGGGGCTTCCGCTGCTTGATGTGCGCGAAGCCGTGCTCGCGCGTCTGCGGCAGGAGCGAACACTCTACGATCAGCTCCTGACGCGCGCCCTGCGGCTGGCACGGTCCACTCTCGAGGAGATTCCGAATCATCAGACCTTCTACGTGGAAGGCGCCGCGTCCCTGCTCGACGGACCCACGCAAGAGGGAATCTCGCTCGCCACGCTTCGGGCGCTGGTCGAGATGATGGAGGAGAAAGAGCGCCTCGTCCACTTGCTGAACGAGTACATCGAGGGTCCTGGCCTCACCATTGTCATTGGCGCGGAGCATGCGGCCAGAGATCTGCGGCGGTTCAGCTTGATCGCGGCGACGGAAGTGGACGGCACCACCACGCGTACGGTCGGCGTCATCGGGCCGACGCGGATGCACTATTCCCGCACGATTGCACTCGTCGATGGTACGACCCAGGCCGTATCCCGCGTCCTGCGCGACGCGAACTAACGTATGAGCGACTCTCTCGATCCAGAACAGAACGGCGGGTCAGGCGCGACCGACGCGGTAGCGACCGAGGCACCGGCCACGGAGCCGGATCCGCTGGCGGAGCTGCGACGGGAGAAGGACGCCCTTCAGGACCGGCTCCTCCGCACGGCCGCTGAATTTGACAACTATCGCAAGCGCATCGAACGGGAACGACGCGACCAAGCGGATACGGCGGTTGCGGATGCGCTCGAGGAGCTGCTTCCCATCATCGACAATCTCGAACTGGCGCTCGGATCGCCGGCCGGCAGCGATCCTGAGGTGTACAGGAAAGGCGTCGAGCTGATCCACCGACAGATGGGAGAGCTCGTCCGCAAGCGCGGTGTAAAGCCGATCCCTACAGTGGGCACCCCGTTCGATCCGCGGTTTCACCAGGCCGTGGTGCATGAGGTCAGCGCTGAGCACCGCGAAGGCGAGGTCATGGAAGAGCTGCGCCGCGGCTACATGCTGGGCGACCGTCTCCTCAGAGCTGCGCTCGTGAAGGTTGCAAAGGCGTGAGCAAGCGCGACTTCTACGAGGTGCTGGGGATCTCCAAGACCGCAACGGATCAGGAGATCAAGAGCTCTTATCGCAAGCTCGCCCTGAAGTACCACCCGGACCGCAATCCAGGCAGCAAGGAAGCCGAGGACAAGTTCAAGGAAGCCGCCGAGGCGTACGCCATCCTGGCTGACGAGGACAAGCGGCGCATGTACGACCGCTTTGGCCACGCGGGCCTTGGCAGCGGCGCGGGCTTCGATCCGTCCGTCTTCACCGGGTTCGAAGACATCTTCGGGGGGCTCGGCGACATCTTCGGTTTCGGCGACACGCTGGGCGGCCGAAGACGAGGAGGGCCGCAACGGGGCTCCGATCTCCGGTACGACCTTGAGATCTCCTTCGAGGAGTCGGCCAAAGGGGCCGAGACGACCATCCAGATTCCACGGCAGGAGCCCTGCGACACCTGCCATGGCAGCGGCGCGGCACCGGGCACCAAGCCCTCCAGCTGCCCCCAGTGCCAGGGCCGAGGCCAGCTCCGCTACCAGCAAGGCTTCTTCACCGTTGCTCGAACGTGCGGACAATGCCGCGGCGCCGGATCCGTCATCACCAAGCCGTGCGCGACCTGCCGAGGGATGGGTCGAGTACAGAAGGAACGTAAGCTGACGGTCCGCATTCCCGCCGGCATCGCGACCGGACAGCGTCTCCGGCTCACGAACGAGGGAGAAGCAGGCCCGGCCGGCGGGTCAGCCGGCGATCTCTACGTGGTCATTCATGTCCAGGAACACGCGTTCTTTCAACGCGAGGGCAACGACCTGCTCTGCGAGATCTCGTTGAACTACTCGACGCTGGCGCTCGGCGGCGACATCAGAATCCCCACCCTCGAGGGGGAAGAGACCTTTGCTGTGCCAGAAGGCACGCAGAGCGGCACCACGCTCAGTCTCCGCGGACGTGGAATGCCGGACGTGACCGGGCGTGGGCGCGGCGATCTGTTGCTGACCGTGAAGGTCATCACGCCACGGAAGCTGACGCGCGAGCAGAAGAAGCTCCTCGAGCAACTCGCAGCCTCTCTGCCAAAAGAAACCTTCGAGCCGACACCCGTGGGCACCGAAGGCGACAAAGGCCTCTTCGACCGCGTCAAGGACATCTTCGGGTAGCCGTGCGGAACTGGCCGGCGCTGGAAGTGGGCCGGCTCACGCGAGTGACCCCGGACGCGCCTGAACTCCTGCAGGCTGCGCTCGTTGACTACCAGATCGCCGCGATCGCGGAACCGACGCCGGACACCTGGCAGATTTTCTTCGACAGCGTCGGCGAACGCGACAGGGCCGCGGATGCGCTGGCTCACCAGTTCGACGAGTTGTCCATCGCTCCCGTCGATATCCCCGACGAAGACTGGGTCGCCAAATCGCAAGCCGATCTCCGCGCCGTGCGCGTCGGGAATATCGTCGTCGCACCCCCATGGGATGTGCCGCCGTCGGATGGGTCGACGATCGTCATCATCATCCGGCCGTCGATGGGTTTCGGTACCGCGCACCACGCGACCACGCGGCTCTGCCTCGCGGCGCTCCAGCGCCTCGACCCGCGCGGACGGGAGGTAATCGACGTCGGCACCGGATCCGGGGTCCTGGCGATTGCCGCCACCTGGCTCGGAGCCGTGTCGGTGGTCGGCATCGACGACGACCCGGATGCGCTGCAAGCAGCCGCAGACAATCTCACTCTCAATCGCGATGCGAAGGTGAGCCTTCGTCGAATCGACGCACGCGAGATTGGGCTGGGCGGTTTCGATCTCGTCATGGCCAACCTCACGGGCACGCTCCTCGCGGCGGCGGCGGTGCCGCTATGCGGCCTCGCGAAGCCGGGCGGCTATCTTGTCTTGAGCGGTCTCCTCGAAGAAGAGGAAGCCATGGTCCGAGCCGCGTATGCCGACTGCCTGGTGCACAATCGTTCGCAGGAAGGGGAATGGCTATGCATCACTTTCCAACGGCCGTAACGCCCAAGCGTCGAGCGCTCGTCGTCCTTGCTGTGCTCGTGACGGCTTGGACCTCCGCCCCGTTTGCCGAACGCATGGGCTATCCGCCGGAAGAGTTCGGCGCGCGTCGGCAGCGGCTGGCCAGCGCTCTGCAGCGAGGCACGCTCGTCATGTTCGGCGCGTCAACCGCATCCCCGGGCATTCGATTCCGCCAGGACCACGACTTCTTCTATCTGACCGGGAACGAGTCGCCGAACGCCGCCTTGGTCATGGACGGTACAACCGGCGAGTCACATCTGTTCCTGCCGAAACTCACCGCAGGAGAGGTTCGATACGAGGGTGCCAACTGGCTCGAGGAGCAGGATGGCGCTCGCACGCGAGGCTTCGTCTCGATTCAGCCGCTGCAGTCCCTCGAGGGGTTTCTCTCGAGCCGACGTGAAGCCACCGGCGCCAGGACGCTATGGACGCGCCTCTCGGAACGGGACACGGTCAACAACGGACGTGAAGACACCGCCCTTGCGACCCTCAGACGCCGCGTGAATCCTCTCGCGCGGTACCCGACAGAGGATGCGCTACGAGTCGCCTCTCTCCGGGAACGCTTCCCGCAGCACGAAGTTCTGGATGTGACGCCGAGCCTGGACCGGCTGCGGCTCCTCAAGACGCCTCGTGAGATCGAGATTCTGCGATACAACGGCCGTATCAGCGCCGAGGCGATGCGACGGGCCATCCAGGCGACGGCAGCTGGGCGGTTCGAGTACGAGCTCGAAGCCGAAGCGACGCATTGGATGTTCAAGCACGGGATCCAGGCGGCGGCCTATCCGGCCATCGTTGGGTCGGGCCCCATGGGCAATCAATGGCACTACGAGGACAACGGTAGACAGATGAGGGCCGGCGAGCTGGTCGTCATGGACTACGGCGGATCCCTCGACTACCTGACGATCGACATCACGCGGACGTGGCCGGTGTCGGGACGTTTCACCGACGCGCAGCTGCGAGCGTACCAGACGGCGCTGGAAGCCCAAAAAGCCATCATCGCCGCCATCAGACCTGGTGTGACGCGTGATGCCGTCCGGAGGATTGCCGAAGACATCTTCCGCACACGCGGCTTCGATCCGCGATATGCATACCTCGGTCACTACGTGGGTCTATCAGTGCACGACGTCGGCGACTGGTCGCTGCCATTCGAAGCCGGGATGGTGATGGCCATCGAGCCGATCGTCGATATCCCGGATCAGCAGATGCACGTCAGGGTGGAGGACACGATACTCGTCACCCCGACCGGCGCCGAGATCCTCAGCACCGGGTTACCCAAGGAAGTCGACGAACTCCTCGCCCTGATCGGACCGGCACGGTAGCTAGACTGGCGCCGCACGCCAACACTCCTCGACCTGCGGTTTTCATGGCGACGTACGCAGCGAGGCATGCTGAGACCGCTGTTCGATTCACGCGTAGACGCGGAGGCTAGCCTCCGCGGACAGCGCACGCTGAAGCGCGCGCGCTACGGCGATAGTGCAAATTGCTTTCTCCTGCGCGTGAGCCTGCACGCGATGGCTCGAGGCACCGCGCTACAGATTTCACGATCCAAGCCCTACAGCTCTCGCCAGTGAGTCAAGAGCGCTGCTACCGCCACGAGACCCATGGCGTCGGCGCGGAGGGTACGACTGCCGAGTGTCACAAGTCGGCACACGCTGCTCCCCAGTGTGATTTCCTCCGGAGTCCAGCCGCCTTCAGGGCCGATGAGAATCGTCGCGCCCGACGGCTTCGAACCAACCTCCCCGACCGAAACGACGCTCGCAGCCGCAGATGGCTCGACGAGCATCAACCCGCAACAAGGGGAGTCTGTGCCGCCCAGCGGCCCGAGCGCCTCCTCGAATGTGCACGGCTCGTGCACGACGGGCACGACGGCGCGGCCGCACTGCTTCGCCGACGACACCGAAATGCGTTGCCAGCGTTCCTGTCGGTGACTCCGTCGTAGCGACGCAAGAGCGACCTCGCTTCGCGTCGTCACAATCGGCCTGATGGCGAGTACACCCATCATTACCGCATCCCGGACGACATCGTCCATCTTGTCGCCCTTCAGAACCGCTTGTGCGAGTGTCACGTCGACATGCACTTCTGGTTGGGCGTCGCGCCGCCCGTGTACCCGCACTTGCACACCGGCCTTCGTCGCCGTATCCACGACCGCGTCGAACTCTCCTCCGCGGCCATTGAAGACGCGTACGGCCGCACCGGCCATCAGTCGAAGCACACGGACAAGGTGCTGCGCCTCGTCGTGCGGTAGATCGACGACATCCCCAGCCCGCTCAGCCTCCGGCGCATAAAACCGTGAGTGCACGCTGCGATTATCTGACAAGCCATCGCACGTCGCACCATCGCACGTCGACACTTTGTACTTCGCACTTCACACTTGGCACCATCGCACCTTCGCGGTGATCCCCCCTGTATAATTCGGTCGTGTTCTTCCGCGGCCAGACCATCGGGAAGTACCGGATTCTGTCTTCCCTTGGGAGCGGCGGCTTCGGCAGCGTCTATCTGGCCGAGGACACCTGGATTGACAAGAAGGTCGCCCTCAAGGTCCCGCACAAGCAGAACCTCGATTTCAGCGAGATGCTCAAAGAGCCGCGTTTGCTGGCATCGATGAGCCATCCGAACATCGTGACCGTCCTGACGGCCGAGAAGCAGGATGACGTCTTCTTCATCGTGATGGAGTACGTCGCCGGCGAGACGCTCGAGCACATCATCATGCGCGACGGGGCGCTCGACTTGAACCGGGCCCTCGATTTCACCTGTCAGATCTGCAACGCCGTCGACCATGCGCACGGAGCCGGCATCCTGCACCGCGATCTCCGTCCCGGCAACATGCTGGTCACCGAAAGCGGGCTCCTGAAGGTGAGCGATTTCGGCACCTCGAGATTCCTCGAGATTGCGGCCCATGGCACGACGGTCATCGGCAGCCCTCCATACATGGCGCCGGAGCAGTTTCATGGCAAGGCCGTGTTCGCAAGCGACGTCTACTCAGTCGGCGTCACGATGTACCAGATGCTGACCGGCGCCTTGCCCTACGACACCCCTTCACCGGCGGATCTCGATCGGCTCATGCGGGGCGAGCTGGTCGTCTCGCCGAGGCTGAAGAACAGCAAGATCCCGAAAGCCATCAGTAACATCATCCTCAAAGCGCTCGATCCCGACATGACGACGAGGTATCAGAGCGCATCAGGTCTGCTCGACGATACGCTCGCCGCGCGCCAGGCGCCACCTCGCAGGGCGGCGCGAAGCGGCGCATCTCCCTCCCCACTGCTGACCCTTCGACACGCTCAGGGTCGTCCCGAACAGCTTCCAGGGAAGGCGAGAGCGTCGCGGACATCCAGTCGCGTCTCCGTGCCCGTGAAACGCCGCAACCGGGCTTGTGCTGGCACTGTCGCAAGCCCTTGCCCGCCCGCGCGGACCGCTGTCCGTTCTGCCGCGAGTCACAGTAGGAAACGGTCTCACGCGGGGCCCCGTCCCCTTCCAATCGCCCCATCATTCGACGCCTCGTCGACCGGTCGTATAGGATCACGTGAAGGGGGCCGCTATGTCGTTTCCGGGTACGGGCAAGATTTGGATGAACGGTTCGTTGGTGGACTGGGCCGACGCGAAGATCCACATCGCGTCGCACGTCGTTCACTATGGAAGCGGCGTCTTCGAGGGCGCACGCTGCTACGACACCGTCAAAGGACCTGCCTGCTTCCGGCTGGACGAGCACATGCGCCGCCTCATGGACTCGGCCCGCATCTACCGGATGGACGTGCCTTTCGACCAGCGGACGCTCACGGACGCGGTGATCGATTTGATCAAGATCAACAAGTTCAAGGCTTGTTATATCCGCCCGTTGATCTACCGTGGCTACGATACGCTCGGCGTGCATCCAGCGGACTGTCCGGTGGACGTCGCAATTCTGCTCTGGGAGTGGCCGGCGTACTTCACGAAGGAAGCTATCGAAGAAGGCATCGACGTCAAGATCTCGACGTGGGCTCGCAACGCGCCCAACACCACGCCGGCGATGGCCAAGAGTGTTGCCAACTACGCCAACGCGCAGCTGATCAAGATGGAGGCCGTCATGGACGGCTACACCGAAGCCATCGCACTCGACACGTACGGCAACCTCAGCGAAGGCAGCGGCCAGAATCTGTTTGTCGTTCGTGACGGCATCATTCGGACCCCGCCCATCGGCAACTCGGTGTTGTCCGGCATCACGCGCGACTGCGTGATCACACTGGCCAAGGACCTCGGGTTCGAGGTACGCGAACAGACGCTGCCACGGGAGACGCTGTACGTCGCGGACGAGGTGTTCTTTGTCGGGACGGCCGTCGAGGTGACTCCGATCCGCTCGGTAGATCGGATCAAGGTTGGCTGTGGACGCCGGGGCCCTATAACCGAAACGCTGCAGCAGCGATTCTTCCAGATCGTGAGAGGAGACGCGCCCGACACCCACGGGTGGCTGCAGTTCGTGGGCGCCTAGGCTCTCAGCGCTCACTTTTCGCTATATTCCATCGCTCCAGCGGCCGATAACCCCCGGTAGCGATGGACATCAACGATCTCCTGCGGATCGCGGTCGACCGCGGCGCCTCCGACCTGCACTTGAAGGTCGGCAACTTCCCAATGTTGCGCATTCGAGGAGTGCTCGAGCCGGCGCTCCCGGACCATCGCATTGACCACGATGAGATGGTGGCGATCGCGGCGAAAGTGCTGGCAACTGCACACCGCGACCGCTTTCAATCCAACCACGAGGTCGATCTCGCTTACAGCGTGCCAGGGCTCGGCCGGTTCCGCTGCAACGCCTTCCAGCAGCGCGGCACGACCGGGATGGTCTTTCGCGTCATCCCCGTTCAGGTCCAATCGCGCGAGAGCCTCATGCTGCCCGCGGTACTCAAGAAGATTGCAAGCGAAGAGCGCGGACTCGTGCTCGTCACGGGAACGACGGGCTGCGGGAAGACCACGACGCTCGCGGCGATGCTCGACGACATCAACGAGACGCGCACCTGCCATGTGATGACCGTCGAGGATCCCATCGAGTATCTCCATCGAGACAAGAAATCCATCTTCTGTCAACGTGAAATCGGCGTCGACACCACCTCTTTTTCCCAGGCGCTTCGCAGCGCCCTCCGACAGGACCCGGACGTCATTCTGGTCGGTGAAATGCGGGACTTCGAAACGATCGAGACAGCGCTTCATGCGGCCGAGACTGGTCACCTCGTCTTCTCGACGCTCCATACGCTGGACGCGACCGAGACCATCAGCCGTATCGTTGCGGTGTTTCCGCCACACCAACAAAAGCAGATCCGCCTGCAGTTGGCGAGCGTTCTCAAAGCCGTCATTTCGCAACGACTTCTTCCCAAGTCGGACGACAAGGGACGCGTGCCCGCTGTCGAGGTGATGATCAACACCGCCTTCATCCAGGACTGCATCGTCGACCAGGACAAGACGAGTCTCATTCATGGGGCGATCTCCCAGGGCACGTCGCAGTACGGGATGCAGACGTTCGACCAGTCGATCTTTCAGCTCTACGATCAGAAACTGATCACCAAGGAAGTTGCGCTCCGCTGGGCGACGAGTCCGGACGACTTCAAGCTCAAGATGCAGGGCATCATGACCACGGGCGAGACGGCGACGGACGATATGGCGCGCAACGGGATGGTGCGCCCTGCCGACAGGCGTTCGTCGGGCGCTGCGTCGAGGCTTGGTGGGCCGCAGATCACCCGGTTCACCCAGTAATCACACCAACACGACGCCGTTGGCAGCCCTGCGCAAAGTAGGCGCGGTAAACTGGGCTGGTGGCGGACGCCTACATTACCGGACTCCGATGGCTCGCACGGCGTGAGCTGTCGGAGGCGCAAGTCCGCATACGACTCGGACGGCGTGACTTCGAGCCGGGCGAGATTGATGCGGCCGTCGCCCGTTTGCGACAGGAACGCGCCCTGGATGACAGCCGGACCGCGATGGCGTGCGCCAGAACCGAAGCGCTCCTGAAGCGGCACGGACGGCTGCGCGCGCTACGCCAGCTCGAAGGGCTCGGCATCGCGCGCGACGTCGCCGGCGCGGCGGTCGCGGAAGTCTTCGGCGAGCTTGACGAAGATCTCCTCATCCGACAGGCTCTGGATCGGCGTCTCCGGCACGGCCAGTCACTCGACGACCCAGCAACGAGCCGGCGCCTCCATCGCTACCTGCTGGCGCAGGGCTTCGACGCAACCCGCGTGTACGCGGCCATCAGGAACCGGACCAACGATACCGACCATGACGATGAGCGCTAACGAGATTCGCCGATCCTTTCTGCAGTACTTCGAGCGCCACCAGCACAGGGTCGTCGCGAGTTCGCCCCTGGTTCCGCACCAGGATCCCACGCTGCTCTTCACCAACGCGGGGATGAACCAGTTCAAGGACCTGTTCCTGGGCCGGGAGCGGCGACCCTACACGCGTGCGACGACGACGCAGAAGTGCATGCGCGTGAGCGGCAAGCACAACGACCTCGACAACGTCGGTCCGTCCCTGCGGCACCACACGTTCTTCGAGATGCTTGGCAACTTCTCGTTCGGCGATTACTTCAAGCGCGACGCGATCCCCCTCGCCTGGGGGCTCCTGACCGACGAATGGCGTCTGTCACCCGATCGCCTCTATGCAACCGTGTTCAAGGGCGAGGCGGGTATTCCCAGGGACGAGGAGGCGTACGCCCTCTGGCGGGGTTTTTTGCCGGCAGGGAGAATCGGCGAACTCGGGGCCGAGGACAACTTCTGGCAGATGGGCGAAACCGGTCCGTGCGGTCGGTGTTCGGAGATCTACTACTTCCGCGGTTCGGAGATTGCCTGCGGCGAAGAGGCAGCCGGCCGCGGGTGCCGCGGCCTCGAGTGCAGCTGCGACCGCTACATCGAGATCTGGAACAACGTGTTCATGGAGTTCGACCGACAGGCGGACGGGACGCTGTCGCCTCTGCCGGCGCCCTCGATTGACACCGGCATGGGGCTGGAACGGGTGACGGCCGTCCTGCAAGGCCACCTGTCGAACTACGACACGGACCTGTTCACGCCGCTCCTGACCGCGATTGGTGACCGGGCCGGCGTGTCACACGGTGGCACGATGGCGCCGAGCGACGTCTCCATGCGCGTCGTCGCCGACCACACGCGGGCGATGACGTTCCTGATCGCTGACGGCGTGGTGCCATCCAACGAGTGGCGTGGATACGTCCTGCGCAAGATCATGCGCCGGGCCATGCGGCACGGCAAGCGCCTCGGCGTGGCGGAGCCGTTCCTCTACACGCTCGTGGACACGCTGGTGCGTGACTTCGGAGATGCCTACCCGGATCTCAAGAGCAGCCACGACACCGTGGCCCGCGTGATTCACAGCGAAGAGGAGCGGTTCGACGCCGTGCTGGCGAACGGCCTTCCGAAACTGGAAGAGCTGCTGGACCAGGCCGCGGCCGGCGACCGCGTCGTGTCGGGTGAGGCGGCGTTCCGGCTGTATGACACTCACGGGATGCCTCGGGACTTCATCGAAGACATGATCGACGAGCGGAAGCTCACGCTCGATCGCGAGGGATTCGACCGCGCGATGGCCGGGCAGCGCGACAAAGCGCGGGCCAAGAGCAAGTTCGGAGCCCCCGCCGCCGGAGACGCGGCGTGGCAGGTCCGACAGGGACTCCCCCACGTGCCCGATATGTTTCGAGGCTACGACGTCACCTCACTCGACACGCGGATCGTCGAACTGCTCGACTCGAATCGCCAGGCCGTGGAACGGCTGAACGCCGGCGATGACGGGTTCGTGGCGCTGGCGGAAACACCGTTTTATCTGCAGTCCGGGGGGCAAGTCTCCGACCGTGGCCGCCTGATCACCTCTCTCGCCGAAGCAAGGGTGGACGATGTGGTCAAGGGGCCCGCGGGGCTTCCTCGATTCCATGTGGTGCACGTGGAAAAGGGTGCGCTGTCCTTTGGTGACCAAGTGCGCGCCGAGGTCGACGCGTCACTACGAGACGCGACGCGACGGAACCACACCGCCACGCACCTGCTCCACGCCGCGCTACGGCAGGTGTTGGGAGCCCATGTGAAGCAGGCGGGTTCGCTCGTCGCCCCGGACCGCCTGCGCTTCGACTTCGCGCACTCGGCGGCCGTCACACCGGCCGAACTGGTGGCGATTGAACAGATCGTCAATGAACAGGTGCTCAGGAACGTCTCGGTGCAGACGGAAATCAAAGACACGGAGGCGGCCATCGCAGGCGGCGCGATGGCCCTCTTTGGGGAGAAGTACGGAGAGCACGTCCGGGTCGTTTCTATTCCAGGCTTCAGCCAGGAGCTCTGCGGCGGTACACACGTGCAGGCCACCGGCAACATCGGGCTTTGCGCCATCGTCGCCGAGGGCGGGGTTGCCGCCGGAGTACGCAGAGTCGAGGCCATCACCGGACTCGAGTCGCTGACCACTTTGCAGCGCGATCGCGAGACACTGGCGCGAATCGGATCAGCACTCAACGCGAGATCTGGCGATGTCGTGTCGCGGATCGCAGCACTGCAGGAGGAAACCAAGCGTCTCGCGCGCGAGTTGCAGCACGCCAGAATGCAGGCGGCGCTCGGGGGCGCGTCCGCGAACACGCCGTCAGACGACGGGACGGACATTGCCGGGGTCAAGGTGATCGCACGCGAAGTCACAGGCCTGGACAAGGATGGGCTGCGCACGCTGGTCGACCAGCACCGATCACGCATCAAGAGCGGCGTCGTCATACTGGCCTGCCCGTCCGACGACAAGGTCACGATTGTGGTTGGCGTCACAGCCGACCTCACCAAGAAGATCCCTGCCGGTCAGGTCGTCAAACAGCTCGCACCCATCGTTGGTGGGGGTGGAGGCGGACGACCGGACTTCGCCGAAGCGGGGGGCAAGAATCCATCGAAGATCGGCGACATGCTGGCGGCGGCGCCCGGCATCATCGAGCAAATCCTGTCCGCGTAGACCACCGTATTCACTGTTCAGAGGAGAGATATGTCCGTACAGACCATGCCGGTTCGACTCGTTTCGACACTCACCGTGTGCGCTTCCCTGCTGCTCGCTGCCTGCGGCGGCGGAAGCCAGCCCCCTGCGGAACCGCCCGCGGCCGAGACCCCGGCACCCGCCGCGGCGCCTGCGTTGGCTCCGCTCGTCGGCGGCTGGACCGCGACCGACGGTATCGAAACGCCGGAAAGCGTGTACTACGACGCGGCCTCAGGCTTCATCTTCGCCTCGCAGATTGCCGGCATGCCCGACGGCCGCGACGGCAACGGGCGCATCGTGAAGCTCGGCGGTGACGGGCAGGTCGTGTCGTCCACGTTCGTCACAGGACTCAACGCTCCCAAGGGTCTTCGCGCGCACAACGGAATACTTTGGACCGCGGACCTCGACGAGGTGATCGGTTTCAACATCGCAACGGGCGCCGTCCAGACCAGGGTCAAGATCGCGGGCGCGATGTTCCTGAACGATGTGGCCGTGGGATCGGATGGAACGGTCTATGTGTCCGACTTCATGGCCAATCGTATTTATGCTGTCCGCGACAGCGCAGCGACGGTGTTCGCCGAAGGTGAACAGCTCGAATGGCCGAATGGCCTCGTGGTGGACGGTAACCGGCTAATCGTCGGGGGCTGGGGCAAGCCGAAGGCCGACTTCTCGACGGACGTGCCGGGACGGCTGTTCGCGCTCGATCTCCAGACGAAGGCAAAGACGCTCATCACGCCGAAGCCGTTCGCCAACATCGACGGCGTCGAGCTCGACGGCCGAGGGGGTTTTGTGGTCACGGACTTCCTCGCCGGAAAGGTGCTGCAGGTCACCGCGGCCGGCGAATCCCGTGAACTTCGCCAATTCATGCCTGGAACAGCCGACATCGCGTTCGTCCCCACGGGCAACGTGCTCGTCGTCCCGCACATGAACGAGAACAAAGTGGCGACGTACAATCTTTCGGATGTCTTGAGGTAGCTCCGCGCTGGACCGCTTTCCATTCGGCGTAGAGCGGAGGCTTTAGCCTCCGCGGACACGCGCACGCTGAAGCGTGCGCTCTACGGCGCAGGGCGGGTTCCGCGAAGCGGACCCGCCGCGTTCCTAGAACTTCACGAGCGACAGCAGCTCGTGGCTGTACTGCGCCCGAGCTTCGCCGTAGATGGGCGTCACGGCCGTCACGAAGGCCTTGTGCTGCTCGGGCGTGAGCTCGAGAATTTCGCCGCCCGCCTTCCGGATCTCGGCCGCGGAATCCTCCTCTTCCTTGACGTGCAGGTCGCGCTGGAAGGCCACAGCCTCCGTGACGGCCGCCCGCATTTCCATCCTGCATCTCCTTCGGCCACGCGTCGAAGGACGGCCGATGGAAGAAAATCG
Organism: uncultured Acidobacteriota bacterium; assembly: GCA_963827515.1. Classification (GTDB taxonomy): domain Bacteria; phylum Acidobacteriota; class Vicinamibacteria; order Vicinamibacterales; family UBA2999; genus JABFSA01. The sequence goes on along the minus strand of CAWHBF010000025.1, from coordinate 253,336 downwards.
GCCGCGAGAGGTAGAAGTGACTCGTCGCGGTGTGGAAGCGGTGGAAGTTGTGCACGCCGTAGGTCACGGTATTGAAGAACGGATTCTCCTGGGCATCCAAGGTACCTGCCTTCACGGCCACGATCGCTTCTGTCAGGTCCATGACCTTCGGCAGCGCGCCGAGCAGCTCGAACGTGCGCTCCTGCACCTTGCTGGGTAGCACGCGAATCGACATCCCCTTCAGGTCGGCAGGCGTGCGCACCGGTCGGTGGCGGTTGGACACGTGTCGGAACCCGTTCTCGAACCAGCCGAGAATCCGGTAGTCCATCCCGGCTTCGATGCGGTCAACGAGCAAGCGTCCGAGAGCGCCATCCATCGCCGCTCTCGCGGTCGCGGTGTCCGGGAAAAGGAATGGGAGATCTGCGATGCCGAGGTCAGGCACGCGTTCAGTGAGATAACTGCTGGACTGATAGCCGAGCGTGAGCACGCCGCTCTCGACGAGCCACAAAATGTCGTCGCGCTCGGTAGCCGAGGTCGAGGATGTTGTAGACGTACTTCACGTCCACGTCACGCCCGAACTTCGTGGTCAGGCGATCCCCCATCTTCTTCAGGGCCAGACTGAAGCCAGTCGTGGCCGGCCCGTACCCACCCATGACGATCCGAATCGGCTTACGCGTCGCAACGGCAGGCGCCGCTTGTTGACCGGCCAGGGCAGGCTGCGCCACCGATCCAACCGTCAGCGCTCCTGCGCCAGCAGCGACAGATGACTTGAGAAACTCTCGTCTCAACATGGCCGTCATTCTACTCCCTGGGCTTCCTGCTGAAAATTCAGCGCGGGCTGACTCGAGCGGGCCGGGCGTCGATGGCGAACGACGCGATTCCACCACATGACGGCACCCGTCACGAGCATCACGGTTGGAATCAGTCCGATGATCACCCAGACCACCTTCAAGGTGTGACTTCGCCAGCGTCCGAAGTGCAAGCGAACCATCCATTCGATCACGACATCCACGGGGCGCGAGACACCGAGCTCGTGCAGTTCGGGACCGAAGACCGCGTTGACCACGCCCATGGTCGGTGAGGGAAATGACAGATAGATGCCCGTCAGCGCCCAGAGCAGAATCATCAAGAAGAACCAGAACCCCATGGCGCTGTGCAGATCGAAGGTCAACCTCGGCCACCGCGCGCTCCACTTGACTGCCATGCCGCGACGCCAGTGCCGAATGCCCGGCCACCACACCACGGCGCCGGTCAGACACAGAATCGTTGTCAGAATGCTGCCGATGCCGTTCCAGAACCGACCGCGCTGCTCTGCCGGCATCAGTAGATCGTCGTGAAGCATCACGAGCCACAGCAGCGCCCTTGACGTCCACGGGAATGGGTCACCGAGGTCCTCTCCCGTATACGCATTGAAGACGCGCTCGATACTCTCGTCCCCTCGACGCAGCCCGATCTGCACAACAGGCGTACGCCGCTGGACGCCGCCGACACTCTCAACGGCGAAATCTGGATAGGCACGCCGTGCGAACTCCGTGAGCTCCTCCGGCGACAAGACCCGCTGCGTCTTGTCGATCGCCGGGCGTGCGGGGCCGAACGCGGCGTCCAGTTCCCGACGAAAGACGATGGCGCTGCCGGTCAGGCTGAGGACCACGACGTAGAGGCCAAGCGCCAGCCCGAGCCACAGATGGATCTGGAAGGACACCTTTCGCAGGAACACGGTCCTGGGGCGCCGGAGCCACGTCTGCCAGAACGACACGCGTGCAGATCCTAGCAGAGCTAAGGCCTCCGGGCACTGGAGCCGATACCAAGGGGACCCCCCTTTCGACCGTGGAGCTTGCTGTAGGCCGACGCTGGTCAGTTATTTCCAGAATGTTGCGACGAATTTTCGTCCTTGCCGCGCTCACAATCGTCTGGCCGGGCCAGGTGGATGCACAGATTTACGCATGGCGCGATGCGGCGGGGAATCTCGTGCTGTCCGACAGACGCCTCGACGACGCGGCGGTCACCTACGCCGTTCCGGACGCGCCCCAGTTTCGCGCGACGCGGCCAGCGGTAGCGGACCAGACCGTCGTACGGGAGCGTTTCGAACCCTTGGTGCAGGAACACGCAGCGAGGCAGAGTCTGCGGCCCGACCTGGTGCGGGCGGTGATTCAGGTGGAATCGGGCTTCAATCCTCACGCCCGGTCACCCAAAGGGGCGATGGGGTTGATGCAGCTGATGCCGGCAACGGCGAGGGACCTCGGAGTCCACAACGCCTACGACCCGGGCGAGAACATTCGCGGCGGAACGTTGTATCTGCGGCAACTCCTGGATCGGTTCGATGGGGACGAGGAACTCGCCTTGGCCGCCTATAACGCCGGACCGAATGCCGTCGATCGGTACGGCCGGCGGATCCCCCCTACCGGGAAACCAGGGACTACGTGCGGAAGGTCAGCTCGGCAACCGAGCTCGGGAACGGTTCAGCCCGCTCCACACGCGTGATTTACAAGATTTTCGAGGTCATCAACGGGGCACCGACCGTCCGCTACTCCAACGAACGCCCACCCTCCGGCACGTATGAGATCCTCGACCGCTGAAGTACAATGACGGGCGAATGGCAAAGCGTACGAAGTCGGCTCTAAAGGCGAATAGACAGAACATCAAGCGACGGGATCACAACCGGCAGCTGCGATCCAGACTCCGGACGGCCCTTAAGGCCATCCGAGCCTCGCTGGACGCCGAAGACCTGGACGGAGCCAAAGCCGCGCTCCAGCAGACAGTTTCCGTCGTGGACAAGATGGCGACCAAAGGCATCATCCACAGGAATACGGCCGGTCGCTACAAGTCCCGGCTGACGAAGCGGATCGTCAAGCGCGCCGCATAGGCCTTCGGTCCGCGCACAATTCCACGACCAACCGCTCGAGGAGCATGCGGGGTTCCCCGCCGGAAGACTTCAGCGCCAGGTCCGTCCGGAACACCGCGTCGATCGCCGTCCGCAGCCGAGCGCTCGGAAGCTTCTCTGCAGCAACCCGTAGTTGGCCCAAGACCATCTCTGGACGCGCGCCCGCATCGAGTGACAGCCGCAATTCGTGAAGGGCATCCGCAGGGTCGTTGCGGCTGATCGCGTTGGCGATGCCGAAGTTTTCCTGCATCTCCGGACCCGCGGGCACAGCCTGTCGAACATCTTCGGCGCTAATCGCCGGCTGCCCCATTCCGTAGAGCGCAAGCCGCTCGAGGCCCGCGCGCAATCGCACCAGCTTGAGTCCTGTGCGTTCGAGCAGCGCCCGAACGGCCGCGGCATCCAGCGAGATCTTGAGCGCGGATGCACGTGCCCTCACCCACCGCTCGGCGTCCGACGCATCGCCGATCGTCCCGCAGTCAACGACCTGCGCAACCTGAATCAGTTTCTTGAAACTGGTCCGCCGCTTGTCGACCACGCCGCAGACGAAGACGGTGGTCGCGTGCGGGGGCGGGTCGGCGAAGAACTCGGCCAGCCGCTCCAGCTCTTCGTCCGCGGCCTTCGACTCGCGCTTTGGGATCAGCAACTTCTCGGCTTCAAGGACGACGACGACCCTGCGAGGAGACATCATCGGGAGCGTGGCCGTGGCGTCGATGAGGTCATCGACCTTGATTTCGCCGCCGTACAGCCGGTCGACGTTGAAGGCGCGAAGCTCCTCTTCGACGATATCGGCGAATTCGCCGGCAACCGCCGACCGCTCCACGTCATCGTCACCGACGAGCATGTAGAGAGGCGCCGTGTCTCCGGTGGCGATCTGTTGGCGAAGGGCGGCGGGAGTCAGAGACGGCACGAGATCTGAGGATAAGCCAGGTCGGTCACGTTACAGCAGGAAGCCCGCGATCGTCGCCGTAACGAAATTGGCCAGGGTACCCGCAATCATCGCCCGGATCCCGAGCCGCGCCAGATCGTGACGACGGTTCGGCGCCAGCGCACCGATGCCGCCAATCTGAATGCCGATCGAACTGAAATTTGCGAAACCGCACAGCGCGTAGGTGGCAATGGTGAACGACCGCGGATCGAGCGCTTCCTTCAGCGGTCCGAGCTGCGAGTAGGCGACGAACTCGTTCAGCACCATGCGCGTCCCGAGGAGGTTGCCGACCGTGGACGCGTCTTGCCACGGCACACCCATGCTCCAGGCCAGCGGCGCAAAGACCCACCCGAAGATCTGCTGCATGCTGAGTCCCACGAGCCCGAGCGCCGCGTTGGCGAGGGCTATGAGCGCGAGAAACGAGATCAGCATCGCGCCGACGTTCAGTGCCAGCGCCAGCCCTTCGGAGGTCCCCCGGCCGGCCGCGTCGATGACGTTCACGTCGGTGCGTTCGACCTCGAGGGTAACCGTGCCCATGGTCTTGGGCTGACCGGTCTCCGGCACGAAGATCTTCGCCATCATCAGCGTGCCCGGCGCCGTCATGATCACCGCCGTCAGGAGGTGGCGCGCTTCGATGCCGAACAGGATGTAGGCAGCCATGATGCCGCCGGAAATGTGAGCCATCCCGGACGTCATGACCGTCATCAGTTCCGAGCGGGTCATCTCGGGCAGGTACGGGCGAATCGTAAGTGGCGCTTCGGTCTGCCCCATGAAGATACTCGCCGCCACGTTGAGCGACTCGGCGCCGCTCGCCTTCATGAACCGGCGCATCCCGACGGCAAAGAGCCGCACGACGAACTGCATGACGCCCAGGTAGTAGAGAATCGCGAAGAGTGCGGCAATGAAGATGATCGTGGGCAGTACCTGAAAGGCGAAAAGCACTGAGTAGCGGGCGCCCTCCTCACCGAGCACCGCGGTCATGATTCGCGGCCACGCCTCCTTGTCGCCGAGCGGGCCGAACACGAAGGCGGCGCCGATGTTGCCGAAGTCGAGCAGCCGGTTGATGCCCTGGCCGAGGAACGTGAAGAGCTGTTGGCCCGGCGTCGTCTTCAGCACGAGGAGTGCGAAGAGCATCTGGAGGCCAAGCCCCCACGCCACGGTGCGCCGGTCGATAGCGCTTCGGTTCGACGACGCAGCGTACGCCAGCGTGAGTATGACCAACAGCCCCACAAGCGACTGCACCTTGGGTGCCTGTGCGGCGTAGGCCGTCAGAGCGGCAACCGTGGCCACGCCCAGGGCGCCGCCTACGATCAATAAATCCTGTCTGGTCCAGGGTTGTGGTGGATCGGCAGACCCTTGTGCTGTGCTCATGTGCCGACAGCGTACGCTGGCGTTGGGCCGCGAGCAACCCCAAATGCCGCGATGGCGCTCGAGAGGTGTTCTTGTATGCTCTTCAAGGCTGTCACGATCACGCGAGGCCAGACTGGTGAGGGTATGAGAAACACCCGACGCACAATCCTGTCACGCTCACTCGATCTCGCAATCGTCGCGGTGCTACTTGCCAACGGCGCGTGCGCGGGCGTACAGGAGCCAGCTCCCGAATCCACGCCACTCCGCCTGCTGAGCTCGAACGGTGTGAGAGCGGCCATCGAGGCCGTGCAGCCGCAGCTGGAAACGGCAACGGGTCTCCGCCTCTCCTCCGAATTCAGTACCGGCAGCGGCGCTGAAGCGCAAAATCGACGCGGGTGAACCCTTTGACGTGGCGATTCTGACGCCGGCGCTCGTCGACGATCTCGTCGCACAAGGCCGGGCTGTAGCCGAATCGCGCAGCGATCTCGCTCGCGTCGGCGTTGGTGTCGGTGCCCGCGAGGGCGCCCCGCGATCGGATGTCAGTACGCCCGAGGCTCTCAAGCAGACGCTGCTCGACGCGAAGGTGGTGGCCTACACGGCCGAGGGGCAAAGCCGAGCCACGGTCAACAAGGCCATGTCGCAACTGGGAATCGCCGCAGAAGTGGACGCGAAATCGATGCTCACCGGGCCTGGAGAGGGACCAGGCGCCGTCGCCGCCGGCAAGGCTGACCTGGTCATGACGCTGATCAGCGAGATCCTCATTCCCGGCGTGCAGCTCCTCGGGCCCTTCCCTCCGGAGATGCAGAACTACATCGTCTTCACGGCGGTGCGCAGCCCCAACGCAAAGAATGTCGAGGGAGCCAACACACTCCTCCGCTACCTGATGGGGCCGGAAGTGGCCGATGCGATGAAGACCCACGCACTCGAACCGATCGGCCGTTGACTGGACTGCTTTTTCGATTCGACGTAGAGCGGAGGCTTTAGCCTCCGCGGACACGCGCACGCTGAAGCGTGCGCTCTACGACGAATGCAAATCGCTCTCGTGTGCCGCCTAGAACGCCTCGACGATCGCTGTCACGACCGTCCTGGCCACATCGTCGGCAATGCGGTCGAACGAGCTGCGCTCCTGAGTCAGGAAGGTTTCGCCTTCGAGTGCGGTGTTGCTGCGAGTCGTCAGTTCGTATTCCTCTCGAAACGTCAGCGCGTTCGTAGACCAGAGGACCTGCTTCGTGCGGGCGTCGGTAAACTCCACCCTCATCGTCAGCATGAACAGGTAACGCGAGGCCAGCTGCTGATCGTTGAAGCCCACGGGCTGAACCGAAATCGACGTCACCGCACCGGTGACCACGGCATCCGCGCCTTCGGGAGCGGGAAGCACGGTGTAGCGACCACGGCCAATGAACTCGGCCCGAATCTTCTCGGTCAGCGTTTGCTCAACTTGGAAGAACGTGCTGTTGTTGACCAACTGCGGAATCCCGACTGTACGGATGTAGTCGGGAAGGAAGGATCCCCGCCCCGCAAGGGCATACCCGCACCCGCAGGTGGACAACGCCAGTAAGACGATGACGGCGCTGATCCTCTTCATGGGTCCTACTGCACCACAAGCGACACCAGCCGCCCCTTGGCTACGACGACTTTCCTGATGGTCTTCCCGGCAATGTAGGAGCTCACAGCGGGATCGGACAGCGCAAGCCGCTCCATCTCCTGCTCCGACACATCTGCCGACACGGTCAGCCGGCCGCGAACCTTGCCGTTGACCTGCACCGGCACGACGATCTCCTCGGCCCGAGCAACGGCAGCATCATACGTCGGCCACGAGACCGCCGTCAGCGTGTCCGTGTAGCCCAGCCGCTGCCACATCTCTTCCGCGGTATGCGGTGCAAACGGCGACAACAGCCGAACCAGCGCCTCGAGCGCCTCTCTGACGACGGCCACGACCTCGCGTCGCTCTCCGTGGACTGCCCCGACCTCTTCATCTTCGGATCGACGGGTCGGTCCGCCGGTCACCGTCCGTTCGCTGAACGCATACAGCTCGTTGACCAACTCCATCATGGCCGACACTGCGGTATTCAGCTGCTGCCGCTCCTCGATATCAGCGGTCACGCGACGTATCGTGTCGTGGGTCTTGCGACGCATGGCGCGCTCGGAGGCATCGAGCGACCCCCACGCAGCGGGAGTATCACCGGTCCCATGCACAATGGTCCCTCGCCAGTGTTCCAGCAGCCGCCAGACTCGCGCCAGAAATCGGTAGCTGCCCTCCAGACCCGCGTCGTTCCACTCCACTTCCTTTTCCGGCGGCGCCACGAACATCACATACAACCGCAGCGCGTCGGCGCCGAACTTCTGGAGCATGGTGTCGGGGTCCACCACATTGCCTTTGGACTTCGACATGACCGCCCCATCCTTCAAGACCATCCCCTGCGTCAGGAGCTGCGCGAAGGGCTCCCCGTCGCTCACAAGACCCAGATCACGGAAGACGCGCGCAAAGAACCGCGAGTAGATGAGGTGAAGAATCGCGTGTTCAACGCCGCCGCTGTAGAAATCAACCGGCAGCCAATACTTCACCGCCCCAGGATCAAACGGCTGCGTGTTATTCCGCGGGTCCGCAAACCGGTAGAAGTACCACGACGAGTCCACGAAGGTGTCCATCGTGTCGGTCTCGCGCCTGGCCGGACCGCCGCACTTCGGGCAACGGACGTTGACGAAATCGGCCACCTGCGCCAGCGGCGAATCGCCTCGCCCGCTGAACTCCGTGACGTGCGGCAACACAACCGGCAGATCCTCGTCCGGCACGGGCACGACACCGTCCTTCGGACAGTGGATCATGGGAATCGGCGTACCCCAATATCGCTGGCGCGAAATACCCCAATCCTTCAGACGGAACTGGACGGTGCCTTCGCCGACGCCCCGCTCCCGGGCGGCGGCAATCATGCGTATCTGCGCCTCGGCGGACGGAAGACCCGAATACTCGCCGGCATCGACAAGCGTGCCGTACGCTTCGGCGGCTTCGGTCATCGACGACGAGTCCACCGATCGGCCGTCCGGTGTCACGACGACTCTGATCGGCAGATCGAACTTCCTCGCAAACTCGAAATCGCGCTGGTCGTGCGCGGGCACGCCCATCACTGCGCCCGTGCCGTACTCGCCCAGCACGAAATTGGCCACCCAGACCGGCACGAGCTCACCCGTAAATGGGTTGGTCGCACGAGCCCCCGTGTCGAACCCCTGCTTCTCTATCGCTCCACTCATCCGTGCTGCGCGGTCCTGAGCTCGGAAGGCCTGCACCTGTTGCCGGAACGACACCGGATCCGGCGACGTCTCCGCAAGGACGCTGACGAGCGTGTGCTCGGGGGCCAGCAGTACGAACGTCGCACCATAGATCGTGTCGATGCGGGTGGTGAAGACTTCAATGCTCTGGGCGTTGAGCTCTCGGCTCTGGGCTCCAGGCTCGACAGCAAACTTGACACGGGCCCCCTCGGACCGTCCGATCCAGTTCCGCTGCATCGTCAGAACCTTGTCGGGCCAGCCCGTCAGACCTGCCGTGGCGTCCAGAAGCTCGTCGGCGTATGCGGTGATCCGGAAGAACCATTGTTCGAGATCGCGCATCTCCACCGGAGTGCCACAGCGCCAGCAGCCGCCGTCGACCACCTGCTCGTTGGCCAGCACGGTGTTACAACTGGTGCACCAGTTGACGGATGAACGCCGTCGATAGGCCAAGCCCCGTTCGAACATCCGAATGAAGAGCCACTGGTTCCACTTGTAGTACTCGGCATCACATGTGGCGAGCTCGCGCTCCCAGGCATAGCTGATCCCCAGCCGCTGGAGCTGCCCTTTCATGTGCGCGATGTTGTCGCGAGTCGATACCTCAGGGTGAATCCCGTCCTTGATGGCGGCATTCTCGGCCGGCAGACCGAAGGCATCCCAGCCAAACGGGTGCAACACGTTGTAGCCGCGCATCCGCTTGGTGCGTGCCATCACGTCGCCAATGATGTAGTTGCGCACGTGGCCGACATGCGCGTGGCCGGACGGATAGGCGAACATCTCGAGGCAGTAGAATTTCGGCCGCGACTGGTCGACGGTGACCTCGAACGCGCGGGAGGACGCCCAGCGCTCCTGCCACTTCCGATCCAGATCTTGTGGGCGATATTCCATAGAGGTGCACTAGACGTGGTGGCGTGCGAGCGGTGCGCGGTACAGGTGCCGAGAGCGTGCCCTCGCACGCCGCACCTTCGCACACGTGCGTCGTCCGATTATATCGTCCAGGACTGGCCGAGATGCGCGCGTGCGGCGCGAATCGCGGCCTCACCCCGTCGGCTGTCGCCCGTGGGCGCCGGTAGATCGTCGAGCGCAATCGGCCGACCTAACACGTCGACCACGCCGCGCAAGCAGGCGGCCAGAGCTTCGAGATCGTACCCACCCTCCACCGCAGCAACGAGCCGTCCGCCGCAGCACCGGTCTGCGACCCCTGCGATCCGCGCCGCGAGCCGCATGAACTGTCCCGTCGTGAGGCGCATCCCACCCAATGGATCGTCCCGATGCGCATCGAAGCCCATCGACAGCAGGATCAACTCCGGTCGGAACTGGAGGAGCACGTCCTCAACCGACTGGTAGACCCGCTCGTAGTCGGCATCGGTCGCGCCAGCCTCGAGCGGAAAATTGACGGTGAAACCGACGCCAGCTCCCGACCCGGTTTGATCGGCCGACCCGGTACCGGGGTAGTACGGATACTGATGAGACGAGATGACCAGCACCGACGGGTCGTCGTAGAAGCTCCATTGCGTCCCGTTCGGATGGTGTACGTCGGTGTCAACGACTGCCACCCTTGAAAGACCGCGCGCACGGGCCATCGCGGCGCCGACGGCGACGTTGTTGAAGAGACAGAAGCCCATCGCGCGGCTGCGCTCGGCGTGATGCCCCGGAGGACGCTGCATCGCGAACGCGCGCGTGCCGGGACCGGCGTCCAACACGTGTTCCACCGCGACGAGCACGGCGCCGGCCGCCAGCAGGGCGATCTCGTAGCTGTCGGGTGATGTGAATGTGTCTTGGTCGAGTGCGACGGCGCGACCCGCTGTCTCACGAATCAACCGAATGTAGCCTCGGTCGTGCACACCGGCGAGCTCATCCTCCGTGGCCAGCCTGGGCTCGATGACGCGGCCCCCCCGTTGCCTGAACTCGGAGGCCACGACCTGCATGACCTCGGCGCGTTCAACGCGCTCCGGATGCCCTGGGGGAGGCAAATGATCGGCGAAACGGTCGGAAGTAACGACAATAAGTGACACGCGCCGCTGATTGTAGTCGATAGACTTTTGGCGAAAAATTGGGCTAGAGTCTCGGCAGTCAGAGGTACTGAACATGGCCAAGTTGGGTCGAAACGATCCGTGCCGGTGCGGCAGTGGACAGAAATACAAGAAATGCTGTGAGGGCAAGGACCGAGCGGGTGGTCCGCGCAGCACGTTCATGCTCATCGCCGTGGGCGGTGCGGTGCTCGCCGCCATCGCTGCGGGCATCACCTCGTTCACCAGCGAGCGCGGCTCCGGGGTGACGCAGGTATGGTCGGCCGAACACGGCCACTACCACACCGCCACCGGGGCGGAGCTCCCTTAGATCGTTCGGGCCGTTCGGGCCGTTCAGCTCGTTCGAGACGTTCGGGCCCCGACCTCTTGAGCGTCACCCGGCGCGCGCGGTCGGCGGCCCGCTTAGTGCGCGACGAGTTCCCGGGCTCTCGCCTCCAGCGCGCGTAGCCGTGCTTCGAGATCTACCCGTACCGCTTCCAGTTCGTCATCCGACAAGCCGGATGCGACCGGCAGCGGCTCGCCGACGACCAAGGCAACGGTGCTGAACGGCTTCGGTATCTGCGTACGGTCCCAGCTTCGCAGTTCCCACGAGCGCGACGCCTCGAGGTGAAACGGCAGGAGCGGCTGACCCGCCGTCCCAGCAAGCCAGACTGCCCCTGGCTGCGCCACGCGCGCCGGCCCACGCGGACCGTCGATCGCGAAACCGGCCGTCCTGCCCTGCTGCACGTCACGAACGAGCTGAAGCAGCGCTCGGCGCGCCCCGCGTGACGTGGAACCGCGCGCCGTGCCGTAACCGAATCGCTCAATGATCCGTGCGATCCACTCACCGTCGAAGTTCTCGCTCGTCATGACGACGATGCCGCGACGCCGGAAGTAGAAGGTGGCGGGCAGGATACGGCCGTGCCAGAACGCCATGACGGGATGACGACCTGCGGCAAGGACGTCTTCGAAATGTTGCAAACCGTCGACGCGCCAGCGAAGCGTCCGGCCGAGCATGTTGATCAACGGGTAGCCGACTGCGGCAATCGCCGAGACCTGCAGCCTCTTCAACGGCGAACGCCGCCAGTCGTCAGACATGAACCCCGAACAGCACGAAGATCACGAAGATCCCGAAGGTCACGAAGACCAGGCGATCTTCGTGGTTACATCCCATTGTATTGAGGCCCCCCACCACCCTCGGGCGGCACCCAGGTGATCACGCTGTACGGGTCCATGATGTCGCACGTCTTGCAGTGCACGCAGTTCGACGCGTTGATCTGTAAACGCGGGCCCTCGGTCTCCTGCACGATCTCATAGACGTTCGCCGGACAGAACCGCGTGCACGGGTGCCCGTATTCGGTTCCACAGATCGAGCTGCAGACCTCGGTATGCACCAGGAGATGGACCGGTTGATCCTCATCATGCGCGACGCCGGAGTAGTGGACGTTGGTCACTTTGTCGAACGTCTGCCGCCGATCGGCCGGTGTGGCATTGCTGGCGGCGAGCGACTCGGGCTGCGCGCGATAGTAGTCGCGCAGCGTCTGCAGTCGCCGGTGCCCTGCGTGGCCGCGGACCTCGTTCGCCCACCAACCCTTCGTCAGCAATGAGAATCCGGCGAACGCAAGGCCGGCAAGCAGGCCGTGGCCGAAGGCTTGGTGCACGTTGCGAACCGGGTAGAGTTCGGCCTTCACGGGACTTCGGTCGATCTTCTCCTGGTAGCGGGCGAGCCCTTGTGCCGATGTATCGTTCGCCTGGATCGCCTCGAACGCAGACTCCGCCGCGAGCATCCCGGTCCGCATGGCGAGGTGTATGCCCTTCAGCCGCATGGAGTTGAGGAACCCGCCCGCGTCGCCCGCGATCAGTGCGCCGTTCGTGTACGGCTGCGGGATCGAGTTCCACCCGCCTTCGGGCAGCGCCTTGGCGCCGTACCCCACGAGTTGACCACCAGCGAGCAACTTCAAGAGTAGGGGATGCTGCTTGAACCGATTGAAAGCCATCTGCGGGTCGAACAGCGGGTCCTTGTAGTCCAGACCTACAACGAAACCGATGGAGACCTGTCCATCCGGCAAACCGTAGATGAACCCCCCGCCGAACTCCTCTTGGCGCAGCGGGTACCCCATGCTGTGAATCACGCTGCCTGGAGCAAGACGGTCGCGTGGTACTTCCCACAACTCCTTGAGTCCGATGGCGAACTGCTCGGGCTGCCGGCCACGTCCGAGCGCAAATCGACGAACCAGATCCTTGGTGAGATTCCCACGGACCCCGTCGCAGAAGATCGTCACCTTGGCGCGGATGTCGACGCCGGGCTCGAACGACGGCTTGCGCTCACCATCCCTTCCCAGACCACGATCTCCCGTGCGCACGCCGACCACGCGGTCCCCCTCCGTGAGAACCTCCTGACCGGGAAAGCCGGCAAAGACATCAACGTCTCGGCTGTCGACCTGATCCGCCAGCCATCGCACGAAGGTATTCAACGAGACGATGTAGTTGCCGTGATTGCGAAGCGGAGGGGGGACGATGGGGAATGGCAGATGCGACGAAGCGGTCAGGAAGTAGACCGTATCGTGATTGACCTCGGCGGCAAGCGGCGCACCCTTCTCACGAAAATCTGGAATCAGCTCGCGAAGAGCTGAGGGGTCGAGCACGGCCCCTGACAGCGCGTGCGCGCCAGCCTCGCGCGCCTTCTCAAGGACTGCGATCGACAGGCGTGTGCTCGCCTGCTGCTGCAACTGCACGAGACGAATCGCTGCAGACAACCCAGCCGGCCCACCGCCGACGATCAGCACGTCGACGTCGAGGTTCTCACGTTGCATCTCGATCGACCACGAAGATCACGACAATCACGAAGGCCACGAACGCCCTATTGTATTCGTGTGCTTCGTGGCCTTCGTGGTTCCGTTCGTTACTTCTTGAGTTCCTCAACGATGGCCGGCACGATCTCGAAGAGATCGCCCACGATGCCGTAGTCGGCGACCTCGAAAATCGGCGCGTCCCCATCCTTGTTGATCGCCACGATCGTCCGAGAGCCCTTCATGCCGACGAGATGCTGGATGGCGCCTGAGATACCGAGCGCCACGTACAGTTTCGGCGCCACCGTTTGACCCGAGCTCCCGACCTGCCGCTCCATGGGGAGCCACCCGTTGTCGCAGATGGGGCGCGAGGCGGCCAGCTCGGCATTCAGTCCGTCGGCCAGCGACTGGGCCACGGGCAGCCGGTCGAGCGACTTGATACCACGACCCACGGCCACAATTCTCGCTGCCTGTCCCAAATCCACCGCCTGTTTGGCCTCTCGGAACGGCGCCTCCGGAGCTTGACGGACCGCAGAGGCGTCGATCGCCACCGGCAAACGCACGAGCGGGGAGGGGGTCGTCCCGCGTCGGACCTGATCCGCTCGAAAGGCGCCAATCTGCATGGTGACGAGGTACGGCCCATCGCCCGTGGGCCGGACCTCGGCGACCAACTTCCCCTGGAACATCTGGCGTAAGAACGTCGCGCCGGGTGTAACGCCCACCACATCGGTGACGAGCGGCCAGTTGAGGCGCGCGGCCAGTGCCGGGACGAAATCGCGCGCCTGATACGTATGGGCGAGCACGACCATTCGGGGCTGTCTCGCACCGATCACCTGGACCAGCGCCGCGAGATAGCCATCCGGTGTGTACGACTCGAGGGCCGGATCGGCCACCACGACAACCTCCCCTACACCGGCGGTCGCCAGGTCCGCGGAGGCGGCCTCGGCCGACCCAAGCTGCACGATTATGAGTGGATCCGCCCCAGCGAGCTGCTGCGCGGCGGCGACCGCTTCCCAGCTCGCGCGGTTCAGCACGCCATCCCGATGCTCGACGACGACAAGGATCACAGGGCTCTGGCCTCGTCGCGGAGTCGTCGAACGAGTTCTCTGGCGACCTCGGCCGGTGAACCCGTCAGCATCTGTGTCTGTTTGGATCGCGTCGGCAACGCGAGGCCGACGATCTGCTGTGAGGCGACCAGGCCTTGTGGCAGGGTCACCTTCCGGATCTCCTTCTTCTTGGCGGCCATGATCCCCTTCAGGGTGGCATACCTGAGCTGGTTGATGCCGCTCTGGATCGTCAGGAGCGCGGGCAGCGACATCGCCACCCACTGGAACCATCCCCCCTCGAGCTCCCGCTTCACGCGGACGCCGGTCGGCGTGGAGCCTTCTGCAGCAGCACCTGCCGGGCCGTCCCCTACCTGCACCTGAATCTCGATGATGATCGTCGAGTGCGGAATACCAAGCCGCTCAGCAAGGACCACCCCGGTCTGGCCTTGTCCCTGATCATCGGACTGGAGCCCGGTGAGCACCAGGTCGAATGCCTCGCCTGCCATCGCCGCCGCCAGAGCGCCGGCGCTCACGAACGCGTCGGCTGACGCGAGCGAGTCATCCTCGACGTGGAGCGCCCGATCGGCGCCGCGGGCGAGCGCCTCCCGCAGCATCTGCTGCACGCGGGACGGCCCGGCCGAACAGACCACGACCTCTCCCCCGTGCTTCTCGCGAAGGCGCAGGGCCTCCTCGAGCGCATAGGCGTCGGGTTCGTTCATTTCGTAGCTGACGTCCTGTTCGCGAATCCAGGTGCGATCGTCCCTGAGGCGCGGGTGCCACTCGCGCGAGGGCACCTGTTTGAGGCAGACGGCGATCTTCATGTGCGATCAACCACGAAGGTCACGAAGACACGACATCGAATGAATGAGATGTTCGTACACTTCGTGATCGTCGTGGACTTCGCGGTTCACGCTTCGTATCGTTTGAGGACCAAAGCCGCGTTGGTACCCCCAAAGCCGAACGAATTGGACAGCGCGTACTCGATCTTGAGTTGACGCTTGGTGTGCGGAACGTAGTCGAGGTCGCAGTCGGGATCGGGGTTGTCGAGGTTGACCGTCGGCGGCACCTCCTGGTGGAACACCGACAGGGCCACGATGCCGGCCTCGAGACCGCCCGCGGCTCCGAGGAGATGCCCGGTCATGGATTTGGTCGATGAAATCGTAACAGTGCGCGCGTGCTCGCCGAAGCATCGTTTGATGGCCAGCGTCTCGAGACGGTCGTTGTGAGGCGTTGAGGTACCGTGGGCGTTGATGTAGTCGACCTGATCGGGGCGAATCCCCGCCTTCTGCAAGGCGATGGTCATGACCCGCACCGCCCCCTCGCCGTCCTCGGAGGGCGCCGTGATGTGGTACGCATCGGCGGACATGCCGTAGCCGACGAGCTCCGCATAGATCCGTGCTCCGCGGCGCCTGGCCTGTTCGAGCTCCTCGAGCACCAGAATGCCGGCGCCCTCGCCGATGATGAACCCGTCACGATCCTTGTCGAAAGGGCGACAGGCGCGCCCGGGGTCGTCATTTCTCGTTGAGAGTGCCCGGAGCGCGGCAAACCCACCCACGCCCATCGGCGTGATGGCTGCCTCCGAGCCGCCGGCAATCATCGAGTCGGCATCACCACGTCGAATGATCTCGAAGGCATCGCCGATGGCGTGCGCCGAAGCCGAGCAGGCGGTACACGTGGCCGAGTTCGGCCCCTTCGCGCCGAGCCGAATCGACACCTGCCCCGCAGCCAGATTGATGATGGCCGAGGGGATGAAGAACGGTGAGATTTTTCGCGGTCCGCCCTCGATCAGGTTCCGGTGTTCCCGCTCGATCGTGGTGAATCCACCGATGCCGGACGCAATGAAGACGCCGGTCCGCAGGGAGGTTTCAGGAGTGACCTCCAGTTTCGCGTCGTCGACCGCGAACAGCGAAGCGGCGATCGCGTACTGGATGAAGACGTCCATCTTCTTGACGTCTTTCTTGTCGACGAACTGCAACGGATCGAAGCCTTTGACCTCCGCCGCGATTTGCGCGGCGAAGCCCTCGGTGTCGAACTTCGTGATCCGCGCGACGCCGCTCGTACCGGACAGAAGCGCGTCCCAGTTTGCACTGGTGCCGATCCCGAGCGACGACACCAGGCCGATGCCGGTAATAACGACCCGCCTGCTCACCATGCCTCCGTGGTACGTCCCGAGGTCTCCGCGATGCGGAGACCGGCCTGCTAGCCCTTCTTGGTCTTCGCGTGCGCGTCGATGTAGTCGACCGCCTCCTTCACGCGCGTGATCTTCTCAGCGTCCTCGTCCGGAATCTCGATGCCGAACTCTTCTTCGAACGCCATGACGAGCTCCACCGTGTCGAGCGAGTCAGCGCCCAAGTCGTCGACGAATGACGCATCTGGCGTCACTTCTTCCTCGTCCACACCGAGCTGCTCCACGATGATGCTCTTCACCTTATCTGCGACGGCCATTACGCCTCCAATCGACTGGCACTTGGCAGGGGCCGGGGGGATCGTGCCACCAGCACCCACGAACTGCGCACCGAGTTACATGTACATTCCACCATTAACCGCGAGTACTTGACCGGTAATATACGACGCCTCGTCAGAAGCGAGGAAACAAACTGCAGCGGCGACCTCATCCGCGGCGCCCAGCCGGCCAAGCGGAATCTGCGCCGCCCAGTCGACCTGGGCCCTGTCGGTGATCGCCCGGGTCATGTCGGTGTCGATCAGGCCGGGAGCCACGACATTCACGGTAATGCTCCGGGACGCCACTTCGCGCGCCAGCGCCTTGGAAAACCCGATCAGCCCGGCCTTCGAGGCCGCATAGTTTGCCTGTCCGGCGTTTCCCGTCTGTCCGACGACCGAACTGATACTGATGATGCGCCCGCTGCGCTGCTTGATCATCGGCTTGATGACCGCCTGCGCGCAATCGAACGCGGCCGTCAGATTGGTCGCAATCACCTGGTCCCAATCCTCGCCCTTCATCCGCATCAGCAGCTGATCGCGGGTAATGCCGGCATTGTTCACGAGAATGTCGATGCGGCCGTGCTGCTCGAGCGCGCCGCTCATCATCGCGTCGATCGAGGCCCGGTCGGTGACGTCCACCGACACCGCGATTGCCCGTCCCCCGGCCGACTGAATCTCCACGACGGTGCTCTCGGAATGGTCAGCCCGAGCAACCGCAATCACCTGCGCGCCGCGGGCAGCCAGCTTGACCGCTACCGCGCGACCGATCCCGCGTGAGGCCCCGGTCACGATGGCGACCTTACCGGACAGGTCGAGCATGAGCCGGAAAAAGGGAAGGCAAAAGTGACAAGTGGAAAGTGGAAAGTGGCAAGTGGAAAGTCAGTTGGCACGTGCGGCGCGCGACGGTGAAGTTACTTCTCACTTTGCACTCTTCGATTCTGCACTTGCAAGTATCGCCCCCAGGTCGTCCGGTCCGCCAAAGGCGAACACGTTCGCATCCTTGATGATTTTCTTCACCAGCCCGCTCAGCACACGACCTGGACCCACCTCAACATACGTGGTGACGCCCTCGGACGCAAGGCGATGCACGATGGACTCCCAGAGTACCGGCGACGAAACCTGGTCCACCAGCGCCTCGATTGCCGATCCAGCCTCGGTCCTCGGCTTGGCGTCCGTGTTCGCCACGATTGGGATACGCGGTGTCTGCGCGGCGAGCGCGCGCAGCTCCGGGGCGAGCCGCTCCTCCGCCGGCTTCATCATGGCGCAGTGAAACGGTGCACTCACCGGCAGAAGCATGACCCGCTTGGCGCCCAGCGCCTTCGCGCGCTCGCCTGCCCGCTGCACGGCCGCGACCGCGCCAGCAATCACCACCTGACCGGGACCGTTCACGTTCGCCGGGCTCACGACTTCCCCATGTGCCGCTTCCTCACACGCGCGCGCAACCATGGATGCGTCGAGCCCGAGAATGGCCGCCATCGCGCCTTGCCCGACGGGCACGGCCTCCTGCATGTAGCGCCCACGTCTGCGAACCACACGCACGGCATCGGCAAAGCCGATCGTTCCGGCCGTCACGTTTGCTGAATACTCACCCAGACTGTGGCCTGCCACGATATCGGGGAGGACCCCATGCGCGGCGAGCACTCTCGCCGCTGCAATGCTGACCGTCAGAATCGCGGGCTGCGTATGCTCGGTCAGCGTCAGCTGATCCTCGGGGCCTTCGAAACAAAGCGCGGACAACGGACCGGCGAAGGCGGCATCCGCCTCCTCGAAGGTCTGGCGTGCCTCGGCGAAGGCCTCGACCAGCGCCTTCCCCATGCCGACCTTCTGAGAACCCTGTCCTGGGAACAGAAATGCGATCACAGTTCCGCCACCGACGCGATCGCGATCTCCCGTTCGACGCGCTGCACGACGTCGTTCGTCGCGAACCGGTACGCCATCGCAATCGCGTTACGTATGGCTTTGGCGGACGAACGGCCATGGCCGACGATGACGAGACCGGCGACACCCAGAAGCGGGGCGCCGCCATACTCCGAGTAGTCGACCCGGCGCCGGAATCGGCGAAACGCACGTCGCGATAGCAGATATCCCATCTGGCTCGAAAACGTCCCACGCAACTCGTCGCCCAGCAAGGCCTCCACGGCTTCCACGAGCCCTTCGCTCGTTTTCAGCACCACATTGCCCGTGAAGCCGTCACAGACGATCACGTCGGCCACGCCGCTGTAGATCTCCCGCCCCTCGACGTTGCCAATGAAGTTCAGTGGCGCGGTCTTCAGAAGCTGATGCGCGTCGCGAGTCAGCTCATTGCCCTTCGTCGCCTCTTCGCCAACCGAGAGCAGACCGACTCGGGGACGCTCCACACCGAACGCGATCTTGGCGTAGACGCAACCCATCACCGCGAACTGGAGCAAATGTTGAGGTCGGCACTCGACGTTGGCGCCGGCATCAACGAGCACCGCCGGTCTTGCACGGGTCGGAATCGAAGCCGCCAGGGCCGGACGATCAACGCCTGTTATCGTGCCGAACGCGCCGTAGGCCGCCATCACCGTGGCGCCAGTGTGTCCGGCGCTCACAAGAGCGTCGGCCGCTCGCTGCCCGACCATCTCGGCGGCAACCCGGATCGACGCACGAGGCTTGCGCCTAAGCGCCGCCGCGGGCGAGTCGGTCATGGCGATGACGTCTGGTGCCTCGACGATTTCGATGCGAAGGCGGGACCAGCCCGGATGTACCGACAGGGCCTCCTGGACCACCGCCCGTGCACCCACGAGGGCGATGTCGACGTCGAGATGCCGCGCCGCCGCCACGGCGCCGTCGACCACGGCCGAGGGCGCGTGGTCGCCGCCCATCGCGTCAACGGCGATGCGGATCACGGTGCGAGCGGTTACTCCTCGTCGACGGCGCGCACTTGCCGCTGATTGTAGAAGCCGCAGTGCGAGCAGATACGATGCGGAGCTTTCGGCTCATGACATTGCGGGCAGAGACCGGTGGTTGCCGCGGTCAGCGTGTCGTGAGTGCGACGCTTGGCTGTGCGCGTCTTGGAGTGTCGGCGTTTTGGGTTAGGCATAGTATTTAGGACTCGCGGCTCTTTCCGAGGCCCTTGAGCACCGACAATCGGGGATCCTCCCAGACTGGCGCACACTCGCAGGTATCCGTATTGAGGTTCGTGCCGCACTGCGAACAGAGCCCGCGGCAGTTCTCCTGGCACAACGGCTTCATCGGTAGGACCAGGTAAAACTGCTCCCGCAGCAGCTCGTTCAGATCAATTTCATCGTTCGTGTAGTAGCTCGTTCCCAGATCGTCTTCACCCACCTCACGCTCGGTGTCCGCCGCCGCCTTCGTGACGGGCAGATACCGCAGGTCGAACTGCGCCGCCACCGGGAGCCGAAGCGGCTCGAGACAGCGGCTGCACGGTAGCTCGAGCTCGCTGACCACCGACCCGACCAGCCGAAACATGTCCTTGTCCTTGTGAATCTCGAAGGCAAGGTCGACCGGCGCCACGATCTGGTACGCGTCACTCGAGTCCGCAACCTCCGCCGGCTGGAACGTCCGGACGAAGTGCTGGAGCGGCTGCCGATAGCGCGTGAGATCAAGTTGCATGAGTTCGATGCCGGGCCGCCGCGTCCTGCACCCGCGTTACGTAGGCGAGGCCCGCGTAGCGAACCCGCCACGCCCTGCCGCGATACTCTCGCGACAGACAGACCGTCAATTATAGCTGATTCGGGGAGATCGGGCCGATCCAGGGCTTGGGGATGAAGAGCTGTTCGTAGAGCGCGACGGCGAACCGGTCGGTCATGCCGGCCAGGAAGTCTCGGGCTGCAGCATCCACCCCCTCACCCTCGACGATGCGACGGTCCAGGAACTCGTCGGGCCGCTCACGGACCTTCTCCCAAAGGCCGCCCAGCACCCCGTCCGCCTTCGCAAACTCGGCGGTCGCGACGGCGTTTTCGTAGACCGCCTCGAAAAGAAAGCTCCGCATGGCCAATGTGGCCTCGAGCACGGGTGCGCTCATCCGGATCTCGGCAAGTCCCGCACCCTGCGTCTCGGTGACCACATCCTTGACCATCCGGGCAATCCGGGCAGACGAGCTCGTGCCGAGCGTCCCCACCGGGCCGGGCGGCAGGTCGGAGGCACTCAGCATCCCCGCTCGCACGGCATCGTCGATATCGTGGTTGACGTACGCGATCAGGTCGGCGACCCGCATGATCTGCCCCTCGAGCGTCGATGCGCGCTTCGATGGGTCGAGGCCCACGGGCGACCCCTGCTTCCCCTTGGAGTGCCGCGCGATGCCGTCGCGCACTTCCCACGTGAGGTTCAGTCCGCGACAGTCGTTCTCGAGCACATCGACGATCCGAAGACTCTGCTCGTAGTGGTTGAAGCCGCCGGGCACGAGACGGTCGAGCACACGCTCACCGGTGTGGCCGAAGGGGGTGTGGCCCAGGTCATGACCGAGCGCGATCGACTCGGTCAGCTCTTCGTGCAGACGAAGCACCTTCGCAATCGTCCTCGCGATCTGCGACACCTCGAGGGTGTGCGTGAGCCTCGTCCGGTAGTGGTCGCCGGCCGGTGAGAAAAATACCTGCGTCTTGTGCTTCAAGCGCCGGAAGGCTTTGCTGTGGATGATCCGGTCGCGGTCGTGTTGAAACGCCGGCCGGACATCGTCTTCCGGCTCCGGCCTCAAGCGACCCCGCGAGTCGGCGCTCTTGGCGGCCTCCGGGGCAAGGGATTCGCGTTCGAGCTGCTCGAGTGACTCACGGATGGTCGGCAACGATGTCCTCCAGAAAGCTGGTCCCATTGGGCAGCGGCCCGACGCCGAAGTTGTCGGCGATCGTCTGACCCAAGTCGGCGAATGATCCGCGCGTGCCAAGATCGGTGCCCGGACGCACCCCCGCCCCAATCGCCAGAATCGGCACGTACTCGCGTGAATGGTCAGTGCTCGGGGTGCTCGGGTCATTGCCATGGTCGGCCGTGACCACCAGCAGGTCGCGCTCGTGCACCTCTGACAGCACGCGTTTCAGATGCTCGTCGAAGCGCTCGAGATTGGCGGCGTATCCCGCGACATCATTCCTATGGCCGTAGAGCGTGTCGAAATCCACGAAGTTCGCGAAAATCAGACCGGCGCTCGTGTCTGACATCACCGCCCGCAGCTTGGTGACGCCGTCCGCGTCGCTCGACGTCGGGATAGAACGGGCGATGCCGCGACCCGCAAAGAGATCGGCGACCTTCCCGATCGCGGTGACGGTTACGCCGTCTCGAGTCAGCCGGTCGAGCAACGTCTCGCCAGATGGCTCGAGCGCGTAGTCGTGACGGTTGGCCGTCCGAGTGAACGCGCCCGGCGTACCGACGAAAGGTCGCGCGATCACCCGCGCGACGCCAAGGCCCCGTGCCACCAGGTCGAAGGCGATGCCACAGATGCGGTACTGGTCGTTCACGGGAATGACGTTCTCGTGAGCGGCGATCTGGAACACGCTGTCGGCGGACGTGTACACGATCGGCTTCCCCGTCGTCATGTGCTCCGCGCCGAGTCGTTCGATGATCTCGGTGCCAGACGCCACGACATTGCCGAGCGTCTTTCGTCCTATCCGACGCTCGAACTCCGCGATGAGTTCCGGCGGAAAACCTTCGGGAAACGTCGGAAACGGCCGGTCGAGGACCAGCCCCATCAGCTCCCAGTGCCCGGTGACCGAATCCTTCCCTGCCGACACCTCGGCCATTCTTCCGAACGCGCCGCGTGTCGGTGTGGACGCGCCTCCCAGCGGCACGAGCTGGCCCAACCCCAGCGATCGCAGCGCCGGCACGTGCAATGCCACCTGTGCGGCGATGTGTCCAAGCGTGTCGCTGCCCTCGTCTCCGTAGGCGGCAGCGTCGGGAAGCGCCCCGATGCCGACACTGTCGAGAACGAGAACGATGACGCGCGTGAAGACAGGCACACGCGCCCCGGACTCAGGCGTGCTGCGCTGTGAAGTAGTTGGCGACGGAACGCTCGGTGGCAATGGTCGCGATTGCGTGCTTGAAGATCAGGTGATCGGCGCCGTCGATGTCAACGACCACGGCAAAGCGATCGAAATGCTTGATCCGCGCATCGAAGTGGCGGCCGTCGATGAGATGGAGACTGACGGCGAGACGCTCACGCCTCGCATGATTGAGAAACGCGTCCTGAATGCTCGGCTGTGCGGAATGTTCGGTTGTGCGCGAGTCAATCACCTGAGCCATCGGGAGCCTCTCCTGGCGGTCGGAGGCCGCGCACGGCGAGCGCGTCTTGCACGCGGGTGAGCGTTTCTGCTCGCTCGCCTGGACCGTCGAACCACCTAAGATTAGGCTCTTTGCGAAACCAGATCAACTGGCGGCGGGCGTAGCGACGGTTCTCTTGCACGATGAGCGCGCGCGTGGCCTGCTCGTCGCGGACGTCACGCAGCATCTCGATCACCTGCCGATAGACCAGCCCGCCAAAGGAGCGCGCGGTCGGCGGCACGCCGCTTGCCAGCAGCGTGCGTACCTCATCCACGATCCCTCGTGCAAACTGCGCGTCCACCCTGCGCGCGACTCGATCGGCGGTCATCGCGGCGGGAAGGCGAAGCGCGACGGCAGTCACGTCACAGTCGGCGATGAGCGAGACGGTCTCACTGAAATGGGCCGTCAGCGAACGGCCGGTCGTGAAGTAGACCTCGAGCGCGCGCACGAGCCGCTTGCGGTCGCGCGGCATGATGCGGGCGGCCGACTCGGGGTCGGCCCGTGTCAGCATGCGGTGGAGCCGCTCCACGCCACGTCGATCCGCGACCCGGTCGAGTCGGGCTCGGAGAGCGTCGTCAGCGCCCGGTCCAGGAAACAGACCGCGCGTCAGGGCGCGATAGTAAAATCCGCTCCCCCCGACGAGAATCGGCAGGCGACCCCGTGCGTGAATCTGTCGGATGACCGCCGCCGCATCATGGGCGAACTGTGCAGCCGTATAGACCTCGGTCGGTTCGGCTATGTCAATCAGGTGATGCGGGATGCCGCGGCGCGATTCAACCGCCGGCTTGTCCGTCCCGATGTCAAAGCCTCGGTAGACGGCGGTCGAGTCGCAGTTGATTATTTCGCCGCCGTAGCGCTCAGCGAGGGAAAGTCCGAGCGCGCTCTTGCCAGAAGCGGTCGGGCCGAGCACGGCCAGGACACGTGGGCGCACCAGCCCATCCTACCGTGCCGCTCACCACCAAAGGCGGAAGGACGCTGGTCGTCCGAAGCCAGGAGGAACCTAGCGTTGAATCGCGCCACCCTCGCCAGGTGTGAGGACGAGGAGTGTAGTCGTCTGGCAAGAGCTCGACGGCCACCAGATCGCCAAGCACTGAGCCAGTAGACGCAGCCGTCTCCGACGGACGATAGGTCGTCAATACGCGGACAGGAGACGGCAACGGCCCGCATGCCACGGTTCCGGGCGAATCGGATCGGTAGGTAATGAAATCGATGTCCTCGAACCGCTTCGCTCCGAGCCTCGCCGACCCAGCCGTCGTCACCACGATCGCGACAATGAGTCCGGGTTGGCACTCAATAGTTTGCAGGACGCCGAGCAGCCGCGTCTCACCGGGCCCAGGTGCGCGCAGGCTCGGTACTAAACACCGGCGCCGCCGGTCTGGGCTTTTCGGGCGGTGACGCGAGAGCCGCCAGGGCCTCCAAGTCGGCCGAGGGCGCAGAGGTCGTCTCAGGCGACCGTTGGCCGGCTGTGGCTGGAGCCGCAGCGTTCCGCATTTGCGCAATGGTCCCCAGGGCCGCACGGGCGGCGTCGCGAGTCTGTTGACTGCTGCCAAAGCCCACGAGCGGTCCGAGAATGTTGGTGGCTCCCTGGTAGTCGCCCTGCCTCGCCAAGGCCCGCGCGTGCATGATTCGATACTCCTGTCGCGAGGGCGCCATCGCGGCGGCTCTGGCCAACAGGGATTCGGCCCGCGGAAGATCCGCACCGAGGGCCAGTTCCACAAAACCCAGCATCGCAGTCGCATAGGCGTTGTCGGGTTCGCCTGCCAGGACACGCGTGAGCGCACCCTTGGCCGTATTCAACGTGGCCTGCCTGGCTTTGAAGTCGACATCCAATTCCGACAGGTGGGCAATCAAGGTTCTTGCCAAGGCCCCCTGCACGGTGAGGTCCTGCGGGTAGCGAGCGGCGGCAGGCTCGAGCAGGGCAAGCGCCTCCCCGACGCGACCCTGCCGCAACTCGAGAAGTCCGAGCGCGGCACTTGCTCGCGCGCCGCCGCGCGGATCCTGCAGAAGCGGGAGAAGCATCTTCCTCGCCTCGTCCTCGCGACGCACACGCCCCAGCAGGTCACCAAGGAATGCCGTCGCTTCTGGCTCGTCGATTCGAAGGATGGGGCCAACCTGGCTACCGAGCACCTTCTCATCGAAGGTGAACGTGATCGCCTTGAAACTGACCTGGCTCACGTAGCGTCGCAGCTCGGCTTCGAGCGATTGCAGATCCTCGCCAAACGCAGCCCTGACAGCCGCCTCCTGGCTTGCAGCGGTAGGCGCTTCGAGCACGTACCTGTTGAGTTGCGAGGCTCGTGGCTCGCCCGCGAAGTACAAGTAGTGCCACAGGGCCCACGACTGGGCGTAGAACACGCCTCGCCGACGGCCTTCGTTGTAATCCGATGACGAGGACGTGATGGCGAACAGATCTCGCAGCGGGATGAGCGTCGTGCCGCGGAGCAGTTGAACATGGTGCGCGGGTGCGAGTCCAATCAGGGCACTCCTGCCTCCGTTCCGACTCTCGAACGTCTCGTAGAACTCAGCCAAACCTTCGTTCAGCCACGCGGGAAGCGATCCCATTCTGTTGCTGACCACGGAGTGCGCGTATTCGTGAAGGATGGTTGTCAAGGCTTGCTCGCCTGTCGACCCGTTCACAACGATGAAGTTGGTGTCCTCTCCAGATTGGAAGAAGCCAGCCGCCTCGATCGCACGTCCTTCGAACCGAGGACGATACGGCGCGAACGATCGCGCCGATCCGAATACGATGACAACCGTCGGGACGGGAGAGGACGTCGCGTCGGCGGGCAGCGCCCGTCCGAGTACGTCACGAAACTGTTCGAGACGCTGAGCGGTGCGGCGAATCTGTCCCTCGGATGCATCGCCCACGAAGAGAAAATGTGGCGTCTGGAGCTTCGACCAATCGGCCAGGGCCGCGTCAGGGAAACAGGCCAGGAGAAAGGCGGTGATGAGCAGCGAGACTGTTCGCGGCATACGTCCTCGAAAGGAGTCCGATGTGGCCCTGGCTTACCCTAGAACGCTGATTCCCGGATGGCGCAGTCTACAACGCGGCGCGCCGGCGCGTAGCACCTTTGAGGCCTTCCGACCGCGGTGTCTTTGAGCGTCGCCCTACTGCCATCCCACGCGAACGACCGCGTAGACGACGAGGGCCGTGAGCAGAATCAAGAGGCCGAGTTGCTGAACCCTGGTGGGCATGCTGAGCCTGGTATCCGGCGGGTCCGCTACGGTCCCTCGGCCCGCTCGGATCAATTGGGCGGTTCCTCGTTGTAGTAGAACGTGACCGTGAAGAGCGCCTTGTCCGCCGGGTATTCGGGTGGGAGCGGCGCTGTCGGGTTCGAGGTCATGATCGCGCCGTACGCGGCGTTGTTGAACGCGTCGATCGAGGAGGGCTGCACCACGACCACGTCGGTGATCGACCCGTCACGATGAATGTTGAATTGCAGCACCACGTGGCCGCTCATCACCATTGCCGCCTGAGGGACGAACCAGTTCCGCCGCACCTGCGCCACGAACCGTCGGAGCCACGGCCCGAACTCCACCCCCTTGGTGTCGAACTGAATCGTCGCACCCGGACGATCGTTTCCCCCTTGCGGGTTGTTGAACGTCTCGTTCTGTACGTAGCGCTGCAGATTGCGCAACGCCTCCCCGAGCGACCCGGTCGCACGGCAGCGGCTCGGCCGGTGGAGCGCGCCGAAAACCAGAATCGGCCGGCGGCAACGTCCGCGCCTCCTCGGCCTCGGGCTGAGGCTGTGGAGTTTCCTCCGCCCCGCGGGCACGCTCGGCTAACTCGGCCTCGGCACGCTCGGACGAATTGCCGAGGGAGTACGGCAGCGGGTTCTCTGGTGTTCTTGGGACCTGGGGCGCCTGTGCCTGACGATCCAAGTCGGAGAGTTCGGCGCGTTCCGGCGGCCGCTCCGCAGGCATGTCCATGCGAGGCCGCACGAACACCATCCGGCGCGACGCCGCCTCACGTTCCCGCTCGAGCTCGGCCTGCCGCTGCTCCAACTCCTCTGGAGTGGGCTGAAACATGGGCAGCTGAGGACCCACGATCAGGGCCACGGCCAAGAGGGAATGAAAGACGACCGACATCACAACGCCCTCGCGCCGCGAAATGGCGGTGCCGACGACGTTTTCGTCCTGATACCGATCGTCGAGATCGAAGTGAATCAAGGGTATGAGAGGCGATTATGACACTGGACTGGCTGGTAGCTGGTAGCTCCCAGCTTGTAGCCAGTAGCTGGTAGCCGGTAGAGGTAGCTGGTCGCGTCTCGGCGGCGGGTCCGCTGCGCGGGACCCGCCCTACTGTGCTCCCTTTTCGTAGGCCGGGTGCCGCGAAGCGGACCCGGCCAGTCCTTCCGGCTACCGGCTACCAGCGACCGGCTAGCCCCGCCTCACACCCGTATACAGATAGACGATGCCAAAGGTCAAAGGGTCTGCGCGAACATCGGTGAATCCCGCCTGTTCGAGAATCGCCATGAATTCGCGTGGCGGCGGGAAGGCGCCGACAGACGCGGGCAGGTAGGAATAGGCCGCCGAATGGCCAGAGACCATCCGGCCCACGGTTGGCAGGAGGTGCTGGAAGTACCAACGGTAGATGGTGCTGACGCCCCAGATGCGAGGCACACCAAATTCGAGAATGGCCAAGCGGCCGCCGGGACGCAGAGCGCGAGCCAGCTCCACGCATGCGAGCTCCGGACGCTGGACGTTCCGAATGCCAAACGCCACCGTGGCGGCGTGAGCACTGCCATCACTCACTGGCAGTCGCGTCGCGTCACCGCGCAGAAGCGTGATCCTTTCACCCTCACCGGCGGCGATCACCTTACGTCGTCCAATTGACAACATCGCACCAGCGAAATCAACGCCGACCACGCGCGCGGCGCCACGGGCCTGCAGCGCCACATCAGCGGTGCCCGTGCAGACGTCCAGCAGCGTCTCGCGGCCAGTCAGGTGGAGCGAGCGGATCGCACGTTCACGCCAACGACGATCGATGCCGGCGCTCAGAACTCGGTTCAGCAGGTCGTACCGAGGCGCAATCGCATCGAACATGCCCGCGATGCGGTCCGGCGTCTTGTCAGGCGAAACGTTTGTCGTCATACCACGAAGGACACGAAGGGAACGAAGGGCACGAAGTAATGGAAAGCGACAAGGACACGAGTAGGACAACACGGGCTCTCCGGCAGAACCTATGTCGCGTCATGACCCTTGTAATCTTCGTGACCTTCGTGGTTCGGGGCTCCGATCCGGCGCTTTGTCTGGCGAAGTGTTCCTCGTCATGGGACAACGGGGGACGCGAAGAAAGCAACCTACACCAAGATCCAAGACAAGTGAGACACCCGAGGGCTACGAACGGGGCTCTTCGACAGAATTCATGTAGCGTCATGATCTTCGTGCCCTTCGTGGTTCCGGGTTCTATTCGATGAAGAGCGCGAGAGCGGTCACCGCGAAGTACACGATGCCGACATAGCCGTTGAGATCGAACGCCATCTTGACCTTCGACAGATCGTGCTCGTGAACAAGGGACTGCTCGTAGGCGAGGAGACATGCGACGAGCAGGACGCCGGCCAGGTACAACGGCGGTAGCTGTGCGACGCGCCACAAAGCCGCCATCACCATCACCGTGACGACGTGCATGAACCGTGAGATCCGGATTGCTTGCCCGACCCCGAACCTCACCGGAATCGATCGCAGGCCCTGCTGTCGATCAAACGCCACGTCCTGGCAGGCGTACAGGATATCGAACCCGCCCACCCACAGTCCGATGGCCAAGCCGAGTAGCCATGGCTCGACCCCCCCGCGTCCTCCCGCCGCGATCCAGCCACCGACCGGCGCCACGGCCATCGCGAGCCCGAGAAACAGCTGCGTGTACGAGGTATAGCGCTTGGCGAGGGAGTACCAGAACACGATGGCAAGCGCGATCGGCGAGAGCGCGAAACAGAGCGTGTTGAGCTGTGCCGCCCCGAAGATGAACGCCGTTGAGGATGCTCCAACGAAGATGACCGCCTCGATCGTGGACATGGCGCCCCGAGGCAACTCACGCATCGACGTTCGAGGATTCAGCGCGTCGTATCTGGCGTCGACGAGTCGATTGAATCCCATGGCTGCACTGCGCGCGCCCACCATGCAGACGACGACCCAGAACACCTGGGACCAGGCGAACGGATGCGTCCGCCACGCCAGCAGCGCACCTGTCAGCGCGAACGGCAGCGCGAAGACCGAATGGCTGAAGCGAACGAACGAAAAATAGGTGGTGAGCTTGCTCATGTGCGAGGGTGCGACGGTGCGACGGTGCGAGGTGCGAGGTGCGACGACTCAACCCACTGAATCACGTCGGGGTCGATACCGGAGACGAGGTATTCTTCCACATCGCCGACACGCTCTGGCAGGCCCACGGCAATCAGAGCCCCTCGCTTCCCCGCCTCGATGCTCCCGAACTCGTCTCCGAAGCCCAGGGCCCGTGCGCCAAGGAGCGTCGCACTCTCGATGAGGGTTCGGGCTGACACTCCCGGTGCGAGCCGTCTGGCCGCCGCGAGCTCCTGAAACATGTTTAGATCGGCAACGCTCGCGAGGCTGTCGGTCCCGAAGGCTACGCTCACGCCCGTCGCGTAGAACGCCTCCAGCGGCGGATCACCAACGCCCACGTACTGGTTGCTGCGGGGGCACGCGACGACGGTTGTGCCGAGTGCCCGAAGTCGCGACAGGTCCTCAACGGAACACTGGGCACCATGCACGACCAGTACGCGTGCATCGAGAAAGCCCAAATCCGCGAGATACATGACGGGCGATACACCCGGCGCGCGCCACTCGTCGGTCCATGCGCCCAGGGCGACCAGCAGTTCACGCCAGCCACCCGTCCCACGCCGGATGAACTCGACCTCTTCGGGCGACTCGCTGAGATGGACGCTCGAAATGTCACCGGGATGCGCGCCAAGGTCGTCGCGAATCGCGGAAAACAGCCCTGGCGACACCGAATATGGCGCGTGGGGCGCGAGCCCGATTTGCAAGTCGCTGCCTCCGCTCGCCGTGGCCGAGACGAGGGCACGCGCGTCGCGAACGCGGCCCACCGGATCGGAAGCACCGAACCCGAGCAGCTCGTAGAACACGCGAGCCGGCATGCCCGCTTCGAGAAGAAGCGGCACCGTCGCGAGGGTATTACTGACGTCGCCGACGAGTCCGGTGCCGCTCGCACGCGCCTCATGGATCCCGGCACGCGCGGCCGCGAGAATCTCTGGAGCCCGTGGGTTCGACTGCGCTCGACGCACCGCTATGAGGCCGCTCGCCCAGTCGAGGAACGCGCTGGCGGGCGGGACCGCATCTCGCAGATGGGAGAGTTCCAGGTGGGTATGTGCGTTGACGAGCGCCGGAAGAACGGCGACGCGACCAAGCTCGACCACTCCACGCCGCGGGCCTGAACCAACCTCGACAACCCGTCCGCCCTCGACCGCGACCCATCCATGTGGGATGGGGGTCTCGACAATCGGCAGGATCCAGTCGGCGGCGTAGACGATCACACGTGAATTCTGAACTACTGCGAGAGTCTCAGCCGCTTTCCGGCGAGACTTCGCGCGGGGTACTGCCGCAGCTCGTCGGGGACCGACGTCTCGCCATCAGCCCGTGCCTTGCCGAGAGACAGCATTCGCGGCACCTCGCGCTCGCGAAACACGGGATCGCCGAGCAGCTCGTAGTGCATGTTCCGACGTTTCGGAAC
This sequence comes from uncultured Acidobacteriota bacterium, assembly GCA_963827515.1. Classification (GTDB taxonomy): domain Bacteria; phylum Acidobacteriota; class Vicinamibacteria; order Vicinamibacterales; family UBA2999; genus JABFSA01. The sequence continues at coordinate 222,724 of CAWHBF010000025.1, read as the reverse complement.
GAACCCCGCGTCCTCGATGTTCGCGACGATCTCGACTTCGTCCATGCAGTACACGGCGCCGGCGGCCCGCACGACGTTCTCCTCGATCATCACGCTACCCATGTCGTTGGCGCCGTATGCAAGGCTCAGCTGCCCCACCTTGCCGCCCTGTGTCACCCACGACGCCTGCAGGTTGTCGAAGTTGTCGAGAACGATGCGCGCAAGCGCAAGGGTGCGGAGATAGTCGACGCCCGTGGCCTCGGAACCACCTCGTTCGGTGTGCTCGGGCTGGTAGCTCCAGGTGATGAACGCCGTGAAGCCGCCGGTCTCGTCCTGCAGGTCCCTGAGCCGGATCATGTGCTCGATCCGCTCCTCGTCGGTCTCCACCGTCCCGTACATCATCGTGGCCGTCGTCCGGAGACCAGCACGGTGTGCGTGCTTCATCACTCCCAGCCACTCGTCTGCCGATGCCTTGCTATAGCAGTTCAGCAGCTTCCTGACGCGATCGACGAGAATCTCCGCGCCCCCGCCGGGGATGCTGTCGAGACCGGCCGCCACGAGGCGTTCCACCACTGCCGGCACCGACAGCTGGTTGACCTTCGAGATGTGAAGCACCTCCGGCGGCGACAGCGCGTGCAGTTTGAACGCGGGGTACCGGGCCTTGATCGTCCGAAAGAGATCTTCGTACCAGGCGATCGGCAGGTCCGGGTTGTGCCCGCCCTGGAGGAGGAGCTGATTGCCGCCGACGGCGATCGTCTCCTCGATCTTGCCGAGGATCTCCTCGAAGCCAAGGACGTACCCTTCCGCCGAACCTACGGGACGATAGAACGCGCAGAAGTTGCACCGCGCGACGCAGACGTTCGTGTAATTGACGTTGCGATCGATGATGTAGGTGACGACACGGTTCGAATGCTTACGGGCACGGATCCCGTCGGCCAGGAGTCCGAGCACGTGTGTCGGCGCATGCCGATAGAGATCGAGCGCGTCGGCGGCGCTGACGCGCCCCCCTGCGGCCACCTTCCCGGCAAGCGCATCGATCATCGATCATCCCGCCGGGTCCGCTGCGTCGGCACCCGGCCTACATGCCCGGTCTATTGCGCGGCACCCGGTCTGCGTACGCAGGGCGGGTGCCGCGCAGCGGACCCGCCTAGAAAAACTCCAGAGTCCGTCTCGGAGCCAGATTGAGATCCGCCGCGTAGTCGAGAAAGGTCTGTAAGCCCCTTGCTTCCTCGAGACCCAGACCGTACTTCACATTATCCCTTAGGTACGCCGCTGCCCGCGCCGTGGCATCCGGGTTCCCTCGACCGTACTCCGCCGCGATGTCGTCCGTCGACTGAACGCCCTCCTGCTGCGCGTCCTGCAATCGGCCAACCTCGGCGTCGGTGATCGCACCGGCCCTGCCGGTCCACGCGGCGTAGACGAACGGCAGGCCTGTCATCGCCGTCCATTCAGCGCCGAGATCGATTTTCCTCAGCCCGAGCGCTTCGTGTTTGACTTCGAGGGCGGGGTCGCCGATCAGGAGGGCTGCATCGGATCCACGGGTCATCGCTTCGAGATCCGGACCATGCGGCACGAACTCCGGTTCGATCCGAAAGCGACGGTGACAGAGCACGCGTACGAGCGCCACCGATGTGCGTGAGCTGGTGTCGAGGGCTATTCGTTTGACGTCGCCGAGCGGGAAACGTGTGAAGAGGGCCACCGATGCAACGGGACCTCGTGACCCGATGCCCACGCCCGGCACGATCCGATAGTCCGGCGACTGCAGGTAGTCGATGGATGGGATCAGCCCCAGGCCGACCTCTCCGGCGTACAGCAGCGCCGAGCAGACCGACGGGACGTCATAGCGGATGTGCCACCGTTCGGGCGAACGGTCGAGTGCCCACGTCAACGGCCGGGCATTCAGATAGCCGACGGCGCCCAAACGCACCCGCGTGCCCCGAACATCGTCGAGCGGCCTGCCCTGAGGGCTGTCGGAGGGCGATGTCACGCGAGCAGGTTGAAGTGGCCGTCACGCTCGGCCGGTGTGAGTCCAGCCGCAATGATGTTGCGACGGAGCTCTTCCATCGGTGCCCGGCGGGTACCGTCCGGTGCATCATCAGAACCGGACACGGCGTCGAGATCGTCAGCACCAAAGGTCAGCGCCACCTGCGCCAACTTCGGGCCGTAGCGAAGCCAATCCACCTGGATCATTGGAATGTTGGGCGCCGCAAGCCGCGCGACAGCCACCCCTCGGACATCTTCATATCCCGTGGTTGGCCGAAACGGCTGAAGGACACTCGGCAGCGGGCTCAACGCTTGAATGCACCGATACCGCTCCTGCAGGGCGGCGGCCTGGATCATCAGCGTCGTCCGTTCAACGGCCGGCGCCCGCTCGACCGTCACTCTGATCTGTCGAAATTGGGCCCCGCAGAGGCTCTCGAGGGCCGCTTCCACCCCTCCCTCTGAATCGAGAGGAACATCGACGAGCGCGTCGAGACCGGCACCGCGAAGTCTCGACAGGACGCTCGCGACCGATGTGCCGTCGGAAGAGGCGAGGCGCACCACATCGCCCCACGAAAAACCGGAAACCGTTCGGTCGCCCGCGATGACCTTTGTTCGCTCGATCGCGGTCAGGGCGACCCCCAGCGAGGCGGGCGTTCCAGTAAGCCTGACCTCTCGTGCCGCCGGCGGCATCGATTCGACCATGTCCTGATCCCAGGGATGAGACACCACGCGAAGGTACGTGACCCTGGTCCCGTTGAGCCGACGACGCACGACGTCGGCTAGCATCCCGATTTGCAGGATATCCGGCGCACGCGAGAGTTCGAGAAGATCGGCGTCACTCAGGCGCTCGCCCGCCGAGACGTGCTCACTCAAGGTGTCGAACGTTAGACCCGCCATGACAGCCTCGCCATCACAGTAACTCAGCCACGCGGGTGGCAAGCGCCAAGGCGGCACGACCGTCTCGGCCTGTCACACCGGGTTCCCGGCCAGTCCGGACCGCCTCGATGAAATCGGATAACTCCCGATGCAGTGGCTCATCCCTGACTACCTCGACCGCCCCACCCAGAATCATCGGCCGACCGTCACCCGTGCCTTCGACAGGTGCGACACCGACGGCCCCCCCGAGGCGCGAGCGACAGTCGCGGAGGATGCCACTATCCGGTACGCCTCCACCTCCTGCGCCGCATAGTCGATCGACACATAGGAATCCCGCTGGAAGAACCGCGCCTTGCGCACGCGGTCTCGGCTGATTCGGCTAGCGGTCACGTTGGCAATACACCCGCACGCGAAACGCAGCCGCGCATTCGCGATGTCCACCCGCCGCGTCAACACATTCACTCCGACCGCCTCGACCGACACGACGTCGCTGCCAACCACCGTCAGCAGCACGTCCAAATCGTGAATCATCAGGTCGAAGATGACGTCGATATCAAGACTGCGATCCGGAAACGTGCCAAGGCGATGAATCTCCACGAAGCGAGGGGCCGAGACGAGCGGCAGCCCGGCGACAACCGCCGGATTGAAGCGCTCGGTATGGCCGACTGCCAACACGGTGCCACGGGCCGCGGCGGCCTCGACCAGCCGATCGGCCTCATCGAGGCTGATGGCGATCGGCTTCTCCACGAGCACGGCGGCGCCGGCCTCCACGAATGACAGCGCCACGTCGACGTGTGATGCCGTGGGTGTGGCAATGGTCACCGCATCCACACGACCCACCAGCCCCGCCGCGTCGGTCAACGCGGCCGCGCCGTACTTCGCGGCAATCTCCTCGGCCCGCCCAGGTTTCGTGTCGACCACCGCGACGAGCTCTACCTCCGGCATCGCTGCCAGGAGGCGCGCGTGATGCTGCCCCAAGTGACCCACGCCGATCACGGCAACTCGTGTTCTCGTCATTGGCCTTGGTTGTCCCGGGACGGCCGGCCCACGATCGTGATGCCTGCCTCGTCGGCGGCCGAGAACACCGCATCGCCATCGATCACGAGCGTCCTCCCTGCGTCGATGGACAGTGCCGATGCACCAGCTGTCCGCATCGCCCGGATGGTCGCCACGCCGACGACCGGTACGTCGAACCGCATGTCCTGGTTCGGTTTCGCCACCTTCACGACCGATACGCCAGCACCTGCCAGCCTTCCCGCGCGGGCGATAACCTCGTCCGTCCCCTCCATGGCCTCGACGGCGACGACCGCCTGCTGGCGAATCGCAACGGTCTGACCGATATCGAGGGCGGCAATCGCGTCGGCCATCTTGTAACCGAACTCGAAATCCTTCCGCTCATCGTCGTTCGGACCGCGTGTGGTCAAGACGCCCTCCCGGGCAAGCAGCGGCCGTAGCAGCGCGGTGGAGTCGATCAGCTCAATCCCACGCTCGCGCAGCACGTTGGCGACCGCGCCGATGAGGCCGTCCGTGTTTCTGGAGGCCAGCTGTTTCAGCACTTTCAGGAAGAGCAAGTCGGGGACGATCCCGCGTGAGAAGAGCTTGGCGTGTTTGACCTGCCCGGCCATCACGGCATGCGTCACGCCCTCACGCGTGAGCAGGCTGACGCATTGTCCGAGCTGTCCGAGCGACACCCAGTGGATGGACGATCCGTGGTGCCGCGCAGCTTCGTTGAGCTCCTGCGATGCCTCTTCCTCCGCTGCCACGACCACGACGTCGTGCCCCTGCGCTCGGGCCGCGTCCAGCACCAGGAACGGGAATCGACCGTTGCCGGCGATCAGTCCGAGACGCATGTGGATACTGGTCGCCGCGCGCTACTCATCCGCGACGAGCCCCTCGACCCGCCTGGCAGGCCTGCGCAGAATGACCCCTCGCTGTGAGCCGCGGATGAACTCCACGAGGTAGTGCACTTCCGGGGAGGTCAGCGCCGGGTCGCGCTCGATCTGGACGAGGGCACGTGAAGCGTTCAGCTTCGACTGCAGGAGGTAGCGGTACGCCCGCTTGAGCTGCTCGATCGTGTCCGGGGAAAAGCCACGCCGAACGAGGCCGATCGTGTTGAGGCCGTAGGTCCGGGCCCTGTTGCCGACCGATTTTCCAAACGGCAGGGCGTCCTTGGTCACGACCGAGTAGCCGCCGACATACGCGTGCCGGCCGACCCGGCAGAACGGGTGGACCCCCGAATAGGCGCTCACCGTGGCGAAGTCTTCGACCGTCACATGACCGCCCAGTGTCGCGCCATTGCCGAAGATGGTGGACGTACCGATGTGGCAGTCGTGTGCCACGTGTGCGTACGCCATGAACAAGTTGCGGTCGCCAATCGACGTGGACCCGCCTCCCCCAAGCGTGCCCCTATTGACGGTGACGAACTCACGGAAGGTGTTGCCGCGCCCGATAACGAGCCGCGTGCGCTCGCCCTTGTACTTCAGATCCTGCGGGGCCAGTCCAATCGACGCCATCGGATAGATCTGCGTGTCGTCACCGATCTCGGTCCAACCATCGATGACAACCGACGCGCCAATCCGACACCGGTCACCGATGACGACTTCAGGTCCGATCGTGCAGTAGGGCCCGACGGTGGTGCCCGCGCCGATTCGCGCCGCTGGATGGACCACCGCCGTTGGGTGAACGGACGCCGCGCCGGTTTCGATCCCAAGCAGCAAGTCTGCTTCCGCCACGGGCTGATTGTCGACGAACGCGGTGGCGCGTACCTTGGCGAGTCGCGACCGAACGCGGCCGAGCTCGACCTCGAGTCTGAGCCGGTCGCCAGGTACCACCTGCCGTCTGAATTTCGCGTTGTCGACGCCGCGGAGCCACACGCGAGCGCTCGACGCTGCGACAGCGCGATCGAGCAACAACACCGCCGCCACCTGGACGAGGGCCTCGATCATCAACACACCGGGCATCAACGGAGTGCCCGGGAAGTGACCCTGGAAGAACTCTTCGTTGACGGTGACGCTCTTGATGGCAACCAATCGGCCGCCAGGCTGGTGTTCGGAAACCGTGTCGACGAGGTAGGACGGATAGCGGTAGTAATACCGATCCAGCAGCGCAGGGAGATCGAGGGGCACGGTGGACTCGTTCACGCTTCTGGGTGCTCCCTGCTCCGGTTGTGTTCAGGGTCGCGTTGTATGTTACTGAACCTGAACGGGAACCGGGAAGCGCCCTTCGACCCTTCGAGGGCCCCAGGTTCGCCCCGAGCGAGGTCGACGGACGACTGGCTCAGGGCGGTCTGCGCGTGTCGAGGGCCGAGCACTCCAGAAGCGCGAACGACGGTATTCAGGACTACTGACCAGCTGGCTTCGGAGCTGCTGCGGCCGGTTTCGGTGCCGGGGCCGCGGCAGACGGTGCCCCATCGAACTTCTGAATCACCTCGGGCGTGATGTCCAGCGAGGGGTCGGCCCACACGAGGCCACTGTCCACGACGCTGAAGAGCATGTGCAGGCCGCGTTCGGTGGCTACTTGCTGGATGATCGGCGACAGCCTGACCTGAAACTCTTCCTGCAGCTGCGTCTGAAGGTTGGTGACGTCCTGCTGGGCGTCCTCCGTGAAGCGCTGAATGTCGACCTGCTGACGTTCGATGTCCTTCTGGAGCTGCGCAATCGCCGTCGGGCTTAGCACGGATCCGCCGGACTCGAGCTTCTGCTGCGAACCCTGCAAGGCTTTGTTCTTCTCGTTCAGCTCGTTGACCTTCTGCTGATTGAGCGCCTGCACCTTGCCGGCTAGCGTCTTCCCGGCAGCCGACTCAGCGGCGATACGCTGAATGTTCACGAACGCGTACTTCGTGCCAACGGGAAACGCCCGCTGGACTTGAGGCGCGGGAGCCGGTGCCTGAACTGCGGCCGGGGGGGCTGCGGCAGGCGTCTGGGCGAAGAGCGGCGCGACGGTGAGCACGGAGTAGACCGTCACGGCCAAGGCAAGACCTCTCATTCCTATCAGTCCTTTCGATTCAAGCGGAAGTCCATGATTTTACTCCAGATCGACCACCCAGTAAGATCACTTGTCGCGACACCGCATCACCGATGGAGCCTAAATGCACCGATTGACGTCCCGCGCGCTTCTGGTTCTCTTGAGTTCGGCCCTCATGGTAGCCTGCGGCGACGACGACCCCCCACCTCTGATAGGGCCCAGCCCGGGCCCTCCACTCGTCTCCGAGGCTTTTGCAGGCGAACTCAACCGGAACGGCGCGGTGACCCACCCATTTCTCGCAGGGTCGTCCGGCACGATCGTGGCCACGCTCGATTCCCTCGGCCCTGAAGGCGTCGTCACCAATATCGGGCTCCTCCTCGGGACCTGGAACGGTGAGACCTGTCAGACCGTGATCGCCAACGACAATGCGGCACAGGGTGCGAGGGTCATCGGGGCCGCGTCGATCGCCAGCAACCTCTGCGTGCGCGTCTATGACGTGGGCAAGATTCCCGACCTCGCAGCCTACCAGGTGACTGTCGTCCACCCGTAGTCAGAACGTCGAGCCAACCGCAAACTTGAAGGTGAAGTCCTTGGCCGGGCGGAAGTCGTTGTCCAGCACGCCCGCGCGCTGCGGATTGGCCGCAAAGATCAGCCGGAACGGGACATTCAGTACCGGCATGAAGAAGCGCACCTCCGCGCCGGTGGACGTCTTGAACGCGGACACACTGCCCAGCCCCACCGTCTGAGGTCCGGGCGCGCTAGGGTCGGTGAGGGATCCGGACCCCAGAGGATCGAACAGCACAGGCGGCGGCGGCTGCACCGTCGTCGTCAGCTCCTGCATCCAGCTGAAGGAGTCGCCCACGTCGCGAACCTGGCCGGCGTCGTAAAAGAAGATCAGACGCACCTGAGACGCGATTGAGATCATGTACTCGGCGTTGAACAACAGGCTCTTGTTCCCGCCGAGGACTACCAGTGAACCCGGAACGGTCGGTCCGATCGACCGGATGTCGTATCCGCGGACGCTGTATTCGCCACCCTCGAACAACCGCTCGAAGATCGGCAGCGCCTCGGTGCTTCGGGCCGGCGCGATGTACTGAAACTTCGTCCGGAAGCCGACGGAGGTTCGCGACGTATGGCGAAAGAACCAGATCCCTTCCAGGCTGGGTTTGATGAAATTCGTGTTGCCGCCGAGCACCGCCAGGTCGACTGACGCCGTGTACCGCTTGCCGGTGTTCGGGAAGATCGGATTGTCCACGGTGTTGTGCACGAAACTCGGCACCACCTTGCTGATTGTCCGACGGCCACCCTGGCCGATGAGCAGTGAATCGTAGATAAATGGATTTCGACGCAGCACCTCGAGCTGGGTGTCGGACAACTGGGACAGATCGCTCAGTGAGGAGATGATCGAACAGCCACGCACGGCGACCGTGCACGACGCGTCGATGAGCGCCTCGCTGAGGTCGCTCATCTTCACCTGTTCGTACGAGTAGTTGACAAACATCCGGCTGAAGCCAGCGAGCGGGAAACCGAAGGTGACGTTGCCGCCGGTGGACCCCTGCGTGTAGTAGCCGACGTACTGAAGCGAGCGTTTGTAGATGTCGAAGCCACCGGTGATGTTGCGGTCGAAGAGGAACGGCTCGGTAAACGCGACCTGATAGTTCTGGGCGCGGTTACCAGCCTGCAGCGACAGGGTGAGGCTCTCGCCTCGTCCCAGGAAGTTGGCGGTCTGGAATCCGAGCTGACCAAACATACCCTCGTATTGGGATACCCCCGCGCCGAACGTGAGCTGGTTGCGATTCTGTTCCTTGAGCGTCATGGTCACGTCGACCATGCCGTCGCGACCCGGTGTCTTGTCGACCTTCGTCGCCTGCTGATCCTGCTCGTTGATCGTTTCGAAATACCCCAGCTGATTCAACCGGCGGACGCTGTACTTGAGCGCTTCCGTGTTGAAGACCGAGCCTTCGATGAGCCGCATCTCTCGGCGGATCACGTTGTCGCGCGTGGTGGTGTTCCCCACGAACGTGATCCGGTTGACGAGGTACTGCTTACCCTCCTGCAGCCGCATCGTGACCTCCACCGTCGGTGGGCCTTCGGGTTCTGGCGCAGCCAGGGCATCCGGCACCGCGGCGTTCGCGTCATCGCTCGGCTTGATGTCGGGAAACCCGGTGAACTCCATGTAGCCACCGGCGCCGTACATCTCGCGCGCCTTGACCAGACCGTCGCGGACCTCCTTCTCGTTGTACCAGTCGCCGACCTTCACCTTGAAGAGCGGCATGAGCGCCTCGCTCCTGACCACGGTGTTTCCATCCACCGAGAAGGACCCCACGCGATACCGCTCCCCTTCGGTCACCGGAATGACCAACTGCACCCACCGCGTCTTGCCGTCCTTGGAGTTTTCGAGGACCTTGAGCTCGGGCTGCCCGATCTGCGCCTGCACGTACCCTTCATTACGGTAGTAGGACTGGATCAAGTCGGCGTCGGACTCGAACTTCGCCTCCTGATACGTGCCGCCGCGCATGATGAGACCGAAGATGCCGGGCGTCTTGTTGTCCTTCATCTTGCGTTTCAGCGTCCCATCGGCCTTGGCGACGTTCCCGACGAAATCGATGCTGCGAATCTTGATCTTGGGCCCCTCACCGACCGTGAAGGTCACATTCACGAGCTTGGGGCCGCCAGCCACTGCCGTCACCGTGTGCGACACTTGGGCGTTGGTGAACCCCTTCTCGGCCATCATTTCTCGCAAGACGGTCTCGATGCGCCGAATCGTTCCGTTATCCAGAAACGAATCGAGGCGCAGCTCAATGCTGCGCGCCCTGAGTTGTTCGTCGATCTTCGCGCGGTCGATCTGCTTGCTGCCCTCGTAGTTCACGATCTTGACCCGCTCACGCTCCTCCATGTTGTAGGTCACCAGCTTGCCGATGACGCCGTTGGAGAAGGTGTAGTCGGTGGCCTCGATCGACAGGTCGCTGAGGAAGCCCGTCGCCCAGAGGCGCTTGTGATCGGCAACGGCGGTCTGTTCTGCCTGCGCGTTCCACGGCACCCAAATGTTTTGACTCGGCTGCGAAGGCTTCTTCGCCAACTCCATGTAATACAGATAGGTCTGCGCGTCGACATTCGGAGCGTTTCCCTGGGCCGGGAAACAGGGCGCGATGAGGTAGATAACCGGACCGGAGCCGGCTGGCGGGAGATTCGCTGGAGGCGGCACGGAAGCGCCGCAAATCGTGGGAGTGGTTGGCGTCGCTGGCGCCTGAGCCAGGGTCGTCGACGCCGATCCGCCGAGCACGGCCGCCACGGCCACGGCTCGAACGATGCGATGTGTCAGCATGTGCGGATTTCCCTCAGAACACTTCAGTCTACTGGATTTCAGACGCATGGGGCGAGTGGGCGGCCTGGGGTTGCCGGTCCACTTCCGCCTTCCGTGGGCGGGTGCTACGCGGCGCACCCGCGGGAACGTTGCTTCCGTCGGGCGGGTGCCGCGCGGGGAACCCGCCGCGGGACCTCGCCCTTACGACAATCGGCGCCCGCCGGTGAGTTCGCCGGCTGGCCGGTAGGAGAGCTGCCCGCCCTCCAGGAACACCTCCACGTCGCCGTCACGCAAATTCCCGCGAATGAGTTCCTCCGACAGCGGATCCTCCACGTAGCGCTGGATCGCGCGACGAAGCGGTCTGGCGCCGTAGGACCGATCCCGGCAGGTGACGTCGATGATCCAGTCGACCACGTCGGGGGCGAGAGCAATCTTCATACGGCGGTCGGTCAGGTTGGCGTTCAGCTGTTCGACGAGCAACGCCATGATTCGGCGCAGGTCGTCGTCGGTCAGCGCCTCGAAGACGATGATCTCGTCGATGCGATTGATGAACTCCGGATTGAACGTGCGCTTCACCTCTCCGAGCACCATGTCGTGCACGTTCTTGTCGATCGTGCCCGTGTCGCTCGACTGGAACCCCAGCGACGCCTTCTTCTGAATGAAGCGCGCACCGATGTTCGACGTCATGATGATGATCGCGTTCTTGAAGTTCACCCGGTTCCCGAGACCATCCGTGAGGTGCCCGTCCTCGAACACCTGCAGGAGGATGTTGAACACGTCCGGATGGGCCTTTTCGATCTCGTCGAGCAGCACCACTGAGTACGGGTTGCGCTTGACCTTCTCCGTCAGCTGACCGCCCTCTTCGTGGCCCACGTAGCCGGGAGGTGACCCGATGAGCTTCGACACGGAGTGCTTCTCCATGTACTCGGACATGTCGAAGCGAATGAGTGCGTTGTCGCTGCCAAAGAGAAAGTTGGCGAGCGCCCGGGCGAGCTCGGTCTTCCCGACACCCGTCGGACCGAGAAAGATGAAGCTGCCAACGGGCCGGTTCGGATTCTTCAGACCGGCGCGGGATCGGCGAATGGCTCGCGAGATCGCGGAGATCGCCTTCTCCTGACTAATCACCCGCTTGTGGAGATCGGCCTCCATCCGAAGGAGCTTGTCCCCTTCGTCCTGGTTGATCGATGCCAGCGGCACACCTGTCCACTTGGACACGACATCGTCGATGTCCGCCTTGTTGACGATGACCTTGCGGGCGCTCGTCTTGACGTCGAACTTCTCGCGAACGAACTGCAGGTTCTCGCGGGCGGACACCTCTTGCTCGCGGTAGAACTGCGCGCGCTCGAAGTCCTTTTGCGAGACGGCGTTCTCCATCTGCTCGACGGCGACGCGGATGCTCTTGTTGATCTCCCCGAACTCTTCGCTGTATCCGGCTTCCTTCAGCTTCGCGCGGGCCCCCGCCTCATCGACGAGGTCGATCGCCTTGTCAGGCAGGAACCGGTCGGTGATGTAGCGGCTCGACTGGTAGACGGCCGCCTCGATGGCTTCCTGCGTGTACTCCACGTGATGGAACTGCTCGTACCGATCCTTCACGCCCATCAGGATGTCGATGGTTTCCTTCTCGGCCGGCGGATCGACCTTGATCGCCTGGAAGCGGCGCTCGAGGGAGCGATCCTTCTCGATGTACTTGCGGGTACTCAGCGGGCGTCGTGGCGCCGATGCAGCGGATCTCGCCGCGCGACAGTGCGGGCTTCAGGATATTCGCCGCATCGAGCGAGCCCTCGGCAGATCCCGCGCCGACCAACGTGTGCAGCTCGTCGATGAACACGATGATGTTCGGGTTCTCGGTGAGCTCCTTCATGATCGCCTTCAGGCGCTCCTCGAACTGGCCGCGGTACTTCGTCCCCGCGACGATGAGCGAGATGTCCAGGGCGAGGATGCGCTTGTCGGCCAGGAAGTGCGGCACGTCGCCGAACACGATCTTCTGCGCAAGACCTTCGACAATCGCCGTCTTGCCGACGCCGGGTTCGCCGATCAGGACCGCGTTGTTCTTGGTCCGCCGGCAGAGCACCTGTTGGACGCGCTCGAGTTCGTAGTCTCGGCCGACGAGCGGATCCAGCTGGTTCTTCATCGCCGCTTCGGTCAGGTCGCGGCTGAACTCGGCGAGCAGCGGCGTCTCCTTGACGCGCGTCAGCGTGGTCTTCTCGTTGAGGAGCTGGACGATGTCCTCGCGCACCGTGTGCAGCCGCATCCCCTTTTCCATGAGGATCGACGCCGCCACGGACCGCTCCTCACGGAGAATACCGAGAAGGAGGTGCTCAGTCCCGATGTAGTTGTGCAGCAGCCGATCGGCCTCCTCGGCCGCAAACTGCAGCACGTGCTTCGTCTCGGCGCTGAACGGAATTTCGACGGACGTGGACACCTTCTCGCGAAAGACCGTCCGGCCTTCGATCTCCTTTCGGATGTTCTCGAGGGAGAGGTGCGACCGCGCGAAAATGCGACTGGTGAGCCCTTTGCCTTCGCGGATCAACCCGAGAAGAAGGTGCTCGGTTTCAATGGATACGCTGCCGAGCTGGCTGGCCTCATAGCGCGCGAAGAAGAGGACCCGTCGCGCCCGTTCTGTGTAGCGTTCGAACATCGGCCCGCCTAGCGTTAATAGTTCCTGACGAGGGAGAGGACCTCGCCTCTCGTAACGTCATTATAAGGCAAAAAGGGTGAACACCACCAACGTCGCCTCGCTCTAAGTCGCTCGTGTGCTTGGGCTTCCGTTGACGGCTCGCGCGGAACGCCGATCTGAGCAATCCGACCCTCTATATACTCTCCGCCATGACTAAACTCTCCGCCATGACTGACAGTATCGGCTTCATTGGACTCGGACTGATGGGGCGGCCCATGGCGAAGAACCTGCTCAAGGCGGGCTTCCCGGTCGTTGTCCACAGCCGAAGTCAGGGTCCTGTCGACGACCTGGTCTCCAGCGGCGCCCTCCGCGCCTCGTCGCCGGGGGAGGTCGCGCGACGCGCCACGCGCATCATCACCATGCTGCCCGACTCGCCCGACGTCGAGCTGGTCGTGGACGGGCCTGACGGGGTCTTCGCTTCGATGCAACCGGGCACCATCGTGATTGACATGAGCACGATTGCACCCGCCACGGCACAACGGCTCGCGGCCCGCGCGGCGTCGCTCGGCGCGGTCATGCTCGATGCGCCGGTGAGCGGCGGGGAAATTGGCGCGATCAGTGGGACCCTCTCGATCATGGTGGGTGGTGACGAGGCGGCGTTCTCCTCCGTCAAACCCCTGCTCAACGCGATGGGCAACCCCGAACGGGTGATCCGAATAGGTGACTCCGGCGCCGGCCAGATCTGTAAGGCCTGCAATCAAATGGTGATTGGAGGGACGCTGGCGGTCGTCTCCGAGGCGTTTGCGCTGGCGCGCAAGGCCGGTGTCGATCCGGCGGCCGTGCGAGCCGCGCTCCTCGGTGGCTTCGCCGCGAGCCGGGTCCTGGAGGTGCACGGGGAACGCATCCTCACCGGCAACTACAAGCCAGGATTCCGCGCGGGCCTGTACGCCAAGGACTACCGCATCGTCTCGGCGACGCTGGCGGAGCATCACAGCGCGGCTCCCGTGAGTGCGGTCGTCCAGCAGCTCGTGGAGGCGGTCGTCGCAGCCGGTCGCGCGGAGGAGGACTATTCGGGCTTGGCCAAGATCGTGTTCGAGCTTTCCGGCCTCGACCGCACCGGACCCGCAGGGGCGTGATCTCCGATGCCGGGTCCGCTCGCGGCACCCGGCCTACGTACGGGCGGATTCCGCGCAGCGGATCCGCCGGAGAAGTCGCTCGCGGGTGCCGCGTAGCGGACCCGCCGGGCACATCGAACCCTGAACCCGGAACTCCGAACCGAACCTGAACACGAACTGAGAACGGAGAACCCAGAAGTGTGAACGACTCGCTTCAGACCGGATGCAGCCTTCCCTGCTCCAGGCGGAGCACGCGGTCACATGCGGCGGCGAGACGTGGATTATGGGTGGCGATGACCGACGTCAGCCCGTGCTCGGCGTGCATCTCGCGGAGCAGCGCGTGCAGGGTATCGGCCGTGTCTTCGTCCAAGTCGCCAGTGGGCTCATCCGCGAGCAGGAGCAGCGGCTGCATGACGAGCGCGCGCGCGACCGCAACGCGCTGTTGCTCGCCGCCCGACAGCATCCCTGGGCGATGCGTGAGACGAGCACCCAAGCCGACGCGCGACAACAAATCGGAGGCCCGCCGACGGGATTGATCGCGCGGTATCCGCGCCACGCGCATCGGCATCTCTACGTTCTCCGCGGCGTCGAACTCCGGCAGCAGGTGATGGAACTGGAACACGAACCCGACGTGTCGGTTCCGAAACTCGACCACGTCGGAATCGCTCATCGCCGAGATCTCTCGATCCGCCACGTGGACGGAACCGGCGTCCGATCGATCGAGGGCGCCGAGCAGGTGCAGCAACGTGCTCTTGCCAACGCCCGATGCGCCGACGATCGCCAGCATCTCGCCCTTCGCCACCTGGAGATCGAGATCGCGGAGCACGTGAATGCGCTGGCTGCCGACGACGAACGATTTGTTGAGTCCGGCGACGTTTACAAAGGACATGGCCGCCTGGTCATCCGCCGGATTGACATTCAGCACTATTCGAACCGCAGGGCTTGTACGGGATCGAGGCGTGATGCCTGGCGGGACGGATAGATCGTCGCCAGAAAACAGATGGCGATCGCGGAGACGATGACGACCACGAAGTCGAACGGCTCGACGACGAAGGGAACGTACGACACCTGGTAGACGTCCATGGGTATCTGAATCAGCCGGTAGCGATCGAACACCCAGCAGAGCGCCAGTCCGCACACGGCACCCACGGTCGTGCCGATCAGGCCGATCACGAGCCCCTGGAGCATGAAGATGGTCATCACCCGCCGTGACGAGGTCCCCATCGTTTTCAGGATTGCAATGTCTCGGCTCTTTTCCATCACGAGCAGGACGAGCGAGGCGACGATGTTGAGCGCGGCCACCATCACGATGAGTCCTATGGTGATGGAGATGGCCATCTTCTCGAGCCACAGCGCCGAGAAGAGCGCCTGGTTCATGTCGGCCCAGTCCTGGCTCACATAGTCGCTGCCGAGCTCGCTGACCACACGGTCCGAGATTTGAGGAGCCTCGTCGATGTTGGCCACGCGCAGCTCGATCAGATCTGGCGCGGCCTTGCCGAGTAGTCGCTGCGCGAACTCGAGCGAGACGAACCCGTAGGCGGCGTCGAACTCGTACAGTCCCAGAGAGTACACGCCAGCCACTCGCACACGCCGAGTGCGCGGGATCATCCCCATGGGCGAGAGCGTTCCCTGAGGTGTGAGCACGGTGACGGTGTCGCCGGTCGTCACACCAAGCTGCTCGGCGAGATTGCGGCCGAGCAGGATACCGGGCAGCGCGTCTTCTGATGCTGGTTCGAGGTCCGCGATGCGGCCCTGCTGCATCGCGCGCTGGATGTCGGTCACGCTCGCCTCGAGCGCCGGATCGACACCCTTCAGACTGATGAACGCGTCCGCCCGTTCGGTCGAGATCAACGCTTTGCCAAGAATCGCAGGGCCCGCGCCGGTAACGCCGTCGAGCGCCGCGAGCTTCGAGACCTCTGCCTTGTAGTCTTCGAGACCGCCAGATTTCCACACGTAGACGTGTGCGGTCGAGCCCAAGATTCGATCGCGCAGTTCCCCCTGCAACCCTGTCATCAGCGCCAACGCGATCACGAGCGCCATCACACCGACAGCCACCCCGACGGTCGAGATCAGGGAAATGAGTGAGATGAACGCCTGTTTACGGCGAGCCAGGAGGTAGCGGAGGGCAATAAAAAGTTCAAAGGCCACGTTGTTTTATTCAACTTTTATTGCCCTATTTCGGTCTCATGAGCGGGAACAGGATGACGTCTCGAATCGAGGGACTCCCCGTCAGCAGCATCACCAGACGATCGACGCCGATGCCCTCACCCGCGGCCGGCGGCATACCGAACTCCAGCGCGCGAATGTAGTCGGCGTCCATTGCATGGGCCTCTTCGTCCCCGCCGACGCGTTGACGAAGCTGCTCCTCGAACCGGCGCTCCTGTTCCACTGGGTCGTTCAGCTCGCTGAAGGCGTTCGCCACCTCGAAGCCCGCCACGTACAGCTCGAATCGCTCGACGGTGTCGGGATCGTCAGGCTTTTGCTTGGAGAGCGGCGACACGTCGGTCGGGAAATCGTAGACGAACGTCGGCTGGACGAGATCGTCCTCGCACAGTGCTTCGAAGATGGCCGCCGTGATCTTCCCCGCACCCATGGCTGCTTCAACGGCGACGCCCAGCTTGCCGGCAAGCGCCGCAGCCCCCTCACGCGTCCGCAGATCGCCTGGGTCGACCGAAGCACCCAGGCGCTTCGAGGCGGCGTCCCGAGCCGCCTCCCGCAGCGAGAGACGACGAAAAGGCGGCCGCAGGGAAATGGTGGCGTCGCCGTACTGAACCTGGTCTGACCCGATGGATTTCTGGGCCACTTCGACCAACATCTGCTCGGTCAGCGTCATGAGGTCGGTGTAGTCGGCGTATGCCCAGTAGAACTCGAGCATCGTGAACTCGGGGTTGTGCTGAGTCGAGACGCCTTCGTTCCGGAAGTTCCGATTGATCTCGAACACTCGTTCGATGCCTCCGACCGTCAGTCGCTTCAGGTACAGCTCGGGAGCCACACGCATGTACAGCGGGATGTCGAGCGCGTTGTGGTGCGTCGTAAAAGGCCTGGCGAGGGCGCCTCCCGCAATCGACTGCATCATGGGCGTCTCGACCTCGAGGAAACCTCGGGCGGTCAGAAACTCACGCATCGACGCAACCACGCGGCTGCGCACCTCGAAGACCCGCCGCGCGTCCGGGTTGACGATCAAGTCAAGGTAACGCTGCCGGTAGCGAGTCTCGACATCGGTCAAACCGTGCCACTTCTCGGGCAGCGGCAGGAGACATTTCGCGAGAAACTCCAGCTTGGACGCCCAGATCGTGAATTCGTTGGTCTTGGTGCGAAAGAGCCGCCCTTCCACGCCGACCCAGTCACCGAAGTCCAGAAGCTTGAAGAGCTTGAAATCCCGCTCGGACAGGGCGTCCTGCCGGACGTACACCTGCACGCGAGTCTTGCCATCGGACAGCACCAGAAAATTTGCTTTGCCGAACGTGCGGATCGTCAGGATTCGGCCGGCGGTGCGAGTGGTGATCGGCTCGGCGTCGAGCGCCTCGGCGCTCTTCGCGCCGTGTGCTTGCACGACCGCGTCGATCGCATCCTGGACGTCGAAGCGGCGTGGATATGGATCCACACCGAGCTTTCGCAAGTCCTCGAGATTGGCGCGGCGTTGGACGACCTGATCGGATTCGTCTGTCGTCGTCATTCGCGCTCGAGCCGTTTGCGGATCGCGTCGAGGATCCCGTTGATGAATCGCACGGAGTCATCGTTGCTGAACGTGCGCGCCAGTTCCAGGGCTTCGTTGATGATGACCCTGGAGGGCGTGTCGGTTTCGTGCAGAAACTCGTAGACGGCGAGGCGGAGAATCAGACGATCCATGACGTTCATGCGCTCGATCCGCCAGTGCTCGGCGGCATCCGAGATGACCGGATCGAGATTCGCCACCGTGTCGGCCACGCCCGTCGCAAGTCTCAGGGCGAACGCGCGGGCATCATCGGCAAGCCCGGCGGAGTCGGGCTGATCGTGCAGCCAGAAGGTCTCGACCACGGTCGACATCGGCGACCGTCCGACCTCCCACTGATAGAGCATCTGCGCGGCCGCCTCGCGTGCGCGGTGCCGCGGCTCTCGCGGCGCATGTTCCGACCGTCCTCGAGCGGTCTTGGTCGTCACTCGCCTGCACCTTCCTGCAGCCGACGGAACAGTGTCGCCATCTCGACAGCCGCCAACGCGGCTTCGCGTCCCTTGTTGTCGGGACCATCGGCGGCACGCGCCATCGCCTGCTCCTCGGTGAGCGTGGTCAGCACGCCGAGCGTCATCGGCACGCCGGTCGCACCGGCAGCATTCGCAATCGCCTGACACGCGGAGCCGGCGATGTATTCGAAGTGCATCGTATCGCCCTTGATCAAGCATCCGATGCAGATGACCGCATCGACCTCGCCGGTCTCGGCCACGCGAAGCGCGGCCACGGGAATCTCGAAGGATCCAGGGACTCGAAGGATTGTCACGTCCTCGTCACGCACGGCCGCTTCGGCCAACGCTTCGAGCGCGCCGCGCAGGAGCCCGTCGGTGACCGTCTCGTTGAAGCGCGCCGCCACGATGGCGAACCGGCAGCCGGATGCGGTACGTGATCCCTGAAGTTCCTTCATCTGCCTGTGAAACGCGCCTTTCGCTTCTCGAGGAACGCAGCCGTGCCTTCGCGCATGTCGTCGGTGGATGCGATGACACCGAAGAGCGCCGCCTCCATGGACTGCGCCTGATCGAACGGGGCGTCGAACCCTCGATGCACTGACTCGAGGATATACCGCACCGCCACGGGCGCCTTCGCTGCAAGCGCCTGAGCCATCTCTCTCGACTCGCTCATCAGATCGGCTGCCGGCACCACCCGGTTGACCAGGCCAATCCGCAGCGCTTCATCGGCTGTGATCTGTCGACCGGTCAGGAGGAGTTCGAGCGCCGCTCCCTTCCCGACCAGACGCGTCAGCCGCTGCGTCCCGCCGAATCCGGGAATGGCGCCGAGATCGATCTCCGGCTGACCGAGTTTCGCCGTGTCCGCCGCAATGCGAAGGGTGCAGGCCATCGCCAGCTCACAACCGCCGCCAAGCGCATAGCCGTTGATCGCCGCCAGCACGGGCTTGCCCATGTGCTCGATGAGGTCGAACACGTCTTGACCGCGCTCGGCGTATTCCTTCAGCTGCGCGCCAGGCACGTTGGCGAGTTCTGTGATGTCGGCCCCGGCGACGAATGACCTCTCGCCCGCGCCGGTCAGGATCACCGCCCGCACGGCGGCGTCGCCCTTCAGTTCCAGCACGGCTTCGCGCAGTTCGCTGATTGTCTGGGTATTGAGCGCGTTGAGGACCCTCGGCCGGTTGATGGACAACACGGCCACCGCGCCGTCTCGCTCGAGAAGAAGATTGTCAAAGCTCATCGCGCGAGGTCGGCGTGATTATACCCCACGCCCAGCACAGGCTTGCGCCAACGAGAGCGCCGATCGCGTCGGCAAGAAGGTCGTCGAACGAGGCGGTGCGGCCGGGGACGAACATCTGATGCAGCTCGTCGCTCATTCCGTACAGCACCACGAGGCAGACCGACAAGACGACGATCCGCGGGCTGATGCGACGAGGGAGGCCGCCGGCGAGCGCGCGGACCACCACGATGGCGAGGCCGAGGTAGCCGAGGGTGTGCCACGGTTTGTCAGCGCCTCCAGGAATGGGAGGAGCACTCATCGAGGAGGCGGTGAAGATCGCCGCCATGTAGACGACGACAGGAGCCCACAAGCGAACGGTGCGGGTGGCCACTCAGAACGGCAGCGGGTATAGCAGCCAGCCGGCCAGAATTCCACCACCGACGAGTCCGCCGAACAACCGCAATCCCAGACGCACCTGCGCCGTCGGTTCATCGCGCATCAACGTGGCGAAGACCACAGAAACGAACAGCGCGAACAGCACCATGGCTCCAAGATGCGTGCTCACTTGCGCCCCTCCGCGGTGTCGAACGCGTCGAGCACGACCAGCATGTTGAGCAGGCCGGCGACGATCAGAAACGCGTTGCCGTACTCGAAGTTCTGGGCGATGACGTTTCCCGATCCCCCGCCCATCGCGCTGGCGATGAGGTACGGCACGCCCATCCCGACGTCGGCAAACGCGGCCAGGGCCACGAGCGGTTGCCCGAGCTCGAACGGAAACAGGCGACCGTCGAGCAGCAGACCTGTGATGAACATCAGCGGGAGCGCGATAAGGAGCACGAACCCCTTCTGCAGCCGGCCAAGCCACAGGTGGCCGGCCCCTGGCACCGCCCACGCCGCGGCGCAGATGAGATACGTGGTCGTCTTCGAGCGCGCCATCGGCAATCATTATTGTTCGGATCGCCTGCCGCCATTTGCGCACCGAACCGCCGGTTTTTCCGCACTCTGTCCACAAGCCCCGGCCGTCTCCGACATGGCTCCGTGGTCGACATTCGCAGGCAAGTTGTTGGTCCGCATGTGGTTACACGGCCAGCAGCAGCCACCAACCAGGCTGGGACGGAAACTTGCGAGACTTGATGCGGTGCGCGACAAACACCATTAGACATCTGAACACTGTTTAGTACATGATTGGTGTTCATGGGCACAAAGGAACGCCAGCAACGAGAGCGTGACCGGATCAGCGAGGCCATTCTGACCGCGGCGCGCGAACTGTTCGTCACCGAGGGCTACCGCAACGTTTCGATGCGGAAGATCGCGGAACGCATCGAGTACAGCCCGGCGGCGATCTACAGCTACTTCCCCAGCAAAGACGACATCTTTTTCGCCCTCGCCGAAGAGGGCTTTCGGCTGCTCGCCAGTTGCGGAGGCGCCGCCTGCGCGCAGATCGCGGATCCGTTCGACCGCGTGCGGGGCGGACTGTGGGCGTTCTATCAGTTCTCCAAGACGCACCCGGAGTACTTCGATCTGATGTTCGTCGATCGCTCCGTGCCCAGCCTCAACCAGGACTTTCAGCGGTTCGAGTTCTTCCAGGAAACAACGGCGCTCTTCGAGGCCGACATTCAAGCCTGCATCGAGCGCGGACAGTTCTCGAAGCGCCTGAACCCGGCCGCGGCGCTGCACGTATTGTGGGTGGGCATGCTCGGCGCCGCGACGATCGGCCTCGCTCATCGCCTCGCCCCGGCCGAAGACCCCGACGCGCTGGCCCACGACCTGCTCGAAACGATGCTCGCAGGATTCACAACAGACGTCGGCACGACCTTCGTTGCCTCTGACTGCCCCTTCCACGCAGTAGGCGTCTCTTCAAAGGTGCTCCATGATTCGTAACTCTTGGCTTCGCTCGCTCCCTCTTTCGCTCCCGCGCATCGGGCGCGTCCGAGCGCTCGGCATCGTCGCGCTGCTCGCGCTCGGGTCACTCCCCGCCTGCAGCGAGACCGAATCCGCTGCCTCGGCTGAAGTGGCCCTGTCGGAGCACCGCATCGACGTGGCGGCGCTCGAGGTCGGCGTCAGCGATCTCGAGTCGTCACTCCAGATTTCCGGCAATTTCATGCCCCAGACACGTGTCGAGATCAGAGCGAAGCTCCCCGGCACGCTCTCGAGCGTTGCCGTGGACATCGGCGATCGCGTCCGTGCGGGACAGGTGGTCGCCTCCATCGACCGCCGTGAGATCGACGCGCAGGTGGACGCAGCCACCGCGACGGTGAACGTCGCGCGCGCGGGGGTCGAGGCCGCCGAAGCGTCTCTGGCGAACGCCATCCTCGAGCACGAGCGCGCGCAGAACCTCTTCGAGCGTGGCGCCCTGCCGAAGCAGCGTCTCGACGCAGCCGACACCAGCAGGCGGTCGGCGGTCGCGCAACGCGACCTCGCACAGGCCAACCTCGCGCAGGCACAAGCGGCTCTGCGCCGCGCCGGTGAGGTACAGCGCGACACGACTCTCACCTCGCCCGTCGATGGGGTCATCGTCGAGCGGCACTACGACGCGGGGAGCCTGGTTGGGCCCGGCGACGAGCCTGTGGTGGTCATCGCAGACCTGCGTGTCATGAAGCTCGAAGCCGGCGTGTCAGAGCTCGAGGCCGGCCGCCTTCGCGTCGGCATGCCCGCACGCGTCACCGCGCAGGCTCTCCCAGGCCAGGTCTTCGAGGGGCGCGTTGCCGCCATCGCGCCGGAGATCGACGCACGGAACCGCCACTTCCGAATCGAGGTTCGTATGGCGAACCCCGGCTCGACCGTGCTGTCGGGCATGTACGGCTCGGCGGCCATCCCGCTCAAGCGCGCCGAACAAGTACTGACCGTGCCGCGCGATGCCGTCACGACCCGGGATGGAAAGCGCGTGGCACTCCGCATCCAAGCCGACACCATTCAGGCGGTGCCGGTGACCGAGGGACTGACCGACGGCGTCGTCACCGAGATCGCCGCCGGTCTGAGCGCCGGAGACACGATCGTGTCCGACGCCCGTCAGGATGTGGCGACGGGCGCCAAGGTCAACCCCGTTTTCGCACGGTAATCGTCCATGTGGATCTCTGACCTCTCCATCCGCAGACCCGTCTTCGCGACGATGGTCATCATGAGCTTCATGGTGCTGGGCATCGTGTCGCTCACGCGCCTGGGCATCGACCTCTTCCCCGAGGTCAACTTCCCCTTCGTCAATATCAGCGTGGTCTATCCGGGCGCGTCCCCGGAGGAAGTTGAGACCCTCGTCACAAGACCGATCGAGGATGCCGTCGCGGGCATCAACGGCGTCAAGCGCGTCATGTCCACCTCGACCGAGTCGCGCGCGCTCATCGGACTGGAGTTGCGCCTCGAGGTCGATCCCCAAACCGCGGCCGCCGAAGTGCGTGAGAAAGTGGCTGCGATTCGCAGTCGCCTCCCTGAACAGATCGAAGACCCGACCATCGTCCGGTTCGACGTCTCGGCGCTCCCGATCATGACGTTCGCCGTCTCATCGTCACAACGATCGGACGTGACGCGTCGGCAAGTGGAAGACGACTTGAAGCCGCTCCTGGAACAGATCGACGGCGTGGCGGCGGTCGAAGTGAACGGCGGCGAGGTGCGTGAGATCCAGGTGGAACTCGATCCCGGCCGTCTCGAGGCGCTCGGCTTGCCGGTGTCGATCGTGGCCGAGGCGCTTGCTGCGGACAACCTGGACTTGCCTGGCGGACAAATGCAGCAGCCGGGGCAGACGATTGCGCTCCGGACGAAGGGCGAATTCACGACGGTCGACGAAATCGAAAACGTGATCCTGCGATCCGCCGGCGGCTCCACGGTTCGACTCCGCGACATTGGTCGCGTGGTTGACGGCTTCGAGGAACGAACATCCACGACCAGACTGGATGGCGCCGACGCCGTGTCCTTCTCAATCATGAAGCAGTCGGGCGGCAATACCGCTGCGATCGCGGAGCGGATTCAGACAACGCTCGAACGCGCGCGCGCCACGTTCCCCGCCCTGCAAATCAAGGCGGTGCACGACGATTCTGAGTTCATCAAGGAGAACGTCGCGCAGGTGCGCGAGGCCATCATCTTCGGCGGCTTGATGGCCGTGCTCGTGATCTTCGTCTTCATGCGCGATTGGCGGTCCACGCTCATCACTGCCCTGGCCCTGCCGACATCCGTCATTTCTACCTTCTTCTTCATGTGGGTGGCCGGCTTCACCATCAACATGATGACGCTGATGGCGCTGTCACTCGTCATCGGCATCCTGATCGACGACGCCGTCGTGGTACGGGAGAACATCTTCCGGCACTTGGAGCACGGCGAAGATCCGATGACCGCGGCACGCCGTGGCACATCGGAGATCGGCCTCGCCGTCATGGCCACGACGTTCACGATTCTGGCGGTCTTCCTTCCCGTCGGCTTCATGACGGGCATCGTCGGCCAGTTCTTCAAGTCGTTTGCGCTGACCATTGCTTTCGCGGTGGCGATGTCGCTCCTCGTCGCCTTTACGCTCGACCCCATGCTCTCGTCACGGTTCGTCCGCTTCATTCCGCCCGAGGAGCGCACGCGCTCGCGGACCGGAAGACTGTTCGAACGGATGGGCCGGGCGTACGACAGTCTGGACCGCGGATATCACCGTATCCTCGCGGTCGCGCTCAACAATCCCTGGAAAACCCTGGGAGTCGCCGCCGCGGTGTTCCTTGGCAGCTTGAGCGCGGCGACGATGATGGCGACGGAGTTCGTCCCTGCCGAGGATCGGGGCGAGTTTCTTGTGATCGTCGAGCTGCCCCCAGGAACCTCGTTCGACCAGAGCGTCGCGACCGTCTCAGGTGTGGAACGCTCACTGCTGGAGATCCCGGAAGTCACGCAGGTATTCAGCACCGTGGGCGTGAATGGGCAGACCAGGGCGTCGAGCCTTCGCGTGCGCACCACGAAGAAGGATCAGCGGGAGCGAGGGATCGGGGAGATCAAGGAACAGGTCCGCGCACTCCTTGCGGACATTCCCTTCGTGGACGGCAAGGTTGGCGACCCTGAGTTCATGCAGGGCGCTCCCTACGAACCCCCGATCAACGTCTTCGTTCGCGGGAACGATCTGGTGACGCTCCAACGGATCGCCAGCGAGATCCAGGCCAAGGTCCGAGAGATTCCAGGGGCCGTTGACGTCAGCAACAGCCTCGTGAGCGGCCAGCCAGAAGTGGTGGCGCGAGTCAATCGTTCGCTCGCCGCCGACATGGGATTCAGTGTCGGCAGCGTCGCGATGCAACTCCGAGGCATGGTCGAAGGTGTAGTCCCCACACGCCTGCGCGACGGCGACCGCGAGCATGACATCAGAGTTCGACTCGCACCCGAGTACCGCAACAACCCAGAGGCGATGCTGCGGGCGCCGCTCTACTCGCCGACCGGCGCGGCTGTCCGCGCGAGCGACATCGTCCGGTTCGCTCCCGCCGTTGGGCCGAGCAACATCGATCGCGAACAGCGGCGGAAGCAGGCGAAGATTGGCATCGATCTGGCGAGCGGCTACGCGCTGGGTCAGGTGACAGCCGACGTGCAGCGCGTCGTGGAGTCGGTCTCCATGCCCTCCACCTTCGAGTGGGGATTCGCGGGCGACGTCGAGTTGATGCAGGAGTCCGCGGCGGCCATGGGGCTCGCGATGATTCTGGCGATTGCCTTCATCTATATCGTGCTGTCGTCGCAGTTCGAGTCGTTCCTCCAGCCGTTCATCATCATGCTCTCGTTGCCCCTGGCGCTCGTCGGGGCGCTGCTCTTGCTGCTGGCCATGGGAATGAACCTCGGCATGCCCGCCATGATTGGCGTCGTCATGCTGATGGGGCTGGTGACGAAGAACGCCATCCTCCTGGTGGACTACACGAACCAGCTTCGTCACGGAGGACTCGCGTTGAAGGAAGCCCTCCTCCAGGCGGGGCCGGTGCGACTCAGGCCGATCGTGATGACGACTGTCGCCATGATTCTCGGGATGCTCCCATCGGCCTGGGCCAATGGCGACGGCAGCGAGTTCCGCGCACCGATCTCGATTGCCACGATTGGAGGCCTGATCACATCGACGCTGCTGACGCTTGTCGTCGTACCGGTGGCCTACTTGTTGCTCGAGGGCGCCGTGGCACGCGTCAAGGCGTGGCGACAGGCGCCGCTGCCCCCAGGTCTTCGTACCGCGGCTCGCGTCACCGGTGTGCTGGTGCTGCTCGCGCTCGTCGGAGCCTTTCTGAGCGTGGCCTCGGTATTCGCTCAGGCTCCATCGCCCCTGGCGGCGCCGCTGACCATCGACCGTGCGTTGGATCTCGCCGCGTCGAGAAATGAGGGGCTGAAGGGCACCAGGGAACGATTCAGCGAAAGCCAGGCCAACGTTCTCGAGGCGCGCGCGGCGTTCTTGCCTTCCCTCGATTTCAACTTTCTCTACACGCCGCTCCAGGAATCGCCGATCCTTCGGATTCCGGCGGGAATCTTTGCCGAGAGTGAGCAGACATTTCGCGCCAACCTGACACGCGTCAACATCGTGCGTTTCGATCTGACGCAGCCCCTCTACACCGGGGGACGCCTCTCGCACGCGTATGGAGCGCAGGCGGCTGCAAGCGAAGGAAGTCGGCTCGAAGTCGTGCGTGCGGAGCAGGGGCTCACGCTCCGGGTGTACGAGACGTTCTATGCAGCGCTGACGGCCGATCAGGGCGTTCGGGTAGCGACCGAAGGCGTCGATATTGCCGAACGACATCTCGATCTCGCGAAGGTGCGTTTCGAGGCTGGTTCTGCCGCGCGGCTCGACGTGCTGCGCGCTGAGGTCGAGTTGGCCAACGCTCGGGCCACGCTGATACGGGCGCGCAGCTCCGCCTCCGTCGTCTTACCAGGCAGTGCGCAACGTCCTCTCACTGCCGCAGGGCGACCCGCTCCAGCTCTCCGGCTCCCTCGATGACGTGCCGTCGCTGCCGGATGGGGTTGTCCTCGAGGGAGCGATTGCAAGTCGTCCTGACATCCGCGCCATCGGCCAGCAGCGCGAGACGGCAGAACGTCAAGTGTCGCTGGCGAACGCGGAGCGGAAGCCAACTGTCGCGCTGTCGGGTAGCTTCCAGCACCAGGAAGACGGGCTCGACTCGCTGCTCGATGGCTCGAGCCGCAGCTTTCAGTTCGGCCTGGGTGTTCGGGTGCCGCTCTTCAACGGGCCCGCGGTGTCCGCACGACGGAGCGCCGCGTCGGCCCGGGTGCGTCAAGCCGAGCATGGCGTGAACGCAGCGCTCGACGCCGCACGCCTCGAACTGGCCTCGGCGTCCACGGCGCTTGAAGGGGCACGGGAGATCGTTGCCACTCAGGAGAAAGCTGTGGAACTGGCGCGCGAAGGGCTTTCCATCGCAG
Organism: uncultured Acidobacteriota bacterium; assembly: GCA_963827515.1. GTDB lineage: Bacteria > Acidobacteriota > Vicinamibacteria > Vicinamibacterales > UBA2999 > JABFSA01. The sequence continues at coordinate 196,169 of CAWHBF010000025.1, read as the reverse complement.
AGGTTTCGTACGAGAACGGTGTCATCACCGCCACCGAATTGAACGACGCCCGAGTCTCACTCGTCGAGACAGAGTGGGAACTGATGCAGGCCAAGTACGCGCAGATTGTCGCCGCGGCCCGGACGCGTCACGCTGCGGGCCTGTAGCTCGGCGACAGCCACCTCTCCAGGCCACAGAGGCACGGAGACACAGAGTTTCAAAAGAGAGTAAGTTAGGAAACTCTGTGTCTCTGTGTCTCTGTGTCTCCGCGTCTCTGTGGCCCTAACCTATGAATGATCTACTCTCCCTCGTGCGCGGCTGCACGTTCGACGACTTCCTCTTCACACCGCAATACAGTGTCGTCGAACGCCGCGACCCTGCCACGATCGACCTCACGTCTCGTTTCTCCAGGCGTCTGACGATCAAGCGGCCCATCGTCTCTGCCAACATGGACACGGTGACGCGGTCCGCCATGGCCATCGCGGTCGCGGAAGAGGGTGGCATCGGGATCATCGACCGCGGCTTTCGAAGCGGCGAGATCGACCCGCAGGTACGTGAGGTCCAGATCGTCAAGCGCAAGCAGCACGGCGTCATCAGCGATCCCTACACGATCGGAGATGGAGACAGCCTCTCGGCGGCGGCCGCCCGGATGCAGAACACCGGAGTCGGTACGCTCGTCGTGCTCGACGATCAGCGCCGGGTGCAGGGCCTGCTGACGACCCGCGATCTTCGCTTCGGGGATCTCAGTGGAACCGTTGCATCACGCATGACGCCGCTCAACCGGCTGGTGGTGCACACCGGTGACGACGGGACGGCGCAAGCCGAAGAGACGATGCGGACGCACAAGGTGAAGAAGCTTCCCCTGCTGCGCGCCGATGGGACGCTGCTGGGGTTAATCACGGCGAAAGATCTCATCGCCCAGCGGCAGCTTCCCTTCGCCACACGCGACGCACAGGGCCGGCTTCGAGTGGGCGCGGCCATCGGCGCAAAGGGTGACTATCTAGAACGAGCAGCCGAGCTCATCCGCGCCCAGGTCGATGTGCTCGTCATCGACATCGCACACGGCCACTCGTCCGTGATGGCCGACGCGATTGCGGAGTTCCGCAAACGATTCGGGGACGTCGAACTCGTGGCAGGCAACGTCGCGACGGGAGAGGGCGTGCGGTTCCTCCTGGAACGCGGCGTGGACGGCATCAAGGTCGGCATCGGCCCTGGCGGCGGGTGCACCACGCGTCTCAACACGAACTTCGGCGTGCCGCAAGTGCAGGCGCTCGTGGAATGCCGGGCCGCCGCAGGGCGCGTGCCGCTCATTGCCGACGGCGGCGTCAGACGCCATGGCGCGCTCGTGCAGGCGCTGACCTTCGGGGGCGACACCGTGATGCTCGGGAGCGCGTTTGCCGGCACGACGGAAACACCGGGTGATGTCGTCCAGAAGCCCGTCGTCGTCCCGGAATCGAACAAAACGGTAAGGGTCCCCTTCAAGGTGTTTCGAGGGATGGCATCGCTCGAAGCGATCGTCGATCGCCTGGACGTGGAGGATCTCGACGCCGCCGATGTCGAGGCGCTCGGTGCCGAAGGGATGGAAATCAGTGTCCCGGCGCGCGGCTCCGTACGGCCGCTGCTCCGCGACATGTTGAAGCACCTCTGCTCTGCCATCAGCTACGGCGGCGCACGCAGCCTCGGCGAGTTGCAGGAGATGTTCCGAAAGGATCCGGAGCGGTACGTCATCCGGCTGACCGAATCATCCCGTCGAGAATCGTTCGATCGTTGAGAAGCGCTAGGCTGCAACTTCGAAGACTCAGGTCATTCGAAGACGAGGTAATTCGATGACTGACATCAGTCGTCGAGATTCGGTACACATCATGTGCTCCTCGGGGTTCTCCTCGGGCTAGCCGCTGTCTTCCTTATCGGGGCGATCTCGGAGACTTTGATGGGCACACGAGAAGGACTCCGCGTCATTGCCACGCTGATCGGCGGTGGTTTCCTGACTTACGCCGCCATGGCCGTCTTTAGCGGCACGCTGTATGACGTGGATGACGGGCATGTCGACCGGACAAACCGGCCAGTCACCTTCTGGCTGTTGGTGTTCGGTATGACCCTCCTCGGGTTGGTTATTTTGGGTGTTGGCTGGGAGTGGTCGATCCTGGGCACCGCCCGACGAGGGTTGTCTCTTTTCACATCGCCCTGACGCTGCTCGTTAGGACACGTTAGGCAGACAGATCCATGTACGAATCAAAAAGGCATCGCCCTCTTTCCCGAGCGCACTTTCTGCGGCGAGCGCTGCGGCACACGCTCGGAGCGGCCGGGCTGATGCTTGCCTCTCTATTGATGGGCATGGCGGGCTTCCGGTACTACGAACGGCTTCCCTGGCTGGATGCTTTCTTGAACGCGGCGATGCTACTCGGCGGTATGGGCCCAGTCGAAGACCCCCAGACCGCAGGAGGCAAGCTATTCGCCGGTCTGTACGCTCTTTACGCCGGCCTCGTGTTCCTTGTCGCAACGGCCATCATCCTCGCACCCGTCGTGCATCGACTCCTGCACAAGTTTCACTGGGAGGCTACAAAGTGAGCGCCGGAGTCGGGCAGCCCAACAGGCGGCACGTTGGTACTCTCGACTCACTGAGAGGCGCGGGCTGTTCGGGCTGTGCGTGAACGTAATGACGACCTTTCTGGTGACACCCACATGAGACTCGTTCGGCCGTCGCGTGAGTACCTGGCGAGCTACGTGGCTGCGCTCGAGCAGGGTTGGTCGCCGGACAACGTTCGCGGTGCTGAGGCGGCGCGCGAGGAGCTTCAGCTCATCGCCGCCGACGCCGACGCGTTCCTCGCCAGCATGGACGACCGCGAGGCGAAGGGATCACCGATCGCGCTGCCCGACGGCTCCTACGTTCCGCGACTACCCGGATGGAGGCGGTGGATGTGGGACGACGAGTTCGCCGGGAGCATCGGATTCCGGTGGCAGCCCGGCACGTCCGCGCTCCCACCGCATTGCCTCGGGCACATCGGCTATGCGGTGGTGCCGTGGAAGCAAGGCAGGGGGTATGCCACGAAGGCCTTGGCGCTTGTTCTCCCAGAGGCGCGGGCCGAGGGCCTCGACTACGTGGAGATCACGACCGACCCCGACAACCTGGCGTCGCAACGAGTCATCGAGGCCAACGGAGGCCGGCTCGATCGAACGGTTTACCAAGCTTCCCCAACACGGGAGCGCGCCCGGCCTGCGCTACCGTATCGACTTGGCCTTGGGGAGCCGTCGCAACCGGTAGCTACGCCAATGCGGGGGCTGCGCCGAAGTGCTTCTCGTGCCGCGCCGAGAACTCCGCCACCGTGTAGGCGTGGCTCTGACCACCAAGGTGCTCCAGCGCGTACGTGGCCGCCACGCTCCCGAGCTGGGCGCTGGCCTGATACGACGCACCGATGGCCAGCCCCTTCATGAGCCCGCCGCGAAACGCGTCGCCGACTCCAGTAGGATCCACAATCCTGGACGGCGGCACGGCCTTCACGTCCGTGCGGTCCTTGCCTGCATAAATCGAGCAGCCATCTTCTCCACGCGTCACGATCAGCACCTCGGCCACCCGCAGCACGTCGTCCTCCCCCATCTCGCATTTCTGACGAATGAGCTCGAACTCGTAGTCGTTGCAGATCACCGTCTTCGCGCCCACGATGCCGTCGCGCAGCTCCGCCCCTGACATGCGCGCGCACTGCTGACCGGGATCGAAGATGAAGGGCACGCGGAGGGTTCGGCACTCCTCGGCATACTGAATCATCGCAGCCGGATCGTTCGGGGAGATGATGACCAGGCCCGGCGCCTCGACGGTCCGAAAGGACAGTTCGGCCGCGTGGGCCATCGCGCCGGTGTAGAACGACGCAATCTGATTGTTCGCCTCGTCCGTGCTGCAGAAGAAGGACGCCGTGAACTTGTTCGGCACCTGCTGAACCAGCGACGTGTTCACGCCGACCGCCTCTAGCCACTGCCGATACTCACCGAAGTCCTGCCCGGCGGTGGCCATCAGATACGGCCGCTCGCCCAGCAGCGCCAGCGTGTACGCAATGTTCGGCGCGCAGCCCCCTCGTCGCTTGTCCATCGAATCCACGAGAAAGCTGAGACTGAGCCGCTGGAGATGGTCCGGGAGAAAGTGTTCCGTGAACGTCCCTGGAAACGACATCAGGTAGTCGTACGCGATCGAGCCGGTGACGATGAGTTTCATGTTTACCTTTAACCACGAAGCACACGAAAGGTCTTCTCTATGGTTGTCGAGCCTCGTGGCCTTCGCGCTCTTCGTGATCTTCGTGGTCCTATGCCACGTACTTGCCGATGATGGGCGCGAGATCCTTCTTGACCTGATCGGCGATCGCGTCAGGCCTGGTAATGAGCGCGTACTTCAGCGCCGATGCACACTCGCAGGTGCGCTCGAACGGCAGGCGAGCCACGGTGCCGGCAATGATCTCCTGCGCCATCTTCGCGTTCTGCATGAGGGTCGAGATGACCATGTCCACCGTCACGGAGTCATGGTCCGGGTGCCAGCAGTCATAGTCAGTCACCAGGGCGAGCGTCGTGTAGCAGATTTCCGCCTCACGCGCGAGCTTGGCCTCCTGCAGGTTGGTCATCCCGATGATGTCCATCCCCCAGCTGCGATACAGCTTCGACTCGGCGAGCGTGGAAAACTGCGGGCCCTCCATGCACACGTAGGTGCCACCCTTGTGTATGGTCGCCCCCGCCGTCGCCCCGCATTCATAGGCCAGCACGCTGAGCGGCTTGCAGAAGGGATGGGCGAATCCAACGTGGGCCGCCAACCCTCGGCCAAAGAACGTGCTCGGTCGTCCCTTCGTGCGATCGAAGAATTGATCGGGTATCACAATGTCCGTTGGCTTGTACTCTTCCTTCAAACTGCCGACCGCGCTCGCCGAGAGGATGTATTCGACCCCGAGAAGCTTCATGCCGAAGATGTTGGCGCGAAAGTTCAGCTCGGACGGGAGGATGCGGTGCCCTGCCCCGTGTCTCGCCAGAAACGCCACGCGCCGGCCACGCAGCGTGCCTGTCACGTACGGGCCCGACGGATCGCCGAACGGCGTCGCCAGTGTCACTTCGTTGCGGTCGGTCACGCCGGCCATGTCGTACAGGCCGCTGCCACCGATAATGCCGATCTGCGCGTGTTCCATATGTGGGTTCAGACTCTGGAGTTCATCGGGATCCGGGGACTCGGGGCTCGGGACTCGGGGTCGGGAACTCGGGACTCGAAATTCTACAACACCTGCTCCACGTATCGTCGCCCGCCCTGCTCCCTGATGTAACCGGCCGAGACCACGGGATCGTGCTCGAAGAAGATCAGATACTCGCGATCGATCGCCTCGCGGATGAAGCGCCTCTTGAACGCGAGCGTCTCCATGGGAAACAGGTCGTAGCCCATGATCCACACGTCGCGAATGTGCGCTGTTGTCGGAATAAGGTCGGCGACAAATACCGCCGTTTTTCCGTCGGACTCGATGTACACGATCTGATGCTGGGCGCAGTGTCCGCCGGTGCGCACGACGCGGACTCCCGGCCGCACAGCTTCATCCCCCGCGTTGAAGTCCACCACGCCTGCCTCCGCGAGCGGTAGGAAGTCATCCTGCAGATAGCTGGCGCGGCTCCGCTCGTGAGGATGCGTCGCATCCTCCCACTCGGCGGCGCGGATCACGTATCTGGCTTTCGGAAATCTCGGAACCAGCCTGCCGTCGACCCGCTTGGTCGCACCGCCGATGTGGTCGAAGTGGAGGTGAGTGGCAAGAACCACGTCGATCGAGTCCGCGGTCAGCCCAACCTCTGCGAACGCATGGTCCAGGTGACGGGTTCGATCGATCCCGTAGATGTCGCGTGACCTGGCGTCCGTCCTGTCGCCGACACCGCAGTCGATGATCATCCTGCCCCACTCACCCTCGATGACGAGTGGCCGCATGCCCATGAGAATTCGATTGCGGGCATCGGGCATCATCTGGGTCTCCCAGAGCGGACGCGGCACGACGCCGAACATGGCGCCGCCATCGAGCCGAAAGAGACCATCGTGCACGCTCACCAGATCGAGGCTGCCCAGACGCATTCGCTTCGCTACGAGCGCCGAGGAAGGAATCGCAGCCTGTTTCAGTTCAACGAGGACGCCGTGTGATGCAGATGGGTGGACGAACGCGATGAGCGATCCCTGAGCGCCAGGCCTTGGCTGCTCGTCGACAAGGCGCACGCCGCGCGCCCTCAGGTGATCCAACGCCGCGCCAATATCGTCGACACGGAGCGTCACATGGTGCATTCCGGGTCCGTGTTTCTCCAGATACCGGGCGATGGGTGAATCGGACGCGGTAGCTTCGAGTAACTCCAGGGCAGCCTGACCCACGGGGATGAGGTGCGCACGCACGCGTTGAGACGGGACCTCTTCCGGCCCCTCGACCTCGAGACCGAGCGCGTCGCGATAGAACGCGAGCGCGGCGTCGATGTCCTGGACGGCGATGCCGATGTGATCGAGGTAGGCTTTCATCGTGGCTCCGGCGGGTTCTCTTCGGGACAGTCCGGCGGGTCCGCTACGCGGAACCCGCCCTACGTGTCTCTAGTTCGCGGCACCCGCCCTACGTCGGAACCCGCCCTACGGTTCTCTACGTCCTAGGCACCGTTCGAGCAGTTCATCGGCGGTGGAGTATGGATCGATCTCCCCGGCGGCGATGCGATCGATCATCCTGTCCAGTTCACCAGGAAGCAAGACGCCCTCGAGATGCCGCAGGAATCGATGTGAGAGCAGCTCCCGCAGACGATGCGCCTGGCGGGTGCGGCGTCGTTGTCCGAACGCCTGCGCCTGGTGCTCGACGAACCGCCCAATCGCTCCCCAGACGTCCGACACACCGTCTCCCGTGGTCGCGACGGTCTTCATGATCGGAGGCTGCCACTCGGCGGGACCGGCGGCACGCAGCGACTGATTCGCCGCAATCGCCTGCACGAGGTGGTCGGCGCCCTGCCTGTCGGCCTGATTGACTACGAACACGTCCGCAATCTCCATGATGCCGGCCTTGAGCGCCTGCACCTCGTCGCCGCTACCAGGCGCGAGCACCACGACGCACACATCGGCCGTCCGGACGATATCGACCTCGCCCTGACCGACTCCGACCGTCTCGATGAGCACGACATCCGCGCCGGACGCATCCAGGATCTGAGCCAGGTCGCTCGTGGCACGCGCCAGGCCGCCGAGCTGCCCGCGCGTGGCCATACTGCGGATGAAGACGCCGCTGTCGGCGAAGTGACGCCCCATTCGCACACGATCGCCGAGGACGGCGCCGCCGCTGAAGGGACTTGTCGGATCGACGGCGAGCACACCGACGCGTTTGCCTTCCTTGCGTATCTCGCCCGTCAATCGATCCACGAGTGTGCTCTTGCCTGCTCCCGGCGGGCCGGTGATCCCGACGAGCCGCGCACGCCCGGCACGCATGAAGAGCGCTCGCAGCAGACCGATCCCGGCTTCCGTCTCGTCTTCGACAAGCGACATCGCCCGTGCCACGGCGCGCGGATCTCCGGCGAGGACGCGCTCCACGAGGCTCACGCCCGGTCCCACTTCGGCGTCGGTCGATCGCAGATCCATTGAGATGCCCGATGCGAACCGATCGTATCATTCGGTATGCGACGGATCCGCGTCCTTCTGCTCGCGACAATGCTGACGGTTGCGGCCGCGTCACCGGCTTTGGCGGATGCGACGGTGTTCATCGGGGGCGCATTCAATCCAGCCAATCGGCCCGCAAAGGGCGTGGCCATCGGGGTGGGGCTGCTGGTGATCGGTTTCGAGTTCGAGTACGCGGAGGCTAACGAAGCGCTCGACAACGAGGCGCCGTCGCTCAGAACCGGCATGGGCAACGTGCTCCTGCAGACTCCCGTGCCGATCGCCGGAATGCAGTTTTATGGGACGACCGGCGGCGGGATGTATCGCGAACAACTCGGGACTCGCGACGAAACCCACTTCGGCATCAACACGGGTGGCGGCGTGAAGGTGTCACTGGTCGGACCAATCAGGGGCCGAATCGACTACCGCGTCTTCACGCTTAGCGGCGAACCGCTCCACTCGGTGGTACAACGCGTGTACGCGGGGTTGAATATCGCCTTCTAAACGAGAGGCGTCGCGCTAGCGCACCGGAGGAGGCGGCGCCTGCACCGGTGCGAGGTTCAGCAGGCTGCCACCGCCGACCAACGCCCCGCTGTAGAGCTTCCAGATGTCCTGGATCTGGTCGGGATACGCGTCACTCAGGATGCGCCCAAGACCGTAGTCAGCACCCCCGACAGCCGGATCGAGCAGAAACACATAGAGCACCGTCGCATTCGGGCCTGGTTCCGCCGCCTTGAAGACGCGCCATCCCCGAGCCTGGGCGCGCACCATAGGATCGGTGGACTTCTCGAGCGCGGCTTGCAGATAGCCGACGACCATCTCGAAATCCACAACTCGATCGGCGCGGACGGCGTTGAAGAGGAGTCCGGTACCAGCAGTGAAGGTCCGGGCCGCCGCCGGCGTCGGCGGCGCGGCGGGCCCCTGGACGGCCGCCCCGGGCGTCGTCTGTGGCGGCGGGACCGGCGGCTCCTGCTGCGCACGCACCGTGAGCCCGCCAAGCACCACCATCGTCAGTATCGTCGTGACCGTGCGCATCGAAACTCCATGCAGGCCAACAGCCCGCTCCTGAAAAAAGAGCCACGAACGGCAATGCCGTTCGTGGCTCGTGTCGTGCACGCGACGGGCGCGTGGTCAGGGCTTCGAGAGATCGGCAACGATGGTTCCGACACTCGCGCCGTAGTTCTGGGCGAACGCCAGACGGTACTGCTCGTAGAGGGCGCGCTGTTCCGTCGGATCGGTGAACCCCTCGTAAAGAATCGCCACGATTGTGTAGTCGGCGCCTTTCACGACGGGATTGATGACGTGCGTATAGCGGATGTTGCCATCCGGCAGCGGCTTCATGTCCTTGACCACTTTCCATCCGGCGGCCTGCGCTTTACGCTCAGGCTTCTCGGACTTCAGTAGCGACTCGCGGACCTTCGCCATGATCGTCTCGAAATCGGCGGTCTTGTCCGGCTTGATCGCGAGCGTCCAGAGCGCGACATCGCCATCGAAGGTAAACGCCGGGGCAGCCGCCTGGGCGTGCGCGCCCTCGTGGCCTTGCGAAAACGCCGGCAGCAACATGAGGGCGCCAGCCAAAAGTAACCCGGAAAGTCGTCGCATCTGCAAGCCTCCTGGGAAAGGCGTTACTCTACCGTACACCTTAACGAATGAAAACCGCCATGATCTCGTGAGCGAGTAACATTCCCGCGCGAGGGAGTCGTAAAGAGCGGCCATCATAGAACAGAACGCCCTGATCCACGAAAGGCTGGAGTGCCTCGCCGTAGAGGCCCCAGACGTCCACCTGGTATCGGTCGCGCACCGCGGCCAGGTCCAGGCCCTCGTTCAACCGGAGTCCGGTGAACAACGCGTCCTCCAGGCGTTCCTGCGGCGACAACGACCGGACGTCCATGACAGTCGGTCGCGACGCCTCGACGGCGGCGATGTAGTCCTCGGTCCCCGCCATGTTCTTCCAGCGAGTGCCGTTGCGCGTCGAGTGCGCCCCACACCCGAAGCCGAGCCATTCACCGTCCGCCCAGTACTTCAGATTGTGCCGCGAATAGCGGCCCGCGCGCGCCACGTTGGATATCTCATACTGCACATAGCCTGCGGCGTCCATCCTGTCGAGGCCGGACACGTACATCTCCGCTGCGTCGTCTTCAGGCGCCAGCGACCACTGTGCACGTGCCATCGCGTCGCGGAGGGGAGCATTGGGATAGAGCTCGAGCAGATACATCGAGGCATGGTCCGGAGCAAGGGCGATCAGCTGGTCCACTGACTCGAGCCAGTGCGCGAGTGTCTGCTGGGGCAGCCACATCATGAGATCGAGCGAGATGTTGTCGAATCCCTCGCGTCGCGCAAGATGAAACGCCTCCACCGCCCGACCGGCTGAATGCAGGCGACTGAGACGTTCGAGCTCATCATTGCGAAACGACTGCACGCCGTAGCTGAGCCGGTTGACGCCAGCGCTGCGAAAGCCGGCCAGACGCTCCGGGGTCACGGTCTCAGGGTTCGCCTCGAGCGTAATCTCGGACTCGGGAGCCATTGACCACGAATTCTTGCAGGCGCGAATCACGGCCGCCACTTCCGCCGGTTCGAGCAGCGAAGGCGTGCCGCCACCGAAGAAGATGGTATCGGCCGGCACGCCATCGCCGGCTCGCGCGATCTCGGCGAGCAGCGCGGCGACGTATCGCTCTTTGAGCCCCGCATCGAAGAGCCCACGATTGAAATTGCAGTAGTTACAGATAGCCGAGCAGAACGGGACGTGGATGTAGAGGCCGAGCACGGAAAGTCTTTCGTCTCTAGTCTTTAGTCTTTGGTTCGTCGTCTTTGGTCAGGACCAGAGACCAAAGACTAGAGACCAAAGACGACCTACGACCCAGCCCGGCCGCCGGACCACTTGAGATCGGCCTTGCCGTCCCGCTCGCGAACCTGGGCGCGGGCCTGCCCTGCCGACCGTGAGGGCAGTGTGGTCTTGCGGGATGCCTTGCTGCGGAGCTTCCACAGGGTGACCAGATCGTCGACGCCGCCGTTCGGAGGAAGCTCCCGGTAGTCTGCGCCATCCAGATCGAGGAACTCGCACATCTCGTGGAGTCGTGACCGCATCCGATATCCGATACGAAACAACAGCGAATCAGGGTCGGTCGTGTCCGGCTTATCCTCGTAGTTCGACGTGAACACCGTCGTCCGCTGTGCGCTGTATCTGGCGTTGACGATGTGATTGAGGGTTTCCTCGACCCACTCGGACGTCTTCTCCGCGCCGAGGTCGTCGAGCACCAGCATGTCGGCCTCCATCACGGGCCGAAGCACGTCCATCTCGGCGACCTGATTCACAGGATCGTAGGTACTGCGGATGACGCGCAGCAGGTCGCGCGTGTCGTAGAAGATGCCGCGAGCCCCGCGGGTGGTAATAACCTGACGCAGGACCGCGACGGCCAGATGGGTTTTGCCGACGCCGGGCGGGCCGAGCAAGAACAGTCCACGATCAACGACCGGAAAGCCCTCCGCGAGCCGAGACGCATGCTGCGATGCCTTGGTGAGCCGTTCGTTGTACGCGATGTAGTTGGTAAGATCGCAGTGCTGGTATCGACGCGGGATTCGCGCCTCTGCCAGCAATCGAGCGGCAGCCGACTCGCGCATGCAATCACAGCGAGTCACGCGCGATACACCGTTGGCTTCGACCGTCTTCCAGCCAGTGTCGTCGCACAGAACGCAGTTCACAATTCGCGATCCTAGCGTACTTGTCTTCGCGCGTACGCGTCGATCGACGCTTGACTTTTCGCTTGCGATTTTTCGATTCCGTTTTTCTACGGATCAGTTCGGATCGGAAGTCTTGGTCGTCGATTTCTGAAGCTCGTCACCCGTCGTGCGTCGCACGAGATCGGTCGGCGACGACTTGACGAGCGCCGTCCCGAGCCGCTGCTCCCAATCATCGATGCCGCGCGCCAGCTCACGCTTGACGTAGTCCATGAACTCGTTCACTTCGGACTGCATGCCTTCGATCTTCCGACGCATGTTGAGAATGATCTCAACGCCGGCGAGATTGACGCCGAGGTCGCGTGTCAGCGCAAGGATGGTCTCGAGCTGCTCGAGATCCTCCTCGGAGTACAGGCGGGTATTGCCCTCGGTTCGCGACGGCTTCAGAAGGCCCTCGCGCTCGTACAGTCGCAGCGTTTGGGGATGAATGCCGTACTTCTGCGAGACGGCACTAATCATGTCAGTACCCCTTCCCGCGCTCGGTACGCTTTGCCATCATCTTCCTCGCCAGACCACGTATTTCCTCAACAGACCACGGAGACACGGAGGCACAGAGTGATCAAATACCTGGAACACACTTAGAGTTTCGACCTCTGTGACTCTGCGTCTCTGTGGCCCGTCTCGAGCCGATCGCGGACGTTCTCGCCGTTGATCTCGCCGAATTCCCGCAGCAGCTCCTTCGAGCGCTCATCGAGAACCTTCGGCAGCATCAGACGTACCTCGACGATGAGATCGCCACGGCGCCCGTCGCGGGTCGAGGTGGCGCCGCGGTCGCGAAGGCGAAATCGCTGTCCCGACTGCGTCCCCGGCGGCACCCTCAATCGCGTCGGTCCATCCGGCGTGAGCACTTCCACTCTCGCGCCGAGCGCCGCTTCGTGAACCGCAATCGGCAGCACCAAGTGGACGTCGTCACCCTCACGTCGAAACACCGGATGCAGCGCCACCTGCGTCGTGATGTAGAGATCGCCCGGCGGCCCGCCGCTCACGCCCGCGTTTCCCTTGCCTGGCACTCTGACGCGCGCGCCGTCGCCGATTCCGGCCGGAATGCGGACCTGCACGGTCTCGCTGCGTGTTTCGAGACCGGCGCCGCCGCACGACTCGCACGGTTGCGGGCGCTGCAGGCCAGACCCGCCGCAGGCCGTGCAGCTTCGCGAAAACACCATGTGCCCTCGCACCGAACGGACGGCACCCGTGCCCTCACACAGAGGACACGGACCCGCACTCGCACGCGTGCGACCGACGCCGGAGCACGTGCGGCACGTCTCACGACGTGTCACCGTCACGGACCGCGTGGCGCCGGCGAGCGCTTCCTCGAACGACAACTGCAACGTGTGGTGCAAGTCGGCGCCCCGCTCGTGCCTCGGGCGCTGCGCCGCTCGATCGATCAGGACCTCCGCGAAGAGATCGCCGAAGGTGACAGCCTGGTCGGCGCTGGTGGAGAAATCGAACCCCTCGAACCCGCTCGGCCGGCGCGGCGAGCTGGAGTCAGGGGAACCGCCTGAGTCGTAGCTCGATCGCCGGTCGGGATCCGTCAACGTCTCGTAGGCCTCGGCGATCTGACGGAAGCGGGCCTCCGCCGCGCGGTCTCCAGGATTGATATCCGGATGAAACCGCCGTGCCAGCCGACGGTAGGCCCGCTTGATCTCGGACTCCGTCGCGCCGTGTGGCAGCCCGAGGACGACGTACAAATCCATGGGACTACTTCTTCTGGTCGTCCACCACTTCCGCGTCGATCACATCGCCCTCGGAACTACCCGCATCGGGGGCGCTCTCAGCGCCTCCTGGCGCTTCCGCGCCCGACGGCCCCTCCGCACCTCCAGTACCTGACTGCTTGTAGACCGCTTCAGCCGCCTTGTGCTGGACCTGCGTCAGCCGTTCCATGGCGCTGGTCATGGCGTCTGTATCCCCCGCCGCCATCGCGCTCTTCACCGACGCGATTGCTTCCTCTATTCCAGACTTGTCCTCGGCCGACAGTTTCGCGCCCATATCCTGCAGCATCTTCTCGCCGGCATAGACGGCCTGGTCGGCGCGGTTCCGAGCCTCGATCTCCTCCCGCCGCTTGCGGTCTTCTTCAGCGTGCGCCTCGGCGTCCTTCATCATCCGGTCGACCTCGTCCTTGCTGAGGCCGCTCGACGCCGTGATCGTGATCCGCTGCTCCTTGCCTGTACCTCTGTCCTTGGCAGACACGTTCACCATGCCGTTTGCGTCGATGTCGAATGTCACCTCAACCTGAGGCACCCCACGCGGCGCCGGCGGAATGCCGACCAACTGAAACCGTCCCAGCGTTCGGTTGTCCCGCGCGAGCTGACGCTCGCCCTGCAGCACGTGAACCTCAACACTCGTCTGGCTGTCGGCCGCGGTCGAAAACGTCTCGCTCTTTCGGGTCGGGATGGTGGTGTTCCGTGGAATCAGCGTCGTCATGACGCCGCCGAGTGTCTCGATGCCGAGTGAAAGCGGCGTGACGTCCAGCAGCAACAGATCCTTGACCTCGCCCGCCAGAACTCCCGCCTGAATGGCCGCTCCGATCGCCACCACCTCATCGGGGTTCACGCCCTTGTGCGGCTCGATGCCGAACAGCTCCTTCACGATCTGCTGTACCCGGGGAATCCGGGTCGATCCGCCGACCAGCACGACCTCATCGATCTTCGTGGAGCCCAACGCCGCGTCGGCCAATGCCTGCTTCGTGGGGCCGACGGTCTTCTGCAGCAGATCCTCGACGAGCTGCTCGAACCGCGCGCGGGTGAGCTTCATCTGCAGATGTTTGGGGCCTGACTGATCCGCCGTGACGAACGGTAGGTTGATGTCGGTCTCCATCACCGTGGAGAGTTCCATCTTGGCCTTCTCAGCCGCCTCCCGGAGCCGCTGCAGCGCCATGCGGTCCTTGCCGAGATCGATGCCGTCGCTCTTCTTGAACTCGGCGATGATCCACTCCATGATGCGATGGTCGAGGTTGTCTCCACCCAGGTGCGTGTCGCCGTTGGTGGACTTGACCTCGACGACTCCCTCGCCCACCTCGAGAATAGAGATATCGAAGGTGCCGCCGCCGAAGTCGTAGACGGCGATCGTCTCGTCCTTCTTCTTGTCGAGTCCGTAGGCAAGCGCCGCGGCAGTGGGCTCGTTGACGATGCGCATGACCTCGAGGCCGGCAATCCGACCCGCCTCCTTGGTCGCCTGGCGTTGCGCGTCGTTGAAATACGCAGGCACCGTGATAACCGCTTTCGTCACCGGCTGGCCGAGGTACTCCTCCGCAGCCTGCTTGAGCTTCTGCAGCACCATCGCCGAGATCTGCGGCGGCGCGAACTCCTCGCTCTGCGTCTTGATGCGAACGTCCCCGTTGGAGGCCGACAGCACCGTGTACGGCACCATCTTCATCTCCTCGGAAACTTCAGCGTGGCGTCGGCCCATGAAGCGCTTGATCGAGAACACGGTGTTCTCCGGATTCGTGACCGCCTGACGTTTGGCGACCTGACCGACCAACCGCTCTCCCGACTTCGTGAATGCGACCACCGACGGCGTGAGGCGCCCACCCTCCGGGTTGGTGATGACAACCGACTCGCCACCTTCCATGACGGCCACTACGGAGTTGGTCGTGCCGAGATCGATACCGATGATTTTGCTCATGTCGTTAGGTCCTTCACGCGGTGAGTTAACACTTCAAGTATTATTAAATCTGAGCGGAGCGTAGTCAATGTTGACACGCGTGAATTGACGATAACACGGCGGTAAGATGGCGTGGCCACGATGAGCGAACGGACCACCAAGCCCCGGGTTGTCATCCGGCTGGCAAAACAGGCGGTGATCGCGGCCCTGTTCTGTACGGCCGCGATGCTGGGCAGCATCAGCGGTTTCCTGTTCGCGTACGGTGACGACCTTCCCGAGATCAGCGCGCTCGATGCGTATCAGCCGAAGACCATTACCCGCCTGCTGGCGCGCGACGGGCGAATGGTCGCCGAGTTCGCTGTCGAACGACGCGTCGTCATCGACTCCGACGAAATCGCCCCTGTGCTGCGTCAAGCGATCCTCGCCAGCGAGGACGCGGATTTCGAACAGCACTTCGGCCTGAGCATTTCGCGCATCGTGATCACGGCGTTCAACGATGTCGTGTACGGCCAGCGATTCGGCGCCAGCACCATCACGCAGCAACTCGCACGCATGCTCTTCCTGCAGGAGTACATGCAGGGGGGTGTCTTCCAACGAACCGGGATGCGGGGCGTCGAGCGCAAGATCAAGGAGATGATCGTCGCGATCCAAATCGAGAAGCGCTACACCAAACGCGAGATCTTCACCTTCTACGCGAACCACGTGACGATGGGTCATGGCGCGTATGGCGTGGAGGCGGGCTCGCGTCTCTACTTCGGCAAACCCGCGAAGGACCTGACCCTGGAGGAGGCCGCCACGATTGCGGCCATCATTCAGACCCCTGCGCGCCTCAGCCCGTTCGTGAACCCCGATCAGGCGCAGGCGCGGCGCGACAACTACGTACTGCCGCGCATGGCCGCTGAAGGCTTCATCTCGCGGGAGGACGCGGCCGAGGCCTCCAAGCGGCCCCTCGTGGTGCGAGGTCAACCAACGCCCGAGCGATCGACTGCGCCCTACTTCGCGGAGGAGATCCGCAAGACGCTCGAGCAGAACTACGGCGCCGACGCGCTCTACCACGCAGGGCTCGTGGTGCAGACGACACTTGACCTCGACCTGCAGGACGCCGCCAACCTCGCGATCGACAGGGGCCTTCGGCGAATCGACAAGCGCCGCAGCGGATACCGGAAACCTCGGCGCAATGTCGTTGCGGAGGGCATGGCGATTGAGGCGTTCAAGACCGCCCGCTGGTCGCAACCGATGGTGGTGGGAGACATCGTGCCCGCGGTGGTCACCGCGGCGCCGGCTCGAGGTGGCGGTCCGGCACGACTCCGCATCGGCGTCCACGATCTGGAGCTGCCGGCCGCGGCCTACGCCTGGACCCGGCGAACGGCGGCCGCGGATCTCTTCACCGTCGGCGACGTGATCGAAGTGGAGATCCGGACCGTTCGCGACGATGCGCCGGCGACAGTCGCCCTCGAGCAGCCGCCCTTACTCGAGGCCGCGCTTGTCGCCATCGACAACCGGAGCGGCGAGATCCGCGCAATGGTCGGCGGGTTCAGTTTCGACCGCAGCAAGTTCAATCGGGCGACGCAAGCGCGTCGGCAACTGGGTTCGATCTTCAAGCCGATCGTCTATACAACCGCCATCGATCGAGGTTTCACGCCGGTCTCGACGTTCATAGACGAGCCGGTCTCGTTTGTAGCAGGCCCCAATCAGCCTCCCTACGCGCCAATGAACTACGACCGGAAGTTCGAGGGGCCCACCACCCTCAGGCGGGCACTGGAGCAGTCGCGCAACATTCCAGCGGTCAAGGCCATGCTGGAGGTTGGCCCGGCGCAGGTCGTCGAGTATGCGCGGCGTTTCGACCTGGGGGGCGATCTTCAGCCCTTTTTGTCGCTGGCCCTTGGCTCAGCCGAAGCCACACTCGTGGATGCCACCTCGGCGTACTCCGTGTTTCCCAATCAAGGTGTACGGATGTCGCCGTACGCCATCACGACGATCGTGGACCGCGAGGGCACCATCCTCGAGCAGAACCGGCCGCAGGCACACGAAACGATCCGCGCGGACACGGCGTTCGTGATGACCAACCTACTGCGCGGGGTTGTTCAGCGTGGCACGGGCGCGGCGGCAGCCTCACTCAACTGGCCGCTCGCGGGCAAGACTGGCACTGTGGACGACTATACGGACACCTGGTTCGTTGGTTTCGATCCGAACATCACGGTCGGAGTATGGGTCGGGTACGACGAGAAGAAACCAATCGGCGGCAGCAGCAACGGCGAAACAGGTGCCTCGGCCGCGCTGCCGATCTGGATGGACTTCATGCGGGCTTATATCGAGAAGCGTGGCGATAGGGCCAATCCTCCGGAGTTCGACACGCCGGGCAACATTGCGTTCGTAACGCTCGAATCCGGAGTGACCGAGGCCTTCATCAACGGCACACAACCCCAGACCATCGAATTCGTCGATGAGGGTGAGCCCCCGCTCACGCCGTAGCGGGGTCTCGCGCGAGTCTTGCCGGGTCCGCTCCGCAGAACCCGGCCTACTGGCTACTTACTGGCATACGTAGGGCGGGTCCGCGAGCGGACCGCAAGCGAGACCGCCTACATGATTCCGCGGCGGTGATGGTGTGCGTGAACGCGCCGTATCACCAGCAGCGTGCCAATGGTCAAGGCAGCCGCGACGCACACCCCAATCAGGATCCCAACCGGGAAGAAGAAGACACTGAATGCGACTGGGATGAGCAGCATCCCGTCAAGGGCCAGAATGTACCAGCCCCCACCGGACTCGATGTAGCGGTCAGCGGAGTGCAAAATCTCGCGAATCATGCATTGCCTCCCTCGCGGCCGAGAACCGTGTTGTGCGTATTAGACGACGCCTATTAGACGCAAATCACAGGGGCAGCGCAAGACCCCCCTGGATACCCTCGGTTGCAGCCATCTTTCGTCTATCGCGATGCGGTCGACCGGCGCGACGATGACGAAAGAAGGTCCCAATGGTCGGTGGCACGCCTCACGATCGAGTCCACGTCTTCGGCGAGCAGGTATCGCTCGCGAACAAGAGCGGTGGCCGCATCCGTGACGCGCGCGAGATACGCCGTCCGATCGCGATAGCGCTCTTCTATCGACAATCGCGGATCGCGGCGCAATTCCCGTTCGACCACGGAACGCGAGAAGGGGATGTGCGAACCCAGCAGCGAGACAACCAGATGCGTGCCGCCAATCTCGGGTCGGCGGAAGTTCCATCCCGTGTAGGTCGCGAGCGGCACGGACAGGTCCGGGAGACGTATCCCGGCGAGCTCGTTGCCGTCGGCGTCAACCTGGGGTACCAGGTGCGGTAAGGGCGTCCCGGCTCCAGCCCCGCCCTCCACAAGGGTGTTGACCGTTCGGGACGCCGTACGAATCTCACGTGGCGACTGCACGCCTGGGATACTCGGGAAGGCCACGTCGACCGCGCCCACGAGCGTTCCGCGGTCGAGCCTCGGGTACTGGCTCAGGGGAGGAGCGGTACCCTCGCGCACCCAGCCATCCATGGCAACCAACAGCGCACGCAGGGTCCACCAATAGTCGAGAGGATTCCCTGGCTGTTGACCAAGAGCCTGAACGGGCGGAAAGGCCCCAGGGCTGTGCTGCGCACCGGCCAGGAAATACGAACGCACGTTGTCCGGGAGTTCCAAATCCGAAGACCCGTCCGGCGTCGTGTGCGTCAGCGCCGCGGCACGTCCGGAGGCGCTCCAATACTCGACCCCAGTGTTCGTGTAGATGATCTTGGGCTGAGACTGAACGGCCCGAGCATTCTCCAGCAACCCGTCCGTCACGCCGCTGATCGGATCCAGCAGCGCTCTATCAGCGAACGGAAACTGTGTCGCCGGCGCGGCGGCCGTCGTCGGCGTCGCCCACCGGCGATTCAAGTCGAGGCGGGCGGCGCCCGCGATATTGATGAGCGTTGCGTCCAGGACCTGCCGACCGCGTTCGTCGCTGTTGAAACCCTGGTAGAGAAACGTTCGTAGAAAACGGCCACTCTGGGAGTTGCCGAAAGCATAGGCGTACCGTGCCGTCGTGATTGCCCCGGGGTCGTGTTTGATCCAGGTCGCGAAGTCTCGCACCGCAACGAAGCCGAGGCCGCCGACCGGCGGGTTTGCGGCACGGAACGACAGCTCGTAAATCCGCCCCGGCGTGAAGCCTCCCTGGAGCGTGACCATGGTCCCCACGAGCGTCCAGCTTTCGCGCGGAACGGTTTCAGAAGGGCCATCGATGTTGTCGCGGACGGTGAGAACGGAGTCCGGTCCCTCCGGATCGACCGGCAGGTACGCAGCCAGGTCACCGACCAGGAACGGCTGTGGCTGGGCAGGCGTGAAGGCGGCCCGAACAATCCCCGTAATCGCCTGGCCCGCCTCGCGTGCAGCGGGAACGTCGACGCGAATGAGGCCCCTGGACGCTGGGACATCGAATTCCCAACCCACTGCGGCGACGGTGAACCCACGCCGCAGCAGGAACCCATCGCCCACGTCGGGATCTCGGCCGCCCGCGCGGTTGAAGTTCGGAATGACGGTCCTCCCGCCTCGATTGACGATATCGATGAGGGCAACGCCGTTGCCGCCGCTCTTCGGCCGCACGAGTTCGAAGTCGGCGGAGAACTCGACACGTCCGTCGGCGTTGCGCGGGGCTTTGTCGAGGTCGGCCACGATCGCGTTGCGCGGGTCTGTCGGGTCGACCGCAAAGAACACCCGTCCGACGATTTTCTCGTAGCCTGCAAACGCCAGATCCGCGCGGCTGGCAATCTCGACTCGCGTGACCTCGGCATGCAAGGCCAGCGGCCCCAGCAACGTCAGCGCCACGGCCAGCATGAACCGAGCTGACGTGACGCACAGGAAACGAGAACACAGCAGTGTGTGCGACATCGCGCTCCCTCTAGTCCTCATCGGCTGCCGCCGGTGCGCCAAGAGTCCCGCTCGCCTTCTGCATCAGATACGTCTTGATGAAAGGATCGAGATCGCCGTCCAGCACCCGATGAATGTCGCCGACCTCCATCTTCGTGCGGTGATCCTTGATCATCTGATACGGCTGCAAGACGTAGCTGCGAATCTGGCTCCCGAAACCAATGTCCTTCTTGGCGCCGGCAATGTGATCCAGCTTGGCCTGCTGTTCCTTCAGCTTCAGGTCGAACAGGCGCGACTTCAGCACCTTCATCGCGGACGCACGATTCTTGTGCTGGGACCGTTCGTTCTGGCAGGACACTACCATACCTGTCGGGAGGTGGGTAATGCGCACGGCCGAATCGGTGACGTTGACGTGCTGCCCACCGGCGCCGCTCGATCGGTAGGTGTCGATTCGCAGGTCCTTCTCGTCGATCTCGATGTCCGCGTCCTCCGGGAGCTCTGGCCAGACGAACACAGACGCAAACGAGGTGTGCCGCCGCGCCGCCTGGTCGAACGGCGAAATCCGTACGAGCCGGTGTACCCCGGCCTCGGCCGTCATCAGACCGAACGCGTAGTCTCCCGTCAGCAGGAGCGTCACACTCTTGAGGCCCGCTTCGTCGCCGGGCTGGTAGTCGATGATCTCGCGTTTGAATTCGCGACGCTCGATCCACTTTAGATACATCCGAAGGAGCATCTCGGCCCAGTCCTGCGACTCGGTGCCGCCCGCGCCAGGATGAATCGTCACGATCGCGTTCGCGCGATCGTGTTCCCCGCCGAGCATCTTCTTCGTCTCGGCCGCCTCGACCTCCTGCTGCAAGTCATCGAGGCTGCGTTCGAGATCGACGCTCACGTCTTCACCCGCGTTCGCCCACTCGATCAACACCCCGATATCATCGGCCCGCTGGCGCAGGGACTGCTGCAAGGCCCGATCTTCCTCGAGCCGTCGTCGTCGCTGCATGACCTTCTGTGCTTCCGCCTGATTGCTCCAGAAATCTGGCTCGCCAATGCGCTTCTCGGTGTCGCTTAGTTGCTCGTCGAGCTTGGCACCCTCAAAGATGCCTCCGTAGTTCTCCGGCCCTGCGGCCCAGATCCTCGTATCGCCGCACCAGATCTTCCAGTTCAACCGCCACGTATCCTCCGTTTCAATAGAGACGCCGGGCGTCCGCTTCATCGCCGCCGGAACGTCACCAGGGCGACGATCGTCAGCGCGATGGCGACGTACGCGATCGCGTCGCCAATCCTCGAATAGATCGTGCGGCCGGTCAGCAGCCGCACCTCCTCGACGAGCCCTGCCTGCTCGAAAATCGCCGACCGCGCCACCACGCGCCCGTACGGATCGACCACGCCGCTGATGCCGGTATTCGCCGCTCGTGCAAGATATCGTCCTTGCTCGATCGCCCGCATCGAGGCGAGCGCAAAGTGTTGATGGGGCGCCGACGATTGTCCGTACCAGGCGTCGTTGGTGACGGTTGTCAGCAATTGACTGCCGTCGACCACTGCCTGCCGGATGAGCGAGGGGTAGACGACTTCGTAGCAAATTGCCGTGCTGACCACATGCTCCCCCACCGGCAGCATCACGACCGATGTTCCGGGTGAGAAATCCGTCAGCCGCTCCACGAGCGGCGACACGAAGTACAGCAGATTCTTGAACGGGATGAACTCGCCGAACGGCACGAGATGGATCTTTCGATAGACCGCGGTCGTCTCGCCTGCGGCTGAGAGCGTGAAGGCGGCGTTGTACAGGCGGGTCTCCTCAGCCTTGCGCTCGACCTGATCGCTCCCGAACAGCATCGGTACGTTCACCTCGCGCGCCAGGTCGCGGATCATGGTCTCTCCGCCTTCATCCTCCTCGAACATGAAGGGCGTAGACGACTCCGGCCAAATCACAAACTCGGCGCCACGCCGCGCGGCATCACGGGTCATCGCGATGTACGTGGTCACGATGCGTCGCGCCTCACGGGGATTCCACTTGTCTTCCTGCGCGATGTTGCCCTGAATGAGGCCGACGCGAAGCGGCGTGCCTTCCCGCGTCAGCGATCCGTCGGCCACCCGGTTCGCGCCCCAGCCGGCGATGCCGACAAGCAGCGTCGCGGTGGCGGCGATCGCCGTCGTTCTCTGACGCCCGCTCGACAGCACCGCGTACGCGATCGCGGCGTTGACGAGCGCCACGAGCCCAGAGAGCCCGTAGACGCCGAAGACGCTGGCCAACTGCGCCACCGGCAACACGGTGACTTGGCTGTTGCCCAACGGCACCCAGGGGAATCCTCCAAACAGATAGCCGCGGGCAAACTCAGTGGCGACCCAGGCGACTGGCATCAGGAGGATTGCGCTCGCGCCAACCCGGTTGACCCAACGTGCGGTCATGACCGCAGCCACCGCTGGAAACAGGGCCAGGTATGAGGACAGCAGCAACATCGCCAACACCGCCACCGGCATCGCGAGCCCGCCGAACGTGCGGACGACCGTGCCGGTCCAGTAGACGGTGCCAATGAAGTACAACGCGCCCGTCGTCAGGCCCAAGGCGAAGGCGCGCAACGGCGGTTGCCCGGTCAGCAGCTCGCCCGTGCGTGACCCTTGCGTCGCCGGCCGACCGCGCCATCCGCTGAGCGCCACGAGCAGCGGCACGAGCGCGATCCAGGCGACCGCGGGATGTCCATAGCGAGGAAAGCTGAGCGCGAGCAGGACGCCGGAAACGATCGCGAGGACGAAGGCCAATACGCTATTGTTGTCCAACTCGCCCCAGCTCAATGACCTGTCTTACGATCTCGCGCTGCCAGGCACACGCACCCGTTGCACCTGTCGTCGAAGGCCGTGCGGTCGCCACCGATGCGCCCACGGACCTGCTGTCACAGGTGGAAGGAACGACCTATCGGTTCAGGTGAGCCGTGGGAGCGCCCGTCAGGCACGTAGGGCGGGTCCCGCGAAGCGGACCCACCGTGGCGAAGATCGGGAATCGGCCTATCGCCTCATGCCGCGTCTGGCTTTGGCTTTCGGTGCAGCAGCTCGCTTCTTGGCCGCAGGCTTTGCCTTCTTCGCTGCGCGCTTCGCCGTCGACGGCACGATCATATTGTGGAGCGGCATTACCTGAGGTTCCCCGGGATTTGTCCCGACCTGCTGCAGGATCGGCATCAGCGTCTTGCCGAAGGCCTCGAACGCAGCCTGCGATGTCCAGATGTCGAAGACGGCAACGCTCTCGGGGCTGCCGAAGCAGGCGTGATACACGCGGCCGCGCGGATGGCCGACGCCAGCCTTCCGCAGGAGTTTGGTGCATTCATCGGTACTGCGCGGCGGACATCGGGGGCTTCGGAGCGAAGTAGAACGCGAGAGCCATACGAACACCTCCTGAAAGCAGCGACACTACAGCGGACATCCACGAACCGGCAAGGTTTATCTCACTCGGCGCGCGCCAAGAACGGCGCCAGCGCTCCCTTCGGACGTGTCGCCAGCAGCGACGATCAAATTGACACGCCATTGACCCAGCGTTAGACTCCGCGCACGAGCCGTCACATTTTCCTGCCCGAGGAGATCTCGCATGACTACTGTTGATCGGAGCATCCGGACCGCGGCGCTCGCCTTCGTTGCAGGAGCTTCCGCGCTGATCTTTTTCGTGGTCCCCGGCTATCTGACTCCGGGAGTCGAGGCGCAGAGCGCACCTCGCTACATCTTCGACCCGGCGTGGCCCAAGACATTGCCGAACAAATGGAAGATGGGCGGTGTTACCGGGCTGGCCGTGGACAAAGACGACAACGTTTGGGTCCTCAATCGTCCGAACGACACACTCGACATCGAAGGCCACGCCGGTCTCACTCCGCCCGTGGCCGACTGCTGCGTGCGGCCGCCGGCGTTGATTCACATCGACAAGAACGGCACCGTCATCGGATCGTTCGACGCGATGCAGGGGCACGGCATGGACGTGGACAGCCAGGGGTTTGTCTACGTCGGGTCGAACACCGTCCGAAAGTACGAACCGAAGACCGGCAAGCTGGTCAAGGAACTCCAGCGGGTGCCTGAGGCTCAGCCCGGAGGAGGCGGCCGTGGCGCCGACCCCGCCGAGCAGGCCAAACGGGTCGCCGCCTTCCGCGCGAAGTACCCACCGGACACCCCTATGATCGTGGGGGGCCTCGAGGAAATCCGGATGGACGAGCCGGCGCGAGAGATGTACGTCGCCGACAACTACCTCGGCGGGCGCGTGCTCGTGTTCGACCTCGAGACGTTCGCGTTCAAGCGCGGGTGGGGCGCGTACGGCAAGCCGCTCTCACAGATCAGCCTCAACGAGGCAGATCACGATTACACGCCCAATGGGCCGATGCCAAAGGATTTCTCCGGCCACCTCACGCTCAACTTCTCGAACGATGGCCTTGTCTACGCCGCGGACCGGAACGCGAACCGGATCCACGTCACTGACAAGCAAGGCAAGTACATGAACAAGGAGTTCATCCTGGCGCCTTCCACCGGCGTTGGAGGATCGACCGGCGGCGTCGCCTTCTCGAGCGACAAGGAGCAGCGCTTCCTCATCATCTCGGATCTGACGAACAACAAGATCTGGTTCCTCAACCGAGCGGACGGCAAATTGGTCGGCCAGTTCGGCAGCATGGGCGAGAATGGCGGCCAGTGGTTCGGGCTGCACATGATCGCCATGGACTCGCAGGGCAACATCTACACTGGCGAGGTATTCAACGGTGAGCGCGTCCAGCGGTACGTGCCGGCGGACAGCCCCAGGGGCAAGCAGCTGGCCCAGGCCGGCCTGACGCCGATGAACTGACCCCAGGGTAGAATCGAGCCGGTGCGGGGGCCGCCCTCAGCACCGGCCCGTGTTTTTGACCGCTCGAATGCGGCGTGTCGTCGGACGGCGCCGCTACCTGGAAATATTCTCGAAGTACTTGTTGTTCTCGTTGCAGATGTATTCCAGGAGTTCGCTGTCTGGAACGAGTACCAGCGGCAGCGTGACGGTCCACGGCCGTGTGTAGGCCTTCGGATCATCAATCGTCATCTCCACATCCATGTGGCCGAAATCCCTGCGGCGGAAGCGCTCGGTGACGCGCAGAGCGCCGGTCGCCGGCTTCCCCCAATTGTCGAGCCAGACCGTGTCATTGAAGCCAGCGGTGTCGACGACGAACGCGTCACCGTCCCAGCGTCCGACGGAGTAGCCGAACCACGCGGGGTTTGGATCTTCCGGCAGCCGACGCCCGTCGGTGAAGATCTGACGGTACGAGTGCACGGCCTCGTAGAGAATCACGACAAGGCCAGGCATTTGCAGGATCTTGAATGGATATGGGACGAGGTCCGATCTCGGCACGCCCCCGACGATGCAGTTCGCGGTCGGATCGTCCTTGCTGTTGTTCGCGCGCCGTTGCTTGTACACCTCCGCCGACCAGGGCTGGAACGGTACTGAGCCAGGTGGGAGTTTCGCTGCGATATCCCCGACGAGTACTTCGGCGGGCTGCCAGAGGCCGGCGATATCTGGCCTCCCATCTGCCAACCTCGGCGCCGGCGCCGAAAGATTCGGCTTGCCATCTGGCATTCTTGGGATACCAGCGGTTGGATAGTTGAGCCACTGGGCGCTGACCGGCGTGCAGAGGAAGCCGAGACTGACAACGACAATCGAGAGCGAAGTGCGCATCCACGCTCCCTCAGGTGATCCGAGGTACGAAGGCGAACCTGAACACGAACCGAGAAGAGAGAACCCAGAAGCGTGAACGACGTGTTCTCTCTCTACCTCGTCACCCAGGGCTCGACTCGCTCTTCCCGTTCGAGCCGGTTCGCGACCGTTTCTGCTTCACGTCGGTTCGCGTACTTGCCGACACGCACGCGGAAATTGGAGCCGGAGGTCGTCACGAACGCGGGATAACCCTTGCCGCTCAGCCGCCGAGCGATCGTGTTTGCTTCGGCACGCTTCTGCACCGCGGCAACCTGCACCACATAGCCATTGCCCTTTGGCTCCTCGAGCGTCCTGGTCGGGGTGGGAACCGCGGGCGGCGGAGCACTCGGGCGCGATGCCGGAGCAGCGCGCGCCGCAGGTGGCGCGGGCTTCGGAGCCGCGGGTGTCACGGGTTTCGGAGCAACCGGAGGACGGACCGACTCAACCACAGGCTGGACCACGGGAGGCGGGGTCGCGGGCTCCGACGCCGGCCTCAACGTGTCCTCAGGCGAAGGTTGGCCCGCGAGAATGGTGTCGTATGACAAAACCTCTTCAGCCGCGACCGGACCGTCGCCGTCGGTGGTGGCGACGCGTGTCACGCCGTTGGGCGATGCGGTCGGATCGAAGCTCGTCTGTACTTCCGCTTCCCTGGCTTCCGCGCGGGCGGGCACGCCGCGCCCCACCATGACACCACAGAGAAAAATGACCACGGCAACGACGGTTGCTGCCATGAACAGGAACACGAGCTGCTTGCCGTCGAGTTGGATCTCGCGAAGTCCTTCGTCTGTCATGGTTTAAAGACGCTGCACAGTCTAGCACAGCTGTGCAACCACGACGCGCTCAGGCTTCTGCGCCCGGTGATTGCACCACCACCGCCATTCGGCAGGGGCCCGCTTCCACGCCTCGGCAGTGCTCGATGACGACCTCCGCTCGCAGGTCGAACATCTGCATGAGCCGGCGAATGGCCGACGCGTAGAACTCGCACAATGGCAACGCGACTGGGTCGCGGACCTCGCAGAAGATCGACCCCTGGATCACCGCCTCACCCCGTCCCGACCGCCAGCGCACATCCATGCGGCTCGAGCGATACGTTTGGCGGACGAGGCCACGCGCAATCCATCCCACGAGCACCATACGCAGAGCCGGCGGCGCCCTCTGAATCAACCGGCGTTTCAAATCTGACAGCCCGCCAACGGTCCATTCGGCAGCGTACTCACCTGCGCGTGCCGTCACGAGCGTATACGGCAGGCCCTCCTGACGCAGGAAGCTCAGCACCGCGGCAAGCGGAGCCAGGCCGATGCGACCCGCGCGAAGATTCGCGGGATTCAGCCACGCCGCGTAGAACTCCTGACGCGATGGCAGTAGATCCGCCACGCCCTGGTGGAGACTTGCGACCAGCAATCGACCTATGCCGCCCTCAGTCATGCTCTAATGGGAACATTCCCTGGACAGCAGCCATCCTCGCAGGCGGCCAGGCCCGACGGCTCGGTGGCATCGACAAGAGCGCGCTCGTGGTAGGCACGCGTTCGATTCTCGAACGACAGTTGTCGTTATTGCACGGCATCGCGTCTCACATCCTGATCGTCGGCCGCGGCGGGTCGGAAGTGCAGCCCCACGGGATACGGGTGGTTGCGGATCGTGTCCCTGGCGCCGGAGCCTTGGGTGGCCTTTATACGGCTCTGATGGAGGCGCCCACGGAACAGGTGCTGGTGATAGCCTGCGACATGCCGTTCTTGAATGCGCCGTTCCTGACGTACCTCGTGGAGCGAGGTCGCGACGTTGACGCCGCAGTGCCGTGTGATGCCCGAGGCGATCACCCGCTGTGCGCCTCGTATGCACAGCGAATCGCGGATCACCTGCACCGCCGAATCACGGGCGGCAAGTTGCGCGTCGGCGAGGCGCTGATGGAACTGGAGGTGCGGAGGGTTGGACCCGATGAGCTGGCGCCTTTCGATCCGGACGGCCGGCTGCTGTGCAATGTCAACACGCTCGAGGATTACGAGCGGGCACGTGTCTGAACCTCTTGGGCGCACTCACAGCATGCACAGAGTACCGCACGAAGCGTTCAATCGCAATCCAAGTCCGGAGCATTCGAGCCCGAATCCCGAGTCCTGAGTCCCGAGTCCCGAGTAGTACACACCGATGATCCTACCCGTCCACGACCGTCTGCGCGCGCACCTCCTGCACCGGCTCGCTGAGCTGTACTCACTCGCCCCGAATGACGCGCCGTCTCTGGTGCTTGAGTATCCGCCCAATCGAGATCTCGGCGACCTCGGTACCCCCGTGGCTTTCGAACTAGCCCGCCGGCTGCGCAAGGCACCGCGCGCAATCGCGCAGCAGATCGCCGAGACCTTTGGCACGCTCGACGGGGTGACCCACGTCGTCGCGGCGCCGAACGGGTACCTGAATGTCTTTCTCGAGCGGCCGCGATTCCTGCTCGATCGCCTGGGCGCCGACACGTCGACGCCACACCCCCAGGCCGCAAAGGCGATCGTCGAACATACGGCTATCAACCCCAACAAGGCCGCGCACATCGGCCATCTCCGCAACTCGGCGCTGGGCGACACGCTCGTTCGCGTCCTCCGATTCCGCGGCATCCCGGTCGAGGTACAGAACTACATCGACGACACCGGCGTCCAAGTGGCGGACGTCGTCGTTGGCTTCCGCGTTCTGGAGCACAAGACGCTCGACGAGATTCGCGCCATCGCGGACACAACGAGGTTCGACTACTACTGCTGGGATCTGTACGCGCGGGTCACCGAGTGGTACGACGGCAACAAGGAACGCCTGGCCCACCGGGTTGAGACGCTGCACGCCATCGAGGGCGGCGGCAACGAGGCAGCCGAGATCGGCGCATTCATCGCCGACCGGATCGTGCGTTGCCACCTGAAGACGATGGCCCGCCTGAACGTGGACTACGAGCTGCTCACGTGGGAGGGCGACATCCTGCGCCTCAAGTTCTGGGCTCACGCGTTCGAGGTGATGAAGGCGAGCGGTGCCGTATATCTGCAGACAGAAGGCCGCCTCGCCGGGTGCTGGGTGATGCCCATTCAAGACGACCCGGAGTCAAAGCCCAAAGCCCAGGGCACAGAACCAGTCGAGACAGCGCCGCCAGACGAAGGCGAGGATACCGAGGAACGCGAGAAGGTGATCGTGCGGTCCAACGGCGTCGTCACCTACGTCGGCAAGGACATTGCCTACCAGTTCTGGAAACTGGGACTCCTCGGCAAGGATTTTCAGTATCGCGTGTTCGCCAGCCGACCGGCTGGTCCGCTGTGGGCTACCTGTTCATCGAACGGCGAGACCGATCACCCGCCGTTTGGGGGCGCCAGCTACGTCTACAACGTCATCGACGTCAGGCAGTCGTATCTCCAGAAGCTGCTGAAGCAGGCCCTCGTCGCGGCCGGACATCCCGAAGGCGCCGAGCGGTCGCACCACTTCTCGTACGAAACGGTGGCCCTGTCGCACGCGACAGCACGCGAGCTTGGGTATGTGCTGGATCCTGAATCCGAGGACGCGAAGCGCCCGTTCGTCGAGGTCTCGGGCCGTAAGGGCCTCGGGGTCAAGGCCGACGACCTGCTGGATACGCTCACACGCAACGCGGGGCGAGAGGTGGCGGCTCGCAACCCCGAGCTGTCCGAGAGCGAGCGAGAGCGGATCGCGAAGATGATCGGCGTCGCCGCCGTTCGCTATTTCCTGATGAAGTACTCGCGCGGCAAGATGATCGTGTTCGACCTCGACGAGGCATTGAGCTTCGAGGGCGAGAGCGGTCCGTACGTCCAGTACGCCGTGGTCCGAGCCAACAACATCTTCCAGAAGGTTCAGCAACGAGACAAGCTCGACGAGCAAGCGCTCGTGGCGTCGCTCAAAGAGATCCCCTCCAGCGAGCTGGCTGGCGACAACGGCAGCCACGAGCTCTGGTCGCTCGTGCTCGAAGCCTCACGCCTCGACGAGGTTGTCGAGCAGGTGATCCGATCGCTCGAGTTCTCTGTGCTCGCCAAGTACGCATTCTCGCTCGCACAGGCGTTCAACGCCTTCTACCACCGCTCGCCGATCCTCAATGAGGAACGGGACGACGTGCGCCGTTGGCGCGCGGCGGGGGTCATCTACCTGCGGAATCAGCTGACGCGTACACTGGAGCTGATGGGAATCGACGTCCCGCCGAGGATGTAAGTGCACCTCGCACCGTCGCACCGTTGAAGAGTCATTGATGCCTTTGATCGCCATTACCAGGTGCGGTAAGACGCACGACTACGTCGAATCCGTGCGTAGCGCCGGCGGCGAGCCCTGGGTGCTCGACCCAGCGGTCGATCGCGCTGACGCAGTCATTCGGGCAGCCGGTGGCCTTTTGCTGACCGGTGGTGATGATGTGCGTCCTGATCTGTATGGTGCGACGCCTCACCCGTCGTTCGAGGGAGCCGATCCCGGACGCGATGAGTACGAGATCGAGCTCGTGTCACGAGCGATCGAGGCGGACATGCCGATTTTTGCGATTTGCCGTGGTATTCAGCTACTGAACGTCGCGCGTGGCGGCACGCTGGTGCAGGACATTCCCACTGAGCGCCCCTCGACCGTATCGCATCGTCTGTCGACACCCACGCATGCGGCTGATGAAATCGCGCACACCATTCAGGTGGAACCCGATTCGCTCCTGAGTGCGCTCGTCGGCGGCCGGCTCAGCGACGCCGCCACCTGCAGCGTGAACAGCCGACATCACCAGGCGGTTGATCGGCTCGCCGACGGCCTCCGGATCACCGCGGTCGCGCCAGACGGTATCGTCGAGGCCGTCGAGGATGCGGGGCAGCGGTTCTGTCTTGGCGTGCAATGGCACCCGGAGAGCTTCTACCGCACAGGCGAGTTCATTCCGCTCTTCGAAGCCTTCGTCCGCGCGTGCCGGCGGTAGGACGACGCTGCGAACGAGAGTTCGACCTGCCTTCTATCGAACGAAGGTCGCTACGGTCTCGACGTGCGCCGTATTGGGAAACAGATCGATTCCGCTCACCCCGGACAATTCATAGCCCACGTCGAGCAGGGCTCTCGCATCCCTCGAGAAGGTGGCGATGTCGCACGAGACGTAGACAATTCGCCCGGGGCGTGCACGCAGTACGCCACCAAGCGCCTCCTTCGACAAACCCGTGCGTGGTGGGTCCACGATGAACGTACCTTCGCGTCGCGAGGAATCGGCATCGCCGCGAGACCCTCTCGCCATGCGCAGGTACGACTCGACGCTGCACTGCTCGACTCTGACCCGTGAAGCGAAGGGCTCGGCGTTGACCAGCAGGTCCGCACTGCTGACGGGATCCCCCTCGACGAGTGTGACGCCTTCGATGCCTGCGGCGGCCAGCGACAATCCAAACAGTCCGACTCCCGCATAGAGATCGACGACGAATCCGGACGGGACCATAGCCCCGACGAGCTGGACGAGGGGTTCGAGCAGGAATCGATTGCCCTGAAAGAACGCTCGAGACGATCGCCGAAGCATCAGCGAAGCCCCAGAGACCTCGCCCACTCGCAACAGATCCGTCACCGACGCGGTACCGGCGAGCGTTTCAATTCCCTGGCGGTCTGCTCGTGAGGCCGACAGGCCGGTGATCGGGCCGGCGTCCGCGAGCGCCACCCATGGCGCGATGTCGACACCGCTCTGCAACTCCAGATGGCAGGCTCGCTGATCGCCGGGAATGTTCTCGGCGATCTCCACGCCGAAGAGACCAGACAGGCGCAAGTCGGCGATCGTGCGCTCAACCGCATCAATCCAGTCGACCGTCGATGACAGCAGTTGGCCTGTCGGACCGGCGTCGCACAGATGGTGCGAACCTTCCCGGAAGAACCCCAGACGACCGTCACGCGAGTGTAGCCGCGCCCGCATCCGGTAGCCACGTTCGGGCGAGGGCAGCACATCGGGAAGCGCGGCCAGCGGCACGCGTCCGATTCGCCCCAACGAGTCGCGGATGATCTCTCCCTTGAGACGTACCTGACGCTCGTACGCAATGTGAGCGAATACGTTGCCCCCGCAGCGCCAATCCGCACCAGGATCGCGTCGATCCGCAGACGCAACGATCACCTCCGTCGATTCGGCGAACAGCACACCCTTGCCAGACCGTTCGACACGCGCGCGTACGCGCTCGCCGGGGATCGCTCCCCACACGAGGACAACCTGGCCGTCATGGCGAGCCAGCATCCGGCCGCCGACGGCGGGCTTCTCTATCTCGAGCGTGAGTTCCGAGCCAACCTCAACGGACATAGGCAAACGGTGCGAAGTGCGAGGGTGCGAAGCGTCCAGCCTCACGCGCAGGCTGAAGCCTGCGCTCTACATACGGACCCAAGACAGCCAGTCCACGTAGAGCGCACGCTTTAGCGTGCGCGTCTGGCACTCCGGTCGGTCCACGCGCAGGCGAAGGCGCTACACAGAGATAACAGCAGATTAATCAAAGGCCACCGTCGGCAGCTTCAGTTGCTCGCGCAACAGCCGATCGATGCAGGCCTGCCTGGCTTGCGTGTACGCAGCTTCGGGCATGCGGCCACGAAAAGGTGCCAGCTCCCGATCCGCCTCGACCTCGAGACCGAGCAGGACTCGTGCATCACAACGAGCGCGTGCCGCCTTCAGGAGATCGCTATCGAGGGTCCGTAGTCGCGCGAGCAGTATCTCGCGCGCCTCGCCCCGAAGTCCCTTCGCGCTCGCGCGCGCGGCGTCCAACTCACGCACGAGATCGTCGAGCGCCATGTCCAGCGAGCGCTCCTCCCCACCTCGCAGCGTCGTCAACCTGGCGACCACGCGCTCGAGGTGCGCCGCGAGAGTGCCTCGTTTCCGCGAGACGCCGCTCTCCTCGTCATCGGTCTCCCCGTCCGAGCTCGACGCTGCCCCTACGCCAACGGCGCGTTTCCACTCGTCGAACAGGTCGAGCACGTCCGCTTCGCAGAACTCGATTCGCGCGGGTCTACGCCTCGGTCCCTTGGCGTAGTAGCGCTCGAAGTAGCGGTCGATCCCACGAAAGACGACCCGGATCGGAATGCCACGTGTCGACCAGCCGATCACCTGTTCAAAGGCCGGGCCGACGATCCGGACCAGGTGCCCGTCGTTCTTGCGGCAGAGGTACGCCTCCACCTGGCGACAATATGATTCACGGTCGTCGTTCACGCTTCTGGGTTCTTTCTGCTCGGTTCGTGTTCAGGTTCGGTTCAGGGTTCAGGGGTTCAGGGTTCGCGGTTCTCGGTTCGGGGTTCGCTGAAGGACAGAAGCCGAGTGTCGGAACGCCGAAACCAGACGGCAGCGATCCCGAACCCGAACCTCGAACCTCGAACTCAGAAGCTCGAACCCAGAAGTTCGAACCGAACCTGAACACGAACCGAGAACCAAGAACCTAGAAGTGTGAACGACGACTCCTCTAGAGCCATGTCACCTCGCCCGCCATCACCCGCGCCAGCCCTGCGGCGGTGCGTACGATGAGTGCGCCGGTGTCGTCGAGATTCTCGGCGACGCCGTCGAGGACGACGCCACCCACGTCCCCACGAACGCGGCGCCCGAACGTTGCCGCGGCGCGGAGGCGCCACGCGTCCGCCACATCACTGACCCGCCCGCACTGCAGATCGACGTACCGACGCGAGAGGCTCGCAAGGCATTCCGACAGCAGCAGGCCACGATCGACGGCACGGCCCAGCTCTCCTTCGAGACTCGTCGCCCGCACCGCCACGTCTGGTGGATACGCCGCCGGCATGATGTTGATGCCGAACCCGAGGATCACGCATGGGCCCGCGGCAGAGCTGTTCGCCTCGGCCAGTATGCCTGCCACCTTGCGACCCTCGACAAATGCGTCGTTGGGCCACTTCAGATCCACAGCGAGGCCGGTGGCGGACTGGATGCCCTCCGCCACGGCGACGCCGGCCGCGATGGTCAGCAGGACGGCATCCGGTTTCGGTCTCAGGATCGCCGACACGTACAACCCGGCACCTGGAGGCGAGGCCCAACTTCGGCCCAGTCTGCCGCGCCCCGCCGACTGGGCGTTGGCCACGACCACGCATCCTTCCGGCGCCCCACGCTCGGCGAGCACCCCCGCCACGTCATTGGTCGAAGACACGGTCGGGTACCAGAGGATCTCACCCGCAAACAGCCCGAGCCGGTGAGACGCGCTCGCCAGCGCCTCGACGAACTCATCCGGGAACGGTTCTGCGCGTGGAGAAGACATAGGCCGTCGTCAGAGTTCAGAGAACAAGCCACAGAGACGCAGAGACACAGAGGAGATCCGCACCCAGTGATCTGCCTATTCTCTGTGATTCTGTGACTCTGTGGCCCGTCGCGCTGAGTATCACGCAGGCTCGATCTCGAGGCTCAGATCCGCGGATGGCGCGGAGTGCGTCAGCGCACCAACCGACACGTAGTCGGCACCCGTCGCCGCGAGCTCTGGCAGGCGCGACAGCGTGACGCCGCCGGATATCTCGGTCTTTGCCCGCCCACGACAGCGTCGAACAGCTTCGACGATCTCCGGCGTCGACAGGTTGTCGAGCAGGACGATGTCGGCGCCGACCTGTAGGGCGTCGTCCACCTCGTCCAATGTCTGCGCTTCCACCTCGGTCGGCATCAGTGGCCTGGCCTCGCGCATCCGTGCAACCGTCTGAGCGACGCCGCCGCCGAGGCGCACATGGTTGTCCTTGATCAGGACGCCCGTGTCCAGCCCGCTGCGGTGGTTCACCCCGCCTCCTGCTCTGACGGCGTACTTCTCGAGGGCTCGAAGGAGCGGCGTGGTCTTACGGGTGTCGAGGACGATGATTCGTCCGGCAGCCGCGTCCACAAACTGCCGCGTCAGCGTAGCTGTCCCAGAGAGCCGCTGCAGAAAATTCAGCGCAGTTCGCTCGGCGGTAAGCAGTGCCGCGGCCAGGCCGCGATACTCCGCGACCACCGTGCCCGGCTCGCAATACGAGCCGTCTCGATGCCAGACAGTGACAGCCACCGCAGGATCCAGATGGCGGAACGCCTCCGATGCGATGTCGAGGCCGGCGATGACGCACGGCGACTTGGCAAGCAGCACGCCGCGCGCGTGCTGCTTATTACCGATCACCCCTTGTGTCGTGACATCGCCGGAGCCCAGATCTTCGGCCAATGCCTGACTGACGATCTCGCGATAGGCGCTCGGGTCGAGCGGTTCGAACGGAACGGCCTTCACGCCGAGGGCGCCTCCGCGAACGTGAGGCTAGCCTCCGCGATATCCGCAAAGCTCAGGGAGCGAATGTGCATGGCCGCCTGAAAGTCTCGGGCAGCGGGTCCGAGCGCCTCGAGAGCCGACGGCAACACGGCTTCGTCGATGACGGACTTGGCCGATTTCTTGTGCAACGCCTTCACGCGTCGAACTTCCGTCAAGGCCAGCTGGCACTGCATCGACACGTCGACCGCCGCGGCATCAGCCCCTCCGATTGGTGCAACCACTTCCTCGCTCGTCGGCCACGGTGCCCGATGCACGGACCCCGGCTGCCACCAGGACCAGACCTCCTCGGTCACGAACGGCAGATATGGTGCGAACAACCTGAGTATCGTCGACAGCGCCACCAGCATGGCGCTGTTGGCCGACGCAGCGCCTTCTGGCGTGAAGTCGCCGTAACGTCTGGCCTTCACCAACTCCAGATAGTCGTCACAGAACGACCAGAAGAAACGCTCAGACCGTTCGAGCACGCGGGCGTAGTCGTACGCCTCGAGTTGCTCGGTGCACTCCTCGACGAGCAGCGACAGGCTCGTGAGCATGCCGCGATCCAGCGGCTCCGTGATGGGACCACGCGGCTCTGATTGCAGCAGCGCAAACCTGGCTGCGTTGAGAATCTTCATCGCCAGGCGGCGGCCGACCTTCATCTGCCCCGGGTCCTTCGGATCGAACGCCGGGTCCCCGCCAGGGCGCACGCTGGCCGCCCAGTACCGCACGCCGTCGGACCCACACTGCTCGAGCATGGCCATAGGCGTGATCGCGTTCCCCTTCGACTTGGACATCTTCTTCCGGTCGGGATCGAGCACGAACCCGGAGATCGACGCGTTCGCCCACGGCAAGGCTGCGTGTTCGAGCTGAGATCGCAAGACGGTCGTGAACAACCACGTGCGGATGATGTCGTGCCCCTGTGGGCGCAGGTCCATGGGAAACACGCGCGCGAAGAGATCCGGATCGTCGAGCCAGCCGCCCGCAATCTGCGGTGTGACCGACGAGGTCGCCCACGTGTCCATGACATCTGGGTCCGCCACGAACCCGCCGGGCTTTCCTCGCTGCGCATCGAGGTAGCCCTCCGGCAGGTCGGTAGACGGATCGATCGGCAGGCGTGATTCGTCTGGCACGAGCGGATGTGCGTAGTCGACGGTGCCATCGGCGCCGAAGCGGATACCAGACGGGAAACGGCACGCCAAAGAACCGCTGGCGACTGATGCACCAGTCTCCTACCAGGCCATTCACCCAGTTCTCGTAGCGGTGGCGCATGTATTCGGGGTGCCAGCGGAGCTCTCGACCGCGCGCGATCAAGTCTTCCCGATGCGACATGGTCCTGATGAACCACTGGCGACTTGTAATGATTTCGAGCGGCCGATCACCTTTCTCGAAGAACTTGACCTGATGGGTAATCGGACGTGGCTCGCCGATCAGATCCGCCGACTCTCGCAACAGCTCGACAATCCGCGTGCGCGCCTTCGAGGCCGAGAGCCCCGCCAACTGGTCGTACGTCTGCTGCGCGCGCGCCGGTTCATGCGACTCCCAACCTGCGGCGCCCCAGGTGACGGGACCGAGCGTGCCGTTCGGCATGATCACGGCTCGAACCGGCAGCGACAGTTCGCGCCACCAGGTCACGTCGGTGATGTCCCCGAACGTGCATATCATCGCGATGCCGCTCCCCTTCGCGGGGTCGGCGAGCGCATGGGCGCGCACGGGCACGGACACGCCAAAGAGCGGCGTCCGGACCTGGCTACCGAAGAACGGCTTGTAGCGCTCGTCGTCGGGGTGAGCCACCAGGGCGACGCAGGCGGGGATGAGTTCCGGACGTGTCGTCTCGATCTCGATGAACCCGCCGGGCGACGCTCCAGAGGAATCCGAGTGCCCGAAACGAATCCGGTGATACGCACCAGGCTGTTCGCGGTCCTCGAGCTCCGCCTGCGCCACGGCCGTGCGGAAGTCGACGTCCCAGAGTGTTGGCGCCTCGAGTTGGTAGGCCGCGTCGCGCTTCAGCATCCGCAGGAACGAAGCCTGCGACACTCGCTGGGCCCGACGATCGATCGTCGCGTAGGTCATCGACCAGTCCACCGACAGGCCGAGATGCCGCCACAGGTGTTCGAACGTCTTTTCGTCCTCGGCGGTGAGCCGATTGCACAGCTCGATGAAATTTGGACGCGAGACGGCGATCGCCTGCTTGCCCGGTTCCGTCGGGGGCTGAAAGGCCGGGTCGTACGGCAGTGA
Organism: uncultured Acidobacteriota bacterium; assembly: GCA_963827515.1. Classification (GTDB taxonomy): domain Bacteria; phylum Acidobacteriota; class Vicinamibacteria; order Vicinamibacterales; family UBA2999; genus JABFSA01. The sequence continues at coordinate 159,309 of CAWHBF010000025.1, read as the reverse complement.
CGGGTCGCACCGCACACCGTAGTAGTTCTGCACGCGTCGTTCGGTCGGGAGACCGTTGTCGTCCCAGCCCATCGGGTAGAACACGGCCTTGCCGCGCATGCGCTGAAACCGTGCGATGACGTCGGTATGGGTGTACGAAAACGTATGCCCGACGTGCAACGAACCGCTCACTGTCGGAGGCGGTGTATCGATCGAGTAAACGGTTTCGCGCGCGTGCGTGCGATCGAACCGATAGGTTCCCTCAGCTTCCCAACGTGTGTTCCACTTCGCTTCGAGCCCTTCGAGGGCCGGCTTCTCCGGTAGGGCGATCGGGTGCGTCTTGTCGATCACGTCAGGCATTCGGCCCCTTGCGGATCCGAGCGATCTCTTCCTTCACGAGCCTCTCGGCGATCTCCGACACGACGCCCACGACGACGGCGCGCACCGCGTCGGGCGCGAGGCGCTGCACGACCCGGCGGGTCAGCTCTTCGACGAAGGCGTCAGTCAGTCGAGGTTCGGCTTCGGCGGAGACAAGGCGAACAGGCTTTGCGCCGGGTGTGCCCTCCTCGAGCGCCAGCAGCGCCGCAAAGGTATCGGCGATCACACTCGACCCGGCTGGTTCGGCGTCGCCGGCCGCCTCCGGACGAGCCGGGCGTGGAGACGCGCTCAAGGTGGAGAACGCCGCGTCGAGACGATCGAAATACTTGTCGGGTGACTCGTGATTCGGATCCGGTATCTTGGCCATGATCAAACGGCTCCCGCGCGTGTGCGCGCGTGTTCTCGGACAAAGTCCACAATCTCCTGCATCGGCGTGCCAGGAAGGAAAATCCCTCGCACGCCCATGTCGTGCAGTTTCGGGACGTCAACACCAGGGATGATGCCCCCGACCACGACGAGAACGTCCCGCAGGCCGTGCTCGGCAAGCAGCGCCATGACACGCGGGCAAATATGCATGTGCGCACCAGACAGAATGGACAGTCCGATGACGTCCGCATCTTCCTGGAGCGCAGCCGAGACGATCTGCTCTGGGGTCTGCCTGAGGCCTGTGTAAATGACCTCCATCCCGGCGTCACGCAGCGCCCGGGCAATCACCCTGGCGCCGCGATCGTGGCCATCGAGCCCAGGCTTGGCGATGACAACGCGAATCTTGTGAGCCATCTTAACGTCGCGGGGGCTAACGTCCCCGCGCTACATCCTGTTTGCCTCTGTGGCCCGAATGACGACGGTCCTAGATTACCGGAATCTCCTCGTACTCGCCCCAGACGTCCCTCAACGCGTCACACATTTCACCGACGGTGGCATAGGCACGCACAGCGTCTACGAGCAGCGGCATCGTGTTGACGTCACCGGCGGCTCCTGCTTTCAACCGGTCGAGCGATCGACGAACCTGGCGCTCGTCACGGGCCGCCTTGACCTGCGCCAACGCGCCGAGCTGTGTGTCGCCGGCGGTTTCGTCGATGTACAAAGTGCCGATCGACGCATCGGTTCCGCCACCGAACTCGTTGACGCCGACGATGATCTTCTCCCGTCTCTCCACCGCCTGCTGGAAGCGATAGGCGCTCTCGGCGATTTCCTTCTGCGGATACCCGCGTTCGATCGCCTCGACCATGCCGCCCATCCGATCGATGGTGTCGAAATACGCCAGCGCTTCATCCTCCAGGTCCTTCGTGAGCCGCTCCACGAAGTAGGACCCACCCAGTGGGTCGACGAAATCGGCAACACCTGTTTCACACGCAATGATCTGCTGGGTGCGAAGCGCCAGGGTTGCTGCCTCGGCGGTCGGCAACGCAAGCGCCTCGTCCAGAGAGTTCGTATGGAGGGATTGCGCACCAGCGAGCACGGGCGCCAGCGCCTGAAGTGCCGTCCGGACGACGTTGTTGTAGGGCTGCTGCGCGGCCAGCGAAACCCCAGCGGTCTGGGCGTGAAACCTGAGCTGGCAGGAGCGCGGATTCAAGGCCTTGAAGCGGTCGCGCATCACACGTGCCCAGATCCGGCGGGCGGCACGGTACTTCGCAATTTCTTCGAAGAAATCGCTGTGGGCGTTGAAGAAGAAGGAGATTCGCGGCGCGAACACGTCCACATCGAGACCAGCGTCGATCCCGTATTGGACGTACTCGATCCCGTCGCGCAGCGTGAATGCCAGTTCCTGCGCGGCCGTCGCCCCCGCCTCCCGGATGTGGTATCCGCTCACCGAAATCGTATTCCACTTGGGCACGCGTTCGGCGCAGAACGAGAAGATGTCGGTGATCAGGCGCATCGACGGGCGCGGCGGATAGATGTACTCCTTCTGGGCGATGAACTCCTTGAGGATGTCATTCTGAATGGTGCCGGCGAGCGTGTCCCAGCTCGCGCCCTGCTTCTCCGCCAGGACCAGATACATCGCGAAGATCATCGGCGCCGGTGAGTTGATCGTCATCGACGAGCTGATGGCGCTCAGATCGATGCCGCGGAAGAGCGTCTCCATGTCCGCGAGCGACGACACATTGACTCCGCACTTCCCGACTTCGCCGAGCGACAGCTCATGATCCGGATCGCGACCCATGAGCGTGGGCAGGTCGAACGCGACGCTCAGGCCCGTGCCACCATCGGCCAGGAGCTGCTGGTAGCGCGCATTCGTCTCCTCAGGCGTCCCGAACCCCGCAAACTGCCGCATCGTCCATGGCTTCCCCTGATAGCCGGTGGGATGAAGGCCTCGCGTGTAGGGAAACTGCCCGGGGTCGCCGAGATCGCGCTGATAGTCGAGGCCCGCGATGTCCGCGGGCGTGTAGAGCGCGGCAATGGGACGCCCGGAGATCGTCGTCCAGGGACCGCGCCGATCGGTGCGGCTGGTGGATCGGACGCTCGACGTTGCGCTCTGCATGCTGTTCAATTCTAGCCGGGAGTCGCTAGCGGCCGGCGATGCCTGGGACGTGACGGCAGCCTGAGGACATCGAACGCACACGCAGCCGCATCGCGATCGGCGTGCGTCGCGGGCCTACAATAGACGCACATATGCCCGAATACGGCGGCATCTTCGACGCGATGCTCCAGGAGTTCGACCTCGCCGCGCGCCTGCTCAACCTCGACCCCGGCATCTGGAAGATCCTGACGCATCCGAAGCGCCAGATTACGGTGTCGTGTCCGGTGCAGATGGACAACGGCGAGATCGAAGTCTTCACCGGTTATCGCGTGCAGTACAACATCACGCTCGGACCGGCAAAGGGCGGGATCCGGTACCACCCCGACGTCAACCTGGACGAAGTGACCGCGCTCGCGGCGTGGATGACCTGGAAATGCGCCATTGCGCACATTCCGTTTGGCGGAGGAAAAGGGGGCATCGTCTGCGACCCCACGCGCATGTCCCGCCGGGAGATCGAGGCTCTGACGCGACGATACGTCGCTGAAATCATCGATGCGATCGGTCCGGAAAAGGATGTCCCCGCGCCGGACGTCAACACGAACGACCAGATCATGGCGTGGATCATGGACACCTACAGCATGCATGTCGGCCACACCTCGACGGCAGTCGTCACCGGGAAGCCGATCGAGATGGGCGGATCGCTCGGACGCCGTGAGGCAACGGGCCGCGGCGTGATGATCGTGACGCAGGAAGCGGCGAAGCACCTTGGTCTCGCCTTCGAAGGGGCCACGATTGCCATTCAGGGCTTCGGCAACGTCGGCTCGGTCTCGGCCGACCTGCTCGTCCGCGCGGGAGCACGAGTCGTCGCCGTCACCGACTGGAAGGGGGGCGTCCACAACCCGAAGGGGCTCGATATCCCCAAGATGCTCGACCACGCGCGCGAGCACAAGACCATCGATGGGTTCCCCGGGGGCGATTCGATCACCAACGACGATCTGTTCGCGATGGACGTGGACGTGCTCATCCCGGCCGCGCTCGAGAACCAGATCACCGCGGACAACGCCGGAGCCGTACGCGCCAAGATCCTGATCGAGGCGGCGAACGGCCCGACGACGCCCGACGCGCACAAGATGCTGCACGAGCGCGGAGTCTTCGTCGTGCCCGATATCCTTGCCAACTCCGGCGGCGTCACCGTGTCGTATTTCGAATGGGTGCAGGATCGCCACGGCTACTTCTGGGAGGAACACGAGGTCAACGAACGCCTCGAACGGAAAATGCGCGAAGCGTTCGCGGACGTGTTGCGGACGTCCGTGAAGTACAAGGTGGACCTCCGTACCGCCGCGTACATCGTGGCGATCTCTCGCGTGGGTACCGTGACGAAAATGCGCGGGATGTACGCGTAGCGCTGACGCTACGTGCCGACGCGCAGGGGGATGAGTTCCTTCGCTTCGCTCGTCGCACCCTGGAGGCTGATCTCGACGAGATACTCACCGGAGGCGATCGCCGCGAGTCCGACCTCGAGCTGATGCGAACCGCCTGCGGTCGCTGGTCCCACCGGCAGGTCGGCCATCTTCTGGCCGTTGCGGTTGAGCAACACCGCCGTGGGCGCGGCGTTGCCGTACACGTCGAACCGAATCAGCAGCCGCTCGGTGCGCGAGAACTCCCGTCCAGCCGTCGGCACGGCCGTGGCATCGGAGGCGATCGCCTGCAACTCGCGTGCAGTCCGGACACGGTAGACGCGCGGGGTACTGACGGCCGCATCCGGGGTTGTCAGATCCGGGACCGTCATTCTGCGGATCTCGCTGTCGAGAACCCCGCCTCCCACCCCCTCGACCGAGAGGCGCAACTCCAGTTCGCCAGGTGAGGCATCGAAGACGAGTCGCTGTGAAACAGGAGCGGCCGACGCAGCCGCCGCGGCACCAGGACGCGTGCCTGCTGAAGGCTCAGCGCTACTGGCCGCTGCAGTGTCGGGCACACGTCCGCGAAAGACCAGATCCCCTTTCGCGTCCGCGGCGAGCACCGACATGCGTCCAGGCGGCGGCTGATCGCGGCGAACGCTCGATGCACCCGGCGGCGGCGGCAGCGGTTCCCAGACGAGGGTGACGCGCGTCTTGCCCTGTTCCCCCCGCGCCGTACCGAGCCACGTTCGCACGTACTTGCCTGCTTGCACCGACGGCGCAATCGAGGCGAGCGCCTGCTGTACCGGCTTCACGACCTCTGGTGTCGCGGGCCCCGTGGCGCGGACGACTTCCTCAGCCGTCAGCGCCCAGTATCCCTTGCGCGCGCGCACGTCCAGGCCGCGCCGCTTCAGCCGCACGGCTGATCTGGTGAAACTTGCCGTCGGTCGGCGCCTGCGTCGAGTTGTATCCCAACAGGTAGTAGTAGCTCGAGTCGCGCACGATTTGCGCGAGACCCGGCCCCAGGTCGTTCCGATTGACGATCGCGCGCCCGTCTGTCTCTTCAGACAAAGACCGCAGACTGTCCTGCGTCACACGGAGCGATCGTGCGTCCTGGTTTGGCCCGACCGCCTCATCGATCCCGAACTCGAAGGGAGTCAATCCGCGGGGATCCACCGAATAGATCGCGGTGTTGTTGCGATTGGCCGCCGTGAACACTTCGCGAAGCTGGGAGTACAGATCCGACTCGCTGAAGAAGGCAGCGGTCTCTTCCCTCTGGCTGTTCTCGCCAGTCATCGGAGACGTACGGCCGACGGTGCCCATACGTCCCATCGACGCATCGGCCGTCCGCAGCTGCGGCGGCAGCATGGCCGTGAACCCCTCGCTGACGTAGATCACCGCCTTGCGTCCTTCGCGTAGCCCGCCGAGACGTGTCGACAGGCCTCGAAGGGCGCCCATGACGACCTGGTTGCGGATCTGCTCGACGATCTCCGACGGCGCGCGCGCGTACTGCTCCTCGAACTGGTTGCGAGGCTGGTAGTTGAACTTGCGCCCTTCGAAGTTCTCGATCGCGCTGATGATCGACGCCTGATTCCGCGTGAAGGAAATCCCGTCCACCGGCGTGAGTGGATACATCATGCCGACGATATCGTTCGGCCGCAGCTGCGTTTGCACGAAGCGAATCAGGGGTTCCTTGACGGACAGCGAGTTGCCGAGCCTGACGTGATAGTCGTCGAAAAAGAACACGAACAGCCGCACGTCGTCTTTCGAAATCTCGATCTCTTCGTCGAGGCGGTTGCGGAGCTCGCGCGGCGGCGGTGCGCCAGGCGCCGGATTACCGTCCACGCGCACCAATCGAAACTGATCGATAGACTGCGGCTTGCCGTCCTCCAGCACCTCGAAGTCGGTGATCTTGAGGTCGGTCACCGGCTGGCCCTTGTCGTCATTGACGATGACGTCGACGCGGACGTAGTTGATGTCGGCGCGGAATGTGGGCTGCTGGGGTGCGTCGCCAGACTGCTGGGGGGCGGCTGCGGCCGGGTCGGGCGCAGGGGTTTGCGCGGCGCCCTGGGCGCCACTCGCCTGCTGGGCAGCCACCGGACGACCGGTGCCAACCTCGAGCAGGCCGGCTGCAACCGCGAGAGACAGAACCACCGTCGCGCGAGTCATCAGCATTCGTGCTCCGCCTTTCCGCGATAATACCACCTGAGAGACACGAGCCACAGAGGCACAGAGACACGGACAGATTCGTTGGATTCTCGGTGTTTCTGTGTCTCTGTGGCTTGTGAGGGTGAATGAGATGCTACGTGACGCCGTCCGAGGGTTGACGATCCTTGACGACGAACGAGCGCCTGTTTCGGGACAGCGTGTTGGAGTTCGCTGGCCGGGAGATTCGACCGCTGGTCCGCGAAATGGACGACAAGGCCCACATCCCTCGGTCGCTCATCGACGGTTTGTTCGAATCTGGGTGTCATGGGGATATCGGTATCCCGAGGCACATGGCGGCGCAGACGCGACCTTCTTTCACGCCGTGCTGGCGATCGAGGCGTTGTCGCGCGTCGATCCGTCGGTCGCGGTGCTGGTGGACGTGCACAACACGTTGGTCGTCAGCGCCCTCACCCGCTGGGGCAGCACCGACATTCAGGGGCGCTATCTTCCCCGCCTGGCTGCCGGGACGGTGGGAGCCTATGCCCTCTCCGAGGCCGGCTCCGGCAGCGACGCCTTCGCGCTCGCGATGCGCGCCACCGACACGGCTGACGGCTTCGTTCTGAACGGACGCAAGCTGTGGATCACCAACGGCGCCGAAGCCGGTCGTCTTCATCGTCTTCGCGACGGTGAATCCGGATGCCGGCTACCGCGGTATCACCGCGTTCATCGTCGAGCGTGACGCTCCGGGCTTTACCGTTGGCAGAAAGGAAGACAAGCTGGGCATTCGCGCGAGCAGCACGTGCGAGTTGCTGCTCGACAACTGCCAGGTACCGCGCGCGAACGTGCTCGGCGAGATCGGCAAGGGCTACAAGGTGGCGATCGAAACGCTCAACGAAGGACGGATCGGCATCGGCGCGCAGATGGTCGGTCTCGCGCAGGGAGCGCTCGACCACGCGATTCACTACGTGAAGGAGCGGAAGCAGTTCGGGAAGGCCATTGCGGAGTTCCAGGCCGTGCAGTTTCAGATTGCCCGCGTGGCTACCGAGCTCGAGGCGGCGCGACTGATGGTCTACAACGCCGCGAGACTCCGCGACGCGGGCGACACCGTTCTTGAAGGAAGCCGCGATGTGCAAGCTGTTCTCGTCTGAGGTCGCCGAGCGCGTGACGTCGCTCGCGGTGAATCTGTACGGCGGGTATGGATTCGTGAAGGACTACCCTGTCGAGAAGCTCTATCGCGACGCCAAGATCGGACAGATCTACGAAGGCACGTCCAACCTGCAGCTCCAGACGATCGCGAAGCAGGTCCTCGGGTAGGATCGGCCTCTGCGAGAGAAGGAGATTCCATGCCTAGTTTCGAACGAGTCATTCCTGTTCTCACCTACCAGGACATCGCCGCGGCTCACGATTTCCTCGTCAATGCCTTCGGCTTCAATGCCGGGGGTGTATCTCGAAACGCGGAAGGTCAGCCAATTCACGGTGAGGTCCGTGCGGGTGACGCTGCGATTTGGCTCCATCGCGTGACCGCGGAACATCAACTCAGTTCCCCGCTGGCCTCTGACATCGCGAACTCTGGTCTCTTCGTGCATGTGGATGATGTCGATGCGCACTACGAGCGGGCTCGTGCGGCTGGTGCGCGTATCGATTCTCCGCCCGTCGATCAGCCCTACGGGCAACGCGAGTACGGTGCGCGGGACCTCGAAGGGCACCGATGGTGGTTCGGCGCACCGGCGGCGGTTCAGCGTCAGAGCTGAACACAAATACAGAGCCGCCGGCAGTTGCATTCGGACGGCGCGCGACCAAGCGCGTCGAGCACTGCCGTCGACACCCATACCGTCCCGCTCACGGTGCCCCGAGTAGCCGACTGAGCATTGCTGCGTGCCGCCGTTCGCACCTACCGTCGCGTTGAACCCGCTGCAACCGGCGGGATAGACTCCGAGTCGCAGAGATATCGAACTGGAGAGTCTCATGCCGCGATCCACGAGAACCTACCGAATCTTCGTTGCCTCGCCGGGAGATGTGCAGCGCGAGCGAGACGCCATGCTGGGCATCGTCAACGAAATGAACCGCATTCTGGATGCCCTGTTGCCCGATGACGGGATCCGCGTGGAACTGATTCGGTGGGAAATCGAACGTGGCCCCCCACATCGCGGATGGGCCGCAGCCAGTCGTCAATGCGCAAATCGAGCCATGCGACATCTTCCTCGGCCTGCTGGCGAGGCGCTTCGGCACGCCGACGACTGTCGCGGAATCCGGCACCGAGGAGGAGTTCAGGCGCGCCCACAGCTCCTGGCGCAAGCACGGCACCCCGTGGATCGCTCTTTTCTTCAACACAAGGTTCGAGCCGCCGCGGGACCAGACGAACAGGCGCAATTAGACAAGGTGAAGGCCTTTAGAGCCGAGTTGGGCAGCAAGAGGAATCGTTCGGCGAATACAACGGTACGGAGCTGTTCGCGAGTGCTGTCCTCCCTCCGTTGCTGCAGATCATCGGCACGCTCATCAGCCAGGAGCGCGAGGTGCAAAGTGCCTTGCCACCGACGTCCAGACCGGTCAACCTGGTCGATCGCCGGGCAGCCGGTCCCGATCGGCACGAGGGTGAAGATCGTTGATATCGGAGAGAAAGACGCGTGCTATCACTGGCGAAGAAAGTACATCGGGAAGACTGGAGTCATCCTCGAAGCGCTGCGGCTTGGCCAGTGGCTCAGAGGCACGTTTCTGCTTCGACACGCCGCTCTCCGACGAGGACGACGGACGCTATACCTTCCTGCAGTTCCGAGTCGCGGAGCTAGAGAGCCCGGAATCGAAGGGGAGATGAAGCGATGACAGTACCAGCCTTCGACGTGCTTGCTCGATTCAAGCGCATCGGCCCGGCACTCGTCGTGGCCGGTGCGTTGACGGCACTGGCACCGCTCCACGCGCAGGAGGCGCCGCCGTGGCCTGATACGTTTACGGCGCGACTCGAGGCGCTGGCGATGATTCAGACCCTCAACGCGGAGATCCTGGGGAGCCGCAGCGCGACAGTGACGCTGGAGAACTGGTGCCGTCAGCACCGGCTTGCCGAAGAGCCCAGAATCCTGGCCCGTCCAGTGACAGGCGTCAGCAAGGTTCCCACGGCAGAACAGCGTCAGCGCCTCGAGGTGACGGAGCAAGACGAGGTGAAGTATCGGCGAGTGCAACTTCACTGCGGGACGCAGGTGCTCTCGGAAGCCGACAATTGGTATGTGCCAAGCCGGCTGACGCCGGAGATGAATCGGCTTCTCGAAACGACCGACACACCGTTTGGAAGGGCCGTTGAATCACTCCAACCGTATCGACGAACCTTCTCGGTCACGCTTCTGTGGGCGCCGCTGCCCGACGGCTGGGAACGCGAGTCCGCCACCATCCCGGACAGCGCTGACCGCACACTCGCGATCCCCGCTGCGGTCTTCGAGCACCGGGCGGTGCTCTACACCCGGGACCACAAACCGTTCTCTGAGGTCTCCGAGGTATATCAGCGGCAGATCCTGGCGTTTCCGCCACGGTCGCCGAATTGAAGAGACCACACCGAGCACAACGTCGATTTCGGGCGACGACTCGCCGACACCAGCGGTACAGCAGGAGGCACTAACGTGAGCACCCAACGAATTCTGACGACGGTATTCAGCGCGGCGATCGTGGTGATGGCGGGCAACATTGGCCAGGCGCAGGACCGCATGCCTCGCATTCCTGCAGACAAGATGACGGAGGAGCAGAAGCAGGCCATCGCGGAGTTTACCCGGCTCCGAAACAGCCCTGTCACTGGATCGTTTGCCACGCTCCTGCGCAGTCCCGAGCTGATGGTGCGCGCGAGCGCGATTGGTGAGTACGTTCGCAGGAGTGTGTTGCCGGCCCCTCTGTACGAATTCGTCGTCCTGGTCACGGCACGCCACCTGGACCAGCAGTACGTCTGGGACGCGCACTATCAACCGGCGAAGGATGCTGGTGTGGCGACGACATTGCTAGATGAACTCGCGGAAGGGCAAAGACCGTCTGTGCTCACCGACGACCAGCGCATCCTCTGGAATCTACTCGACGAACTCCATCGCACCAACCGCGTGAGCGACGCCACCTACGACCGAGCGTTGAAGCGGTTCGGCGAGAAAGGTGTCATCGATGCGGTGGGGACCAGCGGCTACTACGCGTTCCTCGGCATGGTGATGAACACCACACAAACGCAGGGCATCGGCGGAGCGCCGAAGCTGAAGCCGCGCCGCCAGTAGCCGAACTCGCACGGTCCGGCTGAAGCCGGACACTACGAAGGCGCGTGCGCAGGCTGACGGCTGCTTTTCGATTCGGCGTAGAGCGGAGGCTTCAGCCTCCGCGGACACGCGCACGCTGAAGCGTGCGCTCTACGGAGAAACGCGAATGCTCTAGCCTACTGTCCAGAGCGTGAGTGTGGACACATCCCGCACGAAGATCCGGTTTCCTGAGATCGCAGGCTGTGCCCAGGTGGGGCCGATGGGGCCGCCGGTTTCGGGATCCGCCACCCTGTAGCGCTGCAGCGGCTCGAAGCCGGTGTTGCTCGCACGCAAGACCACGAGCTCACCGTCGTTCTCGAGGCTGAATACGATCTGACCGGCCCTGAGCATCGCCGCGTTGGCGGCCTGGCGGCCATCTGACGACCAGAGGATCTTGCCGGTCTTGGCATCAACGGCGAAGTACTGGCCCATGTTGCGGCTCGTGAGGCCGATCATCACGTCGCCGTTGAGCACGGCGTTGCTCATACGTCCAGGGAGATCCGCGTTCTCCCACGCGGTCTCGGCCACCCACTGGTTGTTCTGTCTCGAAACCCGAACGGCTGTCATGGGACCGCCGTGCCCCCACGCGATCACAGAGTCGCCATAGAGCACCGGCGTAATGGAGTTGGTGAAATTCGGGCTCACGAACGGCCGCTCCCAGAGCAACTGACCGGTAGCCGCCGCCACGCCCACGAGTTTTCCCTGGGTGACGGTCACGAGCTGACGCACGCCCGAGAAGGTCGCGACGATCGGCGAACCGTATCCAGGACCGTCCCCGGTCCAGCTCCACTTCACATCGCCGGTGTTGACGTCGTAAGCCGTCAGCGCCCCCTGGCCGTGCCCCCCGACGTGGAAGATCACGGTCATTCCCTCGATGACGGGCGAAAACGAGTGGCTGGTGTACGTCGGGACGACGCTCGACCCTGGCTTCTGCCAGAGCTGCTTGCCAGACGCGGCGTCGTACGCGGTCACGACGCCGGTCATCCCAATCGCAAACAGGCGTCCGTTGAAGATCACGGGCGTCGACTTCGGCCCCTTGCCGTGCGGCACCGCAGCGCTGTTCATCGTGTACGGCGCGGCATAGGCTGTGCGCCACAGCACCTTCCCGCTCGTCGCATCGATCGCGCTCATCACCTCATCGTCTGCCTGACGCGAGAACAGGTACACCCTGTTCCCCACGACGAGGGGTGTCGCGTACCCAGTCCCGATGTCGATCTTCCATCGCTGAGTCAGCTGCGCGGGCCAGCTGGCCGGCGTGACAAAGCCGGTCACGACACCATCGCGGTTGGCGCCTCGCCACTGCGTGACATCGGTGGCGGTCTGCTGTGCCGGGCTCGCCGCGGAAAGCCCGACGACGATCGCGGTGACGATCAATGCACGGTGCATCAAAGCCATATCAGGTCCTCACTGTGCGTGCTGTACTCACGGTGCGTCGATATCGTACGCGGCAAGAATACCCTGATCCCGAAGGTAGAGTCTCCCACCGCTCACGACCGGATGCGCCCACGACTGCCAGTTCTGCTCCGCAATCGTGAAGCGCCCCTTCTCGCGATAGCCCATCGGCGTCGCCTCGGCGAGCCCGACCACTCTGTTCTCGCTGAAGAGATAGAGATGGCCGTCCGCATAGCTCACCGAACCCTTCCCGACGCTCCGGTGCTGCCACATCTGCTTGCCCGTCGCGAACTCGAGACAGGTCAGAATCGAGTTGTCGAACCCGTACAGATAGCCGTTCACCAGCACGACGCCGCCATGATGGTTCTGCATGTCGCGCGTGAAGTAGATCTCCTGCGCCTGCACCGTCCCACCCTGCGCTCGAAGCCCGAGCAAGGCCCCGCCCGTGCCGTAGCCGGAGCTGTAGAACACCTTGTTGTCGAAGAACACGGGCGTGGCGATGTTCGCCGTGTTGTTCGCCACGGGTCGATGCCGCCACATGAGCTTGCCGTCCGACGCGCGGACGCCGATTCCGGCCTCGGCCGTGAAGGTCATGACGGTCCGGACGCCCTGCACATCGGCCACGATCGCCGACGCATAGCCGGCTTCATCGCTCAGCTCCTTCGCGGCCCAGATGGTCTTGCCCGACATCTTCTCGAGCGCCACCATACCGGCGCCACGGCCGCCGGGCGAGACGATCACCTGATTGCCGTCCACAAGAGGCGACTCGCTGATCAACCAGGAGATGTTGCGCGCGCCGAACTCCTTGAGAATGTTGCGCTGCCAGACGACGGTGCCGTCCTGAATGCGGAGACAGGCCAGGTCACCGCTCTCGGTCAGAACGTACAGACGGTCGCCGTCGACTGTCGGTGTACTTCGAGGCCCCGGGCCGCGATCGTTGTCCCCTGCGGGCCCGAGACCCCTGACCCAGACCTGCTTACCGTCGGCACGATTGAGGGCCGCAACTGAACTCTGACCGTTGCGCGCTCCCTGGACGAAGATCCGATCGCCGCGCACGGCGATGGAGCCGAACCCGTTGCCAAGGTTGGACGACGACCAGAGACGGCGAGGCCCGGCCGCCGGCCACTGACGCAGCAAACCGGTCTCCGTGGAAAGCCCGGACCGCGCTGCGCCGCGCCATTGCGGCCAGTCGACAGCGGCCGACTGCTCCTGGCCGTTGAGCGCGATGGCTCCCGACGCGACGAAGGCGAGGCAGATGAGCCGACGCATGTTAGAACGTGACCCCCGCAGTGATACCAAACGTACGCGGTGCGCCGCTTTCGCCCAGGAACCCGGAGGGCGCGAGACGCGGATCGAAGGCAAACGCCACGGGAACATAGTGTGTGTCGAACGCGTTCCTCAGCCAGGCTTCCACCATGAGGCGCCGAGCGCGGACGCCACCGCGAAAGTTTGCCAGCGAATAGGCGCCCTGCTCAGCCATGTTCAGGTCGTCGTACTCGAAGGTCCCGACGAACGTGAGGTCTGCTCCACCAAACAGCGTGAAGTCGGACCCGAGCGAACGGGAGAGCTGCGAACCAAACATCGCCGTGTATTCGGGGGTGTTGGGGATACGGTTGCCGGCCACGTTCACGCCGCTCGAGACGCTGTCCTCGGAAAACCGGGCGCTGGTGTACCCAACGGCGCTGAACACGTCCACGCCAGGTTGCACCCGTGCGCGCAACTCCACCTCGACGCCTCGGCTCACCGCACCCCCGACGTTCGCGATGTAGAACTGAGCCGGCACGACAGGGTCGGGCAGGTTCAACTGCAGATCGTCCCAGTCGATCCGAAACACCGCGGCGTTAGCCGTGACGCGGCCATTCGCCCAGGTCGTCTTCACGCCGCCTTCCAGATTCCAGGTCTGCTCTTCGCCGTATGCCTCGCTGCCGACCGGCGATGCGGCGTTGAAGCCCCCCGCCTTGAAGCCTCGCGCCATCGCCGCATACACGAGACGGTCCGGGTTGAGCCGCACGGCCACCGACATCTGAGGCGACACGTTGGAAAAGCTCTCCTCCGGCGTCACGAGACGCTCCGGAGCGATCGCGGGAGAGTAGAAGGTGTGCAACGAGGCAGACTTGCTCTCGTAGTCCATACGCGCGCCGCCTGTCACATCCACGCGCTCCGCAAAGGTCACCGTGGCCTGGCCGAACACTCCCACACCGGCATCGTCCAGGGTTGCCTCCGGCGAATGCTGACTCACGGTCAATGGCAGCTGCGGCGAGAGCACGAAGGGAGAATAGGCGTTGACCGCGTCCTGTTCGTAGCTTTGCACGAAGGCAAAGACACCAGCCTGCCACTTGAGCGGCACGCGGTCCGACAGCCTGATCGGTGCATTCGCCGCTGATGCGATGCGTAGCTCCTGCGTGAACTGCGCGCTCTCTTCGGCGTTGTCACGCCGTACGAGAGGAGCCGGCGTGTAATCGAGATCCGTGACGTCCTGAGTCTGCCAGCGCACGATCCCCGTCGTGGACGTCAGGTTCAGCCCGCTCCCGGCCCGACGGACGAGCACGGTCGTGGCCAGGATATCGCGATCCGTGTGGCCCTCGAAGTCCCGCGCGATCTCGAACTCGTTCGTGCGGAGCCCGCCGAGATCGCTCAACGCGTAGTCGCCGTCGCGCGCGCGCTCCCCAGACACGATGAACCGTGTCTCCCAGATACTCGACGGCGTCCAGAGCACCTGTCCTTTACCTGTCACCGCCTCCCGGGAATCGACGTCGTTGCCGGTGATGCGATTGCGCGTGTACCCCTCGCGCTGGCCGTAGCGGATGGCGCCGCTGACGCCAAGTTGGCCCGAAACCAGCGGGCCCGAAAAGGCGCCACGAACATCCCGAGACCCGAAGTTGGCAAGGGGGACCGAGAACCCACCGGTCCATCCTGTCAGGGACGGCCGTGCGCTGGCGACGTTGATGACGCCGGCCAGCGTGTTGCGTCCGTACAACGAACTCTGCGGCCCGCGCACGAACTCGAGCTGCTCGACATCGATGAGGTCGACGCTCGACGTGTTCGAGTTGAGCTGCGGAACGCCGTCCAGGTACGTCGTGATGCTGGGATTGGCGGGGCTCGACCCGATCCCGCGGAACCGTGGGTTGCTCAGCTTGCGCGCCGTGAAATCAGAGAACTGCGTATTCGGGGAGAAGATCGCGACGTCACGAATCGTGGAGACACCGCCGTTCGTCAGCGTCTCCCCGGACACCGCCGTGACGCTCACCGGCAGCGTCTGCGAATCGGCCGGCTCCTTCTGTGCCGTCACGGTCACGGTGGGCAGCTGAAAAGGGTTGGACTGGTTGGCCGCCTGGGCGGCAACCAAGACCGGTACGGAAAGGCTGGCAACCGTCAGCAGGACACTCATCGACCCATGCGCACATGAGTGACATTATCTCCGGACCCGGACGATTTCTGGACGCCTGCAAGGAAGTCCCGCACACCCGCCGGCCGCGCATGGTTTTGGACGTATATTTGTCTCCATGTCGAAGAAGCTGTATCTGGCGGCCGTTCTCCTCGTGGGGCTGTCCATCGCGCTGGCTGCGCAAGGTCCCAGGCGCGTAGCCGTCGGAGACTGGCCCGATATGCGAGGACCCCAGCGCGACGGCGTTTCGCGCGAGACGGGTCTCATCAACAGCTGGGCGCTCAACGGCGAAAACTTCCTCTGGCGCGTGCCTTACGGCGGCCGGTCGACACCGATCGTGATGGGCAATCGTCTCTACGTGCAGAACCCCTCCGGCCGTGGCACCGACCTGCAGGAGCGGGTCATGGCGCTCGACGCCGACACCGGCAAGGTGATCTGGGAGCACCGGTTCAACATCTACCAGAGCGACGTGCCACCGCACCGCATCGGATGGGCGTCACCGGCCGCAGATCCCGAGACCGGCAACATCTATGCGCTGAGCGGCGGCGCCGAGGTCATCGCGCTCAACCGCGACGGCAAGCGGCTCTGGGAACGCTCGTTCGGCGAAGAGTTCGCCGCGTTCACGACACATGGCGGCAGGACGATGTCGCCGATCCTGGACGGCGACCTGGTGATTGTCAGTGCGGCGGTGTCGAACTGGGGTAACGCGGCCGCGCGCGGTCACCGCTTCATCGCCCTCGATAAACGCACCGGCGACGTCGTCTACACCGCGAATCCCGGCGGCCGTCCCTACGACACGGCTTACGCCGCGCCCACCATTGCCACGATCAACGGCCTGCGCCTCCTCATCGCGGGCCTTGGCGACGGGGCGATTCACGCCATCAAGCCGCAGACTGGGGAAAAGGTCTGGAGCTATGTCGCAGCCAAGCGTGCCATCAATACGGGGGTCGTGGTCCGTGGGAACGACGTCATCGTGTCGCACGGCGACGAGAACATCGAAGGCAACGATCTCGGTCTCATAGCGGCAATCGACGGGGCGCAGACCGGTGACATCAAGACTGCGAAATGGGCGGTCAAAGGGAATGAGTTCGGTTTCTCGTCTCCCCTGGTCGACGGCACGCGCATCTATCAGCTCGACGGCAGTTCACGGCTCAAGGCCTTTGACGGCGCCACCGGACAGGAGTTTTGGACCCTGCCGCTCGGGACGCTCCAGAAAGCGCCACCGGTGCTGGCCGACGGCAAGATTTACGTCGGCACCGACGGCGGCGAGTTTTTCATCATCCGGCCGATGGCCGACCGCGGGGAGGTCCTCAGCAAGGTCGAACTGCCGAACAGCACGAACAGCTGCTGCGGATCCGAGGGCACACCGGAGCAGATTCTGGCCGGCGCCGCCATCTCGCGCGGGCGCATCTTCTTCGTGTCGAGCGACGCAATCTACGCGATTGGCTCCCGTCAGGCGCGGCCGGTCACCGGGTTTGCCGTCGACGAATCCATCCAGGCCGGTCAGGGCACGCCCACGCACCTGCAGGTCTCCCCTACCGAGATGGTGTTGGAGCCAGGCCAGACGGTGAAGCTGCGCGCACGGCTTTTCGATGACAAGGGGCGGTTCCTCCGCGAAGAGACGTCGGCCGCCTGGACGGTCGAGGGGCTGAAGGGCACCGTCGCCAACGGTACGTTTGCGGTGGGATCGGATCCCGCGGAGCAAGCTGGCACCATCACTGCCACGGTGGCTGGGCTCAAGGGGCAGGCGCGCGCGCGGGTCGTACGCCCGTTGCCCTGGCGCGAGACGTTCGACGCCTACGCGGACGGAGCCATCCCAGCCGGATGGGTGAACGCCACGGCAGGTGCCGTGTCGATCGCGACGCTCGACGGACAAAAAGTGTTGCAGAAGGCGCCGCTCGAAACGATCTTCAAGCGGGCACGGGTTTTCATCGGCCCCGTGACCTGGTCGAACTACACGTTCGAGGCCGACGTCCGTGCCGCCACCAGGCGTCGCCAGATGGGCGACGTCGGCATCACGGCGCAGAGATATTCGCTGGTGTTGTACGGGACCTCGCAGCGACTCAAGATCGAGCCCTGGGAGCCGGAGACGGCGCGGACCATGACGGTGCCGTTCGCGTGGAAACCGGATACGTGGTATCGCCTGAAACTGCGCGTCGAAAACCTGCCGAACGGGCAGGTGCGGGCCCGCGGAAAAGCGTGGGCCGTTGGCGAGGCCGAGCCGACCGCGTGGTTGATCGACAAGACCGACCCGATCGGCAACCTCGCAGGTGCGCCGGGCCTGTTCATCGACGCGCAGTTCGGTGCGTATCTCGATAATTTCGCCCTGACCAAGAACGAATAGCCATGCATAGCCCCTCTACACGACGTCGTATCTTCGCGGCCTTGACGGCCGTCGCCGCTCCTTGCCTGTGGTGTGATGCTGGCCCCCACGCCGCTCAAGGCATCTGACCCTGGCACCGGCGAGTGGCCCATGTGGGGCGGTACGCCCGACCGCAACATGGTCTCCAACATGAAGGGGCTGCCGGCCGAGTGGGACGTCAAGACCAAGAAGAACATCAAGTGGGTCGCCGAGCTCGGTTCGCAGAGCTACGGGAATCCGGTGGTCGCCGGAGGCATGGTGTTCGTGGGCACGAACAACGAGCTCGTCCGAGACCCGAAGCAGCCGGGCGACCGCGGGGTGCTCATGGCGTTTCGCGAATCGAATGGTGAGTTCCTCTGGCAGCAGACCCACGTGAAGCTCGAGTCCGGTCGCGCCAACGACTGGCCTTTTCAGGGCGTCGCTTCGTCACCGCTCGTGGAAGACGGCCGCCTCTACTACGTCAGCAACCGCGGCATCGTGTATTGCCTGGACATCCAGGGCTTCCGTGACAACGAGAATGACGGACCGTTCACCGACGAGAAACTGACCAGTCAGCTCGACGCGGACGTGATCTGGTCCTTCGATATGCTGGAAGAGGTCGGTTCGTATCCGCACAACCTTTCGAACTCCTCGCCGGTCGTATGGGGAGACATGCTGTACCTGAGCACCTCGAACGGCCAGGACGAGAGCCACGTGAACATTCCTTCCCCTCGCGCCCCTGCCATCATCGCGCTCAACAAGCAGTCCGGGAAGCTGATCTGGGAAGACAACTCGGTCGAGGACCGGATCCTGCACGGGCAGTGGTCCACCCCGTCGGTCGGACAGATCGGCGGAGTCCTGCAGGTCGTCTCGGCGCAGGGAGACGGCTGGGTGCGAGGCTACGAGGCCGAGAGCGGCAAGAAGCTGTGGGAGTTCGACACCAACCTCAAGGACGCCGTGTGGCCGCGAACGAGGAACGAGCTGATCGCGACGCCCGTGATCGCCCAGGACGTCGTCTATATCGCCAACGGACAGGACCCCGAGCACGGCGAGGGTGTGGGCCATCTCTACGCGATCGACGCCACGAAGCGCGGCGACATCACACAGACGGGCCGGCTCTGGCACTTCGACAAGATTCGCCGATCGATCTCGACAGCCGCCGTCGCCGACGGCCTGCTGTACATCGCCGACTTCAGCGGTTACTTCCACTGCCTCGACGCCAAGACCGGCCAGCTGCACTGGACGCATGACGTGTTCGCCGCCGTGTGGGGCTCCCCCTTCGTGGCCGACGGCAAGGTGTACCTCGGCGACGAGGATGGCGACGTCGTGATCGTGGCGCACTCCAAGGAGAAGAAGGTGCTGGCCGAGATGAACATGGGCAGCCCCGTTTACGGCACCGTCGTGCCCGCGCATGGAACGCTGTTCATCAACAACCGCAGCCAGTTGTTCGCGATCGGCGCGCAGTAACTATGATCACGGGCGGCTTTTCCATTCGGCGTAGAGCGGAGGCTTTAGCCTCCGCGGACACGCGCACGCTGAAGCGTGCGCTCTACGGCGAAACGCAAATCGCTCTAGTCACTCTCTGGCTCGTTGCAGGAGCCGCGCTGCCGGTCGGCGCGCAGGGACAGAACGTCACGCCGGCAGCTGAGTGGCGGCAGTTTCGAGGAACCGCCGGACTCAGCGGGGCATCCAGCGCGACCGTGCCCTCCACACTCAAGCTGCTCTGGACCTACGATGCCGGCGACGTCATCGACTCCTCAGCGGCCATCGTCGATGGGGCGGTGTACGTGGGGGGTGGCAATGGCGATCTGCTCGCGCTCGATCTGGGAACCGGTCAGCTTCGCTGGAAGTACAAGACCGGCAATCTCATCGGTGAATCATCGCCGACGGTGAGCAGAGACGCGGTGTACATCGGGGACCTCGGGGGGATCGTGCACGCCGTCGACATCCGCGACGCCACGCGCCTCTGGACGTTCAAGACCGGATCCGAGATCAAGTCATCACCCGTCCTCGTGGATGGCGCCGTGCTCATCGGGTCGTACGACGGACATCTCTATGCGCTCGACGCCAAGACCGGGAAGCTGCGGTGGAAGGTGCAGACGAAGGGCCAGGTGCATGCCACCCCCGCGGTGCAGAATGGCCTCGCCTTCATCGCCGGATGCGACGCCATCTTTCGGGCCATCCGCGTGAAGGACGGCAGGGAGATGTACCAGATCGAATCGGGTGCGTACACTGGGGCGTCCCCCGTCGTGGACGGCGACCGGGCCTACTTCGGCACCTTCAACTTCGAGGTCCTGGCGCTCGATCTCAAGAGCCGGCGCATTGCGTGGCGCTACTCGCAGCCGGACGCGCAGTTTCCCTACTACTCGTCTGCCGCGCTCGACGGCGGTCGCGTGATTGTGGGAGGCCGCGACAAAGTCGTCCACGCGATAGATGCCGCTACCGGCAAGTCGGCCTGGACGTTCGCGACGCGGGCGCGGGTGGACTCGTCCCCCGTAGTAGCAGGTGGCCGCGTCTATATCGGTTCTGGCGACGGCCGTCTCTACGTGCTCGACTCGGCTTCTGGAAAGAAGCTCTGGGAGTTCGACGCCGGCGCCGGCATCACCGCATCCCCCGCCGTGGCCGCCGGCAAAGTCGTCATCGGCGCGCAGGACGGCCGGATCTACGCGTTCGGGTAGCACGACCCCAGTCACACACTACCGACAGGGTGAGGTCACGAGGACCTTCTCACCTCCACATCGCCGTCCGACGCTACCTGCCGTTCCTTTCCGACACGACTTAACCCCACAACTCACTTGAGTTGGTGATCGACTTGTGATCTATTGCGTGCATGCCCAGCTTAATCGACTGACGCGGCGCTGACTATCCGGGCGCGTCCACCGGTGGGCTCGGCCACCGTCTGCTGAATCACGGCGCCGGTCGGGGTGCCGTCAGCGTAAACCATGCTGCACGACTTCTCGCCCCGGCGTCGAGAGATCCGCTTGCTGGAGGGTGGTTCGGCTGAAGCCCGTCTGCTGGGCGCCGATGGTCATGATGCCGACTACGGCACACGGTCCACACTCTCATGATTGCCTCCATTGCTCGATGGCACTTCACAGCCTTAGGGCACCATCATACGCGACGGGCGGGAGGCAGCCAGCGAACCGCGGCCGACTGTGGAGGCCTGTGGCTCAGGAAAAACCGATCCACCTGCCCCCCCAGCCGACGAGGGACCAGAGCGCAATCGACGTGAGGGCCACTGCTCTGCATGACGCGGGTGAAAAGCGGCCATCGGGCGCGAACGACACCGAGCGACGGATCGTGAACGTGAAGACGACGGCCAGCACGAGCGCTGTCATCTTCGTCCAGAACGCGAAGCTGTAATAGCACTTGATCGCTTCGGAGAGAAAGAGCGGCACCCCCGACAGGATCATCACGACGAGGCTGCCAATCACCCAGGGCTGCACGTCGCGGGCGAGCCGGGACACCGCGTGGCCGCACAGCCCGAGCCCGAGCAGACGGAAGTCGACCACGAGAATCGCGCCGCCGATGATCGCCAGCCCGACGAGGTGGAACGCCTCGACGATCGGGAAGAGCCACAGCGAGTCGCGGATGGCTGCGCCGATTCCGCTGTCCTCGAGCGACTGAAACATCGGCAACAGCATCGCTGTGGGTCTCGCCTACTGATAGGGATCGACATCTTCAGCCGTACAGCCTGCCAGCGTGCTGACGAGCCCTGGCTGGAGCTTTCCGCAGTCGAACCAGTTGTAGGCGATCAGCCGGCCGGAGAACACGATCGCCGCCCAGAGTGCCAGGGAGTAGATCCCGGCGCGGCGGGCCTGACGCGGCGGCGGCACACCCACGTCCCATTCAGACACCATCCTGTAGATCCCGCGGTGAAAGACGAACGCATTGAGGCCGGCCAGCATCAGCAGGACCACTTTGATGCGGAAGAAGATGTTCAGGTAGGTGCGGAGGGGAATCGCGTAGAACAGCAATATCCCGCTGACGACCATCACCGCGAAGCCGACCTTCGTCCAGGGCAACAGGCGCCGCACCATGTGTGACACCGGCACGTCGCGGAAAATCGCGGAGACGAGGCGAAGATCCAGCAGGACGGCGAATCCGACGAACAGGCACAACGCCCACACATGGATCGACTCGATGGTCGCGTAGGCGTATTGCGACTCATGGAGCGCGATACTCCACTCCGTGTCGGCCAGCCACTGCGCGAGGTCGCGAAGCGACATCAACGGTCGGTGCTACCTGCCGATGTCGCCATCGCTGTCCCCGCCGGTCGCATTGTCCTGCAGCTCGGGATTCGGACCCTTCCCTTCGCGGAAGAGGCGCTCGGCGGCACGCGTATTCGCCAGCATGCCCAGCAACCCGTAGTTGCCCTCGTGACACGTCGACTCGAACACCTGGTTCAGGCGGTCGGGCATCCGCTCCCAGGGCACTTCGAACGTCCACGGCCGGGTCCAGGTGACAGGATCCTCGACGGTGACGCGGTAGGTGATCCGGTCGTCAGAGGCGCGCGTGAGCCGTTCGATCAGATGGAGGTTCTCGCGCGAGCCGCGAAAGTCCATCTTCTGCGTGAAGTTCGTCGTGTCGATGACGAGTGTGTTGCCGTCCCAGTGCCCCCGCGAATCGCCGTGCAGCAGCCGGATCCTTGCCGGCAGATGCGCAGAGCCGTCCACGGGAATCGTCCTGATGAGGCCCTGGCCCTGTCCGGAGTCGTAGGAGATGCCGACCACGCCGGGCGACTGCACCACACGGGCCACGGCGCCATAGAGCGGCATCGTCGCCCCGAAGCACCGTTCGGTCGTCTGGCGGTCTTCAGGCCCGTCCGACCGGTTCATGCGGGCAATATTGTAGAAGGGGGGCGGCTCCTTCCGGCGCGCCGAGATCGGTCCGGGCCTGCCGCCGGACGTGCCCTGGAGGAGCGCCTCGAGGTACTCGCGCATCGCCGCCGCGCGGGTCTGCGCCCCGGGCGTCATCGCGGGAACCTTCCCATCCTCGGGATCCACGATGAGCGATGTCCGCCCGTCGGCCAGCCTCGTGGGCGGGGCCAACCAGTGCTGGTTGTAGGCCTGCGCGACGTCACGTTCCGTGCCCCGCTTCGACCGGTCATCCCGCCCCGGGCGCGATGCCACGTCCTCTTCGATCTTCTCCGCCTCTCCAGGGGGCAGCACCGCCCTGTCGGCGAACCTGGCCGGACGCTCGAGCGGGGTGAGCGTCTCGCCGCTCCAGATGCCTTGCAGATCCGGCTCGCCCCAGGGCGTCTTCGGCGGTGTAGTCGTCGGGGTGCCTTGCGCGACGAGGCCGATGGCCGACAGCACCAGAATCGTGATGGCCGTCACAGCGAGCGCGAGGTATCGCACATTCATGGCATCCCTCCGACAGGCGCGCGCGGCGCCACACCCGGGGATCCTAGTCCCCTGGAACTGTGATCTCTAGCACAATTCCAGGGGACTAGATTACGGGCCGCGGAACTGTCAATGACCGTTTGACGTCGCTCCGTCGCAGAGTGATACGATTCCCGGCCCGTTCGACCGTCGATTGTCGGACGTCGGAGGAGGGCCATGCGATCACTCTGGGCGACCCACGTTTCGCTCGCGACACTCGTCTTCGTCGGCGTGTCCTGGAGCGCGATTGCACAGGGGACGCAGGCGGGTCGAACGGTCGCCGACCGTGTGTACACCGGCGCGCAGGCGCAGCGCGGGCAGGCGATCTACGACGCGCAGTGTCGGGCCTGTCACGGCGCCACGCTGGGCGGCGGGCTCGCGCCACCGCTCGCCGGCGCCGAGTTCCTGCGCGTGTGGGACACGCGGCCCCTCTCCGACCTGGTGGACAAGAATCCAACGCACGATGCCGGCGACCAGTCCGGGCACGCTCTCGCGAGCGCAGGCGACCGATGTCGTCGCGCACATGCTCAGCGCCAGCGCCTTTCCCGCGGGCCAGGCAGAGCTCGCGGGCGACGCGATGCTGCAACAGGTCGCGCTGGTTGGACCAGGCGGCGCTCCCGCTGCCACGCCGCCGCGCGCCGCATCACTGACGCTCGCGACCGCCCGGCCGGGCGGCAACATGGCACAGTTGATGCGGGGGATTCTCTTTCCGAGCTCGAATCTGCTCTTCAACGTGCAGACCTATGATCCGGGCGCACCGAAAGCGGGCTACGAACCCGGCACCACCTCGTTCTCGTGGGTCGACTGGGGAGCCGGCATCTATTCAGGATGGGAACTGCTCGACAATGCCGCCATTGCGCTCGAGGAGTCGGCGCCGTTGCTCCTGATTCCTGGCCGCCGGTGCGAGAACGGCAAACCGGCTCCGGTGGATCGCCCCGACTGGGTGCGGTTCACAGCCGAGCTGGCGGAAGCCGGTCGAGCCGCCTACAGAGCCTCGCAATCGCGAAACCAGGAAGCGGTCGCGGAGGTGACGAATCAGATCGCCGAAGCGTGCCTGCACTGCCACGAGGTGTACCGCGACAAGCCGGGTGGTACGACGGCCGATCCGTCGAACAAGGCCGCCCGGTGCGTGCCCTGAGGACCGCCCGCGCGGGTTCGTGGGACGCACCCACACGGCACCCTCCCCACCGCATTTGACTTCGCGATTCAATTTTCGTACAACGTCGCCCACTGACGCCGCCGCTCGTCCGCGCGCGTCCGCTCGTCGTACCGCTGCTCTCGACCTGCGCGAATGGAGCGTGTGAAATGCGGAATGCGTTGAAACACCTGGTGAATGCGATGGCCGTCGTCGCCGTGATCGTCGTCGTCTTTCTCTCGACGGCGCGAACGGGCGAGTCGCAAGCCAACGAGGGCGCCACCGGGCAGGTCCGCCGCACCGCGGATGGCAAGCCGGACTTCAGCGGCATCTGGCAAGCCAACAGCCTGGCGTACTGGGACCTGCTGAGTCACGACGCGCGGCCGATCGTGGCCAATCGCGGCGCGTATCCCGACGTGCCGATTCTCGCGCCCCCCGTGGTCGCGCTTGGCACCATCGGCTGGATTCCGGCGGACGTTGGCGTTGTCGAGGGCGACGAGATCCCGTATCAACCGTGGGCAGCGGCGCGGCAGAAGGAGAACTTCGCGAACTGGCTCGACCGCGACCCGGAGATCAGGTGCTACCTTCCTGGCGTGCCCCGCGCCATGTACCTGCCGTACAGGTTTCAGATCATTCAGGGCACCACGAAGGTCCTGATGGCCTTCGAGTTCAGGAACGCGGAGCGCACGATTCACCTGGATGACGTCGTGCCCTATCCGGGCGACGCCTTCATGGGGCACTCGGTCGGAACGTGGGAGGGCGACACGCTCGTCGTCACGGTCTCGAGCTTCACGCCGAACACCTGGTTCGACAGGTCCGGCAACTTCCACAGCGATGCGCTGCGCGTGACAGAGCGGTACACCCCGCTCGGTCGCGATGCGATTCAGTACGAAGCGAGGATCGAGGATTCGAAGGTGTTCACGCGCCCCTGGACGATTCGCCTGCCGCTGTACCGTCGGCTCGAACCCAACGCGCGGATCGTGCCATTCCGTTGCATGGAAATGGCGGAGGAGACGGCCCTTGGGCATCTCCGCAAAGAGCCCCTGGTACGGCGCTGGGAAGGCAAGACCATGACGATCGAGGTCACGCGGAAGCTCCCCGCAACGGAGGAAGAGCTGTACCAGCTGTATCTCTCGGGGAATCCGCCCGAGGCGCAGTAAAGGGCGCCCGGCCAGGAACAGCGGGTCGGCGTCCGCCGGCCCGCGATCTCACTTCGGTCTGTTGGCCTCGTCCGGCGTACCGGTGCCCGATGAGCCAAGGAACAAGGTCCTGCCATCGGGAAGCGTGAGATCGCGACCGTTCGCGCGTCGCGAGCCGTCCTTCGCTCGGTATCCGTCGACGACGATCGCGGTTCCGGGGAGCAGGTCGGCCTTCGTGAATCCGCGGCGGAACAGCACGTTTGGCGTGCCCGCTTCGATGGCCCACCGCTCGACCTTGCCATCAGGCAGCGCCACGTCGACGTGAATCCACACGTGCGGGTTCACCCACTCCATGCGCGAGACGGTGGCTTTCTCGAACTTGATCGGCTTGTTCGCGTCGAATTCCGCTGCGAACGCGTGGTGCGCCCATACCGGCACTGCCTCGAAGGCCAGCAGCAGACCCACACCCGCGACGAGAACGGCCCCCAGAGCTAGGTTTCTCAACATCGGTCTCCTCCGCACAGTGACGTGACTCTCGACCCCCGCGGGTCGCGGCCCGCTGGCGTGGCGCTAGGGATATCTCTGAATCCCTCGCGTGTCAACTGCGATTGGGACCGGCGAGCGGCTGTGACACGATCCTGCGGGCTGCACGTACTCCGCGGGACCGCTCATGACGTCGAGGTCGACCCATCCTATCAGCGGGCGCCTCGCGGCCTCTCAACAGCGTGCCCGGCAGTCATCAAGACCACCGTCATCAAGGGGACCGTCTCGAAGATCAGACTGGACTGCGTGCCGTCGAGACCGACCAAACGCCAGCCCCGCCAAAACGCCTCGCGGTGCTGGCGCCGCGTCGCGCGGGGCCGCAACGCGCGGCGCATCAACTCGGCAAAGATCTCCCACGGCAGCCGCCGCCGCCGATCCGACCACGAACTGTCGGTCAGCGGCGTGCGGAACAACTGGAAGAGATGCTCGGCCAACGTGCCGGCGCCGTGCATCACGTGAAGGGTCAACGCGGGCAGCACCTGCGTGAGCGGCACGCGCGGCTTCCTTCCGCGCCGCGGGGCCAGCGTGGGCACGCCGCGCGGGCCGATCAAGCGCGCCCACGCGTCGAGGAAGCCGGGCGGGGAGTCTTGTGTCGACATCCCCAGTGTAAGTACCGACTTTGCGGAAATCGTACAAGAGGTTTCTCACCTCAGCGAATTTCCGAAAGGCATTGGCCCTAGCGCCGCGTGTCTTCCACATAGCGTGACCGATTTCGACACGCATGCCACGCCAAGGAAGATTATTCAGACACCTGGTGTGCTCGTGATGCTGTTCGAGGCCTATCACTCGTATCGACAAATCCCCACTGACGGACGCGCGTTACCGATCGATCCCGAGCCCGCCTGGTTCGGGTACTCCGTCGGGAGATGGGAGGGCGACACGCTGGTCGTTGACACGATCGGAAATCACAAGAAGACATGGCTCGATGACTCGGGTCACCCGCATAGTGACGCACTGCACATCATTGAGCGCTTCCGCCGAAGCGCCTTCGGTCGCATGGACGTCCAGATCACGATCGACGACCCGAAGGCGTACGCGAAGCCATGGACGGTGTCGTTCGGATGGGAGCTGATGCCGGATACAGAATTGCTGGATTGGGTGTGTGAGAACAACAAGTACTTCGACATCATTCCGAAGTAGCCGGCTCATGATTTCACCCTCCGCCGCCCGGCGCGACCATTGACATTCCGCGTCGCCCGGCGGATTATCGCGCCAGTCTACGGGGTCTCTCGCAGGTCAGCGCTTTCTTGGCGCGTGACCCTCCGCGTGTGTTCCTGGTGCTCGACGTGCGACACCACCGGACCTGACGTGTCTTGAGGAGGACGTGATGATCCAGAACCATCCGTTGATGGATCCGATTCAACTGAAGCTGGACAAACTGGCCGCGCGCCGGCCGGGCGATCCGAATCCGTTCGTCGTCGGCCAGGAGAACTATCAGAAGTTCCTCGACGTCATGTCTCTGTGCACCCAGGTCAATATCGCCCGCCGGAAGTGAGGGGCCCTTGCCGCGGTCCCCAGACGTCGTTCGTGCGGAACTGCTGAGAGGAGGGTCTCCGGTGAGACGTTGGTTCGTGGGGTTCGTGTTCGGCCTGGCGGCGATCTGCACACTTACGCCGACGCCTGGCCTGGGGCAGACCGCGGCGACAACTCCCTATACGCCGCCGCGCACGCGGGACGGGCACCCGGACATGCAGGGCATATGGCAGGCCCTCAGCACGGCCGCCTGGGACCTCGAGGACCATCAGGCGAGCCTCGGCGTGCCTGCGGGCCACGGCGTGGTAGATGGGGGTACGATCCCCTATCTACCGTCGGCGCTCGCGCGTAAGAAGGAAAACTTCGACAAGCGCGCCACGCTCGATCCGGTCACCAAGTGCTATCTCCCGGGGGTGCCCCGCATCACGTACATGCCGCATCCATTCCAGATCGTTCAGCAGGCAGACAAGGTCACCATCCTGTACGAGTATGCGAGCGCCGTTCGCTACATTTATATGAACGGGGTCCCGCATCCTCGTGGACCGATCGAGTGGTGGATGGGGGACTCGCGCGGCCGCTGGGAGGGGAATACGCTCGTGGTCGATGTGGTCCATTTCAACGACCGCACCTGGTTCGATCGGGCCGGGAATTTCCACAGCGACGCCTTGCACGTCGTTGAGCGCTACACGCCCACGAGCCCCTATCACCTGCTCTATGACGTCACGATCGAGGACCCGAAGGTGTTCGCGCGGCCGTGGAAGATGAGCATGCCTCTGTACCGGCGTCAGGAACGAAACAGCGAGCTGCTCGAGTACCAATGCCATGCGTACCTCCTCGAGCAGGAGTGGAACAATCCCGCGTCGACGTTCTTCGAGAAGCGTTGAGTCGGCGCATGAGAAAGCTGAGGTGCCACGTGAGTCCTCTCGTGCTTGCCCTCGTCTCGATGCCGACGGTGGTGCTCGTTGTCGTGCTGCTGGCGCCGGCCCCTGCGGCTGGACAGGCCTTCTGGCCGAAGGAGACGCCGAAACTCCCGATGGCCAGGACCTGGATCGCCCAGAAGGCGACGCTCCCGCCCTACACTCCGCCGCGGACGCCGGACGGCGTGCCCGACCTCCAAGGCGTCTGGAGCGGCGCCGGTGGTGATAACAACAGCGTTCTCGAAGAGCATGAATACATCGACGTGACGACACCGGCCCAGGAAAGCTTTGTCTCCGACCCGCGGGACGGGAAGGTCCCCTACACGCCGTGGGCGCTCGCGAAGCGCAAGGAGATTCTCGCGGGCCTCGCGCGAGGATGGCCCGGCGAGTCGGGCGAGCGTCTCTACACCTCGCCGGGGTCGTTTTGTCTCAATGCCGCGCCCGTCTTCTCGTTCGACGCCCAGGAGATCGTTCAGAAGCCCGGCGCCGTGATCATGCTCAGTGATGATGCCTATCGCGTCATCCCCACTGACGGGCGTCCCGCGATCAGTCAGAACGCCAAGCTCTGGTTTGGGAACTCGCGGGGCCGATGGGAAGGCAATACGCTGGTCGTCGAGGTCACCAGCCTCAACGGCAGAGCCTGGTTTGACAGCACCGGGCAGTTCTACAGCGAGAACACGCGCATGGTGGAGCGCTGGACGCGGGTCGACGCTAATACGATCGACTACGAGGTGACGATCGAGGACCCGACGATCTATACGAGACCCTGGAAGATCAGCTTCCCGAAACGGCGTGCCGGGACTGGCCCGCGCGACGCGCCCAGGGGCACCAGCGTGACGACCGCCTTGCCCCCGGCAACCAACGACCCGCACGCGAATGAGTTGTGGGAAACGGCCTGTTACGAGGGGAACACCGAGAGCGTGGATTCCATCCACGCGATCGGCTTCAACTGGTTCACCGGGGTGACGCCTCCGAAGTGACACGAGCGCCGGCCGTACGGCGTAGGCTCGTCACCGGCTGGGCGCTGTCGGCGGCGCGGGTGCGCCGCGCGGCAGGGGCTTCGGCACGTCCGGGACGTTGACGTACGTGGCCTGGTAGCGAACCGGCTGGCCCCATTCGTCGAGCCAGTTGATCGACTCGTTGAAGGCCACCGGCGGCGCGTCGCCGCGCGGCACCGTCGCCTCGACAATGAGGAGCCGGTTCTCGTGCATGTAGATCGACGCGAAGGTGCGCGCCTGGTCGGCGTTGCTCATGAGCCGCATTTCCACGCCCTGCACCAGGGCGATGCCACTCCAGATGAGCGTCGTCACCTTGGCGTCGCGTTCCAGGAATTGTGAAACCACGTACAGGATCGCTCCGCGAATGTCGGTCTTCCAGTATCCGACACCCCAGTCAGCGATGCCCTGACACGTGTTCGCTCCCGGCGGGCACGACCGCGATCGCTCCACGAGCAGACGCTCGACCGGGTTGTAGTCGACGACCGTCACGGAGTAGCGGCTCTGGCCTTTACGCATGCCGTAGACGCGCGCCGGCAGGACGGCGCCGAACTGTGAGAACCAGGTCGTCTCCTGGACGACGGGGTGGCCGGGGAAGACGGCCGTGAAGCGCTCTTCCTGACTGACGATCTCTTCCCAGTCGCCGCCTCCGGTGTCGGCTGAGACGACGATCGGCGGAGCCTGTGACGAGGCGGCCTGTCCGAACGCCGCGTAGTCGACAGTCGTGCTCAGCGTGTTGCTCTCGAACCACGCCGAGTCGGCGACGCGTACCTGCACATCGCATCTGGCCGTACCGGGCGTGCCGCGCCCGGGCGCGGGGCGCGGGATGCTCACATGGACGACACTGCCGCTGTCGCGCGTGCCGGACACGGTGCCTCGGACGACGCCGGGCAGCGGCATGTCGCCGCACGTCGCCGTGAACCAGACGGGCGGCGCCGCGCCAAGGTCACGTGCGTCATCCCTCGCTGTCAGCTCGATGTCGAGCGCCGCCTGATTCGCGCGCGCGCCGAGAATGCGGAGTTCGGCGATGCGAGGCACGTGCGAGGGGATGGTCACGAGCGTCGACGTGACGCGCCCTCCCGGAAACCGCAGGCTCAGCGTCCGATCGCCCGGCGCGGCATCCCTGCCCACGTCGACAGCGACTGCCCACCACGTGTGCGCGCCCTGGAACGTGTCGGCACGCGTGACGCTCGACACAATCACGCCCTGTGACGAGGCGATCTCCGGCTGGAACTGGTCCACGGTCGGGACAACGAGATTGATGACGGTGCGCTGCCCGAGAGGGAGTTGCCGTGGATAGATGCCCTCGACCCTGAGCGGCTGCTGCGCCTCAGCACGCGGGATGCCCGGCCCGAAACAGACGGCAAGGGTGACCCCAGTCGCGACGAAGCCACGAACTCCCGGCGGCATCAGCACCTCCTCGTTCTCAGTAAGCCTAATCCAGAACGCCGCACCGTGGGCCTGACATGGGAGGTTATCCTCGTGCGCGGCGGGGGCCCGCTGGACGCTCGCTTGCGCAGCCTGCCCGCGGCGCGAGCGCCTCGACAGCGGAGGGCGCCTCGACGACAATCGCCGGGGTGGAGCGCCCGCATGTCCCGCCGATGCACCCGCAGGGAAGGGACGAAGACACGCGTGAGGTGAGAGGCGTCATGCGCGTCCACTCGCTGCAGGCGGCCCTCGCGATGGGCCTGGCCGTCAGCCAAGACTGCGATCCGAGCCGGCACGGGTGTGGTACAACCAACACCGGTCGAAGTCAAGAACTGCGTGACAGAGCGTGACAGCCGGGTGATAGAACTGCGTTGACCGGCGACACGAAACAAGGAGGCAGGTGATGCGCGGATCCGTCAGCGTGGTGATCGTGCTCGTGGGGATCATCCTGGCCCAGACGAATGTCCCGGCCGACGCCCGGCCGGCGCAAGGCGCGCCAGACCAGAGCAGGGCGGGCTCGCTGCCCGCGGACGTCGATCCCGAATCACGCAATCGACTGCCACCTGCCAAACCCGGCGTCCGTGGCGCCGCCGCGATACGTCTTCACGCGTCGAGCGCCAATGTCCGGTGGGCCTCTCCACTGGGGCGCGCCTTGACCGAGCTCGCCATCCTCGCGACCGCCCGCGAGCACGACCAGCCCTACGAGTGGTCGCTGCACGAGATGGAGGCGGTCGCCGTCGGACTCGATCCCGCCATCATCGACACGGTTCGGCATCGGCGACCGATCGCTGGCCTCCCCGAGAAGGAAGCCATCATCATCCAGATGGCTCGTGATCTCGGCACACATGCGCTGAGCTCGAACACGTACGCCCGTGCGCTGACGCTCCTCGGCCGGAACAATCTCGTCGATGTGGCGGACCTGATGGCCGCGTACTCTGCGACCGCTGCCAGGTTGACCGCCTTCAACCAGCACATGCCGCCCGGCTGGAAGCAATTCCTGCCGCTGCCGTTCACGCTACCGAGCGACATCCATTCGGACTCGCGAAGCCGGCTGCCGTTGATTCGAGCCCAGAGCCAGAACCCGCAGACCAGCCTGTATGCCCGGCAGCTCGCTCCGGAAGGCACGGGGCCGACGCATATTGCGCGACACGCGGGCAGTCTGGCGTCGCTCGAGGCCAGCATGGGCCGACGACTGATGGCGCTCGCCGTCCTGGTGACGGCCCGCGAACACGACGCCCAGTACGCCTGGACCGTCAACGAGCCCGTCGCGCTCAAGGATGGTCTCGAGCCGGCGCTCATCGACGTTGTTCGCCACAGGCGGCCGCTGACGGGCGTCGCCGAGAAGGAGGCGGCGCTCATTCAGTTCGGCCGTGAGCTGTTCGACCGGCACAACGTGAGCCCGGAGACCTACGCGCGCGCGCTCAAGAGCTTCGGCGAGAGGGACCTCGTCGATGTCGTGGGTCTGATGGCGCAGCACGCCTCTGACGCAGTGCTGCTCGCCGCGTTCGACCAGCACCTGGCTGCCGGTCAACCGCCTCTCCTGCCGGTCACGGGTGGTGCGAAATGAACGGTCACTTGCTCAGGACCTGGTCCGGGTCCTGAGTGCTCAACGTCCAGCGTTCACCATCGGCCCCTCTTCAACCGGGACGGGGCCGTCTGGTGCGATGCCTGAGTCGCGCCCACCGACTGCGTACTCCTCGATGCGCGACACGCAACGTAGGATTTGCTTGAGATAGACGCGATCGTCCTTCACAGGGGCACGGCCTCGGCTAGCACCCGCTCCCGCAGCAAGTCATCGAGACCACGTTCAGTCACGACCTGAACCCGGCGTGCCGAGGGTCATCAACACCTTTCCGTGCGGACTGAACTTGACCACCTGCTGTCCGCGTGTGTCGCCGCGTGGCGTTCGATTGGCGGCGACCGCATCGGTCACCCACACGTTGCCGTCCGGATCGATGGCGAGTCCATGCGGCCAGATAGACATGCCGCCGCCGAAGCCGGGTCGCGCTGGCTCCAGCCCACCGCGATTGTCGACCCGCGCATCGTCCAGTTAAGCGCGCAGCTCACCTTCTGACGCGATGCTCGCGCGTGCCGCAGGTGTCGTGCCAGACAGGGAACCGAAGGCACCCAGGGATCCTCGACCCAGCCCGGACCCTCGAGCTACCGCGCGCTGGCTGTCGTCGGCGCCGTCGGTGGCCTGATGGAGGCCAGGTAGGCCACGATGTTCAGCATGTCATCCTGAGTCAGGTTGGCGACCACCGGCTTCATCAACTGCGTCATCGGGCCCCGGCGCGCACCCACCTTCATGTCCCACATCTGGCGCATCATGTAGCTCGGCGACCGGCTCGCGATGCCAGGAATGTTGACCAATCCTTGAAGGGCGGGTCCGTGGCACGTGCGCGCACGCGATCGTCTTTCCGCCTCCGTTCAGCGCGAGCTGCTTGCCTTTCTCGAGGCTCCCCACCGGCACGTACGCCACGAACCCTGATCGCGGATTGCGCACGGTGTTTGCCTGGTAGTCGTCCTCGGGCGCCTCGACGATGCGGTTCCCGAGCGGTTCAACCGGCTCCTTCCCTTTGATGATGTACATGCCGCCCTGCTCCAGGTGCGCCTCCGGAATCATGGCCGCCTCGACCACGCGGATCCACGGCCCCCACGGCATCGCGGCGAAATACTCCGCCGTCTGCTTGATCTCCTCCTCACTCATCGCCTTGGCCAGCGCCGACATCGTCGGCGTGTTGGCCTTGCGCGCGTCGGCGCTCTGGCGCAGGCCGGCGGCGAAGTCGTGCAGCGTCTGGATGGTGTACCCGGCCGGCTGCCCCGCTGGCGGCGCGTTCTCCGGGCGTCCCTTTCCGTTCGGCAAGTGACACGAGCCGCAGCCACGGCCGCGCTCCGCCATCAGGCTCGCTGGACCGTTCTTGATGATGGGGGTCATCACCGGGTGGTCGCCAGGAAACCAGTCGATCACCTCGTGCCCGTCGCGCACGTCCACGAGCGAGTACTTGGCGTTGCTCCCCGGGACGGTCCGGGGCCCGGTCTGTTCCTGCGGATCCTCATTGGGACGCAAATTCCTGTTTGGAGGCGCCTGAGGAGTGAACGTGTCGCCGGGATTGGGCTGCGTGCTGTAGGCGTACGCCCACAACGGCAACGGCTGTACCTGGGCCTGAATGGATGATGCGGTCACCGCGACACACGCGGCACCAGAGATACACAGGACGACGCGAACATGGTGCTTCACTGTGACCTCCAGGCCCGGCCAAAAGGCCGGACACTACGCACGCGTGATTCTGATGCCCCGCGGGCCCTGATTCTATGCCCGCGAGATCGTGGGTACCCAGGGATCCTCGACCCAGCCCGGACCGTGGCGTGCGACTTCGACGTCGATGAGATACGGCTTCCCGTCGGCGGCCTTCCTGCGAGCGCGACCGAGCGCGGCCTTGAGGTCGGCAGGGGTCTTCGCGCGCTCACCATCCACACCAAAGCCTTTGGCAATCGACGCCATGTCCATGTCAGGCTTGCCGAGGTAGTCGTGCACGAACTTGTTCGCGTCAATCGACCGCCCCGTGCCCCCCAAATTCGCCAGCGCGCGATTGTGCGGGCCGCTGTAGGCGTGATTGTTGTACACGACGACCGTGACCGGCAGCTCGAGGCGGGCCATGTTCCAGAGCGCCGTCGGGCCGAAGAGGAACGAGCCGTCGCCCATGAGACAGATCACCTGCTTGCCCGGCCGCGCAAGCTGCACGCCCGCAGCCGTTCCGATCCCGGAGCCCAGATGCGCACCGTAGTAGAAGAACAGTTCGCGCCCGCCGCGCGGGTCGAACTCGAAGCTGTGCGCGATGTCCACCGACCCGGCCTCGTGGACGACGATCGCGTCGCGGTCGGCCCACTGCGCCACCTCCCAGGTGACGCGATCCGCCTCGAGCGGACTCGCATCCCAGAGCGGGTTGCGTGACACGAGTGCACGCAACTGCCGCGCCCGCGTGCTGAAGGCGCGCACGTCGTTCGCACGCTCCGCCACCCGCGCCTTGAGCGCCGGCGTCATCAGATCGTTCACCGCGGCCAGGAGGTCCTCGGTCCCGTATGCCACATCCGCAACCAGCGGCGCGGCCGTCGTCATGACGTTGCCGATGCTGGCCGCGTCGTTCCGCATGTCGATGAACGCCGTCTTGCGCGAGACGATCGGCGTGGCCGAGTTGTGCTGGAGCTTGTTGCCGATGTTGATGACGACGTCCATCTCGGTCGGATACGCGAGCGACTCCACACGCCCGCCCGGAATGCCGCCCACCCAGAGCGGATGCTGCTGCGGAAAGCTGGCGTGGATCTGGCGCGCCTGCGTCACCGGCAGCGCGAGGAGCTCGGCAAGCTGCACGACCTTGTCGAACACCTTGGCCTTATAGACCTCGTCGCCGACGATGAGGAGCGGACGCCGGGCTTCGACGAGGAGCTTCGCCGCGCGGTGCACCTCCACCGGGTTCGGCCGGACGCGCATCCGCGGGTCGACCTGGTCGTGGCGGATGATCTCCGCCGTGACCTTCTCCGACGTGAAGTCGGAGTGCCAGTTCATGTAGGTGGGGCCGTAGGGCGGGGTCCACGCCACGCGGAACGCACGGCGCACGGTCTCGGAGATCTGCCCGGGCGCGCGGGCCGACCACGTGAGCTTCGTCATCGGCTCGGTGAGCTGCTCCTGCCCCGGCAGCTCCTCGAAGCCGTCGTGCCCTGCGGCCAGCGACTCCTCCGTGCGGTAGGAGTAGAAGACGAGCGGCGTCTGCTCCTTCCACGCGTTGAACATCTGGCCGAGCGCGTTGGTCAGACCCACCACTGCCGCCTCCATGACGATGGAGGGCTGTCCGGAGGCTTTGACGTAGCCGGCCGCCATCGCGGCGCCGGGACCCTCGTGCGGCGTGAGGATGTACTGAAGCTGCGGCCGATCGACGAGCGCCTCGTAGAAGTGCGCGTCCTCACTCGCCGAGTTGCCGAAGATGTACTTGACGCCCGAGGCGATGAGCTGCTCGGCGAAGTGCTCGCCGCCCGTGCCCGTGAAGACGCGGATCGCTTCGGGCGAGGCGGGCGCGGCGCCCGGCGTCTGCGCGAACGCGGTCACGGATTCGAGGACCGAGTTCGCTGCAGCCGTCGTCACGCCGGTGGCGACGAGGCGGCGGACGAAGTCGCGCCGCGAGATCGTGTTGGTCAGGAGTTGCGCGACGAGGTTCTTCATTCTTGTGGCTCCTCAGTGTGGTCAGCCAGGAATGTCGCCATGGCGTTGATTTCGGCCTCGGTCCAGAGCGCGCCGCGGCCCACCATCCGATAGAGCACCCCCTCCCACGCCTTCCGGTCCTGCCGAAGCGAGCCCCACATGCTCGCCTGGTGGCACTGGAAGCACTTCCTTGTAAGGATCTCTTTGCCGGAACTTTCGGCGGCCGGCGTCGCCCGCGGGCCGACCTGGCCGGCCCCGACATCGGCAGACGCAGATGTTGCGTGAGCGACGCCGCCAGCAATGGAGGCGCACAGCAGGAGCGCAGCAGCCCGGATGAACACAGCCATGCGCCAGAGCCTACACCAATTCCCGGCCTCAGGACTCCCGGAGAAGCGGCGGGAACGTGCGTCGCTTACTCGTCGGTCACGAACGACGCACCGCCGTGCACCGTGCCGTGACGTACTACGTCGCCGCGCTCAGTCCAGTGCGTGCGGATCCGGCTCGGTTTGGCGACGAATGTCGCGACTCCAAGGTGGATGCGGTCTACAAGTTCGCGCCGGACGGCAAGGTCGTGACCAGGGGGCTCGCATCGCACGACGGCCCAGATGTGCCTGTACGCGGTCCCGATCGTCAGGATCGAGCTGAAGTTGAACGCGTTGTAGAGATCGAGATTCCCCTGCAGCCGCAGGCGCGACGTCAGGGCCACGAATTTGGTCAACCGCATGTCGAGCCGGCTGATCCGTTCCCTCGCTCATCGTGCCCGGCGCGATGAGCGGAACCGTTGCGGTTGCGGTGCAGGGCAGCCGCGTGCCGCACGCGGCGAGGTTGCGCCCGAGTGATGGCGCGATCGCCGCGTTGCTGGGGGCGTAGGACGCCGTGATTTGTGGCCCTGAGATGTTCTGGTAGACACCACTCACCATGAAGCCGCCTGGCAACGGATAGCTCCCATTCAGCTTGACCTGCTCGGTATGACCGACGTCACCGTACGCCGCCGGGTCGAAGAGCGTCGTAGAAGCTGGACCAGTGCGCGACGATCAGCGCAGGATTCTCCTGCAGAACCTGATACTCGCGATCCCAGATCGCGTTGGTGGACCCTCTCGAAATCCGGTGAGCGAGCGTCTCGCCCTCGAGGTGTTCGAACACCAGGTAATCGACCCCCTCCTGACGGCCGACGTCGTGCAGGGTGCAGATGTGCGGGTGATTGATTTGTGAGATCGTCCGTGCCTCGCGCTCGAACCGCTGGCGTGTTTCCGGGTCGTCCGCCACCCCGAGAGGGAGAATCTTGATTGCCACGATCCGGTCGAGGCGCGTATCGCGAGCGCGATAGACTTCGCCCATCCCGCCCGCGCCGAGCGGATCGAGAATCTCGTACGGGCCGAGATGAGACCCACGTGGCGCCGTCATCGTCCCAGGAGCAAGAACTTCTGAATCCGTCTGTTCTCCGGCTTCAGCGGCGTCACCTCGGTGACGTAGAGATTTCCCTTCGAATCGGCCCCCATGTGATGGAGCGTGCCGAACTCTCCGGGCGCCGACCCCCACCGCCCGAACGAATCGAGCAGTTGCAGAGTCCGACGCTCGAACACCATCACCTTCGCCTGGCTCCTATTGCCTACATACAAGAATCGCTGCTGGGCGTCGGTCGAAAACGCGGTGCTCGCGGCCGTCGTGCCGTTGCCGCAGTCAGGCGCCTTGCACTCACGTCCGATGAACACCTGTGAGACGTACTTGCCCTCGAGCGTGAATACCTGCACGCGCTTCCCGCCTCGATCCGAGACATAGACGAACCCGTCCTTCGACACGCGCGCGGCGTGAACGGGCTGCACGAACTGCGACGCGCCTCGTTCATCCGCGTCCGGCAGCGCGGGGTTCGGCGCGGCATCGGACGGCACGTTGCCGAACGCACCCCACATCCGCTTGAACCGGCCGGTATCCGCGTCGAACACGATCACGCGCCGATTGCCATAGCCGTCGGCGACGAACAGCTCGTTGGTCGGGGCGTGCACGAACGTGTCGGCCGGCTGATTCAGGTTCTGCGGATCCGCGTTCCCCTTGCTCTGCCCCGCCCGGCCGATCTGCATCACGAACTTCCCGGCCTTCGTGAACTTCAGAATCTGGTTGTCCTTCTCCCCGTTACCGCCTATCCAGACGAAACCCTTCGGATCCACGTAGACACCGTGCTCCGAATTCGGCCACTCGTACCCCTGGCCGGGCCCACCCCACGCCTGCACGAAGGTGCCTGCTGCGTCGAACTCCAGCAGCGGAGGGGCGGCCCTGCCCTTCTCCTCCGGGCTCAGCGTCCCTGGGCGCTGCAGCACCCACACGTGGTCCTGTTCGTCGATGGAGACGCTGGCCACCTGCCCGAACTGCCAGTTGTTCGGAATCCTCGGCCATGTAGGATCCACGCGGAACATCGGCACTCCGGACGCGACGGTGGAGCGGTCTTGTGCCCCGCCGACAACACCGGCTAACGCGGACACCACGACAAGTGCTCCGACGATGTACCTCATGGCCACCTCAGTTGGTGAAGATCGACTTCGCGATCATTGCGTGAATGCCCTTCGTGCCATCCACGAGCTGTGTGACACGTAGGTCCGCGGCGATCGAGGTGAGGAGATAGGCCTCGTCTCGAGTCATGCGTTTTTCGCTCACGAGAAACTCGATCATCTCGCGTGTCGCCAGCCGCGCGGCATCGTCCAGGTCGACATTGAGTCCCATCACGATGTAGTGCGTGGGCGTCTCGGCGCGCGGCCAGTTCAGGCGCATGCTCTTCCTGACCATGACCTGCACGGTGCCCCGCACGGAGGTTTCCAGGGCGGTGAGCGTCACTTCACCGTCACCCTGCATCGCATGCGCATCTCCCAGGGAGAGAAGCGCGCCTGGCACCTGGACCGGTAGGTAGAGCGTTGACCCGGCCACCAGTTCCTTGTTGTCCAGATTTCCAGTGTGATGGCCCGGAGGTCCGCTCGAGACACGCCGCACCAGAGCACTCGGAGCGACGCCGATCGAGCCGAAGAATGGCGCAAGACGCAGGGTCACTCCGGGCGCGAAAGCGGCGGTTCCAGCACGAACGTCAAACCGGATCAGTTTGAAGCGCGAGTATGGGAAGTCGTCCGGAAGCGTTCCGCTCCCGGGAATGAAACCGGTCACGCCGTAGGGATGCAGAAATTCGAACCCGAGCATCCTGACCTCGAGCACATCACCGGGTTCGGCGCCTTCGATCCAGATCGGACCGGTCAACGGGTGGACACCCGGCCCTCGTTCCGTGACGGCGGCCTCGACGGCCTTCAACGTCTCCGGGATGTCGCTCTCCGGTACGCCGGCCGCGCGCAACCGCCCCAACCCGCCCGCAACCATCGTCTCGACACGAATCGTGTCGCCCGACGCAACGCGAAGCATCGGCTTCAGAGTGGCGTCGTAATACCCCCAATGGACGTTCTGCGGAACGAGCCTCAGCTCGTGAGACTGCGGAGACTGAGGGAAGACAAAGGCGGCGCCGAGCACCCCGGCAGTCGTGAGGACAGCGAGCCTCTTCATGACGGCTACCGGCTTTGATTCTGGGCGCGGAGCACGTTGCTCGCCCCCGCCTGCGCGACGAGGGCGTCCGCGTCGGCCTGCAACAGGAACCCTTGAGCCACCG
This sequence comes from uncultured Acidobacteriota bacterium, assembly GCA_963827515.1. Taxonomy (GTDB): domain Bacteria; phylum Acidobacteriota; class Vicinamibacteria; order Vicinamibacterales; family UBA2999; genus JABFSA01. The sequence continues at coordinate 119,730 of CAWHBF010000025.1, read as the reverse complement.
CTTTCGCCGCCGCACCCTTCACCGCGTCAACGTACCCGTCGTGAGTCTTGTAGCGCTCCTCCAGCGACAATCGCGGATCGCCGTTCGCCAGGCGCTCTGCCCTCGTCTGAGCGAACGGGATCATGCCGCCGGCGTAGTTGCAGATCTTTCCCTTGTGGAACCCCTCGGCGACCACGTTCCAGCCGAGGTAGGTTCCAAGCGGTGCGTCTCGGAGCACGACCGGCACGCCGCCCAGCTCGTTTCCGTCCGCGTCAACGCGCGGGACCTTCATCCCGATCACGTGCTTGATGGCCGGCGGGATCTTCGACGGGATGCCCGATCCATCGACGTAGTTGAAATCAGGGCCCCAGTCGTAGTCGAGCATCGGGTTGACCAATCCGGTCGGCGCACCTGTCAGGCACGCCCGGAATCGCTGGGAATCCCGTCGCGGCCTTCGTGGGATCGACCAGGAATGCCCTGGGCCAAGGTCGGGTACCTGCTCGGCGGTGGAGGGGTGTCTTTCATCACCCAGTTGCGGAAATGGAACCGCAGCGCGTTGACCGTTTCTGTATGCGGCACCGGATTGGCCGCGAATATGCCGCGGCCGAAGTTCGGGCCGGGGCAGGCCGGCGCGTCGAGAGGCTTGATGTCGAAACCGCCGCTACCTCCGCCGTGCTGCGTGCTGGGGATGTAGTACCGCCGGACGTTGCTCGGAACCGGAATGTCCTTGTCGGACGCCGTGCCCACCCAGGCGGGACTAAGGTTCAGGCCCCACATCTCCGCGGCGCCCATGTGCTCGATGATCTTCGGGCAGGTCTTGCTCGCGGTGCAGCGATCGAGAAGTCCCGCCGCCGGAAGACCGCGGACTGGGTCGGCCATGGGCACCCACCACTGCGGGCCCTCGCTCCCGGCCTCATAGAGCTTCAGCGCACCATCGGGCTGCGCAAACCTGGCATTCAGCGACACGCGACGGCCCGCAATAATCGGCCACGCGCCGTCATGCACTTTCCGGTTGCGCTCATCCTGATTGAAGCCCAGGTGCAAGAACGCCCGCAGAAAATTCCCCGACTGGGATCGGCCGCGGCTGATGACCCAGGAGATCTGATTCGCCAGCGGATTCGGCGTCCCCTCCTGGTCCTGGGTCGCGTTCCTGAAGAAGGACGCCACGTCTCGGAACGCGGCATAGCCGATGCCGAGCACGTAGGGATCCTGCGCCGTGAACACGACCTGGTAGAGGAGCGTCGGATCGAAGCCGTTTCGCAGACAGATCTGCGCCGGATCGGGCGTGCCCGGGAACGGAGCCGACGCGCTGCACCGGGCCCACGCCCAGTCGCTGCTCGAGATCGCGCGGGTCTCACCAATAGTGCCGTCGATCGTCTCAGATGCGTGTGTCGTCAGCGTCGCCTTCGTCGTGTCGAGCGTGACCGGCTTGTACGGTACAGGGTTGGCGTTGACGAGCATCGGACGCGAATCGGGGCCGCGCGCGTTGACGATTCTCCCCAGCACCAGGCCGGTCAGGGGCGACCCGTCAGGGTTCTTCGCGACCGGTACGATCACGTAGTCGTTGTTCGTCGCCGGGGACCGTATTCCCGGAATTGTCGCCCTGCCACCCGCTGCTCAAGCCGACGTCGCCAGCCGCGCGCTCGGCAGCGCCGATCGTGATCCGGCCGCCGCGATTCGGCACGTCGTGCCACATCAGGTGACTGCCCTTCGACATGTCGATCGGCTTGACCAGAAAGAAGCTGGCGACGTATTCAACCTTGCCATTCCTGTTCCGCTGGGCCAGCCGGATGTCGGTGATGACGCGGTTGTGCGGATCGTTCGGATCGAGCTCGCCGAATGCCCGCCCCGCGAGCGTTTCGAACTGGCCGGCGGCGCCGAAGGCCGTGCCGTCAAAGGCCGGCGAGACCTTTCTGTCGATGACGATCTTCTTCACCTCGGCATGGGCCGGTGGCGCCCATGCGAGCACGACAGCGACGATTCCGGTGACCCACGCGGAACGGCAAATGGCTGCGGACGTCATCATGAGACCCTCCTCCGGATCAGGACCGAGCGCGCACGCCAAAGAGTGCGCTCTCCAGGAGCCGTCGTCAATGGTAGGTGCGTATGGCGCCAGCTTCAGCCTGTTCGCGAGTCGCCCCGCAATATACCCTGCGCCTGGGGTTGACGTACAATCGCCGCCTTTCCAGTACCAGATGACTACTTCACAAGCGAGGCCAAAGCGTATGGCGTGGGTAATTTTCGTCGCAGGCGCCGTATTGTCGTGGGGCGCCTATGGCGCGCTCCTGCACATGGGGCAGACTCAACTGGGCAGTCCGCTGAAAGCGCTGCTCTGCGTCGGCGTCGCCTACTTCCTGATCGGGATCATCGTGCCGGTGGCCGGCCTCAGCGCGCAGGGCAATCTCTCGAACTTCGACACGGGCGGGCTGGTCACGGCGACAATTGCCGGGGCCCTCGGCGCGGCCGGCGCCGCGTGCATCATCTACTCGTTCAGGTTCGGCGGTCTCCCGGTGTACGTGATGCCCCTCGTCTTCGGCGGCGCGCCCATCGTCAACGTCCTCGTCTCGATGGCGATCCATCCGCCCAAACAGACGCTCAACCCGCTCTTGTTCGTGGGATTCCTGTTCGCCTCGATCGGGGCGGCACTGGTCCTGTACTACCGCCCGACGGCGTAGAGGTTCCGGTCGGTGCGGATGTACCAGCGGCCATCGACGAGAGCTGGAGAAGCGATTGTGCGCTCGCCGATATCATTTACGCGCAGCAGTTCGAACGTGGCGCCGGCACGCAGCACGAATGTCTCTCCGTCATCGTTCGTGAAGAAGATCTTGCCGTCCACCGCGACCGGTGATGCCGAAAATCCTTCCCGCCTCGCAACACCCAACCGGCCCTGCCACAACGTCTTGCCGGTCGTCGCCCCCAGCGCGGTCACGATGCTCGCCATGTCATTGACCATGTAGAGCTGGTCGCCGTAGAGAATGGGAGACGGCACGAACGGAGATCCTCTCGGGCTCGTCCAGGCGAGGTGCGTGCCCGTCACATCGCCTGTCCCGCCAGGCTTGATCGCCAGCGTGGGTCCCGCGCGTCCTGACGCGCAGAAAACCATCCCGTAACCAACGACCGGGGTCGGTATCACCTCATACGTGGTGCCACCACAGCTCCACAACTCACGGCCGCGCTCCGGGTCGTACGCCTGCACCCGTTGTTGGCTGCTGACGATGATCTCGTCGCGACCGGCGACACGAAGGGCGATCGGTGTGCCCCACCCGGTGTTGGCGTCTCGTGGCGTCCGCCAGATCTGGCGGCCAGTGCGCGTGTCGAAGGCAGCGATGAAGGAGTCGCGGTATTGATCCTGATAGAGGATGACGCGGTCTCTATAGAGCAGCGGCGACCCGGCGGCGCCGTGATACGCCTCAATCGGACCGAGGTCGCGCTCCCAGACAATCTTGCCGGCGAAATCGAGCGCGAACAGGCCGCGGGGTCCGAACGAGACGTAGACACGCTGACCATCGGTCGACGCCGTGGCCGAGGCGTGTCCGTTCTTGAAATGCGCGCCCGAATCGGTGCGTCCCTGAGGCGCCGCGGTCTCCCAGAGCAGCCGGCCGTCCGATCGCCGATACGCCAGCACCGACACACGGCGCCCGCCGTCGTAGGCGGTCGTGAGAAATATGCGATCGCCCCAAATGACCGGCGACGAGTTGCCGCTACCGGGAACCGGGGTCTTCCACACGACGTTCTCCGTGGCGGACCAGGTGTCCACGTAGCCGCTGCCGGTGACCAGCCCCTGACCGGATGGACCACGCCATCTCGGCCAATAGCCCGCTGCCTCCCCTTCGTCCGCAATCATGCGGACGGCCGGCTCCTGCCCCACCACGCGCGACGCAGGACCGAGCACCAGTACAAAGGCGGCGGCAACTGCGGCGCGGACGAGATTCCGAAGCCCTGCGCGCCGAGCACAGGTGAGCACTGTGGTCATTCGTACCTCAGCGAATCCAGAAGCGGACCGCGTACGGCGGCCCGCGTCGCCACGAGTGACGATAGCAACCCAACCGCGATGACCGCAAACACCAGCAGCAGGCCACCCGTCCCAACCGGCAACCGGCCGCCGCGCTCCGCCACGGCGGGTGCAATCGCTAGCGCGGCGCACACCGCGCCTGTCACCACACCACCCGCAAGCAGCAAGCCGTTCTCGGCCAACGCCATCAGCAGGAAATGTCCGCGCCGATAGCCAACCGCCGCGAGAAGAGCCAGCTCACGGCGGCGCTCGAGGGCGTTGCGCAGGAGCACAGCACCTAATCCGACCGTGCCCAACAGCAGGCCAAGGCTCCCGAGCGCCTGAAACGTCGAGAGGTAGGCGTTCTCCACGCGATGGAACTCCGCCAGTCGATCCGTCGTACTCACCGCGTCCGCGCCGAAATCCAACAGCGCATCTTCTATCTCGGCAGCCACGGACGTCGCATCCGCGGCATCAGTCTCCACCAACAGGAACTGATGTCCCTCCTGCTGAGGGAACAACTCGACGAAATGCGACTGCGACATGAGGACCTCGCTCTGGAAGAGACTGTCACGCAGCGCGGCCACGAATCGTAGACGGATTTCGCGTCCGCCTCGGTTGATGATCATGTCCTCGCCCAACTGCTTGTGAAGGACATACGTCATCGAGTTGGCATCCGCGACGACCGGCACGGCTCCATCGGGCTGGTCGCGCAGCAACAGGAGCCAGGGATTGGCGCGTTCCTCCTCGGTCGACGCCAGCGAATCCTGAAACGCAAATCGCCCGGCCTCGAGGAAACTATCGCGCGGCGCCAGGATCCGAGGATTCCTCGGCTGGTACAGGTTCAGACAGCTCGCGTCGTCGCCAGGGAGAAGGCGAAACGGCTCGAGTGTCGCCCCTTCCAGATCGAATAGATTGAGCGCGTCGCGTCCCTCCCGCGTGTTGGGATCGTGCACGACCGGCAGCAGCGTCTCCACGAGCAACGCGTATCCACCGACGCCCGACTGGCGATCGCCTGCCGCTACGCTGCCGTCTCGCCGAAAGGCGTCCACGGAAATCAGGATGAACGTCGCTGACGCGACCACCGCGACCGACAGCACGCTACGACCAGGTCGATAGGTGGCACCGCGCGTGCCGAGCCGAGCAACGGTTTGCCAGCCGTGTCCCGCGAGCGCATGGGGTGTCGGCCGTCTGAACCAGAGCGAGAATCCACACAACGCCGCAATCAACAACGTCGTCCCCGCACCAAAGAAGGCGCCCGTCCGCCCCACTACACCCGCCAGGGATGCCACAAGCAGGCATACACCGATCAGAGTGAGGGTCGGCGGCCGAAATCCACAGGCGGGTCCGCTGCGCGGAACCCGCCCTACGCACGAAGGTCGGACCCTGTGCGTCCGTAGGCCGGGTCCCGCGGCTTGTCCGCCGCAGCCTTGGCGAAGGTGGAAGCGGACCCGGCGTACTAGTCTCGATCTGCCCCATCAACAAACTTCGTTCCGAGATACTGGAGAGGCTGCGTAGCGTCCACCAGATACAGACCGCCGATGCAACGACGCCGCCGATGGCACCCGCGGCGAGCGACGGGACCGAGACGTGCAGCGTGAGCGCGTCGGTGCCCACAGCATCCACCCACCACGACCCGAGCCCCTGCATCAGCAGTGCGGCGTAACCCACGGCCCCGAGAACACCGAGGCCGCTACCGGCTACTCCCAGCACAAGGCCCTCGAGCATGAACTGACGACGAACCTCCGCCGGGCCAAGTCCAACAGCACGGAGCAAGCCGACCTCGCGCACGCGTTGCTCGACACCGAGCTTGAAGAAGAGGGCGGCCAGCAGCAACGCCGAGACCACGAGGAAGAAACTGAAGTAGACGAAGTAGGTACCAAAGTCGGTGGCCCCACGCGAAGCGGCGACGCCATCGGCCCTGACGTCTCGCACGACCAGCCCCATCGCCAGCGGATCGACCACTTCCGTGAGTTGCGCGGCGTACCGCGCACTTGCGTCGTCGAGTGACTGACCAGACGATGGGACAAACCGCAAGGACGTGAGACCACCGTGCCGAGACCGCCACAAGCGCTGTCCCGTCTCGATGGCCACGAAGGCCTTCGGGGTCGTCCGGTAGCGATCCCAATACGCTTCGTCCGCGGGCCTGATCCGTCGCAGGTCGATCGGGAACGGGGGATCCCAGCCAGCGAGCGTCGGCGAGTCGGTCATTCCCGGATAGTCAGGTACAAGATCCCGGTCGCCCGCGCCGACCGGCACCACGCCAGCGACACGAAAATCCGCCATGCGTGTCACCAGTTGTCCCGAATCCTCCCACAGGTAGTAATCCAACGTCAGCGGATCACCGATCTTGGCCTGCAGATCGGCGGCCGCCCATTCGTTGAGCACGATTGCCGGCAGGTCGCCGCCCGGGGGAACAGCCATCGCTGGCTCGAGCGTCTCGAGATCGATAGCGGTCACCAGGGAATACGGGATCTCGCGATCGCCGCGACGCAACGTGTTGGCGAGATAGGTGAACACCGGTGTGGCTGACATGCCCGCGCGCGTTCCAGCGGCCTCGGCTGCCGCCGCCTGTGAATCGCTCAGGAATCCCGCCCGGGATCCGAGCGACAGCAGGCGGCGATCATCGAGTGTTTTCAGCGTCAGTCCAGTGTCGTCGAGCGTTGCGTGGCGTCTTACCAGGTCTTCGAGCGATGCCAAGTCCGCATCCGTCCGTTCGGCACTGCCTGCCACGAGAATCGTGTTCACACGAGCGCCGACCTCGAGTTCCCGCTGCAGACCCGCCAGCGGAACGAACACCGCTCGCACGTCAGCCTGCTGCGCCTCGAGGGAGAACTCGCCCATGGCGGACGACGGCAGGACTGCTCGAACCGTGAGACGGAGTGTCCGACCGAGATCGTCCTTCCGACCGTGCACCGATTCGAGCGGGAGATCGGATGGCCGCTGCACGCGTACCAGGACCGTACTGTCGGGTTGAACGTTGAGTTCTCGCGCCAGGGCTGGACTGAGGAACGCGTTCCGATCGGCGGGTCCTTCTCTCGGTACCCCATGGAACGCCCAGAACCGCTCGTCCACGCCGTAAACCCGGACGTCCCCAATACGTCGCCCGCTCTCCTGTGCCGTGACGAAACCCGGCACGATGACCAGGGGCGCCGCCTCTCGAAACGTCGTCCGGAATGCCTGCGCCTGGCGCACATCGTCAGCCAGCGCTTCGCGGAAGAATCCGATGGAGGCGACGACGAGATCCGTCCGCCCGAGACGTTGCAGGACCAGGTCGCGCAGGCTACCGCGGACCGAGTCGCCGACGAGCAGCGCGCCCGCAAGCACGGCCACCGCCGTGGCCACACCGATCACCACTGCGACGTTTGTGCGCCAGTAGTAGGTCAGCCCGCGGACGACGAGATGCCTTACCTGCATGTGTTACGTCGGCGATTGCATGTCACCCGTGAACGCGCGATCCCAGCACGTCGGCCGGCGCGTCGCTCGGCACGACCACGCGAAGCGCGCTGGGGCGGGCTCGGGCACGAACAGACGAGCCCCCCAGGAACGGCTCGCCGTCTACATGGTACGGCACGGGTTGCCCGGACGTGACCTCGATCTCGATGCCTTTGACGCTGGTCACGCCTGGGGCTCTCTCGATCTGACCCGTGAACAGGCGTGGCGCCTGCAGGATGATTCCCAGAGGCGAACGACCTGCAACGACGACGACATCGAGCCGGCCATCGTCCAACGCCGCGTACGGAGCGATGAGCGCGCCATTACCGTATTGCCGCGAGTTGGCGATCGCGATGAGGAGGGCGTCCGCGTGAGCCACAACGCCGTCGGTCGTGATGGTGTAAGACGTGGACTTGTACGTAAAGAATTCCCGCGCAGCGATCTCCACGTAGCGCAAGAGACCGCGACGAGCCAGGCCGTCCGCCGCAAAACAGTGCGCCACGCGGGCATCGAGTCCGATGCCTGCCATGTTGAAAAAGAGCCTGCGGTCGAGTTCGCCCGCATCCATGCGGCACTCGCGTCCGTCGAGTGCGGCCGCAAATGCGCGGGCGGGATCCAGCGGAATTCGCAGCTCACGGGCCAGACCGTTGCCAGACCCACTGGGGATGATCCCCAGCGTCGCCTCCCTAAACGCGAGCGCCGAGGCCACTTCGTTGACCGTGCCGTCTCCGCCCCACGCGAACACGGACGTGACGCCGCGGGTCAGCGCCGCCTGCGTCAGCTCGCGCGCGTGCCCTACGCGCTCTGTCAGGAACACCTGGGCGTCCAAGCCGCGTGCGGCGATAAGTGCCGCCGCTTGCTCGGCGCGTGCGCGCGCAATCTCCACCCGGCCGCCGGCGCCGGAGATTGGATTGATGATGACGGCAACGGGGGTTGGCACAGATCCGAGGGCCTAACTATATGCCGGGCGCTTCAAAGCCACTATCAGACGCGGCTCGGGCCATCTCATGCGGGACGTGGAACTCGCGGCAACGTCCACATGGTCTATCAGTTAGACCGCGACTAGCGGCGTGTGCCCGTTGGGGCTAGCGGGTCAGTCTGACGCGCGGCGGTTCGGCATGTCAGTCGGCGTCACATAGCGCGCGGTCCAACACTCGCCATTGAAGTAGAGGTTCGTCCCGTCGGGCCTTGGCATTACTTCACCGCTGATGCCGGGTTCGTGTGACAGGCAGGGGTATCGCAACGCCTGATCGGTAGCGCAGGATACCGCGCCCAGGCCGAGCACGGCCAACAAGGGGAGACGAAGCGGCTTGGCTGAGAAGCCCGACATCCTTCTCAGGTATTAGACCGCAGCGCGCCGCAATCAGTCTGGGGTTTATTGAGATTAACGCGCAGGTAAGTCCCGGGCTGGCTAACGGTTAGCTCCGGAATCTGCTAACGATTAGCTAACGCACGGGGCAAAACGACACCGGACGAGACCGAACGAAGGAGGATGACCGAACCAGACGAGGCAACAAAACAGCACCCACACCGCACGAAACAAAACCCACCGAAATACCAAGTTTGAAACACGGAATTAACACAAAAGAAACGGTTGTGAAATTCCCCTCGGATACCGTGGCAACTATGACGCAGGGATTCGTTCGTTACGCCGGTGTTGCCGCGTTCGCCGCCATGGCTGTCGCGTGCGGCGGTGGGGGCAACCAACCCGCGTCCGAGGGCGGCGAAGCGCCGGCGGCGCTCATCACGGTTGACGGTTCGAGCACGGTGTTTCCAATTGCCGAGGCGGTCGCGGAGGAGTACGGCAAGGCCAACCCCAGCGGTCGCACGCCGACCGTGGGTATTTCAGGCACCGGCGGCGGCTTCCAGAAGTTCTGCCGCGACGAAGTCAACGTCAGCAACGCGTCGAGACCGATACGCCCCGCCGAAATCGACGCCTGCAAGATGGCCGGCGTCGAGTACATCGAGCTTCCCATTGCCTACGACGGCCTGGCGATTGTGGTCAACCCGAAGAACACCTGGGCCACGACCATCACGGTCGCCGAGCTGAAGACCCTGTGGGCACCCGAGGCGCAGGGCAAGATCATGCGCTGGAATCAAATCCGCGCCTCATGGCCCGACCGCGACATCAGGCTCTTCGGCGCCGGCGTCGATTCGGGGACGTACGACTACTTCACTGAAGCCACGGTCGGGAAGGAAGGTGCCAGCCGCGGCGACTTCACATCCAGCGAAGATGACAACGTCATCGTGCAGGGCATCGGTAGCGATGAGCTCGCGATCGGATTTCTGCCGCTTGCGTACGTCGAGTCCAACAGTTCGCGGTTGAAGATCGTCCCTGTGGACGATGGCAAGGCGGAGAACGGGAACGGACCGATCGTCCCCACGGCTCAAACCGTGCGCGACGGTACCTATCAGCCGCTCTCGCGTCCGCTCTTCATCTACGTGTCACGCAAGGCCGCGGACCGGCCGGAAGTCCAACAGTTCGTGGAGATGTTCTTCAGCCGAACGGATCTCGTGAAGGAAGTGGGCTACATCGAGCTCACCCCGCAGATCTACGAACTCGCCCGGAAGCATTTCGCCGATCGCAGGACCGGAACGGCGTTCGGCGAGGGCGGTTCCCAGGTCGGCATGACGCTCGAATCGCTCCTCGCCCGCGAAAAATGATCCTTCGACCAGCTCAGGCTCAGCCCGAGCATCGCCGAGGGATCGAGAGATGAAGCGGTTCGAGTTCCTGATCGAGTGGGCGCTGTTCCTCTGCGCCCTGCTGTCGATTGGCACGACCGCCGGCATCATCCTGGTGCTGGCAGTCGAGACGTTCGCTTTCCTTCGCGAAGTTCCGGTGACCGATTTCCTCTTCGGTACCAACTGGACTCCGCTTTTCGCCACACCGAGCTTCGGCGTACTCCCGCTCGTCGTCGGGACGGTCATGGTTTCGACGATTGCGATGGCTGTCGCCCTTCCCATGGGTCTCTTGAGCGCCATCTATCTGAGTGAATATGCCCCGCTCGGCGTCCGCCGTCTGGTCAAGCCGGTGCTCGAGATTCTGGCAGGCGTGCCGACGGTCGTTTACGGGTACTTCGCACTGCTGTTCGTCACGCCGCTCTTCCAGCGGGTGTTGCCGGACCTTGCGGGGTTCAATGCGTTGAGCCCAGGAATCGTGATGGGGATCATGATTCTCCCCCTCGTGTCGTCGCTCTCTGAAGACGCCATGCAAGGCGTGCCTCGCGGTCTTCGTGAAGGGGCGTACGCCCTTGGCGCCACGAAGATGCAGACCAGCCTTCGCGTCGTCCTGCCGGCCGCGTTCTCCGGCATCACCGCCGCCTGCATCCTTGCGGCGTCGCGCGCGATCGGCGAGACGATGATCGTGGCGATCGCCGCCGGACAGCAGCCGCGGCTCACATCCAACCCGATGGTGCCAATCGAGACGATGACCGCCTACATCGTGCAGGTGAGCCTCGGCGATACGCCCCAGGGCACGCTGGAGTACCGCACGATCTTCGCCGTCGGAATGCTCCTCTTCCTCGGGACGTTCGTCCTGAACCTCATCAGCGCGTGGCTGCGCGCACGGTTCCGGGAGGAGTACGCGTGACAGACGGACAACTTCTGGACGCCGGCTCCAGGCGCGCGATCGCCAGGCGTCGGTTTCTCGATGTGCTCTTCCAGGCCCTCGCGCTGCTCATTTTGTGCCTGGCGCTGGGATCGCTGGCGGCGCTCATCGCCGACGTCTGGAGCGACGGGTTCAGCCGTCTGTCATGGGCCTTTCTGAGCGGATTCCCGTCGCGGCGGGCCGCCGACGCGGGCATCTGGCATGCATTGTCCGGGAGCATGTTCGTCATCCTCGTCACCGGCGTCCTGGCCGTCCCTGTCGGCGTCGCCTCGGCCGTCTATCTGGAAGAGTACGCCCGGCGAAGCCTGATGGCCCGGATCATCGAGATCAACATCACCAACCTCGCGGCCGTGCCCTCGATCATCTACGGGCTGCTCGGGCTTGGACTGTTCGTCAGGGCGATGGGCATGGGACGGAGCGTGCTCGCCGGTGCATCGACCTTGGCGTTGCTTGTGCTGCCAGTGATCATCCTCTCGACGCGAGAGGCGCTGCGAGCGGTCCCGCCTTCCATTCGTGAAGGCTCGTATGCGCTCGGGGCATCCAAGTGGCAAACCGTCTGGTATCAGGTGCTGCCTGTGGCGCTCCCGGGCATTCTGACCGGCATGATCCTGGCCCTGTCACGGGCCATCGGCGAGACGGCGCCGCTTATTTCCATCGGCGCGCTCACGTTCGTGGCGTTCGCACCAGATGGCCTCTGGTCGCCGTTCACGGTGCTGCCGATTCAAATCTTCAACTGGGTCTCTCGCCCGCAGGTCGAGTTCCAAGCCAACGCTGCCGCAGGGATTCTGGTCTTGCTCGCGCTGCTCCTCACGATGAATGCGGCCGCCATCTGGCTGCGTGACCACTACCAGAAGAAGCTGACATGAGCGACGCGGGGGCACGCCTTCTCTCGCTGGGCGGATTGGCCACGCGTGGCGGCCCGCAACCAGCCATCGACCGACCCGTGAAGGTCCAGGCGGACGGGCTGAATTTCTCGTACGGCATTACCCGAGCGCTGACCGACATTTCGATTGGAATTCATCCCAATGTCGTAACGGCGTTTATCGGACCCTCGGGCTGCGGGAAGAGCACGTTCCTGCGAACGCTGAACCGGATGAATGACATCATTCCCGGGACGCGCGTCGAGGGGAAGGTCCTGATCGACGGCACCGACATCTACGGACCCGGGATTGACGTCGTCGCGCTCCGGCGACGGGTCGGCATGGTGTTCCAGAAGTCGAACCCCTTCCCGAAGTCGATTTTCGACAACATCGCCTACGGTCTTCGAATCAACGGGATGGCCGGAAGCCGCTCGGAACTGGCCGAACGTGTCGAGGAAAGCCTGCGCCAGGCGGCGCTGTGGGACGAGGTGAAGGACCGCTTGCAGGATTCGGCGCTCGCGATGTCTGGCGGCCAGCAGCAGCGGCTCTGCATCGCCAGGGCCCTGGCTGTCCGCCCCGACATTCTTCTCATGGACGAGCCGGCGTCGGCGCTCGATCCGATCGCCACGCAGAGAATCGAAGAGCTGGTGTACGACCTCAAGAAGACGTACACCATCGTGATCGTCACCCACAACATGCAGCAGGCCGCGCGCGTGTCAGACTTCACCGCCTTCTTCTGGCTGGGGCGCTTGGTTGAATACGGCCGGACCGATAAGATGTTCACCGCTCCGGCGGAGAAATTGACGGAAGACTACGTGACCGGACGGTTCGGGTAACACGAAGGGCACGAAGATGACGAAGGGCACCAAGGAAGGTGAACTTCGTGGCCTTCGTGGTTTCAAGGAGATAGATGGAACGAGTAGTTCGACACTTCCAGGAAGAGCTCGAAACGCTGCAGGCCCGTCTGCTGGAAATGGGCGGGTTGGCCGAGGAGCGAGTCCGAGCAGCCTTGCAGGGGCTGGTCACGCGAGACACCGCCACCATCGAGCGGGTGATGCGCGGGGACGAGCCGATCAACGAGCTGCACATCGAAGTCGACAGCCGGTGCTTTACGCTCCTGGCGCTCTACCAGCCCATGGCCACGGATTTACGGTCGATTGTCGCGGCGGTGAAGATCAACACCGACCTCGAGCGCGTCGGCGACCTCGCCGTGAACATCGCGGAGGCGGCCCAGCGCTACACGAATCATGCGCCGGTCAAGAAGCTCATCGACATCCCGCAGATGGGGGAGATCGCGCAAGTCATGCTGCGCGACTCGCTCGACGCCTTCGTCCAGCGTGACACCACGCTGGCCAAACGCGTCCTCAGCGAAGACGACCGGCTCGACGCGCTCAAGACCCTCGTGTTTCGCGAACTTCTGGCCTGCATGCTGGAGGACGGGACGACGGTCGAGCCCGCACTCGACCTCATCCTGATTTCGCGACACCTCGAGCGGATCGGTGACCATGCCACGAACATCGCGGAGGACGTCATCTTCATGGTCTCGGCTCTCGACGTCCGCCACCTGCCGCCCTCAGACACCACCAATTAGTTGTCGGATAACGCCGTCGTAATTGATTAGAATGGATCGGATGGGCGAGGCGCGGCTCTGCGTGCAGTGCCGCCGGCAGCCTGTAGACGACCGTTGGCGGCCGTTCTGCAGCGAGCGATGCCGGAACGAGGACTTGGCGAGATGGGCCGACGGGCGGTACCGTGTCGCTGGAGAACCCGTACCCGCCCCGGACAACAACCCCGATTCGGACCCTTAAACCGTTCTGCTCGCTTATGGCCGACACGCTCACCCTTACCGACAACCGCACCGGGAAGCAGTACCAGATCCCGATCAAGGACGGCGTCATTCGCGCGACGGACCTCCGCCAGGTCAAGACCGAGGCCGACGACGCCGGGCTGATGACGTACGACCCGGCGTTCATGAACACCGCCGCGTGCCGCAGCCGCATCACGTACATCGACGGCGACAAGGGCATCCTCGAGTACCGGGGCCACCCGATCGAGCAACTCGCCGAACACTCCACGTATCTGGAGACCGCCTACCTCATCCTCTTCGGCGAGCTCCCGACGGCGCCGCAGCTGGCGAGCTGGACCCACGACATCACCCAGCACACGATGCTCCACGAGAACATCAAGAAGCTGATGGAAGGCTTTCAGTACGACGCGCACCCGATGGGCGTCTTCCTGAGCACGGTCGGGGCCTTCTCGACCTTCTACCCGGACGCCAAGAATATTTTCGACGAGCAATCGCGGAAGAAACAGATTCACCGCTTGATTGCCAAGGTCCCCACCATCGCCGCCTACGCCTTCCGCCACAGCATCGGCCGCCCCTACAACCAACCGGACAACGATCTCAGTTTCACCGGTAACTTCCTGAACATGCTGTTCAAGATGACCGAGCTGAAATACAAGGTGCCACCCGCGCTGGAGCGTGCGCTCGACGTGCTGTTCATCCTGCACGCAGACCACGAACAGAACTGCAGCACGAGTGCGATGCGTGCCATTGGCAGCTCGCAGGTGGATCCCTACTCGGCGATGGCCGGCGCGGCGGCGGCCCTGTACGGTCCGTTGCACGGCGGGGCCAACGAAGCCGTCCTGCGGATGCTCGCCGAAATCGGCAGCATCGACCAGGTGCCCGGCTTCATCAAGCGCGTCAAAGCCGGCGAAGGCCGCCTGATGGGTTTCGGTCACCGGATCTACAAGTCCTACGACCCCAGAGCCAAGATCATCAAGCGCACGGCCGACGAGGTGTTCGAGGTCACGGGCAAGAACCCGCTGCTGAACATTGCGCTGGAGCTCGAGCGGATCGCCTTGCAGGACGACTACTTCGTCACGCGCAAGCTGTACCCGAACGTCGACTTCTACTCCGGTCTGATCTACGAGGCCATGAAGTTCCCCGTGACGATGTTCCCCGTGTTGTTCGCCATTCCGCGGACCGCCGGCTGGATCGCACAGTGGGAAGAGATGATCCTGGATCCCGAGCAGAAGATCGCCAGACCGAGACAGATCTACACAGGTTCGCCGCGGCGCGACTATGTGCCGATCGACAAGCGAACCTAGACCAATAATGCGACGGTGCGAGGTGCGAGGGTGCGAAGGTACGAGGGTGCGAGGGTGCGAACGGCGCAGTCGATTCTCTGCACCGCGGCCCTAGCTTCGGCCATCGTGGCCTGCTCGGCGGCCGCCGGTGATGAGGCGGCACAGGCTCCCCTTCGCACCATCCCACCGCCGACCGGCGCGGTCGCAGCATCCAACACTCCGACGCTCGCACAAGGGCCCGCACCCGCAGGGTTCGACAGTTCCCGGGCGTACGAGCACCTGCGCCGGCAGGTCGCGTTCGGTCCACGGCCGGCAGGTTCGACCCCTCTCGTGCAGGCTCGCCAATACATCCTGACGCAGCTTCAGGCGGCCGGTATCACAGTCCGGGAAGAAACCTTCGACGCCACCACCCCCCTCGGCCAGGTGCGCATGGTCAACCTCGTCGCGACGATCCCGGGCCGTCGCCCCGAACGCATTGCGCTCGCGACCCACTACGACACGAAGCTCTTTCGAGAGTTTCGATTCGTGGGCGCCAGCGACGGGGCATCGTCGACGGCGGCCGTGCTCGAGTTGGGACGGGTGCTAAAGGCGCGTCAGAACGAGTTCACGATCGAGCTGCTCTTCTTCGACGGCGAAGAAGCGGTCGTCGATTGGAACCGCAACAACGACAACACCTACGGGAGCCGGCGCTACGTGGAAACCGCCCAGAAGACAGGGACACTCAGTGGTCTGAAAGCGCTGGTGCTGCTCGACATGATCGGCGACCGAAACCTGGCGATCCGCCGCGACTCCAACTCAACGTCCTGGCTCACCGACATCATCTGGGCATCGGGGGCCAAGCTCGGCTACCGGTCGTACTTCCTGTCGGAAGAAACGACGATCGATGACGACCACATCCCGTTCGTGCGAGCCGGCGTGCCGTCGGTGGACATCATCGACTTGGATTACGCCGCCTGGCATACCGCGCAAGACGATCTGGACCGCGTGAGCGCCCGCAGCCTACAAATCGTTGGGGATGTCGTCCTCGATGCGATTCCGCAGATCGAACGGCACCTCGCCGCCGCCCCTGCACGCCGATAGCCAAGGGCCCCACCGGGCCGGCTAGGCTTTTCGATTCGGCGCTGAGCGCGTGCGCTCTACGGCGCCATCCAAGCCGCTCTAGCGCCCGAACACAAACCAGAGCATCGCTGCCACCGCCAACACGACGCCCGCCATCAAGACCGTCTTTCCCCACGAGCGTCTGGGCCGAACGAACAAGGAACTGGGTTCCGGCGGCTTTACCCGCGGCTCGGCGGTCGCAGATCCGCATCGATAGCAGATGAGCGCGTTGGGAGCGATCTCGGTGCCGCACTTGCGGCAAGTCATCTCGCGGGCATCTTGGGGAGGATCATCGCTCGCTCACGCAGGGCTATCGTGTTCCAATCCGTGACTCGTGTGCCATAGCGAGACGCAATGGGCTCTCCATTGGCTCTGGCTGCTGGAAGTGCAAGTATATACGTCGCTTATCCGTTTGACAGGCGCTGTTTGCGTGTGTCAATAACGAGCATGCCTCAATCGCCGCCCATCATCAACGATCACCATAAACTATTGGAATAGCTACAGTTACGCTTCGATTTAGCGTTAGACACCTACTGGTCTGAGCCTTGCTCTGCCACATCGTGGCATGAGGCAAAACAACTTGAGTCAGTCGGCATACACGGGAGCGTTCACGGCCGATCGAACCCGTCGAAAGATCACGTGGGACTTGTCCACCGGATAAACACCTCGCCATGGCGACCCCTTCTCCAACGTCCAGCGTTCGGGACCTCTCGGTCGCCGCGCGCACCTTTGTAGCCGGAACCGTTCTCGCCGGCGCCGTGGTTCTCGTCGTGAACTTCCCGACGCAGGACGTCAACGTACCGCTGTTCCTGGCGTTCGCCCTGGCTTCCTCGCTCGCGTCAACGGTGAAAGTACGGCTGCCGCTCGGCACGGGCTCCTCGAATCTCTCGGTGTCCTACACGGTTGATTTCGCGTCGCTTCTCGTCCTTGGCCCCGGTCCGACGATGGTGGTGGCGGCCGTGAGCGCCATGACGCAGTCGGCGTTCGGCACATCCCGGCGCAATGCGCTTCATCGCATTCTCTTCAGCGCGGCTGCACTCGTCCTGACGATGCACGTGGCCGGGTGGGTGTTCACGGTCCTCGGCGGTCGCGCGGGTGTCTTCGATTCACACCTGGTTCGACCGTTCGTCGCAGCCGTTCTCGTGTACTACCTGGTGAACACCGTCGCGATGGCCACGGCGATCGGCCTTTCGACTCGGCAGCGGGTGTGGCGAGTCTGGCACAACAACTTTCTCTGGACGGCCCCGAGCTACTTCGTGGGTGCAGGCGCAGCTGCGGCGGGCGTCATCGCGTGGACGATGAACTCTGGTTGGCTGGTCCCCCTGGCCTCCGCACCGGTGTACCTGACGTTTCGGTCGTACAGGATCTACCTCGACCGTCTCGCGTCCGAGCAGCGGCACAACGAGGAGATCCGCAGGCTGCACGCCCAATCGGTCGAAGCGCTGCGCGCCGCCAAGGAGTCGGAGCAGCGATACGCGATGGCTGCCGCCGGCTCCAACGACGGTCTGTGGGATTGGGACCTCGATGCAGACCTCTTCTACGTGTCCGATCGCTGGAAGCTGATGATCGGACTGTCGACGGCTGACCGAATCGAGCGCAGCGAGCAGTGGTTCCGCGACGTGCACCAGGAAGATCTGCCAGGGCTTCGGGCCGAGCTCGCTCGACATCTCGACGGCGACACGCCCCATTTCGAGCACGAGTACCGCATGCAACACCTGGACGGCTCGCCGCGCTGGGTTCTCTGCCGCGGGATCGCGGTGCGTGACGAGACGGGCAAGCCGACGCGCATCGCCGGGTCTCAGACGGACGTGACGATACGACGCCGGGTTCAGGACGAGCTCGCCCACGCCGCCCTGCACGACGACCTCACAGGGCTGGCGAACCGGATGCTCTTCACCGCGATGCTCGACCGCTCGCTGGCCCGTGCGCAGCGCTCGCAGAACTACCAGTTCGCGGTGCTGTTCGTGGACCTCGACCATTTCAAGCTGGTCAACGATAGCCTCGGTCATGTGGCCGGCGACAAGTTCCTGGTCGCGATGGCAAGGCGCTTCCTCAAGCAAATGCGACCGGGCGACCTGCTTGCGCGACTCGGCGGCGACGAATTCGCGGTGCTGCTCGACGACATGCCGGATGTCGCCACCGCCAGCACGATCGCCGAGCGGCTGCAGCTGGCGCTACTCGAAGCCTTCGAGATCGATGGGCGTGATTTCTACGCATCGGCCAGCATGGGCATCGCTGTCGGCAACAACGGCTATCTCAAGTCGGAAGATCTGCTTCGCGACGCCGACGCGGCGATGTATCACGCCAAGTCACTGGGCCGCGCGAGGTGTCAGACGTTCGATCCGTCGATGCACGCGTCGGCGGTGCAGCGGCTGACGATCGAAACGAGATTGCGGCGAGCGGTCGAGCGCCAGGAACTCAGCCTGGAATACCAGCCGATCGTCGCTCTCGGCGCGCAAGAAGTCTGTGGATTCGAGGCGCTCGTCAGGTGGAAACACGCGGACGGGACGATGACGCCGCCTTCGGAATTCATCCCGATCGCCGAAGAAACCGGCCTGATCGGGCCGATGACCCGCTGGGTCCTGAAGGAATCGTGTCGGCAAGTCGCGGCGTGGCAGCGCGCGTTGGGTCAGCCGGTCCCTCTGACGGTGAATATCTCGGCGAAGCTTTTCGACCGGTCGACGCTCGTCGATGAAGTGCGAGAGGCGATCGAGGAGAGCGGCCTGCTGCCTGGAACGCTCAAGCTCGACATCACCGAAAACTTCCTCGCCAACAACGCCGACGAGGTCATCCAGCGCCTCGATGGGTTCCGTGCGATTCCGGTCGAGTTGTGCCTGGATGATTTCGGCACTGGCTTCTCCTCCCTGAGCTACCTGCATCACTATCGCTTGGATGCCCTGAAGATTGACGGCGCGTTCATCGGTCAGCTTGGGAGTGACTTCAGCGAGGCCCCGATCGTGACCAGCATCGTCAACATCGCCCGTGAACTGGGGATGGGGGTCATCGCGGAAGGCGTGGAAACGCTTCAGCAGGCCGACCGGTTGATCGGACTCAAGTGCCCGCTCGCACAGGGCTCCCACTTCTCGAAGCCGCTTTCGGCGGACGAGGCCTACGAATTCCTGGTGAAGGCGCCGCTACCGAACCTCGACACCGATGAGCGGGCGGGGTCGGGGTGGCCCCGAGCGGTGGTGGCCTAGCGTCGTCGGCCGCCGCCCCACGACCAGCCGTCAGCCGGCCGGTGAATTCCCTTGAGATGGATCTTGTACTCCGAGGCGGTTCGTCCGGGGCTCCCGGTCACGACCACCATGTCGCCCGGCTTCAGGGTGTCCTTCGTGATCCCCTGGCTACCCAGGCGCCGAGGATTTCCCCACTCCGCCGCGTAGGTCTCGGTCCGCCCCTCGGGAGTACGTGCCTTCACCAGGAGAATCGCGTGCGGGCTGCGAAATTGAAACTCCTCCACCTGGCCCTCGATCGACATCGACTGGCTCTCATGGTAGTAGGCAGAGAAGGAGTGGTGAGCCTGGGCATCGGCCACCGCAACAAGAGCCGCCACAGCCAGCGCGAATAGTGTTCCTCTCACGACGCTCCTCCTGTTCCTGGCGACAAGGGTAAGCGGAAACGGGCTCCCGAAAGCTTAGCGCAGCGCCGGCCCGCGATCCACGCCGGCATCCGGTACTCAGAATGGCCGGACCTGATATGCGATGATTGAGCCGTGCGAGGTGCGGCCTCCCTGTTTCCAGCCATCCTCGTGCTCCTCCTGACCGCGCTATCCCAGGCGCAGGGAACGCAATCGCCCACGGCCCCCCTATCGTTGATCTCTCGCGAGGGCCGGCGCGCCATCCCGACGACCGTTGCCAATGGCCGCGAGTTCGTCGCCCTGGACGACGTCGCCTCTATCTTCCAGATCTCGTCCCGCGAGGACACGCTGGCGGGCGGCTTGACGGTGACCTACAAGGGTCGAACCATCGTGGTGTCGACCAATCAGCCGCTGGCGTCGGTCAGCGGTCGGGCCGTCTCGCTGTCGACCCCCGCAGCGCGCATCGGGAACCGCTGGTCCGTACCGATCGACTTCTTCTCGAGTGCGTTGAGCCTGATCTACGACGGGCGGATCGAGCTGCGCCGCGCCTCCAGGCTGCTGATCGTCGGCGATCTCAGGGTGCCGCGCGTGACGGTGCGCATCGACTCGGCTGGACCGCCGACGAGGGCGACGATCGAGATTGCGCCCGCGACACGTACGTCGGTTGTCACGGAGCCGGGCCGACTTGTCATTCGTCTGGAGGCGGATGCCCTTGAAGCGACCGTCCCCCGAGACGGCGCCGGGCTCATAGAACAGTTCCGCGTCGGCGAAGAGCCGACCACCGTGACGATCGCGTTGGCCGACCGGGCGGGACCCGCTCGAGCAGTTCCGGTCGAGATCGATGGGATGACGCGGTTCCAGATCGACGTGGCCTCACAGGTCCCGACGGCCGAAACCGCCGCGTCCCACGTCCGCGCCGGTCGAGGCGCTCCCACCACCGGTAGAGGTTCGCTCGGTTCTCGGAACTATCGTCATCGACCCGGGCCACGGCGGTGAAGACGTCGGCGTACGCGGTAGGAACGGCTCGGAAGAGAAAGCGCTGACCCTGGCGGTTGCTCAGCGCGTCAAAGCGCTGATCGAATCACGGCTCGGCATCAGGGTGATCCTGACCCGGGACGGCGACCGGGGCGTCGGATTGGATGAACGGGCGGCGACCGCCAACAACAACAAGGCCGGGCTATTCCTCAGCCTGCACCTGAACGCCTCGCCTGTGGCC
Organism: uncultured Acidobacteriota bacterium; assembly: GCA_963827515.1. Lineage (GTDB taxonomy): Bacteria > Acidobacteriota > Vicinamibacteria > Vicinamibacterales > UBA2999 > JABFSA01. The sequence goes on along the minus strand of CAWHBF010000025.1, from coordinate 98,877 downwards.
ACCAGCGCCGGCGCGGAGGTCGTTCACTCGCGCGTCGATCGTGGGGGCGGGGATCGCGGAGCCCCCGAGGACGACACCGTGGTGCTTCCTGTTTTTGGTGGAACGACACGCGCCGTCGATCTCATTCGCTGGGATCTCGCGCAAGCTCGCCATGCGGACACATCGGCAGCGTTCGCCGAGATTCTTGCGGAACATCTCCGCGAGCGCGTGAAGATGGGGGCGCGCCCCAGGCGGGACCTGCCCCTCCGAGTCCTTACGAGCGTCAACATGCCCGCTGTGCTCGTCGAGATGGCGTACCTCAGCAACGCCGATCAGGAACAACTCGCTCAGTCCGACGCGTACCAGGTCAGTGTGGCGCAGTCGATCCTCGACGCCGTACTGCAGTTTCGTACGTACCTCGAGGGGCGGGAAGGCCGATGACCAAGCGCCGAGTCGCCCTCATGGTCGCCCCGGTCCTCGTCCTCGTCTTGGCTGCATGGGCGGTCAGTCGAGTGCTCACGCGTCTCACCGGCGTTGGACCCGAAGCGGACCCTGTCATCGTCGAAACTTCGGCGCCACCAACGGCGGTACGTCACATCAACGCCACCCTGTTCTCCGGATCGGCGAATGGCGAAACCCTGGTGCCGTACCAGCAGGAGGTCGTGCTCGCGGAAGGGATCGTTCCGCAGGGTCGCGAGATCCTGTCGGCACAGTTGGAGCGGCCGACACCCCCGCGTGTCTCGGTGATTCCTGAGGGCACGACCTTGCGCGCCTTCTACGTCACCGACAGCGGGGATGCATTCGTCGATCTGAGCACCGAGGTTTCATCCCGGCACTCTGGTGGATCCTCGGCCGAACTCTTGACCGTCTACGCCGTCGTCAATGCCGTCACCGCCAACCTGCCCACAATCCGTCGCGTCCAGATCCTGATCGATGGACGGGAAGCCGACACGCTGGCCGGCCACATCGATCTGCGAAGTCCGCTCGAGCGCGATGTATCGATCGTCAGCAAGCCATGAGCAGTCGATTCTGAACTAGAGTGGTGAGATGCGTGATGACGGCCGTCTCCTGGATCAGCTCCGCCCGACCCGCCTGACCCCCAACTTTCTCGTACACGCCGAAGGCTCTGTTCTGGTTGAAGCGGGTAAGACCAAGGTCATCTGCACCGCCAGCGTTGAAGATCGAGTACCACCCTTCCGGCGCAACTCGGGAAAGGGATGGGTCACCGCCGAATACGGCATGCTCCCGCGCGCGACGGGAACCCGCTCGCAGCGCGAATCGACGGCGGGACGGGTCGGCGGCCGCACGCAGGAGATCCAGCGACTGATCGGGCGATCCCTTCGCGCCGTCACCCGTATGGAAGATCTCGGCGAACGAACGATCACGCTCGATTGCGACGTGATTCAGGCTGACGGCGGCACGCGGACGGCCTCCATCACCGGCGCCTTCGTCGCGCTCGTGCTGGCGCTTGGCAAGATGCGCGAGCAAGGTCAGATTCGCACGATGCCGGTACAGGACTACGTCGCGGCTACGAGCGTCGGGATCGTCGGTGGCGAGCCGATGCTCGATCTCGCCTACACCGAGGATTCGAAGGCCGACGTGGACATGAACGTCGTGAAGACCGGCGCGGGACTCTACATCGAACTTCAAGGGACCGCCGAGGCGTTGCCGTTCGGACGCGAGGCGCTGAACCGGCTGCTCGACCTGGGTGACTCCGGGATCCGGCAACTGTTCGCGCTACAGCGTGAGTTCGTCGGCCACATTCTGAACAAGTAGCGCGCCATCGTGGGCACTCGGCTGCGGCGCCTGTTGATCGCCACGACCAATCGCGACAAGCTCATAGAAATCCGCCGGCTCCTCGGCGCCGCACCGATCGACCTGATCACGTTGCGGGATCTGCCGTCCGTGCCTGACCCTGACGAGACCGGCACGACCTTCGAGGAGAACGCGCGGCTCAAGGCGCTCTACTACGATGCAGCCTTCCCCTCGACTCGGGCGGAGGGGCACTACACCGTGGCCGAAGACTCCGGACTGGTGATTGACGCGCTTGACGGAGAACCAGGGATTCACTCCTCGCGCTTCGTCCGTCCGGACGCCTCGTACGCGGAGAAGTTCGCTGAGATCTACCGCCGCCTCCACGAAGCACCTGGAGTCGAGAGAACAGCTCGCTTCGTGTGCGCCGTCTCCGTCGTGCATCACGGAGTCGTCGCATTCGAGACCACGGGGATCGTAGAGGGCGAGATTGCCGACGCGCCTCGTGGAACGGGCGGGTTCGGCTACGACCCGATCTTCTACTATCCCCAGTACGGCATGACGCTGGCAGAAGTCAGTGCGGAACAGAAGCTGCGGGTCGCGCATCGTGGCGTCGCGATCGGCAAGCTGGCGGCATGGCTGGATGCGACGTGCTCACCTTCAGGCTAGACCGCTTTTCGATTCGGCGTAGAGCGGAGGCTTCCGCCTCCGCGTAAAGCTTCGGCGGACCGCCGTAGCCTGGCGGGGCGGTTAGCCTCCGCGGACACGCGCACGCTGAAGCGTGCGCTCTACGGGGAAATGCAAATCGCTCTACGGCAAATCGGCGCGTAGTATACTGCGCGGTCCGCTTCATCAAGAGGAGAGATAGACATGCGCAAGACGTTCTTGTTTGGTTTCATCTGCGCGACGGCATACATGGTGAGCGTGACCGCACAGCAGTCCGCTCTTCAGACAGCGGCGACAACGCTTGGCGTCGCCAATATCAAGACGCTGCAGTTCACCGGATCCGGTCGGAATTTTTCCGTCGGCCAGAATTACACCACGTCCGATCCGTGGCCTGCCGTGTCGGTACCGGAATTCACCGCGACGATGAACTACGACACCGCGAGCATGCGAGTTGAGCTCGTGCGCGAGATGGGCAACGTGATGCCACGCGGCGGTGGAGGCCCGTTCACGGGTCAGCAGCGTCAGATCCAGCTCGTGAGCGGCAACTTCGCCTGGAACATGCCGGCGCCTGTCCCCAACGCACCGGCCGGCGGCCCCGCGCCCCAGGCCGCACCGAATGCCGCTGTCGCAGCCGGAGCGGATGCTCGCGCTCTGGGCAACACCTCAGGGATTCGTGAAGGCGGCCATGGCCAACAATGCCATCACCCGTCAGGCGCGGGGAGCCACGGACGTGTCGTTCACCGTGGACGGCAAGTACAAGATGACCGGCACCATCAATGGGCAGGGTCAGGTCACCAAGGTCCAGACCTGGATCGCTCATCCCATCGTGGGCGATATGCTCGTCGAAACCAACTACACCGGCTATCAGAACATGGGCGGCGTGATGTTCCCGTCGCGCATCGTCCAGACCCAGGATGGCCATCCGTCGTTGGACCTCGCGATCTCGAGCGTCACGGCCAACCCCGCGTTCGACGTGACGGTTCCCGACAACGTCCGCAACGCCCCTCCCCCGCCCCCGGCGACCGTGGCCGTGGAGAAGCTCGCGGAAGGCGTCTACTACCTCACGGGTGGTTCACACCACAGCCTCGCGGTCGAAATGCGTGACCACATCGTCGTGGTCGACGTGCCGCTCAACCAGGACCGGGCTGCAGCCGTGCTGGCCAAGGCCAAGGAGACGATCCCGAACAAGCCGATTCGATATGTGGCCACCTCGCATCATCACTGGGACCACCTTGGAGGCATCCGCACGGCGATCGACGAAGGCGCGACGATCGTGACGCACGAGTCGAACAAAGCATTCCTCGAGCGCGTCGCGAAAGCGTCGCACACGATCGTGCCGGATCGATTGGCAGCATCGAAGAAGGCCGTCAGGATTCAGACGATGGGCGACAAGGGTCAGCTGACCGATGGCACACGGACGATCGAGTTCCATCGACTGCAGAACTACGAGCACACCGGCGACATGATGGTGGCGTACCTGCCGAAAGAGAAGATCCTGGCGGAGCCCGATGCCTTCTCGCCGCCCGCGAAGCCGGGAATCCCGCTCGTCGTAACGGCGGTGCCATTCGCGAAGGCGCTCCACGCCAATATCCAACGACTGAAGCTCGACGTACAAGTGATCGCGCCCTTTCACGGCAACCGGAAGTCGGACATGGCAGAACTCGCCAGCGCGGCGGGCCTGACTGGAACGAACTAGATGGCTGAGCCCCAGAGCTACAAGAACCACGCACGATTCCGGCCGGCTTTTCATTTCTTCACTGTGCCGGTGCTGCTCGTGAACGTGTTCGTCCAGCTCTGGGCGCTCTGGGCACTCCCAACGCTCGGGAGCGTCTGGGCCGTCGTCGTCGCGGCGGCATCTCGTCACGCTGGCGTTCTTGTCGCGCATACAGGCGCTCAGCGCGCAAGACCGGATCATCCGTCTCGAAATGCAACTGAGATTGCGAGACCTGCTGCCGGCCGACTTGCAAACGCGCATTCACGAGCTGTCACCCCGGTATCTCGTGGCGCTGCGCTTTGCGAGTGATGCTGAACTGCCGGGCCTGATTCGAGAGGTCCTGGCGGGAACGTTGAAAACCCCGAGAGAGGTCAAGCGGCGAGTGCGGGACTGGCAGGGGGACTGGCTCAGAGTCTAGAGTTTGCGCAGCCGCACCTTCCTGACGGCGTGATCGCGTCCTTTCTCGAGAATCAGATGGGCGCGCTCACGCGTCGGCAGCACGTTCTGACGCAGGTTGACGAGGTTGATCGTCTGCCAGAGCCTGCGAGCCGTTGCGACCGCCTCATCCGGCGCCAGCCCAGCATACCGATGGAAATACGACGACGGGTTGCGGAACACCGTCTCCCGCAGCGTCAGAAACCGCTCGACGTACCACTGCTCGATGTCCTCTTCTCGTGCATCGACGTAGATTGAAAAGTCGAAGAAATCCGACACGAACTTCCGAGCTCCGCCCGCGCCGGTCTGCAGCACGTTCAACCCTTCGACAATCACGATGTCCGGTTGTCGAACGTGGTGAAACTCCCCATCCACGACGTCGTACGCCAGGTGCGAGTACACCGGCGCCAGCACGTCAGGTGCGCCAGACTTGACGTCGGCCATGAAGCGCAGGAGCCGACGCACGTCGTAGCTCTGTGGGAAGCCCTTTCGGTCCATGAGGCCGCGCGCTTCGAGAACGCGCCGAGGCAGCAAGAAACCATCGGTCGTGATCAGATCGACTTTCGGGTGACTCGGCCAGCGCGCGAGCAGCGCCTGCAGAATTCTCGACGTCGTGCTCTTCCCTACCGCCACGCTGCCGGCGAGGCCGATGACGTACGGCACTCGTGGGGCTACCGATCCGAGGAAGGTGGCTGTCGCCGCATGGAGGGTCTGTGTGGCGGCAACGTAGAGATTCAGCAGTCGCGAGAGGGGTAGGTAGATGTCCGTGACCTCGTCGAGCGAGACACGCTCGTTGAGGCCCTGCAGGCTACTGAGCTGCTCGGCCGACAGCGGCAACGGTGTCGCCGCGCGAAGGCCGGCCCACTGCTCGCGGCCGAACTCGACGAAGCGTGAGACCTCGACGTGCGGCACGGGCCCGGCGGTCACAGCCTAAGCATAAGCGACAACGCCATGGCGAACCCCACGACGACCACGATGCGCCGCACCGCCCCTGGGCCGATCCGTCGGGCCATGCTGGCGCCTCCTACGCCGCCGGCGATGGCGCCAACGGCCATCACGAGCGCGTCCGGCCAGGAGACGAGTCCTGCAAACACGAAATACACTGCGGCCACAGCGTTGATACACGTCGCCAGCAGGTTCTTCAACCCGTTCATCTGATGGATGTCGGTGTGCCCCATCAGACTGAGCGCCGCGAGCATGAGGATGCCGATGCCGGCGCCGAAGTAGCCGCCGTACACGCCCACCGCCAACTGAAACAGCATCGTCCAGGACAGCCAGTGTGACCGCGCGGTGTGGGCGGCGGCGAGGTTGAATCGCCGTTGAAGCGGCTCCTGCGCGGTGAAGAGGCACGTGGCGAACAGAATCAGAACAGGCACCAGCCGGTCGAAGACGCCTGGGGGTGTCAGGTGCAGCAGCATCGCGCCGGCGACGCCGCCGATGACGCTCGGGACGATCAAGGCATAGACTCGCCTGTCGACGCCGCGCAGTTCTCTGCGGTATCCCCACACGCTCGCGAGCGTGCCGGGCCAAATCGCCAGGGTATTGGTAGCATTCGCGGTGACGGAGGGAACGCCCAGCCAGATCAGTGTGGGAAACGTCACGAGCAGGCCGCCGCCGGCGACCGAATTGATGCCGCCGGCGATTACGGCGGCGGCAAACACCAACAGCTCGTGCATGTCTTCGCAGGATACCTCGGCCTCTGGCACGACCTGGCGCTGGGGACAACAATCAGGTACGGCCTTTGCTCGATGTCGACGAGCGGGCGCGTCCTTTCGGAGAATTGGTGAGGCAATGGCTCGATCATGAGGCAAACGTGATCCTCGGCACGAACATGCGGCGGCAGCTCACCAGCCGTCGATTACCCTGCGCGAAAATGATTTCCTGCGCCGTCGCTGCCTTTCTTGCGCTCTCGGCGGCTGACTGCGGATCTGGCGATACGCCGTCGACGCCATCGCCGACGCCCGCAGTGCCGTCTCCGAGCCCCACACCCGTACCGACCCCTTCCCCCGCGAGGGTGGTCACCATCACACCGAGTGGCGTGATCCCCGCCGTGCTCGTGACCGGCGTCGGCACCAGGGTCACCTTCGTGAACAACGACGTCATTCCCCACGACGTCCTGGGCGGCCCCGATCCGTCTACCCCTGGTTGCCCAGAGATGGATGCGGTCGGCTTCCTCACACCGGGCCAGAGTCGACAGACCGCCACGCTCGAGAAGGCCGGAACGTGTGAATATCACGACCACTCGTTTCACTCGCCGCAGTTCAACGGCCGGATCCTCATCCAGTGAGCGTGTCGCTCCGCAGCATCGGCGCCTTTGTTCTGGTTCAGTGTGCGGTCTGTGCGTGGCATTCGACCCCAGCCATTGCGCAGTCGTCCGATGCGACGCAGGCGCCCGCGATCGCGGTCCAGCCCGCAGTTCCCACGTGGCATTGGAACGTCGACGCGAATGCGTTCTTTGGGTTCAACTATCAGTACCGCAAGTTCCGCGACTTCGATGCGTGGGAATCGCAAAACTGGCTGATGGCCAGCGGGCAACGGAGCGCCGGGACGGGCACGCTGACCCTCTCGTCCATGCTATCGCTCGAGGCGCTGACGCTGAGCGATCTCGGCTCGCCCCAGGTCTTTCAGACCGGCGAGACGTACCATCAGGCGCCGCTCATCGACTATCAACATCCACACGATCTCTTCATGGGCCTCGGGGCCGACTATCGCCGAACGACCGATCGCGCCACGCTATTCGGAGCGATCGAGGTCGTCGGATCACCTTCAATCGGCCCGCCCGCCTTCATGCACCGGCCGTCGGCCAGCGAGAATCCCCAGGCTCCCCTGTCGCACCACCACATGGACTCGACGCACGTCACGCCAGGCGTTGTGCGCGGCGGTGTCACAGCCGGCGAATGGCGTACCGAAGCATCCTGGTTCAGAGGCCGTGAGCCCGACGAGAATCGGATGGATCTCGACCTTGGCCCGCTCGACTCGTTCGCGACACGCCTGACATGGACGTCGGGACCCTGGTCCGCACAGGTCTCTGGGGCGTACCTGACGGAACCGGAGGCCATCACGCCGTACGACGCGAAAAGACTGAGCGCGTCGATCTCCTTCACGTCCGGCAACGACACGCGAGGGATCAACTGGTTTGCCGCGTTCGGACAGAATCGTGAGGTCCACGGCAACCTGGAGGCGTATCTCTTCGAAGCGAGGATTCGCGCGAGCGATCGGACCGCGTTCTTTACGCGTGTCGAATCCGTGGCCAAGAGCATCCTCGACGCCGGCTTTCACCCACCCGGCACGTTTCACCGGCACCGACAGTCGCAAGTCGGCGCATTGACCGTGGGGTACCTGCGCGATGTGCTGGTCACCCGCTCCGGCGGCATCGGCATCGGCGCCGATGTCACAGGCTATTCAGTGCCGTCGAATCTCGAGGTGCCGTATGGATCGCCTCTGTCCTTTCATGTCTTCCTGAGGTACCGCGCCCCGCGCATTGGGAATGCCATACCTGCGCATGTACACTGATCTTATGCACCGAGTGCGCCGAGCGGCCGGCTCGATCGCCGTGGCCTGGCTCTTGTGCCAGACCGCAACGGTCGTTGTCGCCACCGCGGTGTTCGGCTTCGAAGCCGTGGCAGTCACGTTGCTCGAATGCACGTGCGCGCACGGAGCGGAACACGCCGACTGCCCGATGCATCACCCAGCGGCCTCGTCACGCGAGGGACTCAGCCAGGTGCAGTGCGCCAATAACGCGGACGCCGCACTCCTCGGCTCACTCATGGGACAGGTGGGACTGGTCCCAGCCGGGGTCAGTGCAATACCTTCGCTTCCGCCGCGCGCCTATGTCCCCATCGACGCAAGGACGTTCGTACTCCGTCCTGCACCACCGGATCCGCCGCCTCCTCGCGCATAACCGCACCTCGTTGTCGCTTCCAGGCACTCGTGTGCCCGGAGTCCTGTGGTGTCGTGTTTTGTCGCGGAGGACTAGTGAGAGGGTTGAGCATTGTCATCCTTGCAGCCTGCGTGGGTATAGGAGCCTCGCCGGCCGATGCACAACAGTCGGTTGACTACGCCAGCGTCAGTGGCCGTGTGACCGATCCGTCTGGTGCGGTGCTTCGCGATGCACGGGTCACCGCCCGGCACACCGAGACCAATGTCACGAGTTATGCGGCCACCGACGAGGAGGGACGCTTCCGTTTTCCGTATCTCAGAATCGGACCATACGAAATTACCGTCAGCCGGCAAGGATTCACGGATACGACGCGGCAGCTGACGCTGACAATCGGCGCCGCCTTCGAGTTGCCCGTGTCAATTGCAGTCGCGGGGGTGACCACCAACGTGACTGTGACCGGGCAGGCGGAGGTGCTGGAAGCGGCGCGTAGCCAGATCGCCGGCACAGTCTCCCAGGCGGAGGTCCAGAATCTCCCGCTGAACGGGCGCAACTTTCTCGAGGTGGCGCTGCTGATTCCGGGCGTCTCGCCGACCAACGTCGCGAGTACACAGCTCTTTCCCGAAACCTCCGCCGTGTCCGGGGTCAGTCTGTCCGTTGGCAGTCAGCGCAACCTCTCGAACAACTTCATCGTCGACGGACTGTCCGCCAACGACGACGCGGCCGCCCTGAGCGGCATCACGTACGGTCTCGACGCGATCGAGCAGTTTCAAGTGGTGACGTCAGGTGGACATGCCGAGCTCGGCCGGGCGCTGGGCGGCTACTTCAACATCGTGACGAAGAGTGGAACGAACGCCGTGCGCGGCAACCTGTATGGCTACGTCAGAGACGACCGCTTCAACGCGCCGAACGCGCTCTCGGGCACGACGCTGCCGATGAACCAGTCGCAGTACGGCGCCAGCCTCGGTGGTCCCTTCGTGAGAGACCGGACCTTCTACTTCGCCAACGTCGAACAGCGCAGGCTCGACCAGTCGGGTCTCGTGACGGTCGCTCCCGCAGACGTGAGCGCCATCAACGCACGCCTGGACGCGGTCGGCTATCGTGGACCGCTCCTCGCCACCGGCGTCTACCCCAACCCTGTGGATTCCACGAACATCATGGCAAAAGTGGATCATCAGGTGAGCGGTCGGGATCAGCTCAGCCTCCGCTACAGCGCGTATGACGTTGTGTCCCTGAACTCGCGAGGCGCGGGCGGGCTCAATGTCGCGTCCGCCTCCTCGGGGCTCGATAACCTGGACCACACCGTGGCGATCAGCAACACGCTGGCCCTTTCGGCCCGGACCGTCCTCGAGACGCGCGCCCAATTTGCCCACGGCGACCTGGAGGCGCCGCCGACCGACCCGATCGGCCCGGCGGTCAGCATCGCCGGCGTCGCATCCTTCGGCAGACTCTCGACGAGCCCGACCGGGCGCCTGAACACGATGTATCAGCTCGTCAACAATGTGTCGCATCAGGCAGGAGCTCATGCCTTCAGGGGTGGTGTCGACTTCCTGTACAACGATGGCCTCGTGACGTTCCCCCGTGCGGTAGGTGGCACCTACACGTTCGCCTCGCTGACCAACTTCCTGGCTGGCGTCTACAACAACGCGGGTTTCACCCAGACGTTCGGCGCCACGGAGGTGTCGCTTGCGAATCCGAACATCGGGGTCTTCGCGCAGGACGAGTGGAAGGTCGGCCCTCGCGTGACCGTGAATGCAGGCGTGCGGTACGACCTGCAGCTGCTCGAGACGATCGAGACCGACACGGACAACGTCTCTCCACGTCTGGGCGTGGCGTGGTCGCCGTTCGAGTCACGGCGAACCGTGGTGCGCGGCAGCGCCGGCCTCTTCTACGACCGCGTGCCGCTGCGTGCCCTCGCCAACGCGCTGCTCTCCGCAAGCAACTCGACCGACATCGGCAATCTCAGCCAGATCGGTGTGAGCCTGTCCCCAACACAGGCCGGAGCCCCTGCATTCCCGAATGTTCTTGGCGGCGTCGTACCCTCTGTGACGCTGGTGAATCTCACGACCATGGACCGGCATCTGCAGAACGCTCATTCCAGGCAGGCCAGCGTCGAGATCGAGCAGCAGCTCGGTGAGGGCACGACCGTCAGCGTCGGCTATCAGTACCTGCGCGGGCTCAATCTGCTGATGACCGTCAATCAGAACGTGCCGACGTGCGTCGCGTCCGGCACCAACAATGGCTGCCGGCCCAACCCGAGCTACGCGAACAACAGTCAGTACTCGTCGGTGGGAGACTCCAACTACCATGGCTTGCACATTTCGATCGCGCAGAGGCCTACGGGCTGGAACACCTATCGAGCGTCGTACACGCTGTCGAAATCGATGAACAACGTCGGGGAGTTCTTCTTCAGCTCCCCTATCGACCCGTTCGACCTGTCCAAGGACTGGGGCCGCTCGGACGACGACCAGCGGCATCGGCTCGTCCTCAGCGGGGCGATCAATTCACCGACGGAACCGGCCACGAGCGTGTGGGAGCGCATCAGCCACGGATTCCAATTGAGCGGGATGTTGCAGGCGTATTCAGCGTTGCCGTTCAACATTACGTCCGGCGTCACGACCATCCAGGGCACCGCCGGGAGACCCGTCGTGAACGGAGCCTTCATCGAACGGAACGCCGGCACGGGCAGCGACTTCTTCAGCGTCAGCGCGAGGGTGAGTCGCGTGTTCCCGGTGCGAGGGCGCGTGGATGTCGAAGCGGTGGTCGAAGCGTTCAATCTCACCAATCGGATCAACCCCGTGGCCCGCAACACGAATTTCGGCGCCGGATCGTTCCCTGACAACCCGTCGGCCACCTTCGACCACATCACGGCCGTGGGCGAGCCGCGGGCCTTCCAGTTCGGTGCGCGTGTGAGATTCTAGGAGAGCGGATGAGACTGAAAGCGAGCGGCGTCTTCGTGATCGCAGCGGCGGTTGTCGCGACAACCGTGGTGGTGCCGAACCGGCAGTCCGTGGTATTGACCGTCGACGGCCACAGCAGCGCCTACCCTTCAATCGCGGCCAACGGCCGGTTCCTCGCCGTCGCCTGGGGAGCAACGGCTTCAGATGGAACCACCAGCATCTACACGGCGGTAAGCCGGGACTCCGGCCGAACGTTCGCGAGACCGATCCTTACGAATGACGATGGCAGTCCGGCAAGCCTCTCCGGCGAGCAACCACCCACGCTGACGCTTGTGCCGAGGTCCGGCCAGGACCCTTCCGTCGTGGTGACGTGGACCACCAAGACGCCGGGAGGAACGCAACTGCTCTCAGCGCGATCCAACGATGGTGGACAGTCCTTTACCCGACCAGCGGCGTTGCCTGGCAGCGATGGTTCTGGGAATCGCGGATGGCAGGCAACGGCCACCGGTCGTGACGGACAGGTGATGGCTGTCTGGCTGGATCACCGTGAGCTGGCGATGCCTGCGGGCGGTGCCGCCCCGATGGATCATGCCGCGCACCAGCACGGTGCCATGCCGGGACGAGAGACCGACGGGGTCGAAAGGGCGCAGCGCTCGAAGCTGTTCTTCGCTCAACTGGATGATCCGAGCAGCGCGCAGGCGCTCACCGGTGGCGTCTGCTACTGCTGCAAGACCGCCCTCGCGACGGCTCCCGACGGCACGATCTACGCCGCGTGGCGACATGTGTACCCGGGCAGCGTTCGCGACATTGCCTTCACTGCCTCCAGGGACGGTGGACGGACGTTCTCCGCGCCCGTGCGTGTCAGCGAAGATGCCTGGGTCCTTGAAGGATGTCCGGAAAACGGACCCTCCATGACCGTGGACACGCGGCAGCGTGTGCACATAGCGTGGCCGACATTGATTCAAGAACCCGCCTCGGCCGAACCAACGCTGGCCCTGTTCTACGCGGAGTCTCACGACGGTCTGTCATTCACACCACGACAGCGCGTGCCAACCGAAGGGGTCCCACGGCATGTTCGCATCGCCTCCCATCCGGGCGGACCCATTGCCATGGTCTGGGAAGAGGGCTCGGACGGAACGCGGCGCGTCGCCCTCGGGCTTGGGACTCCGGACGAGGGCGGGCGTCTCAGGTGGCAGCGCCGTATCATCAGCGGTGCTGCCACGGCCACGTATCCCGTCCTGGCATCCGTCGAGGACGGCGTGGTGACCGCCTGGGTGCACGACACCAGCGCCGGCCCCGGCGTCCGTGTTGAACGAGTCGTCACGACGAACTGACGCGATCGCCGAGAGTCGTGGTCCGATGACCACTGGTCGGGGGCGTGGATTCGTGGCGATTCGGCCGTGGTATGCTCCGAAAAATCCCTCCCTGGAGGACATCTGTATGAGTGATGTGAACACCAAGGATCTTGATCCTGAAATCTGGAGACTCTTCGACCGCTACGTCCATGGCCTGATCGATCGGCGTGGCTTCCTGGACGGCGCAGCAAAGTACACCGCGGGCAGCATGACGGCCGTCGGCATCCTGGAAGCGCTGCGTCCGAACTACGCCGAAGCGCAGATCCAGGTGGCGCCGACCGATGCGCGCATCAAGACCGAGAAGGTCGAGATCAAGTCGCCGAACGGCAACGGAATGATTCGGGCGCTATTGGCGCGTCCAGCCGCATCAACCGGTCGCCTTCCGGCTGTCGTCGTCATCCACGAGAACCGCGGCCTGAACCCGCACATCGAGGACGTCGTCCGACGCGCCGCCGTCGCCGGATTCATGGCGATCGGGCCCGACGCGTTGACCTCGCTGGGCGGCTACCCAGGCACCGACGAAGCGGGCGCCGAAATGCAGCGGAAGCTCGACCAGCCGAAGATGATGGCTGATTTCATTGCCACGGCTCAGTACGTGAAGGCCCGGCCGGACAGCACAGGACGTCTTGGCGCCGTCGGATTCTGCTTCGGCGGCGGCGTCGTGAACAACATGGCGGTGCAGCTGGGCCCCGACATGCACGCGAGCGTTCCCTTCTACGGCGGCCAACCGCGCGCCGAGGACGTGCCGAAGATCAAGGCTGCCCTGCTGATCCACTACGCTGCGGACGACGAGCGGATCAACGCAGGTTGGCCGGCGTACGAGGCAGCCCTCAAGGCGAATCGGATCGCCTACGAGCAGTTCACGTACCCTGGCACGCAGCACGGCTTCCACAACGACACGACACCGCGCTTCAACAAGGAGGCGGCGGCCCTGGCGTGGCAGCGCACGGTTGCACACTTCAACAAGCACCTCAAGACGAGCTGAACTCGGTCGTTCACCCTTCTGCTTCTCCCTGCTCGGTTCGTGTTCAGGTTCGTTCGGGCCTGAGCACGAACCGGATTCCGGGCGCCTCAACTAACAGCTATAAACGTGCGCCTCAAGCGCCGATAATGTCTATATGCGAGCTTTGCGCATGGCGCTCCTACTCGTCGTTGCCGCCTCGGCACTCGTCGGCTGCCGGCCGGGCGGCCCGATTCGCATCGCCTCCGTCCAGCTCGGTCGCGCGCTCAACACCGATAACAGCGTCGGCGCGCACACCACGCAGTTCAAGCCGAATGACACGTTCTATGTGGCGGTCCTGACCGAAGAACCTGGCGCGAGCACCCTCACCGTCCAATGGCGCCTCAACGGGCAGGTGGTCAGCGAGACCAGTAAAGACGTCTCGTACATGCGCCCGGCCGCCACGGAATTCCACCTGCAGAACTCGGGTGGGTTTCCAGCCGGCCAGTACCGAGTAGACGTGCTCGTCGATGGGACTCTCGCCGAATCCCGCGAGTTTCGCGTCGTCGATTCGTAGGTCACGCGCAGGCTGAAGCCTGCGCTCTACTCGACAGGTCCGGCTGAAGCCGGACGCTACGTGCGCGCACCTACGCCGTAGAGCGCACGCTTCAGCGTGCGCGCACGCCAATGTAGAGCGCACGCTTTAGCGTGCGCGGACAACCTAATCCCGTAGAGCGCACGCTTTAGCGTGCGCGGACGGATGTGACGGATTCAGTTTGCGGCGGGCTTATTCTGATCCCCGGCGCCGTGACGGAGACTGCAACGCGGACAGTCCGTCGCAGGGAGGGTGTTGTCGACGCGGTGCTGAACGGGTGCCACCGTCTTGAGATACGCGAATATCGCCTTCAGGTCGTCGTCGGTCTGCTTGCTGTAGATGTTCCACGGCATCATGTCGTGGAGCTTGCGTGCCTTGACCATGCCGGTGCGCATCATCTCGAGAAACAACTCCTCGGTGTAGTACGGGATGCCACTGGGCGCCTGCGTGATGTTCGAGCTCGCGACCTGACCGAAGGGTCCGACGATCGGAAACCCGCCCGCGAAGTCCATCCCCGGGATCACTTGGCCCTGGGCGTCCATCGGTGTGTGGCAGTCCCGGCAGACCGACAGACGTACCATGTAGTCGCCGTAAACGATCTGATCGGCTCGATCCGGTGTGGCAATCGGCTCGGTGACCGGCTCAGGCGCCCCATTGATGAGCCGACTGAGCGGGAAGGGAATGTCCGTTGGCGGTGGCGTGCTGCGCAACGGCTTCAGCGTTCGCAAATACACGACGACGGACGCGACATCCTCATCGGACATGTACTTGTACTGCGGATAGGCCATCATCGGGAACAACGTACGGCCGTCGTGACTGATGCCCTCCCGGATCGCGCGCGCCATCATGTCGTCGCTCCAGGAGCCCGCGCCGGTTTCGACGTCCGGTGTCAGGTTCGGCGACGAGAGAAACGGCACACCCTCATCCGCGAAGCTCCGTCCCCCGCCTTCCGTGCCCGGCTTGACGGGAAACCCTGGCGCCTGCCAGTCCACTTCCGAATGGCAGAACATGCAGCCGCTGACCGAGTTCGCTATGTACCGACCACGCTCCACGCGCTCCGGCGTCCGTTCGAACGTTCGTTCGACAAGAGGGCGTGTACCGAGGGCCGATGATAGGACGGAGGCCGACGACCGCGGGGATGGCGGCAACGACGAGCAGGAGCAGAGCAAGCAGACAGTAACCGGCAATCTTCAACCAACGACGCATCGAAACCCTCGTAATCAGAACCGCCCGAAAAAACGGGCGGACCAACGTGATGTCGGCCCGCCCAAGTGCCTCACCGCCGAGAGCGACCCTGTCTACCGCGTAGCCGTGGTCGTCGCCGCTGCGTCGTAGACGACCTTGCCACCGACGATGGTCAACACCGACTTGATCGAGTAGATCTCGCCCAGCCGGCACCGTCATGTAGTCGCGGTCGGTGATGAAGAGGTCCGCCAGCTTGCCGGGAGCGACCGAGCCCAGGTCGTTCTCGCGATTGAGGATGTACGCGTTGGACGCGAGTGTGGGCGATGAGCGCGTCCTCACGGCTGATCGGGTACTTCATGACGAGCTGACCCTTGCCGTGGCCGATGCAGCCGGCCGGTGACCGCCCACCCGATGGTCGTGAACGGACGATACTGATTCACCTCGAACGCGTCGGTCCCGAAGCCCCAGAGAATGCCGCTGTCCTGTACCGGATTTCAGGTTGGGCATCGCGTAGCCACGCTCACCGAACCGCCGCACGAACGCCGCGCCGGCAATGACGCCACGCGGATGGATGGCGATGTACATCCCCAGATTGCGGAGGCGTTCGAGCTGGTCCGGGCGTCACCTGCTCCATGTGCATGAAGCCCCAGCGCTTACCGCGCACCGGCACTTCCTTTGCGAACGCCTCGATCTGCTTGAGCTGCTCTTCGATCGTCCACTCCATCGTGGTGTGGATCTGCGCGGGGATGTCGCTCATCGCGGCCGCCTTCGCCATCCGGCCCCATTCGTTCCAGGTCTCGGCCGGCACGCGTCGGCTTCGTGTCGTAGACGTTGTCGGTCACGCCGACGAAACGCTCACCCCAGTGGGCGTGATCCTGCCACTCATCGCCGTCGTAGAACTTCAGCTTCGGCATGTCGGCGATGACCTGGTCGGTGGTCTTCCCCTGCCCCCCGGAGGTGCTGCATGCAGAAGAACCGCATCGCCCTGCAGCTTGCCCTGCTTCTGCGCCGCTCGATACTCTTCCTCGAAGTCACAGCTGCCCGCCGAGGCGGTGAGGCCCGCCATGGCGAAGTCATTGAGCATCTTGGTCGAGCTCTCCTCGAAGATGCTCCGTCGGGATGTTCTTCAGCACGCCCGACGCGTTGCGAAGCCGGCCGCCGACCCGATCGCCGTCCACGAAACCCGGTGGCTCGGCCTTTGGCATCGCGCTGGATTTCGGGATCGGTCATCTTCTCCATCCCGGTCGCCTCGATCGCCTTGCTGTTCAGGTAGTACGCCTCGCGGGTGAACTGCAGGAACACCGGGTTGTTCGGTGTGTACTTGTCCAGCTCGTCGCGAGTGAACGGCTTCTGGTCATCCAGTGAACTGATCGGGCGACCAGCCGCCGAGCGTGAAGACCCACTGGCCTGGACCGCGCTGCTTGGCCACGCTCCTGGATCATCGACGAGCGCCTCCTTGCGGGTCAGGATGCCGTCGAGCCGCGTTTCAATCATCCAGTAGGCGCCCTCTTCCTGGAAGTGCGCATGGTTGTCGATGAAGCCCGGCATCACCGACCGACCCCTGAGGTCGATCCGCCTGGTGTTGGGACCTGCCAGCGCGTTGATCTGCTGGTTGGTGCCAACCGCCATCACCCTGGCGCCTCGAATCGCCACGGCCTGCGCGATCGAGAACTTCTCGTCCACCGTGATGATCTTGCCTCCGGTCAACACGATGTCGGCCACCGGCTGCTGCGCTTGTACCAGCACCGAGGCACCGGCGAGCGCCATCAGAGCGGCGATCGCGAACGGCTTCCATGTACGTCTCATTGCATCCTCCACTGTTACCGAGCGGGCGCGCTGACTTCGGCGCGCGAGCGTAAGGGTACCATCGTTATCACGGTGATGTGCTTATAGAGCAGCCCGCCGCCCCTGTCAAATCATAGTGCGCGCGGGGGTTGACGGGCTGACGGCCGCCTCAGCCAAACAGTATCCAGCAGACGACCCCGCCCACCAGCGACATCGACAGGCCCCACGCCAGTAAGCCGTTGAAGAGCTTGCGTGTGTCGCTGCCAGGCGGCGCGCCGGCCATGAACAGCGCCCCAACGGTCGACAACGATGACAGGTCGACAAGGCTTGCGCCCACGTTCATGGACCACGCGATGGGCAGCGGGTCGAGGCCGCCGATTCGCTCGGCAAGGACCGGCGCCAACGGAAGAAACGCCGGAAGCACCACGCCGGACGTGCTGCTGTACACCGAGACGATGCCGGTGCCGAAGGCGACGATCGGCGCGACCGTCGCCGGCGTGGAAATGTTCGCGAGCCCGGACGCGAACAGTTCCATCCCCTTGGTCTCCTGAAGCAGGGAAATGAGCACCGTCACGCCGGTGACCATGAGGATGACACCCCACGGCATGTGTTGAATGGCCTGCTGTTCGTTGACGGTGCGAAGCAACACCAGGGTTGTGGCAATGATGAGCGCGGCCATGCCGACATTGACGCCGAACGCGGCAACCGCGAGGATGAGCGCGATGATGCCAAGCAAGGTGATCCAGTGCCGCGACTCCATCACCCCGGCGTCAGGTTCAGTCGCTTGCACGGCGCCGGTGCGCCGCATGAAGAGCTTCCATCCGCCGAAGAGCAGGAACCCGCCGATCCCCACTGCCGCATGGGCCAGCGCGTTGTACGCGAACGTCTGCCACTCCACGCCGCCAAGCCCGATCCTGGCCATCACGCCATGCGCCACGATCCCGGTGGGCGCGAATGGGGACAGCGTGCCGGCCAGCGCGCCATTGCCCGCCGTGATCGCCATCAGGAAGAGCGGTATACCCGCACGGGCCGCGACAGCCATGGCTGGAGGCGCCAGCAGAGCACTCGCCGGCGTGGCACCTGCGCCAATCGTCGCGATGACGAAGCCGACCAGGAAGAACATGATGGGCAGCAAACCCGCCTGCCCGCGACAGGCGCGCACGGCCTGCGCCGTCACCCGCGCCAGCGTTCCGTTGATCTCGGCAATGCTGAACAGCAGCGTCACGCCCACCAGCGTGACGAGCAGTTCGGTCGGAAACCCTTCAAGTACCGCCGCTGGCGACATGCCTCCCAGGACCACGCCAACCAGCAGTGCCAGCGACATCGACAGCACGCCCACGTTGATCGTTGTCGTGCAGCTGAGCGTGACGGCGAGAACAAGCGCGGCGACCGAGATCCACGCCAGGCTCATCGAGCGGTCCCGGCGCCCACTGGCCGCGCTGCGCGTGTGGCCAGAACCTGAACCAGCGCCGTGATGTCGCTCTCCTGCTCCAATGATTCCACCATGCGCAGCGTCTCGGCCATCGCGTCCGCTGGCAGCACCAGTTCCGCGCACTCGGTGAACTTGCCGTGCAGCTCCTCGCGCGTGAAGGGACGATCCGGACCACCGCGATACCGTTCATCCGCCGCCTGTACGAGGGTCCGGCCGTCCTCGAGATCGACTTCGACCGTGCTCCGGATCTTCTCGAAACCCTTGGCCTCGATTTCCTTGTCGAGAATCGTCTCGCAGCGCGCCATCAACTCCTGCACGGGCGCACTCCGCACGAACTCATCTGTGAATTCGTGGATACCGGCCTTGCGGCGGAGTGCGATCGCCGACAGCATGAACGCGGGACAGAACTTGGCCTCGAGCTCGCTCTGGGCGATCTTGTAACGCAGCGGGTTCAGAATGTTGGAGCCGGCGCGCAGCCGGATGGCCCGAATCTGCGACGGCTGCACATCGTGCGCGATCACGAGCGCCCGCATCGCGTCCATGCTCGGATGACCCAGTACGCCGCATGGATACGGCTTGATCGAAACGCCCGGGCTCACGATCGTGTACGGGTTCCCCAGCTTGCCGATGATACGGTCAGGGTCGAACCCTCCGTCGAAGCTGAACACCTGGAAGAAGCCCCACGGCCCATCGAGACCGTCGCGACCGCCGGTGAATCCCGCCGCCGCCAGTTCAGCCGCCATGATCCCGTTCTGCGCCGCGCGCCCCACGTGCAGCGGCTTGGTCATCGTGCCGAAGTTCACGCGAATGCCCGAGGCCAGACTGGCCGCAATCGCGAGCGTGTGCGCCGTCGCGTCGGCGTCGAGGCGCAGGAGCTTGGCGGTGGCGACCGCCGCACCGAAGGTCCCGACCGTTCCTGAAGAGTGAAACCCCTTCTTGTAGTGGTTGGGATGGATCGCCTCGGAGATCTTGCACTCCACTTCGAAGCCCGTCAGAAACGCTTCGAGAAACTGCTCGCCCGATACGCGGAGGCGCTCGCCAACCGCTAGCGCGGCGGCGAGCGGCGGTACCGTCGGATGTGTGAGGAGCCCGAAGATGCGGTCGGCGGTCGTCGAAAGCTGGGTGTCGTCCCAGTCCATGGCGTGACCGCTGGCGCCGTTGAGGAGCCCCGCCGCTCCGGCGGAGGCGCGGAAGACCTCCGGTCCGAACACCGTGGCCTCCGACGCTCCGTCGCTGCGACGGACGTGATCGCGGAGGATCGTGCTGCCCTGGGTCGTGGACCCGGCGAGGACCACGCCCAGGCCGTCGATCACGCACCGCTTGGCGAGCGCCGCGGCATCGGGTGGGACGCTCGACCATCGAACATTGGTAATGAAGTCAACACACGCGGCTGTGGCACGAACGGGCTCGGTCATGGTCATGTCAGAGTAAAGTATCCGTTGTCGGCGAGGAGCACAATATGAAGCAGTCCCGGACGGTCAGCCGCAGGTCTTTTCTCACCGCCGCGGCGGCCGGATCGTTCACGATCCTGACGCGCGCGCAGAAACCTGCGGAGTACCGGTTCAGTCAATATCACAACCAGACGCCTGACAGCCCCACGCACCTACGCCTCGTCGAGATGTGGACCGCCGTTCGCAACGAGACAGGCGGCCGGGTCGAGACGCAGGTGTTCCCGCAGAACAACAAGCACCCGGGCAGTGACCCCGCGGTCCTGCAGATGCTCGTGTCGGGAGAGATTCAGTTCTTCACGCTGATGGGCGGAATTCTTGGGAACGTGGTCCCGGCGGCCAACGTGCAACAGGTGCCGTTTGCGTTCCGGTCGGCGGACCATGCCCACCGGACCCTCGATGGACCGCTGGGCGCGTACCTGCGCGAGGAGATGGCGGCCAAGGGGATCGTCGGCTTCCCTATCGGTGCGTTCGACAACGGCATGCGGCAGGTGGGAGGCCGGACACGCCCCATCCGCGTGCCGGCGGATCTGAAAGGCCTCAAGGTACGGGTTCCGGACGGCAAGATGTTCGACGACATGGTCAGGGCGTTCGGTGCGGAGCCGGTCACGGTCAATAGCAGCGACATCTACGCGGCCCTCAAGAGCGGCACTGTGGACGCGCAGGAGAATCCGCTCGCCTACATGGATCTGTTCAAGCACTACGAGGTCATGAAGTACGTGAGCATGACCAATCACATGTGGTCGGGCTTCAACATGTTGGCGCATCAGGGAACATGGAACCGGATTCCGGCCGACATTCGAACCGTGATCGAACGTCAGGTGCCACGGGCCGTACGGCTGCAACGGCAGGATCAGCAGACCGCCAACGACACGTCGAGCAAGGCGCTCGCGGGCCACGGCCTGACGTTCAACGAGGTCGACACGGCGCCCTTCCGCGCGCAACTCTCGGGCGTGTACACATCATGGAAGAAGACGCTCGGCACCAAGTGCTGGTCGCTGCTCGAAGCCGAAACCGGCCGCCTCGCCTAGAGCACAAGAACGATTTGTAGATCGCACCCTTTAGGGTGCGCGGACAGCGTGCACCACGTGAAGCAAAGTCCGTAGAGCGCACGCTTTAGCGTGCGCGGACATGGTACGCGGGACTCGCCGCTACGGCGCCGGTGCGAGGATGACCAGCACGAGCAATCGTCCCGCGCTCGTGTTGCGCACGCCGTGCGGGACGCCCGGCGGAGCCGCGAGCATGTCGCCGGCCTTCATCGGTAGCGCCCGCCCATCCAGCAGGAACTCCCCCTCCCCGTCAATTACTTGATAGACCTTGTCCATCCCCTCGTGGGCGTGGAGCGCGTGCGTCTGTCCCGGCTCGAACGCGTTCAAGCCCACCAGCAGCCGGGGCGACTCGGTACAGCGTGCTCTTCCCCATCTTGTCGCTCCGCCATTGGGCGTGCGCGCCGGGACGAATGATCGTTGGATGTTCCATAAGCTCCTGCGGGAGTGTGATTGACGCACCGTCACGGTGCGACGGTGCGAGATGCGACGGAGGCGCGAAGTGCGACCGCACGGCGGGTGCATGCTAGACTTGAAGTTCTGCCTGCACGGTGGGTGTAGCTCAGGGGTAGAGCGCCGGATTGTGGATCCGGAAGTCGCGGGTTCGAAACCCGTCACCCACCCCACTCTCACATTCTCGCGGCCGGAGACGCGTCGCCCGGCCTTCTACGCTGGATAGGCCTAATGGACGACCTCGTCATCACCGAGCTCATCGACATGTTCGATGTGTGGCACGTCCAAGGCGCGCACCGCTTCCAGCGCTGACTGGAGCGCGTGATCCGCACTGCACGTCGTATCGGAGCGGCGCAGTCGTTGCCGCGCCTCACGCAGAACCCGCAGGATCCGCGCACGGTCGAAACGCTGGCCTTCACAGTGCTCACAGAAACTCATCGGTGCCATATCCTCCCTCGAACGGACACGCTGAGGCGGCCGAGCGGGGCGCCACGCTCGAGTCCCCGGTTCAGGTGACTATTGCGCGCAGTCGCCCAGGCGCTTTCCAGACATCTTCATGACCATCGCATGCGGCGACGTGACGTTCATCTGGCCATCGTAGGTGTCGTCGCCCTTGAATGCGATCTCTCCGGTCCCGGCCATGTCCTTACACGCCATCGCCCAGGTGACCTTGCTGCCCTCAACCTTGTAGTTCGACATCGTGCAGCCGGGCGCCGCACTCGGAAGCGACTGGACTGGATCCTTGAGCTGCGCCGGAGTGACACACTTCGTGCTCTTCATCGCCGGCATGGACATGCCCGGCATCTCCATCTGCACCGTGGTCTCCCAGTTCCCCGGGCGCATCGGACTCTGCGCGGTAACCGCCGACACAGCAAGGCCGCACAGAACCACGGCGATTCGGATCGATTTCATGGCAGCTCCCTTCGGATTCACCGGGTGAGTAACGCCTCGATGGTACGGCGTCGATCCGTTCCGGTCAACGGCGTACTTTTACCTTTTGACTTTTTCCTTTTCACTTACAACGATAGCTCCCATGTGGCGCGACGACCCGGCGTCCGTGCGGCCGATGCTGGCCGCCACGGCGACGGCCCCTCTCAACTCCCCCGAGCTCGCCTACGAGCGTAAGTACGACGGAATCCGCGCGATTGCCGCCATCGAGCCGGCGCCGGGTCTATCGGTGCGCTTCTGGTCGCGACTCGGCAATGACAAGACCGCCCAGTTCCCCGACATAGCCGCGCGCCTCGAGGCCTTGGGTGTCCTGCTCGACCGGCCGGTGGTACTCGACGGCGAGATCGTCGCCCTCGACGCAGACGGACAACCAGTAGGCTTCCAGCATCTACAAGGTCGGATGCATCTCACGCACCCCTTGCCGTCGCGGGCCAAGGGAGCAGCAAAGCCCAAAAACAATGCTGCATCGGTAGCGTCCGAGGCCAACCCGGCGACCGGCGTACCCACGGGTTTCATTGCCTTCGACCTCCTGCGCGACGGCGACGAAGACCTCCGCAAGCGGCCTTTGCATGAGCGGCGCCAACGGTTGGAAACGCTTCTCGCCGGTGTCAACGATCCGGGGTTGCGTCTCAGCGAGTTTGCCGTCGGTGACGGCCGAACGCTACATGAACGCGCGCAGCGCGAAGGATGGGAAGGTCTCGTCGTCAAGCGCCTGGATTCGGCGTACTCCTCTGGCCGCCGGTCACCGGACTGGCGCAAGCTGAAGTTCGAACGCCGACAGACCTGTGTCATCGGTGGCTGGACGGAACCACGAGGGGCGCGCGGGTTCCTTGGTTCGCTGATCCTTGGCGTGTACGACGACGATGGTCGACTGAAACCAGTGGGACACAGCGGCTCCGGCTTCACCGACGCGGAGCTGGAACGTGTCTGGAAGCGCCTGGTGCCGTTCGAGACCACGACATGCCCGTTTTCAACGGTGCCGCGCACGAACGAGCGACCGCACTGGGTACAACCGAAACTCCTCGCCGAAGTGAAGTTCACGGAGTGGACCACGGACGGGCAACTGCGACATCCAACCTACATGGGCCTCCGAGACGACGCGGAGGCCGCAGGAGTCCGGCGCGAGCCCGACACCGTCACACGCAGGTCGCGAGTAACCTCGCCGAGCACACGCCCAACGATGACACCCACATCCAAGTCCACGGTGAAACCCATATCCAAGTCCGCGGTGAAACGCACATCCAGGTCTACGGTGAGCGGAAACGAGGGCCTCGGGACTCCGGGCTCTGGACTCGACGGAAAGGCCGCGATCAAGAAGCTCCTGGACCAGGTCGACGCCATCGAACACGGTAGCGGTAGCGGCGCGCTGCACCTGCCCTCCGGCGATCGCCTCGACGTGAGCAACCTCGGCAAAGTGTTCTGGCCCAAGCTGAAGCTCACCAAGGGAGACCTGTTCCGCCACTATCTCCGTGTCGCGCCGTACCTCCTGCCGGCGCTCGCCGACCGCCCGCTCGTGATGAAGCGCTACCCGAACGGCGTGGACGCGAAACCTTTCTACCAGCAGCGGGCCCCCGACATTTACCCGGCAGGCGTCCGTATCGAAACGGTCACCGTCGATGACGAGGCGATGCCGCGCATCGTCGGCGGGTCGCTGATCACGCTCCTGTACACGGCGCAGCTCGCCACGATCTCGCAGGATCCGTGGCTCTCGAGAATCCAGTCGGCCGACACGATCGATCACGCCGCGATCGACCTCGACCCACCGGACGACCTCCCCTTCCGGCAGGTGCTGGACGTGGCGCGTTGGGTACGCGAGGAACTCGATAACCTGAAGGTGCGAGGGTTTCCGAAGCTGTCAGGCGCCGGCGGACTGCATATCTACGTGCCGATGCCGCCTGGCACGCCCTACGAGGCCGGTCAGCTGTTCTGCCAGATCGTGTCGACGCTGGTGTCCACGAAACATCCGAAGGCCGCCACGATCGAGCGGTCGGTCAAAGCGAGAGGAACGCGCGTGTACGTGGACTACCTGCAGAACCACCGAGGCAAGACACTCGCCAGCGTCTACAGCGCGCGCGCGACCGAGTTCGCGGGTGTCTCGACGCCGGTCACCTGGGAGGAGATCGACAAGGGGGTGAAGCCGCAGGACTTTACGATCCGGAACTTCGCGGACCGGCTCGAGGCAGTCGGTGATCTCTGGGCGCCGCTGCGGAAGTCGAAGGGAGCCGACCTACGCGCAGTCATGAGGCTCAAATGAACTGAACTGACCGTGAACTGAACATGAACTGTCGTTCACACTTCTGAGTTCTCGGCTTCTCGGTTCGTGTTCACGATTCGGTTCACGTTCGTTGTTCAGGGTTCGACGTTGGATTCGGCCTTCGGCGAACCTCGAACCCTTGAACTTCGAACTTCGAACTTCGAACCGAACCTGAACACGAACCGAGAAGCGAGAAGCCAGAAGTGTGAACGACAGTTCTCGTCTAGAACGTTAACCTCGCCTCTCCTACCACCTGGCGCTTGATCACGTCCCCGAAGATGTGTTGCAGCACTTCCTGGTTGGCCAGATTCGTGATCTTGATGCTCGTGACGATTCGATCGCCCGACCAGCGCACGCCGAAGCCCGCGTTGATCAGCGTGTAGGCCTCGGTCGTGCCCGCATAGCGCGCGTCGAGCACGTCTTGCCAGTAGGCCTCTCCCGTGTAGCTCACGGCCATGTTCCCGAGGAACCGCGAGTAGCTGAAGTCGAATCCAGCGTTGAACCGGTTCTTCGCCGGCCAGTTGATGTCGTTGATCGTCGTCCCCGGAGGCAGCTCCTCGGCCGTCGGCTTGGCCTGGAAGGAATAGTTCGTGAACATGTTGACGTAGCGGTTCAGAGCGGCGTCGAAGCCAAGCTCCAGCCCTTTGTCCTTGATTCTGCCCATGTTCAAGTAAGTGAACTGGGACGGGAGCAGAACAGGAGGATTCAACGCCGCGAGCACCCCCAGCGCCTGAGGAGGCACTTGTGGGGGCCACGTGGGCGGCGGGGCGGCGGGTGTGTAGAACGACGTCGGCGTGAAGTAGATGCCATCTTCGGTCGTATTCCAGTAGACGGCGGCGCTGACCGTAGCCCGGTTTCCAATGACGCCGGTGTACCCGACTTCGTAGGCCGTCAACGTTTCCTGCGTCAAATCGGGATTGCCCACCGCATGGATCGGGAAGACGAAGCGTGTGAGCAGCGGAGACAGCGCACCGAGATTGACCTCGTTGAGGACCGTCGTGTCGATATGGCTGTTGATGAACGACGGCGAACGAAACGCACGGCTGAACGAAACCCGAAACGTCTGAGCTGCATTGGGCTTCATCATGAAAGTCGTCCGAGGCGAGAAGACGGGATCCTCGATCGACGAGAACTTGTCCACTCGCCCACCGACGATCCATCGGAAATGGTCGCCGAGAAATATCTCGTCCTGGGCGAACACACCCGCCTCATTCCGATCGTCACCATCGGGCGCGATCGAAATATCGAACGTATTGTGCCGGTAGTTCCCGCCGAACGTCAGGACGTGTCGCGTGCCGATGGTCTGGACATCCGACGCCTCGACGTCGAATGTCTTGGTATCGAACACGAGCGGCAACGGTTGCCCTGTCGGCCCGCGGGCCAACAAGTTCGCTCCCTCGCCGTCGAGCAGGTTCGTGAAAAAGGCGATGTTCCGGCCACCCTTTCGATAGCGGGTCGAGAGGTATGTCATCAAGGTGCCGCTCGAGATATCGAAAGGACCGATGCCCGTATGGATCAAGCCTTCCGTGCCCGCGACACCACCGCTGATCGACACGCTGCCGCCGCCGTCGATGTCGTAATCCACGCGCGTATCGAACTTCGGTTGCGATGTCCCCTCGTTGGTGAACGAGGGGTATGGCGTCTGAAGAGCGTTCGGAATCGTACCGGACGGGCGCGGCAGCGGATCCTGCGTGAGGTAGCCGGCTGACAGTTTGTACGACCAGCGATCGTCGACAGCCTGGGCGCGTGACCCTCGGACGTAGAACAGCGAGCCCAGATCCGCATCGTCGTCGGCGACCTCGCGATTGAATGCGCCAAGGCCGATCGTCAGCGACGACCCGCCCTGTGCAGCGAGCTCTCGTGGCGTTCGCGTGATGATATTGATGACGCCGCTCATCGCGTTCGCGCCCCACACCGCCGACGCTGGGCCTCGGATCACTTCGATCTGACGGATCTCATCGAAATTGGACGGAACGAGATCCCACATGACCATCCCATAGAAGTCGAGGTAGATGCTCCGACCATCGACGAGCGCCAGCTGGGATGTCGCGAGTGTGCCGGTTGCACCCCGGCTCGTGAGATTGACGTCCCTGGCCGAGACCTGTGTCACGTTGAGGCCTGGCACCGAACGCAGCAGGTCACCGATATTGGTGGCCGGAGAACTCTGAATCATTTCCTCGCCCACCACGCTCACCGATGCAGGGGCGTTGACCAGTTGCTGCTCAGCCCTTGAGGCCGTCACGACCACCTGCTCCTCGTAAACCACCGGCTCGTCCGGATCCTGCGGCGCCGGCGGTGGCTCTTGCGCGAGGGCGGGCACAGCCAGCGCCAGACCTGAGACGACGAGCAGCAGACGGACAATCATCGGGTTATCTCCTCGAAGTGGTGAGAACCAAGCGTTTGTGCGCCCATTGTGATCCTGTGAACCGTTCGGCGCAAGCCCGGTGATATCATGGCGCCCACGCGCCCGTAGCTCAGTTGGATAGAGCGTCGGCCTTCGAAGCCGTAGGCCGCAGGTTCGAGTCCTGCCGGGCGCACCACCTCGCTTTCAGCGAGGTGGTCACGCCCGGCAGTCTCTTGCGTCTGCTTCGCCTTCGGCTCACGCAGACCGAGTCCTGCCGGGCGATCGGCGCGCTTCGCGCGGCCGGGTAACTTCTCTCGCCCGATGCTGGACCGGCGCCGCTTCGCGCGGCCGGTGACGTTCCCACCGGGCAGTCTCTTGCGTCTGCTTCGCCTTCGGCTCACGCAGACCGAGTCCTGCCGGCGAGTCGGCGCGCTTCGCGCGGCCGGAGTTCCCACCGGGCGTCTCTTGCGCTGAGCCTTCGGCTCACGCTGACCGAGTCCTGCCGCGTCGGGTCGCGCGGCCGGGTGACGCTCCCACCGGGCGAGGGCTGGTGACTCTCATTCGTTGAGCACAGTAAATTCCTCGTGCGTAGAGCGCAGGCTTCAGCCTGCGCGTGACTCCCCCGCGCTAATCGCCTTCCACACAGGAGCTGCCGTCAGCGGCCTCGGCCGTCCCATTCGTTGAGTCCCGGCTGATTCGGAAGTAGTCTCTTTCAGCCACCCCTAGGATCGACATGACTTCATCACAACCCCCGTCGCTCTCTCGCCGCGACCTGCTCCAGCGCGGCACTCTTGCTCTTTGCGCGGCTTCCCTAGCGCCCTTCCGGCTGCAGGCGCAGGCGATCAGTCCGGTCATGGCAACGCTGAGCGCTTACATGGCCGCGGCCAAGGATCGCGGGCTGCCGTCCGAGGTGGTCGAGAAGGCCAAGCACCACATCCTCGACACGTTCGCGGCCATGATCTCAGGCTCCGAACTGCCACCTGGTCGTGCCGCGCTGACACTGGCGCGCGCACAGGCAGGACGACCGGTCGCCACCGTCGTGGGGTCGAATGTCTTGACCGGACCGATGGATGCGGCGCTCGTCAACGGTGTCCTCGCGCATTCCGATGAAACCGACGACTCGCACGGGCCCTCCCAGTCGCACCCTGGCGCGTCGATCGTACCGTCGGCTCTCGCGCTCGGAGAGGACCTTGGCGCGAGCGGCGAACACTTCCTGCGAGCCGTGACGTTGGGCTACGACGTGGGTCCGCGTCTCACGATGGCCCTTGGCGGCCCGACGTTCAGAGAGGAGAGCCGCCGGAGCACACACGCGTTCGCGGGCAACTTCGGATCGGCGGCGGCCGCGGGATGCATCGCCGGACTGACCGCGCAGCAGATGCGCTGGTTGCTCGACTACGCATCACAGCAGGCGTCGGGGTATGCGATCTGGGGCCGCGACACGGACCACATCGAAAAGGGATTCGTCTTCGGTGGCATGCCCGCCCGCAACGGTGTCACATCGGCGTTGGTTGTCCGCTCGGGCTGGAACGGGGTGGACGACGTCTTCTCGGGTGCGGACAACTTCTTTCAGGTCAACGCACCGAAAGGCAATCTGTCGGTCCTTACCGACAGACTGGGCGAACGGTACGAGATCGTGAACACCGACATCAAGAAGTGGACGGTCGGCACCCCGATTCAGGCACCCTTGGACGCCATCGAGCTGATCCGACGCAAGCGGGCGTTCGAGGCGAACGACGTCACGCGCGTCGTCGTCCGCCTGGCCCCGTCGGTCGGTGAGGTCGTGGACAACCGAGACATTCCAGACATCTGCCTCCAGCACATGGTCGCCGTGATGCTGATCGACAAGACCGCGTCATTCCATGCGGCGCACGACAAGGCACGTATGCAGGACGCCGAGGTGCTCCGCCAGCGTGGCAAGGTCACCTATACCCCAGACACCTCGCTGAACCGGCTGCTCCCGGTGCGCGTCGCCATCGTCGAGATCACGCTCACCGACGGGACGCACCTCTCCGAGCAGGTGGAGGCGGTGCGTGGAACGGTTCGGAACCCGATGCCGCGTGGCGAGGTCGTCGACAAGGCGCGGGATCTCATTGCGCCAGTGCTCGGCGCGGCCACCGCACAGAAGCTGATTGAAACCCTCCTCACCATCGAAGCCGTCAGAGACATCCGGACTCTGCGACCCCTCCTGCAAAAGGCCTAGACACAGGCCACAGAGACGCAGAGACACAGAGGTGCATTAACCGATTGCTCTATGTCTTCGTGGCTCTGTGGCTGCGTTTCAGCGAAATGCGGGCGGCGCCTCAGCGTGTCCGCGGAGGCTAAAGCCTCCGCTCTACACCGAATCGAACAACGATCTAAAGCCGGACACTACGCCCCTCGAGATTGTCCGGACCTAGACGTACGTAGTGTCCGCCTTTAGGCGGACAGAGGATTCAAGGCCGGACGCTGCGTCAGAAGTTCTCGGTGTCGATCTCCGTCGAGGTCGCCTCGTTGTAACGATTCCCGACGACGGTGTGCTGATTGATCAGCGCGTCAAGCCGTCCGACAACCGCCGGCGTGAGCCGGATCTCTGCGGCTCTGGTGTTCTCGATCACATGCGATGGGTGGCGCGTGCCCGGAATCGGCACGATGATCGGATCCCTGGCTAACACCCACGCCAGCGCCAGCTGCGCCCACGTGCAACCCACCTCGCCGGCTATCTGCCCGTACGTCGTGAGCAGTTGGCGGTTTCTCCCGTAGTTCTCCGAATAGAACCGTGGCATCGCGCGTCGGATGTCGCGCGCCTCGAGCTCGGCCGGGTCACGCAGCGTCCCGCACAGGAAGCCGCGGGCGAGAGGACTGAAGGCGACAAACGCGATGCCCAGATCGCGACAGGCGTCGAGTACCGCGATCTCAGGGTTGCGCGTCCACAGCGAGTACTCGCTCTGGATGGCCGCCACCGGGTGCACGGCATGCGCCTTGCGAAGCGTCGCCGCGGAGACCTCCGAAACGCCGATGGCCCTGATCTTTCCCTCCCGCACCAGATCCGCAAGTGCGCCGATGCTCTCCTCGATGGGCACGCTCCGATCCATCCGATGGAGGTAGTAGAGATCGATGACATCGGTCTGCAAGCGTTTCAAGCTGTCGTCGCACGTCCGCCGTAGTGTGCCGGGACGGCCGTCGATCACACGCGAACCGCTGTCGTCCTTGAAAATCCCGCACTTGCTCGCGAGCACGATACGCGCCCTGTGGGGCTTCAGCGCGCGGCCGACGAGCTCCTCATTGGCGCCGTAGCCATAGAGCGCGGCCGTGTCGAACAGTGTGACGCCCTCATCAAGAGCGGTGCTCACAACGTTCTCGGCGACTTCCCGTGAAGGAGGCGTGGAGTATGCGTGGCTGAGGTTCATACATCCGAGCCCGATGGCCGAGATGCTGAACGGACCGAGGCTGCGAGCGTGGATGGCGCTCTCCTTCCCGCGGTCAGGCGGTGAGCGCCGCGCCGGGCTGACGCAGTTGTCGCTCCAGCTGATCCAAGACTCGATAGCAGGGCAGCACCTGCACGACGCTGGAGTTCGGCTCCCGGCCCTCACGAATGGCCGCGACGAACTCTCGATCCTGAAGCTCGATCCCGTTCATCGACACATCCACCTTGGACACATCGATGGGCGCCTCCTTGCCATCGACGAGGTCGTCATAGCGCGCGATGTAGGTGCCCTTGTCGCAGATGTACCGAAAGACGGTGCCGAGCGGGCCGTCATTGTTGAACGAGAGTGCCAGCGTGCAGAGTGCACCGGTGCTCGCCTTCATCTGAATCGACATGTCCATGGCGATACCGAGGTCCGGATGCACCGGCCCCTGCACGGCCCTGGCCTCGACGATGTGGCCGCGGGTTTGATGGATGAATAGATCGACGGTGTGCGCCGCATGGTGCCACAGCAGGTGGTCGGTCCAGCTGCGCGGCTGGCCGAGCGCGTTCATGTTCGTGCGACGAAAGAAGAACGTCTGCACGACCAGATGCTGGATGCTCAGCTCGCCGGCCACGATCTTCCGCCGGATGTACTGGTGGCTGGGATTGAAGCGGCGCGTGTGACCGCACATCGCCACCAGGCCAGTCCCCTTCTGCATCTCGACCACGGCCTCCGCGTCGCCGAGGCTGTCGGCCAGCGGAATCTCCACCTGCACGTGCTTGCCCGTTTTCAGGCACGCGAGCGCCTGCGACGCGTGTATCTGCGTCGGCGTGCAGAGGATGACGGCGTCCACGTCCTTCCGCGCCAGCGCCTCGTCGAGGGTCGTCGTCACGTGACCGATACCGAACCGCGAAGCCACTTCCCTCGTGCTTTCCAGAACGCGTCCAACCAGCGAGACGACGCGTACGCCGTCGATGCGCGCCAGCCCCTCGAGGTGTTTGACACCGAACGCGCCGGCTCCCGCTACGGCGATGTTCAGTGTCGTCACCGGGCGTTCTCGAGGATCAGATGACCGACGGCCGTATTGGAGGCCGGCACGTGATAGAAGCGGCGGACGACACGCGCCGGCGCGGCGCTCATCGCGCCTCGCGCGACCAGCCACATCACCAGCTCGATCCCCTCCGCCCCTGCTTCGCGCATGTACTCGAGATGCGGCACCTGGGAGAGCCCCTCAGGGTCGTTGACGATCCGATCCAAGAACGCGCCGTCCCACTCCTTGTTGATCAGGCCTGCGCGCGGGCCGTGCAGCTGATGGCTCATCCCCCCGGTTCCCCAGATGTGCACGTTGAGATCCTCGTCGTACGATTCCACTGCCTTGCGGATGGCCTGGCCCAGCTGAAAGCAGCGCCGCCCGGAGGGCGGAGGGTACAGCACCACGTTGACCGCGAGCGGAATCACGCGGCACGGCCAGGCAGTCGGCTGACCGAACATGAGCGACATCGGGACCGTCAGCCCGTGGTCGACGTCCATGCGGTTCACGACGGTCAAATCGAAATCGTCCTGGATCACCGATTGTGCGATGTGCGTCGCGAGCAGCGGGTGTCCCTGGACGACCGGCACCGGACGCGCGCCCCAGCCCTCGTCGGCCGGCTTGAACTCTTCCGCGCACCCGATGGCGAATGTGGGCACGAAGTCGAGGCTGAACGCCGTTGCATGGTCGTTGTAAACGAGGAAGACCACGTCGGGCTTGTGTTCTCGAAGCCACGCCTTCGACGGCTCGTACCCTGCGAACACGGGCTGCCAGTACGGCTCATCAGACTTGCCCAGATCGAGAGCCGCCCCGATCGCCGGAACGTGCGACGTGAAGATACCGGCAGTGATCCTAGCCACGGGCCTTCTCCTGACGAGAGCGGTTGCCTTCCGGCGAACGTCCACCCTCCCGCATCATCTTCGCGTATTCGTCCTGCGTCACGCCGCTCATGCTGGCTGCCATGAATTGGAAGCTCCTTCCGTCGGTCGCGCCGATCCTCGCGAGAAAGTAGATATTGCCCCCGAGCTCGACGCAACGGTTCAGATCGCGATTGAGCACGGCCTGCTTCTGCTCCTCGCTCATCTGCCACTCATCGAGATACGCACGTTCGTTCGCCTTGAACCGCTCGCGGTTCTCGGCCTTCATCAACGACACGCAGAACTGGTTCAACCAGTAGCCTTTGCGCATCTGATCGGCGTCGAAGACCGTGGTGCCCGGTATGTCGGTGTACGGCTTGTCGATAGACATGTTCTGCTCCAGTCGGTCCGCCTAAAGGCGGACACTACGCGCCAGGCTGAAGCCTGCGCTCTACACTCGGTTGCTGGACTACATGACGTAGCACTCGGCTTTCATCCTTGGCTCATGCCCTTCTGCGTTCCGACTCTATCGGCCCAGTACAAGCGCATCGGGTTGTCCACGAGCAGCTTGCGTTGCGCCTCCGATGTACGCGCGATCTGCGGCACGAAATCAACCAGCAGCCCGTCATCGGGCATATGGTCCTTCAGATTCGGATGCGGCCAGTCGGTGCCCCACAGCACCCGGTCCGGAAATGTCTCCACGAGACGCCGCGCAAACGGCACGACATCGCGGTACGGGAGCTGCTCGCCATCCACCGCCGGCGGCCCGGCCACGCTGAGTCGCTCGGGACAGCTGACCTTCGCCCATACGTTCCCATGTTCCCGCATCAGCCGAACGAAAAGCTCGAACTCCGGGCCGTCCACCGGCTGGCTGACATCGGGACGACCCATATGATCGACCACGACGGTTGTGGGGAGTGTCGTGAAGAACTCCCACAGTTCCGGCAGGTCCCGCGCTTCGAAATAGACCACCACGTGCCATCCGAGCGGCGCCACGCGCGTGGCGATGTCCAGCAAGACCTCGCGGGGGGTGAAGTCCACGAGACGCTTCACGAAATTGAAGCGCGTGCCGCGCACACCGGCGTCGTGGAGCCTGCGCAGTTCCACGTCCGTCACGTCCTGGCCGACCGAAGCCACACCACGCGCCAGGCCCGCCGACGCCTCGAGCGCATCCACGAGCGCGCGGTTATCGGTGCCGTGACACGTCGCCTGAACAATCACGTTCCGCGCGAAACCGAGGTGGTCGCGCAGCGCGAACAACTGCTCTTTCGTGGCGTCGCAGGGCGTGTACTTCCGCTCGGGCGCGTAGGGGAATCGATCCCCGGGCCCGAACACATGGCAGTGGGCATCCACGGCACCGATGGGTGGGACAAAGCGAGGTTTGCACGGCCTCGGATGGAACGCGAGCCATCCGGGAGTCACCTGGAATGCCATGAATCAGCCTCGACCTCTGGCTTTCAGCGCCTCGAGCATGCGATCGGCGTCGAGCCGCCATCCGGCGGGCGCGGCGTCCTTCGGGCCGAACGCGCCCGCATCCGCCAGATCCGCCACCCAGCTCTGACGCTCCGCAGTGCCGGCGGCTGACCAGGGCTCCAGCCCGGCTTCCCGAACGGTTTCGGCCGCCTCGAGCATCTCCTCGGAACGGCGGCGGCCATGCTGAATCGCCCGACGGAAGAAATAGCCGCCCTGTTTCTCCCAGTCGATGCCAGGAAACGTCTCGGCCAGCGAGGCCACGACCTGGTCTTCGACGCCGTACGCACGCGCAGCCGTGAAGCTCTCGATGACCATGGCTTCCAGCCCCTTGATCATCACGCTCCGGCACATCTTGGTGGCCGAAGCGACCCCGAGCTTATCAGAGGCCACCGTTGCATCGAACCCAAGCGTCACGAGCAGCGGCTGCAGCGCCGCCGCGAACGCGCCGCCCAGGAGCAACGGCACACGGATCCGATACGTCGAGATCGCAGTCATCACGGCGGCCTCGACGTAATGGGCGCCGCCCGCGTCGACGAAGCCCGCGGCTCTGATCTTGGCGCCGGGCGACGCCGAGTTGAAATCAAGGAAGAACGCGCCCGGTCGAACGGCCGGCGCGCAGGCCTCTGCCACGGGAACGGCTTGACTCGCCGTCACGGCCGAGACGATGAAATCCGCTTGGGATGCGAGCGCGGCATGCGACCCCGCCAGCGTGACGCCGTTCTTGCTCCGCGTGCGCGCGGATGGCCGCATCCGCGGGGCTACCGAGCTTGAGGTCGTACGTCGATACAGCAAGACCCTGCGCGCGGAGGTCTTCGGCGAGAATGCGCCCGACCTCGCCGTAGCCGATGAGGCCGACGCGCCAGTGTCGCGGATCGGAAGGAATGCCCATGCCCCTCAGTCGACGTACTTCAGTCCGGCCTTGTCGAGCGGCTCGCGCATCTTGTACATGTCCAGCCCCAGGACACCGGCGGCAAGCTTGGTCCGTTTCTCCGCTTCGTTGGCTTCCCGCGCCTCGGAGGCCTCGGCCGCCTGCGCGGCCGACGAGGCCGGTACCACCACGACACCGTCATCATCGGCAACGATCACGTCACCCGGGTTGACCAGCGCACCGGCGCACACCACGGGCACGTTCACCGAGCCGAGCGTGGCCTTCACGGTCCCCTTCGCGCTGACCGCTCGCGAGAACACCGGAAACTGCATGGCGGTCAGATCCTTCACGTCGCGCACGCCCCCGTCGATCACCAGCCCCAGACCACCTCGGGCCCGGAACGAGGTGGCGAGCAGCTCGCCAAAGAAGCCGTCGTCCGAATCGGCGCTGCACGCCGCCACGATGACATCACCCTCGCGCAGCAGTTCGGCGGCCACGTGCAGCATCCAGTTGTCGCCGGGGTGCAGCAGCACCGTGACGGCCGTCCCGCAGACGTGGGCGCCCGGATAGACCGGACGCATGTATGGCTTCATGAGCCCTACGCGCCCCATGGCCTCGTGAATCGTGGCGACACCGAGCTTGGAGAGCCTGGCGACCGCGACGGGATCGGCCCTGGTGATCGTGCGCTTGACGATGCCGAGTTGGTTGAGACTCATGAGGAGATCCCCCTGGCTTTGAGCGTCGCATCGAGGCGTGGATAGACGCGTCGCGCATTGCCTTCATAGACAAGGCGACGACTGGCCTCGTCCAGGTTCGGCGTGGCCTCGACGTACCGCTTCGTGTCGTCGTAGAAGTGACCGCTCTCGGGATCGATCCCTCTCACCGCACCAATCATCTCGGACCCGAACAGGATGTTGTCGACCGGCATGACCCGCGTCAGCAGGTCGATCCCGGCTTGATGGTAGACACAGGTGTCGAAGTAGATGTTCTTCAGGACGTGGTCCGTGAGCGGCGGTTTTTTCATGTCCTGGGCGATGCCGCGGAAGCGCCCCCAATGATAGGGCACGGCGCCGCCGCCGTGCGGGATGACGAACCGCAGCCTCGGAAACTCCTTGAAGAGGTCCGACGTCAGACACTGCATGAACGCCGTCGTATCCGCGTTCAGGTAATGGGCGCCCGTCGTGTGGAAACACGGATTACAGCTCGTGCTCACGTGCACCATCGCGGGAATGTCGTACTCGACGAGGGCTTCATAAATCGGATACCAGTGTCGATCGGACAACGATGGCGACGTCCAATGTCCTCCCGAAGGATCCGGATTCAGGTTGATGGCGACGAACCCGTACTCCTTGACGCAGCGCTCCAGCTCCGGAAGGCAGGTCTTCGGGTCCACCCCGGGCGACTGCGGCAGCATGCCGCAGCCGG
This sequence comes from uncultured Acidobacteriota bacterium, assembly GCA_963827515.1. Classification (GTDB taxonomy): domain Bacteria; phylum Acidobacteriota; class Vicinamibacteria; order Vicinamibacterales; family UBA2999; genus JABFSA01. The sequence goes on along the minus strand of CAWHBF010000025.1, from coordinate 62,730 downwards.
CGAAGGATCCAGGGAAGAGACTCGACACACGATAAATCAACTCATTGCAGATGGCGGACCACGTCGCACTCGTCTCGAATCCGCCGATGTGATGCGCCATGAAGCTCGCGCGGGGCGAGAAAATCGTGAGGTCGGCCCCGCGCTCGCGCATGAGCTTCAACTGATTCTTCTCGATGCTCTCGCGCAACTCGTCGTCGCTGATGCGCAGTTCCGAAACCTTTGGGGTCTCGGCGGGATTGGTGAGCCCTGCGACCTGGCGGTTGCGCCAGTCCTCCAACGCCTTGGGTGCGGTTGTGTAGTGGCCGTGGCAATCGATGATCACGTGAGTACCTGTTCGAAAGGGCGGAGGGCACCATCACCTCTCCGCGCATGAGGAGACTACGTCGATGAATGCCGTAACGGACGTGTCACAGCAGACCCAGCATCGGCGCCACCCACACCATCAACGCCGTCATGAGGATGACCCAGACCACACTGATGATCGCGCCCGGCACCAACATGTCCGTCATCCGGTAGTAGCCCTTCGCGTACGTGATGACCGCGACCGCGTCAAGCGGGAGCAGCATCGCGCAGGATGCCAGGAAGGCCACGGGCAGCGCGTAGAGCGCGGGGTTCTGGCCGGTGCCGAGCGCCAGCAGACAGAGCGGTGGAATCAGGACCCCTACGATGGCGGGGTTGATCGGCACGGGCAGATGAATGAGGACGGTCACGGTGCTGACGAGCGCGATCACGGCCGCGACCGGCCAGAGCTGCATGTCGGGAAGCGCGGCGACGAGGTACTTGGCGAGCCCCGTGCTCCCGGCAGCGGCGCCGAGTGACGTCACGCCGCCGATCAGCATCAGCGCGTCCCATCCGATCGTCTTCTGCGCGCGCGGCCAGGTGAGCAGGTTGATGCCCGGCAGGAACATCGCCACGGCGCCGGCCATCGCCACCATCGTGGTGTCGATCGCACGGACCCAGGTGCTCGCAATCCAAAGCACGAGCATCACCGACATCAGCCCGATCACCTTCTTCTCGCTCGTCGTGAGGCCGCCCAGCGCCTGACGCTCCTGTCTCAGTTCCTCCGGGTCGCCGATCGTCGGCAGCTCCGGGGGGTAACAACGCATCAACACCCACCACGCAATCGGCGTGAGGATGATCGTCATGGGAACGCCGAGGCCCATCCACTGCAGGAACGAGACCCGCACCTGACCGAACTGTTCGATCTGGAAGATCGCCAGGATGTTGATCGAGCTCCCCGCCGGCGTCGCGACGCCACCGATGAAGGACGCGAACGGAATGCCGATCATCAGCGCCTTGCCGAACGCCGACTGCCCCGGCACAGCCTTGATCCGCACGAGCAGCGGCAGCGCCATGCTCATCCAGATGGCCGCCGCGGGCACATCCGACATGATGGTCGAGATGGCCGCCGTGCCCACCATGAAGGCGAGGACGACGCGACGGCTGTCTTGACCGGATCGAATCAGGAGTGCCACCGCGAAGCGTCGGGCCAGGCCGCTCCCCACCACGACCTCCGCGATGCAGAACATCGTGAGGACGAAGAAGAACACCGGCGTCATGAAGCCGGCAATCGCGGCCGGCGGGGCCGCGATCTGCAGGAGCCACTGCAGCACGATCACCAGCAGAGAGGTGACCGCGATGGGAATGCCCTCGGTCACCCAGAGAATCAGGGCAACCGCGAAGATGCCGATCAGGTTCTTACCCCCGGGGGTCAGGCCCTCCGGCGTGGGGAGCAGCACCGTGACCACGACCATCAGGAAGGCGAGCGCCACCCCGGCGCGTGTGGCCAGGCCGCGGGCCTGGGACACCGCCGCGTCGGCCTTTGGCGGGTCCACGACCTGGAGATTCACGGGCGCAGTATAGATCACCGAAGAGGTTCGCGGTCCGTTCCCCCTTTCGCGCTACCTGGTATCCCAGCGGAACAGCAGGAACTGCACCTCGCCGTTCACGGCGGTGATCTGATGCGGCACGCCCGCTGGAATGAAAATCACGTCGCCCGTCCTGACCACGCGCGATTTTCCGCTGCGGATCCCGGCACCGTCCACGTCGCCTTCGGCTCCGGCGGCGCCGCCGGCCGGCTTGGGGCTGATCAGCTCGCCATCGGTGGTGAGCGTCGCCTCACCCGCACGAATCAGATAGAGGTCTGCCTTCTTGCCGTGCGACCCCGCGCCTTCTTCGGCCGCGGTCTCACGCCGCACGTTGAAGTTGAACACGCCCCCTTCGAGGATGCGGGACGTCTCGAGCTTCTGCTCGACCATCTCCTTGAATCCGGCGTTGATGCTCGCGGCCGTCCAGTCCACCGTCTTGTCGGTGGGCGCCGGCAGCCGAAGCGCCATGCCTCCGAGCGTCGTTGGCGCTGCGCCGCGGCCCGCCTGCTGTCCGATTGCGACGCTGCCGCTCAGACCGAGCGTGAGGATTCCACATACGGCAAGGTGAATGGCATGCATCGTGTCTCTCCTGTTGAAGCATCGGATCGCCTAGCGCCCCGGCGCACTGAGCGTCTTGTACACGTTGGCGATGTTGATGTCGTTATCCTCGTCGTACTCGATCCAGGCCTTGTACTCGTCCATGATCTTCGCCGCCTGCAGCTGCTCGAGCGTCCGCCCCGCCTTGATGCCGGCCGCGACGCGAGCGGCGAGATCTTCGTAGTACCGCCGGTGCGCCGCGATGTCGGCCTTCTTGCCCATCGGGCCGTGTCCGGGCGCGACGATGTCGAAGTCGAGTGCCTCGACCGCTTTGAGCGCGTCGACATACTCCGCCACGGGAGCTCCATTCGCCAGCGTGTTGGAGCCAGGCACCGTATTCACGTTCACGAAATCGACGCCGAACAGGACGCGCTCGGCGGGGAAGACCAACACGGTCATATCCGGAGCGTGGCCCATGCGCCCCGGGTGGATCATCTCGACTCGCTTGCCTCCGAGCGTGATCGTGCGACGCCCGCTGTAGGTGGATTCAGGCCGGAGGACCGCCGCGAAGCGCTTGGCCGCCGCCTCGTTCGCACTCGCCGACGCTGTGAGCGCGGCATTAAAATTTTCGTGCCCGACGAGCTCCGCGGTGTCGTTGAACACGGCGGCGCCAGACGCATGGTCCTGATGGTGATGGCTGTAGAGCACGTGTCGAACCGGTGCGTTGGGAAAGCGTTCCGTCAACTGCGCCTTGATCCACGCGGCTGCCTCGACGTTGATCGGGTCGGCCAGGATGATCCCCGCCGGGGTCACGAGGAACACCGTGTAGTGCTCGTTGTTTTGAACCCGGTACAAATCGCCGACGATGCGGGTAATGCTGCGTACGGGCGGACGCTGAGGCTGCTGGGCGAGCGCCGGTGCAGTTGAAAGGACGGCAAACCAGGCGATCAGGAAGGCAATAAGAATGTGTGCGTTCATAGCGCAAAAGCATAACTTGACTCGTGCCCGCTCCGACGTCGTATCTGCATCCAGACAGTTGGTGCCCGCGGGGCGCCCCGTACGCGCGCCGCCGTCCGCGACAGCGACGCGTAGTCGTCCGCCGCCTGTCAGGCCCGGGGACGAAACGGAGATAATCCGGCGACGAAACAGGCTGATCCCATTTCCTCGTCGACGGACACCTTGTGACGGCTGGGAACGAAGCGTAGGATGGACTCATTCCTCACGCTCACGTTCGGATTGTCGGCGTCCTGCTGTTCTTCACCACGAGCGCGGTCGCCGTCGCTCCGGCCCGGTTCGCTCGTTTCAGCGAAGCCCTGCCGATTCTGACCGAGCTGGCGGGCAGGCTTCCACCCGAGCTCAACCAGCTGACCCCGGCGCAGATGGAGACTGGATGGCCGGCGTGGATCGAGCGCCACGATCGAGAAGTCCGCGTGCGGCTCGAACAGGGCGACGAAGACACCGTCGTCAACTGGATGCTGTTCGGCACCTCATTTACGTCCAGACCACGCGCGGTGCTCGGCGCCGTCGAATCGGGCGCGGCCGCCGATCGGGATCTGGTGTTGCGCCGGACCATTGACCTGATCTCGGCCCGCCTCGACGATCTCCTGACGGCGTTGGCGGCCCCTGGCAATGACGAGCGCCGGCTGTTCGCCCGCGCCCTTCTTCAGCGACGAGGGCTTCGCTTCGCGACCGTTGCGGACAGGGACGCCGCACGAAAGTACCTGCTCGCGGCGGTGATCCGCGTGGCAAACGAACAGGACCAGATCGATCAGGAACTTGGCGATACGAGCGGCGGCGACCCCATTGCCGAGTTCGTCCAGCGGTCCAGGCTCTTCCGCACGCGCGGCCTGTCGCTCGACACGTCGCTGATGACCAACTATTCGGTCGAGCAGGCGCTGACGGCGATGAAGGCGCGCGGGCTGCTCAAGCCCGGCGCCATGAGACGCGTGGCGATCGTCGGTCCCGGACTCGACTTCGCGGACAAGGACGTCGGTTTCGACATCTATCCTCAACAGACGCTGCAGCCTTTTGCCGTGCTCGAGTCGCTCAAGCGGCTGGGTCTTGCGCCCTCGCCAGGCGATCCGGAGATCGTGCTCCTCGACATCAGCCCGCGGGTCATCGATCACGTCACGCAGGCTCGAGCACGGGCGGCAAAGAACATCGGCTACACGCTGAACCTGCCGCTGCCCGCCAGCACGCCGTGGCTCCCCCAGGTTCGCACCTATTGGCAGACATTCGGCGATCAGATTGGCGCGCCCGTCCAGGCTCCGGCGTCGAAGGCGATTGCCGACGTGGCCCGATTGCGAGCCGTCCGTGCGAGGCCGACTGCAGTTCAGCGGATGTCGGTGCTGAACGTGAACATCGTGACCGAGCGCCTCGACGCGGAAGCGTTCGATCTCGTGATTGCCACGAACGTGTTCATCTACTACGACCTGCTCGAGCAGGCGCTGGCGATGTCGAACGTCGAAGCGATGCTCAAGCCGGGCGCGTTTCTGCTGGCGAACTTCTCAGCGCCGAATCTGACGTCGGTCACGATTCGCCCGGTCGAAACCACGACCACCCGCTACGCGCCCAACATCCTCGATTTCATCGTCTCGTATCAAGCGCGCGCAAATTGAGCTCACTGCTTGACATGCGTGTGCGACAAGGCTAGCCTGCCCGATTCAGAGCCCCGTACAGCCCATCCTGCGCTGGCGTCTCGACTCGGAAGCACTGAGGAGGACAACGATGCAGACCCTGATCCGGCGATCCTCGCGGTCCCTGCTGGTGGCGTTGGTTGCGTTGCTCGTACCGTCGGCGGCCTATGCTCAGGCCGCGATCACCGGCGTTGTCCGGGACGCCTCGGGCGGCGTCCTACCGGGCGTGACGGTGGAAGCCGCCAGCCCCGTCCTGATTGAAAAGGTCCGGTCGGTCGTCACCGACGCCTCGGGCCAGTATCGCATCGTCGATCTCCGGCCGGGCGCGTATTCCGTGACGTTCGAGCTGCCCGGGTTCAGTGTCGTGAAACGTGAAGGGATCGAGGTATCGGGGAGCTTCGTGGCGACCGTGAACGCCGACCTGAGAGTCGGCGCGATCGAGGAAACGATCACGGTGAGCGGAGAGTCGCCCATCGTCGACGTCCAGAGCGCGCGGACGCAGCAGATCATCGACCGGGACATCATCTCCGCGATTCCCAGCTCCCGGAACGTCACCGGCATCCAGAGCCTGATTCCGGGCATGGCGGCGATCGGTGGCGCGGGTGTCATCGGGAATTCGAACACCGATTCCGGGGGCATCGGGGGGTCGATGCAGAGCGCGGCCTCTTATATCCACGGCGGGCGCCCCGCCGACTCGCGGATCTACGCGGACGGCACCAACATGGGGTGGGCCGGCGGAAACGGCGGTGGCGGCAACATGCCGCAGGTCGCCTCCGCGCAGGAAGTGGTCATGACCACGTCGGGCGGACTTGCGGATGCCGAGACCAGCGGCGTGGTGATCAATGTCATCCCCCGCGATGGGGCCAACACGTTCAGCGGTCAGTTCAATTTCAGCGGCTCGAACGATGCCCTGCAGGGCAGCAATTACACCGAGAGGCTCCAGGCCATGGGCCTGCGGTCGCCTGCCGAGCTCATCTCGGTCTACGACGTCAATCCGATGTTCGGCGGCCGGATTGTAAGGGACAAGCTGTGGTTCTACACGACCTTCCGGCAGACCGGGGGGAAGAGCACCGTCCCGGGCCTGTTCTGGAACAAGAACGCGGGTGACCCGACGAAATGGGTCGTCGACTTCGACCAATCGCAGCCGGCCTTTGCCAACCGCGTGGAGCGCCAGGCGACAGTCCGGTTGACGTGGCAGGCGACGCCGCGCAACAAGTTCAACTTTCACTGGTCCGAGCAGTACCTCGATAACTTCTACGGCAAGGGGGGCGGCTCCGAAACGGCCGGCGTGCTGACGTCGCCGGAAGCGACACCGCGGTCGTACTACATCCCGGCCCGGCAACCGCATGCGTCGTGGTCGTCGCCGATCTCGGGGCGGTTGCTGGCCGAGGCCGGCTGGGGCATGTACGAGGCGCGGTACCGCTTCACGAAGCGGAACGATGGCACGGACGTGCCGGGGATGATCCAGGTCCTGGAGCAAGGCGGGGAGGTGCCGAACCTCCTCTCGCGCGCGCCTCAGGCCCCCGCGAACGGTGGATTCGCGCACTCGCTCATTGGGGCCCGGGCGAACCTGCGGGCGTCGCTGACGTATGTGACCGGCGCACACAACATGAGGTTCGGGTACCAGGGCGGGTTCGGCAATCCCTCCCAGACCTACAACTACCCGAACCAGATCACGCAGATCCGCATGAGAGACGGCGTGCCGAATCAGCTGACGCAGACCATTGCCGTCGGGGGGCATGCCAGGTACGTGCGCAATCTCATTCCAACCAATCTCTACGCGCAGGATCAGTGGACCATCAGCCGGCTGACGGTGCAGGGCGGCATCCGGTACGACTCGCTGGTCTCGAGCTATCCCGACTCGGGCATTGGCGGTCCCGGGTATCCGTACGCACCTGAGGAGATCCTGTATCCGGCCGGGTCGACACCCGGATACGACTGGAAGGACATCTCGCCCCGTCTGGGCGTGGCGTACGACCTGTTCGGGAGCGGAAAGACGGCGATCCGCTTCAACATGGGCAAGTACATGGAAGCCATCACCGCCACCAACAACGATCTGGACATGAACCCGCTGATTCGCACGGCCGTCCGGACCACACGCGGGTGGACCGACACGAACCGGAACTACGTGCCGGATTGCGACCTCATGAGCCCGGCGGCCAACGGCGAATGCGCACGGATGGACAACCAGAACCTGGGGAAGCCGGTGTTCAACCGCAGCTTCGACCCGACCTTCGTCGGGGGCTGGGGTGCGCGGCCCTACAACTGGAGCCTCGGCCTGTCGGTTCAGCAGGAAGTGCTGCCCCGTGTGTCGGTGACCGCCGGCTTCCACCGCAACTGGTGGGACAACTGGTACGTCGTCGACAACCGATCCACCAGCCTCGGGGACTACACGCCGTTCAGCATCCGGGCGCCGCTCGATCCGCGGCTGCCGGGCGGCGGAGGCTACACCATCGACGGCCTCTACAACCTCGTGCCGGGCAGGGTGGGGGAGGTGGACGAGCTGGCGCAGAGCTACAAGAACTTTGGTGAGCAGCAGGAGAACTGGCAGGGCTTCGATTTCTCCGCCGTGGCGCGGCTGGACTGGGGGCTGACGGTGCAGGGCGGCACGAGCACCGGGCGCAGGCTTGCCGACGCCTGCGCGGTGCGCGCCAAGCTGCCGGAGCTTGGTGCGGGTCCCACAGGAGCCCCGAACAGCTCGGTCACGGCGAATGTCCTGGTGACCACCGCCCGCGGCTCCCTTTCCGTGACGAACCCTTATTGCCACTATAGCGAGCCTTATAGAACCGATATCCGCGGGCTCGCCACATACACGATTCCACGGGCAGACGTCCAGGTGGCCGTGACGTGGATGAGCGTACCAGGGGAATACCTGGAGGCGAACTTCGTGGCCGATAACGCCTGGATCGCCGCCGGGCCGCAGCCGCTCGGCCGGCCTCTCACAGGGGCCGCCGTCGCGACGGTGAACTTGATCGCGCCTTACACGTTGTTCGCCGATCGACGCAACAACATGGACTTCCGGGTGGCGAAGATCTTCCGCTTCGGCGGGAGGCGCACCCAGGTTGGCCTCGACCTGTACAACCTGATGAATGTGGACGTGGCGACCGCCTACAACCAGGCGTTCGTACCAGGCGGCCCGTGGCTGACGCCGACGGCCATCCAACCGGCGCGGTACGCCAGGTTCAGCATGGAGGTTGATTTCTAGTCCGACCGATCAGTGTCGCTTGTTTCAGATCGTTGGGCACTCTGAGGCCCGCTCTCATTCGAGGGCGGGTTTCGCCGTAGAGCGCACGCTTCCGCCTTCGCGTGAAGCTTCGGCGGACCGCCGTAGCCTTGGCGGAGGCGGTCAGCGTGCGCGTGTCCGCGGAGGCTAAAGCCTCCGCTCTACGCCGACGACGTGTTCAGGCACCCTCTGCGACGGGGCAGTATAGAACGGGGACTCGGTCTGCGTTGCGCGGCCTAAAGCGCGGTGTCAGTTCCTTCAGCGCTTCGCGGCCCGGAGTGGCTTCAGCGCGGGTCCGCCGACATTACGGGCCAGGACGGCCTTTCGCGTAGGGCTGGTCGGCATGGTCTTCATTGCCGGTTTCGCGGCCTTGCGAGTCTTCGCCTTGCCAGTCGTCTTCCTGACCGCGCCTGTACGGGCGGCCACTGGTTGCTTCGCCGGTGCCAGCGCCGCCGTCTTCGCACCGGTTTTCCTGGGCACACGCGCGGTCGGCTTTGCCTTCTCGCGGAACAGCCCCGTTTCAAGGCTTTCAACGCCTTCGGACGTCTCCGCGCGCCGGTCGGCGTCCTCGTCCGTCGACGCAAACCTCGGCAGCATGTTCTTTTTCACCGGCTGCCACGTGTGCTGGGGCGCGATCGAGCGCTGTCGCGCGAGCTCCCTGGCGGCATCGTCCTGCGTCAAGCGTCCGCGCTGAGTGTAGTGATCGGGATTGATCTTGTTCTGTCTGCTCATATGCGAAACCTCAACAATGCGCCCACGCCACCAACCTCGGCCAACAGCGACGCGTCTTCAATGAATCTGATGCGCGCGGACGTCTGCTGCGCACGCGTGACCAATTCGTCAGACAGTTTCAACCGGTCTTCGTCGGCCGATCCGCCGGGATTCGAGGTGTCCATCTGCACGGCGCCGGGCGCGGCATCCTCAGGCATCCTCTGCACGGGCTTCAGCGTTTCCGGCGAGCCCGTGATGATCAGCTCTTCGACCTGCCCGAGCTGGAATGCCGACAGCGTGGCTTCGGGTCCGGCGACGCCTAGACCGCCGCTGCGCCAGGCATCCATCAGTTCCTGGACTTTTTCGACGTCGGTCTCCGCGTCCTTCTCACGCAACGCCGCGATCGCCCTTTCGACGAAGCTGCCGCCCTCGCCGCTGTCCTGGCGACCGAGCTCGACGATCTTGTCGGTGAGATGTTTCGGAAGCTGCTCGCGCAGGATCGGCATTGCCACTTCGGCGCCGGCGACGACGATCTGGTCGATGTTTTCTTCGCGCACGAGCTTGTCGAGCGTGTCGACGACTTCTTTCACATGATGCAGGTGGAAGTTCTCGGCGCGGCGTTGATACCGTGCCTGCGACCATCCACCCTTCGAGGTGCGGCGGGTCTTCTCGCCGACGATCGTTTCCTCCAGCTCGGTGGTCGCGCCGAAGACGAAGATGCGCGCCTTGTTGGTATCGAGCATCACAGCCGCGTAGCGTGGGTAGTTTTCGACGAGCCTGGCGAGCGGGTAGAGGTGCGGGACCGAACTGATGAACAACGAGTGCTCGTTGATCGGCGCGTCGATCGGAATGGCTTCAAACAGATCAGAGCCGCTGCACGCGAAGATCGCGAAGGCCTGACCTGAGGGGTTGTCTGTCTTCCCGAGGTACTCCTGAATCCGCGCGGCGTCCTTGTCGAAACTCTCGCGCTCGGGTGACTGTTCCGGCAGCCCCTTGGCGCGCTCGTTGAAAACTTTGCGAACGAATTGTTGATATTCCTCGCGGCCGTTCTGATTGGTCGCGAGGCTGAGGTAGAGGCTGATCACTGGAAACGGGCTGGGTTCCAGCGCGGCCAGCACCTCCATCCGCTCACTCAAAGGCTTTCCTGATACCGGAGTTGACTCGGCCATGAGTCGAGTCGTTGCAAGTCCAGTGCCCGGCCAGCGCTAGAGCGATTTGCGTTTCGCCGTAGAGCGCACGCTTCCGCCTTCGCGTGAAGCTTCGGCGGACCGCCGTAGCCTGATATGGAATGACCCGGTGTCAAGCTCGGCTGTTCCGGACAACGCTTGACGGTTGCTGCCACGCACATGCTTGCGGTGCGAAGAGCGCGTGCAATCTTCGACGCGTCGGTGCGCGGGCCGCGGAGACGACGGAGGATCGAGGGCGCTTCGACGACGAGTCACGCTGATATTCGGTGGTTACCGCAGCTGCCCGCGGCAGAGCACACATGACAGTGCTTCGTCGGGAGGACGTGCAGTCTTGGGTCGCGAGTTGGGACGCCGGTCCGTATCGCATGGCTAACTGTCGCCGATCCTCACAATCGTGCCTCTGATCCTCCGCCGTCTCCGCGGTCCGTCCACCGCACCGCCCTCCCTGCCTTCCTCGGTCTGCTAGTCGTACGCGTGCCGTGCTGCCCCGCCAGCGGGCGCGGGTTGGAGCGCCGCCCACACGAAGCCTGCGAGCTCACGCGCGATGGCCACGGCGATCTTCGGCTTGGGCTTGTGTTGCTCCGCCAGGCGTCGGAAGCGACGACACAGTCGCTGCTGGGCCTTGTCCGCGATCGCGATCACGCGGGACGGCTGGCCCTGGCGGCGCGCCGCGAGCGCGCGCCCCACGCCCGGCCGATGTTGATAGTGCCAGCTGGCCTCCACCAGGACGCGGCGGACCAGCGCGTTGCCCATCTTGGTGATGCGCCCCCGCCGATGCTTCTCGCCGGTGGACTCTTCGCCCGGCACCAGCCCGAGGAACGCCATCAAGGCCCGGGCCGAACCGAAGCGGCGGAAGTCATGCAGCTCCGCGAGGATCAGCATGGCCGTCAGCGTGTCGATGCCGCGGAAACAGCGCAACCACCCGACCGGCGTCCGATACGGCTCCTGGGCGGCGATCTCTGCCACGCGCGCGTCCAATGCCCGGAGACGGGCCTCGGTGTGATCGATCGCCAGCAGATAGTCATCGACGACGGCGCGCTCGGCCGCGTGGGTCCAGGTCACGCTCTCGACCCACCGCCGATGGGCCCGCGTCCAATTTCGTCCCGCATAGTGCAGCCCACGCCGCAACAGCAACTGGCCCAGGCGATGGCGACACCGCTGGAGATCCTCGCGGGCGTCATCGCGCGCCCGCGCCAGATCCCGCACGGCCTCGTCGGCGGGCGTCGGGGGCTGCACGACCGTCAGCAGGCCGGCCCGGCCCAGTTCCGCCAGCTTCCGGGCGTCGCGCCGATTCGTCTTCACCCGCTCGCCCGGCGTACGCGGCATCAAGGCCGGGGCGATGACGTCGCAGGTCACGCGCGCTGTCGTGATCTGCCGCTGCAGCGCATAGCCACACGGACCGGCTTCATAGAACACCCGCACGGGCCCCGGCGTCTCCCGCTCGAGCTTGCGCACCAACCGATGCACCGCCCGCGGCTCGTTCGCCAGTTGCCAGGTCTCCGGGGCTTCTCGTTGCCAATTAGCATCGCGACGAACAGATCCTTCTTGTGTGCATCGATGCCCACGTACGTAGTAACGTGCTTCATGACCGGCTCCCTTCGATGCGGCGCTGGCGCTCTCGAGCGCTAACCCGCGATCTGGTGGCTCTGACCACCGTGTTGAGTGCTGCGAGGCACTACAACGTTAACGATGGAGAGCCGGTCATTCCGTCTTGGCGGAGGCGGTCAGCGTGCGCGTGTCCGCGGAGGCTAAAGCCTCCGCTCTACGCCGACGACGTGTTCAGGCACCCTCTGCGACGGGGACAGTGCCGCATTGGCCGGCGGCGGACCCACGATCTGGAGCTTCACGCACGCGCAGTTTGAACAGGTTACCGGGCTACTCCCAGGACCCAACGACGGTACCATCGTCGAACTTCGCTCCCACGAAGCCGCCTGCCGGTGAACCATCGCGCATCGGACGAATTCGCATGGTCACCTTCGCACCGGGCTTGAACGTGGACGGCCGAATGCCCCGGCGGCCCAGCTGATTGGGACTACCCCATTCCACGCTCCACTCCTGCGGCGGCGCGCCAGGCTTGGTCTCCACCATCACCTGAATCCAGGAATGCGGGTTCGTGAACTGGAACTCCTTGACCGTGCCGGAAATCTCTTTCGTTTCGTCGCTGAACATCGTGCCAGCGTGATGCGCGACGAGCGTCTGCGCGCTCACCAGCAGCCCGCACGTGATGACCAAGCCGACCACCCAGTGGCGCACCACGAAGACGCGAAACAGTTCGTTTGTTCTCATGACGATTACCTCAAGGGACATGTCCGTTGCTCGATCGGGACCAGCTGACCAGCTACTGTCCAAACTTCTCGCCTTCGGGGCCGAGAATCAACGTCTTCCCCGTGGAGCTATCCACGGGATTCCGGTTGTTCTCCGCACATCCATAATCGTACACACGCGTGCCCGCCGGCTGACGCCGGTACGTCTTGGTGACCTGCCAGGGCGCCGTAAACGCCTTCGCATCTTCGATCACCATCCGCGCCTCCATCGTCTGCTCGTCCACTCTGCGAAGGCGGGTCACGATATGGGCGGCGTCGCTCAGCACCAGACCGGTTCTATCGAGGACGGTGTCGCCCTCCGTCGGCCACTGAGAGTTCTTCGTGCTCAACGTGCTGAAGACCAGCGTATCCCCTTCCCACTTGCCGACGGAATCACCGGTATAAGTGGGCCACCTGTCGTCCGGCGCGGGATGGGGCCGTCCATCTGTGTAGATCCTCAGCACGTTTGGGCCGTTCTCCGTGAGGATCCACGTCTGTTCGGGACGAACCACGAACTCGTACATGTCCGGCAGGTTCATGACTCTGGGAAACCCGGCCGGGGTTCCGCAGATATTGATCGGATCGGGAAGCTGGCTCTGATCCCTGAGCTTCAGGTTCCGCTGATAGATGGCCTCCCACTGAGCGTTGTAAGGCGGGCGCTGCCGCAGGCCGGCAGACAGCGCGCCGCCTTGTCCTGAGGCCGTGGCGCGGTCAAACACCGTTCCGCCAACCATCTGCCAGACTCCACTCCAATCCGGAAGCGTGTCACGGCTCTGGCCGGTCGCCTGGCCGGCGGTGAGCAGCATCATGACGACGACAACCTTGAGAACCTTCATTGGAACTTCCTCCTCTATGCCCGCGCTCGCCTACGGAATGCGGACATTCTCGGCGTCGCCGGTCACCTGCCCAGCGTACTCCGGCAGGAACCAGCCGGCCTTCGTCAGCTCGGCGAGTCTCTGTTGCACCTTGCCGCGATACGTCGCCGCGTTCGTGTGAAGCGCCCGCAGTTGATCGGCGGGCAGGCTCGTCTCATACCCGGCGATCCCGCAGTAGAAATCGTCGCGCGTCCCGGGTTTCGGATCGGCGTTGTTAGGAACGCCGTACTTCGCCACTGGGACATCGACGTAGGTGCTCCTCACGCCTCCCCTGGCGTTGCCGTTCGCGTCGAGCGCGAGTGCGCCATTCTCCACGACGATGCGATCGGCGCGAGGCGGAACCGTCCCCTTGTCCGCCCATTGGATCACGTGGTGCAGGGCCATGGCCATCATGGCGCCCACCGGATACCGCGTAACCGTCATCTTGCAGGGGTCCGGACTGTAGGTTGGATTCTCACGCGAATCGTTGTGCGGCATTCCGGCGATCTCGTACAGGCGGAACTGATCGCCCGGTGCGTCGCCATCCGGCCGCCGGTATGCGCTGCCCTTCGCCGCGCCTCCGTTCACTTCGGTCTGCGTCGCAATCTGGATCAATGGAACGTCCACATTGGGGATCGGCATGCCGGCGGTGCTGGTGGGTAGGAATCCGTCGAAGATCGGTCCGCCGCCAGGCATCCGCCAGGTGGCATGAGCGGGCAGGTAGGTACGCAGCGTGCCCGCCGACTGCGACGTGCCCATCAGGATCATCCGACGCACCTTCAAACCGGCGAGCGGCGATGAGGATGCGTTGCTCTTCAGCAGAGCGCCCACCTGCGCGATGATCTCGTTGGCCTGCCCTGCGTCCGGGATGCTAATGGCGGCATAACGCTGCGGATTCGAGGCCACAATCGTCGCCTCGGTTCCCGCCTTCTGGGGCGCGATCTCCACGGAGACGTGCCCACTGCGCATCATGTAGATCCGCGAGAAGAAGAACATCCAGCTGTTGCCGCTGGCGTGCATGGCTTCGGCGACGACGACGCCGCTGAATCGGCCCGCGTCTTCAGGCCGGCGCACCAGGATGCGCGTCGTATACGGCTTGCCGCTGGCCGTCCCCGAGACGAAGTATTCCGTGACGACGTACTTGTGGTCGGCGAGCCCCGTGCCGGCCGGGACGCGCTGCAGACCAGGGAACATCGCGCCCGGACCCGTGACCGGTGCGCTGATGGTGGGATGCGGCGCCGTTTGGGTCTGCGCGGACGCAACGCTTGCCGACGCAAGCAACATGAGCACGAGCTTCTTCAACATGGATCCTCTCCTGGCTCGACAAGGCCGCCCTGCGCCGTCCAAGCCTTCCCTGGCGAAGTTTACACGGATTCGAGCCACCGACGCGGTCGACGAGGACCCGTATTGGATAACTCATGCCCCGAAGTGCAAGGGCAGGCCGACGTAATTCTCGGCGAGGGCCTGCGAGGCTGCGTTGGAGTGGACCAAGTAGTCCAGCTCCGCTTCCTGAAGCTTCTGCCCGATCGGCCCGTTCTCCGGAAACCGGTGCATCAAGCCGGTAAACCACCACGAGAAGCGTTCGGCTCTCCAGACGCGGCGAAGGCAGCGCTCGGAGTAGCCGTCGATGCCGGCCTCGCGATGTTCTGCGTAGAACTCCACAAGCGCGCTCGCGAGGAACTTCACGTCGGAGGCAGCCAGATTCAGACCCTTTGCTCCGGTCGGCGGCACGAGGTGCGCGGCGTCGCCGGCGAGAAACAGCCGGCCAAAACGCATCGGTTCGGTGACGAAGCTGCGCAACGGCACCACGCTCTTCTCGATCGAGACGCCCGTGACCAACCTATCGCGCGCCTCGGAGTCGAGACGCAGACGCAGTTCCTCCCAAAAGGCCTCGTCCGACCATTCTGACGCGGGTTTGGTCACGGGCACCTGGAGGTAGTAGCGGCTGCGCGACGTGCTGCGTTGGGAACACAAGGCGAAGCCGCGTGGGCTGTTCACGTAGATCAATTCGTGGTGCACCGGTGGTGTATCAGACAGCAGGCCGAGCCAGCCAAACGGATAGACCTTTTCGTACTCCGTAACCGCGCCACGAGGCACGCTCGCACGGCACACACCGTGGGAGCCGTCACAACCGGCAATGAAATCGCACGCGATCTCGTGCGTCATGCCGTCCATTGTGAAACGTACATATGGCCGCGTGCTTCCATAGTCGTGAACCGTGACGTCGGCAGCCTCGTAGATCGTGGTCAGTCCTGCGGCCTGGCGAGCGTCCATCAAGTCCCGGGTGACCTCGGTCTGGCCGTACACCAGGACGCTCTTGCCGCTGGTGAGTCGATGCAGGTCGATGCGGTGTCGTTCTCCCTTGAACAGGATGTCGAAACCGCCGTGCACCCGGCCCTCGTGATGCGCCCGCGCACCGACGCCGGCCTCGTCGAGCAGGTCAACCGTCACCTGCTCCAGTACGCCGGCGCGGATGCGGCCGAGCACGTGAGCGCCGCTCTGGCGCTCCAGAATCACGGCGTCGATGCCTGCCTTGTGCAGCAGTTGGCCCAGTAACAACCCCGACGGGCCGGCGCCAACGATGACCACTTGGGTGCGGGAAAGTGTCATACGGGTCTATCGCTTCTCGCCGGAGAGCGTCATCCGGTGACCGAAATGCCGCTGGATCGTCAGCCAACCGAGTCCCGCCTCCTCGGCTCGGCTCTTCAGCTCCTCAGGCCGAAAAGCACGGCGGACGGAGAGCGGACCGTCGAATCTCAAGATCGGGTGAAACGGCCGGGTGAGTATTCGGGTCCAGATGTAGGCCCGTCTTGCACGAACGAGATCGTTCACGACAATGCCGCGACGAACAAGCCGATCGAAGGTCCGAAGCGCCGTGACGACTTGTGCGTCCGTGAGGTGATGAAAAAAGAGCGCGCACGTCACGTAGTCGAAGGCTCCATCCTGGAAACACGGGCGTTCGACGTTCGAACAGACGAAGCCGAGCCGGTCGATCGGGCCGGCACGCCGAGCGTACGCGAGCGCACGCGGCGACACGTCGAGCGCCGTCACGCGTAAGTCGAAACCCCGAGCGCGAGCCCATGCGATGAGCGCGCGTGGCACGTCGGCCGCACCGCTCGCCACGTCGAGCACCGAGATCCGCTCACCGGGTGTCCACGAGCGGCTGAAGCTGTCGAACTGGGCGAGCGTGGCCCTGGTGCCGCCCAGGCGGCGATTCACGAACGACAGGAATCGGTAGATCTTGTCGACGACCACCTGCTCTGGTTCGTGGTCATCCAGGATCTCTCGCTGGAGGCTTCGCGTGGGCATCCACACGTCTTCACCCCGGCGGAAGAATCGATCTACCCATTGCACACGGCCCGCAGCATCGTCGCGGCGTTGAGCGCGCGGCGGCCGACAGCCACATCGAGCAGCGTTGGCACCAACGCCCGGCGACGGAGCAGCATGCGTGCCGCCAGACCATCCGCACGCGGGATCCCGAGAAGCAGTCTCCCCAATCGATCGGCGGTC
Organism: uncultured Acidobacteriota bacterium; assembly: GCA_963827515.1. Lineage (GTDB taxonomy): Bacteria > Acidobacteriota > Vicinamibacteria > Vicinamibacterales > UBA2999 > JABFSA01. Next base: position 45,901 of record CAWHBF010000025.1, on the reverse strand, counting down.
CGTCCCATCTGCAATCTGGTCTGTTCGTAGGCGCGAAAATCTCTCGACAGAATCGCCTTGGCCGCCGGCTTCGCCGACACGATCGCCATGGCAATTCCATCACCGGTAATGGGATCCGGGGCGCCGGCCGCGTCGCCGATGAGCAGCAGCCCCTCGTCCATAGTGAGACGGGCTACACGGAGGCCGAGTGGCGCGCACGCGAGCAGGGGCGTCGTCTGTTCGATGTGTGACGCGCGTGCGCGAAGCTCCGGAATCGCGTTGAGCAGATGCGTGATGCCGTCGCGGCGGAAGGCCGACTGATAAAACAGGGCGGACACGAGCGCTTCTCCCCCACCCGTCGGCGCCAGGTACAGCTCACCGTCGGCATGAAAGAACACCTCCACGCGACTGCCGAGGCCCTGCATCCCGCCGACGTGCGTGGAGAGACCGACGCGGCGTGGTGTGGACGGACGCGCGGGCAGTTGTCGATGAAATATCGATCGCTTGCCGTCGGCGCCGACGACAATCCGCTCGCCATTCGGACGGTAGGGTGTCTCCATTCGGAGATCGACGTTCGGGGTCGCCCCAGCCTTCTCGCGAAGCCAGGCGTCGAACCGATCGCGTCGGACGATCAGCCCGAAGCCTTCCTGAAAATCAGCCTCGACCGATACGTCTCCGGCGACGAAACGCAGGCCTCGCACGCGCGGCACATCTGGCAGTCCCGCGATGTCGTGGAGCGCGGCGACGCCGTGCGGGAGGAGTCCTTCCCCGCATGCTTTCAGACAGGGGCCACGGGACCGTTCGTAGAGCGTCACACGCAGGCCTTGCCTGCCGAGCTCCATCGCCAGCGCCGATCCCGCAGGCCCTGCCCCGACGATCGCGACGTCGTTCACCACTCGAGTACTAACATTTCGCAGGCGAATCCTGGCCCGAGTGCGATCAACAGACCGGTGTCTCGGGCTGTCGGCTTTCCGCTCGCCACGAGATCGTTGAGCATGAACAACACAGCCGCGCTCGACAGATTTCCGTACTCCCGCATCGATTCGCGCGCGATCGACACAGCCTCGTCCGGCAGCCCAAACGTCGAGCAGTACGTGGCCATGACCTTGGGCCCCCCGGGATGCAGCAGGTAGTGGTCGATCTCGTTCACCGATCTGCCGGAGGTGGCGACGAACTCGCGAACCACGGGCGCGAGCCGCTCACTCACGAACGCGGGAATGTCGCGCGACAGAACGAGCCGCATCCCATCGCTCGTAAACTCCCATCCCATCAGGTGCTGCGCCTCAGGAAAGAGATGCGTCGCCGTGCGTGCGACGGTGATGCCGTCGGTCCCGCAGTCGTCTCCGCCAAGCAGTGCCGCGGCGGCGCCGTCGCCGAAGAGCGCCACGCCCACCACATCCGTCGCCGTGCGTGCACGAAGCGAGAACACGAGACTGCAAATCTCGAGCGAGACGACCAGCGCCCGCTCATCCGGTGACCGCCTGAGCACGTCGCACGCTCTGACCAACGCTCCCGCCCCACCAGCACAACCCAGGCCGAAAAGGGGCGATCGGCGAACATTCGGACGCATGCCGAGCCGTGCCGCGAGCCGCGCGTCCAGACTCGGCGTGGCAAGACCCGTTGTCGTGACGAAGAAGAGGTGATCGATCTGGTCTGGAGCTGTGGACGACTTGGCCAAACAGTCGCCAACTGCCTGCTCGAGCAGTTCGAGCCCGCGTGTGGCGTACTCCCGGTTGCGCTCGTCGAACGTACGCTCCTGCACATACCACTCGGGTGGATGGATCAGGTGCCGCGTCTCGACACCCGAGCGATCGAAGACGGGCACCAGCCGCATGAGATGCGGATGGTCGCGGCAAAGGAATGCCATCCCTTCCCTGGCGACGCTCTGATCGAGACGGTGTGGGGGGATCGCGGTCGCCAGTGAGAGAATTCGGGGCATAGGTAAGCCAGATGATGGCGGGCTATCGTACGCCAGGCCACACTTCCGAGGTCCGTGTTTTTGGCGGAGACCTGTTACACTGGCTGTTCGCGTACACGCGCCCGTAGCTCAGCTGGATAGAGCGTCGGTCTCCGAAGCCGAAGGCCACAGGTTCGACTCCTGTCGGGCGCACCATCCCAACGGGAAGATCGTTTTGCTGAATAATCCAGCGACGGTCCCTTCCCCGCGCAACTCCCATTGACGCGACTCCGCAGCGGGCGTGATCGTCACTCGCCCGATCAGTAGCGAACTCACGATGGGCCGCGCGTGGTCCGGATCCTCGGTCAGCACCTGACGCCAAGACCCGGCGAGCTGCATCACGTCCCTGCGGATACTCGCCGCCCCGGCGTAAATGCGACAATTTCGTTCATTTCAAGCCGCCTTTCTGAACACGTTTGTGTGACATGGCCGACACACGGAATTGACTACCCTTGTGTTTGTGGGGTGTGTAGGCTTGGCGTCTTGACATGCCTGAAGGGCCGAACACGCATCGCCTCTGTCCATTCTGTGATGAGCGAGGCCACCTGGAACGCGTCAGCAGGGATGATCATGTCGAGTACTTTCGATGTGACTCGTGCGGGCGCGAGTGGATGCACCGTAAGTCCGATCCCGATGCCCTGCGTAGGGCGCATCTAGCCGGCTTTTCCGCGGGCGAGTGAACCTGGAGAGCGCGCACAGGAGGCGGATCCGCGAGGTGGCTGGCCCTACACTCGTCAGGCACCGCGCGACTCACCTTTTAGGAGTCCGGCTTCAGCCGGACCTGGCGCTCTCGGCCCTGGGGTTGGCGAGATAACCAGCGAGGTGCTCGACGAGGTCGCGCGCGTCGTCCTCGGCGCCGTGAATGAACGTCGACTTGCGCCGGCGGAGGAAAGGCAATCCGATGGCATAGAGCCCTGGCAAGTCCAGGTACTCCTCCGTCGTGCCGCAGCGAGCCGTTGCGATCGATGACCGGCATGTGGAGCCAGCGGTAGTCGGGACGATACCCGGTTGCCCAAACGATGGACCGAATCTCGCCGCTCCCGAGATCGAGATGTAACGGAGACGAGGTTGGCACGCGGGTCGGCTCGAAGCGCTCGGGAGCGTCAACATCGGCATCGCCGGGGCTCGCGCTCACCCACTCATCGAAGGTGTCCAGCAGCCGGTCCATCTTGAGGTCGGCCAACGTCAGCTGATTGCGCAGCCCGCCCGAGAACAACGCCCTCCCATCCCGCACGGTGGCCAGCCGACCAACAAGGGTCACACCAGCCGCTGTGAGCGCATTGAGATCCAGCGTCACCCGCTCAGATGTCCCAACCAGCTGCGGCGACGGCAGTCCTCGGGCACGGGTGATGTCGTCGATCTCGTCGTAACGCTGGTTCCAGACGCCCGAGGCATCCATCCACCACAGGACATCGCGACCGCGATACATCCGAGGCAGCCGCACGTGCTCGCCGACCGAGAGCGTCACCGGACGACCGGATTGGTGAATCTCATGCGCCAACTGCACACCGGTCGCCGATGCGCCCACGACGAGCACGCCGCCATCAGGCAACTGGTTTGGATTGCGATAGTCCATCGGCGTGAAGTGCTCGATGGACGCGGGCACTGCCTGTTGATGGGCCGGCACGCTGGGAAGGTTGCAGGCGCCGCTCGCCACAACCAGACACCGGCACCGCATCTCGCCCCGGTCGGTCGCGACGTGATACCCCGCATCCGCCTGTGTGACCGACGTCACGGTGGTCTGCGCACGCACTGGCGCCTCGGCCACCGCGGCGAAACGGGACACGAACTCGATCACCTCGGCCATCGTCATGAAGCCGTCGGGATCGACGCCCTCGTAGCGATAGCCGGGCAGTCGGCTCTGCCAGTTGGGCGTCAGCAGCCTCAGCGAGTCCCAGCGTTCGCGGCGCCAGGAGTTGGCCACCTCGCCGCGCTCGAGCACCACGTGATCGATCGAGCGCTCAGTAAGGCACCGACTCGTGGCCAGCCCCGCGTGGCCGGCTCCTATGACGACCGTGGTGACGTATTCGATGGTTCGACTCCGCGCAGGCTTAAGCCTGCGCTCTACACACTGCCGGGGCCGCTTCGCGGACCCCGGCCTACGCACCTACACACCCCGCGATCCGCGGGCCCCGGCCTATCTACGTATGGCACGTACTAGGCAACGGCAACCGTCACGTTCGTCGGATTGGTCAACACGTCGTACACCGCCGAGCGCTTCTGTGACTGCGCGACGATCGCTTCGATTTCCTTCTTCGGCGCGTCCGCGTCGATGTGGAAGGTGACCTTGATGTCGTCGTATCCGTTGCGCACATCTCTGTCGATGCCGAGGATGCCCTGGATGTCCATGGTCCCCTCGAGCTTCGCTTCGACCGACCTGAGCTGGACGCCTCGATTCTGCGCGACCGCGGCCACACCGGCCGTCAGACAGCTCGCCAGACCGACCAGCACGTATTCAATCGGCGTCACACCAAGATCCTCGGATGCAAAAATCTCCGGATGATCGGCTTCGAACGAGAACTCGGTCTTGTGCTTCTGCTCCTCGCCGAGCCCATGAAATCCCTTGATCTTCGTCCGGCTGTGGGTACCGTTCTGCCACTTGCAGGACGCCCGCCACGTGAACTTGGCGGCCTCAGGCGCGCCTCTCAGCACCTCGCGAGCAGCGAGTAGCGCTTCGACGTTGACTCCGTTCTTGACACTCGACTCAGCCATAGGGCCTCCCCCTTGAAATAGCGCCGGATAGTCGTCCGAAATCACTTCGCGAAAGGTTCGAATCATACATCGGGAAGGATATGATCGCCCGTGTGACGACGCGGACGGCGAAGACTGTCGTGGGCTCGGTTGGCACTGTCGACACTCTGTTCCTCGAATTACCAAAACCAGTTGCGCTTGATTGCGGGCGGGAGCTGTATCCCGTGCGCGTCGCCTACGAAACCTACGGGACGCTGTCGCCGAACCGCGACAACGTCATCCTGGTGTGCCATGCGCTGAGCGGAGACGCACACGCGGCGGGCTTCTCGACGATGCCGGCCGCCGAGGGGACGAGGGACGGCTTCCGTGCCGAGGAGCGCGATGGCGAGCAGCGCCGCGGTCTCGGCTGGTGGGATGGGATGATCGGTCCCGGCAAAGCCTTCGACACCGACCGATTCTTCGTGGTGAGCTCGAACCTCCTGGGTGGGTGTCGGGGCACGACGGGACCTTCGTCCACAAACCCGGCGACGGGCCGACCCTACGGAGCAGACTTCCCGGTCGTGACCGTCTCAGACATGGTACGCGTGCAGCGCGCGCTCCTGAATGAGCTCGGCATCGCGCGCGTGTTCGCCGTCGCGGGCGGATCCCTCGGAGGCATGCAGGCGCTCGAGTGGGCGGTTCGATATCCCGATCAAGTCGACACGATCATTCCCATCGCGAGTACCTACGCCCTTCACCCACAAGGAATCGCGTGGAATGCGATCGCGCGCAACGCGATCACCGCCGACCCGGACTGGCAGGACGGACACTACTACGGCACCGGACGCTCGCCCACGGCCGGCATGGGCGTGGCCCGCATGGTTGGACACATCACCTACCTCTCCGCCCCATCCGTGAAGGACAAGTTCGGCCGTCGCCTGCAGTCTGCGGACGATATCCGCTACCTGCTGACCGAGCCCGAGTTCGAGGTCGAGAGCTATCTGCGTCACCAGGCGGATGCGTTCGTGAAGCGCTTCGACGCCAACACCTATCTCTACACGTCCCGGGCACTCTCCTACTTCGACCTCGCGAGGCAGTACGGGGGTGGCGCGCTCACGCACGCCGTCCGCAATGTCGTTGCCCGGTCGCTGCTCATTGCCTTCAGCTCCGACTGGCTGTATCCGCCCTCGGGTTCCGAAGAGCTGGCGGACGCGCTTCGTGCGGCCGGCAAGGACGTCGACCTCCACGTGATCGACGCGCCCTACGGGCACGACTGCTTCTTGTTGGAGGAAGCGCGACAGACTCCTATGATTCAGGAGTTTCTCGCGCGCGACGGAAGAGGGAGCATGAACAGAGAACCTGTCGTTCACACTTCTGGGTTCTCAGTGCTCGGTTCGTGTTCAGGTTCGGTTCTTGGTTCGCCGGTTCTTGTTCTCGGTTCCGGGGTTCACGCCGCGCGGTTCGCCACACCGTGACGCCGAACGCCGAACCCTGAACCCTGAACCAGGAACCCGAACCGAACCTGAACACGAACCGAGAACAGAGAAGACAGAAGCGTGAACGACTCGTTCGTCTGCTCGATTCACAACGTCGTCGTCGCCTAGTTAGGAGACCGCGCCCTATGGAAGAGTCCCGCCGCTTCGGCTTCGACACCCGCCAGGTGCACGCAGGGCAACGCCCCGACCCGAACACGGGCGCGCGTGCGGTGCCGATTTATCAGACGACGAGCTACGTGTTCGAGGATCCCGAATCGGCGGCCGCGTACTTCAACCTGCAGGAGTACGGCAACACGTACTCGCGCATCATGAACCCGACCGTGGCCGTGTTCGAAGAGCGCATGGCCAACCTCGAAGGCGGCTGCGGCGCGGTGGCATTCGCCAGTGGGATCGCAGCGCAGATGGCTGCCTTGTTCACCCTGCTCTCGCCCGGCGATCACGTCGTCTCGTCGTCCGCGTTGTACGGCGGGACGGTGAACCAGCTCAAGCACCTGTTCCGCAAGATGTCCATCGACCTCACATGGGTCGATCCCGACGACCCCGATGCGTGGAAGGCAGCTGTTCGCGACAACACGAAGGCCTTCTATGGCGAGACGATCGGCAACCCGGGCGGAAACGTGCTCGACATCGAGACGGTAGCTGCCATTGCGTGCCAGCACGAGATCCCTCTGCTCGTGGACAACACGTTCGCGACGCCATTTCTCTGCCGCCCCATCGAGTGGGGCGCGGACATCGTGCTGCACTCGGCCACGAAGTTCATCGGCGGCCACGGCACGAGCATCGGTGGCGTCGTCGTCGACTCCGGTGGGTTCAATTGGTCGAACGGCCGCTTCCCCGTGGTGGCCGAACCGTCACCGGCCTATCACGGGCTCCAGTTCCACGAGACCTTCGGGACGTACGGGTATCTGATGAAGCTTCGCGCCGAAACGTTACGCGATCTCGGTGCGGCCATGAGTCCGTTCAACGCGTTCCTCTTCCTGCAGGGTCTCGAAACGCTGTCGCTGCGCATGCAGCGTCACGTTGAGAACGCGTCGAAGGTGGCCAGGTATCTCGAGTCGCATGCCATGGCGTCGAACGTGACGTACCCCGGCCTGCGAACAAGCCGCTACCAGCCGTTCGTCGAGAAGTATTTGCCGCGCGGCGCCGGTGCGGTGTTTTCGTTCGAGTGTCGTGGAGGCCGCGACGCCGGACAGGACTTCATTCGCGGCGTGACGCTCTGGTCGCACCTCGCGAACGTCGGCGACTCGAAGAGCCTGATCATCCATCCAGCGAGCACCACCCATCGGCAGCTTTCGGACGAGGAGCTGCGGGCCGCTGGTGTCGGCCCAGGGACCATCCGGCTCTCGGTCGGCACCGAAGACGTGGATGATTTGATCTGGGATCTCGAGCAGGGCTTCGCGAAGGTCCGGTCGGCGTCCTTCGAGGCACCAGCCCAATGACACCGCCGTTCGACGTGAGCCGGTATCAGGATCCGCTGACCATCCAGCGGGTGCTCTTCAGCGCGAAGACCGTCGCGGTCGTAGGCCTGTCGAAGAACGAGCTGCGTGCGAGCTATTTCGTGGCGTACTACCTCAGGCGACACGGCTACCGCGTCATACCGGTGAATCCGCGCGAGGCGGAGATCCTGGGCGAGCGAAGTTTCAAGACCCTCGCTGACGTGCCGGTGCCAGTAGACATCGTCAACGTGTTTCGCGCGCCGCAGGCGCTGCCCGGGATCGCCCAAGAGGCGGTGGCCATCGGTGCGAAGAACCTTTGGTGTCAGTACACCGTGATCAACCAGGAAGGCGGACGAATAGCCGAGGCCGGCGGTCTCACCGTCGTCATGGATCGGTGCATCAAGGTCGAGCATGCCCGCTACGCAGGACGGATGCACTGGCTTGGCTTCAACACCGAGCGCATCACATCCGTGCGAGGCGGCCTCCAGTAGCCAGCAAGATCTTGTCCGGGACCCGACAAAATCCTGCCGCGGGCGCCGCTGCGTTCTCCGATCCTGAGATACAATGGAGCGTTTCGTGGGCCGGTAGCTCAATTGGCAGAGCAGCAGACTCTTAATCTGCGGGTTGGGGGTTCGATTCCCCCCCGGCTCACCACGTTACTTTTCAAGCAGTTATCGTGACGGACGTTCCAGCGGGTTTTTGAATCTGCGGCTCAAAATTAGTCCATTCGCCCACCCTCGATCAACTCGCACGGCCGCGAACGCTCAAGCCACGATCCCGATTCGATTTCCAAAAAAATTCACGCGCCTGTAGAGAGGCCACCCCCTCGACGGAAAAGCTGGCCGGGGATGGCGAATCGCCGGTGTTGGCAGGCCCACCCCACTCCACCCGCCCCCACCCCACACCCGAAACCTGGGCCGGAACCTAGGGGGAGGCTGGCTCCGAATGCAGCCGAGCGTTGAGTGATCAATCGTGGTGCGATCAGGCGAGCGTGACAGCGACGTGCCGCGCGGAAGAGTCACGGCTTATCGAGCGGCGGCAGTCAAGACGTGATGCACCCTAACGAGTGGCAACAACAGCCTGTTCGGTGGGCTTGCGAAACCAGCGGCGGCTACGCGGCTTGGTATCTTGGCGACCAGCAACGCGACCGAGATGCTTTCCCGCTGCCTTTGCCCGCGCCATTCCCGCCTTCGTGCGCTCCACGAGAATATCCCGCTCGAACTGCGCGAACACGGCAAGCATTCCGAGAAACGCCTTTCCGCTCGCTGTGGTCGTGTCGATGCTGTCGCGGAGGCTCACGAGGGTGACGCCCGCCTTTTGCAAGTCTTCGACGGTCTTCAGCAGGTGAGCGGTGTTGCGACCGAGGCGGTCAAGCCGCCAGATCACGAGCGTGTCGAACATCCCAGCCTTGGCGTCCTTCAGCAGCCGGTCGAACCCTGGACGGGAAGTCTTCGCCCCACTGTCCACGTCTCGGTAGGGGCGAACGAGGACGGCCGCAGGGTGGCTCTGGAGCCAGCCCTGGAGCGCAGGCCGCTGGTTTTCGGTGGTCTGCTCGACGGTGGATACCCGCTCGTAGGTGGCGATCCTCATGGCCCCAGCTTACTACAAGGGGACCATTGTAGTAGCCGTGATCTGCACACTTTGACGCTCAGAATTTGGCCGTATTCTGCTCGTCTGGGGGCGAAAGCGAAAATTTGGCGGCGAAACCTTGATTCGTTGGCTTGGATAAACGCCACTTATCAAAGTTTCCGTGTCTATACGATCTGAATTCTGGGTTCGGTGTGCGCGCGGGCAAGGTTGGCAGCTCTTTGGGCGCATACCCCATAGGTGAGGGGCTTCATAGGTCGGGGACTCATCCGGGGGCGGGGCGAAAGAGAGACGAACAGGGGCGGCAGATCGTCCAGGGTGGTGCGACTGTCCCTGGCACCACTGGAGTCGCGTGTTTCCGAGGCCGATAGCGCGTGTAGGTCCGGGTTCACGACTCGTTCTCACCCATTAGTTGTTTCACCGCTTCACAACCGAGATTGCATGACCAGAACGCAGAGACAGGGCGCGCTCAGGGTGCTCCACTGTGGGCTGTCGATATGAGTAGGGGCAGCCTATGAGCACACCTGTATACGAGTTCCAAACGACCGCAGATGGCGAATACGACCTGATAGCCGATGGGTCGCTGGTGATCGAAGCGGCCCATGTGCGGTGGTTCGGTGATGACCTGCGAGGAGAAGTAACGATCACTTCCGAAACAGGCATAACCGGTCCACTAGAACTGAGCTTCATGAATGCATCGAACATTCAGGCGGTGGTGAACTCAATCAGCGGCGATCGGCAGCGGGTGAAAGAGGCGTTGAGTGAATGTTGCCGCCGAGTCGTTGCCGAGGAACGTAACGGGTCGACAACCGTCGTCCAGCTTTGCAATGTGCAGGTTTCCTCAGAAAACCCAGAGTATGAGTTTGATGTGCTCCCGTCTGTGCCACGGACCAGCATGTCTATTTGGTTTGGGGATGGAGGGACTGGCAAATCACTGGCCGCCCTATACGCGGCCGGGCAGTTGGTGAAGCCGGGCATCCCCACGCTCTACCTCGATTGGGAATGGGATGAGGGCGAGCATCGCACACGGCTCGAACAGCTATTCCAGGATGACATGCCCCAAGAGTTGTTCTATTGGCGGTGTCACCAGCCGTTGGCGCAGTTTGGTGAAGCCATCCGACGACAGGTGCGATACCACAAGATCAAATATGTCGTGATCGATTCGATTGCGTATGCGTGCGGCGGCAGTGCCGAAGCGTCGGATGTCGCAGCGAACTACAAGCGCGTCGTTGACCAGCTCGGGATCGGTAGCCTGCACCTCGCGCATATCCCGAAAGGCGGCGATACATCCAAGCCGTTCGGATCGGTGTTCTGGCATAACTCGGCGCGATCAACGTGGTATATCAAGGAAGAATCCACGAAGACGCACGGCCCGATCACAAGCGTTGAATTGGAGTGGCAGCATCAGAAAAACAACCGTGGCGCGAAACGCTCGGCCAAGCTGATGAGGTTCACGGTGGATCGGAAGGCGAACACGATCAAGTTCACAGATCGATTCATCAGCAACAAGTCACTTTCGGTGCCTGAACAGGTGCGGCAGCATATCGATGTATCCGAAGCCCGTAACTGCGATGACTTGCGCCGGCTGATGCCGGATGTGAAGCCGGAAACGCTCACCCGCACGGTGAATCGAATGAGTAAAGAGGGCAAGATCAACGAGGCGCCAGACGGGACGTTGACCCTCCCAGCGGCTCACTGACCTTCGCAACCGGACAGCGGCCCTCCATCCGGCGCTGTCTGTCCGGCCCTCTATCCGGGCCAATCCGAGCGGACATGGGGGCGGACATGATCACAAAACACGTAAAATCCTGAGCAAAGTTGGCGGACAGACAGCGTTCCCTAATCTCTGGAATCTTGTCCCGGTAATAGTCTCACCACGCTTGAACGCGCCTACGCGCTTTTCAAGGGCGTGAGTGATTGACAGGAGGATCTTTGGCAAGGTTCGCCGGATGGGACGGCTCACGGTAGCACCACGGCTCGACTCACTACCACGAAGGGTCCATACCCTGAGTGCAGTAGACGATCCCTTAGCGCATCTCACCAGCCTACAGTCCATCGGCACCACTTTGGTAGGGTCTAGATCGTTGACCTGGGGGTGAGTCTGGCTCGTTGACCTGTCTCGGGGTATGAACCCCTCGACGTAGCTTGGCCGACAATGTTCCACCAAAATGGAGTCTTTAGTTTACCGGCACACACGGCTGAGTAGGTGTAAGCTTTCCGCTTCCTACATTGCCATATCGACTCTGTCCGCTCTGTCGGCAGCCTGGACGAGTAATGGACGTAGCCAGCAGCAACCCCTTCCGGCAGGTGGTTGACTACTTCCGCTGCGACCCGTGCGGGCATGTCTGGTCGCAGATCAGGTCCGCGCCTGCGGTCGTGACCAAGATGATCGGTAAGCCGTCTCTGCCACAACAACGGTAGGTCTGTCCGATGCCTATTCGCCGTTGCCCGAAATGTGATCGTCAAGGTCGTGCGCTGGAGGATGCCAGTCGGCACTGCCAAGTGGACTACTACGTGTGTGACGGCTGCGGTCATGCGTGGTCGCACCGCAAACAAGATCCGCACGCCCCAGCGGTCGACGTGACGACGACCAACACCAGCACCGACCGACGCGCCAGTTAGTAACACCCGTCACATCCCCGGCTCGACTCACAACCCCGAAGGGTCTCCGTCCCCTGAGGGCTGTGAACGACCTGGGAATTGTCCCTAGAGCCAGTCAGTGAACCCCGGACTAAGGTCTATCGCCAGATCGACGCGACGGCGCAGATCACAGCCACAACGAAGGCGAGCCCTAGCTCAATGCGGAGCGGATCGCGGTGATACCACTTCATGCGGGCAGTCTAACACCTGGACTCACGACCACGAAGGGTGCATACCCTGAGTGCTGTAGACGACCTAGACACCTGCTACTTCAGCGGGATCACGATGCGCAGATCCTCACCATCACCGTTTGTTACGCGGCGTGTCGCCGTGCGGAACTCGATGTTGATGTATTTGCCGTTTGCGCCACGGACTTGTGAACGTCCGGCGGGGTTATCGCGTGGGCCGACGGAGACGAACGCTAGGATGTCTTGCTTGCCGCCGGTTCGTTGCACCGCTTTCGTCAGTTCGGCGATCAGGGTTTCGTAGGCGAGTTTTTCTGTTGGCTGTTTCGGGAACACGACAGACATCGAGCCGAACGGCGTGAACGGTGGAATGGCTCTCTTGTTCTGCTCGAACTCGGTAAAGAAGCCAAGGCCCTGCGATGCGACGACTTTCACCCCTTGGCGTTCATTCCAAGTGCGAATCGCTTTCGTCTTCGGGTCGTAAGCCATGTGGGTGGACCCGTCTGACACCGGAAGCAAGTCATCGCCAAGCCACGCCTGGGCGAGCATTTCGGATCGAATGAACATCGTATCGGCGGCTGCTGTGATACACGCTCGCAGCGCCCGCTCCACGACCGTCGAGGATGGCTTTGTGCGGAATGTCACATCGACCGTCGGCACAACACCTCGGGACTCGGCCGAATAGGTAGCCGTGTAGCCAGGACCGGCACACTTCAGCGTTGTCGGTTTCGACACTTGAGCGGCCGTCAAGGACATGCCCGCTGCGGCAACGGCGACGGCAGCGATTGTGTGACAAGCAATTCTTCGCATTGCGGGGTTACTTCTCGGGGAACAACTGAAACACGTCCCGCCCGCTTTGCGTTGACTCCTTGAACAGCTGAATCATCCGCAACTGCGGCTTCCCATTCACGATCTGCACGCGGCAAGTGAAAGTCTGATCGACATCGCCGGATGGTCCCTTCGCGGTGCGAACACCCGAAACCAGAAACGTGCCTCCCTTCTCCTCTTTTGCGAGATCAAGCCATTCCACGGTAGTGGTGTATTTCAGGCGAGTCGAGGATTGCAGTCGACACAAATCGATCGCCTGCTCTTTCGCTGTCCTGGGCTTCTGTGGGGTCTGGCTGCCTGACACAACGTCGGGCAACGCGGCTGCGGTCAGGACGATAGCGAGAATGAATGGTTGCTTCATGGCGGCTGCACGGTAGCACATCCCGGCCCGCTCGGCAGCCGTCACGGCGTTCGATTTCGAGGAGAAGTGCTGCCGCGACTCGTGCAGCTCATGACCGAGGGCAGTTCACGACCCGGCCTCCCCTCCCTTCAACCCATGCGTGATTGATCGGTTTTTTTTACTCGTGAACGACCCGAACTAGGCGCGTTGATCGGCCACCGTAGACCACAGACAGGGCACAGGCGTTGCATCTCTGGCTAAGCGGATGTCTCAATGGATCCCTTCCACGTTCTTTGGATCTCGCTTGCGGCGATCTGGATCTTGGTCATCGTGGGGCTGTATGTCGTGTGGTCTAACCGCAGATCCTAGCGCAGTTCGCTTTCGTCGCTGATCTAGTTCAGCGTCAACGATTCGGTTCGCTGGTGACCGTCACCGACCAGCATCACAACTCTGTCAATAACCCTGAGTCCCCTTATCGCTCCAACCCGCGCCGTTCTGGATACGGCAACATCGGGACGACTTCCGAGCGGCGATCTGGCTTGCTCCGCAAAGAGAACGCACGGCGTCTTGGTTCGGTGATCCGAACCGGAGCGGTCTGCGGTGCAGCCTTGTCGTAAGACCAGGCATGCCAGCAGTCGTCGCAGCGGTAGTAGTCGACGGCCCGGACGAAGAGGCCATTGCCGCCCACGTCGAGTAGACGCCCAGGCTGCTTACAGAGCGGGCACAGGTGGGATGACATGCTGCCCTACTTTCTATTGTCGAGGAACGGGATCGGGAGCATACGCCTGATCGGTCGTCACGGCGCGTGAAATCGGTATCACTACTTTTTAGTAGCTTCCGGTTTCCTCTCTCGCCTTTTCGGTTCGCGCGTCACCGTTATCGACTCGCCTAGCAACCCAACCTAACAACCTACGTCGAGGGAGCTGAAAGCACCCGAGACATTTTAACCAGCCGGGACTCCCCTGGCTGACGACCCTCAATCATCACAGGAGTAGCAACAGTGTCACGTTCATCCATTTCCGAAATCGATCTTGACCGCAGTGCCGTCCATACGGCGAGCCTGTGGACTGTCCGGGTGTCCGCCGCAATCGACCGAGCTGGGTGGTCACTGAGCTTACCCAAGCCGTCCAAGCGGCGAATACTTCGCGTGGCCTTCCTGCAAGTGTTCCAGCCCCATTGAGCGCAAGTAGAGTTGCGTCGTGGCGATGGAGGCGTGGCCCAGGATGCGTGACAGCCGGTAGATGTCGCCGCCGTTGCGAATGTAGCTCACCGCGAAGCAATGTCGAAGTGCATGCGGGTTGACGCGCGGCGCAGTGATGCCGAGTCTGCGGCAGAGCGCCGTTACATCACGGTAAGCATTCCGCGCCGACCACTGGCGACCCTGCTTCGTGCCGAACACGAGCCGACCATCCGACCGTGACAGCCACCGAAACAGCGCCTTCCGCCCTTGCACCGAGATCGGGACCAATCGAATCTTCTGCCCCTTGCCAAGCACTCGTAGCGCCATCGCGTCGAGATCAACGTGCTCACGTTCCAGGTTCAACGCTTCCGCGATCCGCAATCCGGTATCGAGAAGAACCATCGCGAGCGTCCACGCGCGGAACTCCGCCCATCGCTTCGGTGTGTAGGTCGCGAGGCGGCGAATGTCACCATCGCTCAACGTCATGTAGGGTTTTGCCGGATTCGGTAGCAACTTGATCCGTAGGCGTTCGGTGATGTGACTTTCCGCGTGCAGCCAACTGAGGTAGCTGTTGATCGTGCGGGCATACATATTGATGCCGCCCGGTGTCAGACCGCGTTCGCGCATGGTGATCACGAACGTTTGCAATGCCGCTGTCGAGATTCGCTCGCCGCGGAGAACAGCATCGAGAGCGGCCAGCCCTTGTCGATACGTGCCTACGGTGCGGGCGGTCCAGTTGCGGAGATACACACCGTGTTTGATGAACTCGTCAGCGAAGGGAACGGTGATCGGCGTCGGCATAATCTGCGGCTCCTGTGGAAGTCCGCGAAACGCCAACAACCGATAAATACTTGCCTGTCAATACCTTCTGGTGAGCCGGGGCACTGAAGCAGACTCTTAATCTGCGGGTTGGGGGTTCGATTCCCCCCCGGCTCACCACGAATCCCCAACAATTCAGCGTTATTGGCCTTCTTCGTCGCTGGGTTGACACCCTAAGTGACACCCTAACTCCGTTTCACGGCGCATCTGGCTCTTCGCTGCGCAACCCGAGCCGCACTCTGCTCCGCGTCGTCACGAAAATTGTGACAACCAACTCTTGGGATTGTCAGGACCGTTACCCCACTGGTTCATCGTCCGGACGCGTGCCGCCTAAGGGTGGTGGCGGCAATACCACGTCTGGAGGAATGCGTCGGCGGATCTTACGGGATAGATCGCGCACAGAAGTCCGCGATCTGTTCCATTGGATGAGGAGGTAGAAGCCCCCGATGAAGCCGACCAGCGTTACCAACGTGAAGAAGGTCTCGAGACGAGCATTGCTGAAGGTGGCGGTGAACAGGGCTAATGACGTCGAGATCGCGGTCGAAAGGAGAAAGATAGAAAAGTTCAGCTGAAGGTCAGCAGGAGATCACCGTGAACCTGCCGTCGCTCGCCACCGACGCCTTGACCACGTTTGAGAAAATCCCGTCGGTTGCTCATGCGTCGTCTCGCTACAGGTGACGTGTGAACCCTACTTGCTGCCGATAACGGCGTAGCCTTGAATCTCGATCTTTGCGTCGGGATTGGCCAACGCGGTGATCGTAATCAGCGCACTGCCCGGGAAATTGTCACCGAAGATCTCTCTGCGGATCTCCGTGAGGCGGTCGCCATTGCGAACGTCCGTGATAAACACGGTCATCTGGACCATGTCGCTCAGCTTGCCTCCCGCCTTTTCGAGCGTGGCGTTGAGCAGCTTGAATATCTGCCGCACCTGCCCTTCGAAGTCGCCGGCGAGCGATGTGCCGGAGTCGTCCGCGACAGCTATCTGCCCGCCCAGCCACACAGTCTTGCCCCCTTCGGTAATTACCGCGAGCGAGTAGCCGCGCTGCTGCGGACGCTCTCCTTTGACGTACTTCTGTGCGTGCAGCGTGGTAGAAAGACCGAACAACAGTGTCGCAGCAGCCATGCCGATCGAAATGCGTGAGCATATCGTGGACGTCATCGTCGCCTCCTGCTTTGATTTCGAGCCGGGATTGGCGTAGATACTACCTTTTTCGAGTGTGAGGAGTTTCCACATGTTGCCGAGTGAACGCATTCCTTACTCCGCCATCACCAACCGTCGGCCGCTTCACCTGCCGGACGGGGCACGCCTTGTCGTCTGGGTGATCGTCAACGTAGAGGAATGGAACCCACGCGAACCGCTGCCGCGCACGGTGCTGCCGCCGCCCGCAGGTGGTTCACCGGAACCCGACATCCCGAACTGGGCCTGGCACGAGTACGGGAACCGCGTGGGGTTCTGGAGAATGCTCCAGGTGTTTGATCGGTTTCAGATGCCCGTCGTCCTCGCCATCAACGGATCGGCCATCGAAGCCTACGAGCCGATTGCGCGTGCCGCGCGCGATCGCGGGTGGGAGTTCATCGGCCATGGGTTCACGCAGAAGAACATGCAGAAGGTCCCCGACGAGTGCGTCGACATCCGGAAGACCACCGACGCCATTCGCGCCTTCACCGGACACGCACCGCGAGGCTGGCTCGGCCCGGGGCTGACCGAGACATGGGACACGCCGGATAACCTGGCCGAGGCCGGCTACGAATACGTGTGCGACTGGGTGCTCGACGATCAGCCGGTCACGGTGAAGACCCGCAGCCGTTCGCTGGTCTCTGTTCCGTATACCCAGGAATGCAACGATGTGGCGATGATGCTCATCCAGCATCACGCGGCGAGTGAATACCGGGACCGTGCCGTCGATCAGTTCGAACAGTTGTACGCCGACGCGGAGGAGTCGGCGCGCGTCATGGCGCTGGTCGTCCACCCGTACATCATGGGCGCCCCGCACCGGCTGCGCTACTTCCGCGAAGCGCTCGAGCACATCCGCTCCAGGCCCGGCGTCGTCTTCTGGACGGGCGAGCAGATTCTCGACTGGTATCTCGCCGCGCATGATCCCGCCGACGGCCACGTGTCGGGAGCTGTCCCGGCGTGAACACAGTCGGCGCGATGGCCGTCCCGCGGCAGCGCGTCGGGCTGGCCTTCGCCGCGTTGCTCGCGTCGTACGCGATCAACGCCATGGACCGGCAGCTCTTTCCTCTGCTTGCGCCGGAAGTGCGGCGCGAATACGGATTCTCACTCGAAGCCATCGGGTTTCTCTCGACGGTGTTTACGCTGGGCATGGCAGTGGCCGGCGTTGTCACGGGCTACCTGCTGACACGCTTCTCGCGCAAGACAGTGCTGCAGATGGGCATCGCCCTGTTTTCGGCCGGAACGGCGCTCACGGTGCTGTCGTCCCGGTTCCTCGACATGCTCATCTACCGCGCGGCCACCGGCATCGGCGAAGCGATGCAGCTGACGGTGCTTCTGGCCATCGCGGTCAGCTACTTCGCCAGCCAGCGTGGGGCCGCCGTCGGTGCGATCAATTTCTTCTTTGCCGTTGGCGCCATCATCGGGCCGGCAGTGGGAGGCGCTGCTCATCAGCACATATCAGAGCTGGCGGGTGCCGATGGTCGTGTATGGGTTCACTGGCTTCGCCGTGATGGCGTTCGTCGCCCTCACCGTCAAGCCATGGTTCAGCGAGGCGCACGACGCGCCCGGGGACATGATCGATCGCGGCGGCGCGTCAACATTGCTCAACAGGAACACGCTGGTGCTGACGGCCATGAGCACGATCGGCGGTCTTGTCATCTACGGCTACCTGGGCATGTATCCAACGTTTCTGCGGGAAGGCCTAAACTACCCGCCCGCGACCGCGGGAACCGTCATGAGCATCTACGGCCTTGGGGCGCTCGGGTCGATCGGCGGCGGCTGGCTGGGAGACCGCTTGTCGCCGCGGCTGGTGCTGGGCGGCACCTTCCTCGGCGCGGCAGGCCTCGGCTACCTGCTGTTCCACGGCTCGCCACTGTTCATCATGCAGTCGAGTCTCTCCTTCCTGTGGGGCGTTGTCGTCAGCGGCATCTTGTACGTGAATCTGGCGGCGTATCACGTCAAAGCCTTGAACATCAGTCTCGCCGGGCGCGGTTCGGGCATCTTCGTCACGAGCCTGTACGGTTCCGCGGGCGTTGCAGGCTACCTCATGGGCTGGCTCGCCGGTCGCGCCGGCTGGGTCACGGCGGGAGACGTTCAGATTTCGCTGCTCTCGCTCACCGGCGCGGCGCTGGCGCTGACGCTGCGACCCGATCGGATATCGCGCTGATGTAGCGGGCCGAGTGCCCTCCAGTTGCCGAGCGTCGGAACGAGAACACCTCCGAGTCCTTCTCCGATCGTCTCCCCGGCGCAGCAGCGATCGGCGGCCTCCTCCGTGGGTGTAGTATCCGCCTGTAGCGGATTGAGGAGGTTGGTATGCGATTGCTGAAGAACGGCCCGCTCTGGTTGCTGTCGGTGGCATGCGCGGTTTCCGGGGCGGCCTGTACATCGGCCGGTAGTGCCACGCAGCAGGCCGGCCAAGACACCGCGGCACGGACGGCGACGCTGTTCGAGGGTGCTCGGGTCATTGTCGGAGACGGCACCACCACGATCGAGAACGCCGCCTTCCTCGTTCAGGGCAATCGCATTACGAGCATCGGCCGGTCCGGTGAGATCCAGGCGCCGTCCGGTGCAACCCGCGTCGATCTCACCGGCAAGACGGTCATGCCGGCGCTGGTCGATCTGCACAGCCACATCGGATACGAGGACACGGCCTCCAACACCGAGGACGAAGAGAACTTTACGCCCGAGAACGTCATCGACCATCTCGAGCGCTTCGCCTACACGGGGCACGCGCTCACGCACAGTCTGGGCAACGACAACCCGGCATTGTTCGATGCACGATACGCCGATGACCCGGCGAAGTTTACGGATCTGCGTGTCGAGTCGCAGCAGGATTCGTTCAACGGCGCCCGGTACTACACGATTGGGCGAGGCCTGGCCTGGGAAGGCACCGGCAACCCCCGAAGCAGCGCGCCGTATCCAATCTTCAAACCGCTGCAGGCCAGATTGGCCGTGCGGGAGCTGCACGCGCAGGGGATCACGTTCGTCAAGCTCTGGCTGGAAGACCGCGGAGGATACCAGATACCAGGGGAAAAAGGTCCTTTCTATCTGACGCAGGAAAGTTATGCGGCGGCGATCAAAGAGGCCCACAGGCTCGGGATGCGGTCGATTGCCCATGTCAAGACGCTGGCCGACACGAAAGCCATGATACGGGCCGGGCTGGATATTCAGACGCATCCGATACAGGACTATCCCGTCGATGCAGAGCTGATGGCACTCGTGAAGGCACGGCCGAATTTCTGGGTCATCCCCGTCATCACGCCGGCGGGCCTCGGTGGCAGTGCGCCGCGCGCGGCGGGCGAGAGGCCGGCGTGGCTTCAAGACCCGCTCCTCCGGGCGGTCAAGTGCGATGCGCATCTCGAGCGCTGGGGCCAGGCATTCGAGAAGAACAGACAAGCGCCAACTCCTACCGGGAATCTGACCGGCGAGAACATCGCGGCCCTCTACAAGGCTGGCGTACACGTGGCGCTGGGAAGCCACGACGCCGGGGGTAACCGGCCCTTGGGGTGGGGAAGCCACATGGAGCTGGAGGCGTTCGTGAACTGGGTCGGCATGAGCCCTCACCAGGCGATCGTCTCTGCCACGAGCGCGGCGGCCACGCTCCTTGGCGTCGACGACCATCTGGGGATGCTGGCGCCGGGCAAGGGTGCGGATTTCATGGTGCTCGACGCCAATCCCCTGGACGACATCAGGAATACGCGTCGGATTTCCGATGTGTACCTTCGAGGAAGAAAGGTCAACCGGGAGGCGATGGCCGCCAGGTGGAAGGCAGCCTGTGGGAGGGCCGTGACAACCTCCTCGTGAGGGTCCGATGGAGCGGCGTCACACCGCCTGCAGGCTGCGGTGGCTCACTGACTGCGCTGAATCCGGAGGTCGAGGTCCATGTCACGGGGGATCGAAACGACCAGCACGAGGAGACGGCCAAAAAACTGCATCGGGCGCTGCGGCGAACACGATCTGTGAGCGTCGCAGACGGCACGGCGGGAATCGGGTAAACTGCTGCGGTCCGCAATAGGTTCGCCGATGAAGCGAGTTCTTATTACCGCCTCCGCGGCCGCCTGGCTGTTTCCCGCAGTGTGGCCACGCGAGGCCTCGCCGCACAACCCAATCACGACGACGGTCCTGTTCAACCGCGAGGTCTCGAAGGTCCTTGCCGAGAAGTGCCTCGCCTGCCACGTGGACGGATCACTGGCGATGCCGCTCGTCACCTATAAGGAGGCGCGCCCGTGGGCAGTGGCCATCAAGGAGGAGGTGCTGGCGCGGCACATGCCGCCGTGGCCGGCGGCGCGCGGCTTCAGCGAATTCTCGAACGACGTCGGGCTCACGACGCGTGAGTTGCAGTTTCTGATCTCGTGGATTGACGGCGGAGCGCCGGAAGGCACCGGCGAACCACCGGCCCTCGTCGACCACGGCTCGCACTGGATGCTGGGCCAGCCGGACGCGCTTCTGACCGTGACCGGGGCGGCGCCGATCGAGCCGAACTCGGGTATCGGCTTCAAGCGGATGACCATCGACACCGGTTTCACGACCGATCGGTGGGTTCGCGGGATCGACTACAAACCAGGCGTTGCCGGTAAGCGCGTCGCCCGAGCGGCCTTCTTCACCGTCGCCGGCACCGGACAATACCTGGGCGCCTGGGCACCGTGGAGCACGTCCACGCAGTGGCCCGATGGCGTTGCGGTGCGCGTGCCCGCACGATCGCGCATCGCCATCGACGTGCTCTATCAGAGCGCCGAGTCGGCCGTGGTCGACGCGCCAAGCGTCGGGCTGTACTTCGCGGACGAGCGAATGCCGCGTCCGGTGAATGACATCGTGCTCGGGGGAGAAAACCTCGGGGGAGCAAACACTGTGCGGCAGGAACTGCGGGCTGACACGGTGCTCCTGGCGATACGGCCGGAGGTGACCCCGCCAGGCGCGTCAATCGAAGTGTCGGCGAAGCGTCCCGATGGTTCGTCGCAGGTGTTGCTGTGGGTGCCGAAGTCCAGACCGGAGTGGCCGACGGCGTATATGTTCAAGCAGCCGCCGACGTTCCCGAAGGGATCAACGCTCCGCGCCAGTGTTCACGCCTCAACGCCTGACGGATCGGCCATGCCGTTCAGGATCACGGTCAGTACCGCTGCCCCATCCGTATCGCTTCGTCGAGCGACCACACCGTAAACGTCAGCGGCACCGTCGTGATCCGGCCGTTGCGCTGAAATTGAGTCCATGCGCGATAGCGGCCCGGCTGCGGCATGTAACCTTCAAACGTCACGCGGGGGCCGCCGAGTCCTCGCGTGATGTCGCTGTCAGGCCCTTCGGAAGGATGCGCGTGGACGTAGTTCGTCATGTCCTCGCTCAGGATCAGCGTGTGCCCGAAGGCGCCGAGATAGGGCTCGAGATCCGTGATCGGCTGCCCGGTTGCGGCGTCGGTGAGATTGAAGGCCAGGTGGCCGTACTCGCCGGCGATAAAACGCGGCGGATCCGACTGTGCAACCGCGCGAATGGTGTCGACGGTCCGCTCGAGCACGGCGTCGGGCTCGAGCTGCGCCGCCTGGGAAGCGAGATCACCGTCATAGTCGGCGGTGACCAGCGAACGGCCAAGAAACTGCGGCGATCCGCCTGTCGGCACGAAGTCCGACAGTACCCTGTAGTAGCCGGGCTCTGGCACTGTCGCGTCGATCGTCCATCGCCCATCTCCCTGCAGCTCGGGGTGGATGTGTTGGAAAAAGGTCATATCCTGGCTGACCAGAAAGAGGTGATATCGCTTGTCGTGCACGACCTCGAAGGCCTTGACGTCCGCTCCCGTTTTCGGATGTTGGATGCGAAAGATCATTGTGAACGGAACCCGGGCCCTGATCGCGGCCGGTTCCGTCCTGAAATCGAGCACGTAGTCGCTGGTGTCGAACGGGTCCCCCGCAATCAATGCCATCCCGCATTTCGTGCAGCGGGACGGGCCCTCGCCCGTGACGTCAGGGTGCATCGGGCAGAACCAGCCGGTGATGGCGCTCCTGTCGGCGGGGTCTCCCGACTGCAGGGCCGTCAGCAGCGATGGCGCGGATTGCCCCGCGATCCCCACGCTCGCCACCCAGGCCGTGGCAGTCACCGCTACTCCCATCCGGAACATACGGTCCATAATATGCGGTCTGTTCGGGTTTTTGAGCCCGACGGGGAGGCGAGAAAAGGTTTGACTAAACCTCCATCCGGGCTCAATCTCACCGGTAGTACGTTCGACATCCCGAGGGGCCGGGCACGTACGAAACAGAGCAGGAGGCGCTCATGACCAGTCGTTGGCGTATTCCTTATTGGTGCGGGGTGACCCTGAGCGCGGTTCTGGCCACATCGGCCCCGACCCTGGCGGCCGACCCTCCCGTGACGTTCTCCAAGGATGTGGCTCCCATCCTTCAGGCGAAGTGCCAGCAGTGCCATCAGCCGAACTCGATCGCGCCGATGTCGCTCATCACGTTTCAGGATGCGCGCCCGTGGGCACGGGCGATGAAACAGCGGGTCCTGACTCGCCAGATGCCGCCGTGGCACATCGACCAGAGTGTGGGTGTCCAGAAGTTCAAGTACGACATGTCGCTGACCGACGAGCAGATCGACACGATCGCCCGTTGGGTCGATGCAGGCGCGCCCGAGGGCAACCCGAAGGATTTACCGCCGCCCAGGCCGCTGGTCACGGACAACGAGTGGCAGGCGGTACGGGACGGCTTCGGTCCGCCGGATCTGGTCGTCAGGTCGTCCGAGTACACGATGCCGGCCCGCCACCAGGATGTCTGGTACCGGCCGATGAGCGACCTTCCGCTCACGGAGCCCCGATGGGCCAGGATGGTGGAGATCCGGCCGACCCATCTGAAGGGTCGAAAGGTCCTGCACCACGCGATCGCCTATCTGGTCCTCAATGGCGATACGGACGCGGTGAATACCGGCACGGCGAGTATTGCTGGAGGCTCGTCGGCCCTCGACGACCTGGCCAGTCGCCGCCCGCAGCTCATGGAGTGGGCCATCGGCAAAGGCTATGACCTGTTCCGGGAGGGCACGGGCAAACTGCTCCTGCCCGGCGAAAAGATTTCGTGGGATCAGCACATCCACGCGATGGGCGAGGAAGTCACCGCTGGAGCTGAAATCGGCATCTGGCTCTATCCAAAAGGCCAGGAGCCGAAGAAGCGGAGCTACCTGGTGTCTTTCACGGGGGTCAGGAAACGGGAGTACCTGGACATTCCGCCGAACTCGATCTCACACACCGAAGGCTTCACGGTGCTGAAGGAGCACACGCTCATTACCAACTTTCAGCCCCACTTCCATCTGCGCGGCAAGGCCATGCAGGTTGAAGCGATCCTGCCGGACGGCACCAACGAGATCATCAGCTACGTCGGCAAGTTCAACTTCAACTGGATGACGAACTACATCTACGACGACGACGCCGCTCCGGTCTACCCGAAGGGCACGCTCATCCACGTGAGCGCGTGGCACGACAACACCAGAGCGAACCCGTTCAACCCGGATCCGGACCAATGGGTCGGGTATGGGGACCGAACGGTCGACGAGATGGCCCACGCATGGATGAACGTGGTGTATCTGACCGACGAGGAATACCACGCGCTCGTCGCGGAGCGCAAAGCCATGGCCGGGCAGGCGACTCTCGCGCAAAGCCGGTAACAGCGGGCATGAACGTCAGGCGATGGTGTGTCGCCGCCGCCCTCGCCGGTGGCGGCGTCCTGGTGGACGCGTATCAATTGTCCGAACCCCGGCGGGATTCCGGAACGAGTGTCACCGGGGCGTTCGAAGGCTGGTTCGCCAACCCGGACGGCAGCCGCACCTTTCTCGTCGGGTACCTGAATCGGAATGCTGCCCAGGCGCTGGACATCCCGATCGGGCCTGACAATCGGATCGAGCCCGGCGGTCCCGACCTGGGGCAGCCGACACACTTTCTTCCCGGCCGGCGGCACGGCATGTTCACACTGGACGTGCCGAAGGGCTTCACGCCGGAGCAGCGCCTGACGTGGACGATTGTCGCGAACGGACAGACCACGAGCATTCCGCTCCGTCTCAACCCGGACTATCTTGTCAGCCCGTTCATCGACGTCGCAGTCAAGAACACCCCCCCGGTGCTGCGGTTCGAGGAGAATGGAGATCCGGTTCAGGGACCAATCGCCCTGCTTTCAACCTCCATCGCCCGTCGTGCCTCGATGTCGTCGCCGTTCCCGCTGACGGTTGGGGCCACCGATGACGCGAAATTCGCCAGCGGCACGATGGTGCTGCCCCGAAACCCGCCGCCACCCGTGCGCCTGATCTGGTCGAAGTACCGCGGCCCTGGCGTGGTGACGTTCGAGCAGGCGGCGACGTCGATGGACACGCTCGCCGGTGGAGGCATCAACGTGCCTTTCCGCGGGAAGGAAACGGCGAGCGTGAGGTTCAGTGAACCTGGCGAATACGCGCTTCACGTCACCGCGATCGACTACTCGGGTGAGGGCGGCGGCGGCGAGGTGTGCTGCTGGACGACCGCGATCGTGAAGGTGTCCGTCACACCTTGAGGAACTTCCTTCTATTCACTTGACGGTCACGTCCACGTCGTAGGTGGAAAACGCCTGGCCATCACTCGCGATGGCGCGCAACCGGTAGGCGCCGGGTGCAGCGAAGCTGACCTTCGTGGCCAACGTGGCGGGTTTCCCATACACACGGCCGGTCATGATGTCGGGATCGAGCCGCACCTTGCCCCCACCCCGGTACACAATCCAGCGGAGGCGCACGCCTTGTTGCAGGCGGCCGTCCAGATCAGGAACAGGTTTTGGCCGTCCATCGTCGGTCGCCGTTGCCGTTAACGTCAGGGTATCCGACAGATTGATCGTCTGGGCAGGGCTGCCCGTCATTGACGGTGGACGATTCTCATGGTCAAGGTCCAGTTCATTCGTCCCGTTCGTCATCAAGGAAGGGTCACGCGCAGCGTTCTTGGAAATGAGGTCTTTGTCGACTTCCCATTCCGGCTGGAGCCACCCTTTCGCCTGGTTGGTCTTTCCGTGCGTGGTCAACGTCCAGACCAGGCGCCGATCTTTCGGCCAATCCGCGGGCACAACCGTTTTGAACACCCACCATTTTCGCGCCGGATAGAAGTGGGTCGGCTGGCCGCGATCCCCGCCCGTATCGAAGTTATTGCCCGGACCGACCGGGACATCGAACTCCTCCTCGGCGTTTCGATTGAAATAGCCGAAATGGAGCGTGTAGGTGCCGTCCGGATTCTGTTCCCACCCATCGAATGTCGGACTGACATCCTGTCCTCTGGCGTAACCGGACTGCGCGTCAACAGTCGTACGGACTGTCGCAGCGAGAAGAAGAGCGGAAGAAGCTATCGCCACGATGTACTTCTTCATTCCGGCTCTCCTTTTCAGCGTGTGCTTGTGAGTGTGGCACGACGTGCCCGTCGCGCCTCAGTTTCCTTTTTGAAATCTTCGTCGGACATGTAGTACCAGCTCAACCACGCCGAACCCATTTCATCGATCGTCCGCTGCCCGTATGTGATCTGTGCGTCCGGGTCCGGATTGAACGGGTTCTTGGCTGTGTTGTCGTGCCACATGATCGAATGCAGCATTGTGCCTGCCGGCAGGAGCGGCGCCGCATCATCGCTGTAGACGTAGTTGATGTGCCAGTTGAACCGGAACTTCGCGCAGGAGAGCGTCTCGACCCGTCCTGTCGGGTAAATGGCCTCCAGGCACTCCGCTTTTCCGCGGTTGTGCATGTGCGGCTGGAATGAGAGCAGCCGGGCCGCCTTCGTCAGCATGAGATAGCCGTCCGACCGGATGTTATCCGTGTGAGGCCGGATATCGACCTGTGGCGCACTCACGGTGGTCGAAGAAATCACATGCCGCGGGACATACCCTGCGGGATAGAACTTCAGGCCGAGGGCGACATTCGTTGGCGTGTCCTTGCCGCTCGAGTGGACATGCAGCTGGAAGTTGACCTTCGTCCCCGCCTTGATCAACCGGCCGGATCCTTCCGGGAACACGTCGCCCTGCTTGCCGATCGCATATTCGTTGAGAAACACTCCCTGCTCTCCCACCTCGAGCGAACCGTCGGTTGCATCGAGCCGACCGCTGCCGAGATTCGCGTCGGTGGGCTCGACGATCGAGGTGCGGATATGGTGGATGACCGGGAATCCCTTCGTCGGAATGATCTGCACACCCTGGATGTACCGATCTTCCGTCAGACGGGCGTCTACGAGAATGTCCGGCCACTGATCAGGGCCCTTGGCCGCCACAAGAATGTCCTTTGGCAGGCTCACGATGAGATCGGGCTTCCCGATCTGCCAGGTCTCGGCATCGGGGAAGTGGCGCGGCGGCGGCATGTCGGCGGGATTTCCCTGCGGCGCTCCGGCGTCCACCCATGTGAGGATGGTCGCGATTTCATCGTCGGTCAGCGACCTGTCATTGCTGAAGTGCTGGACGCCGACGTTCTTGTCGATGAACCATGGCGGCATCTCTCGCGCGAGGACCTTTTGCTTGATCGATCTCGCCCAGGGCCGCGCATCCTCGTACGTCAGCAGCGACATCGGCGCCATGCTCCCCGGTCGATGACACGCCTGACAGTTGTTCTGGAAGATGGGCGCGACGTCTTTGGTGAAGGTAGTCTGCGCCTGGCCCGTCGCCGACTGCCCCGCCGTGACTCCCGACGTGGCATACGTCACGACCAGTGCGAGCGCCACCGGAAGGATCAACCGCATACCTCTACCTCCAAGGAAATAGTTGGCCCTATTCTGCCACTCTTTTTACTTCACCGAACAAGAACGTATAGTGCGTGTCTACCGCCTGGCCGTGGCCGCGCCAGGCACCCACCGCGATTGAGATTTGGTTCGTGCCGCTCGTCCCCACTCGCCGCCCCGCGATCCACACCGAGTGAATCTGCCGGGTGTTGCGAATGTCCTGCAGCGGATTGGCGTCGAGCACGAGCAGGTCGGCCGCCTTGCCAGGCGCAATCGTCCCGACGTGATCCAGCTTCGAGACCTGCGCCGCTGCGCCCGTGGCTGCGACGATCACCTGCATCGGCGTCATGCCGGCCTTCGCCATCATCTCGAGCTCGACCTGCTCGAAATAGCCCTGCCACCGTGGCACAGACGGGACGGAGCCGTTGCACACGCACCAGGCGCGCATCGGGTTCGGTATCCGGTTCTGAGCTTCGCCTCCCTGCGCCGCCACGGTTGGACTAGACTTCTCCAGCCATGGCGGCGCGCACAGTCCTCCTCTTCGCGTCTCTCGTCGCGCTGGTTCTGGTTCTTTCGCCGAACGGAACCAGCGCACGCCAGGTTGCCCCGGCTCGTATCCCCATCGATGCGGATGATCTCGCCGGTGTGGTGAACGGTCCCGGCGGACCTGAAGCCGGCGTGTGGGTGATCGCGGAGACGACGGATCTGCCGACGACGTTCGCGAAGATCGTCGTCACGGACGAGGACGGACGCTTCGTCGTACCGGACCTTCCGAAAGCGACCTACAACGTGTGGATACGCGGCTACGGGCTGGTCGATTCACCCAAAACTCAAACGGCACCGGGCCGGCTTCTCGAACTGGCCGCTCAACCGGCTCCGACACGCGCCGCGGCGGCGGCGATCTATCCGCCGATCTACTGGTTCTCGATGATGCGGGTGCCAGCCGCCAGCGAGTTCCCGCTGGAGCGCATCAAGAGTCAGGGCGAGTGGCTGAATATCGTCAAGACAGGCGCCTGCCAGTCGTGCCATGCCCTCGGCACCCCTGGAACGCGCACCATCTCCCCCGCCCTTGGCGCCTTTGCCAGCTCGAGCGACGCGTGGGCGAGGCGCCTGCTGTCCGGGCAGGCTCAGAACCTCATGACGCGCGACATCACGCGCCTCGATACCGCAGTCGCGCTGAGGCTGTTCGGCGACTGGACCGACCGCATCGCCGCCGGCGAGCTGCCGTTCGCCGCGCCTGAACGGCCGCAGGGCATCGAACGGAACGTCGTCATCACGCAGTGGGACTGGGGACGGCCGACCGCATACCTGCACGACGCCATCGCCACCGACCGCCGGAATCCGCGCGTCAACGCCAATGGACGAATCTACGGATCGCCCGAGGACAGCTCCGACTTCGTGCCGGTGCTCGATCCACGCTCGCATACCGCGAGCGAAGTCCTGCATCCCGTGCGCGATCCGCAGACACCTTCGTCGAGCGCAAACTCGATGGCGGCTTCGCCCTACTGGGGCGAAGAACGGATCTGGGACAGCAGGACGCTCAATCACAACCCGATGATGGACGAGCGCGGGCGCGTCTGGTTTACTCCTCGCGTGCGCCCGAACGCCAACGCCGAGCACTGCCGGTCCGGGCATCCCTCCGCGGCGCTGGTGCCGATCCAGGAGGCCGGCCGTCATCTCTCCATGTACGACCCGGCAAGCGGCCGATTCACGCTGATCAGCACCTGCTTTCCGACGCACCACCTGAACTTCGCCCAGGATGCGGATCAGACTCTGTGGACGAGCGCGGGTGTGGGCGGCCCGGGTGTCATCGGATGGCTGAACCGGAAGCTGTTCGAGGCGACGGGAGACGAGGTCAAGGCACAGGGCTGGTCCCCCTACGTGCTCGACACGAACGGGAATGGACGCCGTGACGCATACGTCGAGCCGAATCAGCCTGCCGATCCCGCCAGGGACACGCGCGTCGCCGTGAACATCTATGCGGTGGCGGTGAGCCCGAGCGATGGCGCCGTCTGGGGCACGTCGATCGGATACCGCGGGTATGTCGTGCGGGTCGCGCCAGGGGCCGATCCGACGCACACCGCGATCGCGGAGATCTACGAGCCGCCTGCGCCAGGCTACGGGCCGCGAGGCGGCGACATCGATCGGAACGGCGTGTACTGGATATCACTCGCGAGCGGTCATCTCGCAAGCTTCGACAGACGCCGCTGCAAGGTTGTGCGGGGGCCGACCGCGACCGGCACGCATTGTCCAGAGGGCTGGACGTTCTATCAGTTGCCCGGTCCGCAGCTCCGCGACGTGCAGGAACCTGGAAGCGCGGAGGCGAGCTATTACACCTGGGTGGATTGGTTCGACACGTTCGGCCTGGGTCCGAACGTGCCGATCGCCATGGGCAATTTGAACAGCTCGATCTTCGCCCTGGTGAACGGGAAGTTCGTCAACCTGACACTTCCCTATCCGATGGGCTTCTTCGCGAAGAACGTGGACGGCCGTGTGGACGACCCGAACGCGGGCTGGAAGGGCCGCGGGCTCTGGTCCACCTACGGCACGCGGACGATGTTCCACCTCGAGGGTGGAAAGGCCAATCGGCCGAAGGCCGTCAGGATTCAGCTCCGGCCGAATCCGCTCGCGCGCTGACCGCCCGCCGCGGTCGTCGGACCCCGGAACAGGCGCGTAGCCATCACGCCGGCGTGCGCTGGATGCGCCGGCCGGCGAGAATCGTCTCGACCGGAAACAGCCGCTGCTTTCCGGTGATCGTGTTCTTGTAGTTGTCCACGAACTCGAACGTGCCTTCACGCAGCTCGAGGATGGCGACGTCCGCTGGAGCGCCTGCCTTCAACGTGCCGCGCCCGTTGAACAATGGAAACACGCGGGCGGCGTTCACCGTTGCGCGCGCAATGGCGTCACTGACGTTCATGCCGTAGCCGAACAGCTTCGACATGCAGTTCGGAAGGTCGACGACTCCGGTGCGGCGGCTGTTGGTGTTCCAGTCCGTAGAGAAGGTGTCTGGCCAGAACCGCGCTGCCATGATCTGACCGACCGTGTCCCATCGAATGTGGCCCGTCTGTCCGTTTGCCACGTCGAACCACACGCCGCGGCCGCGCGCGGCGGTCACTTCCGGCAGGATGCGGCCGCCATCGTCCACGATGCTGTTCGGCGGCGGTGCGAACATGTGCGTGACGATGTCGCCGCGCTTCAGGAGCGGGAAAAGCCGCGACAACGGGGAGACCGTCTGGCCCATGTGGATCATGATGGGCAGGTTGAAAGAGGTTGCCACCTCCTGCGCCCGGCGCATCACCTCGTAATCGTTCGGCCCGGCGACTTCGCGCGACAGCCTGGCCTTGACGCCGACGATGAACTCGCGATTCCGCTCGATCGCGCTCCGCGCCGCAGCGACGTCCGCGCGCGCCAGATCCATCGTGTCTCCGTCGGGGAGCACGCCGCCGCGGCCGATGTTGATCAACACTCGTCCCGGTTGAGGCGCCGAGCGAGCGACGGCGACCGCCTCGTCGATGCGATCGGCGCCGTAAGAGCCCGCGTCGATCCAGCCCGTGACGCCGTCTTCGAGCATGAGCGGAGGACCGTCGGCGGACCTCGCCGCATGCGTGTGAACGTCCAGGAGACCCGGCGCGACAATCTTGCCCCGCGCGTCGAGCGTATTCGCGGTCTCGCCGCTGATCGCAGGGCCGACCGCGGCAATTCGCCCGGCGGAAATCGCCACGTCACGAACGGCGTCGAGGTTCGACGAGGGATCCACGACGCGTCCGCCGCGAATGATCAGGTCGTACCGGGTTGCCTGGGCCGACGCCGGCCGCGGGAAGCGCCACCACATCGCGGTCCCCGCAGCGGCTGTCGAAATGAACTGGCGCCGGTTGACCATGTCGCTCCTCCTTGCCATCGGATGGTGGAGTGGGTGAAGAAGTACGCGCCGGCGGCCAGACAATTTCACTTTGCCCGGCCTGTGAATCCGCGGGCGATGGTTTCCACCTTGTAGAGCGACCCGGCGCCCGCGACATATAAGGTTGTCTTTGCCTTGCCGGCAAACGCGAGGTTCTGGCAATCGGCCGGCGGGCACCTCACCGGGATGGTCCCGAGGTGCTGTCCCTGCTCGCTGAGCACCTCGACGCCTCCGCCGGTCGCAATGTACAGCCGCCCCTCGTTGTCGATCGTCATGCCATCGGCAAAAGTCTTGATGCCGCCGAGGCCGTTGTCGCGGGTACTGCGTCCGGTCAGCGTCCCGAAGGCGCGCCGATTGCGCACGAGACCATCCGGCTGGATGTCCCACGCAATGACATCGGCGCCGTTCGAGTCGCTGATGTACAGGACTTTTTCGTCGCGACTCAGTTGAATCCCGTTCGGGCGAATCATCTTGTCTTCAATCTTGATAGCCGCACCGCCCGGAGGGATGTAATACACGGCGGGAGGCAGCCGCGGGCCGAGCGGTGCACCCAGCCGCTTCACGAGCGCTTCGGCCTGCTGCACGGTGAGCCCGGGATCGGTGAAGTAAACACCGCCGCGTCGGGTGACGATGAGATCGTTTGGCCGGTTGTACGGTCGTCCCTCGAAGTTCGCGGAGAGCACCGTCTGCCGTTCCGGCGGGTGAATTACGCCGATTCTGGTGGATCCGTCCCAGGCCTGCGCGGAAATCAGCCGCCCCTTGGCGTCTTCGGTCACGCCGTGCGATTCGTTCGACTCGGCCACGAGCACCGACACGGCGTTCGTGCTCGTGTTCATCCGGTGAACTCGTCGTGCACCGGGCTCTGAAAATACCAGCGACTCGTCGCTCAGTCCGATCGGATCGTCGAGCCCATCGTACCCCGTCAGAATTCGTTCGATTGATGCGCCGGCTCGTACCACACCCGGAATCGCGACCGCGGCGCCCACCACGGCGGGCGCGGTGGTCTGTCCCTGCGCGGTGTGGAGCGCGGTGTGGGTGCACAGGACGCCCAGCATGACTGCGATTGTCGCGATTGGCCTCATGCGCCCCATTCTGTCACGTCCATTTGCGCACCTGATATCCTCGCGTGCATGCGCCGCCGCCGGCTCCTTATTGCACTTGCGCTGATGGCAGCGCTCGTCGCGGCGAGCGTGTCGTACACCGGTTGCTACACGCTCGAGACCGTTGACGCGGACGGGCAGGGCGTGACGGCGTACGCCATCTACAACCATCAAGGGGAATGGCTCAATCCGGCTCATCCCGTGAGCTACAACGCGACGCGGCGGACCGTCGTCCGCAGTGATGGCGCCGGCCGGCTCAGAGTGCCGGCCGCGGTGCACGTGCATCTTCCCTTCCCGCTGCAGACGCATCCGATGCTGCGGATCGAGATGGTATACGTGCCTCGGCTGCACAACGCGGAGGGGCGGATCAGTTCGGGCTACGCAACGGCCACGGCCGGGGTCTGGGAGATGGATGCTGCCGCGCGCCGTGCCGTGGTGTTCGACCTGAGCGATCGTCCCGAGCGTTGGCAGGCAACGCTGTCGAACCTGTCGTTTTTCATACGGCCGCTTGTTTCCGGTGCGTTGAGCAATCTCGATCGTTCGGCGGCTGCGCCGCTCGCGGAGCTAATCGGGCATTTTCGCGCGGAGTACGACGCATTTCTCGTTCGGTACGGTGACGTCCGCCGGCCGCAGCCGCCGATGCCGGTGCTCTTCAGCGACGACGAGAAGCGACGCTGGGCCGAAATGGTCGAAGCCGACCTCTCCCGAGAGCCGACGTGGGGTATGCAGATCCGGCGTCTCTATGATCGTGAGATTTCGTCGCTGGCCGAAATCGAAGGTGGCTTGAGACGGATCACTCAGTAGCCTGATTGTCAGGCGCCGGAATCGATGACAACCCGTATGCGGGATTTCCTGTGCGACAGCGCAAAGGGGCAAGGCTAGAAATGCGGCCCTCGTAAACGGTGTGCTAGCATCCGCCGGGCATGCAGCGAAGAACAGACGCCGCGGCGGTTTGACACCTGTGAGGAGATCATCATGAGAGCAGTCTCGGTCTTGCTGTGTTGCATCGCCATCGGCGCGTCGCTGTCCGCGGGCGGCGTGTCCTCGCAGGGCGCCTCGCGTCCTCTCGTGACTGTGGCACAGTACGAAGCCTGGCAAACAGAGTTATCAAACTGGGGTCGCTGGGGCACGGATGATCAGTTGGGAACGCTCAACCTGGTGACTCCTGCCAAGCGGCGGGCGGCGATGGCGCTGGTGAAGGAGGGAGTGCCGGTTTCACTGTCGGCGAATGCATTTACCGAAAAAGCTGCCGACGTCCCGTGCCCGGCCGAATGGGCCATGACTTCCGCTTCGGAAACGGGCGCTACCGACCGGGTGGCGTTTCCTTGTATCCACGGCGCGGCCTCAACTCACATTGATTCTCTCGCGCACACATTCTTCCGCGGAAAGATGTGGAATGGCTACGACACGGCCACGCTGGTGACTAAAGAAAAGGGGGCCGAAAAGAACTCCGTTCTGCCCATGAAGAATGGCATCGTCACACGCGGGGTGTTGTACGACATCGCGCGGCTCAAGGGTGTTCCGTATCTTGCGCCGGGTGATCGCATCTTCCCGGAGGACCTGGAGGCTTGGGAGAAGAAGGCGGGTGTCAGGGCGGGGCCCGGAGACGCGCTGGTGCTTCGTTGGGGCCGCTACGGCCGGCGAGCGAAGCTCGGTCCCGACGATGGCGCTGCAGGGCTCGATAATTCAGTCCTGCCGTGGCTGAAACGACGCGACATCGCGTTGCTCGTCTGGGAAACGGCCGGGTATGCGCCGCAGCCCGCTGCCGATCTGCCCAGGAACGCGGTCCATAACTTCATCCAGGCGATCCTAGGTATCCACGTTCTCGACCGCGCCGATCTGGAGGCGTTGAGCGAAGCGACTGCATCCCGCAATCGCTGGGAGTTCATGTTGACGGTCACCCCGTTAGCGCTCCCCAATGCCACGGGGTCACCGGTCAATCCGATTGCGATGTTCTGAAGTTACCTCGGTCACTTCGGAGGAGTGACGCCGTTGACCCACTTGTAGCCGAGGGCGCGAATGCCCGCGAGGCTTTCGGTGTTCCCCTCGTAGCACGCCGTTTCCCACAGGCTCGTTCGCGTACGCGTCCTTGGCAGCAGCGGGCAGGCTCGAAGCTGCGTCACGCCTCGAGGTCCGCCAGGGCCCGTCCCCGCCCGGAGTTTCGGAAACGTCATCGTCCACGGTCGCGTGTAGATCACTTTTTATGCGCCATCCGATGAGCGCAGCTACCGAGCGGGTAAGGTGGCGCTACAATGACCGCCTCTGGCTCGTGCGGCTTGGGAGGCATCCCCGTAGCCGCGGTGGACGTGGCGGCTGACCCGTGAACAGGGTCGGCCGTTCTGTTGTGATGGGCTACTAGCCGAGATTCAGCGCGGCAACGCCGCCTGTCGGATAACGGGCTGGAAACGCCCCTATGCTTGCCCGAACGAGCAGATCGGGCATCGCGCCCACCAACAGGCTGCCCGGTGGGATGGCGCCGCTCACGCCGCCACCACGTAGAGCGCGGTGGGGATTGGAAAGTCAGTCGGTATTGACGGCTGCGAGCCCCCGCAACCAACATCAGCGACAGTCGCTGAGCCGTTGCGACCGCCAGCGGCTGTCAACATCTCCCCGAGATTCCCGACTACCTGCAAGAGCCCGTCACCGGGCGGAATCACGATCCGGTCGATGAAGCCGCGTAGCGTCTCCAGTGCCAGCTCGCGCTGTTCGGGATCATCGTGCTCCAATGCCGTGGGGAGCTGCCTGTCTTCTCCTCAAACGCCTGTGCCATGTGCGGAAGCAGCAGCGGCGGCGTAGGCTCCGCTTCCGCCGCCGCCATCGTCGCCTCCAGTTCCGTTCGGCGCCTTTCGCCAAGCGTCCGAACGACGATGTTGAGCGTGGCGTTGTTGTAAGCTCGAATAACCGGAACCGACAGAACGACTCGGCACTTCGCTGGCACTAAGCTTGGCATTATGACAACGCGCGCCATTCGCGTACTCCTTCTCATCACCCTTCTGTTGGGGGCCGTCGTCGGCTGGACGGGTGACCGGTGGTTGAGCCGCCCGGCGCCGGCTATCGGCGTCTATCTGGACCTCTTGAAGCGGAGCCTGATGGACGTGCCGAACGAGCCCAACCCCAATGTGCGCGCGACTGCGGAGAAAGGCGCCGACTACCCGTCTCGAGGGCTCACGATGATCGGCCTGAAGCGCCTCGATCAACTCCAAACGTGCGCCGAAAGGGTACTCGAGCAGAACATCCCCGGCGATTTCATCGAGGCCGGCGCGTGGAAGGGCGGGGCAACCATCTTCATGCGGGGCATCCTGAAGGCCCACAATGTGACTGACCGTACCGTCTGGGTATCCGATTCATTCGAAGGCTTGCCGCCCCCCGACCCGAAAAACTACCCCGCTGATGCCGGCTCGACGTGGCATCTCGAGAAGCAGATGGCCGTCACCCTTGAGACGGTACAGGACAGCTTTCGGCGGTACGGTCTACTCGATGATCAGGTGAAGTTTCTGAAAGGCTGGTTCAAAGACACCCTCCCGACCGCGCCCATTCAGCAACTCGCCCTGCTTCGCGTGGACGGGGATATGTACCAGTCCACGATGGATGCCTTGTCCGCCCTCTATCCGAAAGTGGCGAAGGGCGGATGTGTCATCCTCGATGACCATTTCGGCGTGATAACGGCCAAACAAGCGGCCGAGGACTACCGAAAACAACACGGCATTACGACGCCGATTCAGCCGATCGATTGGGCGGGAGCGTATTGGTATAAGGAATAGCGGTGTCCGGTCTTCGAGGAATTTCTCCAGCGTGACGGGCAGCGTGTGCGTCTGGTCCATCATGCGGCGACCACCCAGAGGCCCGTCGCCAATGACGGCAACACGCCCCCGCAACCAAATTTTTCCTTCTTCCATCCCGCCCGGTGCACGCTGCCGCATCAGGGGAGTCAGACGTTGTCGTGCGCGAGGGCTGTGGACAGTTCACGGTGGGCCTGGGCTTGTGCGAGCAGCGCGTTGGCCTTGGTCTCGAACGTCAGCACGGCGTCAGCGCCCGCAGCGAACCGGGTCGGCGGCTCCTTGAGCGCAGCGAGCTTCACAAGAGCTTCGGCGAGCTTGGCGGGGTCGCCGCCTTGCTTCCCATCCATGCTCTTCCAGGCTGCGACAATCTGCTTTGTTCGCTCGGCGTAGTCGTCGATGGTCGGCTGGGCGTAGGTGGTCGAGTCGTTGCTCAGCAACTCGGTGCGAAAGAAACCGGGCTCGACGAGCATCGTGCGGATTCCAAAAGGGGCGATCTCTGGAGCGAGCGATTCCATCCACCCCTCGATGCCGAATTTCGCGGCCGCATATGCCGTACAGAACATTTGCCCAGCAATGCCCGCCGTCGAGGACATAGTGACCAGCAGACCAGAGCGCTGCTTCCGCATCACTGGCAGGACGGCGCGAGTGACGTTCATCGGGCCGAACAGCAGTGTGTCGAGTTGATTGCGAACCTGTTCGGGGCTCAACTCCTCGAAGAAGCCGGCGAAGAAGTTGCCCGCGTTATTGACCAGAACGTCAATTCGGCCGAACTTCGTGACAGCGGCGTCAACGGCCGCCTCCGCATCTTGCGGGCGTGTCACGTCGAGGTTGATGGTCAATAAGTTCCCGTGGTCGCCCACCGCGACGGCAACCTTCGCAGCATCGCGACCGGTGGCAATGACTGAGTAGCCGGCGCTCAAGGCCGCCTTCGCGACGTCAACGCCCAAACCCCGACCAGCGCCGGTGATGAGCCAAACCTTCTTCTCAGTCATAAGACGATCCTCGTCTGGACCACCATCGACCGCAAGAACCAAAGGACCCGTTTAGGGCTTCGGGAATCGTGGGACTCGTCATGCCGCCACCGTCGCCAATGGCACGTAACCGCCCCCGCAACCAGTTTTATTTGGAGTAGGAGGTCGCCGGCTTCTGGCGACCTCTTGCTGTCTCTGGCCGCACGCAGCATTCCGGCCAGGTCGCCCTTCAGCGTGATTTTCAGCTGGTCGCCATCGGGTTCGAGCAGGATCGCTCGATCAGCGCACGAATGCCTCCACGGCGCCCGTGCGGCTCTCCGCGCTCTCGGCGACGAGGCAAGGGCAAGCGCGGGGCACGGTGCCGAGGCGCGCGCCTCATGGCGCCACCGCGAGCGCCATCAGCCGTCGTCTCCGGGTCAGCGGGTCCACCAACCACAAACCACGGGCTATCCAGATCACACCGCGAAGGGCTTTGGAACGATTGGGCGTTGCCTC
The DNA here is from genome assembly GCA_963827515.1 of uncultured Acidobacteriota bacterium. Taxonomy (GTDB): domain Bacteria; phylum Acidobacteriota; class Vicinamibacteria; order Vicinamibacterales; family UBA2999; genus JABFSA01. The sequence goes on along the minus strand of CAWHBF010000025.1, from coordinate 8,698 downwards.
GGCCCCAATTCCGCGCGAGTGACACCTCGGCAGCGGACGATGTAGTGACTCTCCGTCCGATCGCCGAAGTGAACATCTGTTCGCTCCCGTTCACGGGGCGCGCGCCAGCTTGGCTGCAGTGCGAGTTCAAGTCCACATCCATTTGCGCTCGAGCTATTAGCGGGCGCGAGCATCTGACATCACCAAATGGATTGTCACGGTATCGGCCGGAAGAAGCTCCGGACCACATGCGACGCAACTTTGCGGCCGATTTGATCGCCATGGCGCATCGAATGACGCCAGTGCAGCCCAGCCCACACCCGTGCATCGTCGATCTCGCGCATCAGCGCGTTGAGACTGTAATACGTCCGTTCCGTCTGAATTACTTGGGGCACGGCACTTTGGGAGGTCCCGATCGTCCAGGTGACCTTATTAGTACCGAAGAGGGAGGCGACGACATCCGTGACGGCCGTCGACCAGAACCCGTGCGCGGACGGATACTCCGGATTTTTTACGGTGAGTAGCGGTATCCAAGTCGGATCCGCGTCCGTATCGGGGTTTCCGTCCTTATCCGCCCCGGGAATCGCGGTCCTGGGCCGCCACGTCGCGTAATGGTACTTGGCTTCGAACCCGGCGATGATCGCGTCGGCCGCCGCGGTGTGCACCATCGCAAACAGGCGAGCAGTATCTCGGAGACTCAAGCCGCGGCTGATCGCCAGGCTGATCAGATTGCGATTCCAATGCACGTATGCATGCTCGGACCAGAAGTACCCTATGTCGGTTTGCTCGGGCGAGCGGAAAATGCTGTCGACCCGCCCATAGTCGCGCGTCTCGATGAAATCCTCGGTGTAGGCGTTTGATGTCAGCGGGTCCGGGCCATCAGGGCGGAACTGGCTCGGATCGCTGAACGTGAACGGCACGATCTGGGCGACCTTCACGTCCACCGGTTGTGTAGAACAGCCTCCATTCGGCTCGAACTCGCCGGCCGGCGGCGGATTCGAGCTGCACTGATAGAGCACCACGTTCCCGAAACCGTCGTTGGCACGCAACGCGAGCATCGCCGTTGCCGCAACCTCGCCCACCTCGATGCCGTCGCTCTTTGCCGGACCGTCGGGGATGCCTGAGAGATAGCTGGCGTACTGCGTGTCGAGGTACGCGTGCTGCGACACGGCCACTCGGGCGCGAGCCGTCAGGTAGGCGGCCGTCGCGATCGCTGCCCCGACGTCAGCTCCCGGGTACCCGCTGATGGCGGCGGCGTAAGGTTGGTAACCGCCCTCGATTGCGACGACGGCGTCGTACACGGCGAGTAGTACCATAGCGTGAAGCACCTGGGAGCTCGCCGGTGGGCGTGGGGCGGCGGCGTTGTGGATCGCCGGTTGAACGATTGTGGCCCAGTCAGTGACCGCGTTAGGGACGGTGTCTGCAGAGATCCGAGCAGGGCTGGCGAGCAGGACACAAGTGATCAAGAGAGAACACGCGCGCATGGCAATCCCTCCTCTTGGGCGTTTTGGCTGAGGCGAGCAACCCGGCCGGCGGACACCATTGGGCGCCACGGCGGACTGCGAACCCGGCCTGAACTTCCTTCGCAAGCGCGCGGGGGCGATAATCCATGCCCTCCACGCGTGGCTCGAAACTAACCGGGAGCGGTGCCGGCGTCTTGAGGAGTCTCTGGAGAGATCGTGAAGAAATCGTGAGGACCGCCTTCACTCAAGGGGTGAGCGCCGATGTGAATTGATCTGGCTTATGCGTTCGATGATATCTGCGTCGACCGGGCGGCGATGCGCGTGACCAAGGCCGGCCTGCCCGTCACGTTGGAGCCGAAGGCATTCGACGTGCTGCTGCACCTGCTGGACAACCGAGGCATGCTGGTTGGAAAAGCGCAATTACTCGAGGTCGTCTGGCCCGGAACCTTCGTCACCGAGAACAATCTTGCCCATGCCGTGAGCCGATTGCGGAGGGCCCTCGGGGATTCGGCCAAGTGTGCCCGCTACATCGAAACGGTTCCGCGGAGAGGGTATCGATTCATCGCGCCGGTTGTTGAGCAGTCGTCCGCCATCCGTCCAGGGTCGAACGCCGAATCGCCGCTACAGGTGACACAGACGCCTCGACAGGCCGGTCCCCTTACCAGCGTAGCCCCGCCTACAAGTGACACACTGGATCGGGTGCACGCCTTTGGCCCGCTGGCGCGCCGCTCATGGCGGGCGCTGTTGCTCCCGGCAGCCGCTTTGACGGCATTGTGCGCGGTCCTTGCGGCAAGTGCAGCATTGTTGAGTGGGCCTCGAGGTGCGGCCGTATCAACGAACCCGGCGGCTGGCAGCGTGAATGCCTCGAATTCGGGCACGGAGCAGCTGACTCCCGAGGCTTACGAGCTGGTCCTGCGTGGGCAGTTCAACCGGCAGCTCCGGAGTGTCGCCGCAATCGACCGCTCCATTGAATATTTCGAGCGCGCGTTGGCAATCGACCCGGGGTCCGCGCCGGCACTTGCGGGGCTGGCCGGCGCGAGGTTCGAGCACGACATTCTGAACGGCGAATTTGGCGCCAGCCGACTGGAAGTAAGGCGGCTGGCGGCTCGCGCGATCGAGGAAGACCCCACCCTCGCCGAAGCGCATGTCGAAGTAGGGAGAGTCTTGGGCTACTACGACTGGGATTGGAAGCGCTCCGAAGCATCCTTCAGGCGGGCAATAGGGCTTAAACCCAGCCTCGCTCTCGCCTACAGCGAGTACTCGTTTCTGCTGCAGGCGCAGGCTCGATTCGACGAGGCGATAGTGCAGGCCCAAAAGGCTACTGCAGTCGACGCGCGGTTGCCCTTGGCCCTGTCCGATGAGGGACGAGCACTGTACCGGGCGCGACGTTTCGGTGAGGCGGAAGACCGGTACCTGCGTGCCCTCGCCCTGGATCCTGGTTTCATGTTTACATTCGGACGCCTCCTGGATCTGTACGTCGCGCAGCGTCGATTCACGGAGGCGCGCCAGATACTGACCCGACTGGAGCAGTCACCTCCCCGACAAGTGCCGACCCGTATTCGTGTCATGCTGGACGCGGCCAGTGGTCAGCCAACCCCGACGTGGCCTTCGATGACGGGATCAGTGGGCCGCAAGCCCACTCGAGGGTTGGTGCTCGATGCCCGCGCGTCCGTCCTGCAGGGTGACCACGACCGGGCCCTGGCTGCACTCGAGCAGACCGTGACAGAACGCCGGATCGTTCCGTTCAGGTGGACGGACCCCGATCTTGATCCACTCCGCACAGACCCACGCTTTGCTCGGCTCGTTCACCGCATGGGTTTGCCCGTGGAATCCCTCGCTGCGCTAGGGAGGTAATCGGCGGGACCAGGCGCGCGCGAGCGAACCGAGGGTCGCGCCAGGAATGCACGCGGGCGACTGGGCATTGTCAAACACCATCATGAAAATGGCCACCGGCTGCGGCAGGCGTGGAGCGGGCCCACTCGGAGCAGTCGGCACCGGTTGGCCAGAGCAGCCTATGAGGGTGATGGTCAAGACAGCCATCGGAGCGGACCTCATTCGGGCGATCCTCCCTCTACTCTCGAGTAGCACCCCGCGACGAGGCCGGTTTGGCCAGCGGTTCGGGCGGCCTGGTGACGTTGACCGCTGGCGCGTTTGGATTCGCTTTGCTATGCGACCAGACCTGCCCGCAGGGGTCGCAGCGGTAGGTACTCAACCACGGCATTCTGGCTGGAGTCCGGGAGCATGCGCCCCGGCTGTTTGCAGAGCGGGCAGAGACGGTGCGGCATTGGGGATAGCCGAGGGCCATCCTACTCCAGAACTTCGATCGCGCAAGTGGCAAGCGACCAGACCGTCTCAATGGCCACAATTCGCGCCGGCAGGCATGTACCACCCCACGCGTCAATAAATTACAGACGCGAGTCGAGTCGAACTGGACACCATGGCAGGGCCTCAGCGCAGGGAGTACCCTGCAGAGTGCACTATGCGATTCGAGCAAGTGAGGGGATGGCTGCGAACGCTGCTCGTTCGCCTCGCTCTAGTGGTTGCAGGCGGCATCGTGCTGGCCATATCCCTCTCGATCAACATGAACGCAGGCCGCGCCATATTCTTCGGACTCCTGTCACCGGATTCTTCCAGCGCGATTGTGATCAGCATCGCAAGGCTCGTCATCCCGGCTATCGGGCCGTGGATGATCTATCGGGGACTCCGGTAGGAGACAAGGAGCGCTCGATTGCTGCGCGCCCCCGCTCGACCAAGCCCCGCACTTCTGCAACGATCAATTCCGGCTCATCGAATTGAACCCAATGCCCGCTTCGCGCCGCCATGATGTGACGACCCTTGGCAGAGCGGTCCGCCAGTACCCGATGCTCGGCAATCTCTTCCGGCGGCTGATTTCCACTGGAGATGACGACTACCGGGATCTCTTTCGGCAGATCGAACCCAGCGATTGAAGCGCCGTTTCGTTCGAGTGCCAAGAGGTGGCCCGCCATGGCGTGAAAGCATTTTGGTTGACACCACAGTGCCTGCACGATCGGTTGAACATCCGTCGGCAGCTTGCGCACTTCGCCGACCAGTCGCTCGAGCGTACGTGCAGCGGTGGGACCAAAGAGTTTTACGAAGTAACGAGGTGCCCCGGGCGCGCCGGCTGTCAAGAGGGCCAAGCACGCGCGCACCACTCCGAGACGCGCGAGCAGCGCACCAATCCTTGACAAGTATCTTCCGCCACGCAGCAGCCGCGCGCGGTGCGGGGTCATGACCAGCCACTCAGTTGGGGGATCGACGAGCACGAGGCCGACAACACCTTCGGGATGACGTGACGCGTACGCGCGCACTATCCAGCTACCAAAGGAGTGGCCAACCAGCACACAACGCTTTCTGTCCGCGACGTGCGCGATCACCGCAGCGAACTCGTCGACAAGGCGCGTGAAGGTCAGCGGACTTGAGGGCGCATCGCTCCACGCGAGCCCTGCGCGGTCGTACGCGCATACACGTGTGAATGTTGCGATTTCGGGCTGCACCATCGCCCAACTCAGGGAGGATGCTGCGATCCCTGATTCGAGCATGACTACCGGATGGTCCTGTCCTTGGCAAGTTGCATGCAACCGATGGCCGCCTACGTCAATCAGAAGACCAGGCGGACCGAACCTGCGCCGATACTTGGCGGTTTCAATGAGCTGATACAAGGCTCCAGCGCCTGCGAGAGCAAGCAGCGCAATGACGAATACCACATCCCAATGGTTGATCGCGGATGGATTCTTCAAACAGTGATACCAGAGCACACCGTTTGTTTCGGCGGACGGGCACGTCCTTGCCTCGACTGGCTAGGAGGCGAATCACCCGCCTCGGAATCCGCGGCATACTCCTGGTGACCCACGGGTCAATTCCGATGTTGTCGCCGAAGCCGCGTCGGCGCCGACGTCACGTCCGACGTCCTCGGTGAACGTCGAACCTATCCCTATAATGCTCCGGAGGACACCACCATGGCGATCATTGGCACGCATGCCCTGCTGTACACGTCTGATCCGATCACTCTTCGTACCATGCTTCGCGACGCCTTCGGCTTCAAGCATGTGGATGCAGGAGAGGGTTGGTTGATCTTTGCGTTGCCACCGGCGGAGCTCGGTGTGCATCCGGCAGAGGGCCCGACGTACGAATCCGGTGTGCGCCATCAGCTCACGTTTATGTGCGACGACATTCAAGCGACGATTCGCGATCTTCGGTCGAAGGGCGTCAAGGTGAACGGTGAACCACAAGACGAGGGCTTCGGGATCACCGTCATGCTAGGCCTTCCGGGTGGTGTCGAGGTGATGCTGTACGAGCCGCATCACGCAACGGCCCTCGAAGGCGCCTCGCGCTGAGCCGACGGTTTACGGGCGTCGCGGCCTTGCACAAAGAAGTCCGCGGACGACTTCCCCGCTCCGTAATGCTCAACGTGCACGGACACCTGCGCGCGCCTCACGCACGTCCTCGGTCTTTTGCGGAGGATAAGTGACGTAATCATTATGCGGGTGAGCTCGAAGTGCGCCCACCAGGTGCGCCCACCGCTGGCCGGCTAGAGGGTTCAGAGCGCCCTGGTAGTCGGCGTCGATGAGGTCTCGGAGCGCCTCGTTTCACTACTTGCGGGCTGCCAGCGTCATGGGATCCTCTGTCTGCCCTGCGGGCTCGTGTCCTTCGCGAGCGGTCATGAAGCGTTCGAGGGAAACGCACCCGCCGCAGACCGAGCCCTCCAGGCGCGCTCGAACGAGCGCGGCAATCTCCCGGACATTGATGCTTTTCAGACACAGGTTGTCGTTGCAGGGCGACAGCCGCTGATTGTACGGACTGATGCACGGACTGCAGGAGTATCCGGTGTGGACGACGTCCGAGCTCGTCGTCAGCGGCCGGTAGCGCTCGGGGATCTCGGGCCCGAAGAAGACGACGACGTGGATCTGTGTCAACGCGGCGAAGTGCGCTGGTCCGGAGTCGTTCGTGACCAGCACGTGTGCCAGATCGAACAGGTGCAGGAGCTCTTTCATCGTCGTTCGGCCAGTGAGGTCCAGCGCACGCGGCGATGCGACCTGCGAGCAGATGTACTGAGCGTCGGGCTTCTCGCTCGCGACGCCTGTGATCAGAACGAAGACCTCGGGATCCTCGAGCAGCTGGCGGGCGAGCTCGGCGAACGATTCGAGGGGCAGGCGGCGCATCGGAAATCGGGCGCTCGCATTCGGATTGATCACCACGAGCTTCTGGGTGGGGCCGACGTCGGGAGCGATGGCGCGAAGCTTTCGCCAGATCGCGGCAGCCGCTCCTGCATCGGTCACGATCTTCGGAACGTCGAGGCGGTCCATCGCCTTGGGTCGTTTGACGCGCGGCACCTGGTCGGGCGGGGCTTCGAGTGCGTGGACGAGGTCGAGAAACGTATGCGCGGCATGGATGTGCGCGTTGTAGAGCACTTTGTGTGTCAACAAATCGCCTGTGTACATGCCCTCCTGGTTGAACCGGTGGAAGCCGACTCGCCGGCGCGCGCCGGACAGATAGCTCAACACGCTGCTGTACCTGACGAATGCCTCCGTGTTGATGACGGTGTCGATCCGGCGGCGGCGAGCACGCCACGGAAAGAGAAGCGAATCGCGCGCGAGTGACGAGAGCGGAGTGTGCGTCGATGGTGAGAATGTTCTCCGAAGGAATAATCTCGAGCATCTCCACGCTCGACCGAATCTCAGTGAAGCACAGAACGTGGAGCGTGGCATCCGGAAAGAGCTCGCGCGCTTTCCTGAGCGCCGGGTAGGCGACGACCATCGTCCCCATCTCGGCGAGCTGAATGAACAGAATGTTGCGCGGTGCGCCGACAGGTGAAGCGGCGAGCCCCAGGAAGCGCTGGATGCCGGCAGGCCACGGTGACGCAAAACGTCAGCGGGATCCCCACCCAGAAGTCGATGGTCCGCATGAGGTTTGGAGTCACAGTCGGGCTCGCGACACCATTCTGTCCAGTACGTGACGAATCAGCAAATCGTCGCCCGATACGATGGGAGTGAGATAGGCTGGCTGCGTGCGAACCCGGCGGTGGTCGATCGTCCGTGCGATGGCGATCGTGCTCGTTGTCGCCAGCGCTTACGGCCTCGTACGCTTCAAACGCGCGGAGCTTGTCGACTTCGCCGTGCCACGCACCGCAGCCGTGCGCTTCCTTGCCCATGAGCCGCTGTACAGGCCGGATGACGGTCATTACCAGTACAAGTATCTGCCGGCGTTCGCGCAGCTCATGGTGCCCTTCACATGGGTGTCCAAGCAAGTCGGCGAGGTCATCTGGTTCGCGCTGACGGCCGCGATGGCCGTCGCGTTCGTGCGGCTGTCGCTCTTCGCCTTGCCCGATCGGCGACTGTCGTCGAAGGTGCTCGTCTGGCTCACGGTTCTCCTCACCGGCAAGTTCTTCGTCAAGGAGCTGGCGTTCGGACAATTCAATTTGCCGGTCGGGTTGCTGATGATTGGCGCGGTGATCGCCGTGCAGCGCGGGCGGGGGCTCACGGCTGGAGCCGCCATCGCCGCCGGCGTGTTCGTCAAGCCGTATACCCTCGTGCTGGTGCCGTGGCTGGCCCGAACGTTTGGATGGCGTCCGTTCGTCCCGTTCACGCTGGTCATGGCGGCCGGCCTCATCCTGCCGGCCTTCGCCTACGGCTGGGATGGCAACGTGACCTTGCTGCACGAGTGGTATCGCACCGTCACCGACACCACGGCCCCCAATCTTCTCGGTCGCCGACAACATCTCGTTCGCCTCGATGTGGGCGAAGTGGATCGGGCCGGGCCCTCTGGCCGGCGCCCTTGCGCTCGGCTCGGCGGTGACCGCCATGGCGGCCGGCGGCGCTGTCATGTTGTGGCGCCGACAGGTGGCCGAGCCGAACTATCTCGAGGCGGCGTACTTTTGTGTGCTGATTCCGCTTCTGTCGCCGCAAGGATGGGACTACGTGCTCCTGCTCGGGCTGCCCGGGTACATGTGTCTCGTTGATCGATGGCGCGATTTGTCGACGGGCTGGCGCACGGTCGCGTTGACGGGCTTCTTTCTCACGAGTTTCATGATTTTCGACCTGCTGCGGCGCACGCTCTACCTCCGCCTCGTGGAGTTGGCTGCGGTCAGCGTTGGTGCCGTCCTGATTGCCGCTTGCCTCATCCGCTTACGCTGGAAGGCGGTCGCATGAGTGCCACAGCTGCAAGGCGGCGTTGAGTGATCTCTTTGTGCCTGATATTCGCCTCGCGGATCTGAAGGGCCAAGCATCGCGTGGAGACGC
>CAWHBF010000024.1:0-172192 GCA_963827515.1 uncultured Acidobacteriota bacterium | reverse complement strand
CAGGTCGGTGCGCGAATCGCGATCGATCCGAAGGACGGAAATCTGTTCGTCTCGATCGGTGACCGCTCCACGGGCGATCCGATCCCGCTGCAGGCGCAGCAGCGCGACACATACCTGGGCAAGATCGTCCACATCACACCGGAAGGGAAAGCCGCTCCAGGCAATCCATCGCTGGGGCTGCCCGAGATCTGGTCAATGGCCCATCGGACGCCCCAGGGGCTGGCGTTTGCGCCGGACGGACGGCTATGGGAAACCGAGCATGGTCCCCGCGGCGGCGATGAACTCAATCTGATCGAACGAGGCAAGAACTACGGCTGGCCGATAATCGTGCACGGCATCAATTACCCGGGGACGAAGATCGGCGAGGGTATCGTGGAGAAGGAAGGCCTCGAGCAGCCGCGCTATTACTGGGACCCCATCATCGCGCCATCTGGCCTCGCGTTCTATCAGGGCAATCTGTTCCCGCGGTGGAGGACGAGCGTACTGGTTGGGGGGCTGGCCGGTCGGGCGATCTTGCGTCTCGAGTTGGGTAAGGACGACAAGGTCGTCAACGAGGAACCGCTCCTCCGGGACTTGAACGAGCGCATTCGCGACGTTCGGGTGTTCCAGGACGGTGCCGTGTACGTGCTCACCGACAGCGAGAATGGCAAGCTGCTGAAGCTCACCCCCGCAGCGCAGACCAGTGCGCCGCGGCCGTGAGCGCTTTTCCAGGAGTGCGTTTCCAGGCCAACGCCAGCCAAGACATCGAACTAAGGAAGTGGAAAAATTCCGCTCCCTGCGCCAGCTGTATCGACATTCATGACCATTGCACTCCCCAGCAAAAAGGGCCGGAGCGGTCTGCGCTCCGGCCCCCAAAATGCATCGGGCGATAACGCCAATCAGTTGGGATAGGCGCTGCGGTTCACCACCTGGCCTCGGTGATAGACCGCATTGATCCGCCGTGTGTTGGTGATGTTGTCCAGCGGATTCGCATCGAGCACGATCATGTCGGCGTTCTTGCCGGCCTGAAGCGTGCCGGTGTCGGTGAACCGCAGAAACTCGGCCGCGCGGCTTGTCGCGGCAACGATGACCTGCATCGCCGTCATGCCGGCCATGGCCATGGCTTCCATCTCCTGGTGCGGCGCCCACGGCGTGTTGCCGTCGGTGCCGAGCACGATGCGGGTACCCTGATCGCTGAGCCGCTTCAGGTTGCGCGCTTGAATGCCGTACAGTTCCGCCTGCTTGGGGTCGTCGACGTTGGCTTTCTGAACGGTGGCGTACTCGTCGGCCGGGATTCTGTTCTGCAGCCACGCAATATCCCACGTTCTGCCGGGCGACGGCAGGTTCGGATTGACGGTGATGTTCGGCCGCTGTTTCATCATGCTCAGGAATTCCTGGTCAACGTCGCGGTCACGCACGCTGTGCGCGAACGCATCGACACTGGCTTTGAGCAGCCCTTTGCCGTCCTCGAGGTCGAAGATGTGTGCAGTGACCCGGACATTCTGCTTGTGTGCCTCGTCGATGATGGCGCCGTAGAGCTCCGGCGTCAGTTTGGGCACGGTGTTGTCGCGGTCATCGACCCAGATCTTGATGATGTCCGGCCGCCGTTTCGCGTTCTCCTGCACGGCCTGGCGCGCTTCGGCGACAGTGCCGACCCAGTACGCGCTCTGCTCGCGTCCCTTCTCTATGCCGGTGACACCACGACCGGCTGTCAGGAGCCGGGCGGTTCCAGGCATGTTCCTGGTTTCATCCCTGACCTTGAACACGACGTCGGTCGTGTCCGTGCCCATACTCATCCCGGCGCCAACACCCCAATAGACGCGGCGTCTCAGGTCACGGATCATCTGTTCGCGCGTCGCGGGCGCGTGGATATGGGTGTCGAGAATCGTCGGCATGACGGTCTTGCCAGCCAGGTTCACCCGCTGGGCCCCAGCGGGCACCTGCACGTTGGCACCTACAGCCTGGATCGTCGTGCCGTTCACGACGATGATTCCCTTCTCGATCGCAGGGCTGCCGTCACCGACGATGATCCGAGCTCCTTCGAACGCCGTGACCGGCGCCTGGCTGGAGGCTGGAACAGACATTCCAGCAAGCACAGCGGCGATCGTTGCTGTTGCTAGAGAGAACATGTTTACTCGGCGCATCGGAGCCCTCCATCAGTGAAAGCGGGGCGGCAATCCAGCATCAGGACATTGTGGTTGTCCTGTCGACAGCGACAAATTGTATCCGAAGGTGGCGTTGTCCTGGTCACGATGGCTGCTTCCAGCGAAGGCCATGCGAACGCGCGTGAGCCGATATCGTGAGCCGCGACGCATTTTCTTGCTCTGTCCGCGCGGTTGATGCGGCAGATTCTCGTCGATCAGGAATTCATCTTCCTCACGATCCGCCAGAAACGCTCAAGACCCGGGTAGACGCACGTATTGCGCACGCGGAGCCATATACTGAACGTATATGGCATAATGGCGGCGGAGGCTTTCACCATGCCCCGTACCGCCAAGGTCTTCATGACCAACCGCAGCCAAGCCGTCCGCTTGCCCAAGGAGTACCAGTTCGAGACGGACGAGGTGTTCATTCGCAAGGAGGGTGAAGACGTCATCCTCTCACCCCGGCCGCGAGACTGGCGCTCGTACCTCGAAACCGCCCCTGCGGCATCCGACACATTCATGAACGGTGTCGAAGACCTGCCGATCCAGGAGCGCGAGGGCTGAATGCCGCGTTACATGTTGGACACCGACACGTGCTCGTACATCATGAAGCGTTCACACCCACTCGTGCTCAAACGCCTGCAGTCGGTGCCGGTTAGCGACGTCTGCATGTCGGTGGTCACGAAGGCGGAGTTGCTGTACGGCGTCGAGGTCTCGCCCCGGCGCGCTCAAGATGCCGCTGCGCTTGCCGCATTCCTGCCTTACGTGGAAGCACTTGACCTGACGGACAACGCGGCGATTCACTACGCCGAGATTCGGGCCGACCTGAAGAAGCGCGGAGAGATGATCGGCGCCAACGATCTGTTCATCGCCGCTCATGCACGGGCGATGGGACTGATGCTGGTGACGAACAATCTGGCGGAGTTCGAACGGGTGCACGGCCTGTCCCTCGAAAACTGGACACTACCGTCGCGCCGGCGTCGGTGAGCCGGCTGGGAACGTGCCAACGTCCAGATCGTGACAAAGAGAAAGACACATCGACGTCATCTCGATGACGTCGAGTCGCGAAGTTCGCCTGCAGCCTGCATCCGCGAGACGAGGTAACGCCTGCTATCAGCGGTGGGATCTCCGAGCGATTGCTGCGCACGGGTCAGGCTGCATTGCCCACGAAGCGTTCACGGCGCAAGACGGGCGTGAAGGACGTGGAACGCGGCCTCACCCTGAAGCTCCGAATTGAGAGCTACACCAGCAACCGTGAAACGAAGGACTTCATCGTCGAACAGGCCCATCTGCGCAGTCGCGACCTGGAAACCAGCGTCGCCGGATCGGGCGCTACTTGGCGGACAGCGAACGCAGGATGGCGCCGCGAAGTCGAGGATCGTCGGGCGTGACGTCGCTCGGAAAGAAGGCGACCACGTTGCCCTGCCTGTCGACGATGTACTTGCTGAAATTCCAGGCGGGTAGGTTGCCGGAGCGGCCGAGAAACGCGTAGACGGGCGACTGCCTGGCGCCGGGTCGCGTCACGACCTTCTCGAACATCGGAAACGTCACATCGTAGGTGAGCCGGCAGAACCTCGCAATTTCCTCTGCAGTGCCCGGTTCCTGCCCGCCGAAGTCGTTGCTCGGAAAGCCAAGCACATTGAAGCCCCTTCCCTCGAGCTCGCGGTGCAGCGTCTCGAGTCCCTCGGTACTGCGGTGTATAGCCGCAGTAGCTGGCGACGTTCACCACGAGGCTCACGTCCCCGCGGTACTGGGAGAGGTCTGCGGGCTTAGCGTCGAGCGTCGTGGTTTTGAGGTCGTAGAAGGACGACACGGAGCGTCCCGTGGCTGGACCGGCCTGTCCGGCGAGGAGCGGCGCGGCCACCACGAGGACAGCCGCGACCCCTGCGATCGTGCGGATCACCATGAATCAGCGCGTGCCGGTATTCGGCCAGACGGTCCCCTGGTGCAGGGTCCGCACCGGGCCGACGCCGCGGTTCACGAACTTCTGCAGGCGCTTCCCTTCCCACGTCTCGGTCGTATAGATGTTGCCCTGCGAGTCCACGGCAATGCTGTGGACGCCGTAGAACTGCCCCGGCTGGCGGCCGCCGTCGCCAAAGCTGGTGAGCAGCTCCAGCGTGTCGCGCTGCAGGATGTAGATTCGGTTGTTGATCCCGTCCGGGATATAGAGATAGCGCTGCTGTGGATCGCGGGAGAACGCGACGTCCCAGACGGATCCCGACAGCTTCGTGTTCTTCGCGAGAAAGGTTTCCTTCACGAACGTGCCGTCCGTCCGGAAGACCTGCAGGCGGTCGTTCACCCGGTCGCAGACATAAACGAAGCCGTCGTTCGACACGTCGGCGCAGTGCACCGGGTTGCGGAACTGCTTCGCGGGCGGCGCGGCCGGGTCATACGGGCCTGTATCGACCGAGTCATCGGGCTTGCTGCCGTACGCGCCCCAGTACCCGCTTCATCTTGCCGGTCGCCGCATCGAGCACCGCGACGCGCTTGTTGAAGTAGCCGTCGGCCAGATACGCCTCGTTCGCCTTCGGCTCGACGACGATCTCCGCGACGCGGCCGAAGTTCGCCGTGTCATGGCTGTTCCGGGTGAACGTCGGATTGCCCTGCGCGTCTTTCCCGCTCAGGCGCGCGTTCGGCTTGCCGTACTGCGCCAGGAACTTCCCGTCCTGGGTGAACTTCACGATGTGCGAGTCGCCCGGGCCGTTTCCGCCAATCCACACGCTGCCGGCGTGATCAACGAAGATGCCGTGGTTGTTGTCGGGCCAGTCGTAGCCCGCCCCGGGACCGCCCCAGCTGCGAATCAGGTTGCCCGCCTTGTCGAAAACGAGCACCGGCGGGGCGCCCGCACAGCAGTCGCCCGACTTCAGCTCGAGTCCCCTCTCGTTGTTGTTGAGCGTGTCGGAGCCGCGATGGATGATCCAGACGTTGTCCTGCGCGTCCACCCAGATGCCGATCGCCTGCCCCAGCACCCAGTGGTTCGGCAGCGGCTTCGGCCAGAGAGGATCCACCTCGAAGCGCGGCGCCTGCACGCCGGGGCGGTTCTGCGCCAGCGCGATCTGCTCGAGCCGTTGATGCACCAGACCCAGCCCGATCAAGAGCACAGCGAACCCAATGCCGATTGTCAGATTGCGCTTCGGAGTCATCATCATCACTCCTTCTCGGCGGCCGGCCTGGCCGCCGCGACCTGTGCCTTGGAGTATACGCCCGGAAGCGGCGGCGAAGGCGTGCCGCGGGCCAGCCTGCTGCGCCTGATCAGCGCGTCCGCCACCCAGGCGATCGCGCCTGCCGCCACCAGCAGCATCAGCACGCGGACGACGCCGGCCAGCTGAGCGACGGTTATCCCCGGCCAGGGGAACTGCGCGAGCTGACCGGCGCGCTCCGACATCCAGTGCCACGCCGTGTGGGCCACGAGCGCCGACACGATGATCGTGCCGATGCGCTCCTCCACCGCATACCGGAACAACAGTCCCAGCGCCGGCACCAGAACCAGCAGTACAAGGATCTGCCCGGCCTCCACCCCCAGGTTGAACGCTACGAGCGACGTCAACAGGTGAGAGCCGGCAAACTGCAGCGACTCGCGCAGCGCGAACGAGAACCCGAAGCCGTGCACGAGGCCGAAGGCAAACGTCAGGATCCACCGGCGCCGCAGCGCGGTACCCGTGATGTTCTCCAGCGCCATGTAGACGATCGACGTCGCGATCAGCGTCTCCACCAGCGGCGGGAACCAGAGCGCCGACGGCGCCAGGTCGTACGCGGATCCGATCAAGGTGATCGAGTGCGCCACCGTGAACGCGGTCACCACCAGGATGAGCGCCCGCATCCGCCGCAGCGGGATGACCAGGCACAGCAGGAACAGCAGATGATCCACGCCGCCGAGGATGTGGAAGAATCCCGACTGCACGAAGCGCCACGCCGCCTGATCCCAGCGCGGATCCAGCCAGACGAGGCCCGCATCGTCGTGCAGCTCGAAGGCGCGCTCCGCGCGTCCCGGCGTGATGAGGCGCAGCGCCGTCGTGACCCGCGTCCCGAGGCGATGCAACTGCGGCGCGATGGCGAACCGGGACGTATCGGAGGCGATCGGGTACTCGAGCAGCGTGTCGAGCATCGCCTGCTCCCAGGGCAGCTCGATATCGTCGGGGAGCCGCGGGCCGTTTACGTGCGCCAGCGCGGTGGCGTAGCTCTGAAACGACTGGTCCGACGGCAGCGACGCCCGCACCGCCATCAGCTGTCCATCGGGCAGCCGCGCGTCTTCCTCGTAGAGCTGGATGTTCTGTGCGATCCAGACGGTCGCCGCGTCCCGCATCGGCGCCTCGGCACGTGCGATGTCGAGGTATCCGGGCCCGCGGGAGGGAAACTCGACGTCCATCATCGCCTTCAGCGGCACGCGCACGAGTAGGCGCAACCGCTGCCCTTCGGGCTTGATGAAGGCGTGAACGATGACGTCGTTGGGGATGTCGTGCGCGCGAACGGCTGCCGTCGCCAGCAGCGCGACGGCGAATGCGCCGAAGAGGACCGCGTGCCTCATCATTCGGGTGCCTGCGGCTGCAGGTTCTTCGCGGCGACGGCCGGATTCCCACGCCCCTCGAGCTGTGCAGCCATCGCGTCGAAGCGGGGCGCGGGTCTGGCCCGATTCCCTCCGCCGCGTTCCACCGGCATCTTCATGGCAAGCAGCAAGGCAGAGACATTTTATGATCCAGTCCTGATCGATTTCTCGGCATATTCGCAATCAGCTTTCCCGCGACGCTCGTGCTGTCACCCGCCTGACGGCACTCGGAGCGCGGCAGCCGCAACCATCGCAGACAATCGATTGACAGGGTGCCCGCAGCACCCACGTGCCGGCAGCGAGGAGATTTTCAACAACTTACGACAATCAGAGGGTCGACCGAAGCACCATTATGCGACGCCCGTATGAGGTTCAGTCCGCCCTCGGCGCGGGAGGGATGGGGGAGGTCTACAAAGCGAACATACCTCTCGAGGCCTGGACCTGTGCACGCCCAGGGCTTCCTGATGACGATTCCGAAGAGTGTTGACATCACGGCAACTGCAGCATTACGGTGTCCCTCTTCCCATCACACACAGGTCAACTGTTTTCTCAGGAGTCTTCCATGGGCCAGGATTCTAAAAACTGGTACGAACTTCCCCGTGCCGCCGAGGGCATCAGGCTGTACCAGATTCGCGAAGAACTGCGGGCGAAGAATCTCCACGACACAGAGGAGCCGCCACTCGAGAACTCCACGGCGCCCGCGGCAAGCGAGGCCTACAACGTTCGCGCGAGCGACGGCACATACAACGATCTGAAATGCCCCCGCATGGGTAGCGCGGGCATGCGTTTTGGGCGCAACGTGCCCTTGAGCGAAGCGTTTCCCGACACCGCCAACCTCTTGACCCCCAGTCCTCGACAGGTGAGCCTCGAGCTCCTGACCCGCACCGTCTTTCAGCCCGCGACGATCCTCAACGTCATGGCTGCGGCGTGGATCCAGTTCATGGTCCACGACTGGTTCGTGCACAAGAAGGGCACCTGGGAGCACACCCACGACATACCGTTGGGTCAAGGCGACGGCTGGCACGAGCCGACCATGCGGGTGCCGAAGACACCGGCCGATCCATCAAAAGTAGCCGACTCGACACGGCCGCCGGCGTATATCAACGAGAACACGCACTGGTGGGACGGTTCGCACGTCTACGGCAGCAGCCCATCCGCCCAGGCGTCTCTGCGTGCCGGCCGAGAGGGCAAGGTGCTGGTCAGCTCGAGCGGGCGCCTCGGAGTGGATCCGGTCACTGGCCGGGAGATCACCGGATTCACCGAGAACAGCTGGGTGGGGCTGAGCCTGCTGCACGCGCTGTTCGCGCTCGAGCACAACGCCATCTGCGACATGCTCAGGAAGCACAATGCGCTCTGGGACGACGAGCGGCTGTTCCAGCAGGCGCGTCTCGTCAACGCGGCGCTGCTCGCGAAGATTCACACAGTGGAGTGGTCGTCCGCCATCCTTCCGAGGGACGTTTTGTCCACCGGGCTGAGGACGAACTGGCACGGACGCTTCAGCAGGCTGCAGAACGTCTTTCCGAAGCTCGCCGACGACGACATCTTCTCTGGGATTCCCGGGTCGCCAACGGACCACACCGGCGTGCCATTTTCGCTGACCGAGGAGTTCGTCTCGGTCTACCGAATGCACACGCTGATGCCGGATCACTTCACGATCCGATCGGTCGAGACCGGCAAGGGTCTCGCCAACGCCGAGCTGCCGGAGTTGTCCGGCCAGCGCGGGCTCGAGTTCCTTGCGCGCTTCAACCTCGCGGATCTGTTCTATTCGTTCGGGATCCACCATCCTGGCGCGGTCCGCCTGCACAACTACCCGAAGTTCCTGCAGAACCTCCAGCAGGACAACGGCGAGCGGTTCGACCTCGGCACCATCGACATCCTGCGCGATCGTGAACGCGGAGTACCCGCGCTACAACCGGTTCCGTCGTCTGCTTCACAAGCCGCCGGTCAGGAGCTTCGAGGAGATTACCGACAACCCCGAGTGGGCCGCCGAGATGAAGCGCGTTTACAACAACGATCTGGAGATGGTCGACACGATGGTGGGTCTGATGGCCGAGCCATTGCCGGAGGGCATGGGCTTCAGCGAGACCGCTTTCCGGATCTTCCTGCTGATGGCATCGCGCCGTCTCAAGAGCGATCGCTTTCTGTCGCAGGACTACCGGCCGGAGATCTACACGAAAGAGGGGATCGCCTGGGTGGAAGAGAACTCGATGAAGTCCATCATCTCGCGGCACATCCCGTCGGTCGCGTTCGCGATGGAGGGGTTGGAGGATGACAACGCGTTCAAGCCCTGGAAGCCCCGGGCCTGAGGTCGACGGTCGGTCGACCAAGGTCGTGGGGGGCCGTCGGGGAGCGCTTCACTTTTTCAGAAATCTCGGCGCGCGGTTGCCGAGGAATTACGGCAAGCAGTCCACTAGTCACTCCGCGTCGCAGTCCAGCCTAGGTAAACAGTTACCTCGTCTCCGGTCGGGAACTTGTACGACCAGACCTCTGTGGCGGTTAGCGAATTACCGTTCGACGAGAAGTGTTCCGAGCGGCGATCCGGTTTGTCATGTGGGCTTTAATGTGGGGTGAAACACTAGTAGAGCTAAATTGCCGAACAAAATAGACGTATGTTGGCGGAGAGGGTGGATTCGAGCCGAATCGCAACGAGCCGAAGGTGAGTTGCGTGATGCCTGAAGACCACGGAGAGGGTGGGTTTCGTGCCCGCTCGCAACGAGCCGACAGCGAGTTGCGGCGCGCCTGAATCCAGCCTCGACGCCAAGACCGAGCACAGCGAGGGATTGGCGGAGAGGGTGGGATTCGAACCCACGTGCCCTTGCGGACAAGACGCTTTCGAGGCGCCCCCGTTACGACCACTTCGGTACCTCTCCGGATCGTGAGCCGGTCCGGCTGCCACCTTCGCGCTCTGCGCTTCGGCGGCCAAGGAAGCCGGACACTACGTTCGATGGAGGTAGGTGCTCTGCGCGCACCACCATCCCTGCGCGAACGTTTCATTATACCGGGCGGCGGCGCTCCCGAAAGAACCCCTGGAGCATCATGCGACACGATGCCACGAAGTCCACCTGCGGCGAGAGCCTACCCCCAACCGGAACTCGACCTGAGCTTGAGAACGTCCGCCCTTCGCGATCGACTAGACGGGCGGGTCTGGTGTTCCGAAAACCCGTCCGAACGATCGCGGGGAACCTGGGATTTCGGGACAGGTCCTTTCGCGTTTTTGCGTGTCCCGAAAACCGGTGTTTCTGGAACGGGATGGTCAGTTCGTCGGCACGAGGCGCTTCAGCTCCTCGTCGAAGTGCGGTAACGACGATAATCTGGGGCGGTGGCGCGTCCGGGTCGCTCGTCGGCTTGAGCATGAGGAATCGTTGGCCGCGCGAAAACCGTTAACGGGCCTACAGCCGTGGGCCGTACAGCTCGCCGCGCGGAAGGGGCACAACAAAACGACGATCGCCGTCGCGAACAAACTCGCGCGCATCGTCTCGGCGGTGTGGGCGCGTGACGCCGCCTACCGGACTGTGCCGGTGGCCGCGTAGGCGCAGACGATCGGTTTCACTAAGGGAGCTGCTCAGCGAGCAAACATACGATCATTGCCCGACAGGTCGGACCGGCACTGGACGAGGCCGATAACAAGCTTGGTCTTCAAGACCGCTGTTCAGCGATTGGCCCCCGGTGCGCGCATGTCCATGATGGCCAGGTGCGTGCGCACCGATCACAGGCCGGATATACGACCGCAGCCGATCAGCGTTGCGGTTTTGATCGTTTCGTTTTCTTACTGCGTGGACGGGCGGAGTCCATATACGCCCTGTTAGGTGGCACCAATCAGTCTATGGGTTCGGTGGTCGCATTGATGCCAGGCAATTCCCGACACACTCCCTGACGTACTCGCTGCACTGCCGACGAAACGTCAGGGAGAGGGGCCTTCACACGGACCGTTTCGATTGCGTCGTTCGGTAGGACATGGACAACCAGCACAGCCGATTCAAATCGGCCACCTTGGTTGCGATAGCGATCACCAGACCACGCCATCTTCATAGTGATCCAGACAACTCCCGATGAACGTTCGTGTCTGACTCATCAACGTCTTGCCGTCCTCGTATGACACCAATCGACCCGGATAGAGGTAGCAAATCTGGCCGCCTTCATTCTTCATAGACGCGGGGGGTGGTGAATTGTCCGCCGATCTGTCCCCCGACCACACTGGTGATCTCAGGGACCGAGGAGGGCAATGCGACGCACCTGGGCCGCTTTACCGCGGCGTCGGAAGACTCCGTCAACATCTCGACTACGCAGTCGACGGGAACGTTCAATCTAACCGCAGCCGACGGCGATCGGATCTTTACGACGACCGTCGGTCAGGAGACCGGGTTCCAACCCCCCAACGTGTCCTTTGTTACGCAGACCGCGACGATCGCCGGCGGCACCGGTTGCTTCGCCGGCGCGACAGGTTCGTTCACGGTGAAGTTGGTACAAACGATCGATTTTGCGGCCGCGACGGCAACCGGCACGGGCAGCTTCGAGGGTCGCATCAGTTTCAACAAGTGATCGTTCGCGCGCTCGCTCTACCGGAAGCCGCGCGATCGAAACGCGCTTGACACGTCGCAAGGTGCGAACGAAGACGATAGCCTTGCGTTCATCTCACCGAAGGTCGTGACGGTGACTGCTGCGCAAGCGTCGCGTGGCGTCTCAGCGCACCGCCATCGTCACGGCGTTGTTCGGCCGATTGAGGTCGCTGGTCCGGCCCCGCACACCTTCATCCCGCCGTCAATCGGCCGCAAGTAGTTGAAGGCCGGTGCGGCCTTCGGTCGCATAGCGCATAAGGCCGAGCCCCGCTGGCCCGCGATGGAGTTCGAAGAAATCTCCTCCCGAAGTGCACACAGACCTGTTCCGGTCAGCGGGGGCCCAGCCGTTCGAGCTGTGCCACCGCATTTCGGAGTTCCTCACGGCATATCGGGAGTTCCTCCGGCCGGACGGATCAAATCTTCCGCAGGCGGTTCGCGCGCCGGCTGCGTGAAAATCCCAATGAATCTGCCGGACTCATAGCCTTCCTCTGCGCACGGCATACGGGTTGCTGTTCCAGTGCTGAGCTTCACCGGGCGTGAGGCGGGCGTGGTCATCGATCCGGCGATCGATCAGCCTCGACGGACCGAAATCCAGGGAAGCGATCCGCCGTCGCCTTTTCGTGTTCGCCGAAAGAACGAGCTTGATATTCGGTTGTGGGTTGATGGTTTCGGATTCTCGATGCGCAGTCGAGTACCGCACGCGCCCCAATGTTCAGGCTCACACGCGCACGGCAGCGTTGATGCTGCCGAAGCACAAAGCAACTTGGAGGGAGCTCATGACAACGCGACGCGTGCTCTGTGAGAAGTGGCGTCATGGACGAGTGATTGCGCTCGCGGTGACGCTGCTCGCCCTTTCGATGCCCGCGGTGGCACAGCAACAGCCCGCCATTGCGGTGGAGGCAAAGGCAGGGGCCCTCGAGTCTCTGCTGTACCCGTGGATCGCGCCGAGCGCCGAAGAACAGCTTGCCGCCGATACGACCGTGGTGCCGGCCGGCTCCGGCGCCGTGTTCGTGCCGGCCATGACCAATGGCGCCGACGAGCCGGAAACGCTCGTGTATCAGGGGAGCCAGCGCGTCGCCTCGGGACTGAACGGCACGCGCATCGTTCTGGCGCCGGGCAGCTACGTCCTCCGCATCGGATCGAGCCCACTCAATCAGATGATGTCGGTTCCGGTCGAAGTCACGGCCGGCAACACGACACTCGTGCCTGTGACGTGGGGCGGCATCCTCATCGAGGTCGTGGACAGGAACAACGTTCCCCATCGCGGTACGTACGAGCTGATCAACGTCGCCGACCGCCAGCCGTACACCGTCGGCTTCGGCGCCGACACGCTGCTCGGGGAAAAACTCAAGACGATTCTGGCGGCGCCGGGTCTCTATCGCATCGTGCGGCCCGGCGCCAACTATCGCACGCGCGTCGACTTCTCCACGGTCGTCATCCCATACGGGCAGATGGTGTATTTCAAGCTCGTCCAGGATCCGGACGACGGGAGCCTGCTCGGGGCAGGAGTGGTCCCACCCAATGAACTGGGCCTCGTGCAGCCAGGCTCAGCCTGGACGCGCACCTTCACGGTCGGCGTCGGTGTGCCGATCACGGATTCCTCGAACGTCGTGGGTACATCCAACCAGACGACGATCGGCGGAGACTTTACGTTCGACACGTACATGATTTACGACCGCGACAGGAACTACGCGGGGATCATCTTCGAAGTTGAGGAAGGCTTCGTGTCGATCGATCCGGAGGTCTCGCCCAAGCTGCCGCTGCAGAAGACAGTCGACCGCTTACGGTTCGACACGATCTACACGCGGTTGCTGGGCGGCTCGCGCATCGGGCCCTACGTGCGCTTCGGCGTGCTGACGAACCTCTTCGAGTCGAATGTGCTGGTCACCGAAGACACCACCGTGGTGAAGCATCTGCTGGACGGCACGACGAGCACCGAGTTCGTGCCAGCGAACGAGGATTTCAAGGTCGGGGACGCCTTCGCGCCGGTGTCGATCAGGGAGGGAGTCGGCATCAACGTCCGGCTGCTGCGCGGCCGGATAGCGTCGCTCGACTGGCGCGCCGGCTTCGGCCTCCGGCAGAACCGGTTCAATGGCGCCTTCGTGCTCGACAACAGCGCGACAGGCTTTCAGGAGCTCTCGGAGCAGGAGAGTTTCAACGAAACGGGTCTCGAGACCACGCTCGTTGGCACCGTCAGGCTTAACCGGCTGCTGCTGAACACCAACCTCGATCTCTTTGGCGACTTCGACGAGCTCGAGGATCCGACGCTCGACTGGCGCAACACCGTCAGCTGGAGGCTGACAGGAGGCTTGTCCCTGGACTACCGCATCGACGTGTTGCAACAGCCACAGGTGACCGAGGACACCCAGCTGAGGCAGACGCTGCAGTTCAGATACTCCTGGGGCTACTAATCGCTGGACACAGGGCCCGGCAACGGGTGGCGAGCGTCGTCTGTTTACAACCTCTGTGCAGCCCGACGCGCATGACGCGCGGCGGCTGCACAGCGCTCACGGTCTGCGGGACACTGGTCCGAAGCGGACGTCGGGACGAATTCAACTGACAGGATTCGGCTGCGCGAGGCGAGTCAGCTCCGGCGCCGACAGACGAGGGCCCTGATAGGCGGGAACATCGCCGAATCGCCGATGCGCTTCCCAATCATCGCGCGCAGTCCGAATTTCCTCGGGAGTCCGCGCGCGACGAAGTTCCACCACATCAAGATCGTTTCGGCGAATGGAAAGCCGCCAATGAGCAACACGTGCGCGCCTTCGGCCGACGCGAAGCTCAGGTCGGCTCTCTGCGTCCCCAGGTAGTACAGGACTCCGGGCGCCAGCGACTGTTTCTCCAGGGCGCTCGCCGCTGAGTATCAGGACCGCATGTTCGTGTGTGCGCTCGATCGGAGTCAGCGAATGATGTGCATGAACCTGCAGGTCAGCACCGACCAGCGCCGAGAAATGGCTGGCTGGCGACGTCGTGTTGCCGAGCGTGCCGGAGAAAACGTGTGCCAGACCACCTGACATCTCCAGCACCGGCACCTCAGGAACGTGCTGGAACGACGCAGAACTATTCCGATCGTGATCGGGCAAGGCGGTCCACAACTGCACGCCGCCGAGCCGACCGGTATTGTTCTTTAGCGTGCGCTCAGCGTGCGCGACGGCGTGTCCCGACGTCATCACGTTGACGCCGCCGGTCGAAGACTGCCCTCACTTTTGCAGGCTGTCATGATGGACGAGTTCGCCCTGCTGCAGCCACGTCACGGTCTGGAGTCCGATATGCAGATGCGGCGCAACATCCATTGGCGTGCCTTCGCTGAACGTGAGTGGCCCGAACCGATCGAGAAAGCACCACGGACCGATCAGGCGTCTTCCACGAAGAGGCAGTGCGCGCTGCACTCGAATCGGACCGACCGTCACCTCGCGAACCGGGTACGGCTCGAACTGCTCCTGAACAGCACCAACCCTTGTGCATGCTTATGCGGCTACCTGCGTCGCCTTATCCTCCTGGGGCATGACGATCGGGGCTTCGCCCCCACTTGAATCCTGCCCGTTGGGAGGACTCATATGAAGCGATCGTACCGGAAGCGGTCCTATCCCTTGGACGAGATACGTCAATTTCTCGAAATGATTTCGGGAGGAACAGTCGACCGCCGCCGTAAATTC
The DNA here is from genome assembly GCA_963827515.1 of uncultured Acidobacteriota bacterium. Lineage (GTDB taxonomy): Bacteria > Acidobacteriota > Vicinamibacteria > Vicinamibacterales > UBA2999 > JABFSA01. The sequence goes on along the minus strand of CAWHBF010000024.1, from coordinate 157,314 downwards.
CGACCGGAAAACCTCTAACGAGAACGTCCTCAGGTCAGACGGTCGCGGCGGCGTGCGCGCGCCGCTCATTGCCGGCGTCGTCAACGAACCGTTGGCCGCGTGTGCTGAGCGAAGAGGCTGATGTCTAAATCGAGGGTAGGTTTCGCGCCGCGCGCCGACAGTGACGTCCCGTTCCTCCCGAGTCGCGCCGCTGTCTTGGCAACAGCAAGGGACGCCCCGGCCGGTGAGACCAATCGCCCGTGCCGAAAACAACCCTTTCAGGGACACTCCGAAACGAGCGACGAGAGTCGACAATTGTTGGCATCCGCAGGTGGCGAAAGCCAAAGGATTTCGGCACACAACGAACTCGAAGTGCGCCGTCCAGATGCGCCCACGACCTGGCCGGATCCAGAGGAGCACGGCTGTTTGGGTAAATCCTGGTGTTCGATCGGCGGACTGTGCTGCCCCGGCCGCTACTGTTCGCGTCGCCTCGGCGACTGTAAATCTAACAACCGGCAGTAACTCCTACAGGGGGATCAGGTCAAATAAGCCACGGGCGCTCGCAGGGCCGCATCCCGACCGGAATGCTAAATGCAGCGGTCCCAAGTCGAAGGGGTGCCACAGTGCCAAGACGGATCCAAATCTTCAGTACCAATGGACCTCCAGCCACCGAGGTCGTACTGGCCGCGGCAAAGATCGACGACATTCGCGTCACGAGCAGCACGGCCGGCCGCGTGACGCGTGCGTGTACGAACCAACTTCACGGGGCCTGAGATGACGACACCGAACGATCCAACCACGAAGGAACTGGAAGATGCGCTGCGTGGCCTGGACTACCCAGCACCCCGAGCGAAACTCGTAACAACCGCACGTGCGAATGGCGGCTCTCCTGCAGCCATTCGGCGCATTCTGGAACTGCCCGAGACGGCCGACTTCGTCAACGAGGAAGAATTGCGCCGCACTCTTGGTGTAACCGTGTCCGGAACGCATCCACACGGCTGGGAATGATCGGAAATCCCGCTATGTCATCTTGCGCAATCGTTACATTCCATTACGCGATGATCGGAGAATACCTCCCAGGGCAGAAGACGCAGCCCAATAACCGCACATCCCATGCACGCCGGCGCCTGGCGGTGTAGAGCTCGAGCACAGCAGCAGGCGCGGATTCGGTGTCGTGTACGGGTTCCACCGACGCGTGGGGCGGAATACGAGCTGACGGAACTGATTCCCCCCGCCGCAGATGTCGCCGCCGATCATGTTGGCATTGCGCTGCTCCACATCGGCTGGGGACATCGTATGTCGCGCAAGGATGAGATCGCGGAAGCCTGGCGCGAAGCGCTCAATCTGTTGCTCGATGCGCTCCGTCATGTCCATCGTCCATCCGTTCGGCACATGGCAATACGCCCAGCCGGTGTGATGACCGTTCGGCGCGCGAGTATCGTCGAACAAACTCTGTTGGGCGACAAGCACGAACGGCCGATCGCTGACGCGCCCACGTACGGCGCAGTCCTCGGACGTGGCAATCTCTTCGTAGGTTCCGCCGACGTGTACGGTTGCTGCGGACTTGCACTCGGCGGCTTTCCAGGGAATGGCCCCACTGAGCGCCCAGTCCACCTTGAACACGCCAGGACCAGGTCGAAAGGTGCGCAACTGTTTGCGGAAGCCGGCGGGCAGCGCGTCACCCGCAATCCGCTCGAGTGCACGCGGCGCCACATCAAAGAGTATAACTTTCGAATTCGGTACATCTCCGAGCGTCTTGACCTCCCGGCCGACCTCGATCACTCCACCCAGCGAACGAAAATAACCCGCGAGGCTGTTCACGATCTGTTGTGATCCGCCTCGCGCGCACGGCCAGTCGATCGCGTGTCCCACGAGCGCCAGGACGAGGCCAAACGATGCGGATGCCGCCGCGTCAAGGGCAAGAAAGGAGTGGGCCGCGCACCCGGCAAACAGCGCTCGCGCGTTGCGTCCCTTGAAACGTGTGTTCACGACGGAATGGCAACTGCGTAGGCCGACTGATGCGAATCTGGCCATCAGCAACGGGTGTCGAGGGATGCGCACCGGGCGCAGGAGACTATCGAACAAGGCGTCGGCGTGTGGCAGATACGGCTGCATCAGCGACGTCCAGGCCTCACCGTCGCCTTCAAGCGTCGCGCCGGTCGATGCTAGGGAGCGATACAGCATCGCCGCCGTGCCGTCGTCAAAGGGATGGGCCAGCGCGGCCGGTGACTGCACCCACTCGAGTCCGTAATCCTTGAGTAGCCAATTACGAAGGACGGGCGATACGACGGCCATCGGATGGATCGCCGCACACACATCGTGGGCGTAGCCCGGCAGCGTGAGCTCGCGCGTTCGACAGCCCCCACCAATGGTGTCAGTTGCCTCGAGAACGAGAACCGATTTTCCCGCTTCGGCCAGTACCACGGCGGCGGCAAGTCCGTTCGGACCCGCACCCACGATCACCGCGTCGTACCGCCGCTCCACGCGTCGCAATCATAGCTGACCAGATGGAATTCGAGATTTCGTGGCCGCTCGAAAGCCGTATGATTGACCTTGAAGTCGCCCGTGACGGTCCGGGCTGTTTGGGAGGATCCATGGGTTCCTATATTGCAGCGCTCATAGCTTCGATGCTCGTCGTCTCACCTGCGCTTGTACTCGCGCAGCAGCCGCAGGGGCCCGCCAGGCGCAGCATCACGCGGATCACCGGAGACCTGTACCGGGTTCAGAACAACGACCATTACACGGTGTTCCTTGTGACCCCGGCGGGGATCATCCTCGCCGATCCCATCAACGTTGATGCCGCCGCCTGGATCAAGGCGCAGCTCGCCGAACGGTTTCCAAACGCGCCGGTTCGGTACGTCCTCTACAGCCATCACCATCAGGACCATGCGTCGGGCGCCGCAGTGTTCAACGACACCGCGGAGCTGGTCGGGCATCAGAACTTTGCAGCGGCGCTGAAAGCGTCGGCTACTGTAAACGAAGCGGCTGCGAAGCGGTTCGCCGCGGTCGTGCCACCCGAATCCACGTACACAGATCGGCGGACTGTTACGTTGGGCGCCAAACGGGTCGATCTGATTCATCCCGGGCGAATGGGCCACGCGCCCGACATGACGGTGTTGTACTTTCCCTCAGAGCGCGTCGTCTTCGGTGTCGATTTCGTGAACGTCAAGACTGTGCCCGGCTCGAACACGCTCGCCAACGGCGCGTCCATCACCGAGTACGTCAACGCGCTCAAGGTCGTCGACGCGCTCGATTTCGACATCGTAGCGCCGGGACACGGTCCGACGGGGGGAAAAGCGGACCTCGCCGCGCACCGGCGGTATTACGAAGATCTCGAGCCTCGAGTGGCGGCGCGCATCGCGAAGGGACAATCCCTCGAGGAGATCCAGGCGGCGAAGATCATGGACGAATACAAGGACTGGATCGAGTGACGACGAGGACAACGACATCAACATCGCCAACGCGTACAAGACGCTGAGCGCCGGGAAGCGCTAGGCCGACCGCCGGCCTCAAGCCGCCGAGTCAGTCAGTTCTACGCCGAAGTCGCGATCGATTGCGTGCGAAGTCGCTCGCCAGAGGCGACCACACCGATCCCGATACGCGATTTCGCCTCCCGAGTCACCACGCTGCAGCTTGCCAGCCAGCCGAAGTTCACGTACCTGCACATCCCCAACTCATGTCGCGTCGAGTTCGAGATGTCGTACCTGTTCGTCTCGCGTGCTTCGCCCGTCGCCATCGGACCGCGGAGATGCCGAAGGAAGGTTTCAGGTGACCCATTTGAGCCGACCTGACCAGGTTGGTATAGGATTTCCAGACTAATTAGAGTTGGTCCGCCGCGGGGACGAGGTGAAAGAGCCGCCTTGCCGATGGCGAATCACGTCGTAGGGGTCGCGCTGCCGTGACAGGGTCAGAGACACGTCATCACAACCGGAGACACGCACGACTGACGCGAAGATGGCGACGCGCATGCGTCGCGGTGCTCTTGCTCACGTCAACCGCCTCGTCGGCGTCCGCCCAGAACTACAGCTTCGACGCCAGGCGCATCGCCCTGGGGGGTGCCGGAGGGACCCCGAATGTGGCATCGAAGATCGTCGAACGGCAGCGCCGCTACACGTCGATCCTGATCCCGGTGGGGCTCGTCCAGCTCTTGACCGTTCCCGTGTTCTTTCCGACGCGTGACGACTTCGATCTCAGTCGCGCCGTGGAGTATGGCACCAGCCCGTTGCATCAGGTGTTCGGGCGCAGCGAAGACATCACCGCCGGGAGCTTTCTCCGCGACATCGTCGACAGGAACGTCAACCCCGACCTGAATAGCTATCGCCAATCCGGATCAGGCATTGATGCCTCGACGTTTTACGAAGGTCTCATGTCGCTGAACTGGGGTTATACGTTCATGGCGCACGAGGACGACCGGAGCTTTCAGGGGATCTACGCGGGTGCGGGTCCGTATCTCGCCGCCAGCGCGTTTGCGGAGTTCGATGGGGAGCTCGTAGACATCCTGAACGGCTCAGGAGACCGGTATATTCCAGCCGCGAGTCTTGGCCTCGGCGGAGGGGAGACCAACCAGCTGGCCGCCGCGATTACCGGAGGGTACCGGGCGCGCTTCCCGGTCTTCGCCACCGACGACGCCGACGCCCGCCGCAATGGCATGTACGTCGCCGCGAATTACCACTACCTGTACGGCCTTCGCTACGACAGTTTCGATGCGAGACTGCAACTGGACACCGACTCGAATGGTCTCTTGACGCCCGACCCGCCGGAGAAACCCTTTGCGCTCGATTGGAACACGTCGCGGGACGGTCAGGGCATGGCACTCGATTTTGGCGTCGCCTTCGTTCGCAATCGCTGGGACTTCGGCGCGGGGGTGGGCGGCGTCGCAAATCGGATCACGTGGAAGAACATCAGGCAAAACAAGCTCTCGCTGGTGAGTCTCTTCAACGAAAGCGAGTGGATCTACAACAAGCAGCTGATCGGTCGCGGCACGGAACGGATCGAGCTGCCGGTCACCTATACCGGCGACGTCTCCTATCACAGAGAGCAGTGGTCCCTGTACACGGAGTACTCGCGCGGTTTCGAGGGTGACAATTTCCGCACGGGCCTGGAGTACAGACTTGGTCAGGTTGAATTGAGGGGTGCAGGCCGAATTTCGCAAGGCAACTGGTATCCGTCAGCCGGGGCTGGCTTCAACCTGACGCGCAACTTTGGCGTCGACGCGGCGTTCTACGGCACGAAGACCTTCCTCGAGCCGAGCGCCCATGTCGGAATGGCCCTCTCCTTCCGCATCGACAGAGGTCGACCTGGCTCTCCGTCCGATCCCGCCCAGAAGCAGGCTCCCTAGGAGCGTTTTTCTGTTGTACGTAGTGTCCGGCTTCAGCCGGACCAGCGGGGATGTCCGCCTCAAGGCGGACACTACGCCATTGGGGAAACTGCTCAGCGACTTGCGTTCCCCGTAGAGCGCACGCTTCAGCGTGCGCGTGTCCGCGGAGGCTGAAGCCTCCGCTCTACGGGGAAATGCAAACCGCTCTAGACTGGGCGCCGGCGCTCCCGAAAGAACTCCTGGAGCATCACCCGACACGGCTCCTCGAGCACGCCCCCGGTGACCTCGAAGCGGTGATTGAGGCCGGGAAGTTCGAGACCGCGCACCGCCGACACGAGCGCGCCGGTCCTGGGCTCTGACGCGCCATACACGACCTCGCTCACTCTCGCGTGTACGAGCGCGCCGACACACATCAAGCACGGCTCCAGCGTGACGTAGACAACAGCCCCGTTGAGCCGGTAGTTGCCCACGGCCGTGGCCGCCTCACGTAGCGCGATCACCTCCGCGTGGGCTGTCGGATCGACCGCCGTGATCGGCCGATTGAAGGCCCTCGCCACGATCTGACCGTCGATGACGACGACCGCACCAACCGGCACTTCGCCAGCGGCCAGACCGCGCTGAGCCTCTTCGAGTGCGGACGCCATAAACAACTCGTGCGACATGGCGTCACCGTGCCCAGACGAGACGGGCCACAGAGACACAGAGACACAGAGATCCAATGATGGATCCTTCTCTATGCCTCTGCGCCTCTGTGGCCGGTGACCGCAACCGTTCTAACCCAGGAAGAACCTGTAGGCGGGATTATCCTGCTCGGGCATGTGGGGGTATCCGAGACCGTCAAGAAATGCCCTGAAGTCGGGCAGGTCCGCGTCTTCAACCTCGAAACCCGCGAGCACACGGCCGAAGTCCGAACCGTGGTTCCGGTAGTGGAACAGACTGATATTCCAGCGCCCGCCAAGCTTGTCGAGGAATCCGGTCAGCGCGCCCGGGCGATCGGGAAACTCGAATCGGCAGAGACGCTCATGACGCACCACCTCCGGTGCGTGCCCCCCGACCATGTGGCGGACGTGCAGCTTCGCCATCTCGTTGTCGGTCAGGTCCACGGTCTTGTAGCCGCGGGCGTTCAGCATCGCCGCCAGCGATTCCGCGTCCGCGCGCGACTGGGTCGCCACGCCAACGAAGATGTGCGCCTCCTGGCGGCCGCTCAGCCGGTAGTTGAACTCGGTCACGACCCGGCGTCCGATCGCCGAACAGAAATCGCGGAAGGCGCCCGCGCGCTCGGGGATGGTCACGGCAAGAAGGGCCTCACGCGCCTCGCCGACTTCGGCACGCTCGGCGACGAACCGGAGTCGATCGAAGTTGATGTTGGCGCCGCTCAACACGGCCACCAACGACTGGTCGCGCACACCCTCGCGCGCCACCCACGCCTTCAGGCCGGCCACCGAGAGGGCCCCGGCCGGCTCCATGACCGTGCGCGTGTCGTCGAACACGTCCTTGATCGCCGCGCAGATCTCATCATTGTTGACCCGCACGATCTCATCGACGGTGTCGCGCACGATCGGAAACGTCAACTCACCCACTTCGCGCACGGCAACGCCCTCTGCGAAGATCCCGACGTGCTCGAGACGCACGCGCGTTCCCGCGGCGAGCGATCGATACATGGCATCCGCCTCGTAGGGCTCGACGCCGATCACTTTGACGTCCTTGCGCAGCTCCTTGAGATACCCGGCAATCCCCGCAATGAGCCCGCCGCCACCCACCGGCACGAAGACCGCCGACAGCCGATCCTGGCTGTGACTCAAGATCTCGGCGCCGATCGTCCCCTGCCCTGCAATCACCAGCGGGTCGTCGAAGGGATGAATGAAGGTGAGCCCGGACCCGGCCACCAGGGTGTCACTATGGGCCTTGGCGTCGCCGTAGTTGTCACCGGCGAGCACCACCTCGGCGCCCATCGCACGCACCGCGTCGACCTTGATCTCCGGCGTCGTCTGCGGCATCACGATGATCGCCTTCAAGCCGAGCTTCCTCGCCGAGAACGCCACCCCCTGCGAGTGGTTGCCGGCGCTCGCCGTGATGATGCCGCGCGCTCGCTCCTCTGGACTGAGGTGCGCGATCTTGTTGTACGCGCCTCGGAGCTTGAAGCTGAAGACCGGTTGCAGGTCTTCTCGCTTGAGGAGCACCTCATTCGACAGCCTGCGCGACAGGCGAGGGGCTGCATCAAGGGGCGTTTCGCGCGCGACGTCGTAGACGCGGCTCTTGAGAATGTCGTGAAGGAGTTGGGTCAGCATTGGATCCTGCCGGGTCCGCTGCGCGGAACCCGGCCTACGTACGCCGAATTCCGAGGCACCCGGCCCAGGTACTCTGCATTGCGCGGCACGCGGCCTACGAACGTCGAGGGGAAACGGATTCTCAAGGCAGGTCTCTCAATGTTACACGGACGCACCGCGTGGTCTCTCCGACCCGCCCGCCGGTACGCCCAGCAACCGGGTCTTGATGTCTTCGTCCGCCCACAATGTGGCCGGATTGGTGGAGTGCACCACCCTTCCCTTGCTCATCACTTGTGCGTGGTCAGCCACCTTCACCGCAAAGGCCGCATTCTGCTCGGCCAGCACAATGGTCGTCCCCTCGTCTCGAAGGCGGCGGATGACACGGGCATACCCGGTCGACGACAGCAGCGCACCAGCCATCAGGTGCACGCTGTCGCTCTCCACCAGCTTTCTGGCCTTGGTCAGCCCGACCGCCGGAATCCCCTCGTCGTCCTCGACGATAGATCCGAATCTCACGCCCACCCGCCCGATAGCCGATCTCTTCGAGAAACAGCACGAAGCCATTCAAGATGTCGCGGCCGTTCTGGGCGAGCGGCCCCGACAGCGGCACGATGAACCCGATCTTGATCGGGTCAGCACCGGCCTGGCCACGAACGAGGGCCGCGCAAGCGAACAGAGAGAAGGAGACAAAGAGACAGAGCACGAGGGTGCGAAGGTGCGAGGAGGTGCCGATGTGCGAGGGTGGCGCTCCACCTTCGCACCGTCGCACGTCGCACTGTCGCACCAGCGTTCCCGCCGTCGCACCGTCGCACCCTCGCACCTCGCACCTTATCGGTCCTCCCGCTCTCCCAGATTCCACAGCCCCTGCGGCGCCCCGAGAACCCGCCGGCCACACGCACAGCGAGACCTATGACGCCCTCCGCCGCTCTCGCTGAGCGCCTGGTGCAGATCCCAATTGGCCTGGAGCCGCACCCAAAGTTGCGGCGACGTCTTGAGGAGTCGCGACAGCCGCAGGCAGGAAGATGCACGGGCGTTTCTCGAAACGTGTCGTCGGCTGAACCTTCGCAGCTGCTGTCGGTCGGGACGACGGACACGAGCGCGTCGCGCGAGATCCTGAACGTCATCGGCCGCACCGCCGCGCGGCGGTGATCGCGGCGAACCACCCACGGGACGTCAGTTATGATTGAGCACCCGTGCCTACAATTTTCGACGTCGCCAAGAGTGCCGGCGTTTCCATTGCCACTGTGTCCCGTGTCCTCAGCAAGGCCGACGTGGTCGTGGCTGCCGCGACCCGACGCAGAGTAATGGTCGCGGCCGCACGGCTTGGCTACGTCCCCAACGTGGCCGCGAAGAACCTCCGCATGCTTCGCACGGGGAAGCTGCTGGTGACCGTACCGGACATTTCCCGGCCGCTCTTTTCGCTCATCCTTCAAGGCATCGAGGAATCAGCGAACCGGGAGGGGTACGCGGTCTTGCTCGGAGATACCCACTACGACCGAGGGCGCGAAGAGCGCTACGCCGACATGCTTCACGCGAAGCAGGCGGACGGGCTGATCTTCCTCGGCCGCAAGTTGTCGCGAGGCGTCGAAACCCTCGTTCGGAATTACCGCGGCAAAATGAAAGCGGCCCCGGTGGTGAACGCGCTCGGATTCAAGCCAACGCTCGGCATTCCCAGCGTGCAGATCGACAACGCCGCTGCCGGCACGGACGCGATGGATCACCTGTACCGCATGGGACATCGGCGGATCGGCGTGGTGACCGGCCCACCGTTGAGCTTTGTCAGCGCCGAGCGGCTCCGAGGTGCGCTCGCGCGGGCCCGGAAGGACCGGCTGGCCAAGGAAGTCCTCGTGGTCCACGGCGATTTCTCGGTCGAATCGGGAGAAATGGGCGGCGAACGCCTCCTGGCGGATGCAAAACCGCCGACGGCGATCTTCTGCCTCAACGACGAGATGGCACTTGGCGTGCTCCATGCGGCGCGGCGTCGCGGGCTTCGCGTGCCAGACGACCTCTCGGTCATCGGCGTCGACGACATCCATCTGGCCCGCTATGCCAGCCCGCCGTTGACTACCGTGGCGCAGCCGATGCGCGGGATGGGCGAACACGCCGTGCGCGTCCTGCTCGGGATCCTGAGCGGCGGCGACAAGCCGGAGCAACTTATCCGCCTCTCCCACACCCTCGTGGTGCGCGCGAGCACTGCGCCTCCGAACCGCTGGTAGGGACACCCGCGCGCGTTACTTCTTTTCCGGGACCACCCCGGCCTTACCGGCCGCATGGTCGCGGAACTGGTTGAACAGCGACTCGTCGCTCGGCACACAGCGGTCTTCGAGGATGCCGGACCAGCCGCCGACCGACATCTTCTCCTTCGGGATGAGCGTCCACACCTTGACGCTGCTCTGCCATGGCGCCGTGTAGAGGACCGGGTCGGTCAGCGTCATCCGCACCCGTAGCCGGTTCGCGCTCGGCCGCTCCCAGCGCTCCTCCAGCACGGCCGTCTCGCTGATCGGATAGCCGTACTGGTCGATCCAGGCGCGGTCGTCAAAGCCGTTCGACGTGACGACGAGCGTGTCGCCCTCCCACCGCGCGGTCGAGTAGCCGTTGAACCGCGGCAGATAGTCTTCCACCTTCGCCACCGGGCGGCCGTCGAGCCAAATCTCGCGGTTGTCCCACGTCCACTCGAACCGCTGCAGGATGCGGTCGTTCGTCACGGAGTGCATCATCTCCATCGTCGCGCCGCCGCCCGAGAACGCGATCAACCGCGGCAGCCCCAGCGGCTCGCAGCGCATCTCGGGATCGTTGCCGAACGCCGGCAGGATGGCGCGGCGCATGCCGACGTCCAGGTCGGTGCGCTTCAGCGCCTCCGGCGTGCCGATCTCGATGCCGCGCGACGGCTTGTTCAGCTGGAAGCGCCGCTCGCCTTCCGGCGTGCGCGGCGGCGGCGTTCCGTGGAAGCCGTAACTCGGCCACGGGCCTGGATCGCCGCATTCCGGGCACGGCGCCAGCTCGTAGGCCTGCGGGTTGCGCGCCCAGAGCCCGTTGAAATCACGCTTGTTGTACGGGCGGGTGTCCTTGTCGGACGAGACGAGCGCGTCGGCCGGGTTACGGCCGCCCCGTCCCTGGGCGGACGCGACCTGCGGCAGCAGGACGCAGGCGACGAGCGTCAGCGCGATCCTCTTCATCGTGGCCTCCATCCTCACTGGCTGACCTGACCGGGCAGGGGGCGTGGCCCCGTCGGTTGCAGACCGCCGGGAACGCCGTCGAGGTCCACGGCCTTCACGTCGTCGCGGTTGCCGACGATGTTCTCGCCCTTTTCGTTCTCCAGCTTCATCACGATCCCGCTCAGGCCGCCGGCGCGCGAGGTGCCGACGTACAGCTTGACGCGCGTACCCGGCTTGAGCGCCTCGACGCTGCGCGACTTGGTCCAGCCGGCGCGCACGAGCACGGACGGATTGGTGAGGAGCTCCGAGACCCATTGCTCCACCTTGCCGTCCTTCGTCTTCCGCTCGAACGTCATCGTCGGGTGCGGGTTCAGGTAGTTGAACTCCTTGACCGTGGCCCATGTGGTCCACAGGTTGGCGGTGTCGTAGGATATCGCGCTGCCGTGATGCGCGCCGGCAGCGAGCGGCAGCATCAGGAGCACCAGTACGAACAATCCCTTGACCTTCATGACAGCTTCCTCCGTTCCATCTGGGCGCGAGTGCATTCGGTCATGACCGTGAGGAACCGCTGGTACGACGGCTGGCCGACGACGAAGGGGTGCGGCTGGCCGGCGCGCCTCGCCTTGAGCCTTTCCAGCTTCGCCTCGAATCCGTCGTACAGCGGGTGGTTCTGCAGTTCGACGTCGACGTTCATCCTGCGAGCAACATCGCCGAAGTGCTCGACCGACTTGATGTACTGCTGGAGCCCTTCGTCGGGGATCCGCCCCGGGATGAGGATCGATCCGCCGAACAGGCCGGCGGTATGCGTGCGGCCGCCGTCCTTCACCGCAAAGACGTAGCCGAGCGACCCCGGCGTGTGACCCGGGATCAGCACGGGCGTGAACGCCACGTCACCGACCGTGATCGCCTGGCCTTCCACCGCCACGACGTCGCGCTTCGGCGGGCGCGGGCCGGCAGCGGCAGGCGGCCCGCCGGCGCGCGCCGGCGCGGGCGGCGCTTCCGTCAGATCCCAGTCAGCGGCCGACAGCACGACGCGCGCCCCGCGCTCCTGGAAATAGGCGGCCCCGCCGAAGTGATCGCCGTGTCCGTGGCCGAGCAGGACGTAGCGCACGTTCGCCGGATCGAGGCCGAGCGCCTTGAGCCCCGGCAGCAGCACGGTCTCGATCTGATCGGCGTAACCGGAGTCGATGAGGACGATGCCGGCCGACGTCGTGATCGCGTAGACCACCGTGCCCGTGCGCCCGATGGCGTAAACGTTATCGAAGATCTTCGTCGGCGCGATCACCGGGTCGTCGGCGCGGTTGGCGCGGTCCGGATTCACCTTGCAGATGAAGTCGACCGCCTGCGTCCACTCGGTGCCGGCCGATTTGCGCGCGGCGTCGAGGTGCCTGGTGACGGCGGGGGTATCCGGCTTCGGCGGCGTGGCGGGCGCCTGGGGCGCCTGCGCCAGCAGTGTCGCGGTCACGACGGTAGCCATCAGGAACAAACAGGATAGCGCGCGGATACTGTGCGTCATTCCAAACCTCTCTGCGGCGAGAACCCGGATCGAGCGAATGAGCTTTTTTCTTTGCCTTGCGGGGCTCGCTGGGGATAGACTCCGCGACGCATGTAAACGTATACGCAACGAAATGTCAAGCGTTCGCGAAGGGAGGGTCCATAGTGCGGCGGGTGGTGATCTCGGCGACATGTCTCGTTCTGGCGTTTACTGCGCACGTTCTGAGAAAACGTTTACATATTACACCCATTTCGTTGATGGGAAGACACAAAACACCGGAGCGCTGCAGAGGAAATTCGAGGATGGGGATGCAATGCCAGCCCGCCGCGATCGTCCTCATGGCCGCGGTGGCGATGGGTGACGTCTCGATCTCGCGGCGCGAGGGGCAGCTCGACCCGGCAGCCGTCGAAGACGGGGGGACACGCGCCGTCGCTTTCCTAACGTACGTACACGAAAAGTAGTCGTCGGCAACAGCCAGAACACGCGGGAGGATCTTCAAATGAGTCGTTGGGTTTCCCACTTCGCAGCTTTCCTGCTCGCGCTGGTCCTAGGTACCACGTCCGTCTGGGCCCAGGCCACTGCCAGCATCAGCGGCACCGTCCGCGACCAGAGCGGCGCGGTGCTGCCGGGCGTCACAGTCACCGCCACGCAGACCGACACCGGTCTGACGCGCACCTCCGTCTCCAATGACACGGGGTCGTTTGTGCTGCCAAATTTGCCGCTCGGCCCGTATCGGGTCGAGGCCGGGCTGAGCGGTTTTCGCACGTTCGCTCAGACCGGTATCGTCCTGCAGGTCAGCAGCAGCCCTACGGTCAACCCGGTGCTGGCGCTCGGAGAGCTTGCCGAGGAAGTGCAGGTGACGGCCACCGCCCAGATGGTCGACACGCGCACCAGCGGCGTTGGCACCGTCGTCGAGAGCCAGCGCATCGTGGAGTTGCCGCTCAACGCGCGCCAGGTGACGCAGTTGATTACGCTCTCCGGTCTCGCGGTGCAGACAGGAGCATCACCGGGCTATTCGATGAACACTGGCGTCCGCATCTCGGTCGCCGGCGGCAATGACTTCGGCGTCTCGTATTCGCTCGACGGCGCGCCGCACCTGAACAACTTCGATGGCACTGGCATGCACCTGCCATTTCCCGACGCGCTGCAGGAGTTCAGGCTCACCACCGGCGCCCAGGAAGCAGCAGGCAACATCCGTGCGGGTGCGTCGGTGAACGCGGTTACCAAGTCTGGCACCAACGTCATACGCGGCAGTGCGTTCGAATTCTTGCGCGACAGCCGCTTCAATGAGCCGGACTTCCTTTCGGGCCGAGATGATGGTCTGAAGCGGAATCAGTTAGGCGGCACGCTGGGCGGACCGCTGGTGAGGGATCAGCTTTTCTTCTTCGTCGGTCTTCAGGCCACGACCACTCGTCAGAATCCACTCGATCAGCAGGCATTCGTGCCAACGGCCGCAATGATGGCTGGGGACTTCACCACGTTCGCCTCGCCCGCGTGTAATAGCGGCCGGCAACTCACCCTGGGCGCCCCGTTCGTGAACAATCGAATCGACCCGAGCGCCATCAGCCCAGCGGCACTGAACATCTCACGCGAGCTCCCCGCCGCAGGCGATCAGTGCGGCAGGGTCTTCTGGGGTACACCGGTTCATCAGAACGAGTCACAGATCCCGATCCGCGTCGACCTTCAGGCGAGCCAGAACCACTCGTTCGTCGCCCGCTACATGCTGACGACCGACAATCGCAAGGTTCCGTTCGACGCAGCGGGCGGCAACATCCTGGTCACCAACGCACCGGGTTCCGACGACCGCGCGCACAACATCACCGTCGGGCACACCTGGGTGATCAGCCCGACGATGGTCAACTCGTTGCGCGTGCTCGGCAACGACATCGACGCCAACAAGCCGGGGCCGCAATTCTTCAGCCCGCAGGACGTCGGCATCAACGCCTACACCTACGTGCCCGGCTACGTCCGGCTCATCGTCAACGGCGCCTTCAACGTCGGCAGCGGCTCGTTCACGTCCAACGTCTATACGAAGATCAAGAACGGCGGCGTCAGTGACGACTTCACCGTCGTGCGGGGATCACACCAGTTCAAGTTCGGCGGCCATTACCTGTGGACGAAGTCGGACTCGGTGGCGAACGCGTGGTCGGTCGGCGGCTACACGTTCACGGGGACGTTCACCGGCAACGCGATGGCGGACTTCTTCGCCGGACGGATCGGGCAGCATCGCCAGGCGAGCGAGAACCCGGTGTTCGTGACCCAACCCGTCGTCGGCGCGTTCGTCCAGGACACATGGAAGCTCAATCGCGTCACGCTGAATTACGGCGTCGTGTGGAACCCCTTCCTGCCGATGGACTTCTTTGAAGGAGACGTCTACAACTTCAGCCGCGCCGCCTTCGACCAGGGGGTCCGAAGCACCGTCATGCGCAACGCCCCTCCGGGCTTCAGCTACCCGGGCGACCCGGGATTCGAAGGGCAGTCAGGCGTGAAGCGGCACCTCAACGGATGGGATCCGCGCGTCGGCCTCGCCTGGGACGTCAACGGCGACGGCAGCACGGCGGTGCGCGTCGGCGCCGGCATGGGCCACGACTACATTCAGCAGCAGCTCCACCTGAACACGTCGTCAGTCTCGCCGTTCCGTCTGACGGTGAACCTGCCGCCGGGCGCGAGCCTGGACAACCCCTGGGCTACCTACCCGGGCGGCAACCCGTTCCCGCACCAGTACGATCCGAACAATCCGAGCTATCCGGCGTACACCTCGTTCCTGCCGCTGCCGCCGGACCTGAAGCCGACGACGCAGGTACCTCGTGGGACGCGAGCGTCCAGCGCCAGATCAGCGGGCGGTGGTTCGCGTCGGCGACGTATCTGGGCAGCAAGATCGTCAACCAGATCCAGGCGGAAGAGCAGAATCCCGCCCTCAATCTAGGGTTCGGACCGTGCACGCTGTTCGACGCCACGATCGGCGGCCCCCGTGCCTATCCCGTCTGCACCGTCGCTGGCAACCGTGACCAACGGCGTGCGCTCAACATCGCGAACCCGTCAGTCGCGCTTGGCTACCTCACGCAGTATGTCGATGATGGGTATCAGAGCTACCACGGAATGCTGCTCAACTCCCGGCTCGATCTCGGCAGCGACCTGAGCTTCAACGCGAACTACACGTTGTCGAAGTGTGAGGGCGTCCCCTACAACGGGCTGCTCAACGTCGGCGCGAATCATATCCATCAGCCCTACCAGAACAACGGGCCGACCGACATCGCGCTCGACGAAGGGCCGTGCCCGTCGGATCGGCGGCACCTCGTCAACCTCACGTCGGTCTTCCGCACGGGCCAATACAGCGGCGTCCTGGGGGCGCTTGCGTCGGACTGGACGGCGTCGACCGTCGTGCAGATCCGGAGCGGCGGCCCGGTCAACGTCGTCGCCGGCGGCGACCCCGCCCTCAACGGCTTCACCGACAACGCACCGACCCAGCGCCCGAACGTCGTGCCGGGCGTCGACCCGTACGGCGATCGCGATGCGCTGACCGGCTACTTCAACCTCGCGGCGTTCAGCCAGCCGGCGCCGGGCACCCTCGGCGATGCCACGTTCAACATGCTCCGCGGCCCCGGCTTCTGGCAGTGGGACCAGTCGTTCGCGCGCGCGTTCATCCTCGCGGCTGGCCACCGGCTGGAAGTGCGGGCAGAAGCGATCAACCTGACCAATCACTTCAACCGCGGCAACCCCGCGGCGACGCTGAACAACCCGGCGACTTTCGGCCGGATCACGTCGGTCGTCGGCACGCCGCGCATCTGGCAGTTCGCGGTGAAGTACACGTTCTAAACCCAATGCCTTTCGGAAATTCGGTGTCCACGAGTCATACGATTTGAAGCTGCCACGGTGCTTCGATCGATTCGGGCTTCAGGAGTCGCGGCCAGCGCGTGACGGGCTGGCGGACGGCGCGCGGACAGGTGCGCGGCCGTCGTGGCGCGAGTCAGGCTGCGGCGCATGAGCGCGCGGCCCCGACGAATGACGCGGGTCTTCTGCTGATCGGTAGAAGATGTCGTCGAACGGGCCCGAAAACCAGCCACATGCCGCGGACGACGTTCAGCATCTGGCCAAAGCTCACGCGGAGGGCCGGAATCTGCCCGGTGGCCGCGCGGGCGCGTTCGCTGGCGATGATGGCACTGGCCAACACGATCGCGGCGATCTCTTGCGCGCCGGTTTCCACGGTGTGGCTCTGCAAGAGCGCGGTCCGGCGCAGCTGCCGTTTGATTTCGCGAAAGTAGCAGCTCGTGCTCCCAGCGGCTCGCGTAGACGCGCGCGAGTTCCAGCGCGGGCGCCGTCCGCGGATCGAGCAGCGTGGTCCACAACCGCAGTTCGTGGGCGCGCTGGCCGTTCCGCCCCACCTGCACGCGAATCTCGCGCACCTCGAGCCACTCGACGATGCGGCTCGGGTTCGCGCGGGGCCCGCACGGGGAGGCCGACGAGTCGACTGCCATCGGCGAGTCGCTTGATCATGCGCGGCTTGACCGTCCGGGAGGCGCGCAGCAAGAAATGGCTGCCGACGCGCCGGCACGCCGCGTGCGCCACGCGCGCAAAGGCGACGACGCCATACAACCGATCGCCCAACAACAACGGCCTGCTTCGGCAGCTGCGCCAGCAGCCGCTGGGCCAGCGCCCACTCCGATTCGCCCTTGCGGCCGACCGCCGCGGCCAGCGGATTGTGCAGCCCGATTTCCAACAGGACCGCGGTCGTGATCTTGGCGAAGGCCGCGCGGCCCCGGCGCGTGCGGGCTTTCTTGACGGTCGCCGTGACCTGCGGCGTGTTGATCAGACTGAACTGCGTGCCGTCGAGGCCGACCAAGCGCCAGCCCCGCCAGAACGCCTCGCGGTGCTGGCGCGGCGTCGCGCGCGGGCCGCAAGGCGCGCCGCATCAGCTCGGCAAAGATCTCCCACGGCAGCCGCAGCCGCCGATCGGACCACGAACTGTCGGCCAGCGGCGTGCGGAACAACTGGAACAGATGCTCGGCCAACGTGCCGGCGTCTTGCATCACGTGAAAGGTCAACGCGGGCAGCACCTGCGTGAGCGGCACGCGCGGCTTCCGTCCCGCGCCGCGGGGCCACGCGTCGGCACGCCGCGCGGGCCGACCAGGCGCGCCCACGCGTCGAGAAAGCCGGGCGGCGACGACGGTCTCCAGCTGGGAATGTGTCGACATCCCCAGTGTAAGTACCGATTTCGCGGCGAATAGTACAAGAGGTTTCTCACCTCAGCGAATTTCCGAAAGGCATTGGTCTAAACCAGCCACTCTTCAAAGCCAACCCCAACTCCCCACGGTGGGAGATGCAGTTCACATCGTCATCTGCGGCACGGCGCGCCCCATAAGAAGAGAGCATCTGACGGCGAATTGCCACACGCGCGCCGTGGCGCCAGCCGCCTGACCCGTGATTCGTCCGAACATGTTGGGATTGTTCAGCACCACTACCAGATCCCCGGTTGAAGTGGTTGGCGATGTTGATCCCTTCCACCCGCAGTCGATGCGCTCCACGCCCAGCGGGAAGCCGCGAGCACGAACGACTGATCCCACTGCCAGAAGCGAGGACCCAAAAGATCGTTGTCGGCGTATTCCGAAGGTGCCAGGCGCCGGCTGGCTGAACGCCACCGGTGCCGTAACCGGTCACGGCATCGCGGTCACCGAAGGAATCAGTCCCAGGGACAAGGTCGGCCGCTGCGTCGCGGTGTTGGCGAAGAACCCGTTGAGGGCGTTGTCGAGGCCAGTCGTCACGTCGACCGGCGCGCCGCTGCGCAGATCAATCACGCTCGAGGCCGTCCGGTTGGAGGCCAACGCCTAACACATCGCCGAAGTACAGCATGCCGGAAACGGACGTCAGAGTGAAAATGTGCCGCCAATCGGTCGGGCACGGCCCTTCATAGGCGGTGTCGGCCGGACCGTTGTTCTGGTAGGGCTGAACAGGTGGTTCTGCCCGACGTTCAACGATCGACGGCGACGCCGGCGCACTTCGACACGGTGTAGTTGGCGTTCAGGTCAGGTCCCGGCTACGCCAGCCGCGAGGAGAGCGGCACTCCCTCGAAGTGCTGGTAGCCGACGTACTCGTCCTGCGTCACGTACACGAGCCGTACCAGATCAGCCAGGTTCAGCGCGCGGCGGAAATCGCGATTCGCCGCCGTCGAGCAGCGGCCCCGTGCGGTCAATCTGTCCTGCCCCACCTCACAGTTGCCGGCGACGAAATCGAGAGACGAGCCCTGCCCTACGCTGAACGCGTAGGGGACGGCGATCCGCACATATCCGGGCACGTAGGTGTAGGCGTTGATGCCGACGTCCTGCGGGCCGAAGAATCGGCTCCAGCGTGCAGTGCGGAGACATCGTTAACGAACACGCGGAACGAGCTGACCATCGTCGAGCTCAGCACCCAAGTGTGCCCAGCGGTGAACGAGTTCGCCCGGTCGTCGTAACCCGGCTGGCTGGTGGCGAGTGGATTCTAGCCCGCAAGGTCGTACAGAATCTTGCGGTCATCAGCCGTCAGCATGTAGCGGCCGAAAGCGAGTGCTGCTGGCTCACCTGAAAGTCAACGCGTACCGGCAGATGGTCATCGTTCTGGTCGATCGGGCTTCCCCACAGCACGCGGCGCAGGCGTCGAGCGGCGTCGGCAGATCGCCCCGCCACGTTCACCGCCGCCAGGCTCAGCGCTTGAATAGACGCGGTTGTTGACGAACGGCGCGCCGAGGTTCAGCTGGCGGCCGCTGTTCACGCGGGCGACGCGAACGCGGTGAAGTCGCCGGCCAGCATGGCGGCGGTCGGCACGAACGCCGTTTGGTCGAGCGGGTTCTGCCTCGTCGTCGTGCCCTGGTAGCCGACGAAAAGAACAGCGATACCGCGCGATCGGCCCGCCAGCGTGCCGCCGAATGGTTGCGTTTCAAACCGTCCTTGCGGCCGGAAATGAAGTAGGCGCTTGAATCGGCTGTCGCGCAGAATCGAAGAAATTGCCGTGGAACGTGTCAGCGTCGGCCTTGGTGACGCCGCTCACGGAGGCCCCGGCGCGCAGGCTGCCCGAGGCCTCCTTGAACTGGTCAAGAGCGGAACTCCTGCAAGGCGTCAGAACGCAGGTGCATGCCGCTGCCGTCAAACGGTTTAGGTGCGGCGCGCCGTCGAGTGAATACGCCACCCCGAACTCATTGCCACCAGCCACCGAGATGGACGCCCATGTTCATCGAGACCCGGCGAGGCGTCGTCTACACCGCGAGACCCAGAGCGTTATCGCTGCGTCACCTGCCGCGCGTTCAGCGGCAGCTCGACGATGCGCTGGCTCTCGACCACGGTGCCGACGCCTGGCGTCCGCGTGTCGATGAGCGGCGTCGACACGACGATCTGCACGTCTTCGGCGATGTCGCCCAGCGACAACGCGGATGAATAACCGGGGTGCTGTTCACCTGCAGGACGATGCCAGTGGGCGGAGTTGAAGAAGCCGTTCAGCGATCCTTTCAGCCAGTTCCACCAGCAGGAGATTGGCAGCGCAAAGGCGCCGGTGTCGTTCGTGACCATCAAACCGACCAGTCCGGTGTCGGTCTGCGTGACGGTGACGGTCACGCCTGGAAGCACGGCGGCGCTTTAATCTCTGGCGATGCCGCTGGTGCGACCAGTGATCGCCCAGGCGGAGCTGCTGCCGAAGACGAGTGCCAGGACAGCCGTCGCCACCGTACGGGCGAATGTCATCGAGTCCTCCTTGCACTAGCCGTTGATGAAAAGGTTTACGCGAAGGCAGGAGCCTAGCCGACCGGTCGGTCAGTGGCAAGATGGGAAACGGGATCCTCGTGCCGATCACGATGGACGCGGTCGGCACGGGAACGCGCTACGCGAGAATCGCGTTCACCACCTTGCCGGCGACGTCGGTCAGGCGGAAATCCCGCCCCTGCGCCCGGTAGGTCAGCTTCATGTGGTCGATCCCGAGCAGCGCGCATGATGGTCGCATTGAAGTCGTGGACATGGACCGGATCCTTGACGATGTTGTAGCTGAAGTCGTCTGTCTCGCCGTACACGTATCCCGCCCTTCACGCCGCCGCCGGCCAGCCAGACGCTGAAGTTGCCGCCGTGGTGGTCGCGGCCGTAGTTGCCCTTCAACGCGCCCTGTGCGAACGACGTGCGGCCGAACTCGCGTGGCGAAGATGACCAGCGTGTCCTCCAGCAGGCCGCGCTGCTTCGAGATCGGTGACCAGCGCCGGCCGACGGCTGATCCACAGTCACGCACGACGCCGGCATGCAGACGCGGCGATGCCGTTGTGATGATCCCAGCCCGAGCTGTACGACCATCGATGTAGCGGACGTCGCGCTCGGCGAGACGCCGCGCGAGCAGACAGTTGCGCGCGAACGTCCCGGGCTTCCGCACGTCCGGGCCGTAAAGGTCGAGCACGTGATCGCGGCTCGTTCGGAGATGTCGGCGACGTCGGGCACCGACGTCTGCATCCGGTACGACATCTCGTCCTGGCTCACGCTTCGACAGAATCTCCGGATCGTTCGACATCCGCGTGCTGCATGCTCGCGCAACGTCGCCGATGGCGTCGAGCATGTCGCGCCGATCCTTCGACGTCAGCCCGTCGGGATTGCCGATGTACGGGCACCGGGTTGTCGCCGGAGCGGAACTGCACGCCCTGGTAGTGCGACGGCAGGAAGCCCGCAGCCCCACGCCGCCGCGTCGATCGGGCACGCCCTTGGCGTTGCCGGAGCTCATCACCACGAACGTCGGCAGATCCTGGTTGTTGGAGCCCAGGGCGTAGTTGACCCAGGCGCCGCCGGACGGCCGGCCGGCGATCTGGAAACCCGTGTGCAGGAACTTCGACGCCGGATCGTGGTTGACGTGCTCGGTGTTCATCGTCCTGATGATCGCAGATGTCGTCGGCGATCTTCGCGCGTGTACGGCATCAGGTCGCTGATCCATCGCGCCGCTCTGCGCCGCCCGGCTGAAACTTCGCGAGCGGGCCGACGACCGGGAACGACGTCTGCCCTGCGACCATCGTCGACAGGCGCTGTGTGCCGCGCACCGACGCCGGAAGCTCCTGCCCGTGCATCTTCTCGAGCATCGGCTTGTAGTCGAAGGTGTCGGCCTGCGACATGGCGCCAAGCATGTGCATGTAGATGACGCGCTTGGCCGTCGGCGGGATGATGCGCCGCGGTCAGCAAACCACGGCTGAACGCGATGCCGCGGTGGCTGCCGGCGCCTGCGCCGAACGCCGGGGTGCCCAGCAGTTCGGCGGCCGTCACCCAGCCGAACCCGGCGCCGAGCGTGGAGCAGGAAGCGGCGGCGCGCGTCGTCGAATCGGTCGGTCGGACGGCTCATGTCGTGCTGTCTCCTCGCTTCATCGCAGTGTGTACGCGTCCGGCGTGTTCATGACGACCGCCGTCAGATTGGTCAGCGCCGCCAGCCGGCCGCGGCTCGATGCCGCCGGATCGACAGGCGTCACGCCGTTCTTCAGCAGCGTCGGACGCCGCCGCTGCGATCCGCGGCATAGCGCTCCGAGCTGCGCGTCGTAATAGGCGCGCAGTCGCGCCAGCTCCTCGGGCGCCGGGTGCCGCCGCGTCGCCAGCCGGAACACGCGCGTGACCTGCGCGCCGGCTTCGGCCGCCGTCTGCAGCACGTTCGTCGGCCACCGCGCGGTAGGCCTCGATGTACTGCGGGTCGTCGAGCAGCACCAGCGCCTGCAGCGGAGTGTTCGACGTCTGCCGCCGCACCGACGCTGGTGCCGCGATCGGGCAGATCGAAGGTCGCCATCGCCGGGTGCGGCGCGTTGCGCTTGATGAACGAGTAGAGAGCTGCGCCGGTGGTGCTCGTCGGCGGGGACGGCGTCGGCCGCCGGGTACGGTGTAGACGGCAAGCCCGTCCCAGATCGCCGTCGGGCTGGTACGGATAGACGCTCGCGCCGCCGACCGTTCGGCTTCAGCAGACCGCTGGCGGCGAGCGCGCTGTCGCGCACCATCTCGGCCGGCATGCGCAGCGCGGCTGACGCGCGCCATCAGCACGTTCCGCGGATCCTTCTTCAGCAGCTCGTCGCTGACGTCCGAGCACTGACGGTAGGTCGCCGCCATCACGATCAGCTTCGTTCAGCGCCTTGACGTCCCAGCCCGACTCGACGAACGTCGACCGCAAGCTAGTCGAGCAGTTCGGGATGCGATGGGAATCGACCCCTGCGCGCCGAAGTCCTCCGAGGTCTCGACCAGGCCGCGCCCGAATGCCTGCTGCCACATCCGGTTGACGAACACGCGCGCCGTCAGCGGATGCCGCGGGTCGAACAGCCAGCGCGCCAGCCCGAGCCGGTTCGCGCGGCAGCGACTGCATCCCAGGGAAAGATCTGCGTCAGACCCTGCGGCTGCACCTCGCTCGCCGTGGTCGGATAGACGCCGCGCAGCAGCAGGTAGGTCGGCCGCGGCTTCAGCGTGTCGCCCATCACCAGGCACCTGCGGTACGACCGAGACGAGGTGCGTTGTGCTCGGCTTCGCGCGCCTCGCTCAGCGCGCTGCGCAGCCTGCGACGACCCGTGGCATCGTTGGCCGACGAGCATCGTCGGCCAGCGCCGCGGCGGGCACGGCCGCGGTGCGGAGCGGCCGCTCGTTCGTGCGAGGTAACTGCACCTCGAGCGGCGTCAGCGCCCGGTTGAAGACCCGGATCTCGTCGATGGCGCCGTCCTTCATCGGCGTGATCGCGGAAGCGCTTGCCGAACATGCATGCCGAGGATACTCGCCGCCGAAGAGTGCCGCCGCCGTTCGGCTGATCGTCCGCGTCAGGTTGTCGCTGATCGACCTCGACGCGGCCGGGCGCCGTTGACGTAGACGCCGACGCCGCTGGCCCGGCTCGAGCCGTCGTAGGTGACGGTTACGTGCGTCCACTGCTTCACCGGCAGCGGCTGGTGGCTGACGCACGCGAATCATGTTGCCGGCGCGCGAGTGCTTCAGGTCGAAGCGCAGATGATTCTTCTCGAGCTGCAGCTGGTAGCCGGCGTTGCCCGGTGTTGTCGTCCTCGCGGTGGTTGAAGCACCGTCGCGTCCGTCGTAGACCTGCGTCCGGCAGCACCCACAGATCGAGGCTGAACGGCTGCGTGCGCTCGTAGTAGCCGACGTCCGTCGCCGAGGAATGCCGCGGTTGTTGTCGTCGAAGAAGAACGCCTTGCCCTTGACGCCGGGCCTGCAGGATCGGCGCCTCGAGCAGCGCCGGCGCCGACACCCGGCGTGCCGCTCGGGACTCAAACGCAGCGCGTCCGAACGAGATCCGCCGGCAGCGTGCGCACGCGGCGCACGACCTGCTGCAGCTCTTCGCCGGCTCAGCGGTGGCGCCGATCCGGGCTCACCGGCGTTCGCCGCCTGCACGGCTGGCGTCGCGGCGCCAACACGGCGTCTGCCGCGCCGACGTCTGCGCGGCGCGCAGCGGACTGGCGGCGCCGGCCGGCGATTGCCTGGCTTGGACCGCGGCAACTGGTCGTCCGGTACCGGCTGCGGTCTCCTCGAACGGATAGTGAGCAACGAGCGCCTGCTCGAGCGACGAACGCACCGCGGCGGCACTGTCGGCAGCGGGTCGCCGCCAGCGTTGCCGCGTCGGCGCGGAGGCGTCGTCGCGGGCGGCCGCGACTGCGCGCCGCGTAGCCCTGCTTCGCGCTCCGCGATCGACGGCCTCGGCGGCCGCGATCTTCGCGTCGGTGCGCGGCATCGGTCCACGGCAGCGTCGGCCCGGCGTGATCCCGGTGCGCCCGGGCGCGTAGAACCCGGGTTCGTCGGTGCTGTTGAAGAACGCCGACAGCGAGTAGAAGTCCTTGTGGCTGATCGGGTCGTACTTGTGGTCGTGGCAGCGCGCGCAGCCGACCGTCATGCCGAGGAACGCCGTGCCGATCGTGTTGGTCCGGTCGACCACGTACTCGACGCGGTATTCCTCGTCGATGGCGCCGTTTTCCGTCGTCCGCTTGCCGACGCGCAGGAACGCCGTCGCCAGCGTCTGCTCCTTCGTCGCGTCGGCGTCTGCGGCAGCAGATCGCCGGCCATCTGCCACGTGCGCGAACTCGTTGAACGGCATGTTGCTGTTGAACGCCGCGATCACCCAGTCGCGGTAGGGCCAGAACAGTCGATCGTGGTAGTCGTCGAGAAAGCCGTCGCTTTCCGAATAGCGCGCGAGGTCGCAGCCAGTACGCGCGCCATGTGTTCGCCGTACGCGGGCGACGCCAGCAGGCGATCGACGACCTTCTCGTACGCGTTCGGGCTCGTGTCCGCGAGGAACGCATCGACCTCGGCCAGGGTCGGCGGCAGGCCGGTCAGGTCAGCGTGACGCGGTTGATCAGCGTTTCCCGGTCGGCCTCGGGCGACAGCGCCAGTCCTTCGCGCTGCAGCCGTGCACAGCACGAAGCGGTCGATCTCGGTGACGGCCACGGCGCGGCCAGCCTCACTGGCGGCGCCGCGGGCTTCTGCGGAGAAATGTACGACCAGTGCGGTTTGTACTCGGCGCCCTGCGCGATCCAGCGGCGCAGGATCTCGATGTTGGTCGGCGGTGAGCGTCTTGTTGGTGATCGACGGCGGCATTCGCATCGCCACGGTGGCGTGCGTCACGCGCTTGAGCAGTTCGCTGTTCTCCGGATCGCCGGGCACGACGGCACGCCGGCCGGTGGTGGCGTTCAGAAGACGCGTGGCGCCGTCGCGCTCGTCGAGGCGCAGGTTGGCGCGGCGGGCCTTCTCGTCGGGCCCGTGGCACTGGAAGCAGTTTTCCGACAGGATCGGCCGGACGTCCCAGTTGTAGTCCAGCCGTTCGGCCGGCTGGGCCGCGGCCGCCGGCCCCTGCGGAGCAGCGCCGATCAGAGCCGCGCCGGCGTAGATCGCTGCGGCGGCGGCGAGCAAACCGAAGAAGCCACGAGGTGCACGCATAAGCACTCCGGTGCAAGTTGTTAATGAAAACGTTTGTGCGAATCACAGCCTAACTGACCGGTCGGTCAGTGTCAAGCGCGTGTGCTATATCTGACGCATGTCCGTCCCCCGCAAGAGGAAATCAGCGCGGCCGTCCGTCCGCGGCGGTCCCCAGGCGACGCCCTCCGACTCGCGGCGCCGCGACATCGTCGACCACGCGGTCCGTCTGATGGAGGAACGAGGCTTCAGTGCCGTGTCCGTGCAGCACCTGGCCGACGCGCTGGAATTCAGCAAGGCCAACTTCTACCATCACCTCGACAGCAAGGAAAAGCTGCTGCACGAGATCTTCGTCGAGATTCTGCAGTTCAGTAGCCGGCACATCGAGGACATCGTGAACGGTCAGGATTCCATCCCTGACAAGTTCCGCACGCTTATCGCGTTCTACGTCACGCTGATGACCGAGCGCCGCGCCGTCATGCTGGTCTGGTTCAAGGAGCGGGCCCATCTCACCGACTCGCATCTCACTGAGGTCAGCCAACTCGAACGCCAGATCACCGGGGCGCTCGAACGCTTTTACGCACAGGGCATCGCCGAGGGCTACTTCAAGCCGATGGACACCACGGTCCTGCGGCTGGCCGTCTTCGGCATGTGCTTCCTGCTTACCAAGCTGCCCGAGCATCCAAAACGTCCGTCCGCCGCCGTCATCACCCGCCAGTTGCAGCAGTTCGCGACGACGGGCCTGCTCGCCTATCCCGACGCCTAGTTCGAACGTCACGCCGCATTGCGTTCCGCCCGGCACCGCAGTAGGCTCCGCCGCACTTATGAACGTATACGCACGCCTGTGACCGCGCCGCGCTACGGAGATCGATTACGCGTTCGACCTTCAGCAGGCTCAGGCGGCCACTTAAGGGGCGGCGCGTGGGTGGCGACGGCCACGTGCGGCGACCGTGACCATACTAAAGCAAGGAGTGAGGACCTCCAGCGCGTGCCGGAGATCCCGCTGAACCTGTTCACGCATCGCCCGCGCGGCCGCGACTGGATCAGCCCCACAGAGGGCGTCGCACCGGGCCAAGCGGTCGGCGCGGCGTCCCGTCGGGTTGGCGCCACAGACGGCGGACATCCGGGCCATCGGCAGGGCATGCGCCTGGTCGATCGGAGCCCGTAATGGCTCGAAGCCCGTAGCGGCTGCAAGCGTTATGTGCAGTTCCCGGTCCATCGAGGCGTAGGCCTCGGCAGCGGCGTACGTGCAGGTGGCGTCCAGCCGGTCTGCCACGCCACGAACCGCTTCGCGGACAGCGGGGCTGGCCGTGCGAGTGAAGAGGCCCGCCGCGTGCGCCTCGGGCGCAGCGCGGACAACAGGCTGGCCGGCGACCTCATCCCGCGACGGAACGCGGACGCGCGAACCGGAACGCGGCCGTGTGACGACCACCCCTTCGAATTCAAGACGCAGCATCGCTTCCGAGACCGGAAGAAAGCTGATGCCCAGCTCCGCGGCGACCTGACGGGGCGAGATGATCTGGCCCGGCGGAATTGCGCCGCACACGATCCGTTGGCGGACGACGGGAATAGACTTCCCGGGCAGGCTTGCGTGCGGATCGGCTCCCATCGGTCGGCTGTGTGCTCCCGGGAAGGATGCGCCACGGGGGCGCGGAGAGTGTCCCCGCGCCCCCGCATCTCAGAACGCGTACTTGATGGCGAACTGCCAGATCCGCGGCGGGGCCTGCGCCGTGAGGATCCGCCCGAACGTGTTCGGATTGTTCAGCGTGATCCCCGGGTTGCCCAGGTTGAAGTGATTCAACAGGTTGAACGCTTCGGCACGCAGCTCGATCGTGTTGCTGCCGCCCAGCCGGAACGCCCGGGCGAACGACTGGTCCCACTGCCAGAAGCCGGGGCCGCGCACCAGGTTGTACGGCGCGTCGCCGAACGTCCCCGCCGCCGGAATGGCGAACGCCGCCGCATTCAGATAGTTGGTCAGCGAGTCCTTGTCGCCGTAGAAGTCGTCCGACACGACGTTCGGCCGCTGCGTCCCGGTGTTGCCCTGGAACCCGTTCAGCGCCACGTCGGCGCCGATGACCAGGTTCAACGGGGCACCGCTGCGCATCTGCAGGACGCTCGATGCCGTCCAATCCGACGCCAGCACGTTGAGGATCGGGTTGGTGAAGGTTGGCGCCCTGAGCACGGCCGACAGGTTGAAGATGTGCCGCCGATCCGCCGGGCATGGACCCTCGTCCAGCGATCGATCGGCCGGCCCATTGTTCTGAAACGGCTGGTGCACGTAGTTATCGCCCGGGTTGAGCAGCCCGATATAGGGCAGGCCTTCGCACTCTGACAGCGTGTAGTTCGCGTTGAAGTTCAGGTTGCTACCAAGCTCGACGCGCGAGCTGAGCAGCAGCCCGTTGTAACTCTGCGTTCCGCTGGCGTCGTACGCCGTCAGGTAGCCGAGGCTGACCGTGGGGTTGGCCAGGTTCAGCACCCGCCGCTGATCGAGGTTGGCGGCCGTGGTGCAGACGGGGTACGACAAAGGGCCCGACACTGTCCGCAGCGTGCACGGACCGAACCCCATGTTCAGCGCCGGATTCAGCTCCACGGCGGTCATCTGGTTGACGATGCGGGTTCCGACATAGGTCGCCGAGGCGAACCACCGGTTGGTGATCTGCCGCTGCAGGCCCGCATTCCAGGAATACTGCGTCGTCGTGCTCATGTCCGGGGGCACCGGCAGATACGAGCCGTAAGGCGCGAACACCGGACTGTCGGGATTGTAGGTGTAGGGAAACGGGTTGAAGCCGTAGCCGGCCCACGGATTCTCGAGACTGGTGTTGAACTGCAGCACGGTCAGGCGGAAGGGCGAGACCGACGACGTGTTCTTGTGCAGGTCCTGCTTGATGTAGTCGTGCGCGATGCCGGCGCCGAGGCGCACAGCGGTGCGGCCGTCGCCGTTGACGTCCCAAGCCAGCCCGATGCGCGGATCCCAGTTGTTGAGCCGTTTCTCGATGCCCGACTTACCAGCGAAACCCGCGTCGCCGGGATAGGTGAAGCCGGGGGGCGCGTTGGGGATCGCCGTGCTGTGCTGCCCGGCGTAGAAACGCTCGAGGCTGAAGTTGTAGACGTCGCCGTCCGGGAACACCATGGGGAAGAACGGCTCCCAGCGCACGCCGTAGTTCAGCGTCACGCCGCCCCTCTTCCACGTGTCCTGGAGATAGGCGCCAGCGAAGTTCTGCGTGACCATCACCGGATTCGGGCTCGCCTGCCGGACCTGGCCGACGCGGCCGAGGATGAAATCCGACATCGAGTTGCCAGTGACTCCTCCGGTGAACGTGTAGGAGCCGACCGCCCACGAATTCGAGACGGTATCGGAGCTGCCGGTCGTGAAGTGGCCGCCGAACGCGAACTGATGGTTGCCCCGCACGACGGTGAAGTCGTTGGTGGCGCCGTAGCTCTTCACTTCGCCGACGACGTTGCTGATGAAGTTGCCGCCGCCGACACTGAAGTTGTTGGGGACGACGATCCGCGTGTAGTCGGGGACGGACGTGTGGGCGTTGATACCCACGTCCTCAGGTCCGAAGAACTTCGGCCCGGGCTTGTTGAAGGCGATGTCGTTGCCGACGACGCGGAACGAATTCACCATCGCCGAGTTGATCACCCAGGTGTGGCCCAGCGTGAACGAGTGCGCCCGGTCATCGACTCCGGGTTCGCTCGTGACCAGGACGTTTCCGCCCGCCGCGTCGAACGGAATCTCGCGGTAGTCGGTCGTCAGCATGTAACGGCCGAACAGAGAGTGCGCCTGGTTGGCCTGGAAGTCGATGCGCACCGGCAGCTGGTGTTCGTTCTGGTGGACCGGGCTTCCCCAGAACACCTGTCCGCACTCGTTGCTCGCCGCCGGCAGCCGACGCGAGATGTTGAGCGCCGCCGGGCTAAGGAGCGAGGGGTCGACCTGGTTGTTGACGAAGGGCGCACGCAGCACGACGGTGCGCCCGCCCTGGCAGGCCGGCGCCGCGAACGCGCTGAAGTCGCCGCGCAGCATAGCCGGCGTCGGCACGAACGCCGTCAGGTTGGACGGCGTCTGCCGCGTCGTCGTGCCTTGGTAGCCGACGAAGACAAACATCCGATCGACCAGCAGCGGTCCTCCCAGCGTCCCGCCGAACTGGTTGCGCTTCAGCCCGTCGTTCACGTTCGAGAAGAAGTCCGGCGAATTGAACCGGCTGTCGCGGTTGAACTCGAACAAGTTGCCGTGGAACACATTGGTGCCCGAGCGCGTCACCGCGTTGACCGCGGCGCCGGCGCGCTGGCCGCCGGCCGCTTCCTGGCTGCCAGTCACGAGCCGGAACTCCTGGAGCGCGTCGGGGAACGGCAGCGGCATGCCGGTGCCGTCGTGCACGTTCAGGTGCGGCGCGCCGTCCAGCGAGTAGGCCACGCCGAAATCGCTGCCGCCGGCCACCGAGATGCGGACGCCGGTGTTCATCGAGTAGCCCGGCGAGGCCGCCGTCTGCACCGCGAACCCCGAGAGGGTGATCAGCTGCGTGACCTGGCGCGCGTTGAGCGGCAGCTCCACGATGCGCTGGCTCTCGACAACGGTGCTGACCCCCGACGTGCGCGTGTCGACCAGCTGCGCTTGCGCCGTCACCTGCACCGACTCGGTGACCTCGCCGATTGCGAGGACGGGATCGACGACCGGGTTGCTGTTGACCTGCAGCACGATGCCTGTCTGGGCGTAGGTCCGGAACCCTGACAGCGCCGCTTCGAGCCGGTAGGGGCCCAGCGACAGATTCGACAGCGAGTACGAGCCAGTGTCGTTGCTCACCGTCGTCCGGACGACGCCGGTGTCGGTCTGCGTCGCCGTCACGGTGACGCCGGGCAGCACGGCGCTGCTCGCGTCCCTGACCGTGCCGCTGATGCCGGCCGTCGCCTGCGCCCACACCGGTGTGGCGGCGAGGACCAGGGCGAGTGCAGCTATCGCGACTCGAAGGGTCATAACGATCATCGGTGACTCCTCCCCTGTTAGACGTGTGAGAAATGCGTAGGCGCGCGCGGCGATGACCGCGGGCGGCCCGACGTGGCGAATCGCTGGGATCGACTGCAGAAAAGCGAACATCGCCTTGAGGTCGTCGTCGGTCATCTTCCCGTAGTTAGGCCATGGCATCGGCGGCAGCAGCGGCCGCCCTGAGCCCGACTTCCCGCCCTTCCAGATGGCGTCGATGGCGGCGATTGAGAGGCGTGTCATGCAATGCGCTCGCTCCGTGATCCGGCCGCCGCCGGCCGGCGACCGGCGAGGCGGGCGTCGAGGCTCCAGGCGCCCGCGCCCGCCGCGAAGAAGTACAGAAGGGCGACGAAGTACAACAGCGCTTCGATGCCGCCGTTGCGGATCGGCCAGAGCGTGCGCGGCTGCGAGATCAGGACGTAGGCGAGCAACGCCTCGACAGACAGGACGAGCGCCGTCTGGCGCACGAACAGCCCGAGCATGAGCAGCAGCCCGCCAGCGAGCTCCAGGTAGCCGGTGACAGGCGGTAGCGAATCGATCGCGAACGGCGGCGCACCACGGCGCCCCGCCACCGAGGGGAGCACGTCGAACAGCTTGCGCAGGCCGTGCAACGTCATCAGGAACCCGAGCACCAGCCGGAGGAGCGCGCGCGCCTGCGGCTCGAGCGCCGCCACGCGCCGCGCGAGTTCGCGCATTGGGCGCCGCCGCTGGATGATCGCGTCGAGACTCCACGCGCCGGCGCCCGCCGCCACCAGCCACAGGAAGATGAAGGCATTCAGCGTGGCCTCCTCGCCGCCGTTGGCGATCGGGAAGAAGCCGCGCGGCGCCCACGACCGGAAGTACGCCACCGCCATCTCGCCGCTCAGGATGAACGCCGCCGGACGGGTGAAGAGCCCAAGCGCCAGCAGCGGGCCGCCGACGACCTCGAGTACGCCGCCGACGCCGCGGATCCCCCACAGCGTCTCCTCCGGACGCGCCCCCGCGAACCCGAACAGCTTCTCCAGCCCGTGCTGCGTGAACAGCAGTCCGGCCACGACGCGTACGAGACAGATGATGTACGGGGTGGAGGACTGCATCGCCGTGCTACTTCCTGTGTCTACTTGCCTACGCCACCATCGCGGATCAGCCTGTTGAACCGCTGCTCCTCCGACGCCACGCAGTAGATCTGCTCGTCCCAGGCCTTCTCGTTCTCGTGATCGCGCCGGAACAGTTTCACGTCGCTCTGGAACGGCTTCGCGTAGAACTCCGGGTCGGTGATCGTCATCGTCAGCTCGAGCGTGTCGGCGTCGAGCAGGCGATAGCGCTCCTGCAGGCGCATCTGGTCGGTCTGCGGGTAGCCGTAGACGAACTCGGTCACGACACCGGTCGGCGTGATCGACTTGTCCACGAAGTAGGTGATCGACGTGCCGTGATGCGCGGCCGCCGGGACCCCCGCGAGGGCAAGTACGCCGGCAAGCGCGCTGGCGAGAGGAAGTCGCTTCGTCATGGCTTCAGTCCACGAGGAGTTCACGAAACGGGCTTACAGGTTGTAGGCCATGATCCGGCCCGCGGCGATGATCCCGAACCACAGCACCAGCGATGCGCCGCCGGCCATGCGCGCGCGCCATGGCGGCCGGCCGGCCGTGTCCCACTGTTCCCGCTGACGGTCGATGGTCGTGTGAAACAGGACGATGTTGAGCGCGCCGAGCACGAGCAGACCGATCTTCAGGCGAAAGTACGTGCTCTCGTAGGCGGCCACCGCGCGTGCCGAGAACAGCAGCGCGCCGGTGACGAACATCACGGCGAATCCCAGCATCATCCACGGACGCACCTGCTGAAATACGTCCGACACGCGATCGCCGCGCATCGTCAGGCCGAGCAGGCGCAGATCGAACCAGAGCACGGCGCCCACCGAGAGCGCGAGCCCCATGACGTGGCTGCCCTCGACGATCGGATAGGTGTAGCCGGACTCGCGGATCGACGTCGCCCACGCGGTGTCCTGCAGCCACTGGCATACGTCGAGCAGGCTCATGCTCAGTTGGTCCCCCTGCGCGTGCTCAGGCTCTGATACGCGGCGTCGATGAACGCCTCGGTCGATCCGGGCCCCGGCACCGAACCGTAGCGCCGGTCGTAGTCCTGGCTGAGGCGGTCGGCCTTGACCTGGGCCAGCGTCCGGCCCCTGGCGATCGCATCCTGCAGCCGATCGCGGACGATGGTGACCATGTCGCGATACTCGGCGACGTCGCCTTCGTCGTAGGGACGCCCGCGCACCGGAATCACCTGTGTTCCGCCCTGCGAGCGCCACGAGGCCACGGTCATCAGCAGGATGCGGTTGAGCGCGTCGATCGTCCCTGCGAGGCTGCCGCCCTCGGCCATCGTCGGGAAGGTCAGCTCCTCGATGACGTGCCCGGCGGCGATCACGTCCGACTTGCGGAAGAAGACGATCACGTCGCCGTCGCTGTAGGCGGACGGCGCGTGGATGATCTCGATCGGCTCGTCGTTGAAGTACAGCTCGCGCGCGCCACGGAAGAACACGTCGCTCGGGATGCCGAGCCCGCTCATCCCGGTCTTCGCGATGCGCAGGCTTGCGTTCTCGTGCGCGATGATTCCGGCGCGCTGAGCCGCCGGCGTCGGGCCCTGGCCGACGCGCAGGTTGCCGCCGAAGAGCGCGGGATCGGCGCTGGTGTTGACGATGACGCGCACGGGTCTGCCTGGCGCCAGCTTCTGTATCTCCGCCATCACGGCGTCCGCCTGAGCGGCCTCGCCCGGATCGACGACGAGCACGCCTTCACTGCCGATCTGCACCGGTATGTTGCGGCCGCCGGCGGTGACCATCCAGACTTGACCGCCGACGTGCTGCGAGGTGACGCCGTCGACGACCGGATTGACGGGACCCGGCGGCGGCGCGACGGGCTGACGCGCCGGCGCAGGTCCGGCGGTGCCGGCCGCGAGCTGCCGCACGCGCGCCATGTACTCGGGATACATCGTGTGCGTCCCGCCGAGCGCCGCCTCCAGCGGAACGTTGTGCCCCTTGGCGAACATGTTCAGCTCGGTGTTGGTGCCCGGCAGGTAGTGCGGCACACGCCAGCGGTCGGTGTCCACCTCGTCGATCGGCGAGCACTTGTAATAGACCTGGCCAGCAGCCCGCGGCCGCGCCGCGTCTCCGCGCCGCTAGCGTCGTCGCGACGCCGAGCACCGCGAGCATTGCCACCAACAAGAGCCGGAACACGAGCATGACAGTCTCCTGGGACGGGGTTCGACGCGACCCGGCTGCGAACACGCGGTATTATATGTAAACGTTTATATCTTGCAATAGACCATTGACAGCGCCCAACCGCTCACGTAGATTTACGTCGCCCGAGGAGCTCGCCGCCGTGCCGAGTGCCGGCGGATTGGAGCCCCCACTGACGACATCTGCCAGCGGGCCTCGGCCGGTCGTCTTAGTCATAGGAGTTCCTGATGTCATGGGAAGTGTTGCTGCCGTATGCCACATGGCTCGGCAACACCCCGTTCGCGCTGTGGCTGGGGGCGTCGACGTGGCGCGTCGCCTGGCTGCTCACCGCGCACTTGTTCGGCCTGACGCTGCTGCTCGGCTCCGTGGTGATGACCAGCCTGCATCTGCTCGGTTTATTTCAGCGCCGCAAACCGGTGGCGCAACTGCGGCGTGAGATCAGGCCGGTGCTGCTCCTCGGCCTGGCGCTGATGCTCGTCAGCGGCGCGCTGATTTTCACCGGCGGCGCGCAGGCGTACTACGAGGGGTACTGGTTCCGCCTGAAGATGGTACTTCTCGCGACCACGCTGGTCTTCCACTTCATCGCCTACCGCTTCGTGAGTGCCGCCGCCGTGGGCCGACTGCCGCGGCTCGTCCATCCGGCAACCGGCGTGCTGCTCCTGCTGCTCTGGTTCAGCGTGGCGTGGTCCGGCCGCGCCATCGCGTTCTTCTGACGATCATGGGAACGAGACCCTGATGCACACGACCACCTTGCTACCGCTCGCATTGTCGCTGGTGCTGTCCGGCGCCGCCGCGCACGCGCAGCCGGCGGCCCAGGCGCCGGCGCCACCGCCCACGCTGGTGAAGCTGCGCGGCGACCTGTTCGTGATCCAGAACGTCAACCATGTCGTCGCCGAGATCGGCCAGAACGGCGGCAACCTCACCGTCATCGTGACCGGCGAGGGCGTCGTGCTGGTGGACACCAAGAACGAGCGGATGCACGACGACGTCGTGGCGAAGGTGAAGTCGGTGACCGATCGGCCGATCCGCTACGCCGTGCTCACCCACAACCACGGCGATCATTCGGGCGGCGCGGCGCGGCTGCAGGCCGCCGGCGTCACGATCGTCGGCTCCGCCGGGACGCTCGAGCACATGCGGCGCGCCGGCGCGCCCGGCGGGCCGCAGATCGCCTACAGTGGCTCCTCGCAGATCGCGCTCGGCGGGCGCACCGTGGAGCTGCGCGAGTTCCGCGGCCATACCCGCGGCGACACGGTCGTGCACATCCCGGACGCGCGCGTCGTCGTCGCCGGCGATCTGGTCACGACCCCCGACACGATTCCGGCGATCGTGAACTACGGCGATGGCGGCAGCTGGAGCGACCTCACCCGCACGCTCGACGAGATTGCCCGCATGGACTTCGACACGCTGATTGGCGGGCACGGCCCGCCGCTGAGCAAGCAGGACTTCCTCAGGTTTCGCGACCGGGCGCACGCGATCCGCGACAGGTTCCGTGCCCTGAACCGCGAGCGGAAGACCCAGGAGGAGATCGGGCAGACGCTGATGAAGGAGTACAACTGGGGCACCGGCCCCGCGGCAGGCAACCTCGCCGGCATGATGCAGGAACTCCGCTGATTCTTTTTCCACGTGTAAAGGCTGCAGCACATGAAGGACATGAAACGAATTAACGTAGCGGTGATTGGCACAGGCTGGTGCGGCGGGATTCGCGCGGTGGCCGCCGCGGCGAGCCCGTGGGTGAACGAGTTGCACATCGCCGAGATCAAGGAAGACCGGCTCAAGGAGGTGGCGGCGCAGACCAACCCGGCCACCGCGACCACCGACTATCGCCGCATCGTCGAGAATCCGGCGATTGACGCCGTGATGATCTCGACCACGCCCGAGGGCACGCACTACCCCATCGCCAAGGAGAGCATGCTCGCCGGCAAGCACGTGCTGCTCGAGAAGCCGATCGCCATCGAGCTGGCCGAAGCCGACGAGCTGATCGCCCTCTCGCATGAGAAGAAAGTCTCCTTCAGCATCGCCTACTCGCAGCGCTTCAACCCGAAGTTCGTCTACGTGAAGCGCTCGATCGAGGACGGCACCATCGGCGAGCCGGTGAGCGCGCTCGTCAGCCGCCACATCACGCGCAACCTGGGCAAGAAGATCAGCGGCCGCGTCAAGCTGTCGCCGGCGGCGATGGAGTCGACGCACGATATCGACTTCACGATGTGGTGCCTGGCGCCGCGCAAGCCGATCCGCGTCTACGCGCAGGAAGCCGCCAAGATCATGAAGGCGCAGTACAACGCACCCGACTGCGTCTGGATGATCATCACGATGGACGACGGCACCGTCGTCACCATCGGCGGCGGCTGGGTCCTGCCTCCGGCGTACCCGAACTTCTCCTCCACCTGGATCGAGTTCATCGGCACCGAGGGCGCGGTGATGGTGGACGACACGCACCGCGACGTCTACGTCACCAACATGCAGGACGGCATCCGCTTCCCGATGTCGACCATGCCGGGCGAGAAGGTGAACCACGTCTACGCCGGCCCGATGGAGGCAGAGACGCTGCACTTCCTCGAGTGCGTGGCGCTCGGCAAGCAGCCGCTGGTCACCGCCGAACACGCCCGCATGGTGATGCAGATCTACAAGGCGGCGGACCTGTCGGTCGAGACGAACAAGCCGGTGGACCTCGTGATTGCCGGTGCGCCCACGCTGGCCACGGCGAACGCTTAAATGCAGGCGGTCCTGCAGGGCGCCGTCGGAGCTGAACCGGGTACAACTACCGGCGCCACGCGCACGCGGTGGTGGATGCTCGTGCTGTTCAGCCTGATGTACCTGATCTGCTACCTGGATCGGGGGATCATCTCCGTGGCGCAGCCCGAGATCCGCCGCGAGTTCGGGCTGACGCTCGGGCAGATGGGGCTGGTCCTCGCCGCCTTCACCTGGACTTACGCCCTCGGCCAGGTACCGGTCGGCTGGCTCGGCGACCGTCTGGGACCAAAGAAGGTGCTCAACGTCCTGATCGCGTGGACCTCGACGTCCGCAATCCTGACCGGCCTGTCCACCGGCTTCGGCTCGCTGTTCGCGGCCCGCCTCTTCCTGGGGCTGGGCGAGGCAGGAGCGTTCCCGGTTGCAAGCCGCGGCATGCAGCTCTGGTTTGCGCCCTCCGAGCGCGGCCGCATTCAGGGCATCACCCACTTCTTCAGCCGCTTCGCCGTCGCCATCACGCCGTTGACGGCAGGTGGCCTCGTGCTCGCCTACGGCTGGCGCGTGATGTTTTTCGTCTTCGGCAGCATCGGGTTCGTCTGGGTCGTTGCGTTCTGGTGGTTCTACCGGGAGCGCCCCGAGGACTCGCCGCATGTCAATCGCGCCGAGCTCGCGCTCATCCGCGGCGTCAATGCGGACGGCACCATCAAGCAGACCAGCACCACCCGTCCGCAGACGCCGTGGCGCCAGATCCTCTCGTCGCCCAACATGTGGTGGATCGCGCTCGGCTACTGCTGCTTCTTCTTCGGCACGAACTTCTACCTGACCTGGTACCCGACCTACCTGCGTGAGTATCGCGGCCTGTCGCTCCTGGCGCTCGGCTTATGGGGCTCGATTCCGCTCATCGCCGGCATGCTCGGCGACGTCGTCGGCGGGTCGCTCTCGGACATGATCCTGAAGCGCACCGGCAACGCCAAGCTGGCACGCCGCGGCGTGGCGGCGCCAGGCTTCCTGCTGGCGGGGGTGTTCGTGATTCCCGCGGCGATGGTCAGCGACCCGACGATGTCGATCCTCTTCCTGGCGACCTCGTTCTTCTTCCTCGAGTGGGTCATCGGGCCGGCGTGGGCGGTGCCGATGGACGTGGGCGGCCGCTTCAGCGGCACCGTCACCGGGGTCATGAACATGGCGGGCGCGCTGGCCGCCTCGCTGACGCCGATCATCTACGGCACCCTGTTCGGCCAGGGCTACTGGGTGGCGCCGTTCCTCGTGAGCGCCGCGGTGATGGCCGCCGGCGCCGTAATCTGGATCTTCCTGATCGACCCGACCAAGATGGTCGTCACCGCGGAGGCTGCATGATCGTTCGCGTCATCGTGTCCGTCATCCTGGCCCTGGTTTCGCTGCCGGCGCAGGGTCAGGCTCCCGCGCCCGGCGGGTTCGACGCGGCAGCGCCAATACCGCTCACGGCGCCGCCGGGCGGTTCGGTCTCGGTCGGCCCCGCCACCAACCTGCGCCCCGTGGCCGTGACGCCGGGCTGCACGTTCACGCCGCCGTCGATGCGCATCGAGCCGGACGTGTTCCCCGTCAGCGTCGGCACGGTCACCTCGACCGATGGCAAGCAGTGGACGGTACCGGGTCCCGTGGCGGATGGCCCGTTCGCCGTCGACCTCTACAACGACTGCGTCACTGCCGGCGACAACCCTGACTGGGCGAAGCAACTCGAGACGGTGGTCATCGACAAGGACGGCGTCGACATCACCGGGTTCGTCTTTGCCGACAACTACTACGAGCTGTACGTGAACGGCCGCCTCGTCGCGCGCGACTCGATCGGGATGACGCCGTTCAACTCAACGGCGGTCCGTTTTCGCGCCAAGTACCCGATGACCTACGCGATCAAGGGCATCGACTGGGAGACCAAGCACGGGCTCGGGATGGAGTACCAGCCGTTCAACATCGGCGACGCCGGCGTCATGGCTTACTTCAGCGACGGCAACGGCACGCACGCCGACTGGCGCGCCGAAACGTTCTACGTGGCGCCGCTCGACGACCCGATGTGCGTGCGAACGGCAGGCGGGCGCGACTCGAGCTTCTGCTCCCAGGCGGTGCGGCCGGCCTGCGCGCAGACGAAGCCGGAGTCGTGCAAGGCGGTGCACTTCCCGATTCCTGACGCCTGGATGGCACCGGCCTTCAACGACTCGGCGTGGCCGCGTGCGATCGTCTGGCGCCCTGTCGAAGTCAGTTTCTACCGCGGCTACACCAACTACGCAAAGCACTTTGGCGATGCCGAGTTCATCTGGACGCGCAACATCCGTCTCGACAACCTGGTGCTCGCCCGCTACACGGCTCGGGGTCCGCGCCGGACTCCCGTCACTCGCTAAGCCTGCGGAGGTCCTTTGAGCACTCACGCACAGTTCGCGCGTTGCGTTGCCCTTGTCGTGATGCTTGCCGCCGCCACGGTCGGCACGTCGGCGCAAGGCCGCGGCGGGCGCGGCCAGGGGCCCGCCGGCGGTCCGCCGGCCACCCCTCGCGCCACCGCCCTGGCCGACCTGACCGGCACCTGGGTCGCGCTCGTCACTGAAGACTGGCGCTACCGCATGTTCACGGCGCCGAAGGGCGATTACATCTCGATGCCGCTCAACCCGGCGGGGCGCAAGGTCGCCGACGCATGGGACCCGGCCAGGGACGAGGCGGCCAATGAGCAGTGCAAGGCGTATGGCGCCGCCGGCCTCATGCGGATGCCGATGCGCGTGCGCATCTCGTGGCAGGACGACAACACGCTCAAGCTGGAAACCGACGCCGGCACCCAGACCCGGCTGCTCGGGTTCGGACCTCCACAGGGGCAGGCCGGCAGCTGGCAAGGGATCTCCACGGCGTCGTGGGACTACCCGCGCGCGATCATCGGCGGCCGCGGCGCCCCCGGACCGCCGCCGGGCGGCGCGCTGAAGGTTGTGACCACGCAGATGCGCCCGGGCTACCTGCGCCGCAACGGCGTCCCCTACAGCGCCAACGCCGTGATGACGGAGTACTTCAACCGGCTCGACGTCCCCGGCGGCGACGCGCTGCTCGTGATCGCGGCGGAGATCGTCGATCCCGAGTATCTGGCGACGCCGTACTGGACGAGCACGCAGTTCAAGCGTCAGAACGACGCGTCAGGGTGGAACCCGACGTCATGCGCGGCCCGCTGACGGAGACATGCTTATGAAGAAGCTTTACGCTATTGCCTGTGTCAGCCTCGCGCTCGTCAGCGCGACGCTCTTCGGCCAGCAGCCGGCGCCCGGCGCCCCACCGGCGCCCGCGCCGGCGATCGACCTGAGCGGCTACTGGACGCCCGTCATGCACGAGGACGCCTTCGAGCGTGGCGCCGGCAACGAGATCGCCGACTACGGCGGCTTCGCGCTGAACGAGGCCGGCCGCCTCTGGGCTCTCTCCTACGACCCGTCGCGCGTGACGCTCCGTCACCACCAGTGCGAGGGCTACGTCGCGCCGTACCAGATGCGCTCCACCGGCAACTTCCGGATCTCGGAAGAGCGCGACTCGCGCACGCAGCGGCTGATCGCGATCCACGTCTACGGCCAGACCACCGAAGGGCTGCGCACGATCTGGATGGATGGCCGGCCGCATCCGCCGGCCTGGGCGCCGCACACGGCGCGGGGCTTCTCCACCGGGCGCTTCGTCGGCAATGCCCTCGTCGCGCAGACCACCCACATCAAGCAGGGGTGGGTACGGCGCAACGGCCTGCCCGGCAGTGACCAGACGACGATGACCGACTTCTTCGTGCGCAACGGCGATCATCTGACC
Source organism: uncultured Acidobacteriota bacterium (assembly GCA_963827515.1). Lineage (GTDB taxonomy): Bacteria > Acidobacteriota > Vicinamibacteria > Vicinamibacterales > UBA2999 > JABFSA01. Next base: position 117,575 of record CAWHBF010000024.1, on the reverse strand, counting down.
AACGTCACCGTCGTCACCGACCCGGTCTGGCTCAGCGAGCCGCAGGTTCGCAGCAACGATTACTCGCGCCAGCCGGTCGATCACGGCGCCTGGCTCTACGCGTGCGACGACGGCGAGCAGATCCTCGATCGGGCGCCCGACTATGTGCCCCACTACCTGTTCGGCAAGCAGCCGTTCGCGCGGGAGTTCGCGCAGAAGTACAGCCTGCCGGTGGCCGCGAGCCTCATGGGCGCGGCCTCCATGTATCCCGAGCTCCCGACACAGCTGCGCAGCACGGACACCAACGCGCTGTTCTCACCACTGCCAGGCCGCCCGTCCGAAACAAGCCATGCCGTCAATGCCGACCCACGCGATGGCCAGATCCATGTGTTCCCCGTCCGTGACAACGTCTACATGCTCGTCGGCGACGGCGGCAACATCGTCGTGCAGACCGGCGACCAGGGCGCGTTCGTCGTGGACACCGGCGAGGGCAAGCTCTCGGACAAAGTGCTCGCCGCGATCCGGTCGCTCAGCCCCAAGCCGATCCAGTTCATCGCCAACACCAGCTTCCACGCCGAGCACACCGGCGGCAACGGCGCGCTCGGCGAGGCGGGCCAGGACCCGAGCCTGCCCGGCTCGTTCTTCGTCAACTCGGCGCCGCGCGGCGTGACCGGACTCTTCGCCGACCCGCTCTCCCACGCGACGATGATCGGGCACAACAACGTGATGGTGCGCATGCAGGCTGCGAACGCGCCCGCCAGCGCGGTCCCGGGCGACACCTATCTCGAAGAGCGCCGGCGGAAGTTCCACAACGGCGACGCGATCGAGCTCTTCCATCAGCCGAACGCCGTCACCGACGGCGACAGCCTGATCCACTTCCGCCGCGCTGACGTGATCGTCGCCGGCGACATCTTCACGACGACACAGTATCCGCACATCGACGTGAAGAACGGCGGCACGATACAGGGGCTGATCCGGGCGCTCAACGCCATCCTTAACCTCACCGTGTTCCGCCACCAGGGCGAGGGCGGCACTTACATCGTGCCGGGCCACGGCTACCTCAGCGACGAGCACGAGGTGGTGGAGTATCGCGACATGGTGGTCATCGTGCGGGATCGCGTGAAGGCGATGATGGACGCCGGCGCCACGCTCGCACAGATCCAGGCGGCGCGAATCACCGCCGATTACGACCCGCGCTACGGCGCGAACACCGGCCCCTGGACCACGGCGATGTTCGTGGAGGCGGTCTACAACACGATGAAAACGCCAGCAGGGATCCGATAACGACGACCACCACAAAGCTCCTCACCGTGTCGCTTCTCGGCATGCTCGCGTTCACCGCGGCATCGCTCGAACGCGTCGCCGCCGAACCGTCCGCGCCCTCCCACTCGAGGCTGCCATCGCCGGCAGAGGCGACGGCGCTGCTGAACACAACCCATCACCACGGCGAGTGGGTTCGCGTGCCGGCGCGGTCGGGCACCGTCCTCGCCGCCGTGACCTACCCGGACCGGCGCGATGGCGCCCCCGTCGTGGTCATCACCGCGAGGGATCAGAGGCTGACTCCGTGGTTGCGGGCGATCGCCGATCAGGTGACCTCGGAAGGCTTCATCGCCGTGGTCCCGGACGCGCTGGCGGGCGACGCGGCCGACGTCGCGGCCGTCCGCCAATACGTCGTGAGCCATCCGGCCGCCAACGGCACGTCCGCCAGCATCACGATGTCGTCGACGCTCGACGTCGACACCCCCGCAGGTGACGCGCGCTTCGCCCTCTCGAAGGCGGCCTGGCCGGAAGCCATGGCCTTCCTGAACACGTATGCGAACAACGATCGCAGCAGCGTCGTCGCCATGCCGACGCATGCGCACCCGGCGAGTCAGCAGGCGCCGGCGGGGCGCGGGCAGGGACCACGCGGCTACCCAGCCGGCAAGCTCGATCACCTGCCAGCGGGCACGTTCACCGCCAAGGGGACCGTGCTGCGATCGACGCAGCGATTCGAGTGGGTCGACATCCCGATGCCGGGGGTCTACACGGGCAGGATGCGCACGCGTGTCACCTATCCGCAAGGGAACGCGACGGCGGGCATCGTCGTCGTCATGCAGCACGGACCGGGCGCGGACGAGTGGATGCAGGCGCTCGGCGATCAGTTGTCGCGCGAGGGGTTCATCGCGCTGATGCCCGACCTGCACACCGGCATGGGGCGCAACGGCGGCGGCTATGAGACGTTCGATGGACCTGACGATGCCTTCGCCGCCAACGCCAACCTCCGTCCGGCGATGACGACGGCCGCGTATAAGGCCGTCCGCGAGTACGGCATGAAGCTCGCCCGCGCCAACGGCAAGAGCGCGGCGATCGGCTTCTGCATGGGTGGCTCGAATGCGTGGCTGCTGGCCGCCGAGGTTCCCGAGTTGAATGCCGCCATCGTCTACTACGGCGGGCATCCGGCCGACGAGGCCGTGTTCGCCAGGATCAAGGCGCCGGTCATCGGCTTCTACGGCGATGACGATGCGCGGGTCACCAGCACGGTTGCCGGCGCCCGCGCGTTCGCCACGAAGCTGGGGAAAACCTTCGAGCCGCACATCTACCCGCATGCGACGCACGGCTTCCTGGAGTTTCAGGACCTCGGCGGCAACCCCGAGGCGACGCTCGATTCGTGGACGCGAAGCGTGGCGTTCCTGAAACAGCAGATCCAGTAGCGCGCTACGTCAGCCTGAAGCGCGGGAACAGCCGCTCGGCGTTCCCGCGCAGCATCTTCTGCTCGAACTCCCGCGGCAATTTCAGTCCCGGCAGCTCGTTCACCGTTGACTCGATCGGCTCCGGCGCATAGTCGGTGCCGAAGAGGATCTGCGAGTCCGGCATGAAGGCGCGCATCGCCGCCATCGGCCAGGGGAAGCTGGCGTGCGCGATGTCGTAATACCACTTCCTGAGCTCGGCGTAGAGCCCGTTCGGGAGGTACTTCTCGGCGCCGGCGGGAACACGGTCCTTCATGCGACCGGCCAGCATCGGCACCGTGCCGCCGGAGTGCACCGTGATCCAGCGGATGTTCGGGTAGCGGAACATCACGCCGTTGACGACGATGCTGGCCACGCCGCGCGTGACATCGAAGTCGAACTCCACCATCGATGCCGCCGGGCCGTACTTCAGGCTGGTGCAGCAGGGCGGCGCGAGCGGATGCATGTAGACGATGGCGTTGCGGCGATTGAGTTCCTGCCACAGCGGCTCGAAGTACGGATCACCGGGCCAGCGCCCCCTGTTGTCGTTGCTGTAGATGCCGACGCCGTCCACCTTCAGCGTGTCGTAGGCGTACTCGACCTCGCGCAGCGAGCCCTCGAGGTCCGGCATCGGGATCCCGGTGAGCAGGCCAAACTTCGCCGGGTACTGCTGCATCATCTTTGCCCCGAACTCGTTGCCAGCGCGCACCGCGGCGCGCCCCTTCTCCGTACCGTTGTAGAGCAGCTCCCCGTTCTGCGTCATCGACAGGATGGCGACGCTGATGCCGAACTTGTCCATCGAGTCGAGCGACATCTGCGGCGACCACGGTCGGTTGGTGGTGCCGCCGGGCGGCACGAAGTGGTGGTGCACGTCGATGGCGCCGCCGCGGACGTTGAGCTTCACCACCCGCTCCTGGCCGAAGAGACCCGTGGAGGGAACGAGGGCGGCCGCACCGGCGGCGCCGAGTGCCTGGAGGAACCTTCGTCGGTCGGTCATGAGAGTCCCTTTCGAGTTAGTGGCCCGACAGCAGCGGCACGCTGCTGACTGGCGGTGGATCGGGGATGCTGGAAAGGTAGGCATGGATGTCGGCGATCTCGGCGTCGGAGAGGAACTTCGCCGAGAATGGCGGCATGCCGGCCCAGTTCCGGTTCGCGCGCGGGTTGCTCATCCGGCCCTTGCGCACGATGCCCGTGAACGCGGCGCTCGGCAGCGGTGTCGGCGCCAGCCGTCCGCCAGGCCCGCCCTGGCCAACCGTGCCGTGGCAGCCATGGCAGGCGGCCTTGAGGTAAACGGCCTTGCCGCGCGTGACGGCGTCGGCGCCGCTGCTCTGCGCGGATGCGACCGGCGCGCCGCCGAACAGCATGGCGGTGAATCCGAGCGAGAGCGTGATGTTTCGCACCATGGATCTCCTTACCGCGGCTGCGTCACCGCGTCGATGAGATAGGGCTCGCCTTTCTTCACCACCTGGATGCCGCGACGAATCGCCGCCGCCAGTTCGTTCGGGTTCGAGATCGGCCCCTCGGCGGCGACGCCCATGCTTTGCGCGAGCTTGGCGAAGTCGATATTGGGGTTGGTAATTTCGGTACCGATCGGCATCGTCTCGAGCGTGCCGCGGTTGCGGACGAGGGCGATGCGCTGCGCGTCCATGTAGTCCTGGTGGTAAGCGCGGTTGTTCTGCATCACGATGAGGATCGGGATGCGGTGGTGCGCCGCCGTCCACAGTGCGCCGTTGGCCACCATGAAGTCGCCGTCCGGCTGAATGGCGACGGTGAGGCGGCCGTGCCTGCGGTTGGCCAGCGCCGCGCCGATGCTCGCCGGCAGATGATAGCCGATGGCTTCGCCGCCGGAGCGGCCGATGTAGTGGTGGTGCTTGTTCATGTCCCAGAGCCGCAGCGGCCAGTTCACCCAGCCGGTGACGAGCGACCAGTCCTCGTCCTTGATCTGGTTCCACAGCTCCATCGACAGGCGTGCCGTGCTGATCGGGTTGGCATCCCAGCCGTACGTCGCCTCCTGCCGCGCCCGCTCTAGCGTCAGCCGGTTGGCGTCGCCGAGCTTACGGCCGCGTTCCTCGAACACGCGTCGGCGATCACCGGTCACCAGCTTCTTCACTTCCTCGATCAGCGTCGGCAGCGTGGCTTCGGCATCGCCGGTGATCGGCAGGTCGATCTCGGCGAACCGGTACTGGTCGCCGTAGTTGCTCTTCAGGAACAACTCGGCGGTGCTGATGTTGATGAACGTGGCGCCGCGCTGCTGCGCCGCGCGCGCGTCACCGGTGATGTAACCCGCCTCGAGGGCGAGCACGACGTCCGCCCCGGCCAGGTTGCCGCCGTTCAGCGGATGCCGCGTCGGGAAGTTCATCCGCCGCTTGCGGTCGACAACACCCGCCTGCAGCGTTTCGGCCAGCTCGATCAGCCGCTGCAGGCCCGCCGGCGTGCGCGCGCTCATGCCGGTGACGATCACCGGGTTCTGCGCCGCCACCAGCAGCTTCGCCGCCTGGCGCACCGCGTCGATCTCTCCCTGCGGCGGGGCCGGCATCGTGAACGCCGGCACCCGCATGTCGGCAGGAATGTTCGACACATGGCGGTGTTCGTCGACGACCACGGCGACCGGCCCGTACGGCGGCGTCATGGCGATGCGGTAAGCGCGCACGGCCGCCTCGGCCCAGCCGGTCATCGAGATCGGGTTGTCGTCCCACTTCAGCATGTCGCGTACCAGCGAGCAGGGATCCTGCGCGCTGTGCACCCACGTCACGAAGTCGTTGCGCTCGGCCGAGTCCTGCGTGTTGCCGAGCATCATATAGACCGGCACGCGGTCGCACCACGCGTCGTAGATGCCCATCGCCGCGTGCTGCAGCCCGACGGTCGAGTGCGCGCAGACGAGCGCCGGCTTCCCTTCGATCTTGGCGTAGCCGATCGCCATCTCCACCGAGCTCTCCTCGTTCATGCAGGTGAGCCACTCGGGATTGCGGTTGCCGCCGTAGTGGGCGACCGACTCGATGATGCCGGCGAAGTTCCCCGCCGGCATCGCCATCGCGTACTCGATGCCCAGCGACTTGAAGACATCGACCATGTAGTCGGACGCGGGCTTTTCGTTGACCGCGGGCGCCGCCGGCGTCGGCGCGGTCTCGCCCGAGGTGACCGGTGCCGGCGCCTGGGGCGCCTGCACGTCGGCGAACGCGGGCTGGGCGACGAACGCGGCCGCGCCAGCTCCCGCGTTCTGGAGGAACTCGCGGCGGTTCAGTGTCGGTTTCTCCATCGGCGTCCTCTTAGAACAGCAGCTTCAACGAGAACTGGACCTGCCGCGACGGCGTCGCGGTCTTCAGGATCCGGCCGACCGTCGGCAGCCGGCGCTGCGGGATGACCTGACCAGCGGCGTTGCGTTCGTCGGGACTGCCGGGGAACACGACCGCCGCGGCGTAAGTATCCCCGACCCCCACTTCCGGCGTGGCGAAGTTGGCGCGGTTGAGCACGTTGAATACCTCCGCGCGGAACTCCAGCCGTCCCCCGGATCCCAGCCACGCCAGCGGCGTGTCCTTCGCCACCGACATGTCGACGTTGGCCAGCCCGGGGCCCCGCAGGATGTTGCGCCCAGCCGTCCCGAGGAACCCTTCGGGCGGCAGCGTAAACGCGCACGGATCGAACCACAGTTCCGGTGTGCCGACCGGCGTGCCCGCCGGGATGTGATCGCATCCGCGCGAGACGCCCGTGGTGATGTCCCCCGGATCGACGCCGGGCAGGATGTCGGGACGATCGAGACCACTGACGCCGCCGAGGACCGCCGATCGCGAGCGATCATCGGCCAGCACCGGCGTGAACGGGTAACCGCTGCGCAGCCGCAGGATGCCGCTCAGCCACCAGCCGCGCCCCAACGCCGCGAGCACGCCCTCGCCGGCCGGCTGCGGCAGCCGGTAGGTCGTGTTCAGGGAAAAGTTATGCCGCACGTCGAACGAGGCCGGACCGCGGTCGAGGGCGCGGTTGAACGGATCGGTGGCGGTGAAATGGCTCGTCGTGTTCTCGGCGTCAACGATGCCCTGGGTCTCGTCGATGGCCTTGGAGAACGTGTAGGCACTCTGGAACTGCAGCCCGTCAGTCTGGCGCTTGCGCAGCTGCACCTGCAGGCCGTGGTACCACGAGTTCGAGTCGGCGACGAGGAAGTTCGCCTGCGCCCAGCTGCGGTTGACGCGCGGCTCGGTGCCGAGCCAGCACTTCGGCCCCGCCGGATCCGTCGGCGGCGCCCCCGTGTTGAGGCACGCCCGGTTGCCGGTCGCGTCCACTGACGGGGTGCCCAGCGGCACCACGGGGTTCAACTCGGCGCGGCGATAGAGGTTCAGTCCGCGGGTACCCGTGTAGGAAAGCGTGCCCGCCATGCTCCATGGCAGTTCCCGCTCCACCGACAGGTTGGTCTGGATGCTGTGTGGCTGCTGCAGCTGGAAGTCCAGGCCGCCGGCCGAGCGCCCGCCCGGTCCCTCGGGGAACACCAGCGGAATCTGGAAGTTGCTGGTGCCGCGACTCGTCGACGAATACGGCCACTGCAAACCCAGGATCGCGGAACCGAACGTCGCGAGATCGTAGAGCACGGCGGCGCCACCGCGCAGCGCCATGCGGCCGTCGCCGTTCACGTCCCAGGCAAAGCCGGCGCGCGGGCTGAAGTTCTTCAGCGACGGGTTCTCGAACAGCTGGCCCGGATTCTCCGCCGGCAGGCAGTACCGCGTGTCCGCACACGTCGGGTTCACGTCGACGCGCATGTTGCGGATCGAGCTGCCGTTGCCGTTGGTCTCCTCCGGGTCGGTCAGGAACTCGTAGCGCAGGCCGAGATTCAGCGTCACCCGGTTGATGCGCACGTCGTCCTGCACGTAGAAGCCGAGGGTGGAGAACGACCAGTCGCTGTCGAGGATCGAGCCGGGCGCGCGGGCGACGTACGCCGACGGCGTGGCGCGCAGGAAGTGCGTGACGGTCGGGAACATGGCCTGCCCGATACTGGCGGCGCCCAGCGTGAAGTGCGGCGCGTAGCGGTTGAATAGCGCCCCGAATTTGAACCCGTGGGCGCCGCGTGAGTACACCAGGTCGCTGCTGAACGAGACGATGTCCTGGTCCTGCTTCAACGGGGCGCTGAACCGTGGTCCGAACTCGCCGATGCCGGCGATGTTGACGACGCCCATGCCCTTCCCGGTCACGAAATCGTACTGGGGGCCGCTCACGGTCGGCGGCGACGTCAGGTTCAGCTTGGTCGCGCTCGACGAGAACCGCGCGGTGTTGAGCAGGTTCGAGGTGAAGATGTGCGTCTGCGACACCGTCAGGTACTGGTTCTTGCTGTAACGATCGGTGACGAAGTCGGGAAAGCCGAGCGGCCGGAGCTGCGTCGTCACGTCCTGTGTAAAGCGCCCGAAGGCGGTGTCCGACGACGAGATGTTCCAGTCCAGCCGGCCCTGCACGAAGTCCTCGTCCGTCGGCTGCGTAAACGGGAACGTGAGCCGGTTGCCGGAGAGGTTCGGCAGGGGGAACTGCTCGAGCAGCGGGCGGGTGATCGGGGAGATCGTCGGGTCGCCGTCGAAGCGGCAGGTGCCGTCGAGCGGCATCGGTTCCTGATGGCACTGCGCCGGGATGGTGTTGGCGACGGTGGTGATCCCCAGCCGCTCGCGCAGCGCTTCGTAGGTGAAGAAGAAGAACAGGTTGTCGCGCTTGACCGGGCCGCCGAGCGACCCGCCGAAGTTGTTCCGCTTGAACGGCGGCAGCCGGTCCGGCGTCAGCGCCGTGCGATAGTCGAAGTAGTTGCGCGCGTCGAACGCGCTGTTGCGCACGTACTCGAACAGCGACCCGTTGTATGCGTTGGTGCCGCTCTTGGTGACGATGGTCATCTGGCTGCCCATCGTCATCCCGTATTCGGCGCTGAGCGTGTTGGTGATGACGCGCCACTCCTGGATGCCCTCGATGCCGAGCGTCGTATTGGCCATCGAGCCGGCGCTGCCGCCGAGCACGTTGACCATCACCGCGCCGTCGAGCATGTAGGTGTTGGAGCGGACCGGCGCGCCGTTGCTGCTGAACCAGCTGCCGACGAAGGTGCCGCCCGACGTCGTGGCTTCCTGCTTGGCGATGCCGGGCTGCAGGAACGTCAGGTCGATGTAGTTGCGGCCGTTGAGCGGCAGCTCCGCCACCGCCTGCGCGTCGACGAGCGCCCCGAGAGACCCGCTGGTGGTATTGACGAGCGGCGCCTCCGCCGTGACCGAGACGGTCTCGCTGAGCGCGCCGACCTCGAGGGTGAAGTTCACCACGGCTTCCTGGCTGACCGTCAGGGTCAAGCCGTCGCGGATCGCGGTGCGGAACCCGTCGAGCGCCGCCCTGACCTCCCAGCGCCCCACCGGCAGCGCCGCGAAGCGGTACGACCCGTCACTGCCCGAGGTCACGGTGCGCGTCAGCGCCGTCTCCGTGTTGGTGGCGGTCAGCGTCGCGCCCGGTACTATCGCGTTCGCTGAATCGCGCACCGTGCCCAGCACCGTTCCGGTCGGCAGCTGCGCCAGCGCCGGCGCCGCCCCCGCCAGCATCGCGACGATTAACGAAAACGTTTTCAGTGTGGTTCGCATTTCACCCCCTGCCGCCAGCAACGAAACTTGGGTCTCCCTGGGTCAGCGTTTGAGTTTCGACCGGTAGGACATCGATCTCCCCCACCGTCTCCCCGACCATCTGCGACGGCGCCATAGCGGTGGTGGCCGCCAGGACAACGAAGGCAACGACGACTCGCCTCACGACATCAGCCATGACTTCCGGGCGAGCAATCCTGCGAAGAAGAAAACGATTACGCGTGCCACCGGCACCTCCAGAGGTTGCGCGTGACGGTACTGCAGAACCGTCCCGACCGCAAGGGGTCGTATCGCGCCATGGTATGTGTTACCGAAGGAAGTGTCGTCGCGCCATAAAGGCAGGAACTCGTCGACGGGAATCCCCTTCAACGCCTGGACGTTCGTGAAGACCTGATCCGCCGTCGGCGGTTTGCGAGATGATGATATCGTGTCATCTCGTCTCGATTCTGGAGGAGGAACCGTATGAAACGCATTCTGGCTGTTTTGCTCGTGGTAGCCGCGTTCGCGGCAATCGGCGGCGGAGCCGACGCCCATCACTCCTTCTCGGCCACGTATCTGGAAGACCAGTCGGTGACCATCGAAGGCGAGCTCCTTCAGTTCCTGTTCCGCAACCCGCACTCCTTCGTGCACGTCATGGTGAAAGACAAGGACGGCACGATGACCCGCTACGCCGTGGAGTGGGGCGGCGCCGGTCAACTTGATAGTCAGGGCGTGACCAGAGAGACCCTGAAGCCGGGCGACCACGTGGTCATCAGCGGCAGCCCTGGCCGTAACCCGGCCGATCACCGCGTGCGCATGGTCAGCCTGCGTCGTCCGAAGGACGGCTTCGGCTGGGGCCAGCGTCCGGGCGAGGTTGTCGACTAGCGGAATACCGTGATCAGGGAGGGCCTTGGGACCCCTTCATCTACCGCTCCCCTCGGGGAGTGGACGCAGACCAGCAGGTTCGTGACGGCGGAAAATCCGATCCCCTCCAGATCGGCCACCGGTTCCCGGTACGAACAGGAACCGACGGTCGTCCACCTCGCGCACGCGGATTTGTTCGAGTTCGGCTGTTGAGACGCCTGTGTGCCTCGCGCCCCACCCCTTAGCCTTCAGACCGTCGGCCCGGTCGAGGGCACACCCAGCAACTTGGTCTTGATTCCTTCGTCCGCCCACAGCGCGGCCGGGTCGGCGGAATGCACCACCCTCCCCTTGCTCATCACGTGCGCGTAGTCGGCCACCTTCACCGCAAAGGCCGCATTCTGCTCGGCCAGCACAATGGTCGTCCCTTCGTCTCGAAGGCGGCGAATGACACGGGCTACCTCGGCAATCATCATCGGCGCCAGGCCCTCGGTCGGCTCGTCCATGATGAGCACCGTCGGCCTGGCCGCCAACGCGCGGGCAATGGCCAGCATCTGCTGTTCGCCGCCGCTCAACTCGTTGCCCCGGTTGTGACGCCGCTCCGCCAGGCGTGGAAAAATCGAGAGCATCTGCTGAATGTCCGAGCCTGGCGCCAACGCAATCGCCAGGTTCTCGTACACGGTGAGGGACGAGAAGATGCGGCGTCCTTGCGGAACCAGGCCCAGGCCCATCCGGTGAATCTTGTGCGGCGGCATCTGGGCGATCTCCTCACCGTTGAGCGTCACCCGGCCCGCACGCGCAGGTGTCAGCCCCGAGATCGAACGGCAGAGCGTGGTCTTGCCGACGCCGTTCCTTCCGAGGATGGCGGTCACCGTGCCCTTCTCGACGTCGAGCGTCACACCCTGCAGCACGTGGCTGTCGCCGTAGTACGTGTGGAGGTCGGCGATGCTCAGAATCGTCATTCCGCCCCGCCCTCGCCAAGGTAGATCTGCTGCACGCTGCGGTTCGCACTCACCTCGGCCTTGGGGCCATCCACCAGCACGCGGCCCTGGTGCAGCACGGTTATGCGCTCCGCGAATGCGAACGCGATATCCATGTCGTGCTCGATAAGAAGCACGGCGATGCCCGGATCGATCGCCTCGAGAATCGTCTGCATCGCACGGCTCTCGCCGGCCGAGAGACCCGCCATCGGCTCGTCGAGCAGCAGCACCTTCGGCCGGCCAGCCATCGACAGCGCCACTTCCAGCTTCCGCTGATCGCCATACGACAGGTTGCGCGCCCACGCCCCGGTGTGGTCGGACAAGCCGAACTGCTGCACCAGCTGATGGGCGCGATCCGTGAGATCGCCGCACGATCGCGTGCTGCGCAGCATGACGAACTTTCGCGAATCGAGCGCCGAGCAGGCGAGGAGCACGTTGTCGATCACGGTCAGGTTCGGGAACAGCTTCGTAATCTGAAACGTGCGGGCAATCCCGCGTGCCGCACGCTGGTGGGGCTGCAGCCTGGTGACATCGGCGCCGAACAGCTCAACACGCCCCCGGGACGCCGGCAGCTCCCCGCTGATCACGTTGAACAGCGTGGTCTTCCCCGCACCGTTCGGTCCGATGAGCGCGCGGCGCTCTCCCGGCTCGACGACCAGACTGACGTCGTCTACCGCCTTGAGGCCGCCGAAATGCCTGGAGACGTGGTCGAGTGTGAGTGCCGCTGAACCCATGCGTGACGTCTAGTGGACCGTTCGGACTGATTGAGTACTGGTCACCACAAGCCTCCGAGCGCGATTTTCCGGCCGCGACAACGGAGCGGCCGGTTGTGATTCAGGAAGGGACATACCACTAGGATGGCGGCACGAACCGGCGGGAGTATAGCGGCTGCTTCAGGTACTCGGCTGGGTTGTATTTCCAGAATTGCGAGACGCGGGGAAAGGTGTCGATGACGGTGTTCTGGAGCTCGCCGTTCACCCGCTCGACGCGCCTGACGTAGACGTTCTCGATCGGGTTGCCGTACTCGTCGAGCTCGACCGGCCCCCTGGGGAGATCCGTCGGCTTGGCATTCTGTAGCGCGGCCAGGAGGGCCTCCCGGTCTTCCACGCGACCCTGCAGCGCATCGATCGCGGCGGCGATCCACTTGCCACCGGTATACATGCTCTCCGAGTAGTAGCTCGGCACCTTCTTGTACCGCGCGCGATAGGTCGGAGCAAACTTGCGATTGGCCGGCGTGTCGAGCGCAGCGCTGTAGTGAAGGACGGTCACCACGCCAAGCGCCTCGTCACCCATCACCGGGAGGACGTGTTCGTCGGTGGTCGTCCCAGCCCCGATGAGGGGCACGCGCGCTTTCAATCCGTACTCCTCGTATTGCCGCAGGAACTGCAGCGCGGCCCGGCCGAGGAACAGCGCGTACACGGCATCGACGTCGCGGGAGATCTGCGCGAGATACGGCGCGAAGTCGTGCACCGACACGGGCGTCCACATCTTCTGCGTCACCCGGCCGCCCTCGGCTTCGAACGTCCGCTGGAATCCCCCGACCGATTCCCAGCCGAAGGCGTAGTCGAGCGCGATGGTCGCAATGGTCCGGTATTTCAGGGTGTGGTACGCGTACTCGCCGAACGCATGGTTCGGCTGGCTGCCGCTCCACCCGGTGCGAATGATCCACCGGCTGCGTTTCCGCTGCGTGAGGTCGTCAGCCGACACAACGGGGAACAACATCGGGATCTTCATCGAGTCGATGTACGGTGCCAGGGCATACCCGGTCGACGAGAGCAGCGCACCAGCCATCAGGTGCACCCTGTCGCTCTCCACCAGCTTTCTGGCTTTGGTCAGACCGACTGCGGGAATCCCCTCGTCGTCCTCGACGATGAGCTGAATCTCTCGTCCACCCGCGCGATAGCCGATCTCTTCCAGGAACAGCACGAAACCATTCAGGATGTCGCGCCCGCTCTGCGCGAGCGGCCCCGATTGCGGCACGATGAACCCGATCTTGATCGGGTCAGCACCGCCCTGGCCACGAACGAGACCAACGGCCGCGACGATTGCGAGGACGACCAGAGCAATTCTGAGCTTCGCGGTCCGGCTGCCACCTTCGCGCCCTGCGCTTCGGCGGCCAAGGAAGCCGGACACTACGGTCGAAGGGTCGCACCGTCGCACTACGTTCGAACTGTCACACCGTCGCACCCTCGCACCTCGCACTTACGAACCGCTCCCCTCGCTCCGTCGTCCCAGATTCCACAACCCCTGCGGCGCTCCAAGAATCGTCACGATATACACGATGCCCAGCATGAACAGCCACCGCGCGGTGTAGGCGCTCATCACGTTCTTGAGGAGAACGATCGCGCCGGCGCCGAGCACAGGCCCGATCAACGTGGCTGGTCCGCCGAGCGTCACCATGAGAAAGAGCTCGGACGAGGCCGTGAGTTCGAGATAGGTCGGACTCACGAAGCCGTTGTAGTACGCCCACACCACACCCGCCACGCTCGCAAACGCGCCGGAGATGACGTAACTCAGGTAGCAGTGCAGCCACGTATTGAACCCGAGGCTCTTCATCCGGCCTTCGTTCTCGCGGATGCCGCGGAGCGTCAGGCCGAACGGCGACCTCACGAGCAGCCTCATCAGCAGTGCGCACACCGCGAACACCAGCAGCGTGACGTAGTAGAACGACAGCCCTCCGGTAAAAGGCAACCCGGCGTGCGCGAGCAGGTTGGGGATACCAGAGATCCCGTTGTCGCCGCCGGTCACCGGGATCCATCGATAGCTGAGGCCCCACAGCACCATCCCCAGCGCCAGGGTAATCATCAAAAAGTAGACATCGCGCACGTGCGACACGATCAAGCCGAGCGACGCCGCGAGGAGCGTGCCCATCACGATCCCGCCGATGAAACACACCCAGAAACCAGCCCCGTACCCGGTCGCCAGCACGGCGACGCCGTACGCCGCCACACCAAAGAACGCCGCGTGCCCGAGCGATGGCAGCCCGGTATATCCCAGGAGGAGGTCGAGACTCATCGCGAGGATCGCGAGGATGACTATCTCGGTGAGCAGGCCAACCCAGTAGCTGGAAAAGAACAGCGGTCCGGCCGCGAACACGAGCCCGAGCACGATGACGACCCCGAGCCGCCAGCCGCTCAGGCCGCTCATCGCCGAGGCCGCGCGCGGCTCAGGCGCGGCCATACAACCCGGTCGGCTTGAGCGCCAGCACGATCACCATCGGCGCGAACAGCGTGAAGTACGACAATTCCGGGACCAGCGCCTTGCCGAAGTTGTCGATCATGCCGACGACGATGCTGCCAACGAGCGCGCCCTTGAGACTGCCCATCCCGCCGACGATGACGACGACGAAGGCCAGGGGCAGCAGGTCGAAATCGATTCCCGGGTACCCGCCAAGGATCGGCCCGCCCATCACCCCGCCGAATGCCGCGAGGCCAGCTCCCGCGGCGAACACGAGACCCGACAGCAGCGCCACATTGATACCGGTCGCGGACGCCATTTCTGGATCGTCGACCGTGGCGCGCAAACGAGCGCCAACGAGCGTGCGGTCGTTCACCATCCACAATCCGACCCCGACGAGTGCCGCCACGACAATCACGAAGAGACGGTACAGGGGGAACACCACCTCGCCCGCTTCGACGGACCCGCGCAGCAGCGCCGGATATTGAAGGGTAAACGGGTCCCCGCCCCAGATCATGAGCGCTCCATCACGGAACAGCAGGGCAAAGCCCATCGTCATCATCATCTGGGCCAGAGGGTCAGAACCGAATCGACGCAGAAAGAATCGCTGCATCACGAACCCGACGGCGGCGACGACGACGATCGCGACGACGGTCGCGAGGAGCAGACTCTGGGTTCGCAGAATGACGGTGTAGGCGACGTAGACGCCCAGCATGTAGAACGAGCCGTGGGCGATATTGACGATCTTCATCACCCCGAAGGCAAGTGTCAGCCCGCTGGCGATGAGGAAGAGCAGCGCCGCGGAGAACAGCCCGTTGAGGGTCTGGGTGATGAGATACGTCATCGCAAACAAAAGAGGGCGACCTGAATCAAGCCGCCCTCTTTATAACCCGAGTGGCAGGCCCGTGCCGGCCTGCTCGTGAAAAATCCTACTTCGCCGGTGCCGCTGGTGGGGGCGGAGTCTGAATGCCGAGGACCGTCCTCAGACCGTGATAGGCGCACGCCTCGTCCATGTTGCCGCCGCCGACGCCAATCGCGCCGATCATCTGGTTCTCCAAGACGATCGGCACGCCGCCGCCGACGAAGTAGTAGGAGAGGCCCTGTTCCTTGCCGAGGTCCATGCGAATCGCCCGGCCCTCGAGCGTCGGGAAGCGCGACGCCACGACGCTCGACGGAGTCCGCGCGTACAGCGCCGTCTTTGCCTTCATCAACCCCGTCTCGGCGCCGATCGGCACGACGCCGTCTCCAACGTGCGCGTCGAGGATGTCCCCATTGGGCGCGAGCACGAAGATGGCGTAGCCGCGTGGACCGTCCTTCTGGGTGCGACCGAACTCAATGCACGCGTTCACGATCTGGCGTGCGAGCGTCGAGCTCAGCTGATACTTGAACAGCGTGGTCTGCGCCACCTGATCGGACACGATGGCCTTGGCGAGCGGCATCTGTGTGGCGCCCTGCGCACTCGCCGCCGACGGCGCGAGCAGAGCTGCGGCAACCGCGATAGCCGCGACGGTACTGGTAAGACGGGATGTGTGCATCATGTGTGTGTCCCTCATGTTCAATCGGCGGGTCCGCTACGCGGAACCCGCCCTACTCATCAGTTCAACGGGTCCGCCAGGCGGAACCCGCGCTGCTCCCTCGGGTCCGCGGTGGGCGGCGCCCGTCTCGCGTGTGCGAATCGGTCAGTGAATTCCGTGGTCGAGAATGATCTTCATGCGCTGACCACCGCCGTCGGACCCGAGCATGCCGATGGCGGTCTTGAGCTCTCCGAGAGGGAGCACGTCGCTCACGAGCGGCTCCAGCTTCACCAGGCCGCGCTGCACGAGGCCAATTGCGCCCGGGTAGTCCTCGCTCTTCGCCACGCGGGCGTTGATGAGCGACAACTCCTTGAAGTAGAGGTCGTAGAACGGCAGCGCGCCTTCCTTGGCGGTGATGATGCCGAACATCAGCACGCGGCCGCCGGACCTGGTCATGTTGATGCCGGCCGCCAACTGCGATACGACACCCGTGGTCTCGATGACGACGTCGGCGCCCCGTCCTTCAGTGGCCTCGCGCACCTTCTCGACGGCGTCGTCGCCACCAGGAATCGTCAGGTCGGCCCCCAGCGTTTCCGCCAGGGCGCGTTTGTCGGCGCTGCGGGTCACGCCAATGACGGTCGCGCCGCGCGCTTTCGCCAGCTGGACGTGGAGTTGTCCCGTCACGCCAAGTCCGAGCACGACCACGTACTCACCCGGGAAGATCTCGACCTGCCGCTGCGCGTGCAGGCAGGTCGTGAGGACCTGGATCAGCGGCGCGTTACGGATGTCGAGATCGGCCGGAAGCGTGAAAACCTGGCTCGCCGGCGCACCCAGGTACTCGGCGAAACCGCCGTTGGCGTCCCGACCGAGGAGTGAGCCATTCGGGCACAGGTGGGTCTTGCCGATACGGCAGTGAAAACAGGCTCCGCAGTAGAGCTCGGGGTCGACGATCACCCTGTCGCCAGGCCGGAGCGTCGTGTCTCCAGGATCGGCGACCTCGCCCACCATCTCGTGACCCATCACCCGCGGATAACGAACGGGAATCGAGCCGTTGAAGATCTTGTAGTCGGTGCCGCAAATACCGCTGTGCGTCACGCGCACCAGCACCTGGCCGGCGCCGGCGGTCGGCCTCGCCAACTCGTCCTGGACGAGCTCGCCCGGCGCCGTGAGAACCATGGCCCTCATGACGGAAGTACAAAGTGCAAAGTTGAAAGTGTCAAGTGAGTTGGCAAGTGGCTCTCCAGTGGTTACTTTCCACTTTTCACTTTGTACTTTGCACTTAGAACGCCTCTGGGTTCACGGCGTTCCGTGGGCGCCTTGCCGCTCAACACGGCGACCACTTCCTCAGCCGCCTTCGTCTGCAACTCCACGAGCGACTCCTCGGAGTAGAAACTGGTGTGCGGCGTGATGATGACGTTGTCGCGGCCGAAGAGCGGAGACGAGGCGCCAGGAGGCTCCTGGGTCATGACATCGAGCGCCGCGCCCGCGATTTCCTTCGCATCGAGCGCCGCGGCCAGCGCCGCTTCGTCGATGATCGGGCCGCGAGCCGTGTTCACGATGTACGCCCCCGGCTTCATCTGCTTGAAGGCATCGGCGCCGAACAGACCCTTTGTCTCGGGCACCAGGGGACTGTGGATCGAGATGTAGTCCGACGTCTTGAGCAGCGTCGAGAAATCGACGCCCTCGACGCCTGCCTTGGCGAACACCTCTTTGGGCACGAACGGGTCCACGGCAATGACCTTCATCCCGAAACTCTGGGCCTTGGGCGCCACGAGCTGGGGAATGCGGCCGAAGCCCATGAGGCCCAGGACGCTGCCACGCAGTCGATGAATCGGCACCACGTTCGGCATCTTCCACGTGCCGGCGTGCACCTGCGCGCTGATGAACGGGATCTTCCGCACCACCGCCAGGAGCAGCGCCATCGTGTGGTCGGACACCTCGTCGATGCAGTAGTCGGGAACCTTGGTCACCACGATCTTCGCCTTCGTGGCTTCCGCGAGATCGACGTTGTCGACCCCGATGCCGAACCTCGAGATGATCCGGCACTTCGTCATCTGCCGAATCATGTCCCCCGTGATCTTGGCGTAGGTCACGAGCACCGCATCGGCGTCCTTGGCGATCGACATGATCGCCTCGGGGGTTGGCCCCGAGGCGAGATGCAACTGACCGCCGATCCTCGACACGACCGCAGTGGCCGGGTCGAGGTTCGGAAACACTGAATCCGCAACAGCTATCTTGAACGCCATCTATCGCGCCATCGCCTCTTCCATGTGCTCCATGCGCGTGAACACGACCGGGCCGTCGGCCGTCACGAGCACGTTCTCCTCGAGGCGGCAGGTCTGCTCGAGGAACGGATGCCCCGCGAAGGTTTCGATCGCGAAGTACATGTTTTCCTTGATCTCCGCCGGGTACTTCATCGAGTACGCGCGCGACATCCACATCCCTTCATACAGGGTGATGCCGATGCTGTGCGCGAACTGCTGCAGCGTCACCGTCCCATACTTGTCGTCGTCGTACACCGGGAAGGCGTTGGCGACGTCACCCGAGGTGTTGCCGGGCTTGAGCTGCGCGATACCGGCGTACATCGAATCGTAGACCTCGCGGTAGAGGTCGATTTCCTTGCCGGACATCTTGACTCCGTACGGGCCGCCGCACTTGAAGCAGCGCACGAAGTCGATGAAGTAGCCGGAGGGTCCGACCGCGTTGATGTCGACGATGACCAGATCGCCCTGACGGATGAGCTTGTCGGTCGCCCACCGCCGATAGGGGCTGGTGTTGCCGCCCGAGGCCACGATGATGTCGTAGATGATCTCGCAGCCGCGCTCGAGCATGAATTCGTGCACCTTGGCTTCGATCTCGCGCTCGCGCACGCCTGGCTTCAGCCACTCGTACTTGATCTTCCACATGGCCGCGTCGCCGATGCTCGACGCCTGCTTCAGCAACTCGATCTCGTCTCGTGTCTTGACCACGCGGGCTCTCGACACCGCCGGCCAACCGTTGACAATGTTGAGGCCGAGTTTCTTGAAGGCCTCGAACGCCGGCATGTCGAGGTTGTCGATGCCGATCTTTTCCTTCTCGACCTTGTGCTCCTTGAGCACGTCCATCACGCTGTCGGCCATGCGGCCCGCCATGTACGGCACCGCGCCCTCCGCCCACTGCCACGTGATGGCGGGGCGGATGCGGCCGGACATCCAGGGCAGGTCGATGATCGCGCATTGCAGGTCGGAGCCGGCGGTCTCGAACAGTGTCGGCGCGCCCTCGGCCGGAACAACGGCGTAACGGATGTTGATGTTGTACTTCCAGTTACCCTGATAGGACGCGGTCGCATAGCGGATGTTGGCGCCGGCGAACAGCACCAGCGCGCCCAGGCCCTCGGCCTTCATCTCCGCCTGAAGCTTGACCAGCCGCTCTTTGCGCAGGCGATCGAAATCCACGCGGTACTGCCAGTCGGCGCCGGTCTGGCTGTAGAGGCGACCTGGATCGTTTTCATGCGGCCTGCCGAGCCAGCTCAGATCCATCCCATTGCTCTTCGTCGAGTCCACTTTACTCATTTGACCTGTTACTCCACATACCGCGGCGATCCGCGCTCAAGGACGGCACTGTGCGCCAGCACTCTTGGCCGGGCCGCACCGCGACCCGACGAGCGCACCACGCGCGTCGTGAAAGAGGAAAAAGACTGGGTACGATACCTCGCGCTCGTTAGGGCAGTCTAGGCACGCGACGCACCGAGAAACGTCGCGCGTAGATGTCAGCCGGCGGTGATCAGTTTCGCTTCTTGGGCGCGCTTCGCCTTGATGGCTGCGTAGACCCTTTCGGCCGTGGCGGGCAACTGGGTGACACGAACGCCGACCGCGTCATGAATGGCGTTCAGGATCGCGGCGGCCGTGGACACGCATGTCGGCTCACCGACGCCCTTTGCGCCGAACGGGCCGGTCGGATCGTAGCTGTCCACGATGTCAACCTCGATCTTGGGCATGTCGAGCGAGGTCGGCATGATGTAGTTCGTCAGGTTCGGGTTGATCTGACGCCCGTCAGGGGTGAAGAGAATCTCTTCCTCCAGCGCAAACCCCACGCCCATCGAAATACCGCCCTCGACCTGGCCTTCGACCAGCATCGGGTTGATCGGCGTGCCGCAGTCGTGGGACGCCACGATGCGAAGCACGTCGACTTCGCCCGTCTCGTCGTCGACGTCGACTTCGGCAATCTGCGTGGCGTAGACGTACGTGGCGAACGGCTTGCCCTGTCCTGTCTCCGGGTCGAGTGCGACGGTCGCCGGATTGAAACTGGCGCTGCCGATCGGCGGTTGTCCGTTGACACCCCGCGCGTGCTCCGACACATCACCGATGTGGATGCTGCGCTGCGGGAATCCCTGGACCTGGACCTTGTGGTCGCTGACCTCGAGCTGGCTGGGCTTCACACCCAGCAGAGGCGCGGCCACCTCGAACAGAATGGCCTTGGCTTTTTCCGCCGCCAGCCTGGCGGCGTTGCCGGTCACGTACGTGGTGCGGCTCGCGATTGCGCCGGTGTCCATGGGGGTGGTGTCGGTATCGGCCGACACGACATGGACGTCGTCGGTGGCGATGCCGAGCTCCTGCGCCACGATTTGCGCCAGGACGGTCAATGAACCCTGACCCGTCTCGACAGTGCCGGTGAGAAGCGTTGCGGTGCCGTCCTCATTGACCTTCACGACCGCGGCGCTCGGATTGGCCGCGACGGTGAAGCCGATGGGATACCACATGCAGGCGATGCCGCGACCGCGCCGTTTCATGCCTGCGCTCCATTCCCGTTCCAGCCGAAACGCTGCGCCGCTTGCAGCAGCGACTCCTTGATGACGACGCTGTGGAGCTTCTGACTCGTCGGGCTGAGCGAGCCCTCTTCGAGGACGTTACGAAGCCGCATTTCGAGCGGGTCGATTCTTGAGGGCCTTCGCCATGTCATCCATGTGCGACTCGTAGGCGAAACAGACCTGCGGCGCCCCGAATCCACGCATCGCGCCCGTCATCGTCTTGTTCGTGTAGACGACATACGCTTCGGCGAGAAGATTGTCGATGTTGTAGGGGCCCGCCGACAGAATGCACGCCTTGCCGAGCGTCGTCTCGCTCCACGAGCAATAGGCGCCGCCGTCGAGGACCAGGCGAATCTTCCGCGCCAGGATCTTGCCCTGCTTGGTGACCCCGGTCTTGTAGTCCATGATGAGCGGGTGCCGGGTGGTCGAGGAGATGAACTCCTCGGGGCGCGTGAAGGTGCACTTCACGGGCCGTCCGGTCTTCTTCGCCAGGAGCGCCACGACCGGCTCGGTCGTGATCTCGTTCTTGCCGCCGAAGTTGCCGCCGACGATCGTGGCGACGATGCGGACCCGGCTCATCGGCATGGCCAGGGTGCGCGCCACGTCGGCGCGACCGAGCGTAATCCGCCCGAGCGTGGAATAAATGGTGACCCGGCCATTGGCATCCCAGGTCGCCAGCGACGAGTGCGGCTCGAGCGGCACGTGCTCGACCATCTGCGTGCGAAAGCTGGCCTCAAAGATGTGATCGGACTCCGCGAAGCCCTTATCGATGTCGCCCTTCTTGATGATCTTGCGACCGTAGATGTTGGGATTCGGCGCGTGCAGGCCCGGCGTCTCGAGCTTGAGCGATTCGAGCGGGTCGACGACCGGCTTCAGAACCTCGTACTCGACCTTGATCTTTTCGAGCGCGTCGGCCGCGATCTGCTCCGTGATGGCGGCTACGGCGGCGACGCCGTCACCGGCGTGGAATACGCGGGTGTCGGCCAGGACCGGCTGGTCTTTCAGCGACGGTCCGAAGGTGTTGCAGGGAACGTCCTTGCCCGTGATGACCGCCACGACACCCGGCATCGCTTCAGCTTCCTTCGTATCGATGCTGATGATGCGTGCCGAGGCCACGCCCGCCCGCTTGATTTTGGCGTAGAGCATGCCGGGGAGATACATGTCGTCGATGTACTTGGTCTGACCAAGCCCGTGGAGGCGACAGTCGGGCCGCTGTGCTCGCTGCCGAACCGCCGGCGTCTGCTGCCGGGCTTCAGGCACCAGGATTTCGAGGGGCAGCGGCACCAGCGGCGCGGCAGCCGGGGCCCGCAGCAACTCCTCGGTGGCCGCTAGGGTCGTAACCTGAGCATCTTTGACGGCTTTTTTCGTGTCCATGGTTCAGCGTCCTTCCAGGGTGCCTACGCGGACTTGCGGGTGGCTTGCTGATGGCCGGCCTGTGCCACCGCTTGGATCGCCTCGATCATCTTGGTGTAACCGGTGCATCGGCAGAGGTTGCCGGCCAGGGCATCACGAATCTGCAGTTCGGTGGGATCCGGATTCTCATCGAGCAGCGCCTTGGCCGACATGATGACGCCTGGTCCACAGAAGCCACACTGCAGCGACCCCTTCTCCTCGAAGAGCTGCTGAATCGGGTGCAGGTGCTCGACCGTCGCCAACCCTTCGATCGTGAGAATGTCGCGGCCGTCTGCCTGTCCGGCCAGCATCAGGCACGAATTGACCGACTTGCCATCGACGATGACCGTGCAGGCGCCGCAGTCACCGACATCGCACCCCAACTTGGCGCCCGTCAGCTGAAACTCTTCGCGCAGCAGCTTCAACAGCGTCGTTTCAGGAGGCACCGACGCCGTGCGCGTCTCGCCGTTGACGGTCATGGTTACCTTCGCCATGGCTACTTCTTCTCCGCTCGCTTCACCTTGGCGAGCTCGTAGGCGCCTTCCAGCGCGCGTTTGGTGAGGACCGCGATCAGGTCGCGACGGTATTCCGCAGAGGCTCGGAAGTCGGTAATCGGCTTCGCGTCTCCAGCCGCAAGGCGGCCCGCTTCGATCATCGCGTCAAGCGAGATGGTTCGACCGTCGAGATACGCCTCGGCGGACGTGGCATGAATGACTTTCGGCGCGACGGCGCCAAGCGCAATGCGCGGAGTCAGGAACGTCTGCTTGTCCCAGTCAACCCAGAAGCTGGCTCCCACATTGACGAGCGCCAGGGCCTGTCCCTTGCGCAGACCGAATTTCAGGAAGGCGGTTGGCTTGCCGAGGCTGGCGGTCGGAATGAGAATCTCCACCAGCAGTTCGTCCGGCTTGAGGGCTGTCTTGCGCGGTCCCACGAAGAAATCGGCCAGGGGCATCTCCCGCCGGCCGGATGGCCCAAGCACGGTGACCTGCGCATCGAGCGCGACCAGCGTTGGACCGCTGTCCACCGATGGCACAGCCGTGACCAGGTTGCCGCCCAGGGTCCCGAGATTCCTCGTCTGCACGGCCCCAATCGTGTGCGCCGCGTCCACGAGCGCCGGAAACATGTCGCGGACAATCGGCGAGCCCATGATCTCGGTGTGCGTCACGAGGGCCCCGATGCTGAGCCCCTTGTCGGTAATCTTCAGCCCCCGCAGGTCCGCGGCGCGCGAGATGTCGACGACGACATTTGGCGGAGCATGGGAGGAGAACTTGAGATCGGCCAGCAGATCGGTGCCGCCCGCAAGTACCTTCACGTTTGGCCCGTGCTGGGCGAGCAGCGCCACGGCGTGCTGGGAATCCTTGGCCGATACGAATTCAAACCCCTTCATCAGGTCTCCGGAGTATCCCTAAAATCTGCAACCAGAAGTGTGTAGCTGGTAGCGTGTAGCCGGTAGCTGGTGGTTTGCACCCGGCCTCGTGTCCCTAGAGTCCTAGAGACATCCACGGAAAGGTACCACGTCAGGGGTCCTGCCCGCAATCGGCGGTGAGCCGGCCTGACCCCGTTCTACCCCACCCCTCGGGTCGTCGTCTTACCCCGGGACTTCGGCACGGATGGCCGCGCCGCCGGAGCGTCCTCCATCGGCAGCCGGAGACGTCGGATTCCGTCGTAGGAATGCAGCGCACTGGCCACGGCACCGGCGGTTGCGACACAGCCAATCTCGCCGACTCCTTTGGCCCCGTAGCCGCCGACCTCATCCGGCACCTCGATGAGAATCACGTCGATCGGCGGGGTCTGCTTGGCGGGCACGATCCCGAGATCCCGCAGCGCGAGAGAGTCGGGGACACCTCGGGTGGACGAAAAGCGCTCGGACAGCGCGTAGCCCAGGCCCATGTGGACGCCGCCTTCCATCTGCTCGGCGCACAGCCTTGGGTTGATCGCCCGGCCGACATCGTGGGCCGCCACGACGCGTTCGAGCTTCCCCTCCTCGTCCAGGATGACGACCTGCGTCGAATAGCTGAACGTCAAGTGTGTCGTCGGATTCAACACCCACTCAGGCGTGCCAGGACGCGTCGTGAAACTCAAGACGTACTCGCCGACATACTCCCGGCCGACGAGCTTCGCGAGCGCCTTCTCGGCGGACGCCTCTGACGTCGTCGCAGTGTCCGGCCCCGGCTTGTTCGTAGTGTCCGGCTTCAGCTCGTTGTACGTAGTGTCCGGCTTCGGCTCGTTGTACGTAGTGTCCGGCTTCAGCCGGACCTCATTGAGATCCGTCATCAACTTCTGCGCCGCGATCTTCGCCGCCGCGCAGCTCAACGTCGTGCCGCGTGAGGCCCACGTCTCGCCGCACTTGTCGCCGAGATCCTTGTCCCAGCGCACCTGCATGAGATCGGGCGAGAGCCCCGTCTCCTCACACACGGCCTGCAGCGTGGCGGTAAAAATCCCCTGACCCATTTCGGTGTAGCCGTTGAGAATTTCCAGCCTGGCGCCTTCGCCAGAGGCTTCGGCGCCCAAGCGGCCCTTGACCACGCGGATCGTGATGTAGCCGCCTTCGGTCGTGCCGTTGCCAAGTCCCGTGCTCTTGATGCCGCAGCCGATCCCCTTGTATTTCGCGCTCTTGTAGACCTGTTTCACGGCTTCGAGCGACGCCTTCATGCCCCGAACGCTCTGGCGCATGACCTGGCCCGTCGCAAACTTGTCGCCTGGGTCGAGGATGTTCCGCATCCGGATGTCCCAGCCGTCCACGCCCACTTTTTCGGCGAGGATGTCCATGACACCCTCCATGGCGAATTGCGCCTGGTTGCTGCCAAACCCGCGCATCGCACCGCTGTTGGGATTGTTCGTGTGCACGGCCTTGGACTCGACGTCCACGTTCGCCACGCGATAAGGGCCGCACGTGTGGCACGCCGCACGAAGCGCGCACTTGGCGCTCGTGGTGTGATAGCCGCCGGCGTCAGCCACGATTCGCGAGCGCACGGCGGTCAGCCGCCCCTCGGCATCGGCGCCCACGGTGAGCGCGATCGTCATGGGATGTCGCTTGACATGGTGCTGCGTGGATTGTTCGCGCGTGAGCACCGTCTTCACTGGCCGTTCCAGCAGGTGCGCCGCCAGCGCCGTCTGCGCCTGAATCGACAGCTCTTCCTTTGCACCGAAGGCACCACCGCTCGCGGCCAGCACGATCTCGACGCCCTCGGGCTCGAGCCCCAGGACCTTGGCGATCTGCAGGCGGTCATACACCGAGCCCTGGCTGTCGGTGTGAACCGTCATACGAGGTGCGACGGGGCTCGGAATGGCGAGACAGGCTTCCGGCTCGAGAAACGCGATCTCGACCTGCTGGGTCTGGAACGTCGCCTCGATGACGTGGGTCGCCTCGGCCAATGCCGCCGCTACGTCTCCACGCGCGAAGGCGGTCACGGGTTGCAGGAGGTTTGGAGCCGGGCGGAAGGAATCAGCCCCGTGCACCTCGAGCGCACCCGGCTTCAGCGCCTCGAATGGGTCCGTCAGCGGCTCGAGCACTTCGTAGGCCACCTCGACGGCCGCTGCCGCCTGGCGCGCGTGGAACTGGGTATCAGCAACGACCATCGCGAGAAAGTCGGCGACGCAGCACGTCACTTCCCCCTCGGCGACGAACACGGGCTGATCGGGGATCGTGAGTCCGATGCCCCGCGACCCCGTTATGTCCGCGGCGGTGAACACCCGCACGACGCCCGGCATCGCCCCGGCAGCTTCGGTCCGAATCTTCAACACCCGGGCACGCGGGTGCTTCGTGGGCACCATGGCGCCGTGCAGCATGCCGGGGACGCGCATGTCGTCCACGAATGGCTTTTCGCCGAGTGTTTGCGCCAACCCGCCTTGACGCGCGATCGAATGGCCGATCCCCGACTGTGAACCGGTCCCCTGGGCAAACGCTGGATCCCGACTGAGTCCGAAATCCTCTCCAAAGAAATGGTGGCGCCTCGGCTCTTCGGGGAGCTGGCCGCCATGGCTCGCGGCCTCGCCGGCGGTCTGAATGGCGTCGATGATGCGCCCGTAACCGGTACACCGGCAGAGATGCCCGTCGAGCGCCTTCGAGATCGCATCCCGGTCGCCGCTCTTGCCGTGCTCGATGAGTGACGCTGCCCGCACCACGATCCCCGGGATGCAGAAGCCGCACTGCACGCCGCCCTCGAGGACGAATGCCTCCCCGATGACGCGCCTCGTCTCCTCGGGAAGACCTTCGAGTGTGACGATCTGGTGTCCCTGCATCTGCTCGGGTTTGCGCAGGCACGAGAGCGCGGGCCGGCCGTCGATCATCACCAGGCAGCAGCCGCACGCTCCTTCCGGCGCGCAGCCGTTCTTCGCGGAGACGACGCCGCACTCCTCGCGCAGCACCTCGAGGAGGTGCATTCCCGGCTCGTATGAGGCTTCGGTGGCCTTACCGTTCAGCGTGAATTGAATCTTGGGCAACTATGGAACCTCGACGTCATCGTACCACCCTGGGGGGAACTGGACGGCAACCGTAGGCCCGCAGGCCGCCAGGGGCATTGCGATGCATCGCCACGGAACCAGGGCCGCTTGATGCCATGGCCCGGCAAGAGCTAGGATCGTGTGTTCATCAACTCTCCTCGGAGGCAACATGCAGGAACCCTGGAAAACAGACAAGTGGTTCATCAGCCCCTGGAACTATCTGCCAGAGGTCACGAAGAACACCGCATTCGGCAAGAACATCAAAATCCACGACGTCACCCTGCGTGACGGCGAGCAGCAAACCGCCGTCGTCTTCCGCCGCGAGGAAAAGGTCGCCATCGCCAAGAAGCTCGACGCGCTTGGGGTGCACCGTATCGAGGCCGGCATGCCCGCCGTGTCGGCGCCGGACAAGGCGGCCATCTCCGACATCGCCGCGCTGGGCCTCAAGGCCGAGATCTTCGGGTTCGCGCGCTGCATCCCGTCCGAGGTGAAGGTCATCAAGGACTGCGGCTGCAAAGGCATCGTCATCGAGATTCCGGCCAGCGACCACATGATCCAGAACGGCTATGGGTGGCCGATCGAGCGCGCCATGAAGGCGTCGATCGAAACCACGCTGGCCGCCAAGGAAGCCGGTCTCTACACGGTCTTCTTCACCATCGACGCCACCCGCACCGAGCTCAACCGTTTCCTGGAGATTGTCGAGATGGTGGCCACCGAAGGCCACATGGACGCGTTGACGATCGCCGACACGGTGGGCGGCACGACGCCCGACGCGATCCGCTACGTTGTCCCAAAGGTGATCGAGCGCCTGAAGAAGCCCGTTGAGATTCACTGCCACCAGGACTTCGGTCTCGGCGTCGCCAACACGCTGGCAGCGCTCCAGGTAGGCGCCTCGGTCGCGCACACCACCGTGACCGGCCTCGGCGAACGCGCCGGCAACGTCCCGATGGAGGACGTGGTGATGTCGCTCCTGTGCCTGTACGGGAAGGACCTGGGCATCAAGACGCAGCACTTCGTCGAGGTCTCGCGTTACGTGATGGAGCTCGCCAAGGTCACGCAGCCACCAAACCGCCCGATCGTTGGTGAGCGGCTGTACGACGTGGAATCCGGCATCATCGCCGGCTGGGTGCGACTCTGCCGCAAGGAGCATCCGCTCGAGTACGTGCCGTTCGCGCCCGACCTGGTCGGCCAGAAGCCGGTCAACATCGTGCTGGGCAAGAACAGCGGTCCACCGTCCATCCAGGAGTGGTGCGAGAAGCTGAACATCAGCGCCACCGACGATCAGAAGATGGAGATGCTGCAGGGCGTGAAGGCGAAATCCTTCGAGAAGAAGGACCTGCTGACGTCCGAGGAGTTCCAGACGATCGCCGACGGCGTGCTGCAGAAGGCGCCCGTCTAGCGGCGACGGATACGAGTCTCTAGTCTTTGGTCTCTAGTCTTTAGTGGTCTCTGGTCTCTGGTTCATTCCAAAGACCAGAGACTAAAGACCAAAGACGACGCGGATCACTTCGTCGCGTCCCCACCGTCGACAATCACGTTCTCGACAATCCCACCACCATCCCGACGGAAGCTGGCGGCCTCCTGATATTCGGGGGACTGAAAGCACGCGACACCTTGCTCGAGGGTCGGGAACTCGATCACGACGAACCGGTGAAAGGCCTCCGGTCCCTCCATGATCTGATAACGACCGCCGCGCGCGAGCACGGTGCCACCGTGCTTCTTGATGATGGCCGGAACCTGGTCCGTGTACTTCTTGTACCGGACGGGATCGTCGATTCGAGCGCGGGCAACCCAGTAGGCGGACATGGCGAACTACCTCACCTCGAACAAGATATCCCGGCGAGCCGAGTGGTTACCCATGGTGGGCGATGCCTCGACGCGGAGTATGTAGGTGCCTGGGGTGAAGTCCCTGAGCGGCAGGCTGGTCGTGAAGCCTTGGGCGAGCCCCTTGCTGTCGGCTCCCACGGTCCTAGTGTCGCGCGCCTCCATGAGCATGCGTCCGTCCTTGGCGTCCAGCACGGTCGAGATGTAGTTGATCGTGTGAGCCGATCGACTGGAGTTGTCGTACACCTCGGCGAACCAGGTCAGCGTGTCCGCCGCCGCGAACGTCCGCGTCACGACCGGTGGCGTCGGAAGCAGCCCGTTCCAGTCTGACTCCTGATTGGCGGTCGCGAACGACCCTGCCGCCGACGAGGTGAGCAGCACCCCGCTCAGGGCAAAGGGCGTCTTGCTGTAGTCAGGAACCTCCAGGTCGTACGGCACGGTCCCGATGGCACGGCCGGTGGACTCGTGCGCGCCCACCCGTATCTGATACCGGCCTGGCGGAAGTTCGAGCTGCGTCAACATGCGAACGCCCGTGCGGCTGACGCGCTCGTGCGTCTCCGGCACCAGGTTCAGGTTGAAGTTCTGACGATCGCCGCCCTGCACTCGAGCCCGCTCGTCCGCCGCCACGATCGAGACCTCAATCGACTCCGCGAACCGGCCGTCGCGCGGCTCGAACTTCAGCGACGGACCATCGATCTCCAGCGCCACAAGGACAGAGCCCTTGTTGTCGACTCCTCGCATCGGCGCTGCGAATACGCGCAGAGGCAAGTCGCCGACCGGTACCGCCTTGCCGAGAGCCGCACGCAGAGCCGGCGTGGTACCCGCCTTCGCGTCCGCGTCGCGCGCGCGCTCGATTGCCCTCGTATCCGGCGGCAGGAACCCCTTCCGCGATCGCACCTGCAGACCAGGGCGTTTCACACGAACCTCGATCTTCAGGAACTTGTTGCGCGACCATCTCGCGGCATCACTGTAGTACCCGAGCAGGAAGTACCGACTGTTGTCGAGCACGATTCGCCCCAGGCCCCCCGCGAGATCACCGGAGTTCACGATGGGCAAGCCGCCGGTCTCTTCCGAGAGCGAAATCAGGCTCTCCTGCGCCAGCAGCAGTTCCCGTAGCTGGCCCCGGAACGTGCCGTACTCGAGCTGTGGATAGTCGGACCGTGCGTTGATCTCGATCATCCCGCTGAACTGGTTCATGCCGCGAGGATCGATGCCGTACACGTTGACGTTGGCCCGCTGCGCGGCCGCCGCCGCTTCCCTCGCGTCGGTGATGATCGACGAACCCTCGCGCCCGATGTCGAAGGGCTGATAGACGTCGTAGTCGAAGCCTTCGCTGAAGAAGAGCAACGCCTTGCGCCGACCCTGGACATCGCCGAGCCACCTGGAGATGTTCTCGATGGCCTCCAACGACCGGCGGGCATTGAACGCCCGCTGCGTGTCGTACGGATCCTGAATCGACCGCGCCTGCTGCAGCCCCTCGCTCGTGCGAATCTCCTGCGATTCTTCCGACGTGGCGGTCTGGTTGCCTACGTCCCGCAGGTGGACGGCGAGCTTCTCGGCGCCAGCCGACGGCAGCTTCTGGCCCTGGAACTTGTCGATCGCCGCCTTCAGGAGCCGACGGTTGACGGTCAGCTCCTGCCCGGACTCCTGGCGACCGCTGGTATAGACCACGGCCGCCAGATCGTTCGTCCCGAGGTATTCATCGACGAACTGCTTGGCCACGTCGCGCACGTTGTTGGTACGCGTGACGTTGGTGTGAAGGTCGTCGAGCAGGATGATGTACACGCGGCCGTCGAAGGTGCGTGTGGTGGCGCGAACGTCCGGCTCAATCGGCTCGCTGGCATTCGCAGGCACGAACGGACGCTCGACGGGCACGTCCACGAGGGAAAACACCGTCGGCGCCTGTAGCCGGCCGTCTTCGTAAATCTCGAAGTCGTCGCGAGTCAGATCCTTGACGAAGGCGCCCTTCTGGTCGGTCACGATCGCATGAACCTCGACGAAATTCGTCTCGGTCCTGAACGTGACCGCTGGTTGCTGACCCGGATCGGCAGGGGTGGCGGGCGTCTGACGCGCCGCGACCACACCGGCGCCAGCGAGCGCCATCAGCGAAGCGAGCAGATATCGGCGCATGTCTTCCTCTCAGAATCCCTGAACTGACCGTGTCTCTCTGTAAGTCTAGCCGTTGACGTTCCGTCGGTCGAGGGCTAGACTCCGGAACCGGAGGCCCAGGCCTCAACCCACCAGAACGCTCACGACACGAATCACCGAGAGGACACCGATGCTGACAAGAACAGCTCTATTCACCGGCGTCACCGCTGCCGTCGCGGTGGGCTGGCTCGTCGCGGGAAACCCGGCCAGCGTCCAGGGACAGGCGCCGGCCAATCCGGCCTTCGCCGCGGTGCCAGGCGAAAAAGGCGGCCTCGACATCACGGGCCCGTACGACGTGGTCGCCGACTGGCCGAAGCCGATGACTGCGCTTCCAGGTCACGACGGCTGGAGCTGGGGGTCGGTCCAGGGTGTCTTCGCCGAGAGCCCGAATCGCGTCTACGTCGTGCAGCGCGGTGAGCTGCCGCTGCTGCAGCGTCCTGCCGCCCGTGCCGTTCAAGACATAGGCCCCAGCCTGTCGTTTCCGGTGGGCCAGGTCCCGTTCCGAAACGCCTCGCAAGGCCCTGCGTCGAGCCCCCCAGGAGCCGGCGGGCCCGGCGCCGACCCTGACGATCCCAAGCAGCAATGGGGGGGACGGATGGGCGTCGACGCCCGCTGGGAGCACACGATCGTCGGTACTCAACGCCGCCGGCGACATCGTCGAAGGGTGGACGCAGTGGGACAAGATGATGCGGCGGCCGCACGCCGTCTACGTCAACCCGTGGGACGCGCAAAAGCACGTCTGGATTGTGGACGACCACAGCCACGCCATCTTCAAGATGACGAACGACGGCAAGCAGATCGTGCAGACCATCGGCACGCCCAATCAGAAGGGTCAGGATGCTTCGCATTTCAACCGGCCGACCTTCATGGCGTTCCTGCCGGACAGCAGCTTCTTCGTGGCCGACGGCTACAACGGTAATCGCGTCGCGAAATTCGACAAGGACGGCAAGTTCCTGTGGACGTCCGGAGAACTCGGCATGCCCGGTGGCAGGGAAATCCGTCCGGGCTATTTCAACACCGTGCATGGGATCGCGGCGGACCCGGTTACCCGGCGTGTCTACGTGAGCGACCGCTCGAACCGGCGGATCCAGGTGCTCGACGGTGATAGCGGCAAGGTCGTCGATTGGTGGCCCGTGGGCGCACAGACGAACCTGCAGTTCCTGATCATCCCTGCGGATCGCTCCGGGGTCTGGGGCTTCACCGACACGACGGCCAAGATCGCCAAGTGGGACTTCAACGGGCGGCTGCTGTATTCGTGGGGCGTGCTGGGCGACTTCCCCGGCTCCTTCCTGAACATGCACGGCGCCAGCACCGACCAGCAGGGCAATCTCTACACCGTGGAAGTGGGCGGCGGGCGCGTGCAGAAGTTTACGCCCCGCAAAGGCGCGAACCCGGCATACCTCGTAGGAGCGCCGCTCTACGCGGCGTGGAAGTAGGTTGAGTAGCCGGTAGCTGGTAGCCGATAGTCGGTAGCTGGTAGCTGGTAGTTGGTAGCTGGTAGCGTTGAGCAGTTCTTGCCAGTGGCTACGAGCTACTGGCTACGGGCTAGCTGGCTAGTCGGCTAGTCCCAGCGTAGAGCGCAGGCTTTAGAGCGGTTTGCGTTTTCGACGTAGAGCGCACGCTTCAGCGTGCGCGTTGTCCGCGGAGGCTAAAGCCTCCGCTCTACGCCGAATCGAAAAACGGTCTAGCCTGCGCGTCAGTCCGTCAATGTGGTACCTGGTCGGGAATAGTCATGCGAAAAACAGTCACGCGACGTTCTTTCCTCGCTGGTGCAGCGGCCGGTTCGGCGTCGTTGTTCATTCGAACCGGCGCCGCCGCACAAGGCCGCGCGGAGTTTGCTTTCACGCAGTACCACAATCAGACGGCGGACAGTTCCCTCCACAAGCGGCTGTCGGAGATGTGGTCGACCGTTCGAACCGAGACCGGCGGTCGCGTGGACACGCAGGTCTTCCCGCTCAACAACAACGTCACCGGGAGCGACCCCACGGCGCTCAAGATGCTGGTCTCCGGTGAGATCCAGTTTTTCACGCTCATGGGCGGCGTCCTCGGCGCTGCCGTGCCCGTAGCCGAAATCCAGCAGGTGCCGTTTGCCTTCCGCACGGCGCCGCACGCGCACCAGGCCGTGGACGGCGCACTCGGCGCCTACATCCTGGAGGAGATGGCGGCCAAGGGCATCCACGGGTTCCCCGTCGGCGCATTTGACAACGGGATGCGGCAGATCACGCCCGTCTCGAAACCGATTGTCGTGCCGGCGGACCTGAAAGGGATGCGTATGCGCGTGCCCGCAGGCGCGATGTTCGACGACATGTTCCGGACGCTCGGCTGCGAGCCGGTCACGATCAACAGCATCGACATCTATGCGGGGCTCAAGTCAGGAAAGGCCGACGCGCAGGAGAATCCGCTCGCGCTCGTCGACGGGTTCAAGCTCTATGAGGTCGTGAAGTACGTCAGCATGACCAACCACATGTGGTCGGGCTTCAACCAGATGGCGCATCTGCCCACATGGCAGCGGCTCCCAGCCGACATCCGACAGACCATCGATCGGAACGTCACGCGGGCGGTTCGCCTGCAACGCGCCGATCAGGAGGCCGCCAACGGACGGCTCCGCGCCGAGCTGACGAAGCGCGGCCTCATCTTCAACGACGTGGATCAAGCACCCTTCCGCGGGCAGTTGTCGGGTTTTTACAAGACCTGGAAGGGCCGACTCGGCGCGAAGGCCTGGTCCCTGCTCGAGACGGCCGCTGGAACGACGCTCGCGTAGTCACCCGACGCTCAGACCAATAGGGGCCACGCGACGTCCAAACAACGATTCCGCTCCACGGAGTCATAAAGGAGGCATGAATCATGGGTCGCTTCGTAGCCGTCGTCCTGACTGTTCTCCTCGCGATCGTCACGCTCGACGCACAAGGCACCGCCGGTTGGAAGATCCGAGCCGATCGCAGCACCAGCGCGTCTGACCCCGATGGGGCGGGCGACATCAAGTTCATGGCCATGGGCGCCGGATTCCACGCAATCAATCCCCAGGCGGCCGTCTTCTGGAAGCCAGGGACCAACGCCTCCGGCACCTACACGCTCAAGGGGCAGTTCACCCTCATGAAGCCGAGCGACCACACGAACTACTACGGTCTCGTGTTCGGGGGCAGCGACCTCGAAGGTCCGCAGCAGACCTACCTCTATTTCATGGTCGCGCAGGACGGGACCTTTCTCATCAAGCGCCGCAACGGCAACGCGACTGAAGACGTGAAGGCCAGTGAGGCCAGTCCCGCCGTCCGTCGACCGACTGCCAACGGCCAATCGACCAACGAGCTCGAGGTGCGCGTGAGGCCGGACTTGATCGCGTACAGCGTGAACGGGACGACCGTTCACACCACGCCGAGAACCGGGCTGACAGCCAAGCCGGATGGCGCCTACGGCTTCCGCATCAACCACCGCCTCGAAGTTCAAGTTGCCAACCTCGGAGTGTCCTAGAGCGATGTGCGTTTCGCCGTCCGTAGAGCGCACGCTTTAGCGTGCGCGAGTCCGCGGAGCTAACCGCCTCCGCCAAGGCTTCGGCGGTCCGCCGAAGCTTTACGCGAAGGCGGAAGCCTCCGCTCTACGCCGAACAAAACGCGGTCGTCGAGCGCACGCGACGGTATCAGGAAGACCGAACGTACGGAATGGTCTGAGGCCCCTGCGGTAATACGCATAGCGTAGCCGCGGGGCCATACCGTCGCAGCGCGTCCCGAACGGTGCCAGACACGTCGTCGATCGGCATGAGGTGCGCAGCGCGCAGCTCATCGAAGAGCAGACCCGAGGCTTTCATGAGCACATCCGCGTGCCGCAGGATCTGTGCCTGAATTTGCACTTGCCATTGATCCGGCATCGCATACCCCTCTGCATTGATCATGGCGAGCAGCGCGGTCGGCGTCGGGCCGACGCGAGGACAGCGCCGTACGATCCATGTGTCGGCAGGCCGTCCCGACACTCGGCCGCGCAGATGATCGTCCCCTTGGGCTTGACGATCTGCGCCGCCGCCGACATGCCTTTGACCGCCTGATAGAGATTCTGATCCAGCGGGTAGCCGGCGTTGCTCGTCAGGACGACGTCGAACGGCGCGGGGACTTCCCGCATCGCCTTCTCTTTGGCGTAGGCACACGCAGCCCGGTGCTCGGCCATCAGCTCGCCCGCGAACACGGCTGTGATCTGCTGCTCACGATTGAGTGTCACGTCGATCGCGAAATGCACGCCGACCATTCGCGCAATCTC
This sequence comes from uncultured Acidobacteriota bacterium, assembly GCA_963827515.1. Classification (GTDB taxonomy): domain Bacteria; phylum Acidobacteriota; class Vicinamibacteria; order Vicinamibacterales; family UBA2999; genus JABFSA01. Next base: position 82,967 of record CAWHBF010000024.1, on the reverse strand, counting down.
ACGCACGTCATCGTGGATCGGGTTGCCCTCGGTGATGCCCCAGGTGGCGCTCGGATGACCGATGCGCTTCGCATCGTGCAGCGTCATGACCGTCTCGAGACCCGCAAGTCCGGGCGCCACCATCTTGGGCCCCCCGCTGAACCCGGCGAAGAAATGCGGCTCGACGAAACCGGTGGTGATCCGAATGTCGGCGTTCAGAAACTCGCGGTTCAGATGCACGGCGACACCGGTGGCCGTCCGTCCCACATAGGCCAGCGACGCCGCATCGCGGGCATCGTGGTTGATCACGCGGTAGCGGTCGAGAATGTCGCGGCCGAGCATCCGCTCGAGCTCGGCAGGCGAGTTCGCCCGGTGGGTGCCTGTGGCAATCAGGATCGTGACGTCTTCCGCTCGGACCTGAGGCAGCTCATCGAAGAGCGCCAGCAGCATCTCTCGACGCGGTTGGGCGCGGGTGACGTCGCAGACGGAAATGGCAACCCGCTGGCCCCGACGCACGAGCTCGCCAAGGGGCGCGCACTGAATAGGAGAGCGGATGGCCTCTCGCAGCGCGACATGCGGTTCGGCAACCGCCGGTCGGAAGACCGGTTCGATGACGGTCACCCGTTCATCGGGGAGCTCAACCTCGAGACCGTCGCTTCCGTAGTCAAGGAGCAGTCGCACGAATAGGCGGACCGCCGCGCCTTACTTGGTCGGAGAGCCCGGCAGCGTGTTGATGCCGTACTGGTTTCCGTCCTGGCAGATGTACTCCATCACTTCGTCGCCGATCGTCGTCGTGGCGTTGATGGTGACCTCGAAGGGTTTGGAATACGCCCCGGGGTCGTCGATCGTGACCTTGTTCTCGAGCCGCCCCAGATCGAGCCGCGTCCAGCGCTCGATGGTGTGAAGCTGCTCGGTGTGCGGCGTGCCCCGGCCGTCGAACCACGCCTTGTCGTTAAAGCCGACCGTGTCGATGACGATGGTGTCCTTCTCCCACCATCCGATCGAGTGCCCGTACCAGGTCGGATCGAGCTCCGGCGGATGCTTGCGTCCGTCCATGAAGATCTGGCGGAAGCTGTGGATATTGCCCTCGTGCACGATCACCATGTGCGTGGGCGTCTTGTGCGTGTAATTAAAGAAGAACCGGATGGGAAACGGCGTTGTCCGCGGCACGACATCGGGCATGCAGAAGTTGTGCGGATCCTGCGTGACGTCTCGCTTGTCCAGGATCGCCTTCGCGGCGGGCAGCAGCAGCGCGTCGTGCTGCCTGAAATTGCCCCCGCTCGCAAGCCACGCGACGTCACTCAGGTCCGGCTGGCCGCTCGGCAGCCTCGGCACGGGCCCCTTAGGAGGACCCAAACGCCTGGCCTGAGAGATCGTCAGCTAGGGGCATCCTGCGTTGACGCCGATTGCGTCAACAGTCCCACGCACACGGTGGTCATCACCGACACGACAAGAAGGTTTCTCACGTTACGTCTCCCCAGGCAGCGTCGAACAGACGCACGGAACTATCGGTTGTTCAGCACCGGCGTGCCGTCCTGCAACGTAATCGGGTACTCCTCCGGAGTCTTCCCGTCCTCGCGAGGCGGTTCTCTCGAGCGCGCGCGTTCAGCATCGGCGCTCCAGACCGGGCCTGGTCCCCGATAATGGTCACGACCTGGCCCGGCTTGAGAGACCTGCCCGACCATCCCATCCGCTCGAGCACGACTCGCGCCGCCAATTCGACGCTCCAATTGGTCACGGTGCCAGCCGAATCCTTCACGTCGAAGTAGATGCGCGCGTGGGGGTTCACCCAGTCGATCTTCGTTACCGTGCCGGTCATCGTGATCGGCTTGTTCGGGTCGTATTCCCCGCCGACCGCATGGTGGGCCGTGCAGGCGTCGTGAGACCAAGGGTAACGGCGGCCAATATCGCTGCGTATGTTCTCATCATCGAGCTACCTCCTGGACCATCACCGGGCTGCTACTGCGTGATGTGGCCCACGTTCGTGTTGTTCTCCTGGCAAATGTACTCCATCAGTTCCCAGGTCGGCTCGAACCTCGCCCGTGTCTGGACCGTGAACGGCTTGGCGTAGGAGCCCGGGTCGGTGATCGTGATGTCCCAGGACAGAGTGTTGAGATCCGTCCGGGTGAACCGCTCAATCGTGTGCAATTGTGTGGTGTGCGGGAGCTTGTTGGCGCCGAACCAGAACAGGTCGTTGTACCCGACCGTGTCGACGACAAGCGTGTCCCCCTCCCACTTGCCGGTCGAATGGCCGTACCACGTGGGGTCGGGGTCCTTCGGATGCGGCCGGCCGTCGAGGAAGATCTGCCGGTAGCTGTGGATGTTGCCCTCGAAGAGGATCCAGACGTACTTCATGTCGATCGACTGCACTATCCGCCATGGGTACGGGTTCATGCGCGGCACGCCCGTGGGCAGGCAGTGGGCCTCGGGATCGTCTTTCAACTGCCTCGAGTCCCCGAGCTTCTTCGCCTCCGGTAGCAGCATGATCGCGTCGCCGGGCTTCAGATTCCGCTCGGACACGCCGCCGCCGCCCATCCACACGCCCGAGAGGTCGGGCGTGCCGTTGGCGAGGCGCGGCGCGGGAGACGCCGGTTTCGCGGCGGGCTTGGGCGCCTGGGCCGCCGCGGGCGCGGACAGGACGATGACGAACGCCGCAACCGACGCCGCGCCAATCATGATGCGCCGACTCATCGCTTGACCTCCTCACCCGCGGCGCGCTGCCGCTCGCCGCTGAGCACCTGGCGGCCGTCGGCCAGCGTGATGCTGCCTCTCGCGTTGCCGCGCTTCGAGCCGTCCCGCGCGAGCCATGCCGAGACCGTGATCTGGTCCCCGACCTTGAGCGCATCCCGGTCCCAGCCGTCACGCGTCAGGGTGTTGGCGCTCTGGAGCTCCAGGTCCCAAGTCGACACGCCCTTCTCGTCCCTCACGTCCACGTAAAAGCGGACGTGCGGGTTCGTCCATTCCATCTTCGTGACAACGCCCTTCAGCTCGATCACCTTGTTCGCGTCGTACTCGGCCGCGAACGAATGGTGAGCGAGCGCCTGGCCGAAGGGGACGAGAACGCTGAGCGCGCCGATGACCCACGCACGTGTCGACGTCATGCCTCACTCCTTCGCGCTAGAACGCGTACTTGATCGCGAACTGCATGATGCGCGAGCTGCCCGTCTGCGTCGTGATACGACCGAAGGTGCCCGCGTCAAGGTTCGTTCCGGGGTTCCCCCAGTTGAAGTTGTTCAACAGATTGAAGGCCTCGATACGGAATTCCAGCGTCTGGGCATTCCACACCGGCAGGAGCCGCGCCAGCGACATGTCGATGGTCCAGTATCCAGGGCCCTCGAAGCCTCTGTTCGGCTGGTTCCCGAAGTTGCCGGCAGCCGGGTAGGCAAACGCCGCCGGGTTCAAGTAGCTGTTCAGGGTCTTCTCGCTCGAATACGGGTCGTCGTTGACCTGATCGACACGCTGGCCGGGGATGCCGTTGAACACGGGATCGCGGCCGGTGGTCACGGTGAGCCAGCTGCCTGTGCGGGCATTGAAAATACCGGTCACGCGCCAGTCCGAGACCAGCGCGCGCAACACCGCGTTCGCGGCCTGGGGCGTGAGGTAGCCTACCGAGAGATTCGCGATCTGGCGCTGGTTCTGGGAACAATTGCCGTTGTCGTAGGCCGGGTTCGTGGGATCGGTATACCCGGCGCTGAACTGGATGAAGCTGCCGGTCCACTGGGTATCGGTCATGCACTTCGACACCGTGTAGTTGCCGGCGAGGCTCACCCCGTCCGCGGCCCGGCGCCGGAACGAGAGCTTCAGTCCGTTGTAGGTCTGCTCTCCCACGTCGTCATAACGAGCGACGTTCGACATGAGGCGGCCCTCAGTCGGATCCTGCAGCGTAAAGACCCGGCGTGCTTCCAGGTTCGCGGTCGTCGAGCAGGTCGGATGGAAGACCCCGTTGAGCGTGCAGGGACCAAGACCCAGGTAGACGCCGGGGTTGATCTGCACCGGCCCCCACAGGCGGTCCATATAGTTGCCGAGATAGCTGGCGGATACCTGCCATGCCGCGCCGATCTGCTGCTCGACTGTGACATTCCATGACTGCACGCGCATCGAGTTGATATTGGGGTCGATCACGGCGTACGAGCCGAGGCCCGGGAACGTGACGTCGTGTGGCGGCGCGCCAGTCACCGGGTGCTGCTGCCCACCGGGAACGTTCCGATAGGGATCGTCGAAGGGCAGGTTGCCGATCAGGTCGATCCGGTTGTTGAAGGGAGCGGACTGGACGGCGGTGTTCTGGAATACCGCCCCCGGGTAGTCGTAGTTGATCGCGTACGACGTGCGCACCGCCAATCGACCGTCGCCGTTGACGTCCCAGGCAGCGCCTACACGCGGCGAGAGATTCATCCACTGTATCTTCAAGCCGCTGGTGCCTCCCGGGAAGCCGGGGTCACCGGGGTAGATCAAGCCGGCCGGCGCGTTGATGAACACCGTGCTCTTGATGCCCTTGTCGAAGTTCTCGTTCACGAAGTTGGAGATGGTGGCGTCCTTGAAGTTCGTGCCGAAATACGGCTCCCACCGAAGGCCGAGATTGAGCGTCACGCGGTTCGTCATCTGCCACGTGTCCTGCCCGTACAGGCCGAGGTACCACTGGTCGTTGATGAGAAGCCCCGGCGCGCCATGGCGGAACTGCGAGATCTGCCCCGTGAGGAAGTCGGCCAGGCCCAGGCCGGTCGCCCGGCCGTTGAAGATGAAGTCGCCCACCGACAGCGCTGCGTTCATCTGGTCGAGTTTCGAGTACGCCACGTTCACACCAGCGGACATCTGGTGCCGACCGATGACCTGGGAGAAATCGTTCTGCGCCTGATAGGCGGTGTTGTCGGAGATCGCGCCGACCGACGGCCCGCCGCCGAAACTGAACGCGTTCGTGACCGCCAAGGCCAGGAGGCCCGGGATGTAGGTGTAGACCGGGATGCCGAGCGACGTGGTGTCGAAGAAGGTCTCCGGCGGCTGATTGGATTTCGTGGACGTCTTCACCCAGGTCGCTCGGAACGAATTCACCGTGTTCGAGCCGAAGACACGCGTATCGCCGAAGGCGGTCGTCATGGCCCGCTTCTTGATGTTCGGCGTACCGGTAATGGTCAGGACGTTCTTCGTCTCCGCGAGGCTGCCGGGCACGCGCTCGAACGTGTCCATGTACCGTCCGAAGAGTGAATGGTTGGCGGTTCGCTGATAGTCCACCCGCGCGACGTACTGCTCGTCGTTGAGGTTGCCCGGACGCTTGAACCTGATCTCGCCGCATGGGTGCGTCGATTTCGGGAACAGTTCATGGTTCGCGATCTTCACCGCCGCCGGGCTGAACCGCGCAGGGTCGATGCGATTGCCGGCGAAAGGCGCGGACAGCGCCACCTGCCGGCCGCTGTTGCACAACGGCGACGCGGCCTCCGTGAAATCGCCCGCCAGCATGGCAGCCGTGGGAACGAAGGCCAGGTTGTCAGGCGGCGTCTCGATGGTGCGCGTGCGCTGGTAGGCGCCGAAGAAGAAGAGTCGGTCCCGGGCGATCGGCCCGCCCACGGTCCCTCCGAACTGATTCCGGTTGAGACCATCGTCCAGCCTCTGGCCGTCCGCTCCTGAAGGAGCGAATGGGGACTTGGCGTTGAAGCGGCGGTCGCGCAGGAACTCAAAAAGCGTTGCCGCGGAAACTGTTGGTGCCTGACTTCACTACGGCGTTGACCGACGCCGACGAGTGCATCCCGGTGTCGGCGGCGAGGCCGCCAGTCGCGACACGGAACTCCTGCAGCGCATCCGGGAAGGGGAACGGCAGGTTGGAGTTGTCGTAGGTGTTGTTGTGCATCGCGCCGTCAAGGGTGTACCCGACGCCGCTGCGGAGCCCGCCCGCGACCGAGATCGCGACGCTCTGGGCGACGCCGAGCTGGGTCACCCGGCCCGTATTCACGGCCGCGCCGGCGAGCGTGATCAGGTCCGTGACCTGCCGCCCCTGAAGCGGCAACTCGACGATTCGCTCCTGCTCGACGACGTCGCTGATGCCCGCACTTCGCACGTCCACGAGCGGCGCGGCCGCCTCGACCGAGACCGTCTCCTCCAGATTGCCGACCGCGAGCGACGTATTCAGCGTCGGTGTCGCGCCGACCTGCAGGACGATTCCGGTCTGCACGTAGGTGCGAAAGCCCTGCAGCGACACCTCGAGACGATACGGACCGATCGGGAGATTCGGCATCAGCCAGTTGCCAGTCTCATCGGTGACGGTTGTACGGGTGAAGGCGGTGTCGGTCTGGGTCACCGTCACGGTGACGCCGGGCAACACCGCACCGCTCTCGTCGGCGACGCGGCCGTTCAGCTGCGCGGTGCCCTGTGCCCAGACGACGCTGCTCATGAGCACGACACCCACGACCGCCGAGACGATCCCTGCGAGGGCGCGAAGCATGTCTATCCTCCTGACTACTTACCCAGTGATTCCTGCTCGCGGAGCTTTTCGAGCTCTTCGACCTCTTTGTTATTCGTGCAGTAGAACTCGTACATCTCGCCGTTACCCAGCGTCCACCGGCGCGGGGCGGACTTCCATGGCTTGGCCAAGACCTTCGGATCGTCGACGGTGATTTCGACGATGAGGTAATTCATCGAAGGACGGGTGTAGCGCTCGGTGATCCGGAGCGCGTCGCTGTGAAACCACCCGTTGGGTTGCACGTAGGTTCGTTCGTCGATCCCGATGGTGTCGACAACGAGCGTGTCACCCTCCCAGCGCGCAGCACTCGTGCCGTGGAACCAGGGCTCGGGGTTCTTTGGAACGGCTCGGCCGTCCGTGTGAATGATGCGCCAGTTGTTGAGAACCTCGTACAGTTGCGCCAGCATCTGCGGCGTGTGCACGAGCATGGTTGAATACGGATTCTGGAGCCAGATCGCGGGCAAGCCGCGCGGCATGCAATTCACGGACGACTTCGACAGCTCGACTTCGGTCGGTGTCATCGATTTCATCTTGTCCAGCGCCCACTGCTGGAACACCGGCCGCTCCTCCGGCGTGACCTTCGGATCGAACTGCCCTCGCGCCGCTGGATTCACACCGAAGCGGCCGCTGACCCCCTGACCGGCTCCGTTCGGCAGCCAGTGCCCAGAGAAGTCGACATGGCCGTTCGCCAGCCGCGGTGCGGGACCACCTGGCGGCAACGGGTTGATCGTATAGGGCGGCCCGTCCTGCTGGGCCGCGGCGGACAGAGTGAAGGCGACCACCAGCGCGGCCGTGCATGCGACGCTGAAACGAAGGTGAAGTTTCATCTGTGACAGCTCCTGATGCTAGTCCTGCAGTTGGCCCATCTGGCGAAGGATGCCATCCGACGCAAACTTCAACGATCCAGCGGCGGCGTAGTGCTCTCTGCCATTTCGGGCGAGACATCCCCTCACCCACACTTCCTTGCCGATGTGGTCGAGAAACAGCTGCCGATCGTTCCCGGCGCGCCTGAGCGTGATGAGCGCATAGGTCTGAAACGACCAGTTCTCGACCTTGCCGCTCGCGTCCTTGACGTCCACATAGAAGAACCCGTGGGGGTTCGCCCACTCGAGCTTCGTCAGGACTCCGGTGAAGTCACGGCACTTGCTGCCATCGAACTCCGCCGCGAACGAGTGATGGGCCAACGAGAGCGCCGGCTGCAGGAGCACCCCGACCGCCACCGTGACCACGCCGAACACCTTCAACATGTTCATCGAAACCTCCTACGACTCCCGCGAATAATCAAAAACCATACTTGACCGCGAACTGCAAGATGCGCGAGTCGCCGTTCTGCGTCGTGATGCGGCCAAAGGTACCGGCGTTCAGACTTGTGTTGGGATCGCCCCAGTTGAAGTTGTTGGTCACGTTGAACGCTTCGACGCGGAATTCAAGCGTGTGTTGGTTGCCCAACGGCACCACTCTTGCCACGGACATATCGATCTTCCAGAAGCCAGGGCCCTCGATGCTCCTGGGGGCGTGATCGCCCAGCGTGCCGGCCGCCGGAAATGCGAACGCCGCGGCGTTGAGATAGTTCGTCAGCGACTTGTCGCCATACGCGTCGTCGTTCACCTGATTGACACGCTGGTTGGGGATACCGTTGAACGCCAGATCCGAGGTGGTGGTCACCGTCAACCAGTTACCCGAGTTCGCGGTGACGATGCCCGAGACGCGCCAGTCAGAGGCAACGGCTCGCAGCACATCGTTGGAAAACTCGGGTGTGAGATACGCAGCGGTCCAGTTCGAGATGAGGCGCTGATTGTAGGGGCAATTACCGCGATCGTACGACGGGTCGCCCGGCTTCAGCCAGGTGTTCTGGAACTGGACGAAGTTACCCGTCACCGGTGTGTCGGTCTCGCAGTGCGACACGGTGAAGTTCCCGCCAAGGCTGAGGCCCTGCGCCGTGCGGCGTTGGAACGAGAGCTTCAGCCCGCGGTAGGTCTGCGTGCCGGTGGCCTGGTACTCGGACACATACGAATACTTCTGCGCCGCCTCGGCGCTCACCTGTGAGAACACGCGCCGCGCGTCGGTATTCGCGGCGGTCGAGCAGACAGAATAGTTCACGCCGCGGAGCGTACACGGGCCGAGCCCCATGAACACGCCTGGATTCAGCGCGTCCTGCCCCCAGATGCGGTCAAGGTAGGTACCCAGATAGCTAGCCGCAACCTGCCAGGTGGCGCCGAGCTGCTTCTCGACGGTCACGTTCCACGACTGACCACGGGTCGAGTTGATGTCCGGATCGATGGCTGCGTACGATCCCTGGTTGGGGAACACGATATCCGCCGGCGGCGGAACTGGCACCGGCAGCACGTGCGCGCCCGGATAGTTTCGATAGGGGTCGTCCAGCGGGATGTTTCCCGCCTGCGTCAAGGCCAGGCGATTGCCAAACGGGGCGCCGGACGCCGGTACCTGCTGGAAGATCGCCGTTGGAATGTCGTAATTGATCGCGTAGGACGTGCGCACGGCCAGCCGACCGTCGCCGCGAACGTCCCAGGCCAGACCCAGGCGCGGGGAGAAGTTCTTCCACTGCTTGTTCAGCCCCGTGTTGCCCTCGGGGAAACCCGCGTCACCAGGGTAGAGGAGTCCGGCCGGGGCGTTCAGGAACTGGGCGCTCTTGACCCCCTTGCTGAAGTTGTCTGGAGAGAAGTTGGAGATCGCGCCATTGTCCGACCAGGTCCCGAAGTACGGCTCCCACCGGATACCCAGATTGAGCGTCAGGCGATTCGACGCCCTCAACGTATCCTGCACGTACGTCCCGATGTACCACTGATGGTTGTGCAGGATGCTCGGCGTCCCGTGCGTTAACGTGGAGACTTGGCCAACCATGAAGTCGGCCAGGCCGATACCGGTCACGCTGCCGTTGAGCGCAAAATTTCCCGCGGCGTTCGCGTAGTCGAAAGAGTCGAGCGTCGCGTAGGCCACGTTCGCGCCGATCGACACCTGGTGCCGACCCCAGATTCTCGAGTAGTCGTCCTGAATCTGATACGACCGGTTGTCCACGACCCCACCCACTGAGCTCCCGCCCGAGAACGCGAATCCGTTGGTCACGCTGAGCGCCATCACTCCAGGGACGTAGGTGTAAATGGGGATTCCGAGGGAGGGAGCGTCGAAAAATTCGTCCGCCGGCGAGTTGGACCGCGTCGATGTCCGTACGTAGGTCGCGCGAATCGCGTTGACGGTGCTCGTGCCGAACACCAGCGTGTCGCCGAACGCGAGCGTCTCGGCCTTCTTGCGGCTCTTCGGACCGAAGATGTTTCGAATCGCCAGGATGTTGTGCGTCCGCTCCAAGGTGGCGGGACGTGACTCGATGTGATTGAGGTAGCGGCCGAAGATGGAGTGGTTGGCGTTCATCTGATAGTCCATCCTGACGACGCCCTGTCCGTTGTTGTCGTCGAGCGGCACGCTGAACCGGATCTCTCCGCACGGATCGGTCGATGATGGAATGAACCCGGAGGCCAGCATCTTCACCGCGGCCGTACTGAAGAGCGCCGGATCGGCCCGGTTGTTGACGAACGGCGCACGGAGCGCGACCTGTCGGCCCGCGTTGCACGCGGGTGAAGCGGCCGCGGTGAAGTCGCCGGCCATCATGGCCGCCGTGGGGACGAACGCGACGTTGTCATTCGTCAGCTGACGAGCACGCGTGCGCTGATACGCTCCGAAGACGAAGAGCTTATCTCGAACGATCGGTCCACCCAGCGTCCCGCCGAACTGGTTCCTGTTGAGGCCGTCGCCGCTCTTCTTCCCGTCTGGTCCGACAGGGGCGAAGTAGGCGGGCGCGTTGAACTGGCTGTCGCGGAAGAACTCGAACACATTGCCGTGCAGATTGTTCGTGCCGGACTTCGTCACCGCGTTGACCGATGCAGCCGAGTGCATCCCGTTCTGCGCGGACTGGCCGCTCGTGGCGACGCTGAACTCCTGAAGCGCGTCAGGGAAAGGAAACGGCAGGTTGGTGTTGTCGTAGAAATCGCTGTTGAGCGCTCCGTCCAGCGTATAGGCCACACCTGTTCTCAGGCCGCCTGCGACCGCGATGGCCACACCGTCGGCACGATTCAAATTGGCGAGCACCCGGCCCGTGTTCACGGCTGACCCGGCGAGCATGATCAGGTCCGTGACGTTACGCCCCTGCAGCGGGAGCTGCACGATCTGCTCTTGCTCCACCACCTGGCTGATGCCGGCGCTGCGGACGTCGACAAGGGGGGCCGCAGCCTCGACCGACACCGTCTCTTCGAGGTTGCCCAGACCCAGCGCGGCGTTGATCACCGGGTTGGCGTTGACCTGCAGCACGATGCCGGTCTGGACGTAGGTTCTGAATCCCTGCAGCGACATCTCGAGTCTGTACGGGCCGAGCGGAAGGTTCGGCATGACCCACGAACCGGTCTCGTCCGTCACGGCGGTCCGCGCGGCTCCGGTTTCGGTTTGAGTGGCGGTCACGGTGACTCCCGGGAGCACCGCACCACTCTCATCAGCCACGCGGCCGTTGAGCTGCGCCGTTCCCTGCGCCCACGCGACACCACACGACAACAGCAGGCTCAACGCGACGATCGAGAAACTCCACAGGGAGCGCTTCATTCCATCCTCCTCGCATATGGTCAGCCCAGGAACGATTCGAACAGTGCGCCAGTGCTCTCGCGCGTAGGGAACGCTAGAGAGCGATTTGCGTTTCTCCGTAGAGCGCACGCTTCAGCGTGCGCGTGTCCGCGGAGGCTAACCGCCTCCGCCAAGGCTACGGCGGTCCGCCGAAGCTTTACGCGAAGGCGGAAGCCTCCGCACTCAGCTACGCCGAATCGAAAAGCGGTCTAGAGGTCGACGTCGAGATTCGGCGCGGGACTACCCCCAAACTTCGGTGCGTCCTCGAGCAGTAGGCTTATATATAGCGCGCCCCTACACGTGTCAACGCCCAAAGGGGGTCGTCTATCGACCGTCAGCCGCGACGGTCCGTGGTCAAGGAAAGAGGAGTGAACGTGGCGACGACGCGGGGGCGCTCACGCCCCCGCGCAGTAGAGTCGGACACCCGGCAGGCCGTTACCTGCCGGGTATCGATCAGAAGGTCAGACGGAAGCCGAGCTGTGCCGTGCGGTACTGACCCGACGCCGGCTTGCCGTAGTTTGCGCTGACTCTCCTGCACCGTCTCGATGAAGTTCGGCCGATTGAACACGTTGAACACTTCGGCGATGAGGTCGATGCCCGCACGCCCACCGAGCGGCACCCGCTGCTGCGCTCGGATGTCCGTCTTGTTCTGGAACGGCTGGACGTAGCTGTTGCGCTCGACGAGGCTGCCGTTCGGACGCAGCCGCGCCGATCCGGTCGCACCCAGCACGCGCAGGTCGCCTCCGTACTCGTTCGCCGCACGAATCCCGGCGCCGAAGTAGTGGAGGCCGCTCAGCTGGAAGCCTTTGCCGACCTCCCAGATGCCGTTGAACACCGCGCGGTGACGCTGATCGTCACCCGCGAGGGTGTATTCGTTGCCCAGGTCTGGTGCCACCTCGAACGGCACGATGTCCAGACCCTGGAACGGCTGGTTCTCGGCGCTATAGAGCCACGAGAGCGTATAGGTCGCCGATGCCTGCCACCGGCTGCTCATGCGCTTGCGAGAAGGCCGTCTGCAGCGACCGCAGTCCAGAGCGCGTGTTGTGCGGAATCATCGAGACGACGCCCATATCCGGCCAGGGCAGCCGAGCTCGGTTGGCGTTGTTGAACGGATAATTCACCCCTGTCGCCGGGTCGTACGCCAGGTTCACGTTGGGGATCGTGTCCTTCTCGTCCGTGCCCTTGGTGTAGATGTAGTCCACCTCGACGCGACATCACCTTAGCCGAACTGCCGCTGAACGCCGATGGACGAGTTCCAGCTCTGCGCCATCACCATGTATTCATCCGGCCCCGGCATCTCCTGGAGCGCGTTGAGGATGCAGGGCGCCGTGCCGGCGAAGTTGGCTCGCGCGCCACGCGGCGAAGTTCGCCGCCTGCGCCGCCGAGTTGCACAGCTGCGTCTGCGCCTGATCGTAGGTCGGCAACGGTGCGCCGTTGAGCGGATCCGCACCGAAGTTCGCCCGGCCGTCGTTGGTGTACTGCAGTCTCGCAGCAGCTGGGTGTTGTACTTGGGCCAGAACGCATCGACCGTCAGCGCGTCGGAATAGTAGAGCCCAGATCCCCCGCGGATCACCGTGCGGTCGTTCAGCGAATAGGCAAACCCGAGGCGCGGCTGGATGTTGTTGGTGTCGTTCGGTCGGCCCGGCGCATAGAAGGGTGGCTGACCGGCCTTGTACTCGAGCCCGAGGTCGTTCGCAAACGAGTTCTGGCTCAAGTCGTAACGCAGGCCGAGGTTCAGTGTGAGACTGTCGGTGATCCGCCAGTCGTCCTGCGCCCAGGCACCGTACTTCGGCTGATGGTACTGGTTCGGGAACTCCCCGATGCCGATCGTGTAGGTCCGTATCCAGGGAGAGATCGCTGCAAAGTTCCAGGTGTCCGCGTTCCATGGATCCGGGAACCACGCCTCCATCTGCGCCGGCGTCGGAATGGGCGGCAGGCCAGCTGGTGTCCCGCGTGCGTCGATCGTTCCCGCCGCACTGGTTGCAGTTCAGGCTGTCCTCGTAGTGATCGACGAACTCGAAGCCCGCCCGCAGGTCGTGACGGCCGCGCGCCTCGTACGAGAACGTGAAGTCATCTCGAATCTGCGTGACCTTCTGGTCGCGATGACGCGGAGCATTCGCGTTGGCATTGAAGGAGAAGCCGGTGAACGTCATGCGCGGGTAGCCGTTCGTGATCCCATTCGAGGCCTGCCAGTGCTTCGACCAATTCACGAGGGTCTTGTTTTCGAATCCGTAGTGGGAGTATCCACCCTTGATCTCGTTCACGGCCCGGTTGCTCAGCACCTGCGTCAACGATCCCAAGATACTCACGGTTCCGGTCGTCGGTGTCGATCGTGGACGCCGGGTGCGCGGTTGCCGACCCGCCGCCGAAGGGGGTGTAGCTCTGCGATCCCGAGACGCGGCCCATGAGGCGCGTGTTGCTCGTGACTCCTGGTAGTCGATCGCGCGCGCCGGCAATCTTGCGCGAGAACTTCCCGTTGAGCTCGATGTTGAACGCGGGGTACGGCGTCGTCCACACGCTGGCCAGCGGCGCGCGCTCGTACTCGAAATTGCCATAGTAGTGCAGCTTGTTGAGCAGAATCGGTCCGCCGAGCGCCGTGCTGTACCTGCTGGTTGCTGATCGGCAGCTTGCGGCCCACCACAGGGTCTTCGGCGTTGAACGTCGTCGCTCTGGAAATTCGTGCGGAACAACCCGGACAGCGAGTTGGTGCCCGACTTCGTGATCACGTTCACCTGCACACCGCTCGACCGCCCCTGCGTGGCGTCGAACCGGTTCGAGATGAACTGGAACTCCGCGATAGAGTCCTGGCTGAACTTCGGCTGGTTGCCGGTGCCGAGCTCGGACGAAATCTGCTGTCCGTCCATGTTGAGCTGGAACTCGCGCACCTCGCCGTTGTTGCGATCGGGAAGGGGCGCCTGAGCGTTGCCCGAGACCGTACGACTTCCAGGGGCGAGCAGCGCCAGACCCATCCAGTTACGACCCTGCACCGGCAACTCCTCCACCTGCTGCGGATCGATGTTGCCCCCAAGGCTCGACGTCGACACGTTGAGGAGAGGCGCCTCGCCGGTGACGGTGACGGTCTCCTGAACAGTCGAAGGAGCCAATTGCAAATTCACGTTGGCGGTCTGGCCAACCAGTAGTTGCACGCCGGTACGGTTCGCCGTCGCGAAACCAGAGAGTTCCGCCGTAATCGTGAAGGCGCCAACGCGCACTGGGATCCGATAGATACCGCCCTCGTCCGTCACGGCTTCGTATCGGTTTCCGGTCGCGTCGTTCACCGCCACGACGGTGACACCCGGCAGCACGCCGCCGGTAGAATCGGTCACAGTGCCGGTGAGCACCGCTTCCTGCGCGAACACCGCAGCTGGCACCGCCAAAAGGCCGCACGCGAGAAAAAGGAATCGCATAACACGCGTCATCTTAAGAGCCTCCTTGTGATGACACCCGCCCATCAAGGCGGATGAACATCTCCCGACCCGAGGCGGGAATGGAATTCAAATAGCCGCTCATTGTACCTAAAAACCCAGAATGTGTAGCCAGAACTGTGCCGCGGACTTACACGCCGATTGTCCGAGAGGCACCCCCTCAATTCGGCGAAGAATCCATCCGTTCGTCCGGGAATGCTACGGATGGTTGAATTCAGTTCACGCCGAGGCCGAAAAAACCCGCCCACACTGGGGGAAATCTTGGCAGTAAGTTATGGCAGCCATCCCGGCTACCGGACTCGCGGACCAAGGGGTCCCAGTCCCAAGCTCCACGTCTTGATGCTTACTTCTGTGGCTGGTTCCCCATCTTCGGGCCGCTGTAGCCAGGGATCGTTGCTGCGCCGTACTGATTGTTCTCCTGGCAGATGTATTCCAGAAGCTCGTCCTGGGGCGGCATCTTCGTCGCCATGAAGGTCATCGTAATCGGCTTCGAATACGCGCCCGGGTCATCGAGGGTGAACTTGTTCTCCATCTGCCCGAGATTCAGCCGGGTCCACCGCTCGATTGTGTGCAACTGCTCTGTATGCGGATGGCCGCGGCGGTCAAACCAGAACTTGTCGTTGTAGCCGACCGTGTCGATGACGAGCGTGTCCTTCTCCCAGTGACCGATCGAATGCCCGAGCCAGCTCGAATCAAGCTCCGCCGGGTGCTTGCGTCCATCCATGAATATCTGCCGGTACGTATGGATGTTCCCCTCGTGGAGGATGAACATGTGCGTGGCGGGCTTGTGGGTGTAGTTCTGTACGAACCGATACGGGAACGGTGTCACACGCGGAACGCCCATCGGCAGGCAAGCGTTGTGCGGTTCCTGGGTTTCATCCCGTGTGGCCATCAGGGCCTTTGCCCATGGCAGCATCAGGGCGTCGAGTTCGCCCGGCTTCAAACCGCCCTGCGCCTCCAGGTCCTGGACAGGTCCGCCGCCGACCCACACCCCGTCCATCAGGTTCACGGACCCATCAGGATGCCTGGGGATCGGGCCCTTCTCCGGTCCGGCTCGCCGCTCGGCCGCGACCTTTCCTGCTTCAGGACCGGCCTGCGTCGACGCCGACTGCACCAGCAGCGGGAGGAGCGCCGCGGTCATCGCAGAGGCGAGGAGTAGCTTTCTCACGTTACCTTCTCCTGAATCAGCTGAATCAGCAAACCCGCGAGAACCTACTGGACGTTGTCGCCGCCGTACACTCTCTTGCCGTCGGCGTTCAGGACGTTTCTGGCGTTGACCCCGCTCACGCCCGACCTCGCCAAGCTGCCCTCGACCGTCACCGTTTCGCCGATCTTCAGGGAGTTGGCCGTCCACCCCTGTCTGACCAGTGCGCTTCTCGCGGTCAGTTCCACGTTCCAGGTGACCTTGGTCCCGTCCGGCTGGGTGACGTCGAAGTAGATGCGCGCATGGGGATTGGTCCATTCCACCTTCGATACGACACCTGTCAGTTTGACGACCTTGGCTTCGTCGTACTCGGCGCCCACGGCATGATGTGCCACGACCGGCATCGTCAGACCCACCAAGGCAACGCCGGCCAGCAGCACCGAAAGCTTCGTTCTCATTGCATTCCTCCAGGCGAATTTTGGTCCAGAAGGACCCTACCGGGGACCTCAGGGGACGACCGTAGTGGGGCATTATCTTGTCAAAGCCATGACGGCCTTGTCAAAGCATTCCTGGGCTGCCGTATAGGCCTCCTATCGGGGCTTGAACGGAGCCGGCCTGGCGAACCTCGCCGCGTCGATCGCGACATTCGGCCGCACGTCTTTGATCTCGATGGTGTTCTGCCCGTTGGTCCAGGTCACGACCATCCGGTGTGGCATCTTGACGCCCGCCACGTCCCGATAGTCCGAATATTCGGTCTGCGTGGGCACGGTCCCGACCGGCGTGCTGCTCCAGCGAACCGACCGCACCAGCAGTCCTGCATCGTCGAAGTACAGGTTCACGGGAAGCTGTCCGGGGTTAGTCCCCTGGAGCACCTGTACATCGGCATCGCCGATCGTCACGGCGCCGACCTTCCACTGGCTGAACGCCTTCTGGAGCACCATCGGAAACGCGAGCATCGCCTCAACGCGCGCCCCCACGAGGTTGCTCCCGGTAAACGTCATCAACGGCAACTGACGCCAGCCTTCGGCCGCCCATGCGCTGCGACCATCGGTGGTCCTCACCGCGTCGCCGTCGAACACTCGGACGACGGTCGATCGCTGATCCGGCGCCCTGGCGAAGATCTCGATGGGCACCGTCGCGCCGCTGGTGTTGAACCCGATGTAGGTCCCCGTTGCGGTGTAGCTCGTCAACTTCGCGACGCGGTCCGCACCGCCGATGGCGCTGATGTACTTGGCGAAAATCGGATCAGCAGGCCCCTGTCCGGGTCCGAACAACGTGATGCCATTCGGATTCTCCGGCGGTCCGTCTCCGTACTGCAGGTTCAGATCGGGAATGGTCTCGGGAAAACCGCTGCCCCTGTGACAGGTAAAGCAGGTCACGCGGGGCTGTCCGCCGAAATACTGCTTGTTGAGCGCGTTCACCATCACGACCATTTGCCGCGCCCTCTGAATGCGCGGCGTGGCTTCGGCGAACGCCTCCCGTCTGACGAGGATGTCCTCGACATGGCAGCCGGTGCAGTCATAAATGAGGGAGGAGGCGAACATCCCCATCGTGTCCATGAACTCATCCGCGGGAATGCCCTTGAGCACCTGGATGTTCTTGAACACGTTCTCCGCCATCGGCTGCGGTTCCTGGGCGGCCTGGCCCGCGACGGATACCAAACCCAATAGGCCCACGAGCACGAACACAGACGTACCGAACATCGCGCGCTTGCATCCGACCGTCATGTGATGTTCCTTCTCCACCGAGTGACTGACCCGATTGCGGGCTGCTCGCCGCGGCGCGAGTATAGTTTCCGCCCGCCAAACGGTCAACGTCGCGAGCGCGTCAGAACGCTCGGGCTATCGAGATCACCTCGTGCCGAACGTCGCCGACGGCGTGACCTCGAAGGCGAACCGGAGGGCCGGGATCTTGTTGCCCGGATGGTCGTCGGCGTACGTCAGTTGAGGCGTCCGGTAGAGGAGCTGGGGTTCGGTGGGAGGGCCCTGGTAGATACCCGGGTACAGGTCGATCAGATGCACACCGGGCGGGCCCGCAGCGGTGAAGTTGATGACGACATCCCCCTGGCTGTTGAAACCGCAGGCGTAGCCCATGTAGGCGTTGTCGTAGGTCGCGATGTAGATATTGTCGTACTCCGTCCAGCCCACACCCTTGAGATGAATCGTCACCGGTGTGCCGGCCGGACCGGACGCGGGCGTCATGCTGACAATGCTCGTTTCGACCACGAAATGGGTTCGGGCCAACATCCGATCGCCCGCTCGCAGGACGAGCCCGTGCAGTCCGCCGACGTCATCCGGAATGCTCACCGGCACGTCGAGCCGGCCATCGCTCCCGACGGTGACTTGCGCGAGGTCGTTCGCCTGAGACGTGAAGCCCTCCCCGCTCACGCGATTGCCGATGGCCGTCTCCCAGACGAGGTCGAGAACCGCCCCGCTGGGCAAGCCGCTCGCTTGCAGCCGCGCACGGGTCCCAACGGGACCCTGAGTCGGCGAAAGGGCCACGGTAGCATTCGCGACGGTGATCTCGGTCGCCGGAACCGGCTGAGGCTGATACGGCTCGGCGACCGCGGTTTGAATCGACGGACGGCCAGGCGTCGTGCGGAACGTGAACTGCGGTCTGGGAAGGTGTGCAACCGGCGACTGCTCGTAGTTCAGGTACGGTTGCCCCTGGTAGCCGGTGTAGACCTTGATTGCATGATCGCCGGCAGGCCCCGCTGCGCGAAATCTCGCCACGGCCGACCCCTTGGTCCCGGCAGCCGAGACCCATCCGATCGAGTTGTTGTCCCAATTCACCGCCCAGGTGCTCTCCATGGTCCGCCAGCCGAGCCCCTTGACCCGCAGTTCGATCATCGTCCCGACGGGGCCTGACATCGGTGTCATCTCGAAGCTTTGCGTGACCTCGATCCCATTCTGGGCAACAGTACGACCGTCGACGGTCACGATGACGTCGTGCACGCCGCCATAGTCCTCGGGAATGACGAACTGCGCCTCGAAGCGCCCTTCCTGATCGATGGGGAAGCTCCCAAGCGAAGCCGACGCGTCCGCGTACTTCTTGCCTCGGAAGTGGTAGTAGTCCTCGATGACCCAGCCGCCCGTCACCGTCCCCCACTGGAGGTCGGCCATTCTTCCCGCGGGCAGACCCATGGCTGACGCCGTCACGCGAGCGCCCACGACCGCCGGCTTGTCGTAGACGAGCGCAAGCTGTTGAACTGGTGTGTCGCTGGTTGGGGCCGCAGGGGGTCGCCGCCGCCGATGAGGCGGGACCGGAACAGGACGCCGTGAGAATCGCCATGGCCCCGGCCATGGTGACGATGAGACCTGACCGGAGGACGGTTTGCATTCGATAGCCGCTTGAGCGGTGCCGCTCGTTACTCGTTGACGATCGTGAGATGCGAGGCCACGTTCGGGAAGGGCTTCCACTCGGCCGAGCGGCCACTCTTGTCCATCGCGGTCACCGTCACCTGCACCACGCCCGTCGGGGCGTCAGCGGGCACGGCCCACTTCGCACTCCACAGGTTCGGGGTCAGGTTCCCGCGGCCGGTGCCACGATACCGCGCAGGCACATCCACTGTCTTGCCTGCGTAGGTGAGATGCACGACGACTTCGGCGTCGGCGGCAGGCTGACCAGTCGCACCGTCCATGACCGTCACGCGGAAGCCTACTGGCTCACCCGCCTTGAATCGGTTCATCGTGAAGCAGTTCCTGGGCTGGTTGTTTCCAGAGAACAGGGCAAAGTCGGCGAATATCGCCAATCTACCCGGCGCGGCCTGACCCGAGACGCTGCGCCCGCTCACGACCACCAACACGACGACCGCCGCGGAGAGAACGACGAACGGGATGATTTTTTTCATGACAGGCTCACAGCTGACACAAGGTAACGGAACGTCTACAGCTTGCCAGAGCGCGCGTTTCGACGCCGACTACCGCTGACCGGGGAAGCCTTCGGCAGCGGCTTCAGGCCCGCCCTGGACGAAGAGCGGCTTGTCCGGCGCATCGAGCTTCGCGATCGAAAGCAGCGAACCTCTGCTCTCGACAACCTTGCCGCCGTACCCTTCGAAGACGACTTTCTCACCCGGCAGGAGGCTGTTGCGGCCCCAGCCCTGACGCTGGACCGAGTTGGGACTGGTGATCTCCATGTTGTAGGTCGTCACCTTCCCGGCCGCATCGGTCACGTCCACGTGGACGCGCATGTGGGGATTGGTCCACAGCACCTGCGACACAACGCCCTGCAGCTTGAACTTCTTCTTCGCGTCGTACTCCGTATCGAACCCGTGATGCGCGATGGCCGGCACCGCCACGCAGACGAGGCCAATCGTCGCCGCCAGGATTCCAAGTTTCGTTCTCATTTGCGTACCTCCGAAAAATTCACCGGTTCCAACGCGCAGGTCAAAGCCGCGCGAACTCATCACTTGATGGCCGTTCCCTGGCCAGGCACGAAGCCGGCGGCCGCACCATACTCGTTGCCTTCGAGACAGATGAACTCCATCAGGTCACCGCCTCCGGTCTTCAGATCCGGCCGCAGCAGCCTGCCGGTGAACTTCAAATTGACCGGCTTCGAAAATGCCCCCGGGTCGTCGAGGAGGAAGTCATTGGTGATTCGTCCGTAGTTGATGCGCGTCCACCGCTCGACCGTGTGCAGCTGTTCCGTGTGTGGCGTTCCGCGGCTGTCGAACCAGAACTTGTCGTTGTAGCCGACGGTGTCGATGACCAGGGTGTCCTTTTCGAACTTGCCGGTCGAATGCCCCCACCATGTCGGGATCGGATCTGGCGGATGGGGCCGTCCGTCCATATAGACCACGCGATGAGCACCCGCATCACCCGTCTCGTGCAGCACGTAGATGTGCGAGAGTCCCTTCGAGGTGTAGGAGAGCGCGAACTTCCACGGATATGGGTTCACGCGGGGCACGCTCATCGGCAAGCAGGCTGTATAGGGCTCGTCCTTCTCGAGACGCTTGGACATCAGCTCCTTGGCCCACGGCAGCAGCGGCAGCTCACCTGGCTTCAACCCGCCATCGCGCTCGATATTGCCATTCGAGCCGCCACCCACCCAGGGGCCGGTGATATCCACGGTGCCGTCGGGCAGGCGAGGAACCGGTTTGCTCGTGACTTCGGAGTCTGGAACAACCGGGCTGCCACCGACCTGAATCTGGCCGACGCCGCCTTGCGCCTGCAGATGCCCGAACGCAGCCAGGGCAAGTCCCGCCGCGAACACGGACACGACAAGAAATCTACGCACGCGATCCCTCCTTTAGGCTGCGCCGCAGCCTGACCCGCCGTTGATACTTTAACCCAAACCGCACCCGCAGATCCCGCCGTTACGATGCCCGCCGCGGGACCGCAAAAACGGCGCAAGCCGGGACGCTCGACGCGCACCCGGCCTGCGATTACCAGCTGCACAATCGATTACTTCGGGGCGACGACGCTCGGATCTCCGTGACCCTGTGCGAGCCCATACTGATTGTTCTCGATGCAGATGTATTCCATGATCTCGCTGCCAGGCTCCGAGAGCCTCGCGGTGTAGGTCACGGTGAACGGCTTGGTGAACGCGCCCGGATCCTCGAACGTCACATCGCGGCGGAGCGTCGTGTAGTTCGTTCGAGTCCATCGCTCGACCATGTGTAGCTGTTCGGTATGCTGGATGCCGCTCCCGTCGAGCCAGAACTTGGTGTTGAGACCGATGGTGTCAATCACAAGCGTGTCGCCTTCCCATCGGCCGATGGAATGACCGTACCACGTCGGACTCGGATCTTCGGGGTGCTTGCGACCGTCCATGAAAATCTGGCGGTAGGTGTGGGCGTTCCCTTCCTGCAACATGAAAATGTGCGTGGCGTTGGTCGTCGGGTGCTGAATGAACCGCCAGGCAAAGCCCCCGGTGATCCGCAGCGGCCCGCCAGGCAGGCAGTAGTTGTAGGGATCCTGTCCGTCGTTCCGCGATTCCATCAGCTTCTTGGTGTTCGGTAGCAGAATGGTGTCCAACTCGCCCGGCTTCAACAGGCGGTCAATCGTCTGCCCGCCGCCGTCGGTCCATACACCTGATAGATCTATCTTGCCGTCGGTAAGACGCGGGGCCGGTTTGTCGGGCGTCGGCGGGGCCGCAGGCGGCCCGTTGGCGCCTCCGATACGACGACCGAGCTCCTGCGATGCGGCGAGGAACGGCACGGTCAGACATATGACTGCGATCGAGACGACGAGCCCTCTTCTCACGTAAGCCTCCTCCGCCCTGACATTCGGCACACGTCGCAGGATTCGCCGTGCGCTATTGACCCGGTTTCCCGACGAACAGCGCCTTGCCGTCGGCAGTGGTAATGGAACCCGCGATGGCCCTGGTGAGCACGGCCCTGCCGCCAAAACCTCCGACCGTGACTTCCGCACCAACGGGAAGCGTCTTCCGGGTCCAGCCTCCGCGTTCCAGCGACAGCGTGCTCGCCATCTCGAAGTTCCACATCGTGACCGTCCCCTTCTCGTCCTTGGCCTCGACGTAGAAGTGGGTGTGGGGGTTGGTCCATTCGACCTTCGTCACCACGCCCTTGACGGTGACCGGCTTGCCGCCGTCGTAGTCGGCTGTCCACGAGTGATGGGCGGCGAGGGGCGCCGACAGACAGAAAAGACCGAGGCCAGCGATCAGAACTCCACGCTTCATTCTCATTGCGACTCCTCCTGACACGGTTGGGTCTAGTGTAAACCCTCCCGCCCACGTCGGACACTCCCGCACCCCGGGGTTCATTGCGGCACGCCTCGCGGCCGGATGCTACCCCCGCCAACAGCGACTGTCAAACCGAACGCGCGGGCCGCGAACGGCCGGCGCCGCCCTCCCCCAACCCCGGTATCTACTATTCGGCGGAGCCGTCGATGAGGCGCCCGACCACAGCGACCAGGACCACCACGACGGCCACCAAGGACGCGACGATAAGGGTGAGAGACATTAGAAGGCGTTCCCCAGGAAGGGCAGCATGCGGCCCGCGTAAATGACCCCCATCCAGACCACGACCGCCGACACCGCGACAGCGCGATCGAGGAGCACCGGTTCCTGGCCAGCTTTCAACTCCCAGATCCGGTCATACACGGTCAGGTACAGCAGGTTGGCACCTGCCACCATCAGGAACGCGATCTTCCAGATGAACGGGGTGTTCTCGATGTACTGGTCGGCAGCCGCGATGACGAACAACATGCCGGTCACGAGGTTCACGCCGAAGCCGAGCATGGCCCACGGCAACAGACGGTGCAAGGCCGCGAAGGACGCGCCTCGAAGGCCACCCATCAACCGCAGGTTCACCGTGAACAGCACGCCGAACAGGAGCGACAGCCCGAGAAAATGCAGGGCCTCGGCCGTCGGCCACACCCACGGATTGGTGGTCACGAACTGTTCTACCCCTTCCGCAGGGAACCATCCGCCCGCCGCGACCGCCGCCTCGTCGAGTTTGATCTCGGGGTGTCGAATCTCTCCGCCGATCGTGGCCGCGCTGCTGACGAAGACCAGGGTGAGGAATCCCAGCACCAGAATGGCCGGCGAGATCCAGGCAGCCATCCGCTCCAACCTGCGGTACTGCCACAGCCCGAGCCACGCGACGAATCCCATGATCTCGATGAAGGTGAACGCGACGAGCGCGCCATCGTGGTGCGCGACAATCGCCTCGGAGGAGATGTCCGGGCGACCGACGATCATCGCCTGGGCAGCCAGTCCGCTGATGTACGCCGGGAGCGTCGCGAGGGCGATCAGATACAGCACCTCGAGGCTCACGTGCTTCAGATGGTCGCTCCGCCGCACGAACGACATCACGAACACGCCGAGGCCCACGACGGTCCCGATGGTGGGCACGTGATTGAGAAGGAGGTGAAGGTGCGTGATCTCCTGGGGCAGCATGGGACGATACCTCGATCCTTACTGAACGTACGCGAGGAGCCGGCCGGACGTCGTCGCGAGCACCCATGCCGCCAACGACAGGAGAGCCAGCCGCTTCACCGGCGCACTCACCACGATGGGTTCTGCGTTTCCATCGAAGACGTGTCGCCTGATTTGCATCGTCGTCACCACGCCGGTGACCACGAAGAACATCTTGACGAAGAAGAGCCACTGCGTGCCCCTGGACGTGGCATCAGCGGCAAACAGCAGCGAGCCGGTGACGAGATTGAGCCAGAAACCGAACCACATCACGCGATAGAGCGTACTCAGCGGCCCGATCGGAATGCTCCGGGCGACACCGAGAAGACGAAGATCGAGCACGGCGCACGCACCGACGAGCACTCCCATCCCGAACGTGTGCAGCGTGATGATCGTCGCAAACGCCCAGATGGTCGGCGCTTCGCGAACCCACACCGATAGAGAGCTGCCTTCCAGCCAGGTGAACACGTCCATCATGTGGGATCGACCCTTTCGGTAACAGACTCGCGGATCATTGGGAAGTCAGCATGCGTGCGGGACGTGCGCTCTCGCGACATGACGGCCACGTCGCGAGGCGCACTGGTGAGGCCGGAGTTCGAACGCGCAACTGGTCCGCGTGGCAGCCTACTTACTCGCCTGCCCCCCCGCGGCCCCGACCGCCGGTGGCTGAGTACGCGAAGGCCACGTCACTATCCTCTTCGTTGACCTTTGGCGTGGCCCAACGGATCACGCCTCGAAGCGCCGCCGCGGGCTGCGCGAGGGTAATCGTCAAGGTCTGGCGGTCTCCGGCGGCCATCCGCGGCACGCGCCACAGGGCAGCCTCACTCTTCGTTTCCGCGTTGGGCTTCAAGCCTTCGTACGGTCCGGTGGCCTTCACGACCTTCGCTCCCGGCGGCAGCGCCAGGGACACCGTGACGTCTTCATTCGTGATGCCCTTACCTTTGACTCCGGCGTTCTCCAGCTCGACGGTATACGTGACGCCTTCGGGTCCAGGTGCCCCCGCCTTTACGGTGGCATGCAGGACCGGCAGGTGCTCGCCGAGCGTCTTCATCCAGTCCCACATTTCGCGGAGCGTCTGCTCGGGCAGCCGTGCGGGAAGGTAGTTACCCATGCGAAGGCGGTTGCGGCCGGGAGGGCCGACGTGTCCAGGAGTGACGGCGTCGACACCATCGCGTTCCAGGGCAGCCATCTGCTCGCGCTGCGCCGTGGTGTGCGTGTAGACCTGGCGCTTGAACCACTCGAAGTCGCCGCTCACCTCCGCAGCGCCATGACGCGGTGTCGTGATCGTGGCGCCGTGACACTGTCCGCATCCGATCATCGAGATCATGAGCTGCTGTCCGCGTGGGGCGTGATCGGGCAGCGGGGTGCGCCACGCATCCGGCTTGGTCGGGAGCGGGAGGGTGTCGAAGTACGCCACCATGTCGGCGATCTCCTGATCGTCGAGCTCAGTCGCCGGGTACGCTGGCATGCGGCCAAGCGGATTCCGAACATAGGCTCGGAACCGAGCGTACGTGAGCTTTCGGCCGGCGAGCGCTGGACCGTAACGGCCCTCGCCATTGATGCCCGTGACAGTTCGAGCACGACGTATTGCCGAACGTGTAGTGCACCTTCCCAGCTGCGGCAGTGCCGACCGGAGCGGCCGGAGCAGTCTGGGCGGCCCAGGTGCCCGCAGTTGCCAGCGGCAATGCGAGGACGAAAGCAACGACGAGGAATCTGCGCATAAATCGGTCCCCCCTACGAAACGGAAGTAGGCGTCAGCGGGCCTGGTCGGCCCGACACGGCGTCGGATCCCATCCCTGTTTGTCCGGAATCTTCCTGAAATGGTTCGTCGTCACGTACGGCTGAGTCAGATATTTCGCATCGGTCACGATGCTGGTCACCACCAGCCAGTCGTCGCCGTTTGGTTCAGTGAATCGATCGTAGTACTCCTCGAGCGTGGCGTTCTCACTATAGGGCACGCCATTCTTGCGCAAGTAACCCGGCCGCATCCGGCTCGTCCTGACCCTGAGCTGCGTGGGCATGGCGCCGCGGCCGCGCGCGCCCAGCGCTTCCCAGTTCGCCACCGAGTAGCCCTGCCATTCGAGCGGCTGATTGGCCGGCGGCATCGCACCAAACCGCAGCATCCGAGTCTGTGTGCCCGAGTCGATGTCCATCTGCAGCGTGTTGTCGTCCACCCACTGGATGTGGAGACGTCCGGGTACACGCATGATGGCTGCCGCGCCATACGAACGACACGCCTCGGCCGCTGGCTCCTTGGCCGGATCCCATGCCCCAGCGAGCGTTCGGGCCTCGGGATTGAGCGGCAGCATCGCGAATTCGCCCTTCGGCGGCACGAGCATCCGCAAGTGCCAGTGCTCCGTGACCACCGACACCCAGGTCCCGGTCAGGTCTCTGGGAGCAGCGGCACGTCCGGTTTGTGGTGGCCCGCCGCCGGCACGCCCACGCCCTTGAGCGTCAGCAGTACCGGGAACGCCGACGAGGAGAACCGCACACAGCGGCAGCCACAGAGAACGCATGCTTACTCGACCCTTCCCCGCCACGAGAATCCGTCACTCGGCCGATTCACGCTCACGATGAGCAGTCGAAGCGACGATTGATCGCGTGCGGCCTCGCCGGTCACGATGATCTTGTCGCCGGGCTTGAGCGTCGTGCGGGTGATCTGCGCCTGCGTCAAGTCGTTCGTCGACCCCCACTCCAACGCCCACGTCTTGACCTCTCCTGCCTTGTCGGTGACGTCAATCCTCATGAACGAATGCGGATTGCGCCAGACGAACTCCTTCACCACCCCTTCGATTTCGACCTTGTTGGCCGAATCGTACGTCGCCGAAAACGAGTGGTGCGCGAACACCCGATCGCCCCCTGCCAGAAGGGTGATGCCGGCGATGATCAGCAAGATAGTACGAACCATGAGAGTGTCTCCTTTCAAACTTACTTCTTGAGGCTTTGATACACAGCCTCTACGAACATGCTCGTCGTCCAGTCGCCCGTGTCCCTGCCAAACCGCGCGTCCCAGTCACGGGTGGGCCTGGCCGCCTTGACCTGTTCGAGGGTCATCCCCTTGCCGATCGACGCCCGAACCCGATCTCGCACGATGGTCATCATGTCGCGATAGTAGACCACTTCAGCATGATCCGCGATGCGACCGTGCCCCGGAATGACCATGGTGCCGCCCGCGGCATTGGCCTTCGGGACGACCACGTCAATCAGTCGGTTCAACGACGTCACCATCGTCCCGATCGAGCCACCGCCCGCAGGGTCGATGAAGGGATACCCCGTGAGGTCCAAGATGTCGCCGGCGCTGACAACGTCGGACTTCCTGAAGAGCACGATGCTATTGCCGTCGTTGTTCGCCGTCTGATGCATGATCACGACGGGTTCATCGTTGAAGTAGAGCCGCTTTTGCTCAATCGAATACGTGTTGTCGGGCCACCCGGACTCTGGAATCGGCGCCGCCTTGCCCGTGGGAGCCGACATGCGGTGCATCACCGTGTAGTACGAAATGATGGAGGCGCGGCCAACGTCGAGAGCGCCCTGAGGGCCGGCCGTGTAATTGGGTTCGCGGAAGGGAATCGTCTCGCCGATATCCGCAATCGCGGAGTTCCCCCCGGTGTGGTCAGCGCGGTCCGTCGTGTTCACGATGTAGCGCAGCGGGCGACCGGAGATGGACTTCATGGCCGCGATGACCTTGGCGCTCATCGCCGCATTTCCCGTGTCCACCATCAGCACGCCGTCGGCGCCGGCCTGCACCGCGATGTTCGCGCCCGCCCCGATCAGCACGTGCACGTTGCCCTGAACCGGCAGCACCTGAATCTCCCCCGGCGCGGCGCCCGCGATGGGAGGCGCCCACATCCGGCTGCGATTCTGATTCGCCTGCGTGAAGACCTGCTCGCTCAGACCGAGCAACCCCAGGCACGCGATCGTTGACATCCACACGAACGTCAGCCGACCAGTGGCCGACGACTTGCGCTGCAGTTGGTTCATGCTAGTTCTCCGCGGCCCCAGCCGGAGCCGCCGCCGTCGCCGGGCGGGGAAGGGTTTTCATCTTCGCGATGTACTCAGGATACATCGTGGTGGGCCCGCCCAGCCGCGCTTCGTGAGGCGTGCCGAAGCGATCCGCCAAGTTCGGATTCAGGCCGGGCAACGGGCTCTGGCCCGGCAGAAAGTGCGGTGTGTTGCCCCGCGGTACGGCGGTCTCGGTGGCCTCCTCGCACGGATAGGGCGCCTCGGCGAGACCGGGGTCGTAGACCCACATCATCGTGCTTCGCACGTACGGTTCCAGCATGTGGACGGGGTCGTACAGAATCGAAGTCGCTTGCAGATAGTTCCCCATGCGCCGCCACCGCGTGCGCACCGTCGCCCGATCGCTGCGCATCACGCCCGTCCGCCGCATGTACGCTTCCTTGAGGTGGGTCGTCGTGACGACCAGCACGTCGCCGTCCCACTCCCCAGTCGAAAAACCACTCCACGTGTGCGGGGCATTCGCCGGAGGATGGGGGCGGCCATCCATCCAAATGGAGGTTTCCTGCTCCATCATGTTGAGGTGCCCGTGGTACGCGACGATCTTCTGAGTGGGCCGATCCTGCTCCGTCCACAGACGCAGCGCCGAGAGAGGCCCCTCGAGCGAGTAGTCAAATGAGTGTGGCCGGCACACCCACTCGGCGACGTCGAAGTCTTCGGGTGACCAGCTCTGCGATCGAGACTGTCCCTCCGAACTAAGGGGAAGGCCAGCCGAATCGCCCGTCATCCCACTCCCATCCTGGTTGCGGGCCAACGGACGCCAGAGACCCGAGATGTCCACTTGCGCGAACGCCGGCTGACTCACTGACATGACGAGTAACAGCAGCACGGGCACACGGCCCCACTGTGACAAACCGAGCCGCCCCTGATGCATATCGCTCGCTCCCCTGCGTCGCCCCGTACGGACCTCTAGACTGCTCGCCTGCGTCAATTGCGCCATGCAGTGTACAGCAGGTCCATTCTAAAAGCCGTACTTGAGCCCGAACTGCATCACCCGCATCTCGCCGCTCTGGGCGGTGATCCGGCCGAACGTGCCCGCATCGAGGTTTGCATTCGGAAGGCCATAGTTGAAGTTGTTGAGCAGGTTGAAGGCCTCGATCCGCAACTCCAGGCTCTGCGAAGATGCCACCGTAATGAGCCTGGATACCGCCAGGTCCACGGTCCAGAACCCGGGCCCCTCGATGCTGGCGTTTTGATGGTCGCCCAGCGTCCCCGCCGCCGGGTACGCGAACGCCGCCGGATTCAGGAAGTTGTTCAGGCTCTTGTCGCCGTACGGGTCGTCGAGCACCTGATTGACGCGCTGAGCGGCGATGCCGGTGCCGGCGATGTCACGACCGGTGGTCACGGTGATCCAGCTCCCCGAACGAGCGCTGAAGATCCCTGAGAATCTCCAGTCCGACGCCAGCGCGCGGACCACCGCGTTGGCAAACTCCGGCGTCTGTGCGCCCACTGAAAGGTTGCCGATCTGCCGCCTGTTCTGCGTGCAGTTCCCGCGATCGAACGACGGGTTGTTCGGGTCCAGGTAGCCATTCGCAAACTGGCTGAAACTCCCGCTCACTTCGGTGTCCGATTCGCAGTGGGAGAGCGTGTAATTGCCGCTGAGGCTGACCCCCTGGTCGGCGCGGCGCCTGAACGACAGCTTCAGGCCGCGATACGACTGCTCGCCGACGTCCGCATACTCCACGACCGGGCCGAGCCACTGCCCCTCCGTCGGGTTCTCGAGATACAACGTTCGCCGGCGATCGACGTTGCCGGTCACCGTGCACGACGGATACGAAACGCCCTGGATGACGCAGGGGCCCAGACCCATGAAGTTGCCTGGATTGATGTGCACCTGACCCCACATGCGATCGGCGTAGCTCCCGAGATAGCTGACCGAGGCCTGCCATGACCGTGCCGAGCTGGCGTTCGAGGGTGACATTCCACGACTGCACGCGGGTGGAATTGATGTCCGGGTCCATCACACCATACGCGCCGAACGGCGGATACTGCGCGTCGACTGGGGGATCCGGCGCCAGCGGATGGGTGTCGCCGCCGACGTTGCGATAGGGATCCTCGAACGGCACGCCGCTCAGCTCCACGCGATTCGCGAACGGGGATGCCGACGCCGCGATGTAGAGGAACACCGAACTCGGGAAGTCGTAGTTCAACCCGTACGAGGAACGAACGGCGGTCCGTCCATCGCCGGCGACGTCCCACGCCACGCCCACGCGGGGCGAGAAGTTCCGCCACTGGGCATTCAGACCCGAGGTGCCGTCAGGGAATCCCGGATCGCCAGGGTAGATGAGTCCGGCTGGCGCGTTGATGAACCGTGGGGTCGTGATCCCCTGCCGGAAATTGTCGAGCACGAAATTCGAGATCGCGCCATTCTTGGAGTTCGCTCCGAAGAAGGGCTCCCAGCGCACACCACCGTTGAACGTGATGCGATCTGTGGCCCGCCAGCTGTCCTGACCGTAGAGACCGAAGTACCACTGGTCACTCAGCAGCACGCCCGGCGCGCCGTGCCGCACGAGCGACGTCTGCCCGGTCAGGAAGTCGGCCAGTCCGATGCCGGTCGCCTGGCCGTTGAAGTTGAAGTCCCCCGCGGCGCGAGCGTTGTCCTCGCTGTCCACTTCCCAGTACGAGGCGTTGCCGCCGAACGACAGCTGGTGCCGCCCACGCACGATCGACAGGTCGTTCGCCACCTGGTACGCCTGGCTCTCGACCCGCACCTTGACCGAGTTCCCGCCAGAGACGGTGAACCCGTTGGTCACGTTCAGCCCGATCACGCCCGGCACGTACGAGTAAAGCTTGATGCCGAGGTCCTGTGCATCGAAGAACTCGTCGGGCGGATCGTTCAGGTGGTTGGACGTGCGGTTCCAGGTCACGCGGAACCCGTTGACCGTGTTGTCGCCGAACACCTGCGTGTCGCCGAACGCCGTGGCCTGCGCGCGCGCCTGCTTGTTGGCGCCGAATTCACGCCGCACGGTCAGGATGTTGCCCGTGCGTGACAACGTCGGCAGTCGATTCTCGAACGCGTCGATATACCGCGCAAACAGCGAGTGGTTGGCGCTCATCTGATAGTCGCCCCTGGCCACGAACTGCTTGTCGTTGTTGTCGAGCGGCACGCTGTACCTGATCTCGCCGCACTGATCGACCGGCGTCGGCAGGTGCTTCGAAATACTCACCGCGGCCTGACTGAACTGGGCGGGATTGATCTGGTTGTTCACGAACGGGGCGCGCAAGGCGCACCTGCCGGCCGGCGTTGCACGCCGGCGACGCGATTCCCGTGAAGTCGCCGGCGAGCATCGCCGGCGTCGGCACGAAGGCGACGTACGACGCCGGCGTCTGCCGTGTGATCGTCCCCTGATACCCGCCGAAGAAGAAGAGCTTGTCTCGAATGATGGGTCCACCCAGCGTCCCACCAAACTGATTGCGAACGAGGCCATCGTCTACCCTGTCGCCGTCCGCCCCGACGGGCGCGAACGGGTCGGTGGCGTTGAACCCGCTATGGCGGAGGAACTCGAACCCGTTGCCGTGAAAGGCGTTGGTGCCCGAGCGGGTGACCGCATTGACCGACGCGCCGGAGTGCATGCCGTTCTGCGCCGACAGCCCGCTCGTCGCCACCGAGAATTCCTGCAGAGCGTCAGGGAAGGGGAACGGCATGTTCGTGTTGTCGTACGGGTCGTTGTGCATCGCCCCGTCCAGCACGTAGGCCACACCCGTTCGAAGCCCGCCCGCCACTGAAATCGCCACGGAATCCGAACGGTTGCGCTGGCCGCTGACGTCACCCGTGTTGACCGCCGCACCGGCGAGCACGATGAGATTCGTGACCTGGCGCCCCTGAAGCGGCAGCTCCACGATGCGATCGTTGTCGACGACTTCGGAGATACCGGCGCTCTGCACGTCCACGAGCGGCGCTGCGGCGTCCACGGTCACCGACTCCTCGAGATTTCCAACGGCCAACTCCGCGTTGATCGTCGGAGCGGCGCCCACCTGCAGCACGATGCCGGTCTGCACGTACGTCCGGAACCCCTGCAGCGACACCTCCAACCTGTACGGTCCTGTCGGGAGGTTCGGCATCACGTACGATCCTTCGCCTTCGGTGACGACACTTCGCGTGAAGCCGGTGTCCGTCTGCGTCACGGTAACCGTCACGCCCGGCAGCACGGCGCCGCTTTCATCCCGCACGGTGCCGCTCATCTGAGCCGTCGCCTGCGCCCACGCGGATCCGCCGCTCATCGCGAGCAACAACGCCACGATCCCGACACGCCTCATCACTTGCTTCATTCCATCCTCCGCACCGTCTCAGAAGCCGTACTTGACGCCGAACTGCATGATTCGTGGATCGCCAGTCTGGGAGAGAATCCGACCAAACGTGGCGGCGTTGAAGTTGGTAACTGGGTCGCCCCAGTTGAAGGTGTTGAAAAGATTGAATGTCTCGATCCGAAGTTCCAGTGTCTGCCGTCCGGTGATGGGGAGGAGCCTCGTGATCGCCAGATCGACATTCCAGAATCCAGGGCCTTGGATGCTGCCATTCTTGTGGTCGCCGAGCGTCCCCGACGCCGGCAACGCGAACGCCGCCCGGTTCAGGTAGGCGTCGATCGTTTTGTCCGCCGCATACGGGTCCTCGAGCACCTGATTGACCCGCTGATTCGGCGATGCCGGTCGCCGCGACGTCGGTGGTCGTCGTCACGGTCAGCCAACTCACCCGACCGCGTGTTGAAAATACCCGAGGCTCGCCAGCCCGAGGCCACAGCCCGCAGCGTGGCGTTGGAAAACTGCGGCGTCTCGGCCCCGACCGAAACGTTGGCGATATGTGTGCGGCTCTGGGTGCAGTTGCCGCGATCGAACGACGGGTTGTTGGGATCGGTGTAGCCGGCACTGAACTGCGCGAACGAAAAGGACGAACCGGTGTCGGCCTCGCAGTGGGATACCGTGTAGTTCGCGCTGAGGCTTACCCCGCTGACGGCGCGGCGCTGAACCGAGAGCTTGAGGCCGGCATAGCTCTGCTGGCCCACGTCGTCGTGGCGATCTACCGGGCCGAAGAACTGCCCGACGGCCGGGTTCTCCTGAATCAGCACGCGCCGACGGTCCAGATTGGCGGCCGTGGTGCAGACGGGATACGACACCCCGTTGAGAATGCAGGGATTGAGCCCCATGAAGACTCCCGGGTTCACCTGCACCCCGCCCCACAAGCGGTCCGCGTAGCTCCCGAGATAGCTCACCGACGCCTGCCACACGCTGCCAATCTGGCGTTCCACGGTGACGTTCCAGGACTGCACGCGGGGCGAATTGTTATCAGGGTCGATCGTGCCGAACGCGCCGAAGCCTGGATACAACGCGGTCGCGGAGAGGATCGTTCGGCACCGGGTGCGTCTGTCCGCCGGGCACCGTGCTGTAGGGATCCTCGAGCGGCATCACCCCGGTCAGCTCGAGACGATTGCTGAACGGGGGGGCCGAGCCCGCGATATACAGGTACTGTGCACTCACGAAGTCATAGGCCAGTCCGTAGGAGGAGCGCACCGCCGTCCGACCGTCCCCACTCACATCCCAGGCCACCCCGACCCGTGGCGACACGTTGCGTCCATTGCTTCTTCATGCCCGACTGACCGGGCGGGAAGCCGGGATCCCCCGGGTAGAGCAGCCCCGCCGGCGCGTTGACGAACCGGTTGGTCTTGATGCCCTGACGGAAGTTGTCGAAGCTGAAATTCGTGATGGACCCATTCTCGATCTGCTGGCCGAAAAAGGGCTCCCAGCGAAGACCCGCGTTCACCGTCACGCGTGGGGTCAGGCGCCAGGTGTCCTGGCCATACAGCCCCAGGTAGGTCTGGTGCAGGGGCAGGAGACCGGGTCCAGAATGACGCAACCGCGTCAACCGCCCGGTCATGAAGTCCGCCAGCGCCAAGCCCGTCACCGGTGCCGTTGAAATTGAAATCCCCCACGGCACGCGCGAAGTTCTGCGTCTCGGACGTCCAGTACGCCACGTTCCCTCCGACCGCGATCTGGTGGTTCCCCCGCACCAGCGTGAGATCGTTCGCCACCTGGTAGGACTCGTTGTCCAGCACCATCTTGACGGCGTCCCCGCCACTCATCGTGAACGCGTTGGCCACGCTGAGCGAGATCACACCTGCCATGTACGTGTGGACGCTTGATGCCCAGGGAGGTGGTGTCTGAGAAGGTGTCCGCCGGGTCGTTCATCCGCAGGGCGGTGTTGTTCCAGGTCACCCGGAACGCGTTGACCGTGTTGGCGCCCAACACCTGGGTATCGCCAAAGGCGAACGACTGCGCCCGTGCACGCCTGATTGGGCCCGATCGCATTCGTGGCCGTCAGGGCATTGTGCGTGGGCTCGATTGCGTCGGGAGCCGGAACTCGAAGGTCTGCATGTACCGCGCGAACAGCGAATGATTCGCGCTCCACTGGTAGTCCACCCTGACCCACGCCCTGCCAGTCGTTCTTGTCGAGCGGCTGCGCCCAGGTCACCTGGCCACACGGGTCGGTCGTGCTCGGCAAGTATCCGGAGTTGGCGATCTTCAGCGCCGCCGGGCTCAGGAGTGCGGGATTGACGCGGTTGTTCACGAACGGCGCCCGCAGCGTCACCTGCCGTGCCGCCATTGCACGCGGGTGACGCGAGGGCAGTGAAGTCGCCCGCGATCATCGCCGGCGTGGGCACAAACGAGATGTTTCCGGTTGGCTGCGCCACCATCCTCGTCCCCTGGTACGCGCCGAAGAAGAAGAGCTTGTCCTTGACGACCGGCCCGCCCAGCGTTCCGCCGAACTGATTGCGGCGCAGGGCGTCGCCCAGCTTCTCACCGTCCGACCCCACAGGGGCGAAATAGTCGGCGCATTGAACCGCTCATCCCGGAAGAACTCGAAGAGATTCCCAGAGAACTGGTTCGTGCCCGATTTGGTCACCCCGTTCACCGATGCCACCGCGTGCACGCCGCTCGACGCGGACAAGCCGCCCGTGGACACGCTGAACTCCTGCAGTGCATCCGGGAACGGGAGCGGCATGTTCTGGTTGTCGTAGGTGTTGTTGTGCATGGCGCCGTCGAGGGTATACGACACGCCCGACGCGCAGTCCGCCTGCGACCGAGATCGCCACCGTCCCGGGCATCCCGCGACTGGCCGCTGACAGTCCCGGTGTTCACGGCCGCGCCGGCGAGCACGATGAGGTCGGTCACCTGCCGCCCCTGAAGCGGAAGCTCTACGATCCGATCCTGCTCGACGACCTCGCTGATGCCCGCGCTCCGCACATCCACGAGCGGCGCTGGCGGCTTCAACGGAGACCGTCTCCTCGAGGCCCCCAAGCCCGAGGGCCACGTTGATCGTCGGTGTGGCACCGACCTGCAGGACGATACCGGTCTGCACGTAGGTGCGGAATCCTTGCAGTGACACCTCCAGCCGGTACGGCCCGGTCGGCAGGTTCGGCATGACGTAAGCGCCGTCGCCTTCGGTCACCACGGTGCGTGTGAACCCAGTGTCCGTCTGCGTGACGGTCACAGTCACCCCCGGCAGGACGGCGCCGCTCTCGTCGGCCACGCGGCCATTGAGCTGTGCGGTCGCCTGCGCCCACGCAAGCCCGGTCGTCACGACCAACAACACAGCATCGCGCAGGCCGCGACGGTCGCTCAACGTCCTCATCAGGCTCGTCCGATGAAGCCACACGTCTAGCCGAACCGTGTGTCTCCGTGATTCGTCACCCCTGGCATCCGGCCAGGCGTGACGCGCTGGACTCACCTCGCGAGACCGTCATCGACCCTGGCAGGGCCTGCAACGAGAGCCCGTCCGTCTGCCATGGTGATGGAACTGACAACACCTCGCGTCGCTATCGCAAAGCCACCGTACCCTTCGAGCCTCACTCGATCGCCGACGCTCAGCGTCCGTTGCGTCCAGCCGTTTCGCTCGAGAACGTTCGGGCTCGCCAGCTCGAAGCTCCAGGCGGTCGCGACACCGTTCGGGTCGACGACATCAAGGGACAAGAGGGTATGTGGATTGGTCCACTCGATCTTCGTCACGACACCCTCCAGCTTCAGGCGCCTGTTGACGTCGTACTCCACCACGAACGAGTGGTGAGCCGCGGCAGGCGTCACCAAGCACGAGATGCCGAGAGCAGCAAAGGCGAAAAGCTTCGTTCTCACACGCTAGAGGCGCGCAGTGTACGGTAGGCAGAACGGGCTGTCAACGACGGCTGACGCGGTGCCGAAGGGTCATGCGACGGACCGTTTTGCGAGATCAGTTCGCAGGTTCAGACCGATTCATGAGGCCCACGCCTGACACGGGCACCGCGGCTGGGAAAGGCGCCCTCGTACACCGCGCACGGGTGGTCCGATACGCCGCGCACGAGGTCGGCCAGTCGCGCGCCGGCGTCCGCGCCGTCCACGATCCCGTACACGGCAGGTCCCCAGGAACTCTGGCCCACCCCCGATGCACCGAAGTCGCGCATCGTACGCAGGACCGCCTCGCTCCCGGGCGCAAACGTGCCACCTTGCACGGCAGCGAACCAACGGCCGGTGACCTCTTGAATCTCCGTCAGCGCGGCGCCGAACGTGTCGATGTCCGCATCCGCGACAGCCGGGAGGAGCGCCATCAGCACGAGATGGGCGACGTGTTCCACATCGCGCTCCGACGGCGACGGGAGCCCCTCGAACGCCGCCTCCTCGTCGCTGCCGCTGACGCCCGGCAGCGAGTCGGGAACGGCCACGACGCAACGCCAGGACGCTGGAAACGGCAGGCGGGCGAGCAAGGGGCCGCAGTCGTCTCGGCCGCGTCGGCGTCCACCTTCGACGACAAGGCCGCCGCCGGCGAAGGTCCAGGTGCCGACGGCGGAGCGTCGCGCGCGTCCAGAGGCCCGCGCCAGCGCGGGCGCGTCCGACTCGATGCCGTACAACTCGGCAATCACCCGCGAGACGGCCAGGGCGAGCTGCGTGCCGGACCCGAGCCCGGAATGCTGCGGCAATGCGCGGTGCACGTGTAGCCGGACACCGCCCTCGACACGGTGATAGGCCATGAAGCGCCGGGCATACTCGGCAGCGCGCTCAGCATCCTGGCCTTCCGCCTCCAGCGCATCGGCCGGCGTCCCCGACACCAGCAACGTCGGGCCTGGCGCCGCCGCACCAATGCCGCCAAACCATCGACCCCGCGCACCCCGAAGGTCGAGGACGCCAAAGTGCAAACGCGCTGACGCTTCGACAAAAACCTCCTGCCGATCGATCATGCAGGGCTCGAGTCGCCCGGTGAGGCACGTACGTAGTCGGTGAGCATCACCATCGCTTCGATCTCGTCCGAGCCCGCCGTCTTGTCGACGATCACCTGCAGCCGTGCCAGCTCGCTGTCGATGAACGCCCGCGGCAGGAGATGAAGCCGGGTGGCATAGATCGCGGCCTCGAGCACAGCGTGGCGAGCGCGGTTGAAGCCGATGAACTCACGCCTGACGCCCTGATGAACGACCTCGGTCTCGATCCGTGACCGGGGCGGCGTACTGTCGACCGAACGCACTTCCACTTCCCGCCACGAACAGCAGCCGGCGAGCACCACCCCCCGGATCACCTCCGCCGCCACCGTGGGATAGACGGGGTTCGATATCGCCGACCGGGCAAACACTCGGACATCGTCGGTGAGATTCACCACGGCGGCGCCGGTCGCCACCAGATTGCGGTACGTCACCGTGTCGAGAAACGGCTTGAGGACGATCGTGGTGTCACCCCATTCGACACCCATCGGGGCGCAATTGACGGCGCCGTCCGCAGACACGCTAGTGACAATGGTCTCAACAATCATGAAGAAACTCGTCGTTCACGCTTCTTGGTTCTTTCTGCTCGGTTCGTGTTCACGTTCGGTTCGCAGTTCCGAGTTCGCGGTTCTCGGTTCGCGAGTTCGCAGATTCGCGGCACTGTCGAACCTGAACACGAACCGAGCACGGAGAAGCCAGAAGCGTGAACGACGATGTTCATGTTCCGCACTCTCGGTCCACGAGTGCGCGGTAGTCAGTAGCCAGTCGGGCGGTGATCGGGCCAGGTGTACCCCGACCGATCGTGTCCGGGCCGACACGGACGACCGGCGCAAGGCCTCGCAATGAGCTCGTAAGAAAAGCCTCCGCCCCCGCGCGTAGCTCGTCCAGCCCGAAGGCGCGCTCCACTCTGTCGAGGCCTTGTGCCTGGGCAAGTTCGAGCACGGCCTCTCGCGTGATGCCAGGAAGCACCCCGCAGGAGATAGGAGGTGTCAGGAGCAATGAGCCGGTCCACACGAACAGGTTGCTGGCGGTGGCCTCGGAGCAGTGCCCCTCTGTATCGAGAAACAGAGCCTCGTCTGCGCCGGCGCGGCGCGCCTCGAGCAGACCGGCGACGGCGTCGGTGTAGGCCAGTGTCTTGAGACCGGCGGTCATCGAACGTTCGTTGCGACAGCCCGATGCGACGTGAACAGCAAGGCCCTTGTCGTAGATGGAGGACGCAAACACCGGCATCACGCTCAAGGTCACGATCACGGTCGGGTGGACAACAGCGGGAACCCCTACCCCGGATGGACCGACGCCTCGGGTCACGGTGACGCGGAGGCTCGCGTCTCCTTCGCTCACGGACTGGGTCGATTCGCTGCTCACCGCACGCAGCAGCCAGTCATCGAGCGCAGGCGGGTCTGGAATGTCCAGCGCAACCAGTCCGCGACGAAGGCGGGCCAGATGACGATCGAGACGAAACGCAGTGCCTTCCCTGACGTGCATCGTTTCGAACACGCCGTCGGCCAGTGTCACGCCGCGATCGTGGACGGACACACTCGCGCTCTGTCCGTTCGCCGTTGACCCAGACCAGCGGCTCGGCACTCGCGCCGTATCGAGGCCGGACTTCGGACCGATCGAATCCGGCATCGCCGCGCGACGGCATCGTCACCGGACGAGCTCCACGGGCGGCGGCACAAACTCGCCACCAGGACCATTGTCGATACGCCGGCGCCACCATGAGCCCCGCGGCGCCTCACTCGCGCCGTCGGCGCGCCTTGGCAGCTCCGTCCCACGCGCGCGCGCGCCGTGCAGGAAGCGGTCGAGCATCGCGTAGCCGTACTCGCTCGCCGCTGACTCGGGAT
Organism: uncultured Acidobacteriota bacterium; assembly: GCA_963827515.1. Classification (GTDB taxonomy): domain Bacteria; phylum Acidobacteriota; class Vicinamibacteria; order Vicinamibacterales; family UBA2999; genus JABFSA01. The sequence continues at coordinate 44,397 of CAWHBF010000024.1, read as the reverse complement.
GAAACTGCACGCCGATCACGGGATGCGTGACGTGTTCCACGGCCATGATCTCCCCGTCGTCAGCGGCGGTGGCCGTCACGCGCAGGGTCTCTGGAAGGGACGCAGGGGCGATGACGAGCGAGTGATACCGCGCGGCCTCCAACGGGGACGGAAGCCCGGTGAAGATTCCCGAGCCGACGTGCGTGATGCGTGACGCCCTGCCGTGCACCGGCCGTCCGGCACGCACAACGTCGGCGCCGTACGCCGCTCCGATGCACTGATGCCCCAGGCACACTCCCAGCACGGGGATTGCGGGTCCGAATCGCTGGATCAGCGCGATTGAAATTCCGGCTTCACGTGGCGTGCACGGCCCCGGCGACAGAATGATGTGACTCGGCGAGAGAGCCGCCACCTCGTCGAGCGTGATCTCGTCATTGCGTCGTACGACGGCCTGCTCGCCAAGCTCGCAGACGTACCGCGCCAGGTTGTGGACGAACGAATCGTAATTGTCGATGACGAGAATCATTCGGGCACGGCGAGCGCCGCGATGAGACCGCGCGCCTTGTCTAGCGTCTCCTGGTACTCCTCGGCAGGATCCGAGTCAGCGACGATGCCTCCGCCGGCACTAAAGTATACGCGTCCTCCACACGCCACCGCGGTGCGGATGGCCACGCTCATATCGAGTTCGCCAGTGACACTCCAATACCCGACCGACCCGCAATAGACACCGCGGCGCAGCCGCTCGATCTCGGCAATGATCTCCATCGCGCGCAATTTTGGCGCGCCGGTGATCGAGCCGCCTGGGAACGCGGCCTTGAGCAGATCCAACGCATCGGCGCCGGGCGCAAGCTGCCCGACGATGGTCGATACGAGGTGATGGACGGTGGCGTACTGTTCGAGCGCGAAGAGCTCGGCCACCCTCACGCTGCCGGGCGCACACACGCGCGAGAGATCGTTCCGCATGAGATCGACGATCATCAAATTTTCCGCCCGGTCTTTTGGGCTCTCGACGAGCGCCTGTCCCAAAGCGGCGTCGTGCTCGGGTCCCACGCCGCGAGGACGGGTGCCCTTGATGGGCCGGGTCTCGACCAGGCCGGCCCCATCGACGCGAAGGAAACGCTCAGGAGAGGCACTGAGCACGGCGGCGCCAGGGAAATCCAGAAACGCTGCGAAGGGAGCCGGGCTCGACCTCCGCAGGCGGCGGTAGAGAGCCCACGCGGGCTCGACAAGCGGCACCTCGAAGCGCTGCGAGAGATTCGCCTGAAAGATGTCGCCGGCAAAGATGTACTCCCGGACGCGCTCGACCGCGTCGAGGTATCCGTCGCGCGTGAACGACGAGCGCAGCGCAAGGCGCGGATCCCACCACCCCGACGCAGGATAGGAATCCGCAACCTGCGGGACGGGTGGAGCTGCGTGCGAGATCGGTGCGTCGACGTACACGGAGTCGGGCACGAGCGACCGTGACTCGCTCAACCGCGCGCGCACCTCGGCCGCGCGCGCCGCCGCGCGCGTGGATCGAGCCGTCGCCTGCGTCTCGGGTATGCCGGTCGAGATGAGCCAGGCGCTCGCAGCGACGTGGTCCCAGGCGATCACCCAGTCATAGACACCGAGCACCACATCGTCCAGGGCCAGGTCATCGTAGACGGGCGCCGGCAGACGTTCGAGCTCGAGCCCCCAGTCGTACGACAGATAGCCGGCCGCACCGCCTTGAAATGGAGGCAAACCGGGGATCGCCGCCGACGCGAAGGGCGCCAGGAAACCGCGGATGGCGGCAAGCGGGTCGCTCGCCACGACGCGTCGTACACCGCTCGCCGGATCGATCCACTCCGTCCGTGATCCTCGACTTCGAACGACCGCAACCGGATCGGCGGTCAGAAATCGAGTACCGTCCGAGACGCACGTCACGCGACGCGCTATCGAGCAACAGTCGATACGGCCAGCCGTCAAGCAGTTCGCAACTGCGAACCGGATCCGGAGGCGGCACGAGCGCCTCGACGAGCGGAAGGACGGGGGGGGGACATCAGGCTCTGGGCTCTAGACTCTAGGCTTTGGGCTTTTTCACTTCTTGCTTCTGACTTCTTACTTCTCACTTCTTACTTCTTACTTTGCTTTCGACTTTCGACTTCCAAGTTTTGTGAGCTTCACGTGCTCCGCCTTCGAGTCATCTGGCGGCGTCAGATATCCCCACGTGAGCGCGCCTTCCTGCCTGTAGGTCTTCCCCAACGTCACAGCCAGACTGGCTCGCGCGAGTTCCTTGCCCAGATAGAACGCATGTGCGGGATCGTCCACCTGCAGCCGCGCGAAGATCTCCTGGATGTCGGTTCCACGAATGAAACACTCGTGGTTCAACACCGTGATCCCGCTGAGATCCGCGAAGATCCGGTAGTTGGGATCGGTAAGGCTCGCCTGCAACGTGCGTAACTCGTCCTCGGTGTACGTCAGGATCGCCGGGTCCTTGACCGTGACCAGGCGGTCGTCCACTCCCTTGGGAATCGTCTGGCGCGTCACGGCGTGGTGCATCAGCCGGCGTGCCACGTCCAACTCCCTCACCGCACCCCTCGCCCACGATGTCACCTCGGTCGTCAGCACCGAACGAATGCCCAGTTCCTGGCAGACGGCGACGAGCAGCGCGTTCACGCCGGTCGTATCGGCGGCCGTCAACTCGGTCACGTTGCCGATGCCCATGAGCATCTCGGCGTCGGGATAGCGGCGTCGCACATCCGCATAACGCTCGAGGGAGGCCATGAACCCGTGACCAATCGGCTCGAGGATTGGGTCGATGCAATAGGGAACGCCCCATCGCGCCAGAGCTTCGAGGCTCGGCTCGAGCGTCTCTGTCGATCCACCGAGATCCGGCACCACGACCACGCGAACACCGGTACCCGACAGACTTTGCGCCACCTCGATGTTCGAAGCGTTGACGCTCAGCACCAACTCGGCGCCGGCGGCCACCGCAGTACGGATTTCGTCCGGATCGAACGTATCCACGCTGACACGCATGCCAGCTGCCACCAGGTCGCGTATCACGTCTCCGAGGGACGGAAATGAGAGTCCAGGAGTGCAGCCGACATCGATGATGTCGGCGCCGGACGCACGGAAGTAGTCTGCGGCGTGCCGAATGGCATCGCGGGTCAGGCGCGGCGCATTGTTGATCTCGGCGATGATCTCGATATCCCAGGCGCCGTACTCGCGCGCCGCGGCGGCCTGTCCGAAGTAGCGCGGAATTTCACGCAGGTCCTTGGGACCCTTCTCGACCCGCACGCCAACCTTGTCGGCGATCGCCGCCGTATCCCCCTCGCAGAGCCCCGGGATCAGGACAAGTTCGGTACCGGGCGGGACCTCGAGGGATTTGGCAATCCACGGCGTCGTCATCAGCGCCGCCACGGTGATCTTGAGCGACGCCACCTCGTACGCAAAGGACGGCGCCATCTCGCTGAGCGTACGGTTGAGCGCCGGCTCGGCGAGCCGGCCTGTGACGAACAGGACACGGCCGGGCGCCGCAGCCCCGCTTCCCGGCGCCTCGTCCACGCCGGAGGACCCGCCGAGGCTCGCTCGCGATCTGGTGAGCGAGCGGGCACGGGCCATCAGCGCGGATCGCCGCCCCGGACGAACTTGTTCGGCGTGCCCTCGAGCGCACCGCCCGTCGGTCGCCACAACGCAAGCTCTTCAATCTTGCGCGCCAGCTCGAAGTCCTTGTCCGTGATCCCGCCGGCGCTGTGCGTCGACAGCTTCACCGTGACGCGTGCATACGTCACCGCAAGGTCGGGATGGTGATACGCCGCCTCCGCGCAGTATCCGATCGCCGTCACCAGCATCAGCGTCGTGGGCCAACCATCGGTCTTGTAGTGGCGTCGGATCCAACCCCCTTCGAAAAACCACCCGGGAAGGCTTGCCAGGCGCTCCGCGATCTGCGCCTCGTCGTACGTCTTTTCTTTCTCTGCCATGAAGACCCCCTCTCAGAACGATCCGCGGCACGCCGCACCGTCGCACGCTGACCTCGCACCTGTTCGTCCGGTCACATAACCACTCCACCGCCCACGAGAATCGTCTGTCCGGTGATGAAGCCTGCCGCGGGCGAGGCCAGGAAGACGGCGGCACCGGCGACGTCGTCAGGTGTGCCCCACCGCTTGAGCGGTGTGGCCTCCGCGATGGCGTGTCGCTTGCGCTCGTCCGCGGCCGAGGCAAAGGCGGTGCCGATCCAACCGGGAGCGATGACATTCACGCGCACGCGCGGCGCCAGCGAGCGCGCGAGCGACTTGCTGAACGCGAGCACGCCACCCTTCACGGCGGCGAAGAGCTCAGGGTTACGTCCACCCATGCCGGTGAGCACGTGGTCCCAGCTCATGTTGATGATCACCCCGCCGTGTTCCTGGGCGCCGAGCAGCTCCGCCGCCTGCCACGAAGCGAGCATCGTGCCACGCAGATCCACGGCGAGAAGGAGATCCAGCTTCTCGATGTCGGTGAGCGTCGCGCCGGAGCCGGTGAGGATATCCGCGCCGGCGTTGTTCACCCAGACGTCGATCTGTCCGAGCGCCAGGCGTGCGGCAGAGCCCAACGCGCGGACCGACGACTGATCGGAGACGTCCGCCCGCAGGTACCGTCACGCGACGGCCGAGGCCTCGAACCTGACGTTCGACCTCGCGCGCACCTTCCTCGTTGCTTCGATACGTCAGCGCGACGTCCGCCCCTGCTCGGCGCAGGCGAGCGCAATCGCGCGGCCGATGCCGCTCGACGCCCCCGTCACGAGCACGCCGCGGCCAGAGAGCGACCCGAGTCCAGCGTCTGTCATCTTCGGAGAAACATGGTACCTTCTTCGCGGATCAAATGACTCCGATGGCGCGATACACCGGCCGTTCATCGTCTCGTGGTGCGCGCACCTGACGATGAGGCTCCCGACCGGCCGTAAAGCGCAGGCTTTGGACCGCTTTCCGATTCGGCGTAGAGCGGAGGCTTTGGCCTCCGCGGACACGCGCACGCTGAAGCGTGCGCTCTACGGCGAAACGCAAATCGCTTCAGCCTACGCGGACTGTCTCGTCGGAACGTAGAGCGCAGGCTTCAGCCTGCGCGGACTGTCGTGACGCATGGGTTTTACGATGAGACTGTTGGTGAGCGTGCTCAGTGGGCACGAGGCAGATGCGGCTCTTGCCGGCGGCGCCGATATCATCGACGCGAAGAACCCGGCGTCCGGGCCTCTTGGCGCGGTATCGATCCCGGTGCTCCTCGACATCCGTCGCGTCACGCCCGCCGCGCACCTCGTCACCGCAGCGCTCGGCGATGCGGAGGACGAAGCGACGATCGAGGGGATGGCCCGCGCATACGCCAGCACGGGCACTGGATTGGTCAAGGTCGGGTTCGCCGGGACCTCGAGCATCGAACGCGCGGTGTCACTCCTGTCGGCAGCGGTCCGTGGCGCGGCCGCAAGCAGCGCTGACCGATGCGGTGTCGTAGCGGTCGCCTATGCGGACGCCCAGGTGGTGGGAAGTCTGGACCCTGACGCGCTAACCGAAGCAGCCGTTAGAGCGGGCGCGAGGGGCGTGCTCCTCGATACAGCTGATAAACGCGGGCCCGGCCTGCGCGAACTGGTGTCCCAGCCTGAACTTTCCGCGTGGATCGCAGGTGCACACGAGGCTGGCTTGCTCGTGGCCGTCGCCGGAAGACTCCAGGCGGATGATCTTGCGATTCGTGCGCGATGCCGGCGCAGATATCGCCGGCGTGCGGGGAGCGGCGTGCGAGGGAGGCCGAACGGGCCGCGTGACGACTGAACGCGTGCGCGCGCTGCAGATACTGTGTGGCTCTACTGCTGACCCTGACAGAGCCGCCCCGAGTACCCAAAAAGAAAACGCGTTGGCGCCGTCCGTGTAACGACGCCGCCCCTCTTCAGGCCGTGCGCTGGCAGATCATCGTTGAGAACGATACGGCGATACTCCCCTCCGGCCCAACCGAGTAGCCCGAATCCTGAACTTCTGTTCCTCAGCGACAGTGTAGACTGACCCAGATCGTTAGCTATCAAGATGAATAACTGGCTGATGTTATCAGCGCCCCTCTTCTGACTCGCGTCGAGGACTACCGCTGCCCGCTCGCGATCAGCGCCATCATCTCCGGGTAGTGATACGTGGCGCTGGTCGCGGGGTGGTGCTTCGCGGTCGCGATCATCGCCTTCGCGATCTGTTCCACGCGGATCGATCGGTACTTCGCCGGCATGACGAACGAGAACAATGGCAGCGTCTTCTCGAGAAGCCACGGCGTGTGCTGAGAACCGATGATCATCGCGGGACGGAATACGCTCACGACCGCCGGCCCGCTCGCGCGCACGGCTTCTTCGGACTCGCCCTTCACGCGGTTGTACCGCGACATGCCTGCGCCACCACTGCCGCTGGCCTTCGCCGTCGGGTCCGCACCCACGGCGCTCATGAACGCGAGATGCCGGACCTTGCCCGAATCCCGAAGCGCCCGCGCGAACGTTTCATTCAGCGCAACGTCCACCGCGCGATGTTCCTCGAGCGTGAGCTTCGCGGTGCCGGCACCGACGCCGAGCACACTGAATCCTTCTAAATCGCCGTCGAGCTCTCTCGCCGCATCGATCGTCGCTGCGGCGAGGGGTGCGGGCTTCATGTCGGGAACGAGCTTCTCCACCAGTGTGCGGCCGGCGGTACGAGCGATCGCGACGGCCTCGGGTAGCGATCGGCGCGATAGTGTGATGACCGCGTTGAAGCCATCGTCGTGGAGCAACTCGCGGAGCAGGGCGGTTCCGACCGACCCGGAGCCTCCGAGGACGATCGCGGTGCGTTTGCTTGTCATGGCGGCGCAATGATACGCGCGAGCGGCTGCCGAAACTGGTGCCCAGAATCACGCAGCGCTGCCTAGATTGCGGTCTTTCGGCCCGCCACCAGGTAGAACGCTCCGCCGATGATCCCGTGATAGGTGGCGTCGTCCAAGCCGCGGACGATCTGTCTCGCGGGAGGCCAGCGCGCGCGCGAAGTGGACGACGAAGTCGTCCTCGGAGCCGCCGCCGGCAAGGAAGAGCCGCCGCGTGTCGGCCTCGCTCCAGTTCCAGAGGCGGCGAGCCAGCGCGGTCGCGCGCATCCTCGGTGAAGGCGCGCTGCGCGCCCGCGGCATACGGCGGGAAGACCGCGGTCGCCTTGTCGTTGACGTGCACCTCGACCTCCGCCAGTCCCTGCGCGACGAACAGCCCGGGCACGCGATCGCCGAGCGAGTTGTCGCCTTCGCCGAGAGCGACCTTGCCTCGCTCGCACGTCAGCTGGAAGCGCACGAGCTCCACGATCTCGTCGACGCTCGCCTGGTTCGAGATGGAATCGAGGAGCAGCGACTCGGTCAGGTTGTTGGGCTCCGCGACCGCGACGAGCCCGCCCGGCCTGGTCACGCGCAACATCTCGGCGATCGCGGCGGCCGGATCGGCCAGGTGGATGAGCACCGTCTGGCAGGTCGTGAGATCGAACGAGTTGTCAGGAAAGGGAAGGCGCTCCGCCTCGCCCTGCCGGTACGAGAAGCGCCCCTCGAGCCCGCGCGCGAGCGCGCGCTCGCTCGCCTCTTCGACCCAGCTCGGCTCGCGATCGATGCCGGTGACACGCACGTTCTCGGGCATGACCGACGCGAGCAGCATGCCCCAGTGACCGACGCCGCAGCCCACGTCGAGCACGTCGCGGACGGCGTCGAGCTTCCAGCGCTTCGCCATCAGCCGCAGGAAGTCGAGGTTCCACCAGTGATCGCGCGTGTCGCCGAAATACTCCGCGGAGTGCGCCGTCTGTCCCTTGAACTCGTTGCCCATTGACTGTCTCTCGGAGCCTGGTCCTAGTCTAGCTACTTTCCGGTGAAGAAATGACCGCTTGCGCGCTGTTCTGTCTGCGATCGAGCGGCCGGTTCGCTGACCGATCGTTTCATTGTCTCTCGTTTCTCTATGCGGTGGCCCGCGCGTGTGTAAAGGTCGCGATGTTCATCAGATTGTCAGCGATGACGCCGAACCCGACCCATCGGTGCATGCCGTCGACGCCATGGTAGCGACAGCGGCGCAGACCATGACGACGTTTGAGCACACTGATGCGGCCTTCGCACCCGACGCGCCAGCGTTGCCCGCGGCGGAACCAGCGTTGACGTTCATGGGTGCGCCGCGCCGGCGACTTGGCGCCGGCCGCGGCAAGACCACCCGTCGCACGCCGCGGTCCACCGCCGCCTGTTCGTTGCGGGCCGAGCTGAAACCGCGGTCGCCCGCGGCCAGATCCGGCGCGCGCCCGAAGATCGCCTGATGCCGATCCAACGCCGGGGTCCACAACGTGACGTCGGCCGGCCGCCCCGCATGAATTTCGAAGGCGGTCACGATCTGATGTTCCGCTTCTTGAATGGTCACCAGGTTCCCGAACTCGTTCGGTTTCGCGATCTTGCCTTTGCGGATCGTCACCGTGTGCCGTTCGAAGAGGCTGAGGACTTTGCCGGGGACGTGCGTGTCGCCGCCGAGGACGCGCGCGCGTGTTTGATCGACGACGCGCTGGACCAGCGGCCGCATCGCCGCCAGCCCGTCCTGGGCGCGCTGCAAGATCGGTCGGATCGACGGACTGGCCGTGCGCGCACGCTGACGCAGCCGCCGGACCATGGTCGCCGCGTCACGCAGCACCGCCCGCGTCGTCGCCATCAGTGTGCGGTAACTCTTCACCATCGCGTCCCGCGTCTTTGGCGATCGCGCTTCATACCCAATGATCAGCACGCGCCGGGTCACGCTCCGCAACCGATTACGAATGCGCCCGGCTCGGATCGCCCAACGCCATGCTCGCCCGTTGCATCGTCCGCGTCAGCACGCGCACCCCATCCCGCAAGAGCGTGCTGTCGGTCGGGTAGTGCACATTCGTTTCTACGACCGTGGTGTCGACGCGAAATCGACGACCGTGCGTGACCCCGCACGCTTCGCCACCTCGACCACCTGCCGATGCAACTGCTCAATGACCTCCGGGCCGAGCGCCCGCGCGATCTTCAGGATCGTCTTCGCGTCCGGCACCTCGCCCGCATCAATGCGCGTGAACATCGCGATACACCAAATTGGCGCGCACCTCGCGCTCGAGGTCGTCATAGCTCCAGTCGAACAGATGCTTCAGGATCAGCATCCGCAGCACGACGTCGGCCGGTGTCCCGGGGCGCCCGCGGCGCCGACTCTGCGGCCAGCGCGCCTCGAGCGCCTGCGACGACCGTGTCAATCACGGCCTCGTCCTCGAGCAGCGTGTCGATCCGCCGCAACCAGTCGGGCCACAGCTTGTGCCCGTCGGGCAAGAACACTTCGAACAGACTGCGCTCGCGCTGGCGACGCTGAACCATGCCCGCTCCTTTGATGAACGATCACGCGCGGGCAGTGTAGTACGACGGATCGATCGAGGCAACGCAGAATGAACCATTCGGTCACAGCCGGCCGCCGGCTGTCGGTACCAGTCAACGACTTACGCGGTCATTTCTTCACCGCGAAAGTAGCTAGTCACCTGGCTCCCTGTAGCGAGTCAGATTCCGGCGCCAGGCGGAGGTGCTGCCTCGATAGGCTAAGTGGTTGAGCAACTCATCAACCAACTTCGCTGGAGGGCTCGCAGTCGTATCGAGCACACAGTCCGGCTCAAGGAACTGGCCGCCGGTCTCAAACCCCCGTTGGACTTCTTCAAGCGTGCGGTCGCCACGGACCTGTGTGCGGCGAAGCAGTTCGTCCCACGCGCACGTGGTCGCGACCACGAACGGGTCATCTCCGGCAAAGGCCGCGAGCAGTTGCCTGGCGCGCCGCTCGGTCATCACCACGCAATCGAACACTACCCGGGCACCCGATCGAAGTGCCTCACGAACACAACTGTAGGCGAGTTCGGTTATCAGCTTCGTATCAACTGCCGACCAGTCATTGGCGGAGTCCGCTCGATCCACGATTGACTTCGGGAGACAGTAGAAAAGCGTGTCAGGGGAGATGTGAAACCACTGGTCGGGAAGAAGCCGCTCCTGGAGAGCTCGCGCAAGAGTCGTCTTGCCGGTGCCAGAACCTCCGATGATGAAGATCAGGTTCGTGGGCACCATGTGAGAGTCACTGTGAGACCTAACGCGCCGAATGAGCCGAGCGCCTCAGCGACATGGGGCACGGACCGTCTGGCGCGTCGGCTCCATCTGGAGGTTAGGCCGCGATACCCTACTCATAGGTGCCCCCACTCGGATGCCAACATGCCGTACACCACGTGATCGACAAAGTGGTCATAGAGCCACTCCGCCTGCCGGATGGTGCCTTCAGAACGGAATGCCAGTCGCTCTGGAATCGCTCGACTCTTCCGGTTCTCCACGGCGCAACGAATCTCCATACGATTGAGTTTCAATGTTGCAAACGCGTGGCTGGTGTAGGCGCGACACGCCTCGGTCATGATCCCTCGCCTCTGCGCGTCTTCGGACAGCCAATACCCGAGTGAGGACGACCGGTTGGCCCAGTTGATTCCATGATGCCCGACAACGCCAACCAGTGCTCCTCGGAATCGAATCGCCGTCTGGAACCCCTTGTTGTCGAAGAGCTGTTTGCGCACCACCTGGATGAACGCCTTGGTGTCCTCAGGGCTCGTGGTCCCATCAACCCATGGAAGCCATTCCCGCAGATGCGCCCGATTGGCATCTGTGACGCGAAACAGCTCGTCGGCGTGACGCACCTCGAGGAGCTCCAGAGCCACGTCGTCATTGAGTCGAATCGGAAACATGGTGTCGGTCTAGACAGTATGGCTGTTGGAGCAGAGGCCTGCCTCACGTAGTAAGTCGTGGATTGCGCGACGCCGATGAGGGTGCCGCGCAGAGCCACATACAACGGAGGCAGGCCATGGCGAAACGTAGCATGTTCGTGGGGATGGATGTCCACAAGGAATCGATCGACGTGTCCCTTGCCGAGGAGGGACGTGATGGCGAGGTCCGCCACTACGGCGTCATCAACGGCGACCTGGAGGCAGTGGCCAAGATGGTGCGGGCGCTTCGGGGACCGCAGCGGCGGTTGCGCTTCGTGTATGAGGCCGGCCCGTGCGGCTTTGGCATCCATCGCTATCTCACCGCCCAGGGGGAAGACTGCGTGGTCGTCAATCCCTCGAGCATGCCGAAGCGGAGTGGGGATCGCATCAAGACGGATTGGCGCGATGGCGACGCGCTCGCTCGATTACATCGCGCGGGCGAGCTCACGGCCATTTACATTCCGACGCCCGACGATGAAGCGCTCCGTGACCTCGTGCGCGCGCGCGAGGACGCCGTCGGCCTGAGCACGCAAGCCAAGCATCGGTTGAAAGCCTTCCTACTCCGCCAGGGGCGTCGCTATCCGGGACGCGCCGGATGGACTCGACCCTATCGTCGCTGGCTCGCCGATCTCAGTTTCCCGCTCGCGCCGCAGCACATCGCGCTGCAGGAGTATCGCGACACGATCGACGAAACCGAACGCCGCGTCGAGCGGATCACCGAGCAACTCCGGCAGCTGACGCCCCCGTGGCGCTGGGCGCCGGTCGTGGATGCGCTCCAGGCCTTGCGCGGTGTGTCGTTCGTCACGGCGGTGGGCCTCGTCACCGAGATGGGTGACATTCGCCGGTTCACGCATCCGCGCCAGCTCATGGCGTATCTCGGCTTGGTGCCCTCGGAGTACTCCAGCGGACCGAGTGTCAGACGAGGGGGGATCACGAAGGCGGGCAATCCGCACGCGCGCCGTTTGCTGGCGGAAGCGGCGTGGGCGTATCAGGGAGTGCCCCGCATTGGCCGGCAGATGCTCTATCGACAAGAAGCGCTGTCGCCGGCCGTACGTGACATTGCGTGGAACGCCCAGCTCCGCTTGACGGCCGCTTCCGCCGACTCGTGGCACGCGGCAAGGCCAAGCCAAAGGTGGCGACGGCGATTGCACGTGAGCTGACAGGATTCATCTGGGCGATCGCACGGGAGGTCCCCGCGCCGCCCGCGTAACCGACGCGGCGATCAGATCCGTCAGGCCGGCGGCATCGCGGTCAGGTGGAGAACCCTCGGAAACGTTATGGACATCAGCACCACCGATACGTCCGTGCCTAGGGCGAGGCAGCTCCGCGACGAACCACAGTCTGGGCGGTACTCAACCCGCGGATATCAGCAGCGTCAACCGTCGCTAGAACGCGGTGCCGCCGACCAGACGGATCTGAAGAACGAAGAGCACAGAAAGAACGTGCTGAGAAAGGGACTCACAACCGTGAGGCGGGGAGCGATCTGCTCGCTTGACAGAATCCAGCCATATCAACGTTCGCACTTCAGCCGCGGCGCTTGGCGACTCCACGTGCCGCCGGCTTCAAGCGCTTGCTAGCCGGGTGTTGCCGCGACGCTCGCCAGTGGCGTAACGAGGTAGCGCTCTCGTTCGATGCGAGGCCGGCCAGCAATGCTTCGACCGAGATGTCTTCGTCGATGTCTGGCCAGTGAACGCCGATACCGGAACCAATGAGCTGCCCAATTCCGTCGTTCGCGGGGCGTCGCTTCAGCCAAGCGTGGATACCATGAGGGAAGAAGGAGGGTTGAAAAGAGGAGGGGGGGAAAAGGGGAGGGAGGAGATGAAGAAAGAGTATAATCGGGTGGGGATCGAACAACTCGAGAAGCAATCGAGGCAAAGGTGGTGTAGTCGAGTCGGACGGGCCAGCCAGAATCGCGGCCTGCGTCCCGCGCCACGTGCACGTGGATGGGCTCACCACGGTCGCTTGAGAAGAAAAAGAGCGATAGGCCCGCTCTGGAGAACGGTCGGACTCACCGATTGATTCTGCCAGCTTTCCGCAACAGTCGCTACGTCCCGCTCCGCTAACGCCCGCGTTTCAGCCGAGGCGGCTCATGATCACGCCGCCATCGTCGGCCGCAAACGCTTGTTCGGCGGCATGCTCATGATCGCGTCTTTCTTGCCACGAACAGGAGCTCACCGGGGTACTTCGAACCGTACGGAGTCCGATCGTAGTCCGCGTAAAGATGTGCGATTTCAAAGCCGGCGCGGATCAGCAAGTGCTCGGCCTCGAAGCGAAACAGATATCGCATCGAAAACGCGTGGACAAGGCGTTCCGTTCGACCGTCTGGGTGAGTGACGTAGTAGATCAGTTCAATTCGATTGACCTGTCGATGACGATCGAGAGCCACCACCCTGTAGCGGCACGCAATCCGTCGACCGTCTGCCGCGGAGAAGTCCGCCTCGTCTTCCGACTCCTGGCCCGTTGGACCAGTGAGAAACTCCAGCGAGGGGTTGAAGAGGTCCAGGATGAGGACACCGTCATCGACCAAGTGCCGGCGAATCTCCTCAAGGCATGTGAGTTGGTCTTCGATGGTCAACAAGTACTGAAAGGATCGAAACGGAATCATGACCAACCGGAACCGCTGGCCAAGATCAAAGCGCCGCATGTCGGCCTCGATTACGTGCGCCCGTGTTCGCACCTCGTCGGGTTCACCGAGGAGACGCTCGCGGCACACGGCCAGCATGCGCGGCGACAAGTCCAGCCCAACAACCTCAAGCCCCGCGCGAGCGGTCGGGATGAGAACCCGCCCGGTGCCGCAACCAATGTCCAACACCGGACTCCCGCTCGTTCTGGCCTCCTCGACGAAGAACCCGACGTCCGGCCGGCCGCGGTGGAGCGGGTCCTGCTCGTACCAGATCCGCGATGAACGGATGTTCATCGTATCCGCCGCCTTGCGCAGTCGCCGACGTTTCTTCCGTAGGTGGCATTGGTCCAGTTCCCCCTGCAGTCCGCCGAACGCCATGCCGCGCGGTTCACCTCTCAGCGCCGCGTCGGCTCCATTTAAAGGTTAGGCCGATTCGGTTAGTTCGCCGGCAGCAGTCCTGCCAGCCAGTGCATGACATTCAACAAGTTGTGCGTTTTGAGCGGCGTTCGGCGTATTCATCCCCAGTGGCGCCAACGTCGGGTGGCAGAGTGGGCCCTGCGCCCACGAAGCGCTCGGACAGCAGAGCCGACACACACGACACCGAGACGCCATCTCATGCCGCCTCCGTTCAATACAACTGAATCGGCCTAGCGATGGCGCTGAACCGCGCGCCACGGCGACAGCCTAGCACGGACAGTTGGCGCGTCGGCTCCAGCGCTGTTAGGCTTCCAGCGGGTACAAACCGGGTACATAGGTAACACATCAAACCGGGTACATGGGTAACACCTTTACGCTGGGGCTCACGGGAGGTCAGTCGATGCCCTGGCTGGAGACGGTACCCGTGGAACAACGCGCACGCTTCATCGACGATCACCGCTTGGCGCTCTACGACATGACCGAGCTCTGCGCGCGCTATGCCATCAGCCGCAAGACGGGCTACAAGTGGCTCGCGCGGTACGACGCCGGGGGACGCCGCGCTGCAGGACCGGAGTCGCGCGCCGCACACATGTCCGCACAAGATCGCGGCGCCGGTCGAGGCAGCTTCTCGTGGCGGCGCGTCGCAAGCATCCCGACTGGGGACCGGAGAAGCTCATGCAGTGGCTGGAGCCGCGGCATCCCGCCGTCGCGCTGGCCCGCGATCAGCACCGCCGGCGATCTGCTCGCACGGCGCGGGCTCGTCCAGAAGCGGCGGCGCCGCCGCCCGCATCCCACACCCCGGTGTCGTGCCGCCGACCACCACGCGCCCAACAATCTCTGGACCACCGACTTCAAGGGCCAGTTCCGCACACGCGATCGGATCTACTGCTACCGCTCACGGTCGCCGACCAGCACACGCGCTACTTGCTCGCCTGCCACGGCCTGCGCTCGACGCGGGCACCGGCGAGCGACACTCTTCGAGCGGCTCTTCCGCGAGTACGGGCTGCCACGAGCGATGCGCACCGACAACGGCGTGCCGTTCGCATCGACCGTCGCTGCACGGCCTCACGGCGCTCAATGTCTGGTGGATGCGTCTCGGCATTCAGCACCAGCGGATTCTGCCGCGCATCCCCAACAGAATGGAGCGCACGAACGAATGCATAAAACGCTGAAGCGCGGCGCCATTCGACCACCGCGCGCGAAGCTCGCCGCGCAGCAGCGGCGTTCAATCGCTTCCGGCTCCGAGTACAACGAGGAGCGACCCCATCAACCCTGCGACGGCGACGCCAAGCTCGCTCTATCGCCCCTCGCCCGCCGTACACCGGCGCGTTGCCCGCCCTCGAGTACCCCGAGCCATTTCCTGGTCAAGCGAGTCACCACCGCAGGCACATTCCGCTTCAAGAACCGCCTGTTCTACATCACCAACGGCCCTGCCAACACCGCATCGGCCTCGAAGAGATCGCTGACGGCATCTGGTCGGTGTACTTCTGCAACGTCTTGCTCGCCCGGATCGACGAACGAAAGCGCTCAAAAAGAACAACTGGGTGTTACCCATGTTCCCGGTTAACTCTGTTACCATTCCCTGTCACGCCGCCAAGTCCGCCATCAGCATGTCGACGCAGTCCTCGGGGCTCCTGTTGGCAGTGTCGAGTACAAGTCGACTGACACTCCAACCCTCGTACTCACGATTCAGAACGTCCTGCCAAGTCGGTAGGCGCAACCCTGGAACCGTGCCCCTGCGCGTCTCCACTCTTTGGCGATGCTCGCCGGGATCGGAGCACACTACTTCGATGTTCACGTAAGACACGCCCGCATTCCGAGCGACCTGCTCCCATTCGCGCCGAGTCAATTCAATCGGATTGCACGAATCAGCCGTCACACTGACACCTGAACGGAGGATGTCGCCGGCAACGCGGTAGGCCAAGCGATAGCCCTCGCCTTGGACCTCGACCGAACACAGCTCCCGCAGGGCCTGCTCGATTGTGTCTATTCGGAGATGGGCGGCGCCGATGCGGGATGCTACCGCTTGAGACAGGGTGGTCTTGCCACTACCCGGGAGCCCGGAGAATATGTAGAGGGTCGCCTGTTTCAATGCTTTGAATCACTCGGTTGAGTGCTTGGAAGCCTAACGCTCGGCTGAGCCGCGCCGTCGCGACAACCGCACACGACGATTGGCGCGACGGCTCCAAGCCGAGTTAGGCTCCGATTGTTCTTCGTGTGCTCATAACTCGAGAAGGCCTTTCAGCTCGTCGTCTGGAGCCAGTTGCCCGGCGCGAAAATCAAGTAGCTTTCGTCGGCGAGGGTTGAAGAAATATGAGAGGTGGACCAGCAAGCCGAAAGTGTCGGAGAGCTCGAGATGCGTGATCACGAACCCTGCCTTGAGCTTCGGAACCAACACCCGGTTGTTGGTGACGACGTGCCGACTGAATACAACCTGAAAGCCCTGAGCCTGGAGGATCTCCAGGATTCGGGGAAGAAGAGCCGTATAGACGCCTTTGCCCTGATGATCAGGGAGAATGCCCGTGTTGATCATCGAGAATCTGTCCCCGTCTGCCTGAACCCCGAAGCTCCAGCCGATGAACTGGCCATCATGGTAGATGCCGAGGTTTAGCCGGTACAGGAGTGCCCAAGCGGCGGGACAGATCCTGGACGGCCTTTTTCTCGCCTTCCGACATCAACTGACCGGGAAACACCTCAAGGGTGTTGGCAAACACGCGAGGCCGATACTGACGAAAGAGCGGGACAAACTCCTCTTCATCAAGGAGTACCGCCGAATAGTCGCCAATCAAAGCAATCGGCTCAGCGGACATTAAGAACTCCTCGTCGCTGGACGTGACTGAGCGTAACGTCTGCCGCGTAAGCCGCGGCGGCAACCAAGCGGATATCGCCACAGGCGTTCACGCCGTCGGCTTCACGCGGTGGTTAACCCCCCTCAGCCGTCCAGAACGATTCGTGTGCGTCGTCGTCGACCCCAGGGCCAGCCCCCTGGGTGGACCGGCGAACGCCGTAAACGTGAACGTTCGCCCCGTTCAGAAAGTCCGCGCGCTCAAAGCGCTCTCCGATTTTCTCAGCGACGCGGATGGACCGCATACTGTCGGGTTGAATGATGCTGATGATGTGATCCGTGTCGACCTTGTCCCATGTCCACTGAAGGGCCGCCTTCGCAGCCTCAGTCGCGAATCCGTGGCCCCATCGTGAGCGCCGAATGATCCACCCAAGTTCGATACCGGGCCAGCCTTCAGGATTCCAGAGACCGACCCGTCCGATCACCTGACCGCTGACCTTCTCTACCACGGTCCATTGCCCGTACCCGCGCAAGTGCCAGTGACCAAGCATCAGGGCGATGTTTCGCCAGGCAGCGTTTATCCCTCCTGGAGGAGCAGTGAGTACGACACTCCTGATGACCTCCGGATCCTGGTGGATCTCCATCATGGGTTCTGCATCCGACGCCTCCGGTAGTCGAAGGCGGAGTCGAACCGTGTCAAGAGTATTCATCAAAGAGCCTGACACAAGAGGCTCCTGCATCACGCTACGAGACGGGCGCCGTTAGGCGCCCACGAAGCTCAGCCATCGCTGCAAGCCAGGCGGACACTTCCTCCGTCTCTTCCCACAACTCGCGGAGCTCGGAATTCGTCGCGATGATCCGATTGACCGTAGCCACGGCTCGCGCTACGACCTCCGGACTGGGCCGCGTCGCAATGCGTGCCACCCAGTTGTCGACCGACTCTGAGTACGGCGTTCGTTCACCACCTGCGCCCCTCAGGCGGGCGATGGCCTCCGCCGCAGCGACGCCCTCGCACGCGGCCGGTGCTTCGAGATACGTATCTACGCCCACCGACGCTCGCTCGAGTGTCGCCTCGACAAGCGTCAGGTCGCTGGAGTCATCCAACTGCCACGCCCAGTCGGCGGCGTCATCGTTTCCGAAGCTATCCACGCCCCAAGAGCCCATTCGTCCTCGATCCGCACAAGCTAGGTCGGAGGTCCTGCCGGGATTGCTCCGAGTTGCTGCATCATCGCGAGCTGGTCGACGACTCCCCAGTGCTCCTGCGCCCGCCCGTCATCGCCAAAACGAATGATGTCGATGAGCTGCACCTCAACCCGTCGGCCGGTCGCAGATATTCCCACGAACGGGCCCTTGTGCGTACCCGTTACCCGCACACGCGCAACGGCCTTGTCGCCGCTCACAATCACGTCTTCCGGAACCATGCGTAGGTCCGGGAACGCGGCAATCAACATTCGAAAGTATTGGATGACGCCGGCCCTCGTCGGCGGGAAATCCGGCAAGTCTTCGCGCTCGACAAAGTCGTCGGCGAGCTGGCGGCCGAAACCGTCGATGTCCCCAGCGTTGATCAGGTCGTAGAACCGTCGTATCGTCGTCGCGTGATCCATATCTCCCTCCGCGGTGGGCATGGTAGCGGACTCCTCCTGCCAATGAAAGGCCGTCGCCATGGGCTAGGGACCGCTTGATGGTCGTGCTCGGTAGATCTGTCACGTCTGCCGTCTTCTCGAAGCCCAATCCCCGATCATTTGATGCTCTCGCGCATCCAACCTTCGAGAAGCGCGGCGATTTCAAGGTTGTTTTTTTCGAGCATCATCATGTGACCGTTGCCGCGGATGCCCCGCTCCGGCAGGCGCACGAAGTCGTTCGGGACGCCCGCCTCCTTTAGAAACTGGGACGTGCAGTGATCGTACGGCGCGTGATACGACGCCTCGCTGACAACAATGAGGATCGGCGTGCCTTGCAGATTCGGCAGCTGTGGTGCGGGGCGCGAGGGGAGCCAGCAACGCACGAGGTCTGGACCGTTCGGCGCCGCCTGCTGGATCATGCGCAGGTCTGTGGCGTCTTTCATTGCCGGAGAAAACGTCAGCGGGTTGCGCGTGATACCCCATGTGCGGGCTAACGGACCGTCGCCGAACCAGTCAGGAGCACCAAAAAGGCGCCCACTCTCATAGAACGGCGGCCCGTTCGGCTCAATCGCGACTATTCCCTTGACGAGCTTCGGTTGTGCATCGGCGAGCGCCCAGCCAAACGGGCCCGATTGCGAGTGTGTGAGCACAATCGACGGTCCGATTCGTTTTAGCAGCGCGATTCCGGCGTCACGGTTCAACTGTTCCATCGCGTTCAGATCGAGGCTGTCCTCCACCTGCGACGCAAAGAACTGATCGAACACCTCATCGCCCGGCATGCCATTGCCGGGCCACTGCGTGTGCAACTTCGCCTGAGGGTACAGGTTGGCCTTCTCCGGCGCGGTGAAGCGAATCTGCATCGCATCAGTGTTTGGACGACGAGTGGGTCCGTACGCGTCCGTGAAATAGCCGGAGCGCGCACGTCCCGGCTGGTCGACGATATAGACCGCGTAGCCTTGCTGCAGGAAGTGATCGCCCCAGCCCGCGCGACCATCGGGCGTGCCCAGAAAGTTGGTGCCAGTTTGATTGCCGCCGTGCCACATCACGATCGGATACGGCTGCGTGCGGCTTTCGGGAATCTGGTACTCGACGTACATCTGGCCGACGCGGATCTGGCCATCCTTCGACTTCACATAGTGACCGCCGACAAAGAAGTAGCCCTGTTCGGCAAGCACGAGGCGTTTGCCGGTGTCAGACGTGTCGGGCGGCACGTACGAGCATCCTGTGAGCGCTGCGATCACCGTTGCGGCCGCGAGCTGTGTGACGTTACTCATGCGAGTCCTTGCGACTTTCGATGCGTGTGGCTCTTGGGAACCGCGCAAGGATACACTGCCCGATCGAGGACCGGGGTTATCCTGCGAGGCTATCACCCGTCGCCTGACCGCCGCCGTCGGGTGCAAGCCGTGGCTAGGCCGACTCTCCGGATAGCTGAGCGACCGCTCTCTCAAGATGCCCGGGAGTCATCCTGTCGAATCTCCGGGAGATCTTGGCGTTCTGGGCGTCAAAGCCCCGATACTGCTCGAGGGCCCGTTGCAAGTGGCCCACACCGATCGCCCGGTCGCCGAGCGCCAGCGCCAGGTACCCGACCGATGTGTTGCGTGCCGCGGAGTCCGGAGCCCCGGGTAGCCACGTGCCTTCGTCGGGCGGCGCTGTGACGCCTCGCAAAACGGAAAGCACTGTGCGCCGATCCCCGAACGCGGCAAACCATGGCTCGGCTGTCTCGGTCAGCGCAGCAGCGGCCTGCGCTACGACGTCTGACGTGTTGTGACCGTGTTCGTCAACAAACCAGACATCCCGCGCTTTCGGAAGGCCCGGATGCCCGGGCAGCAGCCGTCGCCGAATGTGGCCGTTGTATTCCGCCGGACGAAGCCGTTCGTTCCGAATCGGTAGGGGGTGGTCCGACGGCACGTCAGCCAGGTAGATACTCAGGTTGACCGCAAAGGAGAAGGTTGTGCAACCCAAGACGTCGGCGTTGTAACGGTTGAACGACTGAAAGTTGATGATGTCGATCAACTGCTCTCGGTCACGCCAAGCGGTGCGACTCGTGAAGCACGTAAAGCCGCGGTCCTTCAGCACCGGCCAAGCCAGCGAACGGACCGCTCGATTCACCAATGCTGAGTTCATGCTGATTCGGCCTAACGTGCCGCTCGAGCCGCGCGGCGCAGCGACATAATCGCACAGGACCGTGGACCGCGCCGGCTCCAAGCGGTTGTTAGGCAGCGTTGGAATATTGGCGCCAGTTCTCGACCGTGAGCGCCCACCGCTCGTGATCACGCCAGCGACCACCAACCTTGAGGTACCGTGGCGAAAAGCCTTCTTGCCGGAATCCGAGTCCACGAACCAATTCGCGCGAAGCCGTATTGCCGGGTTGAATGTTCGCTTCGACCCGATGCAGCCGATGGACTCGAAACACTTCCCCGAGCACTGCCCGTAAGCCCTGACTCATGCGGCCGTGCCCGTTGTGGGGCACGAAGGCGTAGTACCCAAGGTATGCAGATTGGAATGCACCCCGAACGATCTCACTGATGGTGATGACACCGGCCAGTTCGTCTTCGCTTGTACGGATCCAGTATCCAATGTGCGCCGGTCCTCGCAGTCGCGCAAGATAGCGCTCGAACGCTTCGACTGTACGGGGTGGCGTTACCAGGCCTCGATGAAGGTCACGGCTCCTCGACACCGCCGCCAGAAATTCCGCTCGGCGTCTCCTTGATGGTGCTTCGAGAATGTGATGCATTTGAGTGTGTCTGCCTAACGTGAGCGTTCACCAGCGCGCGCTCATGATCGCACCCGCGACCGTCTGGTGCAACGCGTGTGAGGCTGCAATGGAGCTCGGCACAAATCAGCGCAGTATCGTAGCCAATTCAAACTCGCGAACTGGGCTCCAGCCCCCGGCGACATCCACTTGGTATGTCCTGTTCGCCTCCACCGGCACCGTTGCTCGCAAAGGCGAGGGGCCGCTTGTGTAAGCGGCTATCGTCCCATCGGGTCGTAGGACAGACACGTCGAAGCTAGAGCCGCTCGCAGACAGGGTGACTTCGAGTGTGCCGCCTGACGGAACGGTCACCGCCAGGCGCCGGCACAGTGCGCCACCACTCCCGCCATACCCCAAGCTGGCACAGCGCGCCTCACCGAGTTGGGACTGAATGACATCACCCACAGAGATATGCATCGCACGCTCGAGATCGAAATCCAGTGTCTGGTCCTGTGACATCAGAATGTACTTTGTGTCGGTGAAGTACTCAGGTTTGGAAGTGCTGACCAAGGCTCCCGAGAACGACACATTCTCGACTCGGGAGAAGCTGTATGTGCCACCGCCGTCAGTCACGACGGAAGCCGTCAGTCCATTGCCCTTGAGTAAGGCGACAGTCGCCCCCGAGACCGGAACGCCGGCTACTCTGACGAGGCCGGCCAGGCGAGGCAGCGGAGTGACGGTCGACGGAGTCGGCGCCACCGGACTGGAGCTCGGGCTCGACGACGAGCAGCCGCAAGCGCTGACCAGCACGACCGCAGTGGCCCACTTGACGAACTTCATAGGCCCTCCGTTCGATTCAAGCGACACCGAGATATCCTGAAGCCTAACGTCGGGCATCAGCCACGGCGCCCTCGGTTGCACCAGCGCCGTCGGCTGCATGCCATGTTGGGCCGCCCATTCTCCGGACGCACTAGCGTTTAAGCACCCCGAGGACTGCTGGGGAACCTCTTCGTCACAACGAACGCCCAAACCCATACAGCATTGCCGGATTCTCTACGAGAATTCTGCGGCGCGTTGCCTCGTTTGGCGCCCATTCGGACAGCAAGTCGAACAGCACGGCATCGTTCGGTTTGCGATCGGGCGCTTCAGACGGGTGCGGCCAGTCGCTTCCCCACACCATTCGCTCTGGCGCCGCCTTGACGAAGGCCTGTGCGATCTTGGTGGCGTCCGGATACGGTGGTCCGACTCTCGTATTCGAATAGGCGCCCGAGAGCTTGACCCATGTCCGGCCCCGATCAATGAGACCTCGGATGATGCTGTGGGAAGGATGTTCGACGCCCTCCGGCAGCGGCGGGTGTCCCAGGTGATCGAACACCATTTGCGAGGGTATACGCCGCAGGAGGTCCGCCCACTCCACTACCTGTTGACCGTCCACATTGAATTGCACGTGCCAGCCGAGATCGGCGACGCGCCTCGACAGAGGCTCGACCATCTCGATCGTAACGACCGCCGTGGCCGGGTCTTGGAGGCTGAAGCGGATCCCACGCACGCCGGCGGCGTGAAACTGCTTCAACTGGGCATCGGTGACCGTCGGGTGGAGAACGGCGACGCCTCTGGCATCCGGGCCGAGCTGCTTGATGGCATCGACCGTAACCTGATTCTCAGTGGCGTAGTTGCGGGGCGTCACAATGACAACACGCGTCGTCCCAATCCGCTTCTGCAGCAACCGGTATTGCGGCACCGCCGCATCGGTCGGAGGTACTCTCGGATTCGGAACCATCGGGAACCGTGCCGGATCGTAGATGTGCATGTGACAGTCGCAGGCGTTCACCGGAGCCTTGAGTTTCGGCGACTCCGTGCCTGACGAGTTGGGCACGGCGATCTGGGCGTCGGCGTCGCGTGACCGAACGACAAGACCGGCGCTTAATGCCGCGAGGCCGGCCCTCTCGAGAAATTTACGCCTGGGCATTCCGCCACCAGGCTTGCCCTTCATCATGATCGTGGGCCCCTCGTCCCACTGCACGTCAGCTACTTCGAAGGCCGTAGGCTCAGCCACCGAGGCCGGCGTAGACTTCGACCGCAGAACGATCCCCATGATTGGGGACGGCACCTCGACGCCGCTCCCCCAATCGCGCCCCGGCCTAATCGGATCGACCGAAACGTAGGGGCCTGCCTGCCACCTTACTTCGGCGCACGATCCTCTTTCTCGTCATCGATGCTTCGGCCTAAACCCAGGGTTGGCTCCGAATAAGCCGATGCCAAGATTCCGAGCCGGTCAGCCAACCACAACACGGCACTACCTCCACCCATCAGTCCCAGCCAGAGTGATCCCCGCGTTGCGTGCCCGAGGAAGTGTGCCTCCAAGGCGTTGAGCGCGAACATGCAGAGGATCCCAACGGCCCCGGCCACGATCCCGCACGTTACTCTGCCTAGACGCATCGTTTTCTCGTAATTTCGTCAGTTTCTTTACGCGAGTCTCGCCCACCTAAACTTATCAGCCGCTGCGAGACAGCCGGTTGCCCCGCCCCGCCCGAGTGTCCGAGCGATCCGAGCAGGGCAAAGACAACGAGTCGAGCACCGTCCGTCTAACGACCGGCGCTCACCCCGCCGGCGGCCATGCAGCCACGCCGGTCGGGTGCAGCGCCTGGTTGGGCCGCCACACAATCGCGATCTAGGGCGCGAAGTTGTCATCGTAGTCAGCCATCGCCGCTCGCACGACCTTGAGAGCGTGCGCCCTTCCATACACCCTAGCAATACGCGCCTGCACGCGCTGACCCGGCACGAGTTTGTAGGTCAAGAAGTAATGTTGAAGGCGCTCCACGAGCACAGAAGGTATGTCGCTGACGTTGCGAGCCCGGCCCCACACATGGTCGTTGTCCAGCACGCCGATGAGCTTGTCGTCGGCCTCTCCCCCGTCGATCATCTGCAGACCGCCGATGACCCGAGTGAGGACGATGATTTCGTTCCTGGCAATCGCCCGTTCGCTGAGGACGCAGATATCCAATGGATCGCCATCGCCTCGTTTCGCCGTCGGCGCGAGGCTGCGCACGCGCTCGTCACAGTAGGTGCGTGGGACAAACCCGTACAGCGTCGGGGGCTGCGCGGAGGAGCGCTGCGGTCGATCGACGCGAAGATACCCGGAAACCTTATCAATTTCATATTTCATGAGATCGAACGGCGTGATCTCGATGTACGCGTTGAGAACCTCAGGCGGATCGGGACCAGCCTCCAAACCATGCCAGGGGTGAGGTCGGAACTGATTGACCGTGCCGGATCCCTTACCGGTCGGCTGCGTGGGAAGTCGTTGTTGTCTTCGCCTCGACATTTTGAGAAAGCACCATTCCCGGAAGTTTGTCGGCCCAACGTGCCGTTTCAGCCGCGGGCGCTCATGATCGCATCGGTGACCGACGGCTGCAAACGGTTGTTGGGCGGCTGGTCCACATCAGGAAGTCTTGCGGTCGACTTCCTCGCGAATTGCCCGCTGATTTTCCCGGGCGATATCCTTCCTCATAACGACTTCGGAAAGAGCTGAAAATCGGTCGCTTTCGAAGAGAGTCGTCGGTTCTTCAGATTCCACCAGAAACCCGAGACGCTGAAATACGTCCACGTTTCCCGTTTCGCGCACCGTGTGAAGAATCACGGCGGTACAGCCACGATTTCGGCCAATGGTTTCCAATTGCCCGATGAGCGCCCGAGCCACGCCGCGCCGCCGAAACCGTGGGTGAACGCCGAGACCGAGGAAAAAGAGATGGTCCTCGCTGATGTGGAACTGAACGATGCCGACAACCCGTCCCTCGAGTACGGCAACCAAGCGGCGCAACTTCGGAACAATTGCGGTTCGAAGCCTGATAGCCAGATCCGTCGGTCTGTACACCTCTCGAAGCGAGTCGGTAGCCAAGCGGTCAACTTCGGCTACCTCATGCTCGTCTTCTGGTCCGACCTCACGCACCGTCGGCGTATTCATGGACCTGGCTGGCAGCCGTTTCATCTTCTCGGTTCAGTCTGCCCAACGGCCAGCGTTCACCGGCGGCCGCGTCACGATCCACGGGCGGCCGTCTGGTGCAACGCGTGTTAGGTGGCGCCTGCCACTACTAACGCTCTCGCGCTGATGCTACCGCCACGATGAGTCGCGTGAGCATGTCGAGATCCCGCAGGTCGAGCACCTCACCGGGCGAGTGGCTGTAGCGACCCGGCCAGGACAGCCCCTGGTTCGGCGCGCCCCAGAACGTGAAGGTCGAGCCGTCGGTGCCGCCCTGCGTCAGCCCGATCTGGAGCGGAATGCCCGCGGCCGCGGCCGCGCGGCGCACGCGTGACCGTTCCTCGTCGGGCGACACGTTCGAGCTCTCGATCGCGCGGAACACCGGCCCTTTCCCGAGCGGCGCGTACGCGAAATGCGGCGACTCGAGCGGCGTGTCGGAGGACACGAACGTGTCGAGCGAGTAGATCCGCGTCGTGGTCCGACCGAATCGACGCGCCATCGCCGTGGCGCCCCGCAAGCCCGCCTTCCTCATGGACCGACCAAGCGAAGATCACCTCTGCCGGGCAACCGGTCGGGATTGATCTGATTGATCGCGCGGACAAGCGCCGTGGTCCCGGCGCGGTCATCAAGGGAGCGGGCCGTGTAGCGTGTGCGCCCGAGGCGCAGTCCCTCTTTGTGACTCGTCACCTGCATTCCGACGGTGACGCCACGCGCCGCGAGGCCTTCCGCGTCCAGGCCGAACCACGCCTGCAATCGCGCCGGGGTCCTTGCGTGGGGCAGCAGCGCGAATGCGGAACACGCCGCGCAGCGGCGGCGGCGCCGTAGCGGCGAGCGAACCCGCCTTCCAGCGCGGGTTGATGTCGTTGCCAAGGCCCGCGACGGTGCTGGGCGCGCCCGGCGGATCGAAATGGACAAGCGCCGTCTGCCCTTCCCACGCCGACGCCACCGCGCCCCCTTGCGCGACGAGCGTCACCGTACCGTCGGGGGCAATCGACTCGATCACGTAGCCCACTTCGTCCATGTGAGCCATGAAGACGGTCGCAGGGCCCTGCGGTCCGGCCTCCACCATGATGTTGCCGATGTCGTCCACGACGGCGCGCTCGCGCGCCCAGGCGGGAAGCGACGCCAGGACCGCACGACGAACAGACCATTCGTGCGCTGACACCGCCATAGCGTTCGACGAGATCGGTGAGCACCGACGCGACTCGCGGTGAACGAGCCGTCGGCACGGCCGGTCCGCAACGGGGCCGGCGGCGGCGCGGCGATCCAGCCGTGGCTCGGGGCAACGGCAACACCGGCAGCCTGCGCCGCGACACCGAGCAACCACTCCGCCTCGGCTGCGCGCACGATCTCCATGTGCGAGCCCGCCTGCTCCACCGAGGGCGCCAGCCACCGCACTGTCTTCACACCGGATGCCTCGAGCACGGCCCCGAAGCGGGCGAGCCTGTTCACAGGCCGGTCGCTCTCGGCTCCGCGCATCTCTCACCCGGCGCGAGCACAGTCAGCTGGTCAACCCGTTCGCCACGGGCCACGAGCGACGAGAGACCGACCCATCCGGTCCCTTCCTGCGCACTCAGCACAAAGGTTGTGCGACCCTGCACGCCGCCCTGGCGCGCAGCCGCGGCGACAGCAACGATCGCGGCGCACCCGGTCCGTCGCCCGGCGTCTGGCCCCGCCACGCCGCCCGCGATCGGCCATGGCGGCAGGTGGCGGCCGACCGGGATCCAGCAACGCGATGCCGAGCGCTTCGACGTCGGCGCGCGACTCGGCACCGACATCGACCCAGAGATCGTCGGCGGTCACCAGCGCGGTTTCGCCAGCGTGCTGGGGCGCGAAGTGTCCGTTGGACCACGGCAACGACGCCCGCGACGGGCCCGGCGGCCGTCAGCACCCGCACCTGCTGCGCCTCGAACTGCTGGTCCCACAACACGTGTCGCGATCCGGCGCCGATCCGATGGAGCCGCAGATAGCCATCGTCCCTGATCTGCGACACGGCATAGCTGGGACGATCGAGCGCGCACGCGACGATGCGGTGAGGCGAGCCGGAACCGACGGTCGCGACGACGTTGCCCCACGCGTCGACCCGTCCACTCGCCCAGCGCCGAGGCGAGTGCTGGCGCCACCGCCGCTCGTAGCCGGTGGCGACGTCGACCGCCACCCACGACGCGATGGCCTCGAGGTCGCGACTGGTGGCCTGCGCCACGAGCGACCCCGGAGTGGGCACCGCAGTTGAAGTCACATCACCATTGCGCTGACCAGTCGCAGTCACCGAAGCCGTTGCAAACGCCAGCCCCGCGAGCATGAGCCATCGTTTCGGAATCATCGGATTCTCACCTTTTGAAGCAACGTCCGGCTGACGTGAGGCATCACCAGCGGCACTTCACCATGCGCGAGCGCTGTCTGGTGCATGCCGTGTTAGACCGCTGCAAAGGCATCGCTCTGCCGCCGTCATGGCTCGCCGCGAAGAACGGGAGCTGAAGCCGGTGGTTTGCGGTGATGGGTCGCCTGCTCATAGGCATACCCGAACTTGAAAAGCGTTCCTTCTGCGAACGGTCTTGCCAAGAACTCAATCCCGACAGGGAGCCCTTCGGTCGTGAACCCTGCCGGCACCGTCATGGCTGGAAACCCGAGGATGGGACTCAAGCGTCGGTTGTTGCCGATACCCGCGGTATCGACCAAGGGGTTGGTCATGTCGTCAGGGCCAATCTCCACTGGCTGGTGGTCGAATGTCGCGTACACCAACGCGTCCAGCTTGTGGTCTGCCATCAGACCGAGCACGACTTGGCGCGTGTCTTCGACGCTGCGCAGAATCTGCAGGTAGCCGGGATCTTCAGTGGACCTGCCGACGCTGTTCATCAAGACTCTAACTCGCGACGGCACTACTTTCCCGGATAGCAGAATCTCGCGTAACGTCTTGACAGGGGCGTTGGAGTGCTCGGCGAGATACTTGTTGATCGCCGGCTCGGTCTCGAACACGTTGCCGTCGTACGGCTTGTTAACCCGCTCGATCGCATCAGGAATCGTGACGGGATCGACGACCTCAGCGCCAAGCGTCCTCGAGATCGGCGATTGCCTTGTCGATGACCGTTCTCACTTTCCGGTAGTCGTCTGACGCGGGGTCGGTCTTCGCATCCATGGGCTGCCGAATGACGCCGATGCGCGCTCCCTTGAGCCCGTCTCGCGCGAGGAACGCGGTGTAGGAGGCGGGAATCTGTCCGACTGCGTATGCCGTCACCGGGTCTTTGGGATCGTAGCCAGCAATCGCGTCGAGGACGATGGCGGCATCTCTCACCGTGCGGGCGACGGGCCCCAATGTGTCGGTGGTTGGCCTTGCAGGAAACATCCCGTGCCGGCTCACGAGCGGCACCGTCGGTCTCAAACCCACTAGATTGCTCACGGCCGCAGGACCGCGCGTCGATCCGCCAGTGTCCTCCGCGATGCCTACCGTCGCGAAGTTGGCCGAAACGCCGGAACCGGTTCCACCCGAGGAACCGCTCGCGTGACGTTTTGGGTCGTAGGCGTTCCGAATGGGTCCAGACGCGGAGCTGAGGTAGCCGGACGCGTACTCGCCCATCGTCGACTTCCCGACAATAACAGCACCCGCTTTCCTCAACCTGGTCACAATGGTGGCGTCTCTCTGTGGAACGAAGTCCGTGAACACTGCCGATCCGAAGGTTGTCAATATGTCGCTCGTCTCCACCTGATCTTTGACGAGCACGGGAATGCAGTGAAGCGCGCCTACCGGTCCTGAGGAAAGGAACGAGGCGTCCAGTCGGTCGGCTTCTTGCAGCGCATGCGGGTTGATGGTTTGCACCGCGTTCAGACGAGGGCCAGCCTTGTCGTAGGCCCCGATGCGCTTGAGATACAGTTCCACGAGCGCACGACACGTCGTTCGCTTCGCGCGGAGCGCAGCGTGGACGTCATCGATTGTGGCCTCTAGAACCTGAAACGCCGTTGGCGGCGAAGACGTCGTCTGCGCCTCAGAGGCGGGATTGTTTACAGTGCCGATCAGAAACGACAGAGCTGCTACCTTCACAATCGATTGTCGATCACACATCGAATGAACTCCTCATAGCGTGAGGCCGTGGAAACGTGGCTGATGTAACAGCTCTGAGTTCTGACCTTCGATCAGCGGTCTAACGGCCAGCGTTCACCAGCGGCGGCTCACATCGCGAATCCCGCCGACTGGTGCAACGCGTGTTAGACCGCGCCACGGGTCGTCGCTGATGCGCTCAGTACGCCATCGCATAGCAGTCGCGCCGCGGATCCCCCGCAGCGAATCGATTGCCAGACGAGGGGTCAATCATGACGGCCGTGGCACAGCCAGACATGCCAAACGGCCGCAACCGGCTCACGTCATGGCCACGAGTCCTCAACTCGTTGTAAACCTCATCCGGCACCGTGGCTTCCACGTTGAGCCTGTTGAAGCCGGGAGTATGAGGCCAGAACGAACCATAGAAGTGCAACGTCTGCACCCGAGGCCGTTCCAGCGCGGCATGAAGGTTCGGATACCAATCGTCCCAGAACTCGACCACACTCAAGAAGGCCTGCAAGATCGTTTGGTCTTGGTTGTCTCCGCCCGGCGTGCCCAATGCCATGATTGGGGTATCGCCCCTGAACACCAGGCTCGGGGTAAGCGTGTAGCGCGGACGTGCACGTGGACGAATCTGATTGGCTCGCTCCTTGTCCAGCCAGAACTGCTCCCCACGAACGCTCATCCCAATGCCCGTATCACCAAGGATGACCGCGCCAGGCACCCACCCCCCACTCGGCGTCACGTCGAACACATTGCCGTCCTTGTCGATGACGGCCATATGCGTGGTGTCCTTCGAGACACCCGCGGAGTCCTGCCCGAGCGACGAGAGGAGCAAGGGATCGGATACCGCACGCGCCGACGGCGTGGTGGCGTGAACGTTCGCCTTCCAGTACGGCCACACCTTCACCTGAGAGTCGAAGCGGAGCGGATCGCCGGCAACAAAGGTCGTCGACGCACGCGTCCGATCGATCAGCGCGGCGCGCTCCTTCGCGTAGGCTTTCGACAGAAGTCCTTCGGACGGCACCTTGACGAAGGCCGGGTCCGCGTAATACGAATCCCGGTCCGCGTATGCGAGCTTCAACGCCTCGACAACTGTATGGAGGTAGTCGGCGCTCGCGTAGCCCATCGTGTGGAGATCGAACTGCTCCAGGATGTTGAGTGCCTGCAGCAGTACGGGCCCTTGACTGCCGAATCCGTGTTTGTACACGGTGTAGCCACGGTAGGTCGTCCGCGCCGGCTCCTCGACCCGTGCGAAGTACTCGGCGAAGTCGCTTTCGTCGAATGGCGCACCGTGCTGGCGCAGGAACGCAACCATCTCGCGGGCAATGTCACCCTTGTAAAACCGGTCGCGCGCCGCCGTGATGCCAGCGGCGCGTCCGCGGCCTTTCGCGCCGCGTTCCGCCTCGACCATGCGGCGTAATGTTCTGGCGGTTGCCGGTAGCTTGATGGTCTCGCCGGGCTTGTATAGCGATCCATCGGGCTTGAGCCAATAGGTCTTGTTCCCCGGCCAGCGCTCGAAGAACTTGAGCTCGTTTTGAATCGCGCGCGCTGTGCTCGACCGCATCGGAAAGCCACCCTCCGCGTATCCGATTGCTGGAGCCGCCACGTCCTCAAAACTCATCGTGCCCCATCGCTCGAGCACCGTGAGCGCAGCATGCAATGCGCCGGGCACGACTGCAGGATCCAGCCCTTCACCCTGGAGATTCTTCTGACGCGTGAGGTACCAGTCCACGTCCACCGCGTGAGGCGCCCAGCCCTGTCCGACGATTGATGTGACCTTGGCTTCCTTCTTCGGATACACGAGTACCAACGCTTCGCCGCCGAGACTGTATAGGTCCTGCTCGAGTACGCCGCCAGCGAGCAGCGAGGCCACGCCCGCATCGAACGCGTTCCCACCCTTCAGCAAGACTCCGAAGGCCACTGCGGTCGTCAACGGGTGACCTGTGGAGACGCCCCCGGAAGGACCCATCACTGCCGGTCGCAACGCTGATCCGGCCGGTTGCTGATCCTGCAGCGGCACCTGCGCGGGGGCGATCTGGAGGAAGCCTGTCGCGATCAAGGCGACGACCAAAGCACCTGTGCGCCGACGACTACGCTCAACTGGCCCTCGTGTCATGATCGAGCTCCTCTTCGATGTCGTCCGGTTTGATGGCGGTCTAGCGGCCAGCGTTGCACCAGGCCGCCTCAAGTCACAGAGCCTCGCGGCCGTCTGGTGCAACGCGTGTTAGACCGCGTGGCACTACCGCCCGATCCTGATCAGTCGAACCCGAAAACAACGCGACCTCCAAACGTACTGGCTGTTAGCTCAGCGATCACGTCGGACGCACTGAGCTCGAGATCTGCTGCCTCGACGTGAACCACGAGATCGCCGAACCCATCGCCGTTCACGCCGAGTCGCTCAGACGAGAGCCCAACCTCCTCGGGCTCGCCGCACGAGGAAGGGGCTCAGCTGCGCGCGGCAGAACTGGGGACACAAGCAATGCAGTGACGACGGCGGCGATAGCAAGAAGACCCTTCCACATTTCACCTCCCGACATCAAATCCTTCGTCCGCCTAACGGTCGCGCTGAGCCGCAGCGCATCCATCCTCGGAGTCTCCCATTCACGCTGTCGGCTCCAGCGCGGGGTTAGGCGGCAATCGCGACAACGAGCAGGTGCTGGGGCGGTCGTGGAAATGAATCGCCCACAGGCATCCGTTACCGCGTCACCGCTTTCTGCTGTAGCTGCAATTGTGCTCGGAGCATAGCCTCTTGGACCTCGGCCTCAACCCAGCAGTTGGCGGCGTCGATAAACGGGTTCGGCGCGCCAGCTTTCAGTCTGGCGAACTTGGCCATCATGTTGTACTGCGCTGGGTGATCGCCAAGCGGCACGTCACAGGGCAACGAGCGCACCATCTTGAACGTTCGATCGAACTCATTCTCGATCTCAGGTGTCACGTTCCCAGGTGCGCGATAGCTACACGCAAAGACCACATTGAAGTTCTGCGCGCCCTCCCGCGCCGTCATTGTCCACGTCGTGCAGCCGCGAGTGTGGCCGGCCGTCAAGTGTGCTACGAGCCTGGTCCCTCCAAGGGTCACCTCCTCGCCGTCACGTAGTGTTCGGTCGATTGGGTGGACCTTACCGCCGGGTGTGATCGCTTGGAGCGCGGGTACGTCTTCGCGCATCACCAAGACCTGCGCCCCAGTCAACTCCTTGGTCAGGGCATCTCCCTCCTGGTGATCGCCGTGGGCGTGGGTCCCAAGCAAGAACCGGACGTCCGCAAACTTGAACCCGAGCTCCGCCACCGACTTCTCGATGGTGCGCACATTCCTTTCGTACGTGCTGTTGACAAGAATGTGGCCCTCCGGGGTGGTAATCAAATACGAACTGAGTGTCCGGGTCCCCACGTAATAGATGTTGCCGATCACCTTGTGGGGCGAGAAGGCAGTTGTCTGATCCTCGTCAGTGCCCATATTGCGGGACAGGATTGACCGGGGCGTATACGTCTGCCCTCGAACCGTCACCGAGGGTTGGTCGGGTGGTGCCCCGCCCTGTGCCAGAGTCGCTCGCGCGGCCGAGCCGAGAAGGGTCACTCCAAGGAGAGCCACGTACACGCTCGATTTGGACAACGGCTTCATCTCGTTTCCCTCGGATGTTCGCCCGCTCAACGCCTGGCGCTCAGCCGCGAACCGCACGCGCCACGCGTTTGACCGCGGTCTTGGGCCGCCTGCGGCTCGCCGGCTGCAGCGCCTTGTTAGACAGTGCGCCTTGATGTTTCGATGACCGCCATTCCTCCGCGACGCGGTCCGCCACGAACACTTTGAGCAACGATTGATAAGGTACGTCGCGCTTGTTGGCGAGGGCCTTCAAATCACTCAGTAACGGGGCCGGTAACCGCAACGAGATCGTCTCAGTCGACGGCTTCAGATTCGGTAGCGACACGACGGTGGCCTTCGACCAATCCACATAGCCCGCCGAATCGTGCGTCTCCCAGAAATGGCGTTCTTCGCCCTCGGAGGCGAACCTCGGAATTGGTTTAAGACTTCGCTTCGACTTGGCCATATGCCCTTCGTTCTGCCCGACTCATCGGCCGGGCCGAGATGACCCGCACGCGTGTGCCGCGCGTGGTGAACACGATTGCCAGATGTCGGCCGCTATCGGTCCGGCCGAGCGTGAAGAACCGCGCCTCGGCCCGCGAGTGTTTCAGGTCGGTCGCGAACACCACCGGGCGATTTAGCAAGACCTGCTCGGTCTCAGCCTGTCGCACCTGGTGGCTCCGCCAGTTCTTGTCCGAGTTGCCCGCATCCCACTCGAACCCCTCGAGACCAGCGAGGAATTCGTCGAGGACACCCACGAGGGATGTATATGACTATTCTATACACCTGTCAAGACAAGGGAGGGCCCGTTCCGCTGTCTAACGCGCAGCTTCAGCCGCGGCGGCCCATCGTCACACCCGCCGCCGTCGGCTGCAAGCGGATGTTGGGCCGGCGTTCACCAGCGGCCGCCTCAAGTCACAGCCTCGCGGGCGTCTGGTGCAACGCATGTTAGACCGACAACCAACCATGTCTATGGTGCCTTGCATACAAAGCTTGATGCATCGTCTGTGCTTCCTGTTCCTGAGTACACAGCGACCTCGGGATAGCGACAGAGCGGCCGTGTTCTGTCGACGACACCGTTGGTGGAATGTGACGCAATAATCCGGTCCGGCGCTCGGCCATGCTCGACCCACTGCTCGAGCGCGCCGACCATGTCGAATGTGTTTGGTCCTTCCCCGCCCCCGCAGTGCCCCATGCCGGGCGCCATGAACAGCCGATACGAACGATCGACATCGGACACGCTGCCAAGCGCCTCCAGCACTCGCGAGTAGTACTGCGTACTGTTAAAAGGGGAAATCTGCGGATCGCTCCACCCGTGGTACTGAATCAGCTTGCCACCTCGAACCACGAACGGCTTCAGATTCGGATCGAGCGCGTTGATGGTGTCGCCATCGGCTTCCTCGGCCCGGACGATATCGGAGTCGAAATTGAACTTCTGAACGGTCCAGCTCGGGTCCCCGAACACGAGGAATCGGAACTGGTCCAGACCCGTCGCCCGAGCTGAGGCGGTCCATCCGAGGTCGCTCCATCCGAGTTCGCTGCCTGGCGCGAGACCAGCGACGACTCGCTTGGTCTTGGGATTGATGGGGCTTGAGTAAATTAACCTCGCCGTCTCCACCTGTGCCTTCGTCAGGCACGCGGTTCCATTGGCAGCCTTGCATTCAAGAATCCCGGGATCGAACGTGCAGCGCCCTGGATTCTCGATGAGCCCGTCTCGCACTCCGTCCGAGGCGTCGCACGCGCTGACCGCGGCACCATGCAGCAGCTGACGGTGGGTCTCCGAGAGCCGCGCCGCGGCGTTTGATTCCAACACTTGTTCCACGCGCACTGCCTGCGTTGCACGCGATGTCCAATCCAAGCCAGGTGCGCCTGCGATGATGCCGTCGAAATCCTCTGGGAATCGCTGAGCGGCCTTCATGGCCTGACGTCCACCGGCTGAGCAGCCGTTGAAGTATGAAAACGTCGGACGACGACCGTAGTGGGTCGCGATGATCTGTTTCGAGGCCGCCGTCATTTCATGGACCGCGCGCCATCCAAAATCGACGACCTTTTCCGGGTGTCCGAGTGCCCACATTGCGCCGCCACCGGTATGTCCGGTATCTGTGGAACCGGTGGCATACCCGCGCGCAAGTGCCGTACGCATCGCCGCGTAACTGATAGCCCCGCTGAAGGCGCCGTTGCCGACCGCCTGAAATTTGCCGTTCCAATCGGCTCCCGGCATCCAGACCTCGATCTTGATGTCGGAATCGTTCGACGGCTTCAGCGTGGCCTCGACGCGGCAGAACGCGGGCAGTGTACGGAAGGCTGCGCCGTCGGCCGCCGGACCTGGTGGCACAAATGCTCCGGCGCGAACCGCTTGGACCTCAGTGATAGTGGTACTCGGAAGTAGAAGAGTTGCCAGCCTCTCGCACGCCTGGCTGGTACCTGACGATTGGGCGTAAGAGACTGTCGTCCCGAGCAGGAGAATACCCACAACGATTGTCTTCATGTCAGCTCCTCTCAATGGGAACAACAGTCGTTCGGTCTAACGCGTTGCCGCTCAGCCGCGAGCGGCGCTCGGCATCGCCTCGATCCGCCCGACACTCGACGCGCCGCTCGTCGGCTGCAGCGGCAGGTTAGACCACTCGCGCACTCGAGAATGCTTCGCCGCAACTGTCGCACTTTAGGGCATAACTCTGATTCAGTGAACGGCAGTTCGGACAACTCCAACTGCCCGACGGCCCCTCGACTCCACTGCCCACCCTGTACCTCACGTACAGAGCCACCAGACCCACCCACAACCACGGCGCAACTGTAGCCGCGAGCCTTGCGCCGAAGGTCAAACCACCGGTACCTGGATTGAAACCCGAGCCCCGCGAGCAGGCCGGAGACAAAATTACCTACAACAAGCCAGCCCACCCCGGCCAACAACCCGTACAGCCAAGGGGAGGCTCCACGAGTTCTGGCCATCCGCACGATACCAACTAACGAGAGGACCAGAACGAACAGCCCTAGCATTTTGCCTCCTGCACCGCCCTATGGGGCGAGCGGCCAAGCATTCCCTCTTGAAACTGGCCCTAAAGCGCCTGTCGGTCTAACGGCCGGCTTCAGCCGCGGTGGCTGCTCCTTCAGCGCGTCTGCCACCGCCGGCTGCAAGCCGTGTTCGGCCGCCTATTTCAGTTTGGCGTCTCTAATCCGCTCAGCGATCTTCTGAGCAATCGGATGTACGAGCGTTCCGACAGAGCCCGCACTCTGAGAGTAAAAATTTGTACGTATAGTGTCGGTGCGGTCAACGACGTTCTGACCAGAGGTGTCGGCGACTCTGTAATGGATATCACTCGCTTCTCGACCAGAGCCCATACCAACAAGGATGCGTTTGGCGGCGTTGCCTGGGCGCCACCCCGTGAACTCGCCGGTCAGCGTATAGACCGACCCTTGGGGAGCTGAGGGCGCTTCGGAGACAATCTCGAACTCCTTTCCGATCTGAACCTTCAAGTCAGCCACGAGTCCCGCCTGAAGCTGCTTCATGTCGTATGGCAACTCCACACCAGTTGCAAGCGTGAACGGTTCGACCACAATAACTCGCTTGTTTTGCGATGACAGGTCAGCAGCCGATAGAGCGAGGCCGATGACGAGCAATGCCCATCTATTCATACGACTTCTCCTCCGGTCGCCGTTCTTGAGGGACACCCATCGTCCCCAGGTGACCGACACCGTGACCAACGCCATCGACTAACTCTGAAGCGAATCACGTTCCCGGCTCACCGATCGGCCGAACGGCCAGCGTTCACCAGCGGCCGCTCCAGCCTGCACCAGCGGCCGTCTGGTGCTTCCTCAACCATTCAACGCTCCGCGCCCAATCGATACGCCCGTCGAAAGGCGTCAATCACTTCGATGAACCTCGGAGGCAGCCGCTCCAAGACGGCGTCGACAATGGTCTCGGGCAGACCTCCATAGAAGGCCTCAGCGATGCCTCCCGCGATTGCGGCCTGCGTGTCAGCATCGCCGCCGAGCGACACAGCGAGTCTGATCGCGTTCTCCACATCGCAGGAATCCAAGAATGCCACGATCGCTTCAGGAACGGATCCCTGGCACGACACGTTCCATCGATAGTCCGGTCGAATCTGGTCCACCGTTCGGTCGAGCTTGTAGCCAAAACGCTGCGTCAGATCCTTTCTAATCTCGTCCTTCGAGGCCCCGGACCTCGCCAAGAAGACTCCAAGTGCGGTTGCCTGCGCGCCCTTGATGCCTTCCAAGTGATTATGAGTGACCGCCGCGCTGCGTTCGGCTTCATGCAACACGTCGTCAACGTTATCGAACGCAAAGCCCACTGGCGCAACGCGCATTGCGGAGCCGTTGCCCCAGCTGTTGTATGGACGGGGTTCGTCGGCGAAGAGCCATCCATAGAAAGAACCGCCATAGCCTGCATGAGCGTGCTCTCGTCCGAAATCGCGATAAGCGGTTTCATAGGGCGTTCCAGCTAAGAATCGCGTACGCCGTTGCGACAGTTAAGACCGTATCGTCTGTGAATCGGCAGCGCGGGTCGAACAGCGCGAAGTCGGTGGACTTCGTCAGGGCGTGCTCGTGGACTGACCCGATGACGTCGCCGGCAATCGCGCCGATCATGCCTACCTCATACGTTCGCCCGCCGAGCCGTCTAACGTGCGCGCTGAGCCGCGCGCCACGGCGACATCATCGAACCAGCAGCGGGCGCGACGGCTCCGGCGCAGGGTTAGACCGCGTCGCGAAGCGTCATTTCCTCACGAACCGTCGAAAATTCAGCGTGTTGGTGTAGCCACCGTAGACATTCCCTCGGTCGTCCGCCGCGATGCCTTCCAGCGTGTTCGTTTCACCCCACGGAATAAAGGCTGTGACTTTACCGTCCTTGACATTCCCGATCCGAATTCCCTGCCTGTAGCCCGGATTGACCTTGTCAGACGATTGCGAGTCGGCGACGTAGATGACGTCCTTCTTGTCGATGAAGACGCCGCTCGGCCTGCCGAATTGTCTCCACTCGGCAAGGAACTGACCGTCCTGGTTGAACACCTGGATGCGGCTGTTCGAACGGTCGGCGACGAACAGCCGCCCGGCGCTATCCATGGCAAGCCCGTGCGGCGTGTCGAACTCGCCAGGCGCCGAACCTTTCCTGCCCCATGCCTTGATGAATGTCCCGTCTTTGGAGAGCTTCACAATCCGTGCGTTCGTGTCACCGCCATGGCCATCGGCCACGAAAATGTCGCCGTTCGGCGCAATCAGGATGTCGGACGGTCCGTTGAACGTGTCCGGACCATCGCCCGCAACTCCGGGCTTGCCCAATGTCATTAAGAGCCTTCCCTCCGGGCTGAATTTCATGACCGTGTGGCCCTTGCCGTTCTTCGCCCGCCCGTCGGATACCCAGACGTTGCCGTCCCGATCGACAAAGAGACCGTGCGGGTAGTTGAACATTCCGGCGCCGAAGCTCGTCACAAGCCTGCCGGACGCATCGAATTTCTGGATCGGCGCGAGGTTCGAGCCGGAGCAATCGTCAGCGGTGGCGCAGCGGTCAAACACCCAGACGCTTTGGCCGTCTCGATCGATGTCAACGCCGACCGCCGCGCCCCACTTTCGTCCCTCGGGCAGCTTCGCCCAGCCCTCGTCCACCCGATACGGATTGGGAGCGACATTGGGGTCGGCACCTCCTTGAGCGATGCCGCGTGTTTCTTGAGCCGCTGCCATCACCGCAACGATGGTGTAGCAGATCACGCACTTCATCTTGCTTGGATGCCACATGTTGACTTCCTCCGGTGTGTAGCCCAGGCCCAGACGTCGGATGTGTCCGACGGTCTAACGCCCGCGGCTCACCCGCGACCGCTCATGATGACACCGGCGGCCGTCGGGTGCAGCCGCTTGTTGGGCAGCCGATCGATCACGGCCTATGCGTCGGGTCGTAGGTTGCCTTGATGGTTCCCAGCCGCTTCGCGACCTCGAACAGCGTCGGGTAGAACTGAACAAAGGTATTGTCAACCGCCGTGTTCGTCTGATGGCATGAGTAGCACCGTGCGGTTGTTGGAAGAGGCGCTGTGGAGGGAACCAGACCTTGGGGACCGTCAAACGAAAAGTAAGCCCAGCCACCATTCGGAAACCGTGCTCGATCCTTCACGGAAGCTTCGATGCCCATAACGCCGCCCTGTGTCCGACCACCGCTATTGATCGACACATTCGTCTGAGCGTCTCGCATTTCCAGGATGAACATGGTTTTGTCTGGCCAGGTGCCCGACGCTAGGAATTCCCGATAGGCATCCGGCGTTACGAACACGTTGTCGAACATTTGGTGTTGGCCAGCGGTAACCTGCGCCGGCCCGTAGGTCATTCCGAGCCCGCTAGTCAGGTACACCCACTCGCGGTAATCGGCTGGCCGCTCCAGTTGACCGCTCGGCGACCACGTCGGTGCCGCAGGTGGTCTGGTCTGTGCCTTTGATGAAAGGCTCCATGCAGCAGTAAGCGCGAAGAAGCAGGCGGCCAGGGCTACTGCCCGCATGAAGCCGACTTGATGCTCTTTTGGGTGCATGATGGCCTCCATTACACTTCGTCTGCCCAACGTAAGGCTTCAGCCGCAGCGCCACACTGGCAGTCCACGCAGCTGTCGGCTGCAAGCCAAGTTAGACGGCTTGTTGCCCACGATGCTACCGGTGCGGGGCCTACGTTGCGCCGGCCACCGCATCGACGAGATCACGCTCGCCATCATGCCAGGCCGCACTCGCTCACCAGTGTCCAAGTGAACTAGCGTTGTGCCCTTCACACGCCGACGTGAAGAAGTGTCTCGATCGACGAAGAACGCACGTCTCCTTGCGTTCAGCTCAGCTCCTTCGATAAATCTGATCACCTTTGCGCTATGGCTGAACTTTAAAAGTCGTTGAGAGAAACTCCTTCACGCTGTGTACGGTCGCCTCGTGAGCGGTCTTGTTGTAGCCAACGTGCGGGCCGAGCTCGACGCAGGGGTCGTTCGCAAGGTTGTATGCCTGCCGAGTCTTCGCGTTAAGAACTGCGCCTTTGTCGCTTTCCTCGAGCACGCAGTTGCGCGTCGTCTTAGCGGTCGCGTTACGTTGTGACCCAGGGAGCGTGAAGTTGTCGTAGGCATGATGTGCGTCGGGGTATTCGGTAAGCAGCACATTCGCACGTGCCTCCCTGAGGCGTCCGACGTAGGCGCGGCACGGCTGGATCGAACTAGTCGTCCGCGATGCCATGAAAGAGGCGTATCGGCTTGCCGGTGACTTGGACGTCGTTGCGATAAGCGACGTTGCACGGCGTGGACACCCGATGTGTGCCGCGAATTCGGCGTTCACTGGCCCATACAACTGCCGAAACCGTTGGTTGCTCGAATAGACCGCGGCCACCGCGCCCTTGGAAAAGCCCATAATGCCGATGCGCGTAGCATCGATACGCGGATGCGATGCTAGGCGCGCGAGTGCGGCATACGCATCATACATCATCGCGATCGACTCGAGCTGAGACTGGTCTGCGTTGGTGTTGACGATGCCACGCCCAGTGAACGAATCGAGGATGAACGCGGCGATGCTGATGCTATTTAACTCCTGCGCCCAACGATCCGTCGATGCGCTCAAACCCCCGGAGCCGTGCATCAGAATGACCGCCGGCACCTTGCCTGTTGCAGGCGGTAGCCGGAGCTCACCGCTCAGTATGACCGGCCTGCCATATCGATCCCCGGTCAGGAACTGCTGGCTCGTCACCGTGACCGACGCGATAGGATGAATCTCCATGCGCGCAAAAGTTTGCGCCTCGGCGGGCGCATGCATATAGGCGCTCGCGACCACGACCAGCAAGAGGCGTTTCATCGTCGTCTTCATGGATTCCTCCCTGATGATTCGTGTCGTCTAACGTGCGCGCTCCACCGCGGCCGTCGGGTGCAGCGCGGGGTTAGACCCCGCGTGGTACGGTCCGGGGACAAGGGTGACAGAACAGTCCGGGACATGGGTAACACATTCAGCCACACTCGAGTCGAGGTGCTCGATGCCGTGGCGGGAGACGTTACTCATGGATCAACGCGTGCAGTTCATCGCGGATTACCAGCGCGACGTGTTCGACGTCGCGGATCTGGCGCGACGATACGGCATCAGTCGAAAGACGGCCTACAAATGGATTGACCGCTATGAGGCCGGCGGTCCCGCAGGCCTCGTCGATCGATTGCGACGGCCGCTGCATTCGCCGCACGCCACGCCCGAGCGCGTCGTGACGGCCCTGCTGGAGGTGCGGCGCCATCATCCGAGCTGGGGAGCCAAGAAGCTGCTGAAGGTGGTCGCCACGCGAGAGCCGACCTGGACGCTCCCGGCCCGGAATACGGTGTGTGACTCTGCTGGATCGCGCCGGCCTCATTACGACCACGCGGCGCCGGCCCGCTCCCGCGCATCCGGGCCGGCCGCTGATCCCGATGACGGCCCCCAACGGCACCTGGACGGCCGACTTCAAAGGGCAGTTCAAGACCCGCAATGGGGTGGACCGCTATCCGCTGACCATCGTCGATGGCTACAGCCGGTATCTGCTGGCCTGCCACGGCTTGCTCTCGACTGCCATCGCCGGCGCCCGGCCCATCTTCCTCCGTCTGTTCCACGAGTACGGGTTGCCCGGCATCATCCGGACCGATAATGGCGTGCCCTTCGCCACCACGGCCCTCGGACGCTTGTCGACCCTGTCGGTGTGGTGGATTCGGCTCGGCATCCTCCCCGAATTGATCGCGCCCGCCTCACCGCAGCAGAACGGGCGCCATGAGCGCATGCACCGCACGCTCAAAGCGGAAGCCACCCGGCCGCCGAGCGGCACGCTCCGCGCGCAGCAGGTCCGCTTCAATCGCTTCCGGCAGGAATACAACCACGACCGCCCGCACGAAGCGCTCGACCAGGAGACGCCCGCGTCGCACTATCAGCCGTCGCCGCGCGAGCTGCCCCGGCGTCTGCCGCCCCTCGACTACCCCGGCCACTTCGAAGTCCGGCTCGTCAGCGACAACAGCGGCATCCGCTGGAAGAAGCGATGGGTCTGCGTGACGCACACGCTCGCGGGCGAATACGTCGGTCTCGAAGAAGTCGGCGATGGACTCTGGGACGTATACTTTGGGCCGCTCAAGCTGGGACGCATGGACGAGCGGCGCCAGCAGATCGAGGATCACAAGGGTCGGTTTATCCGCAAAACACTGTCACCCATGTCGCCGGACTGATTCGTCACCATCTCGCCGGCCGCTCATTGCGCCTATTCTTCGAAATCCTTGAAGAACGACGCATCAATTTCGAAGGTTCGGCGAGGCTTGAGGCCCAGTTCGAGTTGCTCGAGCATCGCCACCAGTTTCTCGCCGTCAACCAAGCTCGATCTGTTGAACTGTCACGAACGGCCTCTCTTCGAGCGTCCGCCGTGAACGAGCCGGTTGTGAGGATGATCCCCTTGTCCGCCCGACCCATCATCGCGCCGCGGAAGTCGCGCACCTGCCCAGGACCGACGGTGCCTCGGTATCGTTTGCACTGAAACAAGACCTTGAAGCTGACGAGCGCGTTGACCTGTAATATCCCGATTCCGTCGATACCACCGTCTCCACTCCGCCCGGTGACGGTGACTTCCTGAAACCCGGACTCTCGCAGTAGGCGTTGGCAGAACCGCTCGAAGCCTGCCGCGGGCAAAGCCATGAGCTTCGCCGAGACTTCCTGCGCATAGTCAAGACCGGCTGCTTCGACTTGCTCCGGTGTGGTGCTCTCGATAGCCGCGGTGCCCTGGTCGGTCTCGTCAGGCTCTTTCTTGGCGAACATCGACGAAACATCCCGAAATATTTCTCGTGCTTGATCGGGCGTGAGCGAGGGGATAGTGCGCGATTTGTCAGTCAAGCTCCACACGCCGCGACGGGACGAGTCGATAAAGCCGCCCTTCGACAGGTAGAACCTCGCCCAGTGCACTTGATTCTCGAAACGGGGAATGCCGCTCGCCATGGGATCCGCCTGTTCCTTTTCGGACAGGCCAAGCGCCTGGACAATCCGTGCGCGAACCTCCTCAGGTTGACCGGACCCGCCAAGCTGTTGGAGGGCGTCGATCACCGGACCGAAGTAGCGAACGAACTGGGGCGCCTTGAACGCAGCTCTTTGATTTCGCCATCGTTTCAAATCAAGCGGTCTAACGCCGGGGCATCAGCCGCGGCGCTGTCACGTTCAGCCGCGCCGTCGGCTGCATGCCAGGTTAGGCCGTTGCTGCATTCCAATCAATGTGCTACAGTTCCTCGCGGACTCCCTACACCTCGGACAATTCGCCTGCTGACACCCCTGCGGCACGGACAGAGAAACAACTTCCCTGCAATTTGTGCACAGAACCCGGACGGCCCTGCTCGTCCCTGTCGACACAGAAGAGGTCGTCGTTCGGTCGAACAGCGACAACCTTGGCGCTTGCTGTTGTGTCGCGGCCAGCTGCTCGCCATGGTGTCGAGCTGATTCAAGGTCGCCTGGAAGCTGACTCTTCCCAGCGCTGGAACCCACCACGGTCTTGTTTGTCGGTTCGATCTCAACGCGCAGCTCTTCCCAGCGAACCTTGCCAGACCGGACGGCATCTCGGACTAGCCGCTCTCGGGCGCTCAATGTCCCTGAGCCAGCTTTGACTTCAACGAACACAATTTCTCTCAGGGCTTCCTGATCCAAACCGTCAAACACGACTAGATCGATCGGAGTGCCCAGAATCTCGCGTCGCGAGGGGTTGGCAGAACTTGAAGGCAGGGAAGAATGGTGCAATGTGTTCCGTCACCTTTCCTGTGATCACGGACTGCGAGCGCTGTCGCGCGTCTGCTCGAATGCCGTCCTCGGCCTCGGTTTTCCGAAGAGTCGACCAGCAGCCGAGCCTCACGACGTGCTTCTTCAATAGCGTTCAATCGAATAGTGTCGATCTCACGCTGCCGCCATTCGTCGAACTGAGTCTTGGCCTTGTCCTTAACCCGTCCCGACAGTTCTTGAACCTGGTGCAGGAGAGGGTCCAGTGCGCGTCGAAGCTCGGCTTGTGCGTCCGACCGCGCCTGGGCAATGTCCCGGTCCTATTGTCACCTCCTCGCCTCCCGTGCTTCCGAGCTTACGGACTGCAGACGCAGGATCAGCAATACGACAATTCCTGCAGCGACGATTAACCAGAAACTGTCCATGCCTCGTCTCGTTTTGGCGCACGGCCCGCGTTCATCAGCGGACGCTCACGATGATGCCGACCGCCGTTTGGCGGCCTACTGGGCCTTGTATCCACAACCGTGAACGATATCTATTGATGCACTAGCGCCCAGGCCAGCTCGAATTTGTCCCGAAGCTCGGTTTCGGAAGTATCACGAAGTCGGGCCGACGTAAGACGAGAGGTGCTCGTCGATAGTGCGGATGAACCCATATCGATTGATGTAAATAGCGTCGATTGACTCGCTCGCCTGATTGACCCTGAATCGAAATACAGGTTCGCCGTCCGACAAGAGAATTCGCCGGCGTGCCATCCCCAGATGGAAGAGCCCCCATCGCCCGTCCCGATACATCACATCAATAAAGTCCTCACGAATCGCAGCCGAGAAGGCGCAAACATCGGGAAACACTGATTCGAATCCAACTTGGAAGAACTCTCTTGACCGGTTACGGCTGTCCTCCCCACGATAGAACACCGCGCAGCCCTCGAAGTACGCTATTTCTTATCCAAATACTCCGATCCCGCGTGCTCGTGCTTATTGAAGAATGTGGCCGCAATCGATGAGCCAACCACGCACACGGTCCTCGTAGACGTCGATCCGATTGAGCAGCGTGCCCGATTGGAGTTTTTCGACCGTGAACTTCGGACTGATTCTGATGATGCGCTTCATTTCAAACTAGTAGGCCTAACGTTCCAAATGAGCCGCGTGCCGCTGCGACGGGATCGCACGAGACCGTCAGGCGCGACGGCTCCATTTGGTTGTTAGGCAGCACATCATCGAACCTCGACTTCGACAACATATGCGCTTGTGCTACCACGAT